>CBDCRU010000002.1:1912500-1956441 GCA_965221115.1 Alphaproteobacteria bacterium | reverse complement strand
GCCACGCCCACCCCGTCCGCGATCGCCGCGCCGTTCGCGTCCGAGAGTACGATCTCGAAGGTCTCCGGGTCCTCGTCGTGGCTGTCGTCGATCACCAGGGCCGCCATGATCCGGTGCTCGGTCGCGCCCGGCCTTATGGACGCAAATTTCTTTCCGGTAGAGGCCGAAAAGTCCACGCCCCGCTTCGCCGACACCGGGCTCGACTCCCGCACCCGGTAGTAGAACCAGGCGCCCTTCTCCAACGCCCTGCTGAGCGTCACCGTGAACTCGACCCGCCGGTACGGACCCTCCTTCACCTCGACGTCGTTCACCGAGAGCGTCGGCACGCCCGTCGCCGCGACATCGTCGTCCGAGACCGCGACCGTGGCCGCGTCTGCCGGCGGATCCGCCACCGCATAGCCCGTTCCGGACTGCAGGGCCGCGCCCACCGATCCGTCCGGCTCGTCTGCGGCGTCGTTCACGGTGGGGAGCGTCAGCGTGGCCGACGCCTGTCCCGCGAGGATGGTGACCGTGCGGGTCCCCTCGTCGCCCGCGGCGAGGAAGTCGGCCGTAGCGTCGTCAGAGACGGCGACCGTCACGTCGAGGTCCGCCGCAGGGGCGGGGCTGGCCGCGACCGTGAAGACCGCGTCGCCGCCCTCGGTGACCGCGCCGCCGCCCGAGACGCTCACGACGGGATCGGCCGGGGCCGGGTCGTCGTCGTCCGAGACCAGGACCTTGGCCGCGTCTGCCGGCGGGTCCGCGACCGCGTGGCCCGTTCCGGGCTGCAGGATCGCGCTCACCGATCCGTCCGGCTCGTCCGTGGCGTCGTTGACGGTGGGGAGCCTCAGCGTGGCCGACGCCTGTCCCGCGAGGATGGTGACCGTCCGGGTCCCCTCGTCGCCCGAGGCGAGGAAGTCGGCCGTGGCGTCGTCAGAGACGGCGACCGTCACGTCGAGGTCCGCCGCAGGGGCGGGGGTCGCCATGACCGTGAAGACCGCATCGCCGCCCTCGGTGACCGCACCGCCACCCGTGACGCTCACCACCGGATCGGCCGGGGCCGGGGTCTCGTCGGCCGCGCCCTCGATGCACTGCAGCGCGTCCACCACCGGGTCCCAGCGGTTCGGCGAGTACTTCGCCTTCATCTGCCGCGCCCCGGCCGCGGTCATGCCGCCGGTCTCGCGGTTCAGACCGGCCAGCGCCTTCTTCCAGCGCGCCACATGCGCCGTGCCGTACTGCGTCTCCAGGATGTAGCGGTTCACGTCCGCCTTCACCGACGCCAGGTCGCAGGACGCCGCGCCCGCCTGGAGCGAATCCGCCTGCGCGGACTGCGGCGTCGACAGGTCGAGCACCGCCGTGGCCGCGAGGCCGGCGAGCACCTGCGTGTCGCCGTTGCCGTCGACATGTTCCGGCGCCACCGTCACCCTGAGCGACGCCGCCCCCGGCGCCTGGTGTTCGATCGTCTGCGTCGTGCCGGTCACGCCGGCGTGGAGGCCGGCGGCGATCGACTGCCCGTTGCCGTCGAGCGCGTCCCACTCCACCTCGTAGCCGGTGGCGTGCGGAACCGCGTCCCACGTCGCCTTCGCCGTGTTCCCGTCAACCGCCGTCACCTGCAGGTTGGTCACCGCCGTGGAGGGGACCTCGACCGCGGCCGTCTGCTGGGGGCTGCTGTGGGGGTTGCCGTCCGCCGTGGTGTCCAGGATGCGCACCTTCGCGACCACTTTCTGCCCGCGCGCGGTGTAGGGGCCGGTGCTGGCGGGGTGGTCGCCCGGCGCCATCGCCGCCACGGTGAGCGTGCCGTTGGTGTCGCGCCTGTCGCTCCGGATCGGCACCGTCAGGGTCTTCACGCTTTCCCCTCGGGCGAAACTGACGGTCTTGTAGTGCGCGTGCGTCTCCGGCGCACCGGCGATCCAGTTCGCCCGCACGCCGTCGTCGGCCGACTGCGACAGCAGCACCGCGACGGTGGAGCCTTCCTGCACAGCCGGATGCATCGTGAGCCTGAACGTCGCGCTCTGCCCCTCCGAGACGGTGTCCCGGCTGGTCCGTTCGAGGATCAGCTTGCTGGTGTATTCGCCGTCGCCTGGCCGATGATCCTTGATGATGATATCCACGGTTTCCGGATCCGTCGCTCCGACCGTCTGTGTCAGCGTCACCTTGAACAGCTCGTTTTGCTCGAAGGCGCCGTCGTTGACGACCGGGACGAAGATCCACTTCGCGGTCTCCCCGGGATGGAAGGTCAGGATGTCGTCCGGGAAGCTGTGATGCTTTCTCAGGTAGTCCTGGCCGCGGGAAGCGTTAATGTCGGTGAAACCGACGCGCACGCCCACCGTGCGCTCCTGCGCGGGGCTGATGGTCACCGGGATGCTGACGCCCCCCGCGTCCTCCCGGGCTGCATGGGAGCTGGAACTCGCGCTGATGCTGTAGTCGTTGTCCTTGATGGTCACCCGTGCTCGCGCAATGCCGCTGTCATACATGCCGGTCGGAAAGCTGGCCGTGTCCAAATCGATGGTGAACGTCTCGCCACTGTCGAAGCTGCTGTCGTCGGTCAGGTCGACGTACAGGTCCTGCGTGATCTCGCCGCGCCGGAAGGTCAGCGAGGTCCGCGAGGCGTCGTAGTCGCCGGACGACGCCGTTCCCCGGGTATACGTGAACGGGACCGTGACGTTCCATGGGTATCCTTGGGTGCTTTCCACCAGGTCGACCTGGATGCGGAGCCGCTTCCCTTCGCGGCCTTCGTAGTTGGCCTGCCGGAAACTCACGGCCACGTCGTCGTTCAGGATGGTGTGGGTGACCGTGTGGGCGCGGCGGCCGTCAAGGTCCCACGGCTGCGCGCCGACAAGGGTCAGGTGCGCGGTCACCGTCTCGCCGTACTCGCCGCGCCATCTTCCGCTTTCCGAAATCTCGTCGCCGACCACGGCGATGCCGATGGCGCTGTCAGGAGTCGTCCGCCCCCTGCCGATGCGGCCGTTGACGCAATTGGAGGACTGCTGGGTCCCACCGAGCGTGGGATTGTAGTCGTCCGCGTACGTGGCCGTGCCGGAAAAGCAGACCTTGTAGTTGACGTCGCCCGAGACCGGTCCGGTAAGGCGCACCTCGAAGGTCTGGTTCGTCAGGCCCGAATGTCCCTCTGGCGCGTCCGGGGGCGCCGAGATCGTGATGCCCTCGTAGGCCTGCGCCGCGCCGGCGAGACCGAACGCCAGCGGCAGGCCGAGCAGGCCGGCGGCGGCGGCCCGGCGCAGACCGCCCGCAGCGGCGAGACCGGAAGACTCAGGCGGGGAGGATGGAGAGGGTGTCCGACGGAGGAGCCGCCGCCATGCGGCCCCGATCATGGCCGGAACGCGCACGCAGGTGGGGCGATCCGGCGATCCGGCGATCCGGCGATCGGCGATCCGGCGATCGCGATCCGGCGATCCGGCGATCCGGCGATCCGGCGATCCGGCGATCCGGCGATCCGGCGATCCGGCGATCCGGCGATCCGGCGATCCGGCGATCCGGCGATCCGGCGATCCGGCTGATTATAACGGGAGCCTCAAGGACACTTGTCAAGCCCCGATCCCGGACCTCGCCCGCGGCAGCCGCAACCGCCGCCCACGCCTCTCGCACAGAACCCATGACCGTCCCTCCGGACTGCAAAAAACACCGGATGCGGACTCTCCGAAGGAGAGCGCACGACCCATTCCAAGCGACTGGTACCAAACACGGAACACGAAAGCAAACGACGCTTGCGCGCATTTGCGCGCCGCAGTCCATTCGTGGCATCGCATGGTGACCCCCGGCGCCGAGCGCGTGCGCGCGCTCACCGCGCGGATCGTGGCCGGCGCCTGTCCGGCTCAGTCCGCCGCGCCCCGGCGCAGCGAGTCCTGGAACGCCCGGGCCTCGGCGACCAGCTTGTCGAGCTCGTCCCCGCGCCCTTCGCGGGCCATTGCGTCGCGCCTTTCGGTCGCCAGGAACCAGGTGTAGCGGAACATCCGCTCGATCAGCGGCGCCATCGAGGCCGCAACCGGGGCCGGCTCGGCGCTCTCCGGCCCCCGATCCGCCTCCTCGGGGTTCCGCGCGAGCGCGAGGATGCGCTCGCGGACGAACTCGGCGGCCGGCTTGTCATGGGCCAGGGCGGCGCGTTTGACCTCTTCCCACTCCGATTCCGAGAAGCGGATGCCCCGTGTCTTGCGGACATCGCCCGCCTTGTCGGCCGCGTTCTCGCCGCCGGAGGCCTCGTTGCGGTCGTCTTCGCTCATCCCCCGGCTCCTCTACAGCCCCTCATCGGCGTTTTCCACGCGCCTTGCGGCCGCCCCGGATACGGCGCGCGCAAGGCGGCATCGTCACAATTCGAGGTCCATGCCGCCGCGCTCGCGGACCGGCACCTCCGGTTCCTTCGCTGGCGTCCTGGACGGCGTGTTTCCGGTCTCGCGATCCTTCGCCGTGCCCGAACCGGAGCCCCGATCCGCCGGCCGCTCCACGCTCCAGGCTGCGTCCGCAGCCCTGTCGGGCGCCTCGCGCTTCATCTCGCCGATGCCTTCGAGCGCCGCGACGCGCTCGCCGGTGACCGCTTCGAGCTGGGCGCGGAGGTCGGCCGCGTCGTCAGTGACCAGCTCGGCCCGCTCGCGGGCGCGGCTGATCTCGACATAGAAGCTCTTCTGGGTGGTGAGATGCGGATGCCTCGCCTCCATCGCGGCGATCACATTGTCCACCGTACGGCCCTGGAAGGCATGCACGGTGGACGCCCAGGCATGGTCGAGATGGCGCAGCTGCGGGTCTCCCTTCCCCAACTCCAGCGTCTTGCCGTCCTCCAGGCGGAAGGTCACCCGCCCGTCCGCGACCTTCAGCACCTCCGCCGTCCGGCTGTTGACCAGCCCGAGGCCGGCATCGTTGCGGGTCCAGCGGATGCGGTCGCCGGCCCGCAGCTCGATCTCCTCGGCCCGGTAGACCTCGCTGCCGCCCCGGCGCCCGCCGATCTCCTCCGGCTTCCAGGCAACCGTTCCGCCACTGCCGTCATCGAGCAGCACCTCGTTCGCCCGGTAATCGATACCCGTGACGCGGCGTTCGTCGCCCTTCTCGACGCCGATCCGCTTGTAGGGGCGGTGGAACGCCACCACATCGCCCATGGCGTAGTTGCCGGCGAGCACCTTCTCCGCATTGGTATAGCCTTTCGAGACCAGCCGTTCGGACTCGAGGACGGGCCCGTGGATGCGGCCCTCGCGGGCGAGGCGCTCGCGGATATGGCCGTTGATCTGCTGGCGGAGCGCGTGCGACGGCGCCATCACGCCGGTGTTGGCGCGCGCCTCGTCGGTGAGAGCAAGCCATCGGGCGGCCACCGCTCCGGCGATATTGTCGGGCTTCACCTCGGCGACGTTGCTGCCGAGCTTCGCGAACGCCTTTTCGATATCGCCCGCGAGACTCGCCTCGACGGCCTGTTTCAGGGCCGGATCGCGCTGGCGCATGATCTCGTCCATCACCGCGGTCCGCATGCCGGCGGCCTGGAGCTGGGCGAAGGGCTTGCCGGCATCCACCGCGTCGAGCTGCTTGGCGTCGCCCACCAGCACCAGGCGGGGAATGCGCAGTTCGTTCGCAATGCGCAGCAGGTCCCTCGCCTGGACGGTGGAGGCGAGCGAGCCCTCGTCGACCACCAGGATGGTCTTCGCGAAGGCCGCGCGCATCTCCTTCGCGCCTTTCTTCGTGAGCCTGCCTTCGGCGACGCCGGCATTGCGGGCGAGGAAGCGCTGCAGGGTCTCGCTCCCGATCCCGGCTTCGGAAGCGAGCGTCTGCGCGGCCGAAGCCGAGGGCGCCAGGCCCGCCATGCGCCAGCCCTTCTTCTCCGCGAGTGTCCGCGCCCGGTTCAGCATGGTGGTCTTCCCCGTGCCGGCATAGCCCTGGACGCCCACCGTCCGGTCCTTCGCGCCGAGAATGAGCTTGACGGCCGCCTTCTGGCCGGCCGTGAGCGGGCCCTTGTTGAGATGCGCCTGCACCTGCCAGCCCCGCATCGGGGCTCGGCCGCGGTCCCGGCCGGCCTGCATCAGGGCCACCGCCTCGCGCTCCTCGCCGGCGGTCTTCTCCGTCGCCAGCGAGTCCTCGGCGCCGGGCAGGTCGACGGCGTGCAGCGCGCCCGCCTTCTCCAGCGCCGCGACTTCCCGTTCGACGTCACCGACCATGACCGCGCCCGGCGCGTGGACCAGCGCGGCGGTCAGCAGGTCGGTGCGCCGGAACACCGCCGCGCGTTCGGAGAGATGCGCCAGCGCCCAGGCCACCGCCCCCGCGGCCGGCGAGGGCGGTGCGGCTTCGGCGGTTGCATCGCGGCCCGGCGCCTGCGCCGCACTGTCCAACGGCAGTTCCGTCTGTGTCCCGATCCCGGCTGTCCTGACCGCCGCGGAGGCCGGTTCCGGCGCAGCGGACCGTTCCATGGCCTCGACGACCGGAGTCTTGGCGTCGAAGCCGAGATCGGCCGCCTGGCGCTGCCACACACCCCGGAGCTCGCCCCGGTCGATGTCGCGCTTCTTCGCCCGCGTCATCAATGCCGCGCGCTCGGCAATGCGCGGATTGTCGGCGGAGACGCCGAGCCCGCGCTCTTCCATCGCCGCCTCGATCTCGGCGCGGCGGCTCGAGAACGCCGCGATCGCCTCCCGGGGAACCCCCGCGATCTCGAAGCGCCCGTCGGCATGGGTCTTCTCGATGCCGTAACCGAGACCCCCGAGACCCCGGGCGAGCTCCGCCCGGTAGAGCGCCCCCAGCAGCATCTTCGAGCCGTAGAGCTTCTCGTTGGCCATGGAGCGCCACTTGCCGTCCTCGCCCCGGACCATGTTGGCGAGCACGGCATGGGTGTGGAGCTGGGGGTCGAGGTTGCGCGAGGTGTCGTGCCGGAAGGTGGCGGCGACGATCTTCTGGTTGCCGGCGCGTATCATTCTCCCCGTATCCGGATCCTTCATGCGGGTCTCGGCGGCGTTCCTCTCGACCCAGGCGAGCGATGCCGCGACGGCCCGGTCGTGGACATCGATGATGCGCCCGTCGCCGCCGACCAGGGCTGCGATGGAGACCGACTTGGGCGCCGAGAAGGTGAGGTCGCGGCCGGGGCGGTGGAGGCGTTCGCCGTCCTTGCCGCGCCGGCCGAGCTCGGTGCCGGAGCCGTCCGGCACCTTGCCTTCGAGCACGGCGCGGAAGGCAGCGGGATCGACCGGACCCTTCAGCCCGAGCTCTTCCGCCCCCCTGCCGGCCCAGGCGCTCGCCTCGCGGTGCTCGGGATCGTCCTTCGCGTAATAGCCGTCGCGCTCATAGTAGCTGGCGCCCTGGGCGGCCGAGGCGAGCGCCCCGATGGAGAGCATGTCAGGCCCAGTCGGAGACGCGGCCTGCGTCGGGGGCTGCGGCCTCCCCGTCTCCCGCTGCCGGCCTTCCGGCGGGCGGGTCCTGCCGGTCGCCGCCGGTCTCCGGCGCCGCCGCCTCCTCCGCCTTGTCTTCGGGCGGGCCGTCTTCCGGCGCGGGATCGGACGGGGACGTCTGCCCGTTGGCCTCCGTTTCCGCGCTCCCGGCCGCTTCCGGCTGTAACGAAAGGTCGAGCTCGCCCTGGTGCGGGGCGGGACCCGGCCCGTCCTCGGGCGCCGGCAGCGCCGGACCGCCGGGTTCGCTTGCTTCGGCCGGGTCCGGGATCGTCATGGCGTCGTCGCCGCAAGGCGCGGCGTCCGCGTCTTCCGGTGCCCCGCCGACGCCGGCATCCACCGTGCCGTTGTCCTCGCGCGCCACGAACCGCGCCGCCGTCTTCGGCCGGGCGACGTAGTTCAGGCGGATGGCGGCGACCGGAAACGGGCCGGGGAACTTGAGATACCCCTCCAGGTTGGCGAGCCGCATGATCTCGGACGGCAGCGCCAGGGACCGGAGCTCGCGGCGCGGCGTGAGCGACACCCCGTCGCGGATGGTGTTGGCGCCGTAGGAATACCCTTCCGCCACCTCCTCGATCTCGCTGCGCCCGAGGCTGTCGGCCGACCATTGCGCGGTGTCCCGGTCGGGCGCGGCCAGCACCGCGCGGGTGCCGCAGAGGCCCGAGATGGTCTCGGCGCCGTTCCTGCCATAGAGGTCGCGCAAGGCCGAGGCGACCTGGACGCCCAGCACGAAGCAGCCGCCGAACTGGCGCGACTCGGCAAGGCCCGGTTGCAGGCTCGGCACCTGGTGCAGCGTCGGCAGCTCGTCGAGGATCACCCAGATGCGCCGGCCGTCGCTTTGCGCCAGCGACAACATCGCGTTGACCGCGATCTCCAGCCAGGTGGATATGAGCCCGCGCAAGGACGCATGCTGGTCGCCCCTGGACGTGAGGAACAGGAACCCGTCGCGGTCCTCGTGGGAGATCCACTCGCGGATCGAGAACGGCGTTCCCTCGTCGGGCAGGAACTCGAAGGCGGCGAGATTGGCGGTCAGCATGGCGCGCACCGAGAGCGCGGTCTTCGGGTTCTCGGGATCGACGATGGACTGCGCGACCGTGTCCTCCATCGCCTGGGCCAGCGCGGTGAGATCGGTCTTGAGCAGGTGGTCGACCAAGACCTTGTTGTCCGTCACCCCCTTCTCCCGCAGCACCCCGGCGCCGTTGGCGAAGAGCTGGCGCGCGGCCGTCACCCAGAAGGGATCGACCGTGTCCTTCTGCTGGGGAATGAGCGCCGCGGCCATCATGTCGAAGTCGCGGGGATTGCGTGCCTCCAGGAAGGGCGACCAGCGCGGCGCCCTTGCGTCGAGCGGGTTCATCAGCACGTCGCGGTCCGGGTCGAAGAAGGTCGCGGTGTAGCTCCCCATCTTGTCGTAGATCACGCAGCGCTCGCCGCGCGCGCGGATCTGCGCCACAAGGTCGGAGATCAGCACCGTCTTGCCCGAACCCGTGGTGCCCGAGACGATCGTGTGCTGGGTCTCGGTGCGCTCGGGATACGGGATGCCGGCGATCGAGTAGGGCCGGAGCCGCGCCGCGCCCGGCATCCTGTCCAACATCCGCAGATGCGGCGGCCGCACCCGGCGGTGCAGCTCGGCGGCGGTGACGAGCTCCGCGCCCCTGATGCGCTTCTGGCGTCCGAGCTGCACGCCGCGATACCAGAAGACCGCGAGGAAGAGCGCGATCAGCCCGCCGCCCGCCTTGAAGCCCGTCCAGGCGCTGGCGAACAGCTCCGCCCTGATCCGCTCGCGCGCCTCCAGCGCCGGCGCGGACATGGCGATGTCGCGGATGGCGAGGATGCGCACCGTGCCGTCGGCGAACCGGATCTCCTGGCCCGAGTCCGGCGCGTAGCCGAGCGCGAGCTTGGTCTCGGCGAGGGTCACCATGCCCGCGGCGTACCATTCGGCGCCCGTGGTGCGGTGCCACAGCGTCCAGGCCGGCACCGCCACGGTGGTGAAGGCGGCGAACAGCATGGCTGCCCGGAACAGCTGGCCCCACATGCGGATGCCGTGGAAGACCGTCTGCCCGCCCCTGAGCGTGCTGCCGCCGATGCCCCGGATCACGGTCCCGTTCCTTCATGGGCGACGCCCGCAGGCGCGAAGACGGACAGGCGAACGTCGCACCTGCCTTCGGCGCCGCACGCCCGGCACGGCGCCGCCCGGAGGCAAAGGCCGGCGGTGGGCGGGGCGAAGACGACGGGGCCGGAGGATTCCCTTTTCCCGCCCGGACGGTATGATCGGAGGCCATGAACATGACACGAACACAGGGACACATTGCCGGCACACCGGCGAAACGGCCGACGACCCGGGCCGAGCGCCTCATCGTACTCGGCGGTTTCGGGGTCGCGGCGTTCTGGACGGCGGTGGCAGCCATCCTGGGCGCCGGGATGGAGACGGTCGGCGTGGCATGGCTTGTTGCCGTCCTCTGGACCGTGCCGTCCTCTCTCGCGCTGGCGCTCCGGCGCGGCTTCGTCCACCGTGACTGGTCCGCGTTCGGGGATCATGACTTTCCCCGCGACGACGGAGACCTCGACGAGTGGTCGTCGCGCACCGGCCGCTATCAGTATCTTGCCGACATGGAAGACCGGCTGCTGCGCGACGACGACCGTTATCGTTGAGGCTCTCTCACTCGCCATGGCGCCACCGCCGCCGGTCTTCGGGAGACGCCGGCGGAGGTGATTCCTCCCCGCCGGCCCCCGTCGTTTCGTCCGCGGCCCCGTCCGGCGTCTCGTTCTTCGCGGTGCCGAAGAGCTTGCCTGCGAGCCAGCCGCCGATGAAGGGCAGGTTCTCCGTCGCATGCTCCTCGAAGGGCTTCTGCGTCTGTACTGCAACGCCGGCCCGGCCCTCCAACGTTTCGTCCTTCGTGACGCTCTCCCGCGCCTCGCGGGCCGCACCCCTGACGATCATGTCGGTCTTCGTCTCCGCCCGTTCGGAGCGGGCGGCCGCTCCGGTTTCGCCCGGACGCGGCGCACCCGCTGCGCCAGCCTGATCCCGCACACCCACCGCCCAGCCGGCATGGGCCGCCGCGGTCTCGCGACCGTAGGCTTCGCGCAACGGCCCGGCGGCCGCGGCGTATTCGGTGGCGCCTGCGACCGATGCGGGATCGGGGCCCGCCGGCGCGGGGTAGTGTTCGGCAACGAAGGCGTCGGCGTATTCGCGGAGCTGCTCGGCGTCCTCCGCCGTCTGGGGAGAGCCGATACGCATGGCGCCAGCCATTCCGATCGGGCGTCCGTCCATTCCGGGCTGCTCCGACAGCCAGGCGAAGAAGGGTTGGCTCAGATCGCGGCCAACCGCCCGGACGTTCGCGCTCGTCTGCGCTGCCTGCTCCGACCAGCTCTCCGATTCCTGGCGCGCCAGCGACGCCCGCTCCTGGAACGAGCGCATGCGCGTGAGGTTCGCGCTCAGGCTCTCGTCGAGGCTCGCCAGCTCGCTGTCTCCGGTCTGCGTCGACCAGCGCTGCGAGGCTTCCGAGACCTTCGACCAGAGGTCGAGCACCTGGTGGCTTCCGGCATACTCCCGCATGCGGTCCCAGGATTCCTTCTCGATGGTCTGGCCGCGCCAGGACGCCGAGCCGTCGGCGCCGATCTTTGCGATCAGGTTCCAGCTGCCGCCGATCCTCGCCTCGCCCACCAGCGTCGCCATCTGGTTCTTCGAGATGCCCGCCGCCTCCGACATCCGCTCAAGATGCGTGTCCAGCTCCTGCGCCTGGCTGCTCTCGCTTTCCGTAACGCCCCTGGCATGGGCTTCGCCCGTCGAGACGTCGTGGCTGTAGCGCTCGATCAGCGCGGTGGCGTCGGTGACAGCGGCATTGCGCGCCGTGCCTGCCTCGGCCGACCAGTGCCGCGAGAGGGAACGCGAATGGTCGGCGCGCTGCTCGAACCGGGTCGTCAGCGACTCCGAGAGGTGGACAGCGGCGGCGGGGAGGCGGCTGGTGGCGGCGCCGGCATCGGCCACCGCCGTCCCGTCCCCCGTCACCGTCATCGCCGCACCCATGGGCGCATAGCCCGTATAGCGGTCGGTATCGACATGGGCGGAGGTGCGGATCTGGCGCCCCTCTAGGGTGGCGAAGCGGTGGATGTCGTAGCCGGTGTTGGCGAGCGAGAGGTTGCCGGTCGTGCCCTCATGCGCCGCCGAGCTTGCCGCGTCCTGGCCCACGGCAAGCACCGATGTGGCCAGCACCGTCGCCTTGGAGAGGCCGTAGGCGAGCGCGGCGGCGAGGAACGGCACCGACATCGACAGATATCCCGACATCACCGCGACATCGGCGGCCACCGCCCTGATCCCGGCCTGCGCCACCAGGGAGATGCCGATATCGCCGTTCGGCATCGCCGCCGCCGCAGACATCCTTTCCGCCGCCTCGCCCATGGAGATGCGGTGCAGCACGGCGTAGAGCGGGCCCCAGGACTGGAGCCAGACCAGGCCGGTGACATACGAGCGGAAGATGGTCGCCCCCGCCGGGGTCAGCATGAGCAGCACCGCCATCGGGAACGCCCCGACATAGAGGCACTCGAACACGATCCTCAAGAGCGGCACCCAGGTCTCCGCCTGCCGTCCGATCGCGCGGTAGGCCGAGACGGTCTGCGCCTCTGCCCGGGCTTCGGTGTAGGCCCGGAGCGCGGCCGCGTTGCCGGCCTCCGCCGCCCATTGCTCCCCGGCGTCGTGGACTGCGTTCAGCACCATCTGCTGGCGCATGATCTCGCCGGCCGAGCGCGAGGCCCCTATGAGGAAGTCGTGCGCGGCGGGCAAGGCCGCGAGCAGTTCGGCCCTGGCCAGCGCCTCGGTCCGGGCGTCGGGGAAGATCCGGCGTCCGAACACCGTGCCGGCGCGGGCGATCTCGGCGTTCCACAGCGCGTTGAGCCGGCCCGCCGCGTCGCGGCAGGTGACGATCTGGCGGTCGACCGTTGTAGCCCCCGTGCCCGAGGCGGGCTGCCGGGTCGCGAACTCGACCATGCGCGCGGGCGAGGCCCCGGCCGAGGGCGTGCCCGTGGCCGTCACCAGCCGCCAGATATCGGTGGATTCGCGCAGATCGTCCGCCGAGACGTGGCCCAGCAGCAGGGCCGGGAAGACGCACTGGCGGGCGTAGTTGCGGATGTTCCTCGCGAACACCGCGTCGGTCACTTCGAGCCGGGTCGCCTTGCCGGCCAGGCGCGCGCCGAAGATCAGCCCGTGGCGGCGGTAGGCCAGATCGTTCGGCAGTGCGAATGCCTGTTCGGTGAGCCTTGTCAGCCCGTCGCCCACCTGGCTGGTGACGGAGGCGAAGAGCGCGAGGCCGATGGGGACGTTCGCGACCACGGCGGGCGCCAGGGCCGGATCGAGTCGGTCGACCACCCGCACGGTCGCCTTCGGCACGATCATCGCGCCCCAGACGGCGACGAACAGGCCGATCCACTTGGCGTTGTCCTTCCACGAGCCGCCGAAGGCGGTGCGGAACAGGACCCAGGCGAGTCCGGCAATGCCGGCCAGCTGCGCGAGATCGACAAAGGCCCCGCCGCCGGTGATCGCGGCCACCGCGTTCAGCAGGTCGACCAAGTAGGCGCCGCCGCCGAGGGTGAAGAGCTCGTACATTATATATAGGGGCCCTACCGCGACCCGGCTCCGGCGCCGCCCCTTGCGAAGGCGAGCGCGGCGCGGAGATCGGCCGAGAGCGCCCCGGCGAGCTCGGTCTCGATCAGCCGCAGCTTCTCGACCACGGCGAGCGCGGTGTTGAAGCGCGCGAGCCCCTCGTTTCGGTGCCGCGCGAGCGCGATGCGGTTCCGGCGCAGTCCCTCCCGCCAGCGCTGCAACTGTTCGCCGTCGGCGATGTCGAGGGTGCCGGCGCGTTCCTCGACCGTGCGGTGGAGATCGGAGAGCCAGACCTGCATGACGTCGAGCGCCACGGCCTCGGCGAGCGCGTCCATCTCCTGGTCCACCACCGCGCCGCGATAGGCGGCCGCCGCGTTGGCGACCCGGTAGACCGGGAGCGTGGTGAGATTGACCAGCCCGAGCGCGGCGGCCGGCGGGGCGGTATCGTTCCTGACCGCATCGACCAGGTCGCGCAGCAGCTCGGCCACCCGCGCCCGGAAGCCCCGGTCGGCGGGGATGTTGACGCTGCCGAGCGTGGGATTGAGGCACGCGTCGGGCGTGTCGCAGCCATAGACCGGCAGCGCGCCGCCGCCCTCCATCAGCACTTCGGTCACCCGCCGGTCGAGCGCCAGCGGCTCCAGGATGCGCACCCGGGGTCCGCTGCTGTCTCCGTCCGAAGTGGGCGCGGTCACGATCAACGTGCCGGTCACCGCCATGGCGAACTCGGCGAGCTGCGCATCTCCGGAGAGGAAGGACGACGCACGGATCGCCTTCCAGGCATAGTTGACGTTCACCGGCACCTGCTCGGCCATCGGGCCGGAGGCGCTGGCGAGCGTCGAGTTCCGTTTGCCGTCCGCCCCGCAGCCATGCTTCGCGGCGGCGTAGTCGCTGAATATCCCCTGGCTGGTCCCGATGGCGGCGCAGATGGAGGCGCTCGCCCGGTCGTTCTTCGACCAGAGCGCGCCGACCAGCGCCTGGGCGGTCTCGCAGCTGTTGAGGTTCTGGGAGTTGACCCACTGCGCGAGCGCCCGGAGCTTGGACATGGTCTCGGCGATCACCGGCGAGATGGTCTCCAGCGCCAGCTCGAAGGCGAAGCCGGCGGCGTTCTGGGCGACCGCGCGGGCAAAGGCGATCAGCTGGTCCGAGTTTATGAACGAGAACGCGCCCGCAAAGGCGTCGATGCCGCCGCAGCCGGCGCGGAAGCTCGGCAGGTTGACGGTGGCGATTTGCTCGGAGCGCACCGGCGCGCGCAGGTAGAGATTGCCCAGCGTCCAGTGGCCCGAGGCCTGGCCGCTGAAGGCGGTCGGTCCCGTCACGTTCACCGCCGCGCCCTGCCAGAAGCGGTTCATCTCCGAGAGCACGTCGGCCTTGGCCGGCAGGGCAGTCAACGAGGCCGCGGTCAGCATGACGGACGACAGCATCCAGACCGCCGCCCTGTTCGCCGGGGCGATCGTCACGCTGTTATTTCGCTCAATAGTCATGTCCGGGCTCCAGGGCGGTCAGCGCGAAGATCCGTTCGGCCATTTCGTCCTCGGCCATGACGCCGAAGCCGACCGGCTGCACGCGCCTGGTGACGGTGTCGAACAGCACGAGCGCCGGCACCGGGGCGTCGCCGAGGCCGAGCCTCGCGGCCCTGCCGTTGTCGGCGACGGCTTCGGGCCAGCCTTCCAGCGCATCGCCGGTGAGCGAGACGGCGAGCACGTCGAGGCCGTGGCGGGTCGCGAAGGCGCGCAGCAGGGGCCCGAAGACCTTGCAGCCCGCGCAGCCGGCATGGCCGAGATAGATCAGCCCGTAGCGGTCCCCGAGACGGGCGAGCGCGGCGTCGCGGGCCTTGCGCCGCTCGTCGGACCAGACCTGCTTGGCGAGCGCGCCGACAGGCCGCTTCAGCGTGTAGTCGAGCTCCGGGCTCGCCCAGACCGTGCGCCGGAAAGCATCGGAGAACGCCGCCGCCTTCCGCAAGGTCTCCTGCTGGAGGCGCAGATAGACCGTCACCCTCTCCGGCGTCGGATCGAGGATCGCCTCCGCGCGGGCCTCTTCGAGAGCGCGGCGTAATTCGAGGATGCGGGCCGTGGCCGATTGCGTGTTTTCTGCAGGGGGAGGCTGCGTCGGCACCGGCTCCGCTTCTTGCTGCTCCTCCGCCCGGTCGCAGTAGAAATGCCAGCCGAGCGAGGCGCCAGAGGCCGAGGCAGACTCCCCCGATCCACCCTCCCCACACCAGGATCGCCATTCCCCGCCCGCCGCGGACGCGCCGAGCGCGGCCCAGACGCCGATCGCCGCGAGGAGGCGTGTCAGGCCGCGCAGGAGGGCGGGTTTCGCGGCACCCGCCATCACGGCTGCCGCCCGTAGAAGTCGCGCACCCGGTCCTTCATGATCGCCTGCGTGCCGCCGGCGTCGGGCAGCGACACCGCCGGTTCCCGCGAGCCGTCCATCAGGTCCTGGGTGAACTCGGAAAGATCGAGGGCCGCGAAGTCGATGCGCTCGATCTCCGCCACGGTGAAGCCCCGGCAGCTCGACCAGCCGATCCCGAGCTGCGGCCGCCCCTGCTGGTGCAGGATGCGCCCGAGCTTCGATGAGAACACGCACCAGGCCCGCGAGCGGCGGATGCAGACGCCGAAGATGCGCTTCGAGCAGTATTTGCCGAGATAGTGGGTGTTGCCGGCGTTGCGCTCCTTCGCCAGCTCGCGTTCGGAGGCCGAGCAGTTGGCGAGCCCGACCAGCAGCCCTGTGTTCTTGCAGCAGTTTGCCAGCCCCCCGTAATGGATGTGGCAGGCGCGCCGCTTGCCGGTGAAAATGCGCAGGGACTCCCGGTCGAACTCCTCGCCGCCCATCTCCATCGCCATGTTGAGCCGCGTCGTCGCCTCGGCAAAGCCGGTATTGGCCTGCGGTTGCGTGCTGTCGCAGTCCGCGCCGACGCACCAGCGCACCGCGCCGCAGGCGCCGCCGCGGTCGGCGTCGGCCAGGTCCGCCGTGCAGTCCCAGATGCTGCCCGAGGCGAGGTTGCCCGCGCCATGGGACGGCGCCCGCGGATCGGCGGCGACCGTCTTGCCGCGCACGATGTCGGGATCGCTGTCGGTTACAGGCACGTCGGGCCGGACCGTCACGCCCTCGATCACGCTGCGCCCGGCCTGACCGCCCGGATCGTCGGGATCGGCAAGCCGGGCGCGGCCTTCATCCTCCAGGTCGTCGGCGCCGATGCTGCGTTCCGGCAGGTTCGTGCCGGCGTAACCCGGCACGGTGGCTGCATTCGAGCCGTCGCGCGCGATGGCGCCGGCGGTTACGCTCCCCGCATTGCCGATGGCG
This sequence comes from Alphaproteobacteria bacterium, assembly GCA_965221115.1. Lineage (GTDB taxonomy): Bacteria > Pseudomonadota > Alphaproteobacteria > SP197 > SP197 > SP197. The sequence continues at coordinate 1,940,211 of CBDCRU010000002.1, read as the reverse complement.
CGGGCGGCCGCCTTGGGGTCCTCGGCTTGGGCGCCGCCGCCGAACACGATCCAGAGCAGGAAGCCGAACACCGCCGCCAGCACGACCAGGCCGAACAGGCGGGTCCGCCAATGTGCCCACCCCCTCATCGCGCGTCACCCCTCAGGCGATCGAGATAGACTTGCGCAACCGCGCGTCCGGCCTCCCCTTCGGCGGCGATGGCTTCCAGCACGGAGACGAGGCCGATATTGCCGGCGACGAGATCGTGATCCGGCGTCGGATCATCCGAACATCCCCGGCTCTCGCAGGCCGGCACGCCGCCCGGCACCACGACCACCGCCGGCACGCGTTCGATATCGAACAGGTGGAACAGGCGCGGGTCGATGGCGATGCCGACATTGCGGTCGCCGAGGCGGTCACGGATTGCTCTGGCGGTCGTCGGAAGCCCCGCCGCGCCGACGCCGCGCATCACGAGCGGCGCGTCCAGCACTGCCGCAGCGCGCGCCCATTGCCGCCAGCTCGCCGCCGGAACCGACAGGCTGGTGAAGATCAGCACCTCCGCCGAGGCGGGGCGTCGGGCCGCGAAGCTTTCCGCATGGCTTTCGGCCGGGAGGGGTCGGGACTGTCCGGGGACCGTCTGTCTGGCGGCCTCGCCGGCGCGTTCGAGCGCGCGGTCCATGATCGAGCGGGTCCAGTCCGCAAGATCGTCGTTGCCGGCCTTGCGCAGAACCTCTTCGGCCAGGCGGGATGCATCGGCTTCGGGTGTCCCCGTCTGTGGTTTCTCATCTGCCCGCACCGGACAGGCGCAGGCGCCAAGCAGCAGCGCGGCAGTGAGCAGAAGGACGGTTCGGGATGCGGAGAGGCGGATCGTCATGGCCTTGTCAGTGTCTTGATGATTGTTTCGTTTCATCGGGTTCAGAGCAGGCAACAGTGGCGTTTCCGGAACAGCAGGTAGCCGAAGCTCTCGCCGGAGACCGGCAGCTCGCGGAGGGATTCCCAGAGCACCGAGGAGCGCCCGGTCGGGTTGCAGCCGGTCGCCGGCGTCGTCGCCGGCACCGGCTGGGTCATCTGCCAGCGGTACTGGCTCTTCTTCATCACCGGCATCGGGTAGCGCCCGCAGAGCGCGGCCGAGCCCGACGTGCCCCAGGCGAGCCCGGTGCGGTGGAGGCGGTAGACCAGCCGCTGGGCCGCGAGCAGCGAGGCCTGCACCCCGCCGACATGGGCCGCCACGTTGCCGGTCAGCGGATACATCCCGCCCTGGCAGCCCGCGCACCAGAACAGACCGTCCTGCGGCAGCCCGGCCGAGGCCGCCGCGCAGTCGGCCGCGCAGGCCGCCTGCGCCGGCAGGTTCGCGAACAGCGCCGCTTCCGGGTTCAGCAGGAAGGTCAGCTCGTCGTCGAGCCAGGCCGGGTCGAGCTCCGAGACCCAGGCGATGTCGAACCCGCCGCCCTCCAGGCAGCCGAGATCGAGCAGCACCCCGATCCAGCTCAAGAGCGGATACATGTAGTAATGCGCGTGCCAGACCGAGCCCTTGGCGCCGTCGCCGCCCGACGACCCGGTGCGGCCGCGCGCGGCGGGCAGGCCGGGATCGATGGTGAGGCCGCCCAGATTGGGGAAGCACCAGGGGGTCCGGGTGACATCGACCAGCCGTGCCGGCTCCCACACCCCGAGGGAGAGGCCGATGCGAGGGATGGGCGAGCCGCAGAAGCAGATCGGCGAGCCGGGATTGGGCGTGTCGACCACGCCGCCGACACTGCCGATGGTGAGCGGCCCGATCGAGATCGGGAACAGGCACTCCCAGCACACGTCCGAGATCGGGTTGACGAACCGCCCGGTGCAGGACTGCGCCGCGGCCTGGCCCGACCAGAGAATGGCCAGGAGCGCGACGGCGACCGGGGAGAGGAGACGAAGTCTCATTCCGGGGGCTCCGACGAACCGCCATCCGCCGGACGCCGTTGGGCGAGCATGTTCACCATGCCCTGCGGTCCGGCGACGACGATTTCGGTGAGGCTGCGCTCGACGCCGTCTCGGTCGCTGTATTTTCGGGTGGCGATGCGGCCCTCGACCAGCACCGCATCGCCTCTCTTCAGCATCCGCTCCACAGCGTCGACGGCTGCGCCGTAAACCACCACCCGGTGCCATTCCGTGGCTTCGGCGGGCCTGCCCTCGCGGTCGGTCCACTTTTCGGCGGTGGCGAGCGAGAAGGTCGCCGCCCTGCCGCCGTTCTTCAGGTCGCGGATCTCGGGATCGCGGCCGGCATGGCCGACCAGGGTTGCGCGGTTCACGGTCAGCATGTCTCAGTCCTCCGATTCGGGTTGCGGGCCTGCCCGGCCTGCCCCGAATAGCGATCCGGGGTCTTCGACCAGGACTTCGGTGATGCGCAGCACTTGTCCGTCCTGCGCGATAAGGGTGGGCGTCGCCGCGATGGCGAAACGGGCGGCAAGGCGTCCGCCGGTGTCGAAGAAGAAGGGCCGGCGATGGCGGCGCATCAGGTCGAGCGGCCGCCCGGCGAGCAGCACGATCTTCGCGGGCCGCTCATGGGCGAGCGCCCAGGCGATCTCGGCCGCGCGCCTTCCGTCGAGGAAGATCAGGTCGCGCGTCAGCGGCAGACGCTCCAGCGGGTTGACCCTTGCGCCGGCCGCCGCGATAAGAGCGCCGTCGGGCGTGCGGATATCCCTTGCAACAGCGATGGCTGGATCGAACAATCGGCTGCGTCGCTCGGTTGCCGGTGCGATGCCCGGCACCGGTTCGGGCTCTTCAAGCTTCCGGCGGGCGCGGCTGCGGGCTTCGTCTTCCATCCGCGCCAGATCGCCGGAACGCTGCATCCCGACGAGCCGCGCCTCGATCTCTTCCAGCAGGTCGGGCTCGGCCACCGGCCAGGTCGCGCCGCGCACGCCGAGGTCCTTCGCCGATACCGGCAGGGCCGCCAGGACCGCGGCCAACACCATGGCGGCGATGCGCATCATCGCCCTGCCTCCGGCGCGCTGCCGGTATCTTCCGGCCCGACCAGCGGTCCCTTCAGGCCGAGCCAGGGCAGGTCGGGCAGCGAGACGGCGCGGCCGAGAATGCGCGCGCGCGGCACGAGGCCGATTTCGGCATAGCGGCTGTCGTGGCTGTCGCGATGATCGGCGTACAGGAAGTAGTGGCCGTCCGGGATGGCGCCCGGCGCGAGCGCCGCGAGCGGCCGACCGTCCAGCGCATGGGTCTTGGCGCGCCCGACCGGCTCGCCGTCGAGATGGACCGTCCTGTCCGCATCGACGGTAACGGCCATGCCGGGAAGCCCGCGCACGGTCTTCATGTACGGCACGCGAGACCCGACGGAAGCGGGTGGCTCAAACAGCACCCGGTCGCCGATCTTCGGTTCCGTTCCGAACAACGGGAATGCCGCGTAGCCCCAGGCTTCGTCGGACCAGCTCGCATTGACATGCACGCGCGAGGCCGCAGCCAGCCAGAGCATCGCCAGCGCGACCATCACGACAAGACCGGCCTTGCGGCGGCGCAGCCGGTCGTCCCGCCGGTTGAATATCGGACGCTCCGCGGTCAACGGTCCTCTCCCGGAACCAGCAGCCGCTCCACTGCGGCTTCGACCTCGGGTGTGAGATCGGGGGCACCAGCGGCGACGGCGCGCGCCGGCAGCAGCACCGCGCCATGACGCTGCGCCACAGCATCGAGGGCGGTCTCCAGCGCAACGCCCCAGACGCGCACGTCCTCCGCCGTCGCCCCTTCCGTCGCGGCCCGCGCGGTGTAATCCGCCGTGATCTCCGCGAGGCGGACGCCTGCGATGCGCGGCGCAGGCTCCACGCCATAGCGCAACGTCGCAGCGGCGACCGCAGCGGCCACCGCGCCCGAGAGCAGCACGGCGGACAGCAGCACCGGCCAGCCGGGGTCGCGCCCAGCCATGTCAGGCTTGCGCGGCATCCGCCTCGCCCGGCTCATCCGTTCGGGAGATTCGTCCGCGCCGCTCCTCCTCCGGCCCGGCCAGCGCCCGGAAGCGGGCGAGCCAGGCCGCGGCCGCCTTGTCGGGCGGGATGCTGCGGATGCGGCGCTTCAGCGGCGGGAAGGCGACGCCGGCGCCAACCGCCGGCTCATCCAGAAGGTCGCGACTTTCGGTTGCCGCTGCCATGCGCATGACGAACCGGAGCAGTTCCGCCTGTTCCTCTTCCAGCACGGCATCGAGCCCGGCCGCCTTGCGCACGGCGGTCTCGATCCCGGTGGCGAGTTTCCCGGTGCGTTCCGCCGCGCGCTGCGAGTCCGGCAGACGCCCCCGAAGCCAGGCCGAGGCCGCGCCGGCGATCAGCGCGTGCAGCGCAAGCGTTCGCTGGTCCTCCTCTTCGAGCCCGTCGAGCGCCGCGATTTCCTCCGAGACGATCACCGCATGGGCGGCGATGGAGTGGTATTGCCGGCAGCAGCCGCCCCGGCGGCAGGTATTGGCCAGCACATGGGCCAGCGCCTCGAAGTCGATGTCGTCGGCCGTCACGCCCTCCGGATCGCCCGGCCAGTTGAGCGGCGCCCGCGGCTTCGCGCCGGCAGGGTTCACGGTCATGCGTTCTCTCCCTTTCGTTCGGTGGTTGCGGAATGGCCGGCAGGGGCAGGCGTACCGTCCCCGGCAAGCCGGTCGATGGCCTCGACGGTGGAAAGGCCCTTGGCCTTGAGCCGCTCGACAGCGGCGAAGGCGGGCCCGCGCGAGGAGAACAGCGCCACCGACCAGGTGTCGAGCACCAGCCGCGCGACGCGCCAGCCGTCGGGGCCGTGCAGCACCAGCTCGGCATAACGCCCGTCGGCCGTGGTCAGGCTCTTGAGAGCCCGCTCCATGCCGGGATCGCAATGAATGCGCTTTTCCTGCTTCAGGAGCTCGACCGACTCGTCCTTCTGGGCGAGAAAGATCACCCAGTCCGAGTTCTCCCAGGCCGCCCGTGCCGCCGGATTGGCGTAATAGTCGTTGACCGACTGCGTGCCGGTAATCAGCGCGCCGCGATATTTGCGGGCGCGTCTCGCGGCGCCCTCCAGGAACGCCCGGCTGTCCTCGCCGGAGAGCAGGTCCCAGGCCTCGTCGATGACGATGGCCTTCGCCCGCGTGCGGGGGCCGTGATACATGCGCTGGGTGGCGAGGAAGACCACCAGCATGAGCACGACGGCCTGGAGATCGCCCCGTCCCTTGAGCTCGGCGAGCTCGAACACGGTGAGCGCCCGGTCGAGCGCCGGCGTGTGCGAGCCGGCGAAGAGGCGCCCCATCGCCCCGCCCGGACACCAGGGACCGAGCGCGGTCGCCATGTCCTTCGCCCGGCGGTCGTCGCGGGCGTCGAGGTTCTTCCGGACGGTCCCCAGGTCGGCTTCGTTGCCGCCCTCGTCCCAGGCCTTTGCGATGGCCTCGGCGATCAATGCCGCCTCGATGTCGTCGATCGAGCCCCTTCGCCGCGCCATGCGGCCGATGACGCCGGCCAGCATGGCGAAGCATTCCTCGCGGTAGTCGCCGTCACGGTTCGCCGTTCCGGCGTCGATCATGGCGAAGGGATTGAGGCAGGCCGGATCCTTGCCGAAGGCGATGAACGCGCCGTCCAGGGCTTCCGCGGTGTGCTGGAAGGACCGCCCGTCGTCGATCACCACGGCCTCGCCGCCGGCGCCGACCAGGCCCGTCACCAGCTCCTGCATCAGGACCGACTTGCCCGAGCCCGACTTGCCGGTGACGGCGACATTGTAGTTGCCGGCCTCGTTGGCAAACGGCGACCAGCCGGCGGGCTGGCCGCGGCGGCCGATCAGGAAGAGGGCGGGCGGATTGTCGGGGCTCTGCGGCTGTCCGCGCCACTCGCCGTGCAGCGGCGCGAGATTGACCGCCGAGGAGGTGAGCAGGGTCTTCATGCGGCCCATGCGTTCGAGATCGGCATCGAGGCCGCCGGCGGACGCCATGGGCAGGCAGGCGAGCCAGGAGGGCAGCTGCATGTAGCGCTCGGCCGCGACGCGCCAGCCCTGGCCGTGATAGATCGCGCGGACCGCCTGCTCGGCCTCGTCGAGGGCATCGAGGGGCGCATAGACCGCCGCCATGTAGCAGGCGCGGACCAGCCGCTCGCCGTCCTTGAGGCGCTCGGTGACCGTCTGCCAGTCGCGCGCCTTCTCGGGCAGGCCGGGGAGATAGCGGGCGATGCCGGTGCCGGCCTGCTGGGTCGCCCTGGCCGCCTTGAGGAAGGCCCGCTCGCCCGAGGCGGCGTCGCCGGTGGCGACGGTGAGGCAGGTCAGCACCGGACAGCCGGGCTGGAGGAAGTCGCGGTGGAAATCGCCAATCAGCGCATTGCCGCGCCAGCCCGGCCAGACTTCGGGGAAGGCGAGCGCCGAGAGCACCCGCACCGCCACGTCTTCGCCCTCGGCATCGTGGAAGGCGAGGCCGCGCGGGGTCACGGTCAGCGCCCGGCCGGGCGCGATGCACTGTTCGTGCAGGGGATCCCGGGGCGACCAGCGCCGGGCCGGGCGTTCGGTGCCGCCGTCGTGCCGCCCGGCAATGTCGGGCGCGGTGAGTTCCGCCGCCAATGACAGCAGCACATCCGGCTCCAGCCGCCTTGCCGCTGCGCCGGCCGAGGCGAGCGTCCCCTCCAGCGCGCGGCGGAAGGCGCCGAGCGCGGTCTCCGCGGCCGGGCCCGGCCCGCCGGCGAGGCAGGCGGTGACGAACACCCGGTAGTCGGAGAGGGTGAAGGGCGGGCCGCCTTCGTGCAGCCGGCGCCAGCCGCCCGGCGCCAGCAGGTCGGCGCGCCCCCGGCCCATCCGGGCGAGTGCGCCTTCCGTTCCGACGCGCGGTTCGGCCCAGGCGCGGAAGGCGGCGCCGAACCTTGGGCTTGCCCAGTGAAGGACCTGGATCGTGCAGCGCTCGGGCGCGGCGTCGGCAAGCGTGCCGGCGAGCGCGCCCAGGGTCTCGGCGTCGATGCCGGCGAAGGGCGGCAGTTCCAGCACGAAGCCCACCGAGTCCGCATTGATGTAGAGCTCGGTCGACTCGTCGAAGGCGCGCCAGGGCAGCAGCGCATGGAGCGCGGCCGGCATCGCCGGCGGCGTCCACGGCCCCGGCGCTTCCGGGCCCTCGAACAGTTCGAGCAAGCGTCCGGGCGCCGTGCCGGGGGACGGGCTCACTTCAGCCTCCAGCCGGCCGGCTCCAGCACCACTCGGACATGGGAGGCCTCGCGGTAGACGCCGTCCGCATCGACGAAGGGCGCGATCCAGATGCGCGCCACCGTCTCGCCCGTGCGCAGGTCGTCAATGTTCGGATCGTCGTCCGCCGAAGCTGCCGCTGGCTCCGGGGCGGTCGGCGGCGATACCGCCGCTTCGGCCGCTGGGGTTGCGGTTTCCGCCTTCTCGGCGTTCTCCGTCCCGAACAGCCGCGCGAGCCATCCGAAGGGATCGAAGCCGCAGTCGGCCTGGCAGGATCGGGGCGCCGGCGGTCGCGTATCGACTCCGTCCGCGTGCCATTCGCGCGGCAGCAGCCGGATCGGCTGTCCGGGCTCCCTCGCCGCTGCGGCATCCGTCTTCGGCACCGCCGGATCGGCGACGGCAACGCTGGCGCACGATCCGCCCGCCGCCAGCGGGCACTGCCAGTCGTCGCCGACATGGCCCGACGAGCAGCCCGCCAGCAGCAGCGCGGCGAGCGCGGCGGCCGGCAGTGACATCATGCGCGGCGCGCAATTCTTCCCCTTGCTCATCTCATTTTCCTCCGTTGTCGGATTGCGTCTTCCGGGGCTGCAAGGCGCGGCCGTCGATGCGGGCGCCTTCGAGGAACACCAGCGTCACCTTCGTGCCGGCCTGGAGCTGGATCACCGGCTGGTACTGCTCGGCGCGGCGGATCATGTAGTCGGCCACCTTCTGCCCGGCAGAGGACGCGCCCGCCCCGAGACCGGCGCGGCCGATATCGCCGAGCGCGGTGTTGGCGACCGCGGCCCCGCCCGCGCCCGTGGCCACCGCCTGCGGCTGGAAGGCCTGGGAGACGCCCTGGCCGACGCCGGAGACCATGCCGGCGAGAAAGGCCTTCTCGACCAGCGCGCCCTCGCGGCTCACCACCGGCCCGCGCACCCCGGTCTTGCCGGAACCGGCGACGAAGCCCGCCACCGGGGTCTCGACCACCGTGCCCGGCTTCGGCCCGGCGCAGGTCATGGTCCGGAAGCGCACATAGACCTTCTCGGAGGAGAGATCGCCATGGGCCGCGCCCGTCACGGTGCAGCCGTCGACATCGACCTTGAGCGCCATGCCGTCCTCGGCGGCCGTCCATGCGGGGCCGGTGATGCGCATCAGCACCGGGCGGGGATCGCCCTGCGACGAGATGCCGGCGGAGGCGTCGACGCCGGCCAGCACCACCGCCTCGGCATGGGCGCCCGCCGGCAGCCAGGCCCCGACCGGCTTCGCCACCGAATCGGCCACCAGTTCGGGACCGCTGCGCGAGCCTGCCGCCGAGGAGTGCGGTTCGCCTTCGAGCTCGAAAGTCTCGATCGTGAGGGCCGGCGCGGGCGATTGCGCCTGTCCGTTCCGGCCGGCCGACGGCGTTGCCGCCGGCGCGCTGAAATACCCGCCCGCCGCAGTGCCGTTGCCATCCGCCGCCGCGCCTGCCTGTGGGCCGCCGCCCTGCAACCGCCGTTCGAGGTCGGCGATGGTGGCGGCCTGCTTGTCGATCACCGTGCGGCCATTGTCGGCGTCCTGCTCCACCCTCGCCCGGAGCTCGGCATTCTCGCCTTCGAGTTCCTTCGCCTCCCGCTCCATGTCATTGAGCCGCCGCTCGATGCCGCCGAGCCTGGCCTCGGAGCGCCGGGTCCAGACCTTCTCGGCCATGTCGGGCTCGACGATGCCGGCCTCGATGCCGCTGCGGGGCGCGGGGGCCGTGCCGCCGCCGGCGCCCATCCAGAGCGCCACCGCGACCAGCGCCACGGCTGCGATGACCGAGAACAGCAGCAGCTGGCGGCGCCGCACCGCGCCGGAGTCGACCGTGCTGGCATTGTCCTGCCGCGCATTCATCGCGGCTCTCCCGCGGCTGCGTTGTCGATAACCGCCACCGCCAGGCGTCCGCCCTTGGGTCCGCTGCCGGATGCGGCCAGCCAGAGCGCGGCGATGCGGCCCGCTCCGATGTTCCGGGCGATGGTCCCGGCGAGGCCCGCGGCGCCGTCCGTACCGGTCGTCACGGACGGGCCGGCCTCGAACACGAGCGCCGCAAGCCGCGGGCCCCGCCAGGTCTCGATGAGCCTGAGGCCGGCAGCGGAAGAGCCGCCGCCGGCATGGATGCCGTAGCCCGGCAGCACCTCGCGCCTTGCGACCGCGCGCACCAGCTTGACCAGTGTTGTGATGTGGGGCCTGCCCCGGACCCCGATCCGGGGATCGCTTGCCGCTACCCGGTCGCCGTCATCGGCGCCCGACGCTTCCGGCATGGCGTCGGCATTGCGGATCAGGATCTGCGCCGCGTCCCGGTCGGAAGGCGTGAGCGTCAGCCGGTAGGTGAAGCCCTTCTCCGTGCCGACGAAGAGGCTCGCCTCCGCGTATCGGCCGCCCGTCCCGAGGCCCGTCTCGACCAACCGCAGGTAGAGATCGCCGGTGGCGGCGTCGTGCTCGACCGCAAACCCGTCCGGCGCGCGCACCACCCGGACCGCCCGGTCGCCCAGGAGCGCGATGCGGTTGACCTCCGTCGCGGAAACCTCCGCCGACAACTCGGCATGGTCGACCGCCTCCAGAAGCTGCATGGCGGTGGCCGACATGGGCAGGGCGAGCGCCCCCGCAAACAGGAGGCATGCAGCAACAAGCGTCCGCCGGTATATCCGTGTCATTCTCAATCCTCCATCTGTTCGAAGCGCAAGAGGCCGATGCGGCCGGCATCGAGGCGGAAGGCGAGCCGGTAGCGCCGGTCCTCCCGCGCCGCCTCCTCGCGCCCGATCCAGCTGACCAGCTCGCCCGCGATCTCCACCGTGAGGCGCTCCGGGTCGGCCTCGATGCTGTCGGGATAGAAGGCGCTGGCGAGATCGCGCCCGGCCATGCGCGCCGCCTCGGCCTCGACCCAGGCGCCGATCGCGCCCCTTGCCGAGGGGTGGCTCATCCGCGCCACGGCCAGGCGCACATGGGCGGCGTTCTCCGGCGTCAGCGTCAACAGCGTCACCGCCACCGTGCGCGCCATGTCTTCGAGATACCGGGTTCCCGCGGGACCGGGCTCCATCCGGCTGCCGCCGACCGCCCATTCCGGCCCGGCGGCGGCCGGCAGCAGCACGGTCACCGCCTCGCGGTTCGCCAGCCCCACGGTGAGCGCCAGGTTGGCCGTCATCGAGAGCACCAGCAGGCCGGCGAGCGCCAGGCGGATATCCCGCACCCGGCGCACGGCATTGTCGAGATCGAGACGCCGCATCGCCCCGCCTCAGCCTGTGAACCGCCGGAGATGGCTCGGCGGCGTCGCCTTCAGCCGCAGCACGAAGTCCGGCAGGAACCAGTAGAGGGCATAGCGCGCGATGTTCGCCCCGCCGCCGCGCTTGACCCGGCGCAGAACCAGCCAGCCGCCGATGCCGGCGACCAGCCCGGTGACGAACTGGTTGGCCGCGAGCCCCAGCAGGGCCGGGCCCATCAGCACCGCCGCCTCGTCAACGGTCCAGAACAGCCAGCGCTCCGGATCGTCGAGCCGGCGCGGGATGGCATGGCGGGCGCTCTCGTTCATCGCATGCCCCGTCAGACGATCGCCGTGCCGACGAGGCCGGTGACGATGCCGGTGCCGGCGCCCGCGGCGATGCCGACCCCGACCGCGCCCATCAGCTGCATGGCGTTGAAGCGCAGCACGGAGCCCACCAGCGCCGCGCCGACGGCGAGCGCCGCCGCCAGTTGGCCGCCCGTGCCGCCGACGATGTCCTGCACCGTGTCGAGCGGCGCGTCGAAGGTCGTGTCCGTGGTCGCCAGCGCGAGATCGGGCCCGGCCAGCATTGTCGTCACGGCAAGGGCCGCGACGGCGGCGTGCCGCAGGGCGGTCTCCGTGCGGGTCATCCCGGCCGGCTCTGCGACCGTCCTCTCGGCGGCGCCCCTCACCGGCCCGCCCCTGCAAGCGCGGTGCCGTCGTCGGAGGTGGACTTGCGCCGGCGCGTCCTCGCCCAGGCGTCGAGGTCCTCGCGCAGATAGCGCACCCGGCCGCCGAAGCGCAGGAACACTGGCCCCTCGCCCGACACCCGGTAGCGGTCCAGCGTGCGCGTCGACAGCCCCAGATGCGCCGCCGCCGCGCGCGTGTTCAGATAGATCGTCTCCCCGTCCGTCATTGCCGTCTCCCGTTGCTGCATGTCCCGACCGGCCCCGGGGCTCGGGGCGCATGTGCGGGCATCGGAGCGAAGAAGGGCGGGGAGGGACAGGGGCGATTTTCGGGAGTCGAAAAACGCCCCTCAGTTTGACCGCCAGCGAGCGCCGATCGCCGCCGACCGGCGCCGGGACTGCGAATTCGCGTCCATGCGCCGCCGGACGGCCCGGCCGGGCCGGGACCGGATTGCCGCTCCATGGAGGCGCCGGGCGGTCCGGCGCGGGGGGATGTCGGCAGGAACGATTCGGCCCGCACGGCAGCCGTCCAACGGCACGGCTATGGCGCCCGCGCGGGAAGCGGTGGCTCTCTTGAGAATCGGCGGTGGATGCCCGGCGCCCGGCGTGAGCGTCCGCGGCGGCCGGGCGAGCGCGACGGTGACGTTCGATAGACCTGGACGAGAAAGGACGGAATGCACCAGGCGACGACCGTCACCGGCAGTCGTCTCGATCCGGGCGTGCGGGTATCCGGCGGGGAGGACGGTGTCGTCACACAGGCAGGATCGGCGTCACCCTCACCTGCGTTCTCGGCGGCCGAACGGGGATTCCGTGTCGATTTCAATCGGAAACGAAAACGCGGCGCTTACCGGCAATCGGAGGGCCGCGCCGAGGCCCGCGGACTACTTGCCCGTCGCCAGGTCCCGATACCGCTTCAGGATCGCCCTTGCCCTGGCGAAGCGCCGCTTGACGCGCTCATGCATCCAGCTGCCGGTGTAGTACTCTTCCGCGACCCGCTCCGGCGTCCAGAGCCGCAGCGCGTAGTCCTTCTGCGTGAGCCCCTCCGCCTCGCTTTCCAGCGCCAGCAGAAGCTCACCGTCCCCGTCCCCCGTGCCCGCCCCGATCGAGGGGCCGGGAACCCCGCCCAGACGTCCTCGATGGCGGCCACCTCCCGCTCCAGCACGAGGCGCAGCCCGCCATCGTCGGGAAACGCCGCGCCCCGCGGCAGACGGACCGAAACCGACACGCCCGGCCGCTCGATCCGGAGCATCAGAGCGCCGTCGGCGAGACGGAGCCCGTCAAGCGTCGCCCCGCCCTCGGCCGCGAGCCGGACCAGCGGCGGCGCATCGCGCGTCACCCGCCCCTCGATCACCCCGGCATGCATCCAGAAGGGCGCGAGCGGCCGTTCCGCATACGGGTCTTCCCAGGCCGCCATGCCCCAGGGCGCGGCGGCGAGATCGGCGGCGGTCTGGAGGCGCACCGGGAAGGGCGCCCGCTCCGGCAGGCCGGAGAGATGGCGGCGCCTCGCCCAGGCGTTGCGATAGGCCTTGCTCGCCCGGATGAAGCGCCAGGCCCGCACCGCGTCCCATCCGCCGACCCGCCGCGCCACGGCTCAGCCGCCGGGATCGGGCGCCGCCGCCGGAGCGGAGGCCGCATCGAACGGTCTCCGCTCCGGCGCGCGGTCATCGGCCCATGCCATGCCTCACCAACGGGCGTTCACTTCGAACCCGACCGTGTGCTCCGGCGCCGCCGTGTCGCTCTCCCGGCGCGTGGCCTTGAGGCCGAAGGAGAGATCGGGCGCGTTGGCATTCGCCGCCGGCGAGAGCCGCCAGCCGAGCGTGTAGTCGCGGGCACCCGTGGCGAGCCCCAGCCCGACATGCGGGCTGCCGACATACCGCCCCGAGAAGGCCGGGAAGCCGTATGCCGCTTCGGCCTGCCAGCGGCTCTCCGGCTCGGCGCTTCCCGTGCGGTCGGCGAGCGGGTCGGCGCGGAACAGCGTGTCGAGCCCGCCGCTCGCCTGTCCGCCCCAGTCCTGGCGCAGGCTGAAGGACGGTCCCCGCTTCGTCGCCGGGTTCGGATCGAAGGCGAGCGAGGCCGCGAAGCCCCGGTCCTCCAGGTCGTCCGAGCTGTGGGAGACCAGCGTGCGGCCCGAGAGGTCGAGGCTGAGCCCCAGCCCCGGATCGCTCCAGACCAGCCCGCCGCCGACTTCCACCCCGAAGCCGGTCTCCGCGTCGCCGCCGTCATGGCGCGCGCCGATCTCGATCTTGGGCACGATCCGGCCGCCGCCCTCGGTGGCGATGGCGTAGCCGCCCTCAAGACCGAGCCTGAGCCGGGTCACGTCGGAGTCCGACGCCGCCAGCTCGTGCGTCTTCTCCGAGCTCGTCCGCGCCCAGAGCCCGTCCGCGGTCAGCGCGAGCGTGGGACCGGAGCCGCCCTCCGGCGGGGGCAGCAGGTCGCTCCGCGCGCCCGCCGCCGCCATGGTCCAGGAGATGTCCGACTTGAGCGAGCCGCCCACGTCCGGCTTGAGCGTCACCTCGCCGGTGCCGTGGCCCGCCGCGCCCCAGAGCCTGAGGCGCTCGGACGCCTGGATGGCCGCGTAGGGGACGGCGGCCGTCAGCGACGCCTCCACGTCGCCGTTGCCCTCCTGCACCGCTCCGTTGCACACGACCTCCCGCATCTCCGCATCCAGATCCTGCGGGCAGCGCACCGACCCGGTTCCGGCGTCGGCATAGCCGCCCTCGCCGCTGCTCTGCATCAGCGCCATGCCGACCAGCCACCTGCCGCGCGCATAGTCCGCGCCCAGCATGGCGGTGGTCGCCTCGCCGTCGAGCGAGAACGTGCCCTCGCGGCCGTCGAAGCTCGACTGCGCCGCGCGGCCCCAGAAGGCGAGGCTGCCGCCGGTGGCGTCGGTCTCCCCCGTCGCCGTGAAGCTGGAGCCCAGCAGCGCCTCAAGACCGGTCATGGTGCGGGATTCGCCGAGGCCGTGCGCGTGATCCGGCCCATGGCCTCCGCCGAAACGGTCGGCGGAAGCGCCGAAGGCGCGGGCCACATCGGATTGCGCCAGCGACACGCCATGGGAAACACCGCCCCCGGGCGCATTGTCGTTCGCCGCGCCGGACCCATCGGGACTGCCGCCCCCGCCGAGGTTCAGCGCCTGCCCGGCGAGCGTGCCCCGGGCGCCGGCCTCGCGCGGCGCCGCGATGCGGTTTGCGATGCCGTCGAGCGCCTGCTCGGCCACCGTGCGCCCGAAGCGCGCCAGCCACGCCGCCGGCATCGGGTCGTCGTTGACGATCGTGCCCACGCCCACCCCGTCGGCGATCCTCGCACCGCCCGTCGGGCGCGACAGCGCGACCTCGAAGGTCTCCGGGTCCTCGTCGTGGTTGTCGTCGAACAGGTAGACCCAGAACCGCTTGCTCGTCTCGCCCGGACTGAACGTGACCCCCCCGAAATCGACCTGGAGAAAGTCGCTGTCCTTGCGCGCCGAGACCGGGTTCGACTCCCGGGTATGGTAATCGACCGATACCGGACGGTCCGAGGCCGGGCTCAGCGTGACCGTGAACCACATGAACCCGTCGCCCTCATTGGCCCTCACATCGCCGATGGCGAGTGCGGGCGCCCCCGGCGCCGCGTCGTCGTCCGCCACCGCCACCGAGGCCGTGTCGTCCGGCGAGGCCGCCACCGCGTAGCCGGTTCCGGCGGCGACGGTTGCCGTGACCGAGCCGTCCGGCTCGTCCGCGCTGTCGTTCACCGTCGCGACCTCGAAGGACGCGCTGCCCCCGGTCGGGATCGTGACCTCCCGCGCGCCGGTCTGGCCGGAAGCGGCAAAGTCCCCGCTCTGGGTCACCGCGAGGCTCACCGTCAGGTCGGCATGCGGCGCCGGGTTCGCCGTGAGGGTGAACGAGGCCGGATCGCCCTCCGTAACGCCAGTGCCCGCCGCCACGCTCACCGCCGGCGTGTCGTTGTCGCGCACCGCGACCTTCGCGGCCGCCTTGCCGGCCGCCAGGGTGTAGCCCGCGCCGGCGTCGAGGGTGACGCCGACCGAGCCGTCGGCCTCATCGGCCTCGTCGTCGGCCGTGGCGATGGCGAGCGTGGCGCTCGCCGCGCCCGCCGCCAGGGTCACCTGCCGGCTGCCCGCGCCGGGCGCGTCCAGGTACTCGCCGCTCTGGGCGACGGTGAAGGCGACCGTGAGCTCCGCCGCCGGCGCCGGGTCGGCATGGACGGTGAACGCCGCGTTGCCGCCCTCGTCCACGGCGGGACCGGCCGCGAGGCTCAGTTCGGGGACCGCCGCCGGCGTCTCCGCCTGCGGCGTTGCGGCCTTCTCCAGGCAGTCGAGGCCGTCGACCACCGGCTGCCAGCGGCCCGGCGAATACTTCGCCTTCATCTGCCGCGCCCCGGCCGCGGTCATGCCGCCGGTCTCGCGGTTCAGACCGGCCAGCGCCTTCTTCCAGCGCGCCACATGCGCCGTGCCGTACTGCGTCTCCCCGATGTAGCGGTTCACGTCCGCCTTCACCGACGCGAGATCGCAGGACGCCGCGCCCGCCTGGAGCGAATCCGCCTGCGCGCCGGACTGCGTCGACAGGTCGAGCACCGCCGTGGCCGCGAGGCCGGCGAGCACCTGCGTGTCGCCGTTGCCGTCGACATGTTCCGGCGCCACCGTCACCCTGAGCGACGCCGCCCCCGGCGCCTGGTGTTCGATCGTCTGCGTCGTGGCGGTCACGCCGGCGTGGAGGCCGGCGGCGATCGACTGCCCGTTGCCGTCGAGCGCGTCCCACTCCACCTCGTAGCCGGTGGCGTGCGCGACCGCGTCCCAGCGCGCCGAGGCGCTGGTGGCATCGACCCTCGTCACCTTCAGGTTCGCCACCTGCGCGGCGGGGACCTGGACCGCGGGCGCGTTCCGGGGCAGGCCGCCGTCGTTTGCGGGGATGGTGAACTCGACGGTCGACACGCGGGTGCCCGCGAGGCCGCCGCCCGCCTTGTAGCCGGGCGGCGTCCGGTAGATGAACGCACGGAAGGTCTCCGGCCCTTCGGCCTGGCCGTCGTCGACGATGGGGATCTGCATGTACACGGACGGCGCGGGCTGCTCGAAGGCGGTCACCGTGTAGAGGTCGAGGCCCTGGTGCCCGTCGCGTTCCTGCCAGGCGACCCAGCCCGTCGCGCTCGCCGGGCCGCCGCCGTAGCCGCCCTCGCTCGCGCGGCCGAGGTCGGCGAAATCCGCGGTGACCGGCTGCACCGCGACGGTCACCTGCACCGGCCTGCCGCCGGTGGTGGAGACCTTGAGCACCGCCTTGCCGCCCTCCCCGATCTCGCGTATCGAGCCGTCGGGCCACGAATGCACCGACAGGGTCACGCCGTGGCCCGCGGCGGACGCGCTGTCGATGACCTGCAGGAACTGCCGGCTCGCCTGCAGGCTGTCCAGGGTGGCGCCGGGATAGCCCTCCACGCTGGCCAGAAACGCAAAGTGGTCGCGGCTCTGGAGGCCGTCGCCCTGCACGCTGCCCGCGTGCGCGGCAAGGACGAGCCGGGCCCTGGCGGGGGCGCTCGGCCCGGTGAACACCAGCCGGTGCTCCCGGGTCGACGGCCTGGAGTAGGCGACGCCCGCCGGAGATCCGCCCAGGCTGCCGTTCCAGATGGCGGTGCTCGTGTCCACATTGACCGTCAGGGTCTCGCCGGCCTCGAGCGCGTGGCTCAGGCGCACCTCGATGGCGGCGGTGTCGGTGCTGCTGCCCTCCACCGCGACCGGGTCCACGGTGTGCAGCGTGACGTGCGGCGCGTCGTCGTTGGCGATCGTGTGGGTCGCGGGGTTGCCCGCGGAGGATATCGACCAGCCGTCCGGCAGCTGGGTCCCGCTCTCGGAGAGCGTCACCACCACCGTCTCGTCGTTCTCCTTGACGGCGTCGCCGAACACCCGGACCCGCCAGGCGTGGCTGTCCACGCCCGCAAGGAAGGTGACGGAACCGCCGCCGACGCAGCGCGCGCCCCCCGTCGTGTGGAACAGCGCCATGTGACCGCCGTGGAACACCTTCTGTTGACCGCCGTTGAACTTGATGACCCGGTAGTCCTCCCCCGGCGCCCGCTCGCCGTCCTCGTCCAGGGTCGCGGTGCCGGAGAAGCACAGCCGGTAGCTGACCCGCGCCGACCCCGCGGGCTTGGCGACCGTCACGGTGACGTCGCGCGTGCCGCCGCTCCCCTCCGGGGCCGAGGCCGAGGACAGGGTGAGCGTGAGCTCGTTGGCGCCGGCCGGCGCGTCGTCGTCCTCCAGCGTCAGGTCGACCGCGAAGTTCGTCGCGTGGCGCATGGCGCCGCCGCCGACCGTCGTGTCGGTGCCCGCGGTCGAGCCCAGCACGCTCTCGGTCGCCAGCGTCGCCGCGATCTCCTCGCGCGCCGTGTCGCCGTCGTCCCGGTTCGCCACCGGCGTCAGCGTCACCGTCGCGGTCCGCACCGTGTCCGTGCCGTGGCCGGTGAAGGTCACCGACGGGGTCGCCGTGTTGGGCCTCGCGATCGTCACCCCCGTGCCCGCCGCCGTCACCGCGAAGTCCGGCGTCGAATGGCCGGGCAATCTCGCGCCCGTCGTCGTCGCCAGCGTGAACGGCACGACCAGGACCTCGCCCGCATGGAGCCGCCGCCCGAGCGTGAACGTCAGCGTCGCGGTCTGCGAGGCGTCGCCCTCCGCCATGCTCGTGTCGGAACTCGTGAGCTCGACCGTCGTGGCGTCGTCGTCCTCGATGAGGACGGCGTCGGACGCCATGGCCGACGACACCGTGTAGGACCCGTTCGCGGCCGAACAGCCCACCGTCTCCGGCGCCAACAGCGTCGCCGTCACCACGCTGTTCCGCTCGTCAGCCGTGTCGCCCGACCAGGTGAGGGTGTAGATGCCGGCGCCGTTGGCGTTGCCGCTGCTCGTCAGCGTGGCCGTCCGGATGCCCTCCGCCGCCGCGGCCACCAGGTCGCCGCCGGTCTCCGTCAGGCGCAGGCACACCGTCAGCGTCGACACCAGCACGCTGTTCGCACTCAGGTTGAACACCGCCCCGTCCGTGCCCCCGCTCTCGACAAGCTCCAGCTGCCCGGCGGTGTTGCGATTCGAGGTCTCGCCGGTCTGCAGCTCCATCGAGACCTCCGGAACCGCCGACGTGTCGTCGTCGGTGATCGTCACCGTCGCCGTGCCCGCCGTCGTCGTGCCGGTCGTGCCGGTGCCCGAGAGGCGGTCGAGACTGCTCGTCACCGCCCGGTTGCCGCTGCCGAAGCCCACGGCGAGCGCCTCCGACGCACCCTCGTCCGTGGAGTCCTGCACCGCCGTCACCCGGAGCGTCGCCACCTGCACCGTGTTCGTGCCGTGGCCCGTGAACACCACCGCCGGCTGCGCCGCGCTGTGCGGGTTGGAGGTGTTCAGCGTCACGCCCCTGTTGAGGTTCGATCCCGGCGCCGGCGCGATCGTGTAGTCGCCCGCCGCTATCCCTGTGCCCGCGATCGCCAGCGGCACGGTCACCGTCTCCCCGGCCACCAGGTTGCGGCTCAGCGTCACCGTGACGTCCGCGGAGTTCGCGCCGTCCTCCGTCACCGTGCCGCCGCCCGCCAGGGTCACCGTGGTGGGGTTCCGGTCGACGATCGTGACCGAGGCGGTCGTGCCCGCCCGGTAGCCGCCCGGCAGGTTCTGCAGCCCGACGGTCAGCGTCTCGTTCGGCTCGTCGACACTGTCATTGGCGAGGGTGATGCTGAGAGTGGCGGAGGGGGGCGGGCCTCCCGACAGGATAAAGTTGGATCGCGCAGTGAATGAATAGTCCGAAGACGCGATGCCGTCGCCCGAGAAGGTCAGCAGCGCGGTGCCGCCCACAACCGACGGGCTGCCGGAGCCGCCGGTGGCGGTGACGGTCAGGGTGTGGGCGGAGCCCTCGAGTCTGCGGTTCGAACCGAACGAAAGGTCCAGCACCTGCCGCGAATCCGCCGTCACCGTGACCGACACGGCGGGGATCGTCAGGGTCGTCGGGTAGGCCGTCGTGCCCGTGCTCACCGCGTGGCTGATCGAGGTCGAGCCCTGGCCCTTGCCGGTCACGGTGAACGTCTTCGGCGTGTTCCAGTCCGAGTTGGTGAAGCTCAGCGTACCGGGCGAGACCGTCGCCCGCGCCGGCGCGCCCGAGGTCGGCGTAATCGTCACCGTGCCGCCGGGTGCGCTCTTCAGAACCACCGTGTAGGTGTCCGTCTCGTCGTTCGCCGCCACCGACAGGCTCGACTTCGACACCACCACGCCGTGGCCGGCGTCGGCCGTCGTCACCGCCACCGGGTTGACGGTGATGCCGTTATAGGCGCCGCTCGCCGCGGTCGCGGCATGCGTGATGTTGAAGGACTCGCCATCGCCGTCGAGGTCGTTCAGCGCCCGCACCGTCACCGTCTGCGCCGTGTTCCAGTTGCCGCTGTTGCCGTGGGTGAAGGTCAGGGTGTTCTGGTTGCCGGTCGTGCCGGAATCGGTGTCCACCTCGACCGCGGTGGCATCGCCGTTGGTCGCCGTGATCGTGACGTTCACGCCAGGGTCGGTGTCGAGGACCACCGTGTAGGTCTTCTCGATGGTGCTCGAAGTGCCGAGCTCGGTCAGGGCGAGGGAAGTCGGGGAGACCGTCACGCCGTCGGTGGCGGTGGCGCAGTCGGCGTGCGTGGAGGGACGAAAAATGATTTCAAAGTCATTGTAGTTGCCTGATTCAAAGTCCGCGCTCCCATCTGCATTGATGTTCTGAATCCGCAGGGTAAATCTGCCGTTTTCGTCCGCGGTGACCGCTACGTCCTGGTAGTCACTGATTTCAGTGCCGTCCGAATTCAGAATCCTGTAGTTGGTCCCTGAAGTTGCGGTCCCGCTTCCACCTGTATAATAGAATTGGTCCGATTGACTGGCGGAAATACCGGAAAAGACCACGTCCACCGTCTGGCCCTGGCAGACAAAGCTGGGATTTGCGGTGAGCGTCACGGCCCCGGCCTCGGGCGTCCATCCGGCCAGCAGCAGGAACGCGAACAATGCTGGCAGCAGCGTTCGCAGGCCGATTCGGGCGCCGGCCAGCGGCGCGATCCAGGAGCGGAACCACGTCAGGCCGCCATGGGCGGGATGCCGCGGATGCTCAGCGGCGGCTTGCGATGCGGGTGTTCCCGCGGTCCGGTCCTGATCGCTCATGATCGCCTCATTCCTGTTCATTCTTCCGTCCCCCGCTTGCGGCAGCCGTCCGGCCGTGCGCGGCGCTTTCGCGGACGGTCCGGGGGATTGCCACGGCGTCGGGAACGCCGAGCAGGCGCTCTCCGTCCGCCGTGCAGATGCCGGGCGTCGAACCATTGCAGCCCACGCCGGCCAGGAACCGCAGTTCCATCGGCCCGTCGCCCGAGGGCGCCAGCACCAGCCGCCAGGCATGGGCCGGGCGGCCGAAGCCGTCGAGCGGCGCGACCTCCGCCAGCACGCCGCCAATGACCGCGACGGAGCCGGTATCCGGCCCGAACGCCGCCACCGGGCGCGAGAAGGCCACCGCGACCTCGACAGTCTCTCCCGCGCCGCCATGCCCCGCCGGCGGCACGTCGGGCAGCACGGCGGCGAGCCGGCCCGGCGCGCGCATCGTGGCGAGCGGGCTCACCGGCAGGGGGCGCAGGTGGGCTCCGTCACCCTCCGCCGCCGGTATCCGGAAGCTCTCCATGCCGGTCGCGGGATCGACCCGCGTCACCAGGTCCGAGGGCCGTTTGCCGCCGACCCGGTCCGGCGACGCGCGGCCGAGGCCGCCCCAGCTCACCAGCCAGCCGCCGTCCGGCAGGGGTTCGACATGCCCGCCGGCATGGCCGAGCATGTCGCGCGCGCCCCCGAGCGCGTGGTCGCGCACGAAGACCGCCTCGCCATGTTCGAGGTCGAGCGCGTATTCCACCGCCCGGCTGTAGATGCCGGACTTGCGGCCGAGCGGCCTGCCGGTCCGGGGATCGACGACGCAGGCCACGCCGTTGTCGAACAGCAGCAGGCGCGGCAGGGTCAGGCCCGGAGGAGGAGGCAGCAATTGCGCCGCGTGCTGGCCGCAGAACGCGCCCTCCGGATCCCCGACGATCCGCAGCGGCGGCGGACCCAGCCCGCGGCGTTGCCAGTCGTCGCGGGAGAGGTTGCTCGCGCCGAGCCGCCAGACGATCTCCTCGCCGGGCGGCGCGGCGGGGTCGATCATCACGACCGTCGAGCAGCCCCGGAAGGACGCCAGCACGCCTTGTTCCGTCCATTCGATGGAGTTGACATGGGCCCAGTCGCCGGGGAACCGGTGCTGGGCGCAGTCCTCCAGCGGCAGCCGGCCCCAGGAGTTCCAGGTCCAGCGCACCCGGCCGTCCGGGCCCCGCAGCTGGATCGCAGAATCCTGCATCTCGACGCCTGCGCCGTACGGCTTGCCGTCGCGGTCCGGGAACCCCAGCCCCCGCAGGTCCCGCACCGAAGGCTCGTAGGTCATCAGCAGCGTCGAGCCGTCCGCCAGCAGCCGGAAGTCGTGCCGCCCCGTCGTGGTCAGCGGCAGAGCCGTGGCGACGGTGCGCAACGGCGTGAGGTCCCGGTCGAGCACCCGCCAGCGGAGCAGTGGCTCGCCTGGCGTCTTCCGCTCCGCTTCCGGCATCTGCTCGAAATGCGCCCAGCGGAGATCGGGACCGGAGCCGAAGGGACGCAGGAAGAAGCCCGCCGTGTCGCCGCCGGCCCGGACATGGGCGCGCGAGACGCCGTGCCCGTCGAGCACCGCCGCCCAGGGACCCCCGGTCAGTGCGAGCAGCGCCCCCAGCGGGCGGGCGGGATCGGGTTCGGTGCGGATCGCCCACAGCTCCGGCGGCATGCAGTGGAGCGTGTAGGTCGTGTACGCCCCGTCCGGTGCCGCGACCGTCACCGCCACGTCGCTCGTTGGCGTCACCGGGACCGCCGCCGAGCCCTCCCGTCCCGGACGGGGCTGGATGCCGTTCACCGAGACCCGGATGCCCGATGGCGCCGAGAACGAGACCGTCATCACGTCGCGTTCGTCGCACCGCACCCCGTAATGCAGGATGCGGGGATCGAAGGCCGGGCGCGGGGCCGTGTCTTCGGAGGCCGGCCGCGAGCGGGCGCTGTCGGTGCGGGCTTCGAGTGCCCGGAGCATCGGGCCGATGACCGGGTGGGGCAGCTCCGCCATCGCCTGCCGGTCCGGCCCGTGGCGGTCGGCATACGAGACCACCGCGCGGAGGGGCCGACCCGCGTCCGCGGCCATCGGCGTGTAGACGAGCCCGATTGCCCGCGGGATCGCCTGCCACTCGCCGGGGGATTGCCAACGTTCCCATTGCACCGCCGGGGCCGGCGCGGTGTCGGGAAGGTCAGGGTCCGACAGGCTTACCGTCACCGGCTCGCCGACAACGGGGCGCCACGGCCGTGCCACGGCCCGGCCCGGCTCGTCGCGGTCCCGCACCCGGACGGTGGCGCCAATCGCGTCGCCGTCCGCATCGGCGCGGCGCAGCGTCACCGCGTAGCGGTTGTCGGCGTCTGCGTCCCCGGGCCTCTCGAAATCCGGCGGGGCGGCGAAGCGGAGCGCCCCCGCCTCGATCCGGAACCGGGCCGCGTCCGGTCCCGACAGACGCCAGGCGTCCGAAGGCGTGCTCGAAGGCGTGTCGGCCGGCAGGCTCAGGACGCGGGCGACGGAGCCTTCGGGCCAGGCGATCTCCCGGGCGGCCTCAAGGCCGTCGGCGGCCAGGGCCGGGGCGCAGGGCAAGGCCAGCAGCAGGGCTGCGGCCGCGCAGGCCGCGCCGGAGAAGAATGTGCGGGGGGAAAAAGGCGGCCGGCGGGCGATCCCCGTGCCGGCGGAGAGGGAGGCGTCAGGCCGGGAGGATGGCCCCTTCCGGCAGCGCGGCCATGCCGCCGCGGTCATGGCCGGAGCGCAGACCCAGGTGGGGCTGACCGGCTGACCGGCTGACCGGCTGACCGGCTGACCGGCTGACCGGCTGACCGGCTGACCGGCTGACCGGCTGACCGGCTGACCGGCTGATTATACCGAAAGCGTCATGGCCCCTTGTCAAGCCCTCGGCCGAAAAAATTCGGCCGCCCCGGGCGCGCGGGTCGAACGACAGCGCGGACGCCGCGGCGCGGGCCGGAACCTGCCTGTCCTCCACCTTGTCCATCGCATCGCCCCCGAGGCTCCCGTCCGCAGTGCGGGGCGTACAAACACATCCGCCCGCCGAACGTCGCCCATCAACCCACTGCGATCATTAGCGCAATTCCGGCGGCAATGAAAGCGCCGCGCGATTTTTCTGACCGGAGCACGGACAGGGGTGAACGCACGGCCGGACGATCCGTCGTCGCGGCGATCCGCGCGCTTGCCGCCATCGGCCGCCCGACCGCGTGAGTTGCCCGCGGTATCATATGGTGGGGCGATCGATCGAAGCCCGCTTCCCCATGCCTGGCCATCGCCGGAGACGACAGAGGCCGTCTGCGACCGCCCGCCCTTTGAAACGCGGCGATTCCCCATCGATTCCCAGCGACCTTCCTTCGCAAGGCGTCGACTGTCCGCAAATGCCGTGGACCTCGGGGGTTTTCTTCGTTGCAGGTGACCCGGAGGGCGCCGGCGACGCTCGGGTTTCGGGTCTGACAGTCTGAACGGATTGTCTGGCAAGAACTCAGGGGCGCCGTGCCAGCGGTCTACTGCCGGTTGCAAGCGCGTCCGGTGGACGTGGCTCTTGTCCATCGTTGTTGGCAAAGTCCTGGCCCCGCTCATCAACTTCGTCCCGGGCTGCATCAATCCAGTTCTTCAGCTTGTCGCGAAGTTTCCTCCTCAGTCGCAGCTTCCACGCGAGCCATGCGGCAACGTACGTTAATGGTCCGCATGCGAACGAGAAAGTAGAAGTGCCTTGGCAGAACGCCTTGACGAGTTGATCCGCGAGCGAGGGGTAGCAAGCGTCGATCCGTTTCTTGATGTCCCGCTCCAGGCTGTCGTATCCGCTGAACCTGCCTGCAGGCCACGAGGGCAGTTCCTGAGCCTCGGCCGCCGTCCCGACGAGGGGAATGATCTGGCGGTGTCCTTTGCGGCGGCAGCTCTTGTAGGTATCGTCGTCGAGAGCGGCCTGGGGCCAGTGCTGGAACAACGAATTGCTTCTCTCCGAGTGTTCGCCGGTCGTCGTATGGGCCGACGGAAGGACGAACCATTCGCGCAGGAAGCTTTCGCAGTTCGCCCGTCCGAGCATGTAGTCGTGCAGCCGGTAGTCCTTGCAGAAGAACCCGAGGAAGCCTCGCAGACCGCCCGAGGCAATGGCGCCGCTGCCCCGGACGTCGTTGCGGCTGGGCGCGATCATGAACCGGCTGTACACGTCACCGGCCTCGGCGAGGGTGAGGTCGATCTGATGGAAGCGCGTCTGGGCCTTGAACGCCTTGAGAAGCCCAGCGAAGGTGGCCCACAGAGACCTGTCCGGTGTGGGCAGGTTAGGCTGCGGATCGGTGAAGGGATCAACCATGATTACGGCCCGGTGAGCATCACGTCCTCGACGTGGATTGCGCGCCTTCAATCCGGCGAGCTCGACGCGGGCCAGTTCGAACGGCTCGTTGTTCATCGCGCCACCATCGACGGCGTTGAAGCGATAGACGTCGGCGCGGTCGATCGCCGGTTTGGAGTACACGACATTCCGGTCGGCGCGGGGAAACACGAACCGATAGTCATAGTCAGAACCCGGCCGCGAAAGGGACCGGGCGGCAAGGGCTATGGGGAAGGCACCCGATGCGAGAGCGGTCGCAGCGAGCTGTTGCCATCCCGCAGCCTGGTCGCTATTGACCGGAGCCAGCGGAACGAGATCCGGCGGGGGTGCCGGACTGCTTATTGAATTGGTGAGCGCGGGTACCAAGAATCCGACGTGGTCGCGATGCATGACCATCTCGTGGCTCAGCGACTTGGCGCCCGTAAAGCGGATTCTATAGGGGACACCAGCGAGGTTGGTCACTGTGAGCAGCAACTTGAAGGGATCCTCGAGCCACGGACGGGAGGTCTGATCCGCATCGGTGTCGCCCGTCATTGCCACAATGCCCAGCGCCATCTCGTCGAGGGACTCGGAGTTGAGCAGTGAACCGATGGCGGCGCCGTCTCCATCTAGGTCGGAGGTGTCGAGCAGACGGGCGATGTCGATGCGATTGACCCAAGTGTCGTAGAAGGGGTTCGCCTGTCTGCGCTCTTCGTCGGAGGCGAGAGTGACGGGCGGAAATCGGTACCGGCATGCCGTCGCGGCGATGGCGCCGTTGATACCGCCCGCTGATGCACCGCTAATCACGCGCACCACGACGTCGTGATTCGGCAGTTCCGCACCGCACGCGTCGTCGTTGCGGAGCCGGTACCACTCGTCGAGGGCTTCGAACAGGAAGTCCATGACGCCGGCGGTGTAGGCGCCGGCGGAGACTGCGCCGGCAAGCACCAAGCCGATCTCGAAGGTACCGGCGGAAGGTTGTGGACGCTCGGCCGGGTACCATTCCTGAAGCTCCTCAAGAATATCTTCCGGAACCTCCGGTATCGGTTTCGGGGCGCGTAAGTCGATTGTGTCGTCACCCAGCATGGTGTTTCCTCCCCATCGGATTATGTTCCAAGATTCCAGTCTGCCATGAGTGCGGATGTTGCGCCGTCGGCGACAAGCGCTGGGCATTGGAGGCGAATGACAGCGTTGCAGTCCGAGACTCCTTCGACGTACTGCGCTGGATGCTCTGCGATTCGGCACACTTTGAGCCCGCGATCCGTGACCCTCCCGGATAGGCGGTCTTCCCGGAGGCTCACCACCTTTGGTGGATGCTTACCGCGATTCGGCACCTTTCGCCGCCGTTCGTCGACTTTGACAGCCTGTTTTTGGACTTCTTGTGATTCCCATTGGATTCCCATTGCTATTTCAAGTCTGGTGTGCAGAATCGAAAAGCCCTTGAAAACATCAATGTTTTCAAGGGCTTTTTTGGTTGCGGGGGCAGGATTTGAACCTGCGACCTTCAGGTTATGAGCCTGACGAGCTACCGGACTGCTCCACCCCGCATTGTTCGTGTTTTCAATCCGGTGCTTCGATAGCCCGGCGGCGACCTACTCTCCCGCGCCTTAAGACGCAGTACCATCGGCGCTGGGGGATTTAACGGCCGAGTTCGGAATGGGATCGGGTGGGGGCCCCCCGCTATGACCACCAGGCTATCGAAGCACCGGAGGATTTCAGTCGATGTGGTATTCAAGCGCGGGCCTTACCCAGACCCCTTCATGACAAGTCGCTAGTTGAAGATCAAGCCAATCGAGCGATTAGGACCAGTTAGCTTCACGTGTTACCACGCTTCCACACCTGGCCTAACAACGTGGTGGTCTTCCACGGCTCTCAAGGGAAACCCGGTTTCGAGGGGGGCTTCCCGCTTAGATGCTTTCAGCGGTTATCCCTTCCGCACATAGCTACCCGGCGATGCCGCTGGCGCGACAACCGGTACACCAGAGGTGCGTCCATCCCGGTCCTCTCGTACTAGGGACAGCTCCTCTCAAGTTTCCTACACCCATGGCAGATAGGGACCGAACTGTCTCACGACGTTCTAAACCCATCTCACGTACCACTTTAATCGGCGAACAGCCGAACCCTTGGGACCTGCTTCAGCCCCAGGATGTGATGAGACGACATCGAGGTGCCAAACACCGCCGTCGATGTGAACTCTTGGGCGGTATCAGCCTGTTATCCCCAGCGTACCTTTTATCCGTTAAGTGATGGCCCTTCCACGCGGAACCACCAGATCACTATGACCGACTTTCGTCTCTGCTCGGCCCGTCGGCCTCGCAGTCAGGCGGGCTTATGCCATTGCACTCAACAGCTGATTTCCGACCAGCCTGAGCCCACCTTCGCGCGCCTCCGTTACTCTTTGGGAGGCGACCGCCCCAGTCAAACTACCCACCATGCAGGGTCCCGGCCCCGGATTCACGGGACTCGGTTAGATATCAGCGATCACAAGGGTGGTATTTCAAGGGTGCCTCCACGTCAGCTGGCGCCAACGCTTCACCGGCTCCCACCTATCCTACACAAACAACCGCTAATACCAGTGCAAAGCTGTAGTAAAGGTGCATGGGGTCTTTCCGTCTAACCACGGGTACTCCGCATCTTCACGGAGAATTCAATTTCGCTGAGTCGATGTTGGAGACAGTGGGGAAGTCGTTACGCCATTCGTGCAGGACGGAACTTACCCGCCAAGGAATTTCGCTACCTTAGGACCGTTATAGTTACGGCCGCCGTTTACCGGGGCTTCGGTTCAAAGCTTGCACCTCTCCCCTTAACCTTCCGGCACCGGGCAGGCGTCAGACCCTATACGTCGTCTTGCGACTTAGCAGAGCCCTGTGTTTTTAGTAAACAGTCGCTACCCCCCGCTCTGTGCCCCCCACCCGCGGTTGCCCGCGGACAGGGCCTCCTTCTTCCGAAGTTACGGAGGCAATTTGCCGAGTTCCTTCAACATCGTTCTCTCAAGCGCCTCGGTATACTCTACCATCCCACCTGTGTCGGTTTAGGGTACGGTCTTGATGCCAGAGCTGTTTCCTGGAACTTCTTCACTGCCCGGAACA
This sequence comes from Alphaproteobacteria bacterium, assembly GCA_965221115.1. Taxonomy (GTDB): domain Bacteria; phylum Pseudomonadota; class Alphaproteobacteria; order SP197; family SP197; genus SP197. The sequence continues at coordinate 1,912,723 of CBDCRU010000002.1, read as the reverse complement.
ATCCGATAAGCCCGGACAATTCACGAAGTTCGTCACATCTGGCAGGCCCAGGAATATTGACCTGGTTCCCATCGACTACGCCTTTCGGCCTCGCCTTAGGGGCCGGCTCACCCTGCGTGGATTAACCTTGCGCAGGAACCCTTGGGATTTCGGCGAGAGTGTTTCTCACACTCTTTATCGCTACTCATGTCAGCATACTCACTTCCGATGCCTCCAGCGGCCC
>CBDCRU010000002.1:0-1907500 GCA_965221115.1 Alphaproteobacteria bacterium | reverse complement strand
TGACGATCGCTACGCGCAGGCCAGTCTTTCCGGAACCGGGTACGTTTCCGAAATCACAGCAACACCTTACCGGCCTGATTTTGCCCCCGTCACCGACGAGGCCGTCGCAGTCGAGAGTCCGGCTGACGAGGCGGGCGAGACCAGAATTGCCGAGAAGCCGAAGCGTCTTGGTCGCGGCATTATCGTCAACCGGCAAGGAACCTGGGAGGCGACAGCGGACATCGTGGCGACGCAAGGGACCGATGACGCGGACATCGGGGATGTTGCTCCCGTTGAAACGCCACCCGAGGCAGAGACGACGGTTCCGGAGTCACCTGCGCTCACTCACAAGGCCTTCGTGGTTGAGGCTGGAGAGATCTTCATGACGGAACTCCTGGAGATCGAGACCGACACGCAACAGGCCCATGCCGCAACACTCGCCCTTGGCGAGGTGTTCAACCTGCGCCGCATCCGAGCAGGCCAGCACTTCGACGCTGTCTTTGATACGGATGGTCTTCTCGAACTCGCCATGACGCCGGTGCCGGGAGAACGGGTCGCCGTCCGGCGCGGCGGTGACGGCGCGTATACTGCCGAACGTACGGAACTGCCCCTTGAACGGCAGTACGTGGCCGTTAGCGGAAAGATCATGAGCAGCCTCTACAAGGCCGCGATTGACGAGGGCGTACCCCTGGACGTTCTCCACAGGATGATCTTCTCCTACAGTTTCGATGTCGACTTCCAGCGCGAGATCCAGCGCGGTGACAGCTTCTCCATTCTCTATGAACGCTACGTTGACGAGGCCGAGGACGTGGTGCGTCACGGCCTGCCGCTCTTCATGTCGCTCAACGTTTCCGGAGCGGCCCTGCCCGTCTACCAGTTTACACCGCAAAGCGGTTTTGCGGACTACTTCAACGACGTCGGCGAGAGTGTGCGCAAGGCCCTCCTGCGAACTCCCATTGACGGCGCCCGCATCACTTCGGGCTTCGGCCAGCGCACGCTGTTCGGCTACACCAGAATGCACAAGGGCGTCGACTTCGGTGCTCCGACAGGAACTCCTATTCTGGCGGCGGGCAACGGCGTCATTGAAACGATCGGCTACAATGGCGCATACGGCAACTACATACGCATCCGCCACAACAGCACCTACAAGACGGCCTATGCCCACATGAGTCGTTTCGCCCAAGGCCTTGCCTCCGGCAGTCGCGTCAGACAGGGTCAGACGATCGGTTTTGTCGGCAGTACCGGGCGGTCCACGGGGCCCCACCTTCACTACGAAGTTCTGGTCAACAACGAGCAGATCAATCCCCTCGATCTGCGTCTGCCGGCTGGTGAAGTCCTCTCTGGCGACGAACTCGAGAGATTCTATGTCCAGCGAGACGAGTTCGACGATCTCTTCAGCCAGCATCTCGTCCGACAGGTCTCCTGGCAGTGAGATGGCCAGGGCGACGGGGCGTTGTGCCGGTCTCGAATCCTGACTGAAGTGTCTTCAGTTGTTCGTGCACCTGCTCCTGCGCAGCCGCGGCCTGACGAGTTGCCCAAGGATGGAAGAAGCCAAGGTGATCCGCGGCGCTTCTTCGACACCGGAGCCGGCCGTCATTCGAGGGCAAGGGCGCGGATCTGCGGAGTCTCGAGGGACGGGTTGGCGGCGTAGGCGGCAATGTCCTCGTGGAAATCCCGCACAAGGGGTTTGAGGCCTTCCCTGCCGGAAAGTTCGAGTTCCTTCAGAAGGATGCCGAGTGCCTGATCGCGTTCCTCCAGGTCGTAGCCTGTGGCGCTTGTGACCAGGTTCCTCCTGTAACTCAGGAAGTTGAGAGCGAAGCGGGACTCCCGGTCTCTCAGGCCGGCCCTCATTTTTTCGCGGCTGGTGACCAGCCGTTCGATGTCCTCCTCGCTGACGAATCCGTCACTGTCTTCGGCCTTATCGATGGCGGTGTCATAGGCGGCAATGACATCGACTGTATGCAAAATCCTGTAATTGTCCTCGCGAAGGAACTGCACGAGAACGGCACCACCGATGATGAGCGCCTTCATCGCCTCAAGCTGGCTCGCCTCTCGTTCGCGTGCGGCCTCCGTTGCGCGCAGACGCGCCGTTTCCAGGATGAGGCGCCGTTCGAGTTCGAGTTCCTCGGCAATCAGAATGTCGAGAATGTCCGTCAGGCTTGCGTCGGTATCGGTGTCACCGCCGGCATTGAAGCGATCGAGCCAGGCGTTCCTTAGCCGGTTGGTACGTTCCGTCGACAGCGCCAGGTGAATGCCGATCACGAACCGCACCCCGAAAGTGTCGAGAGCCACCGGTTTGCCGTCCGTCATGGAATAGGCTGGAAACTCCTGGCGCAGTCCACTCGAGAGTTCCGAGGCCCGCGACAGGATCGAACCGCCGCGGGTGACCACGCCACCGGGCTGCCCGTGCAGGCGCCCCAGGGCGTTGAGCCGGAAAGGCTCGAACATGATTTCCTCGACGTTGCCATAAACGTCGTGAAGACCGACTGGATTGGGACCGAGGAGACCCACGGGACGCAGCTGACCACGTGCCGACTCCGCCCCCTGGTGCCAGCCATGGTCACGCATGGGTCCGTCGAGAGGATAGGTGCGCTGGTTGAAGACAGACCCGTCGACAGCCGCCCCGCCCCTGACGGCATACTCCCATTCGACTTCCGTGGGCAGACGGACGAAGCCCGGAGCCCCGTCCTCGTGCGGTAAAGCCCGAGGCGCGTTCTGACGCAGCCATTCGGTCATGCGTCTCGCCGCATCGACAGCATCAAACCATGAAAGACCGGAGGCCGGAATCGTGCCGACAAGAGACGGTCGGGGACAGTTGCCGAGGAGCGCCGCATGCTGATCGCGGGTGAGTTCGTAGCGGCCGATGTAGTAGAATGCAGAGGCATCCTCCGGGTCACTGAACCCGCCCCGAATGAAGGCGCGGCGCAGGTAGTCGACATAGCCTGCCTCGCTCGAGGCAAGGCCCATCTGTACCGGCCGGTCGCTCGCCGGATCTCCTCCGGGAACCGGCGTATCGACACGCTGGAAGGCCATCGCGCCGCCACAGGGCAACGGCAGCACCAGATCGGCGTTGCCGGACCGGTCCCAGAACCGGCTTTCCCAGCTGATGGCAGTCTCGGCCACGGCGGATACCGCCGGAAAAGTGACCAGGGAGGCCCCGAGCAACGCTCGCGCCATCAGGTGCCGGTATGTCATGCCTCCTCCCTGAAGACGGCGCCGGGTTGGGCGCGGGCAGCCTCCCGGGCAGCGAGGAAGGAGGCGGCAGCCGAGATGATGAGGACACCGACGCAAAGGCGCACCGCATCGCCAAGCGACGGCATGAAGGATGCGTCGCCCGGAAGATCTCCGCCGAACAGGCGGGTGGCGATGACCGAACCGCCCATGACGAGACCGGCGGTGCCGACAAGGCCGAAGAGCGCCGTCACGAGCGCCACCCACACCGGATAGCAGGCCAGACGCGCCGGTGACATACCGATCATCGCCAGCACTGCCAGGGCCCGCCGGCGTGCCCGTGTCATCGACCAGAAGCTTGCCGCAAGGGCGGCAAACAGCCCTGCGGTGGCCGCCGCGACCACGAGATCGAGGGCGAGGCCAAGGCGACGCTCGAGATCGAGAGTCGCTTCGACCTCTGCGGCATCCGACGAGGCCTCGATGCCGAACCGCTTCTCGAGACGGTCCTCGAGAAGGGCCACGGAAAGCAGATCTGCGGCATAGAGACGCATGCTTTCGGCCAGCCCCGTTCTCTCGGCCAGCGGTCGGCCCTCGTCCATGCCGAGATGTGTCACCGCGTAGCCGTCATAAAAGGCCTCGATGTCGTCCATGAGAGCGGGCGTCATCAGCAGCCCGTCTCCGGCCAGTGTGCCTCGGGGCAGCACCGCTGCGACCTTCAACGTCAACCTCAGCACGGTCTCCCCGGTCTCGCCACGGCGCGCGACTGCTTCAAGTCGGTCACCGGGGACAAGGTCGAGACGCCGTGCCAGAGCAGAACTTGCCGCCACCTCGCCAAAGGTGATGACCACGCTGTCAGAGAACCAGGGTTCGCCCGCGCCGGTGGCAACGAGCGCGGCGCGGCGGATAACGGTTCCGCCTTCACGACGGACCATGAGACGCCGGGCAATGGACCGCGACGACGGAACCACGAATCCGGTTTCATGCCAGCCCGCCACTTCCTCGATGTCGCCCGGCGCAAACCCGTGATCGCCCGTGATGACGACCCGCAGGATTTCAGGGCGGGTGACGAGATCATGGATGAGGGCATCGACGACACCCGTCTTGATTCCGGTGAGAATGCCAAGCGGTGCCACGATGCCGATGATTGCGGCCATGTTGCAGAGCGCCATGACCCGGTCGTGCCAGAGGTCGGCGATGGCAAGGCGTACAAGGATCATCGCCGGCGTTCCACGCGGCTGACCCAGTGGGCCGCACCCGGAACGGGCACAACGGGGACAGTCTCGACGCCGGAATGGGCCATGAGCGCAACGTTGTGGGTCGAGACGATGATGCCCGCCCCCTCGCCCACCGCAGTTTCAAGAAGGAGATCTATGACTTCGCGGGCGGTGCCGGGATCGAGCGCTGAGGTTGGCTCGTCGGCGATGACAAAGGACGGGCGATGGGCAAGGGCGCGAAGGATCGCGGTCCGCTGGCGCTGGCCAATGGAAAGTCTGGCCGGGCGTTCTTCAAGGACGCTTTCAAGACCCAGTGTCCCGGCCAGCTGGTCGACGCGCTGACGGTCACGTTTGCCGGCGACGTCCTGAGCCAGGGCTACGTTCTCCCTCACAGTCAGAAACTCGAGGAGTCCCCCGGTCTGGGCCACAAATCCGAGATGCCGGCTCCTTGTCGCGGCGAGATCCTGGAGCCGTGCGTGACGCCACAGCCTGGCGATATCGACCTCCTCGTCGCCGGCCAGCACGAAGGCCCCGCCCTCGTCGGGGGCTGCTGCGAGGGCGAGAAGCTCCATCATCGCCGTCTTGCCCGAACCGCTGTCGCCGACAAGGGCGACCACCTCTCCGCGATCCACTTCGAAGGCCGGGATGTCGAGTTCGAACCTGCGGGTGGAGCTCTCCAGGGTGCGCGACACGCGCTCGAGGACGAACCTCATCGTCGCCCTTGTCAGGGCAGTGCTCCGAAGGGCATGGCATAGACATGCTCGCCGTCGGGGGCGTTGTCGTAGAGCGCCACCCACAGTGAGGGGTCGTCATGCCAGCGTTCGTAGAGCAGGAAACGGCTTCTCAGGTCATCGATGATTTGACGGCGTCCCGTTCCCATGTTGTCCCAGCGCTCCTGGGTGATCTCCATCACCCGGCTCTGATAGGGAAGTCCCTCCAGAAATTCACCAAAGGCGCTCCCAAGGGTATCGAACTCGGTGTTGATCAGCCTGTCGGGATCCTGAGCCATGCGCGACACGGTACCCTGAAGCTGGCTGAAGAAGTCGTGTGCCGCACCACCCGTCTGGGTGCTCTCCCCGACCTCGAGCACGGCAGCAAGCACGTCGCGCAACGACGACAGCTGGTTTTTCGTGATCAGCAGGCGCGGTTCGACCGCCACCTTGCGCGAATCCTCGAGCGCCCGGTCTGCCACCCAGGCCTCGAACACGTCCGGTGCCCGTGTCTCGAGCACGCGCCCGAGATAGGCAAGTTCCATGGCCAGTCCGAGCACATCGAGTTCCGCCCCCTCGGGCAATACACCCGTCTCGTCGGGCTCTGGCACCTCGGTGAGCTCGCCCTCGAGGTTTCTCGAAACCTGTGACATGACCCGGGTGATGGTCGAACGGATTTCGGCACCAAAGTCCTGCCGGCCGCCGGTCACCGGATAGTAAAAGACATGGCCGAGTGCCGCAGCGAGTTCCCGGTAGTGGTTCGCCGCGTATTCATGGTTCGCCACCCCGTCCGGCGTGAGGAGATGGATGACAATGATGCCGACATCCTGTTCCCTTGCCATCGCCTGAAGGGATGCGGCGTTGATATCGGTCTCGGCATTGGGATCACGCGCAATCTTGGGCCCGGCATCGGTCACCAGGATGATGAGTTTCTTCACGAACTCCACGCCACCTGGCGCCCAGTCGGTTTCCTCCAGGGCATGGCGGATGGCCGCAAGACTGTCCTCGTTGTAACCGGGCGTGGACACGCCTGCGACTTCCATGGACGAGAGCGCGGCAAGTGGCGCATCAACGGCGTTGTCCCTGTCGAGCGGCGAAAAGACGCGCACCCGGTAATCGATACCCTCTGCGGCAGCGGGATTGTCGCGGAAACCCAGGATGCCGAAATGTACCCGTTCGCCTGTTTCTGTGTCCGCAATCCTGCGGATTTCCTCCTCCATGACCTCGAGGGTCTCGGCAATGAAAGGCCCCATCGACCGGGTGGTGTCGAGCACAATCATGATGCCGGCATCAGAGTCCCGGATGGAGTCTTCCGGTAATGGAGTCTCGGCGCCTGGCTCGTCCTGCAACGGAACCGAGGCGACGCGCATCTTCAGGAACAGATCCGCGCTCATGGGATGAAAATCCTCGTGGAATTCGAGGATCGGCAGGATGTAGAAGGTCTCGGCGTCGTTGATGTCGACGTATTCGGACGGTTCAATCGAGATCACTCCCGACGCCTCCCCGGAACCTCCTTCGTCAATGGTGTGCCTCAGCTCGCGAGCCAGCGACACCGCGGCCTCGCTCTGAATCAGGCTGTCCAGCGATGCGAGATCGGAAAAGAGAAGCTGGCGTTCCCTGCCTGCGGTGCTCGTGAAGGCGGCAACGACGTTGTAGGGCCAGTCGATCGTGGCGGCCTCGTTCACCCATCCTTCGGCCGGCATCCCTGCCGCCCCCCCGACCCGGAGCCAGGAACCGTCACGGCCAAAGACATAGAGAGGCTGGAAGGCAGGGTAAAGGTCCTGGACAACGCCTTCAGGCGCATCGAAGCGTGGCGTGCCGGGGCGCGTGAGAACGCGTTGGTAGAGCGTGCTCGTGCCATCGATCAGGAGCGGCCTCTCTTCCTGGGCCTCGACGGCTGGTCCGACCACACCCGCCAGGACCGCGACGACGGCCGGCACCAAGAGGCGCAGACGCATCATTGTTCCCCTCCACAGTAGAGATTGATAGCGTCGTTCTGCATGAAGTCGTCCGTGTCGAGACGCCCGCAGACGTCATCGAGAAGATCCTGCGCGCCGTCAACCCCGGCCACGGCGGCCTCGGCGTAGTAGCGCGCCGCGATCTCGATGGCAGGTCTCTCGAAGGGGGATGAACCGGATTCAAAGGCCGGATCGTACCAGCGGCCCATGACGACGAGCGCTTCCGGAGTCTCGCCAATCAGTCTCTCGACAACCCACAGCCGCGTCTGCGGAGTGACCCCCTCATCGGTCGCGCATCGCTCTACCCAATCGAGCAGCGAATCTGCCTCCGCGACGTCGGTCACGGCATCATCGCTGCATGCCAGTCCCGTCTCCGCGGTCCGCGGTTCGACGATATCGTCCCGTAAGACATAGAGGGCAGCGGCGATTCCAAGGACCACGAACACCAGGGCAAGGACGAGGTAGGTGCCACGACGTGAGGCCGGAGGGGTGTCGACCGGTGGTGGCTCGCCCTCGCCTTCAGCTTCCGTCGTCCCTGTCGCCACCACGGGAATGTCAGGAGCGGCTCCTGTCACACCACCACCCAGGCCACCCCCGCGCGCTGCATCGGGCGGGGGAAGGACATTGCCGGGCCAAACGACACTGCCGGCGCTGCCCCCCTCGAACGAGATCTCGAGGTTGTCGAATTCGTCAACGTGACGGACCACATCGGGGCCGAGAATCAGGCCATTCGAGACCGATTCCAGAGGTCCAAGCGTCGCCTTGGCCAGTTGCCAGCCCGATGCTCCGAGGTAGCGTCCGTCATAGGACCGGCGGATGGTCAACTGACCATTGCCTTTCGACTGTCCCTCTTCCGTCATGAGAAGGGCGTATCCTCCCAGCGGATGGCGGGGGTCCGGAATGATCCTGAATGTCATGTCGCCGTCCTGTTCGCCTCCAGCCTTCCGATGATTTCGCCGAGCACGAGGTTCTGTTCCGTGTCCACGGTCTCTCCGCCAATGCTCCTGGCATTGTCCTCGAAGATCCGGAAGAGGCCATGGGTCCAGTCGACAAACCGCTCCTCGGCGCCGCTGTCGGAAGCAAACGAGAAGGACGTGACATCGTCCCTGGAGGGCTGCTCCCTGAACACCGGGCGTGGCCCGCTCCCTTCCTGTTCAACCTGCGGACGCCTGTCCTGCGGCAACCTGTCCATTCCGAGACGGGCAACGAAGGAGTTGACCGTGTCGGCAGCGATCGCCGCCGCCGGCGCGGCACGGCGGTCCGAGTGGAGGGAGAAGTTCCACTTTCTGAGCACGGTCACGATGTCGTCATGGAGAGAGAGACGTCGGGCCGCTTCGATGAGTTCGGTCACAAGATCACTCGCCGTCTTCTCCGTCAGGCTGAACCGCCGCCGCCAATCCGGGCGGGTCACGAGATCATGCAGACCATCGATCCACGTCGTCAGGGCACGTTCTGCCTGGAAGGCCTCCATGGTCATGCGCCGTGTCCTTGGACCCTCCCCGGTCTCGACGGGAGGTGTCGCCTCCGCCTGCCGTCGCCCTCCGGGGCGGGGCCTTGCCGACCGTCTGCCGGTGGTCGCCGAATCACCCGGAGGAGGCTGCTGGCCTTCGGCGACAATGAAAACATCTGCAGGCACGCGCGCCATGCGGTCGGCAACGACCGCCGGGTTGATCATCAGATCATCGAGAAGTTCGGCGAACCGGTTGTCGTCAAAGCACATGTCGAGACTGTCGAGGACGGTGTCAGCTGCTTCTTGCCTCAGAGCCAGCCTCTCCTCGAAATCCGACGAGACATGGAATCGGACGAGCGGGCGCTGGATAGCGTCGATCAGGATATCCAGCTGATCGCTGACCTGGTCAAGCTTGGTCTCGATGTGGCAGACTTCGGCCAACGCTCCCGCCAGCCTGGTGACACCCCCATCGTCGATCGTCAGCGCCGCCTCCCAGGCCGCCCTGGGATCGGCAAAATGACGCTGGACCAGCGGCGCCGTCACCGCCCCCTGACGCAGGGTCTCGAGCCGGGCCGTCATGTCCTCGCGGATGGCGGCTTCGCGGCGGTTTGCATCATAGGCCATCAACGGCGTTTCGTAGGTCGGATTGCGCATCCAGTACGAGTTGTTGAAGGGCGTGTGCGGCAACCACTCGTTGATCCAGGCGTCAGCCATCTTTCCGAAGGGTTCGGCCATCGAATTCTGGATGCGCCTGTCGAATCGCGTCACCGGATCATCTCCTGATCCACCGGATTCAACGAGCAGCGTATCGAACTTGGTGAGCACGAAGAACAGGATGCACCGTGCCTCGGCCCGCCGGGCGGGCGTGTCGCCATGGGTTGCAGCCACCCAATTCTCTACGAGGCCGGGGAGATCCTTCGCCTCCATGTTGCCGTCGCCGATGCACAGGATCATTGAGGTCATCTCCTGTTCGGCAACATAGCGATCGAAGAGATAGGCGACCTTGCCGCGCAGGAAGAGCTGGGAAATCGGAGACTCGCCCTCGGCAAGGAACCGGCCGAGATCATGGGTGAAGCGATTCCTCGTGCCGGGAAAGTCGAGAAGATCGGTCCTGTGCATGAACTCCCATGGCACGTCGGCCATGGGAACGATCATTTCGGCCACCATGGCACACAGATGTCCCCTCCCGATGCGCGCCACGGCGCCGTCCCCGGTCGTCACCTCGACCGGATCAAGACTGCCGTGCGCCTTGCCATCCAGGTCCTTCAGGGTCTGGACGTCGATGATCGAGGTTTCGCGTGGAATGAGGGCCTCGAGAGGAACGAAGGCATCGCGCACTCCCCCAAGCGCTTCAAGATGCCCGGCGAGCGCAAGGTAGAGGTCCGTCAGCGGCGCATGGCGCCCCCAGAGAACAGCGAGGAGACCGGCTCGCGTGGCCAGGTTGACCCGCGGCACAAGGCCGGCCGCTCGATTCCAGTAGTCGGCCAGGGAAGCAAAGTAGGCGAGGTGGCCGAAGTGACTGGCGACGTAATCCTGCACATCCCACATCTCCTCGATGGTCACTGCCTGCCCGGGCGGCCCTGCCTGCCCCTGTGCCGTCTCCAGCAACTGTTCGAGCTGCTCCGCCGACGGCGGGGTCTCCATGTTGTCGCCATCCTCGGCAAAGGAATTGATCAACACCCTTGCGATATCCGCCTCCGAAAGCAGGCTGACCCTGACCGGGTAACCCGGTGGCGCCGGTACCTGCTGTGTGGTGAATCGGGTGACAAGGCCTGTCGATTCTCCCTGTCCCTCCGGATTGATCTCGTCGAGGTAGGTGACGGAGCGCCCGGCGCCGTCGAAGGCTGCCACGAGGTCTCCTCCCCTTGGCCGCCCGAGCACCGAAATGAGATAGGACTTGCCGGCCTGGCTCGGTCCATAGACACCGACGCACATGTTCCGGCCGGCCGCCGTGGCGAGCTTGCCGGCGCGGAACCGCGCCCGGCGGAAGTCCCGGGCGAACGCAGGTCCCTGCGCGCCAACCTTCTCGCGGTTGTCGTCATCGCCGATCCAGGCACCTGCCCGGCCGGCCAGATCCGCCACCGCGAGGCAGCGTTTCGCCAGTGCTTCAGCGCGCTCGCTCATCACGTTCCCCATCCATCAGGCCAGCCGGACGATGCCGGTGTCGAGCCAGTAGTGGTCCTCGGGTCCCAGAGTCTGCAAGCGCAGCCTGACATCGTCGCGGTGACAGACGTCGCCCTCGCCATCTTCGACATAATCGATCACGAACGCCTCCCTCGCCGCCTCGAGTCGCAGAACGTGATCGGGGTTCTCGGGATCCGCATGGGAGTCGCGCCGTCTCAGTGTCACCCGGACCGGAAGGGGACGCTTCAGCACACTCTCGTTGGCAAAATCGAGGAGATAGAGGGGTGTCGTCGTCCACCTCTCATCGGCAATCTGGCGGAATCCCACGTGCACCGGATTGTAGACGGGCAGCACCGCCTCCTCCTCGACGACTTCGCCCGGCGCCTTGCCGTTGCCCTCGGCGAAGAGCACGTCCTTGTCAAAGATCTGCCCTGCGGTATGCATGACGCCGACAAATCGGGCCGTGGAACGCATCTGCAGGCGCTCGGAACGCAAGCGGAAATTGGCTATGCGACTCGAACTGAGAGCGCACAGCATACCTCCCACCGCCACGGTGCTCTTCGGGTCGCCGACCTCGTTGGTCACGGGATCGCGGAAGGGATACCACTCCTCCACACGGTAGCGATGCATCGACACCAGGCGATCCGGAGGCACGATCATCATGTCACGGATCAGTGCACGGACCGCCGGCAGCCTGGAGGGTCGACCGGTCAACAGGATCACGTCGACGCCGAGATGATCGATCACCTTGCCCATGTCCTGCAGGGCTTTCTGCAGAACGCCGCGTACCGATGCATCGACCTCGGAACGGCGAATCCTCATCGTGGCGCCGGCAAGGCGCCAGTCGCGGGCTCCGGCTTCCCGGACCGGGTCCTCGAGGTAGGCGACGAGACCTGAAGGCACGTCGAGTTCCAGCGTTCCATTCTCGTCCTCCTGATACCCGAGGACCTCGGCCACACGGATTTCGATCGTGGCGTCCTCTGCGATGTTCTCGCAGGCATTCAGCGTGGCAACCGCCAGCGGTGCCAGAATCCTGAGGGAAAACTGCCGGCGCATCTGGCGCATCCGCTGATCCATGCCGCCCACATCACCGCCGAAGAGTTCGCGCAATCGCTCCCGGACGTAGACACCGCCTGCAGCCTCGACGGAATCAGCGATTCGACCCAGAACAATCGACGCCACGACCTCGCGGGTGACATCGTCGCCGGCAATGCGAAAACCCTCGCGAAACACCTGGCGCGGGGTCATGAGCCTGTCGCCCTCGCCGAAGTAGGAGGTCACCATGAGATCGGTAGTGCCGCCGCCGATGTCGATGCAGGCGATGCGGATGGAGTTTTCCAGGGTCTCGCCGTCTTCCTGGACTCTGGGCCGCCCCTTTAGCGCCATGTACTCGTCGATCCTGCCCTCGAACTTGCGGGCAATCTCGGTGTAGAGCCATACCAGCTGGGTACAACTCGCTTCATCCCAGTCAACAACCAGTCTTGGCCGCGAACAGGTGGCTGCAGCGTCGTCGGCGAGGCCGAGAATGGACCAGATCAGACGGACCGCCCCCTCGGCTCTGGAACGGATGATGGCCTGCTCCTGCATTGGCGTCGCCGAAGGCAGGGTGAGAATGACCGTGCGCAGGCGCCGGGGAACGGCAGACCGTGCCCGACGGGCCCTGGAGGCCGGATCATTGATCTGCACCAGCGCATGGCTGATCAGCTCCCCGACGAGAAACCCGTAGAGAGCCGAGCGCGAAAACCTCGGCCTGATGGCCATGTCGACCTTCGCGTCCCTCCTGTCACGCAGACGGTCCGCAACGTCGCGCCTGACCTGCTCGATGACATCGCCGTTGTCGTTGAGATAGCGGCATGCCGATCGGGCAATGCGCGGCATGTTCTGCGTGTCCATGTGATTCTGGAATCGCCATTCGCTCACCGAAGGCTCGAGGTCCCAAAGGTAGCGCTTGGGCGACGACAGGCCCGAAGCCGTCTCGGTTCCTTCCTCCTGGCGGACCATGCGATTGGCTTCAGGTCCGGTTCGCACGATCGACGGCCACTGGAAGGCATCCCGGCGCCCGGAGCGCCGGGCGATGTGCTCGCGTCCGAACTCCGCCGCCGCGAATTCGACCCTGCTGTCGATCAGACCGGCCGAGTGAAGCTCCGGTCTCGACAGGTCGCGTATCTCCAGTCCGTAGGAGTTCGAAAGGTCGACCGAAGTCTGGCCAGCCGTGCTCTCGATGAGAATGCCGCAGGTCCTGCTGTTGCCGATGTCGAGAACCAGGTCGACATCGAGCGGCGCGTGCCTCGCTTCATCGGACACCACGTCGACGAGCTTGATGCGCGGCATCCTGACCGCGGTATCGATGAACGCCAGGAGTGTCAGGAACCGTGCAAGATGTTCGAAACGGTAGGGAAAATCCTCATCCCTGAGGGCGCGTCTTCCGACTCTTGCCTTCTTGAACTCGATGAAGATCTCCTCGATCCAGTCGGCCACCCAGGCCTGGGTATCCACCTTGGACGAAAGGGTCTCGTCATCCTGGACAAAGGTCAGGAACGGGGTGACGTGGTCGGAGCTGCTGACCAGGCGAAACTCCCGCTCGTCCTCACTGTCCTTGAAGAGGGGCTGCAGATAGCGTCCCCCCGGTTCCTCGTCGACGAGCGTCGTGTCGAATGCGATCTGGATGCGGTGCGTATGGCCGGTATCGGGATCGCTACGGGCGAGTTCGACCACCCGCAACCGCGCCCATCCGAAAGGACCGTCGTCATAGCGCTCGCTGCGGTCGGAACCCAGGCCCGGCCTGACACGCAAAACCGGCACCGGAACCCACTTCTCGAGGAAAGGTTCAAGGCCCTGCACCGCCCGGAAGCCATACTCGACATCATCGATGTTTCCGGCACCACGAATCTCGTCGTTGCGGTCCTCGTCATCGAAGAGAGGAATGAGATCGCAGGTGGCGTCACTGCCTTCTTCCTGCGTGATCCGCTCGATGAAGCGCCGGGATCGGAACGGCACGCTGTCCAGATCGAACCCGAAATCGAGCATCTGGACACCACTGAAGGGAACCAGCGTGATATCGTCTCCCCAGTCGGGGACCGGGCGAAGGATGGATTCCTTCTCCCTCATCATTCGCCTCCTATCGCGACGTTCGTACGCCACCGCTCATTGTCGCTGTCGACGCTACCATTGTGAACCGTTTCCTCGCCGTCGATGATGACGGTCAGCGTGAAGTGCTTCGGTTCGCCCGGATCATCGTTCCGGTAGTCATAGAGATGGACCTGGATCGGGTAGGTGCCGGCGCCGGGCAGGTCCTCAAAGACGACGTTCTCGACCGGTGCCGGCATTGGGGAGCCGACATTGGCATCGATGTCGAGTTCCCCGCCACAGGCCTGCTTGTCCTCGAAACTGATCGTGCCGCCACCAGGACAGCTCACGGAAAGGTCGAGATCGGCGCTGCCCTGCCAGGACAGGATGATGTTGACGGCTCCCAGGACCCCACCTTCCTCCAGGACAGTGTCGGTCACCCCGTCGGGCTCTCCCCGGCAGCTCCCGTCGAGAAGCGTGAGTTCGCGTTCCAGCATGGCGACGCGGTTCTCGAGCGTGTCGAGAATCTCCCGTTCCTCCGCGAGCGCCATCGAGGGACCGGGCGGACACCTGCCCATGGGTTCCAGTCCTGGCAACACAACGGCGCAGGGAGCAACCAGCAACCAGAACACCAGAAAGACGAGCCCCGCCAGGAGAAGCCAGCCCAGCCACCACAACACGTCGGCCGCGGACCCCTGCCGCTCCGATGCCACCGCCACATCCCCGACGGCCCCGGACGGGGGTGGCGGGGGTGGAGGAGGCCTTGCGGGTATGTACCGGCGGATAATGCCGCGTGGCGCCTTGTCGATGTCGCGCGCGTAGCCCCAGTTGACCAGGACCGGCTGATCGCCAATGAGCCAGATGGCATCGCTTGCCGGCACCTCGACGACATTGCGCAGTGCCTCTGCCAGACGCTGGTCCGACTGGCCGCCGGCAGTCTCCAGACGATCGGCAAGGGCAAGGATGTCCCCGACCAGTTCACCCAGCCGTGACCGGACGGCAGAGGCCTCTTCCTCGTCGAGGCTGTCGAGTTGCCGCACAGCCCCGACGCACTGCGCGTACCAGTCCGTGGCCACACCGTCGGGCGTCGGCGACGGCTCACAGAAGAGGAGGACATGGGTCTGAGTGAGATGGGCCCGCAACGTTTCCGTGATCAGTGCGGGGTTGCGCTGCGATGCGGCCCCGAGCGGTCTCAGGCCTTCTGCAAAGGTACGGGTCACAAGGGTTTCGGGCATCGATAAGGTCTTTCCCTCACTCGTGCGAGAAACTCAGCCAAACATCACCACGGCCGAGTCCCTCGTGCACATCCTCGAACACTGTCACCTCTCCCCGCGAGATGACCCTGACACTGAAGGGGTGCCGCCCCAGGTTGCGCCGGCGATCATCTCCCCCAGACGTCTCGTAGTCCTCCGCAATGAAGATGCGGACCCAGTACTCTCCTTCCTGGGCCTCTCCCCGGAAACGGATATTTTCCACCGGCTTTGCCATCATTCTCAAGCCGCCGGATCCATATCCGTTGGCGTCCACATCAAGAATGCCTCCGTCACAGCCTTGCGCAACAATTCCCACCGCGCCACCACCGGGGCAATGCACTTCAAGGTCGAGATCGGATTCATCATTCCAGATGAGTGTCACCGTCAGCTCCTCGCTCACTTCCCCGTCGGCGTCATCAAGGCGTCTGTCAAACTCCGAATGATCATCCGGTTCCTCCGGCGGATCGGGAACGTCTTCAGGCAGCGGTTCCTCCGGTGGCGGCGGGGGTTCGGGCACCGGTTCTTCTTCGGGAGGCGGTGCTGGCGCCGCCGGGGGACAGTCGCGCAGCAGCGCCAGCTGGCGCTCAAGCTGGCGGACACGGTCCTCCAGGCGGCCCGTCTGTTCCATCTCCGCCGCAAGGTCACCCGAGACACCGGCCGCCGCCGAAGGACAGGCGCCCAGCCAGCGGGTCAGCGGGCCAAGGCTGCAGCTCTCCAGAAGAAGCGAGCCAATCCACAGCGCCAGCACCACAAACACCGGCACCCCGACCGCCGCCGCCACAAGGCCTGAACGACCCCTCACCCGTCAGGCGCCGCGGGCTCGCACGACCCTGTGCCCGACACCACGGAAACTCCCGACGCCTCAAGAAAGTCCACGACACCCGTCGCCTGAAGCGCAATGTCGAGACGCCGCACCACCTCGTCATCCGAACGCGTCAGCGTGTTGATCCCCACCACCCGGCCACACCGGTCAATCAGCGGACCCCCGGAGTTGCCCCCGGATATGTCCGCCGTGTGGATCAACACCTCCGCCACAACCCCCGGTCCCGCCTGCAGAGCCTGTTCCGCGCTGACAATCCCCTCCGTCAGCGCCACGTCCGGGATCGAGGCGGCGTCACCCTCCATCAGGGCAATGAAGGCCGCATCCGAACTGACGATGAGACCGGGATAGCCCGCCGCAATGACAGGCTGAAGACGCAGCGAGCCCTCGGCCTCGTGGAAGGCGAAGTACGGCTGGTCCGCGCCCGACACGCGCAGCAGCGCAAAGTCACCGCCCGTCGCCTCGATGGGACCGTCAAGGCTCACCAACTCGGCCATATGCACCGATCCAAGAGACCTGTTGAGAACCCCGATCTCCCCGCCGCCCGACACCACGTGCTCGTTGGTCATCACCAGGTCGCCGGCAACGAAGAAGCCGCTCCCCAGGCTCAGCGTCTCGCCGTCACCGGCCACCACCATGACCGTGCGGTCCTCGATCAACTGCAGCAGCGTCGCCGGCTCCGCCAGCGACGCCTCCGGCTCGCCCTGCCGGGAGTCCGACGGCGCCTCGGCAACACCCGGAAGCGGCGGCAGGATGTCCTCGGGCCGGCGCCCGTCCGGCAACTCCAGTTCGCCATCGGGAAGACACACCGCACCGGCAATCGCCATCTCGAGTTCCGCGATCCGGCTCTCCAGGGCGGCATTCGCATCGCGCACCATGCGGAGCGCCTCGGCGTCCCCCACCATCCCTTCCCGGGGCTCCGGCGGCAGCACCCGCGTGCCCGGCAGCAGCAACCACGCCAGCACCGCCGCCGTCACCAGCAACAGCAGCGCCAGGGGCACCCAGCGCCAGCCACCGCCGCCTCCGCGCTCCACCACCACGGGCGGCGGCGAAGGAGGAGGTGGCGGCGGAGCAGGCGTCTCCGCAGGCGGCGGCTGCGGACCCTGAGGCGCCAAAGGCAGCCACCGACCCATGGTCGCCGCAAAGTGCTGATCCCGCGCCACGTCCCGCGGCGCCATGCCCCAGCCCACAAGAACGGGCTCGCCCGACACCACCCACACATCGCCGGTGTCCATCACGTTAAGCGCCCCGCCCACCAGAGCCCCGAACGACGGATCCGAAAGGCCCCGGGCAACATCCGCCAGGCGCACGCGCAACAGGGACTCCACCGCCTCACGGCGGTCGGGATCCAGGTCCGACAGACGCTGCGCCTCCCCGGCATGGCTGGTGTACCACGACACCGTCGCCGCCGCCTGGTCGTTGCCAAGACTGAGAACGGGCTCCGCCAGAACACTCGCACTCGCAGGCTCGACAACCCCCGACAGCACCTGCATCAGCACATCATGGCGCGCCAGGACCGGGGTCCCCCCAACCTCCACCAGAGAGCCACGGTCAACCGTCGTCTTCGTCAGAAAGTACCTCGCCATGGCCAATCCCGCTCAGCCATGACAAACCTATCCCCTCATGACAGGAACACAATGCCCCGGGTGGACGAAGACCGAGCCGGGCGCCCTGAGCCCTTCCGGACGATTGCCCGGCAACGTTCCACCAGTTAGCCTGGCGCACCAACCTATCGATATAAGTCCCAAACCGAAGATTATCCGTTAGGCGGTGTCAGTCATCGTCAAGGCATCGGCGCACTCAAGGCGCCTGGCTGATATCGCCGGTCTGGTGGTCGGGTCGTCATCAGCCTCGACAACACGCCATGGCCTCGCTGAGTACCGGCGGCGCATCGGAGGATCAGTGGACGAAACTGAACCAGACGTCGCCCTGGCCGAGCCCCGGATGAACGCCCTCGAAGACTTGCTCGGTACCGCGGGAGATGACCCTGACGCGGAAAGGATGAGCACCCGTGTTGCGCCACCTGTCCTCCCCGATGTTGTCCTGGTAGCTGTCACTGATGGAAACCCGGATCCGGTAGTCACCAGTGGGCGCCGGTGTCGGAAACCGGATGTTCTCCACCGGTTGCTCCATCATTCTCAGGATGCCGCCCGAGGAGCCGTTGGCGTCGATATCGAGAACGCCACCGGCACAACCACCGACATTCGCACCCACCGCCCCGCCTCCGGGACAGTGAACCTGGAGATCAAGATCGGAGCGGTCATTCCAGATAAGCGTCACCGTCAACTCCTCGCTGACCTCTCCCTCCTGGTCCTCCACCCGCTCGTCGAACTCCGAGGACTCCTCTTCTTCTTCAGGCAGGGGATCCTCCGGCGGAGGCGGCGGTTCATCGTCCGTTGGACCGGGCTCGTCTTCAGGCAAGGGTTCTTCGGGCGATGGAGGGGGTTCCTCCGGCGGATCGGGAACGTCTTCAGGCAGCGGTTCCTCCGGTGGCGGCGGGGGTTCGGGCACCGGTTCTTCTTCGGGAGGCGGTGCTGGCGCCGCCGGGGGACAGTCGCGCAGCAGCGCCAGCTGGCGCTCAAGCTGGCGGACACGGTCCTCCAGGCGGCCCGTCTGTTCCATCTCCGCCGCAAGGTCACCCGAGACACCGGCCGCCGCCGAAGGACAGGCGCCCAGCCAGCGGGTCAGCGGGCCAAGGCTGCAGCTCTCCAGAAGAAGCGAGCCAATCCACAGCGCCAGCACCACAAACACCGGCACCCCGACCGCCGCCGCCACAAGGCCTGAACGACCCCTCACCCGTCAGGCGCCGCGGGCTCGCACGACCCTGTGCCCGACACCACGGAAACTCCCGACGCCTCAAGAAAGTCCACGACACCCGTCGCCTGAAGCGCAATGTCGAGACGCCGCACCACCTCGTCATCCGAACGCGTCAGCGTGTTGATCCCCACCACCCGGCCACACCGGTCAATCAGCGGACCCCCGGAGTTGCCCCCGGATATGTCCGCCGTGTGGATCAACACCTCCGCCACAACCCCCGGTCCCGCCTGCAGAGCCTGTTCCGCGCTGACAATCCCCTCCGTCAGCGCCACGTCCGGGATCGAGGCGGCGTCACCCTCCATCAGGGCAATGAAGGCCGCATCCGAACTGACGATGAGACCGGGATAGCCCGCCGCAATGACAGGCTGAAGACGCAGCGAGCCCTCGGCCTCGTGGAAGGCGAAGTACGGCTGGTCCGCGCCCGACACGCGCAGCAGCGCAAAGTCACCGCCCGTCGCCTCGATGGGACCGTCAAGGCTCACCAACTCGGCCATATGCACCGATCCAAGAGACCTGTTGAGAACCCCGATCTCCCCGCCGCCCGACACCACGTGCTCGTTGGTCATCACCAGGTCGCCGGCAACGAAGAAGCCGCTCCCCAGGCTCAGCGTCTCGCCGTCACCGGCCACCACCATGACCGTGCGGTCCTCGATCAACTGCAGCAGCGTCGCCGGCTCCGCCAGCGACGCCTCCGGCTCGCCCTGCCGGGAGTCCGACGGCGCCTCGGCAACACCCGGAAGCGGCGGCAGGATGTCCTCGGGCCGGCGCCCGTCCGGCAACTCCAGTTCGCCATCGGGAAGACACACCGCACCGGCAATCGCCATCTCGAGTTCCGCGATCCGGCTCTCCAGGGCGGCATTCGCATCGCGCACCATGCGGAGCGCCTCGGCGTCCCCCACCATCCCTTCCCGGGGCTCCGGCGGCAGCACCCGCGTGCCCGGCAGCAGCAACCACGCCAGCACCGCCGCCGTCACCAGCAACAGCAGCGCCAGGGGCACCCAGCGCCAGCCACCGCCGCCTCCGCGCTCCACCACCACGGGCGGCGGCGAAGGAGGAGGTGGCGGCGGAGCAGGCGTCTCCGCAGGCGGCGGCTGCGGACCCTGAGGCGCCAAAGGCAGCCACCGACCCATGGTCGCCGCAAAGTGCTGATCCCGCGCCACGTCCCGCGGCGCCATGCCCCAGCCCACAAGAACGGGCTCGCCCGACACCACCCACACATCGCCGGTGTCCATCACGTTAAGCGCCCCGCCCACCAGAGCCCCGAACGACGGATCCGAAAGGCCCCGGGCAACATCCGCCAGGCGCACGCGCAACAGGGACTCCACCGCCTCACGGCGGTCGGGATCCAGGTCCGACAGACGCTGCGCCTCCCCGGCATGGCTGGTGTACCACGACACCGTCGCCGCCGCCTGGTCGTTGCCAAGACTGAGAACGGGCTCCGCCAGAACACTCGCACTCGCAGGCTCGACAACCCCCGACAGCACCTGCATCAGCACATCATGGCGCGCCAGGACCGGGGTCCCCCCAACCTCCACCAGAGAGCCACGGTCAACCGTCGTCTTCGTCAGAAAGTACCTCGCCATGGCCAATCCCGCTCAGCCATGACAAACCTATCCCCTCATGACAGGAACACTCAACACGAGACGCAGGATACGCTGCCCTTCCACCCCTTCGAAGAAGGCATGATGTCCCCCGTCAACGGGGAGGGAGAGGCAGTCCCTCAGAATCCCGTCACGAGCGCCCGTTCCCACTCCCCGGCGTGCTTTCCACGGACTTCAATCAGCGTGACTGGCCGCGATCGGACAGTGGAGGGGTGTCAGGGTCGGGGAATGAGTTCGAGCGTGGAGAGCGGTTCCCCGGTCAGGCCATCGATGGTCAGGATGGCCTGTGAACCGGAGGCAAGTTCAAGAAGCAGCGACAGCCGACCGTCATCCGAGGTGATGTCGATCACCCTGGAGCCCGTCGGCAGGGCGACAGCGCCGTCCCGGTGGTCGCTGGTCGCCGGGGTGTCGCCGACCCGGTCGAGAACACCGGCAACAAGGACGCCCGTGAGCACGACGATGAGGACACCAAGCCCGATGACGACGGCTTTGATCATGGCCTGGGAGCGTTCCATTCTGGTTCCCGACAGGATTTCTGGGGTTATGGTGGCGTCACGATGGGCATATGCGAACATACCGTCGCCGTCGAAGAGGCGGGAAGCAGGGTCGACAGGGTTCTCGCCCACGTCTTTGCGGACTTGTCACGAACCCGGATCAAGGCCCTCATCCAGAAGGGATGCCTCACAATCGGCGGGCGGACGGTAACGGAGCCGTCCCTGGGGGTCAAACCGGGGGACCACCTTGTTCTTGTGGTGCCTCGGCCGGCCGAGCCGGCCCTGGTGGGCGAGGACATTCCACTCATCATCGTTCACGAGGACGAGCACCTGCTCGTCATCGACAAGCCGGCCGGACTCGTGGTCCATCCCGGCGCCGGTCATGCCAGTGGAACCCTCGTCCATGCATTGCTGTCCCACTGCGGAGACTCCCTTTCCGGCATCGGAGGAGAGGCTCGCCCGGGCATCGTTCATCGCCTCGACAAGGACACCAGCGGTCTGATGGTCGTCGCCAAGACGGATGACGCCCATGTCAGGCTGTCGGCCGCGCTGTCGGCCCGCCGCGTAACCCGGGGGTACGCCGCTCTTGTCAGCGGACGCATGCTTCCCCCTGCCGGAAAGATCACCGGCGCCATCGGGCGCGATCCCCGCCACCGCAAGCGCATGGCCGTCGTCCAGGCAGGTGGCAAGCCGGCACTGACGCACTACGAGACACAGCGCAATTGGGGCCATTCAGCGACGCTTCTCCGGTGTTCTCTCGCCACCGGACGAACTCACCAGATTCGCGTCCACGTGGCCTCGAAGGGCCACCCCTTGCTGGGCGATACTCTCTATGGTGAAACATCCGGGCGCATGGCACGCCAGGCTCTTCATGCGGCCAGCCTGGGATTCCATCATCCGGCAACCGACGACTATTTCGAATACCGCTCCGAACTTCCAGCGGACATCCGAACCTTCATCGCCCACCTCGACGACCTCCAGGCCGCCCGGGACTAGCCGACCTGCACGGCAAGGGACCTCTGCAGGCTCTGTTGATCTCCTGCGGGCCCGAATCAGGCGCCCAGGGTGCGAATGACGTCGCGGGCGGTCAGTTCACCGCTTCGCCAGGCACCGCCGCAGGTGGCGTAGTAGGGACCCGCCGCTGCCTCGCCGGCGAAGAAAAGGCGGTCATCCAGCGGGCGGGCCAGGACCGCACGCGCGCCGGAGGCGCCAGGACGCAGGGCGGCATAGGCGCCGAGGGTCAGGGGATCGTTGCCCCACTGGGTCAGGGTTCCCTTGACAAACTTCTCGCGCGCCTTGCTGCCGACCATGGCCTCGACCTCGCCGAGCACGAAGTCCACGGCGGCATCCGTTCCCGCTTGCGTCAACTGCCAGGCGAAGTCGCCGCCCACAAAGCCAATCATCAGGTTCTGACCGAACGGCCAAGTGAGGAAAAAGCTGGCCTTGCCGGGGGTCTCCTCGGGCACACGGTATGAGAGCCACTCGTTCGGCCGGAAGCCGAAACGGGTGTCGTCAAACTGCAGCGCGACCTTGGCCAGCAGGCCCATCGGCAGATCGGTGATCGCCTGCTGCTTGGCGTCGGGAAGCACGGGATCGAACGCGATGGTTCCGGCGTTCAGGACGCCGGTCGAGACTGTCACGATGCACGCTGTGGCCCGGATGTCGCCGGCCGAAGTCGTGACCGTGATCCCATCGTCGGTGTGGGCGATTTTCGAAACGGAGGTGGAGAGCATCACAGGCACATCGGCGCCAAGGCGCGCCACCAGGGCGCCGAAGCCTTCCTTCACGATGTATCTCGGCGCAGCGACAGCGCCCGACCACCAGTCGGCGGTCGACAGATTGTCGAAATCAACGCTCATGCCCATTGTCATCCAGGATTCGGCCGTCCCCGCGAACGGCATCTCGGGGATCACGGTCGAAGCCGCGACATCGCCGCCGCGTCGCGCCGCCGCCCCGATTGCGCCCTCGAGACCGGCATAGGCCCGCCAGTACTGCCCATACTCCGCTTCTGTCGCCTCGCGGTCGCCGACGTAGAGCGTCTCGCCGGCACCGTCGTGCTGCAGAACCTCGAAGCCGTACGATCGGGCTGCCTCGAGAAACATGTCCACCTTGGTGGTCTGTACCCAAGAACAGCCATGATCGAACGGCACGCCGAAGGTCTCCGATTCGGTCCAGGCGCGGCCACCGATCCGGTCGTTGGCTTCCACAACGGCAACTGACAGGTCCTTCGCCATCAGGATCCTCGCCGCGGCAAGGCCCGACGCCCCGGCTCCGACAACCACGACATCGGGGTTCGACGGCACCACGGCGCGCACGGCCGACGACGATGCAATCACCGAAGATGCGGTGAGCGCGAGGAAACTGCGGCGGTCTTGACAGGACAACATGGCGGGAATCCTCCGGTCGCATCGGTGATCCGGTATGGAACGATCGTTTCTCCACGGCGTCGAGAGATCAAGAGGCGAACACGGGCTCGACACCGGGCTGCGTCCCCAGAGCCCCTGAACTCCTCCGGCGAGAGCGAAGGAAGTTCGGGGATCATGACAAATCAGCCGGTTCAGCATCGAGAGCAATGCGCACGAGGCAGTGCTGCAGTGCAGGGGCCGCATGCACGGGTACCTTTACAGTCGTGGTAGAATAACTGTGCTTGAGGGAACAGGAACTCATGGCACGCGCAAATCTTCCGGCGCTGACGCCGGAAAGCAGTCTCTCCGGTTACCTGAGGGAAATCAGGAAGTTCCCGATGCTGGAGGCCGACCAGGAGTTCGAGCTGGCCAAACGGTGGCGCGATGCCGGCGATGTCGACGCGGCCCACCAGCTCGTCACGAGCCATCTGCGCCTTGTCGCCAAGATCGCCATGGGTTACCGGGGCTACGGCCTGCCTCTGGCCGAGCTCATTTCCGAAGGCAATGTCGGTCTCATGCAGGCGGTCAAGCGGTTCGACCCCGACAGGGGCTTCCGTCTTGCCACCTACGCCATGTGGTGGATCCGTGCCGCCATCCAGGAGTACATCCTTCACTCCTGGTCCCTGGTCAAGATCGGCACGACCGCGGCGCAGAAGAAACTGTTCTTCAACCTGCGGAAACTCAAGCGGCAGCTTCAGGCGATCGATGATGGCGATATGCCCCCTGAAACGGTGCAGGAGATCGCATCGCGTCTTGACGTGACGGAGCAGGACGTCATCAGCATGAACCGGCGCCTCTCCAGTCCGGACCACTCGCTGAACGCTCCGCTGCAGCCAGGCGGCGACGGCGAATGGATGGATTTCCTGGTCGATGACCAGAAGAACCAGGAAGAGACCCTCGGCGAGTCTGAGGAACTGGAAACACGGCGTGAACTCCTCGCTGACGCCATGGAGATCCTGAACGCCCGCGAACGCCACATCCTCGTCGAACGCCGCCTGTCGGAAGACCCGAAGACCCTCGAGGATCTCTCACGGGAGTATGGCATCAGCCGGGAGCGGGTACGCCAGATCGAGGCACGGGCCTTCGAGAAGATCCAGAAGGCAATGCACAAGGCTGCGGCGGAACGCCTGCGCATCGCCGGTGTCTAGACGTCAATCGGCGAAGGGATCGGTCACGCGAATCGTGTCATCGCGTTCCGGACCGGTTGACAGCAGGGCCACGGGAGCCTCGATCAGTTCCTCAATGCGGCGGACGTACTTGATGCAGGTCGCCGGCAGTTCCCCCCAGGAGCGGGCGCCCCGGGTGTTCTCGCGCCAACCGTTAAAGGTCTCGTAGCGCGCTTCCACCTCGGCCTGCCGGGCTGCCATGGCAGGGAGATGATCAAGATCGCTGCCCTGCCATCGATAGCTCGTGCAGACCTTGAGTTCGTCGATGCCGTCCAGCACGTCCAGCTTGGTCAATGCAATTCCCTGGATGCCACCGACCTTGATGGCCTGGCGGACCATGACGGCATCGAACCAGCCACAACGCCGCGGCCGTCCCGTCACCGTACCGAATTCCTGGCCCCGCTCCCGGAGTACGCTGCCGACGTCGTTCGTCTGCTCCGTGGGAAATGGGCCTGCACCCACCCTGGTGGTGTAGGCCTTGGTGATGCCCAGGACATAGTGAAGGGCATGGGGACCAATCCCTGAACCCGTTGCCGCGGCAGCGGCCAGGGTGTTCGACGATGTCACATAGGGAAATGTTCCGTGATCGACATCGAGAAAATGACCCTGTGCTCCTTCGAACAGAATGCGTTTGCCGCTGCGGCGGAGATGTTCGAGCTCCTTCCAGACCGGACGGGAGAACTCCAGGAGGGGCCTGGCGATCCGCCGCAGCTCCGCGAGCAGCGTCTCCCGATCGATCGCATCGAGTCCCGATGCCCGGCGCAGCACGTCGTGATGATCGACAAGATGGGAGAGCTTCGCCTGGAGTGTTCCGTCATCGGCAAGATCACACACGCGCAGGCCCCGGCGCGCCACCCTGTCCTCGTAGGCCGGGCCGATACCCCGCCCGGTCGTGCCGATGGCGGCATCGCGCCTGGCCGCCTCCCGGGCCCGGTCGAATTCACCGTGAAACGGCAGGATGAGATGGGCGCTCTCCGAGATCAGCAGATTGTCGGGTGTGACCGTCACGCCCTGTTCGCCGATCTTTCTGATTTCGTCGAACAGGGCCCAGGGGTCGATGACCACGCCATTGCCGATAATCGACAGCTTGTCGGGTCGCACCACGCCCGAGGGCAGCAACGACAGCCTGAAGACCTGGTTGCCCACCTCGAGTGTGTGGCCGGCATTGTGTCCGCCCTGGAAGCGCACCACGACATCGGCGCGTTCCGAAAGCCAGTCCACAATCTTTCCCTTGCCCTCGTCCCCCCACTGGGAGCCGACAACCACGACGTTCGCCATTGATCAGGGTCCTTGTGCTGAAATCACGTCCGCAGTTGAAGGGCCCGGCACGGCATGCCGGGCCTCAGCCTCGGCATGCTGGCGCGAGAATGTTCACGATCCTGTCCGGGACCGTGCCAGGTCCTCGGGACTCATCTGGAACCCGGTGTAGACCGTAAAGGAGGCGACATCGGTCATGCGGGCATAGCCAAACTCCTGATCAATCGTCTGGCTGTAGATGATCTCCCCCGAACCCGGGAGAATGCGTACGGGCGATTCGACTACCTTCTTGGAAATGATCCTGCCCTCGCGGTCCTCGAGCGCCACGAACAGCGGGAAGGAAACATCCTGTGGCACATCGCGCGGAGTTGTCGTCACCAGGATTTCGAGATGCGCGGTGAGGCGGACGCGGTGGCTCTCCGGCATGAACGAACATGACCATCTCAGCCCGCCGATGCTTGCGACATGTCCGGCCTCGTCATCCTCTTCGGCATGGATGGCGAGACGCGAGGCCTCGGCCACCAGCAGCAGGTCGGGACAGGTGGCCTCGACCGGCAGGACCTCCTCACCTGCACAGGCATGAAGGAGGAGGGGCAGCATGAGAAGACACGGCGCGATGACGGAATCCCGGCGAATCCTGGTGACAAGCCGCCGGCATGCTGCCGGCAGGGGCAGGCGGTATCGCATGGACCCGGTCTCGCCTGCGGATTGTCGCGAACGAACGGTCCTAGAGAGAACTGTGGGTACCGTCACAGTAGGGCCGGTTACCGGTCCGCTTGCAGGCACAAAGCCAAGCCGTGCCCGTCTCGTCGGGAGTGAAGATGACGGGCATGAAACCGGTTCCCTTGTGGGAACCGTCACAGAACGGCTGCCGGGCGCTGCGGCCGCAACTGCACCAGAACTGCTTTTCGCCTTCCTTGAGTTCCACCTTGAAAGGAGACTTCGCGGCCACGACGGCACCTTCACTCATGCCTTGTCCTTCTCTCACTCGGCAAGTTATGATTCAGCTTCGCAGAATAGAACCCGGCGCAGTCGCAAACAAGCGGAACGAAATGATCATGGAGATACTCCTCGCCAGTCCCAGGGGTTGCTGTGCCGGTGTCGACCGGGCGATCGAGATCGTCGAGCGAACGCTTGAGCTTTACGGCGCTCCGGTCTACGTGCGACACGAAATCGTCCACAACCGGCACGTGGTGGCGTCCCTCGAAGCGAAGGGCGTGGTGTTCGTCGAGGAACTCGAGGAGATCGAGCATACCGACCGGCCAGTGGTGTTCTCGGCGCACGGTGTGCCGAAAGCGGTGCCGGAGGAAGCCCGCCGGCTAAACCTCGTCTACTTCGATGCCACCTGCCCGCTCGTCTCCAAGGTTCACATCGAGGCGCAAAAGCACTACCGCAAGGGCCGGCGGATGATTCTCGTTGGCCACGAGGGGCACCCGGAGGTGGTGGGCACCATGGGGCAACTGCCGGAAGGCAGCATTCTTCTCGTGCAGAATCGCGAGGAAGCGGAAACCGTGGACCCCGGTGACCATCAGGAACTCGCCTACATCACCCAGACAACGCTCTCCGTCGATGACACGAGGGGCATCGTTGACGTGCTCATGAGACGCTTTCCCGGCATCCACGGGCCACATCGACAGGACATCTGCTATGCCACCACCAATCGGCAGGCCGCCGTGCGGGCCATCGCTCCCGACTGCGATCTGGTTCTGGTGGTGGGGTCCGCTACATCGTCGAACTCCTCCAGACTCGTCGAAGTGGCGCTGAAGGCCGGGGCGGGAAATGCCTGTCTCATCGAGAATGCCGGCCACCTGGAGAGTTTTGATCTCGAAGGCGTGTCGACACTCGGCCTCACGGCCGGTGCATCGGCGCCCGAGACTCTCGTTCAGGACGTGCTCGGGTACCTGCGCGACCGCCATGATGTGACAATCAGGGAAGTCCGGGTATCCGAGGAGAATGTTCACTTCAGACTGCCGCACGCCCTGGCCCACTGAACGGGCGGTTCGATGGCCGTCTACACCGATGTCGCCACCGAGGAACTCGCCGTCTTCCTCGCCGATTACGACGTCGGCGGCATCCTTGCCATGAAGGGGATTGCGGAAGGCGTCGAAAACAGCAACTACCTCGTCATGACCGATGCCGGGCCCTACATCCTCACCCTCTACGAGAAGCGGGTGAAGGAGGAGGATCTGCCCTTCTTTCTCGGTCTCATGGAACATCTCGCCGCCCGGAGGGTGCCCTGTCCCACTCCGATCAGGGACCGCGAGGGACGCGCACTCAAGCGGCTCAACGGCAAGGCGGCCGCCCTGATCAGTTTCCTCGAAGGCGTGTCGCCGGGAGTCATCGAGGCCCGTCATTGCAGAGCCGTGGGAAACGCGCTGGCGGAGATGCATCTCACGGGAGCCGACTTTGCCATGCATCGCCCCAATGCACTGGGGCTGTCGTCATGGAACACCCTGGCAGGTCAGTGCCACGAGCGTGCCGATGAGGTGGAACCGGGCCTTGCCGACGAGATCTCCAGGGAACTCGACATCCTCCATGAGTGCTGGCCCCGGGACCTGCCGCACGGCGTTATCCACGCCGACCTCTTCAGTGACAACGTGTTCTTCCGCGGACCGCGGCTGACAGGTCTGATCGACTTCTACTTCGCCTGCAACGATCTCCTCGCCTACGATGTCGCCGTATGCCTCAACGCATGGTGCTTCACCGGTGATGCGCGGTTCGATGTCGCCAGGGGACGTGCCCTGATCGATGGCTACGCCTCCCGCCGACCTCTCGACGACGCGGAAAGAGAGGCTCTCTCCCTGCTGGCGCGGGGCGCCGCCCTGCGCTTCCTGCTGACCCGTCTCTATGACTGGCTCAATCCCGTGGGAGGGGCCATCGTGACACCGAAGGATCCCGGCGAGTTCCTCAGGGTCATGCGCTATCACCGCGATCACCCTTCGCTGGACCCGTGAACACAACACCTGATCACATCGTGATTCACACCGACGGCGCACCCGTGGTGCTGAACGAACCAATAAGACACTGACTCTACACGCGTTTTCTCTTGCGCATTCTGGCCGGGGAAGCGGATTCACCCCAATTCCGTGCCCCCGGTGCAACAAGAACCCGGAGAAAATGCCATGCCGACAAGCCGCCTCACGCAACGACGGGTCGATTCCCTCAAACCGGATGAGAAGACCCGAGACCATCGCGATTCCGTCATCCGGGGTTTCGGTGTTCGCGTCCTGCGGTCAGGGCGCAAGCAGTACTTTCTCCACAGCCAGATCGACGGCGAGAGGGTCTGGCACTCGATAGGCGATGCACGGCACATGACACTGGAGCGTGCCCGGGAGCGAGCGACATCCCTTCTGTCGTCACGTTCCCGAGGAGAAGAAGCGTTACCCAAAGACGGCCAGGCCATTTTGTTTGAGGATGTCGCGGAAGAGGTCTTCCGGCGTTACAAGCGGCGCTGGAAGCCACGGACACTGGGAGTCAATCTCAGCTACTACAGGAACCAGATCCTGCCGTGGTTCAGGGGTCACGCCATAGGGAACATCACCCGCACTGATGTGCAGCGGTGGTTTGCCTCGCTCCATTCAACGCCTGTGGCTGCGGACCGCTCGGTTCCGGTTCTTTCCGTGATTCTTCGCCAGGCCGAAGTCTACGGCTACCGTTCCGAGGGCTCAAATCCGTGCACCGGCATCAAGCGCTATCGTCGGCGGAACCGCGAGAGGTTCCTCAGCCACGACGAAATCCGGAGGCTCAGCCGCGTTCTCGACGACAAGCGAGAGAAGCGCCCCCTGCTGACCGCGATCATCCGGATGCTGCTTCTCACCGGGTGCCGCAAATCAGAGATCCTCAACCTCCAGTGGTCGGACTACCGCGAGGGCAAACTCTATCTGCGCGACGGCAAGACTGGTCCGCGCACGGTCTGGCTGTCATCGCCTGCGCGACGGATCCTTGATGAATTGCCCCGGCGAGGTCGTTGGATGTTCCCGTCCCCTCGTGGAGAAGGACCCCTCTCCAAGAGCATGCTCGGGTACTTCTGGTGCGACGTGCGCAGGGAGGCAGGCATCATCGACGTTCGCTGTCATGACCTGCGTCACAGCTATGCTTCGATTGCGCTCGCTCATGGCGAGACGATACTCACCATCGGCAGGCTCCTTGGCCACAAGAATCCGGCGACCACGCTGAAGTACACGCATCTCGCCGATGCCTCGGTCCACGAGGCGGCGGAGGCTCTCGTTCCGATCCTGGGCGGAAAGGGCTGAGGCATGGCACGGAAGAGGCGGCTGACTGATCGTGTCGTTTCGCGGCTCGGCGTGGCGCCGAGCGAATACACGGTCTGGGACACGAGGCTCTCCGGATTCGGTGTCAGGATCCGGCCTTCCGGCCACCGGTCATTCGTTCTTCTGGACAACCGCGATGGCTCCTCGAGGCGTCGGACCCTCGGACCCGCGACACAGATGACCGTCGATGAGGCGCGGTCCCTGTGTTTTGCCATTCAGTCCGGCGATCTCGACCCTCCAAAGGACACTTCCCCGGTTCCCGTACCGCTCTTTGGCGACTTTGTCGCAGACGTCTGGCGTTGCGAGTGTTTCGTGCGCCTCAAGCCATCCACCCAGCGTTCCGCCGACTGCGCACTCACGAATCAACTCTTGCCGGCCTTCGCTGCCTTGCGGCTGGATCGGATCGGCAGAAAGGAGGTGATGGCATGGTATGACCGCTGCAGCGAGACAGCACCGGGTGGCGCCAACCGGGTTCTCGACACGCTACGCCAGATCCTCAGTCACGCGAAGGTTCACGGCCATCTCGAGACCAACCCGGCCAGCCGAATACACCGGAACCCGCAACGCAAGTTCAACCGTTTCCTGTCCCGGGACGAGGCCCGCCGTCTTCATGCCGAACTGGATCGCCTGGTGGTCGAACGTCCGGAGCGGGCGGCGCAAGCGGACATTATCCGTCTGCTCTACTACACGGGATGTCGTCACAGTGAGATCAGGATGCTCAAATGGTGCGAGGTGGGTGTCGACACCCTCGACCTTGGCGACAGCAAGACGGGCCCGCGGAAGGTCTATGTCAACAGCGCGACACGCCGAATCATCGAACGCCAGCCCAGGACAGGTAGTGACTATGTCTTCCCCTTGCCCTGCGATCCGTCGTATCCCATTTCGAGCAGCAGGTCACTCTGGTTCACCCTCCGCAAGCGGGCCGGCATTGAGGATGTGCGTCTTCATGACCTGCGTCACAACTACGCCTCGATGGCTGTGCTGAACGGCGTTCCGCTGCCGACCGTGGCGAGGCTGCTGGGTCATCGCAATGTATCGATGACCCTACGTTACGCTCACGTCGCCGACCGGGAGGTCGAGGCCGCCGCCGAGCGCATCGGTGCGGCCATCGCCAGAGTCTGCGGCACGGAGCCGCCACCCATTCCGTATCCGATGCCGTTCGGCCATGCGGGCGACACTGCCGCGCCGCCCCTCACCAGCGGATCAGGGTCCTCAGTATCACCTCGTGCCCGGGCGCATCGTCGTTTGCGACCTCGCGGCGCGTGGCGTCGAGACTGACCTCGAAGCCGGGGTCAGCCGCCAGCCGACGCGGCAATCCTGCGCCCCGCCGTCCGACACCCCGACACCGCGCTTGGGCGGCGTGAACGTCGCCAAGAGGAATCCACATTCGTCCCCGGAAAGAAAGGGAAGCGTGACCTGCGGTGGAACTGCGGGACTGATCGTACTTGCGACAGATGAACCGGAACCGTAACTCCAAGAATTGGAGCCGACAGGAGTTCACGCATTATGCCGGTGAGAAAATGGAAGACGGTATGTGGGATGCTGGGGCTCTCGATCTCGCTGTCAGGATGCCTGATAGTCGACTCGACGACGACAGTGCTTGAAGACGGGAGGATCATCGAGCACATGGTGATACAGCCGAAGAACTCCCTGCTCACCGTGTTGGGCCTGTGGGCACAGGCGGCAGATGATACGGGTCGCAAGTGGGATACAGCACCATTCCTCCAGGAGTTGCGCACCGCCGGCAATGCATGCGTGGCCGCAGACTGGATGTTCGAGGAGACGTACGCGAGTCAGGGGATTCCATATTCGTCTGTGCCTGTTCCAACCGATTTCGAATTCTCCGGAATAGAGGTGGGCGGATGTTCAATCCCAGATGGGTCCCTACGAACCGAGAACACTGCCGCCAGATTTCGCCGAGGACATGCTCGGAATGCGGATCGAACTGGAGAACGGTCTCCATGAGCCTTATCGCGTTTCCTGGATCAGCTTCGAAGAAACGTTGGACGACACGCAGGTCGGTGTGTCGGTAGATGAGGCGGAACTGGCAGCGTCCTGTTCTGGGGAACTCGAACCCGAGCTATGTCAACGAGAGTTGCGAACACTCTTACTTCTGATAGAGAGCGGGGAGGATGAGGTTCCCGACAAATTTCGAGATATCCTTTCCGATCCGGGAATGCTTGTTGGCACGGCAGAGTTGTTGCGGGTGTTGCTGAAAGACGTGCCGGTGACTGAACGGATACCCGACACTGCCGCCGTGAACAGGGTCGAGGGTTATGATTTTCCGACTTTCGCATCTGGACAAGAATGGACATGGCGTGGAGATTTGATGGAAGTGATCACCATGCATCCTGGACCGTCGCTCCACATCCGTCCTACCCTCCCATAGATGCCAACATCAACGCGTTGACAGGACTTTCCCACGCTTCAGCTGATCGTGCCCAAAGCCGCTGAACGGAGGACAAACGGGCCCGTTCCCGCCTGGTTTTCTGGCTTCGAGATCGTTCGTGGGTTGGCCCGGGCACCGTTTCCGGTGTTTGGGCGACTCGTTCTCGGGAACTCTTATGGTCGCCGAACGCCCGGAGCGGGCGGCGTAGGCGGACATCCGTCTTCTCTGCTACACGGGATGTCGTTGCAGCGAGATCTGGCTGCTCAAATGGTGCGAGGATGGCATTGACACTCTCAATCTTGGCGACTCCAAGACAGGACCTTGGAGACCTACCTGAACAGTAAGGCTCGTGAGATCGTCGAATGCCCTCCCCGGGCCGGCAGCGATCACGTCTTTCCCTCGTCCTCCGATCCGACCTTGACCATATCGAGGTCCATGCCACTCTGGATCACCCTTCGCAAACGGGCTGGCGTCGCGGCCGAGATTTTGTAGCACTTTGCGGCGACTACGCTGCCTGACCGGGAAACAACTAGGGACAATACGAATGGGGAATCCCGAACTTCTGGATCTCGTGGACGCGTCAGGGGAACGCCTCGACGTGGAGTACAAGGCATGGCTGGACCTCAAGGATCGGGCAGTGCAGGCAGAACTCGCGAAGCATCTCTGCGCGTTGGCCAACCACGGCAGTGGATATGTGGTTTTCGGAATCTCCGATGACAGGACATCAGCTGGAGAGCCGCCCCAGCGATCCGGCCCCTACGACCAGGACAGTCTGTCAGGAATCGTCAAGCGTTACTTGACCCCGAATTTTCAGATCGAGGTCTACAATGTGAAATCGGCCAGAACTGGCATAACCCATCCCGTTATCTGGGTTCCCTCCCACGGAGAGGTGCCGGTGTGCAGCAAACGTGCGGGACCGCATGATAGCGGCAAGCCGGTCGGGATCGAGCAGGTCACCCACTACACCCGGGAACCCGGGCCTTCGTCCGTTCCAGCGACTACACCGGAGCACTGGAGACCGATCATTCGGCGATGCGTTCGCCAAGACCGCCGCGCTTTACTTGACGCCATAGAGCCGTTGTTGCGGTCACCCGAGAAGCCGGTCCCGGGACCGGGGGACGTGTTTCAACTATGGCATGACGCTGCGCATGAGAGATTCCTCTCTGTCGTGGGCGAGTATCCTGCCGTGGATCTTCTCAAGAGCGCCCACTATCAACTGTCCTATCGGATCGGCGTGGCTGGCGGAGAGAAGTTGGACATGGGCGGCCTAGTCCATGAACTGCGGACGGTGGGCAACGAGGTCCGACACTCCATCGACTCCGGGTTGCCGATGTTCGAAGTCGCCCATCAGTACAAACTCATGCCTCGCTCTACTATCGATGCTCGCGTTGGAGAGGACGAGTTCCTGGAGTGCGGCTCAGGAGGTACGGATGGCACCGACCTGTTGCTATGGGACTTCTGGAGGGTTTCGCCTTCTGGCATGGCGACGATCGTCCGGGCTTATCGGGAAGACCATTCTGATGGCTTGAGTTCCAATGCGGGATCCGATCCCGGAACATGGTTATGGCTAGGTGGAATGGCGGTCGAGATCGCTGAGATGATCTGTCACGCCCGTGCCCTTTCGGCGCGTTTCGAAGCGCCGGAGACATTGACGATTCGTGCCGAGTGGCGAGGCCTCAAGGGCCGGAAGTTGGGAGAGCCGGGGAACCCGCTTACTTTGATGCGCAGCGGGATTGCTCACGACGACCAAAGGGTCGTCACGAAAACGGTGGCCATAGCTGGGCTCGCCGAGGGTTGGCCAACGCTGGCGGCTGAGATACTGTCTCCACTGATGCGGCTATTCGATCCCACAGGGGCAGTATCGACGCAGCTTGTTCGGCAGTGGTTGGAGAAATTTGCCCCATAGCTCGGTCGCCTGCCGTTATGCACTACCACCGACCAGTGGCCTGTGGCGACACGCCACTGAATTCGCCAAGGGCATTGTGATCGAGATCTTGCAAACGCTCGAAATCCGAAGGTCCGAAGATATGGCTGCATGCCTGTTCGGTCAGACTCTTGATCCGATGCAAAGAAAGCCGGGCTCGAACCAGCAGAATCCCGCGATTGTTTGTTACAGCCACAAAAATGGACGTGGGCACCTATCATCGTATCGATGTCGGTCCCATTGAAATACGCACCAGCAGTGGCTATGCTCTTCGTCGTTCTCTCATTAATCGGAACTTCATCGGCTCACAAGTGGCCGAGTGTCTCCCAACATGATGATTTGAGGCCATTGTTGGGCTGATGAGCCCGGTTTCAACCTGTCATGTTTATGGGAACAGTCCGGTCGGGGTTGACCTCCAGCAGCTCGAAGGCGCGGTTCTGCAGTCTGGTCCGCTCGGTGACGATGGTCGTGCGCTCCCGGCCGGCGCCGGGCAGGCGGATGACGTTGACGACAACGCTGGCCAGATCGTCGATGAGGGTGCGGAAGCTGTGCACCGGCAGACCGTCGGGGGTGACCTTTGTCTTCGCCTTGCGTCTGGCCGACGGCGAGACCTGAGCCTTCTCCACCGGCGTCGCGCGCTGGCGCCGCGCCGCCTCGCGGTCGTCGTCCTCGAAGAGCAGCGGCGCCAGGCGCCGGCGCATGTGCCATTCCACGTAGTACGCCAGCATGCACAGGAACACGTGACCGCGGACATGGTCGGTGGTGTAGACGTAAACCGGCCGGATCTTCAGATCGCTCTTGGCGACGCGGAAGGCGCGCTCCACGGCGGCAAGGCTCTTGTAGGCCTCGACAGCGGCATCGGGCGCGATGTCCTCAAGGCTGGTGCGGATGACATAGATCCCGTCGAGGCGGGCCTCCCGGTCGATCTTCTCCTGACGCCGGCTCCAGGTGAAGGAGGTGTCGGTGATGGTGATGGCGAAGTGCTTCTCGACCTTGCGGCGGTTGGCCTCGCGACCCACCCGGTGGCCGATCCTCGCGGCTCCTTTGAGGGTTCCGGCGCGGACCGATGCGGCGATCGCCTCCAGCACCTCCTCGGTGGCCCGCAGCAGGTTCTCGCGCTTGCGCCGGCGGTCATCGCGAAGACGCGGGTTGAGGCACACCATGAGCCTCTCCCCGGGGAAGTCGGGACTGGTGATCTCGGCCACCTGGTCCGCCACCAGGGCCTCCGGCGAGAGCGCCGGCTCGGTCCCGCTGCTCAGCCGCCGCAGGTCGGCCGTCTTCAGGGCCGAGACCCAGGCCAGGCCCGCCGGCTCGAGGTCCTCGCGGATGCGCGCCGTGGTGATCATGCCGCGGTCCCCCACCAGGGCCACCCGGGCCATGGAGAAGCGCCGACGGATCCTCGCCACCTGGGAGGCCAGGGTCGCCGGGTCCGCGGTGTTGCCGGCAAACACCTCCACCGCAATGGGACACCCCCCGGAACTGCACAACAGGCCGAACACCACCTGCTGCTTGCCCCGCTTGCCGTCACGGTTGTGACCGAAGGCGGCCAGGGGGCACATCCGACCCTCGACCCAGGAACTCGACACGTCGTAGAGGATGAGCGTCGCATCCTCCAGGTGGCGCCGTGCCAGGACCCGCTCGATCCAGCGCTGGCGTGCGAGCAGCCAGTCGAGCATGGCCAGCATCTCGTTGCCTGTCACGGGCCCCAGGGAGAGCAGGGCCCCGAGACTGCTGGTGGCGGTCTCCGGCGACAGCCGCCGGGCGGTGGCAAGCTTGGAGTCCGGGTTCAGCACCCGGGCGACGACGGCGGCCAGCGCCAGCTGCCGCTGGCGGCTTTCATGGCGATGCAGCAGGCGTTCGAAGCCGAGCCTGCGGCAGGTGCCGAGCACGGCCATGACATGGCCGTGGGCCAGCGAGCGCTCGACGGTCATGAGATCGCCGAGGTCACCGACGGCGACGCCGCCCTTGAGAACGGTGCGGAAGCCCTCGACGACATGCTCGGGGAGCATGGAGAGGTTGGCGATGGTCTTCTTGCGGATCCTGGAACCCTCGCGCCAGGCCTGCCTGAGGAGCACGGCGGGTTTGCCGGCCTGGTTGGGGACGCGTTCGATGTTGAAGGCCATGGGGCACCCGTTATGGGAACATCACACAGACACTATATCCCCATATATCGCCTGTCAACACCCTTTCAGCCCCAACATGTTCTCCCTCTATTATGGGAACACATAGCCAGTTTACACGTCCCCAATCACGCCGATTGCACAACCAATTCAGCGAGTTGGGTCAGTTGAGCGTCGATGAAGTTCCGATTAATGTGCGGCACGTATTTTTTGAACACTTTGGGTAAACACCCACGGCGCCGACAACGATCATTCTAAGGTGCAATTCTCAGCGAACATTCTAAACATGACTAATTCTACATATCGCGGTGTCATTCTTGCATTACAGATAAGGAGCAACACAATGATAGAGTGTTTTGCAATTCAACCTTTTGATTCCGGAGAATTTGACAAACGGTTTCATGACATCATAAGGCCTGCCCTTGAGAAGGCAGAGATCATCGCGTATCGCGTTGATCAAGATGCGTCAGTAGACATAACAATCGACACCATTGAAGAGAAAATACGAAAATCAGCCATGTGCATTGCGGACATAAGTCGCGACAATCCCAATGTTATGGTACGAGCTTGGCTTTGCGTTTGCTGTTGGGCGTCCTGTGATCTTGATCTGCTCAGACCAGAGAGCCGGACGTTTTCCGTTTGATATCCAGCACCGGTCTATTATTGTTTATTCATCCGAATCCGCTAGTGACTTTGATCGCCTTCACGAACGGGTGAACGAGCACAGGACGCTTCGCCTGTCTCTGGGTCACGGAGCATGCTCGGATGAGCGCTATGAGTACCAGACGGTGGTGGACAATGTGTGCCTTCTGCGACCGGAGTTGTTGGCCAAGGCGGGACAGTTGATCGTGGAGAGCGGGCATGCGGTCGCAAGAAAAAAGCCTGGCGAGCTGTTGTGCGAGCGCCGTGATTCCTTCGTGGTGGAGACGGATGTGCACTATCCCACGGAAGTCAATCTGGTCATGGACGCAATGCGTTGTCTGCTTCGCCTGACGGGTCGTGCGGCGTACGAGAATGATGTAGTTGGCTGGCGCCAATGGTGCCATCTGAGACGATCGGTGAAGAGGTTGTTCAATCAAGTGCGTTCGACCCGCCGCGTCCGTCCGGAACGGCTCGGGGCGTATCTTGAGAGCTGCGGTGCTCTTGTGGGGCGTGCACAGGGGACGCTCCGGGACTTGGCCTTGCGTGGCGCGCCGGCCTGGAAGCTCATGAACATCGAGCACTATCTGGGTCATGCCAGGCGTCAGATCGATCAGGTGGAGCGCCGCCTTCTCAAGGGCGAGACGATCCCGCAGGACGAGAAGGTGTTCTCGATCTTCGAGAGCCAGACGCGGTGGATCTCGAAGGGCAAGGCGGGGACGCCGGTGGAACTCGAGGTTCCGATCTGCGTTCTGGAGGACCACCACGGGTTCATCCTGCACCGCAAGGTCATGTGGCAGGGCAGCGACGTGGACTATGCCCAGCCGATGATCCAGGGGACCCAGGCGCGCTTCCCCGATCTGCGCTGGTGCAGCTTCGACCGCGGTTTCCACAGCCCTGACAACAGGCTTCGTCTCGACGCACTTCTCGAACACAACGTGCGGCCGCGAAAGGGGCGGCTGTCCAAGGCCGAGCGGGAGCGCGAACAGGGCGAGGTGTTTGCCGCCATGCGCCGTCAGCATCCGGCGGTTGAATCGGCGATCAACAATATGGAGCATCGGAGTCTCGACCGGGTCCGTGCCTCCGGCACCGACGGCTTTGCCCGTGTCGTGGCGCTTGCCACCGTGGCCCTCAACATCCACCGCATCGGGCTACTGTTGCGCCGCAAGGCGCATTGGCGATCATCCGTCATTCCGGGCCTGCCGAAAGGCGGGAGCGGGGATCATTGTCCGAACATCAGCACCGCCGGAACGATTCAGCCGAAAACGCCGATATCAAGTCCCTAAAGCGTGATCCAACCCCTGCAAAGGGACAAAATTGCGTGCAAATCGGACTCGCAACCCCGCCGCCTCCCGGCATGCCATCGCGGGAAAAGGGGCTTTCTGGCAGGCACTAACTAGTTCCAGCCACTTGGCGAGCTTCCTCTCTCTGTTCGACATTGTCATCATCCGAAGAAACCAACGCCTGTACAACAGGATCGCCTATCTTGACATAACTATCTTCTTCATTTAAATTCTCCCAAGTCTTTTCCTCTGTTTTCAGAGTTTCGTATTTTGTAATCCATTTTGGTGGCATCAGTGCCTTCGATAGTCCAACTGGAATGCTCTCAAAGCTTCCCCCCAAATTGACCCGCCTCTTCTTGTAAGTCGACGCAAGTGATAATTTGTTCTGCACGTGAGTAACCTTAACCCTTACTTTCGGACGTTCTATGTTGCCCAAAACCTCACCTGTTTCGGGATCTTCGATGTCCTGCCCTTTTTCATGCAAAATATCGAAGTACATGCCAACTTCCACTCCATCATCCTCGCCTAGATTCATAGCAATCTCTCTTGTGGTAAGAATTCGAGCCACTCTTCCACGAAGTCGTTCTGCTGTTCCCTGCTTGTCGCTATTCATCGTCCGGAACCTCTACTCTTAGCGTCTTCCTCAGTTCTTCGATCGATGCTGGAACCAAGTCTCTCCAATCTTCCAACGCATCATCGGCAGTTTGTATCTGTTCAATTACTATGGCTCTAATCAATGCAACCTTCATTTGGTCGCTGTTGTCTCCCTCGGTAATCCGTGCTACGCGGGAGATACTTCGGTACAGCGAGATAAGTCGTCGAAATGCTGAGCGAGCGTGCGGTTCTACGATTTCTCTGATGACGTCCTTTCTTATTCTCCTTCCAAAAACGTAGGAACCAGAAAGGCCTATCACAAGAGAAAGAACTTGAAAACCATATGCCTCTACCTCGCTTAGCGGCCCCTTTGTTGCTTGATATCCGAACAGTGCCATCAACAGTAAAGCGATCACTATGCAGATTATGGGGAAAGATTTTTCGACGTTCTTCATTTTGTTTTCTGCTACTGAATTACAACATCACCGAATGGCATCCGGGAACTCTTCGCTCTACTGCTTTGACGCGTCTATCAGGATCAACGATGCTATGGGTAAGGTAGGGGTGACACTTACTATCGTCAAGTTGCAATGCAATCCGCTCATATGTCGAACTCCACGTCCGGTCCGCCGTCATCCAGCATGTCAATCCAGGCGAGGCAGAGGTGGCCGGGTCCGTGGCTTGCCTAAGACTCGTGCTCCTGCTGCGGAACAGAGGGGAAGGTTGAGTAGGTGTGGGCTATGTCGTCCCAGTTTATGTGGACACTTTTGCGACGTTCTTGACACCGGGTGTCCCGCACGTCTGATCCATCCGTGATCGTCGGGCTGCCTTCAACCCTTTCATCGACACGGCCTTGCTGACATTGGATGTTATCGGGTTATCGGCGAAGTGGTCCTGCTACAGGTACGGTGCCAGCTGGGCCACATCCCGGGCAGGGTGGGACGAGACCCGCTGAAGGACATCGACTAGCCACGTGTAGGGATCAATGCCGTGCAGGCGGCGGAACTCGGCCTAGCTGCCGATGGAGCGGTCACACTCACACAGCTCGCGTCACGACCCCCTTCCTCGGAGGTCGTGAACGCACAACACCGTTGTCTGACATGAAACTCCTCCTTTCGCGTGTGACAACATGCTGAGGGACATCGTGCCCGTTCAGCTGCTCAAAATGGTCACAAAATGATCGATTACGCTGCATCGGAGCATACCGAAAGGGGTCGAAGCAGTATGGTAAAGCACGATTTGGCAATGGAAATGCGGCTTGGTGACAGTTATCAATCAGCCACAAATCTCTCAAACGCCAACTTGAAGTCGATCTTGCTCTGACCAACTTCGTTAAAGAATGGCAGTCCGTAAACAGCGTAACTACGACCCTGAAAGACGGTCTCAATCCTACTCTGCTCATTAACGCTGTTGAGGAAAGACTCTTTCCAACTATCAAGCTGCTTGAGATGGTCTCCTTTAGCCTCAATGAACAGTTGCAGGATGGTGTGCGTGTCCGAGCCCTTCTCCCTTAAGATCAACAGGAAATCTGGTTCAAATGGCTGACCATTGTCAAAAGCGAACAGCCTAACCGCCTTTTCGTTCCGGATTAGGAAGAAGTCATCATAGCGATTGCGAAGTCGATCAGCCTGATCGTTTAGGAACTTGATGAAGTGCTTTTCCTGATCCGTGCCGTAGCTGTCGTCGTACACGTACCAGTCTTTGCTGGTAAGATCAATTTGATCCAACCCAGGGACCATACTCTTCGACCATGGTAACCCTGTTTCTCCTTCGTTCCTCAGCTTCATGATTCTGTTGGTAAAGCGGTCTTTGACCCTGTGAGGTCTGAACTCTTTTGTTCCCAGGTACTCGACGACCTCACGCTTAACGCTGGCTTCGATCTGGCGAAGTACATAACTGACAATGTCCACTTTCTGGCGTATGGGAAGGTCTCTAAGGTCTTCCTCCAGACCGCGCACTGTAACCTTGACACGCCCAAGATAGACATCAGCTGTATGGAACTGTGATGCACTGTTGAGCTGCGGGAAATATTTCCGCAAATTAGTGAAATGAAAGAATTTATTGGAATCCATGGCAAAGCCAAGGATGGACTTGCCAAAATTCGCCAACTTGAGTTCCCTTGAGATAGGCTCCTTGTTCTTGTCAATTCGCTTACCCATTAAATGCCCTTCGACAAAGGCTGAACTCTCTGTCACATGCCCGGTCATCAACGTTGGATAGGTGAAATGTGGCTCAATCATATACGCATCCAGACTGGTCACTCCTTCGTGCATGTTCCTCTTGCGATCATTCATCCAGACATGGCCATTCTCATAGAACCACGACTGTTTGAAGCTATCCTTCAGCCGCAACTGCACCTTCTGTTCGGACTCATCTAGCATCCCGGTCTCGCGAAGCGCGTTGCGGATGTCCTGGATGTACTTCGGATTGTGGGAACAGTGGTAGTGCAGTTCCTCTAGAATGCGCAGGGGATGTGAAACAGAACTATCGTACTTTCGCCTCTCCATTGTTGCGTCAGGCTGATCAGGTGCAATGAACGGGAAGTACCTCGCTCCACGACCGATCAGTTGGGCCTCGGCAATGGTGGTCTTTCCAACCTTGTTTTTCCTTCCGTCGCGTGTGTTGTACAAGCGCACTATATCAAACAGGTTGAGAACGTCCCAACCTTCGTTCAGCTTGTCGACCGCGAAGATCACTCGTAGCTCGTTTGACCTATTCTCCAATTCATTCAGTTCGACTTGTCTCCTCTCCACGTCCTTCAGCCCATTAACATTGATCACCTTGTCGGAACTGAAGTCACCTTGCAGCTCACTTGCGAAATCCTCAGCACTCATGCCACGTTGGTCAATGATGTATGCGAAGGCCCGCGAGAGTGTCGGATCTTCCTTTGAGGACGTCCTCAGCGCCTGAATTGCCGAGCCCGTCAAGCCGGACACCATGCGTGTGAATTGGTTCTCATTTTCTCCGGACTCCACTATTGTCCTGGACTTCATGAGGATTACTGGCTTGCAGTGAAGCCCATGTACTTCCGCCACCCTGCGGCGATACTGGCTTAGGACCATGGCTTGCATCATGCGATCCACGGGTGGAAGGTCCGCCTGTCTCAACTCGATATCCTTGGAGTATCCATCCTCGCGGAATCGACGCAGTGGATAGTCATATAGTATCTTATCGTGGTACTTCTCGTTGATTTCCCTGTTACAAAGATCTACGGTCGCGGTGAATTCCAAGAGCATGTTCTCATCATGCTGGAGGAATATCTCTTTCACTGTATACTCCCAACTGGCCTTCCGCTCAGCCTCACCTTTGCTCATCAACGCTTTAGTTTCAGCATTCAGATGATGCGCTTCATCTGAGATTAAGACCACCCTATAGTCGCGGAAATCCTCAATTGTGACCGCGTTCTCCTTCGGCTCCTGCATTCGCGTGTGCAGTCCCTGGACAGTCGTGAAGTGAATATTGATTGCATGCTTGCTTGCTGCATCAAAGTTATCCACGGAGCGGATTTCCACCGGGCTACCGCCAATGCGAGGTAGAGACCTGAACAAGTGTTTGGCACTGGCCGAATTCAAGAAGTTCTGCTTTGTCTTTTCAATGATCTGGGTAGAGTTTACAAAGAACAGGAAATTTCGATATCCGCGCCGGTAGAGATCGAGTACAAGTGCGGCCATCAGCACTGTTTTACCGCTTCCAGTGGCCATATGAAACAGCAGTTGTGGGTTGGACGGTCGGTCTTGGTACTTATCAATGTAAAACAACCACCGTTTCAGTGCCGCCTCCTGATAAGGACGCAATATGATCTTGGGCGCGAGGTTGTCGGTAACATCTTCCGGTACAACAGCCGCAAGCTGGCCAAACTTCGCCAAGGCATCCAATTCCTGGGAAAGGGTCTGGGTCATGCTACGATCTTATAAAACGACCGAGTGGCTTGAGCGTCTTCAAACGAGATCCCAAAGTCCACATCGCCAAGGGAATGAAGGTTGACATAGAAATGATTTGCATCAAGGCAATCCATCAAAACTCTCTTTGCATCGTTTATTGGTAAGGCTCCAAAATCATCCACATCGAATTCTGCCATGTTCACGTCGACACGCGGATAACCAGATGCCTGAATGTCTGTAAGGATATCTTTGAGAGTCGAATTGTCTGTGGCACTTTCGATCCTATCCATAAAAGTCGCATTTGATAGACAGGCCTCGGCATAAATGAGATTTGAATTGAGCTTCTCTCGCTTCAATACCTCCAAAATCCTCTGCTTTGTACAAGTCTGCACATAATCAAGCTGCTCTATCATGATGAAAGTACGATTGCCGTCATCGGACTTGTTTAACTCCAGGACTGCGTGTCCAGTGGTGCCGCTACCAGCAAAGAAATCAAGAACTTTCGCATTCTTCTTGCTGCCCACGACCGCGGCTATGCAGTCATGAACTGTCCATAACGATTTTGGAAATGTGAACTCGCATTCTGGCAACAGCGCCCTAAGGAGCTGGGATCCGTATACATTTGCATCATAGCGGCTATCCTGCCAGACGGTCCGCATCATGCCAAAATTCTTACCAAGCTCGATTTCGTAGCGCCCCTTGCGCCAAACTGCTCTAAGCAAATCCTTTACTTGGTCGACAGATTGTCTCGCATACCGCCACTTGCGTTCCACACCATTGGTATCGATTGGGTATACACTGTAAACACCTCCTGCACCTTTCGTGGTCTGTCTTGGGTGTGCGTCGTCAGGCAAGACCTCACCAAAGCCGAGAATTTGACCATCCTTAACCTTGACTGAGTAAAAGCAGTTCTTGGCGTCACCCCTCTCGCTTTCTGTGCCCCAGTTGCGGAAATTGGACCAGTCGATCTCAGCGTTGTTGATCTCTCTGTCTCCAACGGACTTCTGTTGTCTCGCACATTGATTGACCGCGAGTTTCCCGGATTGTTTCGTGCGACTGGCGGGTAGATTTCCCGGATTGGCGGACCGTTTCGATGACGTTCCGGCGGGGTGTCGGACGACCTCCCGAGCGGGCGCATCCATGGCGGCAAGCGGAGCTTTTGGTGATGGGCCGATCGCCAGGCGATCGGCTGGGGGCGGTTCCCGAAGGCGGTTCCGCCTCGAACCCCCAGGGGCGAGCGGCGGGAACCGGGAACCGCTGCGGCGTCGGGCGCGGTTTATTCGGGATGGCGTGCGACGAGGCTGTAGCGGCCCTCGGCGTCGTGCCGGACGCATCCCTGCCGGACGAGCTTGTGGAGGACGGCGCCGACGGTCTTGTGGCGGGTTGCGGCATGCTGTCGGATCTGGCGCTGGGAGAGCGCTGCATCGGCCTGGGCGAGGGCCTGGAGGATGCGCCGTTCGGGGGTTTGGGGCTGCGGGTCTTCGCCGGCCGGAGGCGGCTGACGCAGGCGCAAGAAGGGTTCTGGCGTATCGGTGACGAGTTCGATCTCGATGTCGTCGAGGCCGCGTGCGGCGCGATGCTCGACGGTCATGAGGGTCTGCCGGTCGCGTCGGCGAAGGTAGAGATTGCTGTCGCCCCAGGCGTGCAGTTCGCTGCTTCCCCGCAGGGCCTGGCCGGGGCGTGTGGCCCCGCTCTTGCGGGCGTGGTGGACGACGAGCACGGCGGTGTGGAAGCGTCTCTGGATGTCGCGCAGGACGCCGAGGATGGGGGCGACGTCGGCGG
This sequence comes from Alphaproteobacteria bacterium, assembly GCA_965221115.1. Classification (GTDB taxonomy): domain Bacteria; phylum Pseudomonadota; class Alphaproteobacteria; order SP197; family SP197; genus SP197. The sequence continues at coordinate 1,863,132 of CBDCRU010000002.1, read as the reverse complement.
CGGCGTTCTCGTCGACGCCGTGCAGGCGGACCAGGGGATCGAGGATAAGGAGGCGTGGTTGGATGCGCTGCACGGTCTTGCGCAGGCGGCGCCGGTCGCCCGCCTCGTCGAGGCGCAGGGTGTCGACGTCGATGACGGCGATGTCGAGGGTCTCGAAGGGTGTGCCGGCGGCGCGGGAGATTCCCTCGAGCCGGCGCCGCACGAGGTGGGCTGCGTCCTCGGCACAGAACAGCAGGACGGGGCCGGAGCGGACCGTGGCGAAGTGGCGCAGGCAGGGGACGCCGGCGGCGACGGCGACGGCGAGATCGAGGGCCAGCAGGGACTTGCCACACTTGGGCTCGCCACCGACGATGCCGACGGCCTCGTCGCCCCACAGGGTGTCGATGAGCCACTGCAGCTGGCGCGGCCGCTCCTCGAGTTCGACCGGGGTGCGGGTCGGGAAGCCGTTCATGGCTGCAGCTCGTCGAGGGCGTTCTGCAGGTGTTCGGCGGTGACCGTCTTCGCCTTGTCGAGGGCGGCGGCCGACAGGGCGTAGTGGGCGATGCGGTTGATCTGTCTCGGCAGGCCGCGGGTGCTCTGGAACAGGGCCTCGACGGCGGCGGCCTCGAACAGCGGCAGCTCGCATCCGGCGAGGCGCAGGCGGTGGGTGACATAGGCCTCGACCTCGTCGCGGTCGAGGCCGGCGAGATGGTGTCTGACGACGAGGCGCTGGGCGAGGGATTCGTGCATGGCCATGGCGAGGCGGCGTCTGAGTTCGGTGAGGCCGACCAGGATGAGACACAGGCGCTGCTCGGCGTCCATGGCGAAGTTGGTCAAGAGGCGGAGGTCCTCGAGCACGTCGTTGCGCAGATGATGGGCCTCGTCGATGATCAGCACCGGCAGCTGTTTGGCTTCCGTCACCAGACGGGAGATCTCGTTGCGGATGGCCTGGCGTGCGGTGGCGCGGGAGCGCTCGATGGGCAGGCCGAGTTCCCATGCGATCTCCTTGTAGATGTCGAGCACGTTGCCGGTGGTCAGCGAGACGTAGTGGACGCGATAGAGGCCGGGGTGGAGGCCTGCGGTGAGGTGTCGGCAGACGGTGGTCTTGCCGGATCCCACCTCGCCGGTGAGCAAGCCGATGCCGCGCAGGTCGACGAGATGGCCGAGGCGGGCCTCGGCCTCGCGGCGTGCCGCGGAGTCGAAGAGCTCGTCGGTCTCGGCCGGGGTCTCGAAGGGCAGGCGTGTGAAGGCGAAGTGCTTGCGGTACATCACTCGTCCTCCTTCCTGTCCGTGAGGTTGCGCAGGGTGAGCGGCGAGGGCGGCGGCTCCGGCGGCGGCTGGTCGGCCTGGATCTCCTTGGTCGCCCAGGTGCGCCTGACGGCGGTGTTGGCGTAGGCGTCGAGGCGTGTTGCCTTGCCGGCGGGCTTGCCGTCGTGGACCACGTCGAGGGGCCTCCCGGGCGGCGCCTCGGGATCGTAGCGCAGGGTGACCTTGTGGCCGACGAGCAGGGCATCGACCTCGTAGACGCGTCCGTTGAGGCTGACGGTGCGGTCCTTGTGGACGCGGCGTCTGGCCTCGAAGAGGAAGATGTCGTCGAGATCCAGGGTGGCGTCGGGGTAGCGGACGCCGGCCGAGACCAGGGCCCACTGTTCGAGGGGCGTGCGGCCCTCCAGGCCGCGGTGCGGGGTGTGGTGATACTCGCCCTCGATCCACGCCCACAGGCTGCGGTTCAGGCTCTCCAGGGTGTCCTGATCGGCGGCGTCGACGCGGCTGAGCCAGGCGGCGCGTACTGTCCTGAAGAAGCGTTCTATCTTGCCCTTGCCCGCAGGCTGGAAGGGTCTGGCGTGGATCAGCGCCACGCCCAGCCTGGCGCAGATGACGGCGAGATGGCGCGACCGGTAGGCGGCGCCATTGTCGACGTAGAGTCGCTGCACCAGACCACGCCGGATCAGAGCGTTCCTGAACACCGGCAGGAAGGCCGCGGCGTTCTCGGCCATGGCGAAGGCGGCGAAGGGGACGACGCGCGTGGCGTCGTCGATGAAGGCGATGAGGTAGGTCTTGCGCCGGGTCCGGCCGAGGCGGACCTTGGGGCCGTGCATGACGTCGGACATCCACAGCTCGCCGGCCTCGCGGAAGGCGAAGCGGCGGCGGTCGGCGCCGTCGTGCGGCGGCATCCTGTCGAACAGCCCCTCGGCGGAGAGAAGCCGGTGCACGGTCGACGGCGCCAGGGGATGGTCGATGCCTTCGGCGCGCGCCGTCTTGATGATGAGGCGCACCGACCAGTGCGGATGATCATTCTTCAGCGCGATAAGACGCTCGGCGACCTCGCCAGGCAGGCGCCGGGGCTTGCCGCGGTCGCCGCGCGGCTTCGGGTGAAGCGCCTCGAAGCCGCCGCGCCGGTAGTCCTTGATCCAGCCGCGCATGGTCTCGGCGGCCACCCGGGTCCGCATGCTTCCCGGAATGACGTAGCTCCGGGCGGCCTTGGCGCGCAGCAGGACGCCGGTGCCCGGCGTGCCCACCGGTAGGTGCACCAGGTCGGCGATCACGCCGTATCGGAAGAGTGCGACCGCCTGGCGGAGATCATCAGTGGGTTCTGTCATGTCACGGTCCTCGCCTTGCAGGGCTCTTTGCCCCTCGGACCCTGACGCTATGCCGCCGCACCAGGGGGATCAGGCCCCATCGAGTGTTGGAACGCGGGCTTGTGATCAGCCACCTCGATTCCACCGGCCTGGAAGCCCAACGGAGCGGGCAGTGTCCGCAGCTGCGCCGAGACCAGTGCGCGCAGCCTCTTCAGGGCGCAGTCGCCCCCGAGACGCTCGCGAACCGCCACCATGGTCGCCGCACAGCCCGCCAGCCGGTCGGGGATCAGGCCGATGACCCGTGACAGAGTGTCGTGAACGAGACGCACCCGGCGGCGCACCCAGCGCAGCGCCCCGGGAAGCTCGATGGCGTCCGGGCGCACCACGTTCGCCGCCTCTTCCAGACTGCGCGCGCCCTCGGCCGCCACCACAACCGCTTCCAGATCGTCCAGCGTCCCCGGCAGCCGCGCCGCCAGGCAGTCCGGCAGAAGGCTGAACGTCGTGTGACTCTCCGGGCAATACCAGCGAGCAACCTTCGCACCGCGCGGACTCTTGCGCGCGTAGGTGCCGTGGCGTGCCAGGGAACATCCGCCATGCGGGTGGTTCGGGCAGCGATCAAGCCTTGCATCGCGCCACGCCTCGGCCCTAACGTAGTCCTCGCCGGTGAGCCCCGTCGCGTAACGAAGCTGCACTGGCCACAGGCCCGGCGGGGGTGTCGTCCCGCGCGGGCCTCCTCTCTATGGAAAGACCAACACTAAAGGCCCGGGCCCACGCTGCAACAGCCGCCCTTCCCGCGCTCGACCACCATCCCGGCCAATCCACCACTCGCCCAATGTGGGAAAAATCCACGGGCTCCTATCGAACTAAACAGGGACCCAACAACTTCCTTCCTTTCGGTATAACGAAAAGCGCATATTCATTGATGTATGAAAAGTTAGCTCCTTGTACTCCGCGTGGATTGTGAACCACCGAGATACTGTGCACCTCATGATCCGGGAAAAGCTCACTCAAGAGAACGCCGAGATAAAAGTACTCATTCTCGTCAATTGCTACAATCATTGCGCCATCTGTTTTCAGGAGTTGCCCTGCAACTTCGAGACGGTTCTTCATAAAGGTAAGCCAAGAAGAATGATTGAATCTGTTGTTGTAAAGGAAAGTGTTGGAGTTTGATGGTGGGTTGTAGGGTGGATCGATGTATATGCAGTCGATTTCGCCCGCATACCGATCCTTCAGTGAGTGTAACACCAACAGATTATTGCCCTTGATTAGTAGATTGTCGTCATTAGTGATATCTCCTACTGGCTTCGCTTTGCTGTCTGCTACGGCTTCCCAATCCCAACGCTCCCAACCGGTCAGCACTTTCGGTTCAAACAAACGCGTAACGTCGTCCGGGGCCAGCGTGGTGCTCCAGAAAACTTCGTCGCGTTTGCATTCCTCCTTTGTCATGCCGCCTTCTAGCACACAGTCCTTGTAGGGCCAGGTCAACACCACGTTGTGCGACTGACTCAGATAGTCTCCATGTGCATCCGTCAAACCGATGCGATTTTTGAATGCAGTGTAGCTATCAGGCAGGAACGCCTTGTTTGACACGAAGCGCTGAAATTCGACCTTGTCGAAGACAAGTGCGCCGGAAAGCTCGGTGAAGAAGTGTGTCCTGATTGAATCGGATTGCATCAGCAGTTGCAACAGGCGCGGGCTCATTTTGAATGCCGCCTCGATCACCACGCTCTTTAAGATGGTCCCATCAGAGACAAAACTCTGTTCTCCCTGTAGCAGCTCGGTCAGCTCGTCAAGGAGATTCTGCATGGTTGATTATCCCTTCGGTGTTCCGCAAACGTGTATCTTCGATCTGTCTATTCTACCCCATAACACGTGTGGTGTCGCACACTGCTGAGCAGCCCATACTAGAGCTAGAGCATGTGTGCACCAAGTTTGGACCTTTCGGTCTCCGTGAGACAAGGGATCAGTCTGTCCGTTCTGTCGCTCAAACGGATAGAAATGGTACTATGGTTGTAGTGGCTGGCATTGCACTTGGCTGTAGTAGATTGCTTGGTGTGATAGCTCGATAGAAGGCTGCTGGACGGAAGAACCTATCCCTCTTGGGCTTGGTTGCCGCGTAAGAAGACCCTTTGATCGGCTATAAAGTCATCTCCCGTGCGCTCAGGGATCCATGTCCTTATGGACTGGAACTGCATCCGGACAAGACCCGGCTCGTCGAGTTCGGTCGGTTTGCGAGAGCGAACCGCCGGATGCGTGGGCAGGGCAAGCCGGAGACGTTCGACTTCCTCGGCATGACGCACGTTTGTGATCAGACGAGGAAGGGCCGGTTAAGGGTAGGCCGCAAACCATCCCGGAAACGAGTTCGCCGCCCCGTGCGGCGGATCAAGAAGGTATTGCGCATACGGTGGCACGACAACTGGCATGAGATGGCCAAGTGGCTCGGGTGGGTCATCAACGGCTGGTTCAACTACTATGCTGTCCCCGGGATCGGTCAAGACTTGCAGAGGTTCACACGCCAATGCAAATGGCTGCTCATGCGTCCCCTACGGCGTCGCTCTCAAAAAAATGGTACCGAATGAAAGGACATCGAGTCCCCCACTGTTGCCCACTGGTCCAAGGCCAGTATCCGCCATCCGTAGCAAAGCCAGCAACTTGTCGTCAGGATCTGAGGGAGGAGATGGATGCGAACAGCGCCTGTCCGGACGTGCGCGGGGGACCGGGGCAACCCGGTCTCCTACCGCGACAGATGATTTCTATTCAGATTTGGTAAGGCCGTCCTGTAGTTTCTCATAGAATTGGTTTAGACCCTCGCACAGCTTGTCACCCTTGTGCTTGTCGTGTGCCAGAATTCTCTTGCAGGCGCTATTCACCGCAGCTTCAACTGTAGTGTGAAAATATCCGTAGTCTTCAATGGCAAAGTAATCCCAATATTTGTTTGTGGGGTGTAACTTGATTTCGATTGTTAGTCCCTTTGCGGCTATAGCCATTATGCAGTTTTTCGGTTCTGTTACCTTAAACTCTTCGCCTTCGTATTTGTAGATCTTCATGTAGGAGCCTCTCTTCTTGACCGGATGGTGTCTAGTGTCTCGAGTGAAAACGGCGCCAAAATACAGTGAACTGAGAAGATCGCTCTCGTTACGCCGACGAATCAACCTGTGTGTCATGCGAGTGATGTCATCATAGCATCAAAAAGCAGTGGCTTGAAAGATACAACTGTGTCTTCTCTCGTGGAATGTCAGAAACTGCGTGTAAAGTCCGGTGCAACTTGACCGTGATTCCAGCGACACTTGACAGAGAACCTTACGACAGACCCGTCGGCAATGGGGCGAGAGGCTTAGCCCACGGCTCTGCGGGCGGGTGGGTGCCCTCATGCCGTCCGCTAGACGGTCATTTGCAACGGCCCAGAGCATCTGATCACTCCCGGTGTCCCGTTGCGTGTTGTTCCACGCGAAGGGAGAGTTTCATGTCAGGTTCCGGCGTTGTGCGTTCACAGTTACCGAGAAAGGGTGCGGCCCGGTGGCGCGAACTGTGTGGGAGTACGGCCGGCTCATCGGCACCCAGGCCGAGTTCTGCCGCCTGCATGGGATCACCAGCAGTGCGCTGCTAGTGGCGGCTGAAGCAGGAGACGCCCTTCGTTGAGTTGGCGGCTCCGGAGACAGCTGCCTGGGATGTCGCACTGGCGTTTGGCGACGGCACATCTTGCGCCTGCGGAAGCCCTGATACTGGGTGGCTGGCCTCGGGGCGGCGTGTGGGTTGCCCTTGATCCCGCCGACGTGCGCAAGTCCTTTGATGGCCTGCAGCCTCTGGCAGCGCCTCGGGGAGGATCCCCTCTCGGGTCGCTGGTACGTCTTCATAGATGTTGCGCGCAACATCTTTGGGGTGTTTGGCCGAGATTGCGCACCACTGCGGACGCATTGGTCGATGACGTTCAAGGACTCGACATGGAGCGACGAAAGCGCGTCTATGTGAAGTTTGTGGAAGCGTGCTCCGTAGCCGCCGACAACATGCCTGCGGCGGCTCTTGGGAAGTGATGTTGATGAATCACTGCTCCGTGCGGCGCGAACCGGACGGCAGCGATTAATCCCTACGGTGAGAATCGAACCCGCGATCTCGCATGTCAATCAACGCACCCTAACCTTGCTGGGACTTGAACCAAATGCCAATATGGTGCAGTGAGCGGGCGCAGATTCGCCGCAGTACATCATGAAAACGTAAGAAACCGAGAGGATGAAGCAGATGAGCTACGACCAGCACAAGCGATACCGCATGGTGCAGTTCAAGGAAGGCGATGTCTACATCGCCCAATGCCTTGAGCATGACATCAGCGCGTTCGCTTCGGACAGTGAGACACTGATCAAACGCTTTGTCAGTGTCTTCATGGTCGAGTGGGACTTGAGTGTCGAGCGCCATGGCACTCCGTTTGCAGAAATCGAACCCGCCCCAGAGCGATTCCACGAAATGTGGGATGAGACAGAGGATGTGAACAACATCACCGTTCCTGGCTATCCGCCAGTAGCGATGGCGCTTGCGGCATAGGTGAGCGAATGTGTGCGCAGTTGGCAACGCCGTTTGTTCGGCTCAATGAATGGCTACGGTGGGCCAAGGAGGCGCATGGATGCAAGATCCAAACAGGGTACATTGCCGGGTCGGATTTCATGGAGACATACACCCTCGTCACGGCACCGTCGGAACGGTATGTGGTGATTCATGATGTCCGACCGGGTGAAGCAATCCCCATTCACGCCTTCGAGTACTACAATCGTCGTCTAGGCTTGGCCGATGAGGACCGTTCCTATGAGGAAGGAGACGGTGTCATTCTGCCGTTTTCTGCAGAAGACAGCGAGGTATGACGTCGCACAGCCAGTTCGATCCTCAAGGAGGCGCCAGCATAAACACTACCGCGCTTCCTCACCGCCACTAGCAACACGCCGACCGCCGACTGTGCCGTCACGGCACGGCACCCCGGCCCCACGGACGGATGGCCTGCCCGTCGTCACCGCCCGTGATCAGCCCGCCCTTCCCTGCAATTCAGCGGTTGCATTCTCGCCGCCCTTGTGTGCATCCCTGTCATGGCCGAGAGGAGGAGGCCGATGTCAGATGGGGGAGTTGCGCCATGACACAACGAGAGACCCTTCTTCGCCCACTTGAGCCCGCACAGCGGCTGGCGCCGGCCGACCGGGATACGCTCGAGACGATCCATTCTGCCGTCGGCGAGTGCAAGTCGCTCATCACCAGTCAGGACGCGGCGCGCCAGGAGACGGCGGAGCGCCAGATCGAAGCCCTGCAGGCCTTTACCGATGCTGTCGGCCGCCTTGCGGCGCAGCTCGACGGGCACGGCAAGGACGGTGCGGCGCGTCACGCGGAGATGATAGAGGCGGTGCGGGAGGCGCGGGCCGCCGTCACCGGTCTCGCCACCAGATACGATAAGACCGGCGTGGAGTCGGCGGCTGGCGTTCGCGCTGACCTCGCTGCCCTGAACGGCACGCTGTTGAGCGTCGCCGACACGCTAAGCCGCCATGACCGCAGACTCGCCGCCGTCACGGATGCTGTTCCGGCGCTGTCGGCCACCGTCGAGGCGCTGCGCGGGGAGGCACACGGCGCAAGCGTCGAGAGGAAGGAGGTCGAGTCCGGCCAGGCGCGGACGCTGGGCGACGTCGCCAGGGGCGCGGCCTCGCTCGGCCAACGGTTCGGCCGCATCGAGCAGGCGCTCAAACGCGAGCGGAGCAACTTCTGGCTCAACGGCGTCGCCATCCCCCTTCTCGTCGGCTGCGCGTTCTTCGCCGGCCTGATGACCGATTTCACGGTCCGGTATCTTGACAGGCCTGCGGTCACGGCCGTGGCGGAGTTGCCGCCCTGGCCTTTGCCGGACGCGTTGCCGGAGAGCGTGACGATCGAGATCGTGACGCCGAAGTAGACGTTCCATGGTTGCCACGGTCCACGAGCTTGCGTCCTCGGCGACGGCGGTCTCGTACTACGAGAAGGACGGGTACTACGCGAAGAACGACCCGGAGCACCGCAAGGCGAGCTTCTGGCACGGGCAGGCGGCGGCCGACCTTGGCTTGAGGGGCCACGTGGTGCCGTCTCGCTTCGAGTCGGTGCTGTCGGGAGCGGTGCCGAAGACGGACATCCGGCTGGGCCGCATCGTCGAGGGAGAACGCCAGCACCGCCCGGGCTGGGACATCACCTTCTCGGCCCCGAAGTCGGTCTCGCTGGAAGCGCTGGTGATGGGAGACACCCGTGTCATCCGCGCCCACGACGAGGCGGTGCGGGCGACGCTGGACTGGATCGAACGGGATCTCCTGCAGACCCGGGGCTGGGATCCGGCGACGAAGCGCCGGCCGCGGGTGAAGGCGGACGGCTCAGTTGTGGCGGGTTTCCGTCACCTCACCAGCCGGGATCTCGATCCCCAGCTTCACACTCACTGCATTCTGGCGAACATGACGCGCTCGGCGGACGGCGCCTGGAAGAGCGTCGAGCCGACGGCCTTGCGGAGGAACGAGAAGCTGATCGGCGCGCACTACCGCAACGAACTGGCGGCGCGGCTGGTGGCGCAGGGATTCGCGGTGACGCCGAGGATGATCGGCCCGGTTCCGGGCTTCGAGCTGGCGGGCTACGACGGAGAGTTCCTGGATGCCTTCTCCGGGCGCCGCCGGGAGATCCTGGCGTACCTGGAGAAGCACGGCCTGCCGGCGACCAGGGAGGCCACGCAGAAGGCGACGCTCCACACGCGCCGGCGCAAGGTCGAGGCGGGTCTCGCCGAACTGGTGCCGCAGTGGCGCGCCCGGGCTAGGGCCCTGGGCCTCGCCCGCGACGAGGCGGCGCTCAAACCGCCGCGGCCGGTCGATCCGGAGACGGGCCGGGAGATGGCGCGGCCGGCCGATCCGGAGGCGGGCCTCACGAAGAACGAACGCCGGCGGCGGCGGCGCTCGCCCGCATCGCCGGACATCGCTCCGGTGGAGGAGCCTGTGGCGCGGAAGCGCCGTCGCCTGCCCGCGGCTCCGGCACAGCGCATCGCCGAACCCGAGACGGGCGTCCTGGAGGCGGTGGCGCGGGCGGTGGCTCACGTCGAGGAGCGGCGCACGGTGATCCCGGCTTCGGAGATCCGGGTGCTAGTGCTGGGCCATGCGCCGGGACGCTACAGGCTGGGCGCGATCGACGCGGCGATCGAGCGCCTGGTGGGGGACGGGGAACTGCGCGAGACGGTCTTAAGAGGCTCGGACCGCTCCTTCGTCACCGACCGGGCGGTCAAGGCGGAACGGCGCATCCTCGAGGCCGTGAGGCAAGGCAGGGCAACGGTCGATGCGTTCGCCCCGGAAGAGACGGTCATGGCCCGCCTTGCGGCGACGACGCTGACCGCCGGGCAGGCGGACGCCGTGCGCCACATTCTCGAGGCCGGCGATGCGGTGGTCGGCGTACAGGGCCGGGCGGGCACCGGCAAGACGACGATGCTGAAGGAGGTGGCAGGCCTCATGGAGGGGCGCTGGCTCATCGGTCTTGCTCCCTCGGCCGCCGCGGCGCGGGTGCTGGAGAAGGAGGCCAGGATCCCGACCCGCACCCTGCAGTGGTTCCTGACGCGCTACGGCGATCTCGGCGATCCCGGACGCCTGGCGCAGGCCCGCAAGGCGATGGAGGGAACGGTGCTGGCGGTGGACGAGGCCTCGATGATCGGCACGGTGGCGATGGAGAGGCTGCTCGCCATCGCCCGCACCCTTGGCATCGCGCGGGTGGTGCTCGTCGGCGACACGGCGCAGCTGAAGGCGGTCAACGCCGGCCAGCCCTTTGCCCTCATGCAAAGGGGCGGCATGGCGACGGCGGTGATGGACGAGGTGCTGCGCCAGAAGGATCCGGACCTGAAGGAGGCGGTGGCCCGGGCCCGCGAGGGCGAGGCGGGCGCGGCCATGACGCGGCTCGCCAGCCGGGTGACGGAGCACCGGGTGGAGGATCTCGGGGCGGAGGCCGCGCGGGCGTGGCTCGCCCTCGGCGCCCGGGACAGGGACGCCTGCGCCGTCCTCGCCCCGACCCATGCCGTGCGCCGGGAGATCAACGCGGCGATTCGCGAAGGCCTGGCCGGGGAAGGCGTGCTGACGGGAAGGACGCTCACGATTCAGCGACTCGTCGACCGGCGCTACACCCGCGTCGAGGCCTCGGTTCTCGCCAACTACGAACCGGGCGACACGGTGGTGTTCCACCGCGACGCCTACGGCTGCCAGGTTGACGATGTCTGCACCGTCACGGGCATCCGCGACGGCTGGGTCGTCCTCGACCATGCCGACGGCCGGGAACGGCGCTTCCGGCCCTCGGGCAACGCCGCCCACAACCTCGGAGTCTACGAGACCCGGGCAATCGAGATCCGGGCCGGCGACCGGGTGCGCTGGACGCGCAACCGCAAGGCCCGGCGCCGCACGCCGGCGCTGGTCAACGGCGAGGAAGCCCGCGTGCTTGCAATCGGGCCCGAGCGTGTGCGGCTGAAGGCGAAGGACGGCACGGAGTACTCCCTTGCCCGCATGGATTCCCACCTGCGCCACCTCGACCATGCCTGGAGCTCCACGGTCCACGCCGCCCAGGGGAGGACGGCGAAGAAGGTCATCGCCGTCCTCGACGCCGGGCGCATGGCGAACCAGGAGATGTTCTACGTCGAGGTGAGCCGGGCCTCGGAAGGGTTCACGCTGCTGACCGACGACCGCGAGGCGCTGATCGAGCGTCTCGAGACCTCGCCCGACGTGCCCGACGCCGCGCTCGAGGCGCTGGGCGAGGATCTGGACGGCCCCGTCGTGGACCCGGACGCGTGGGCCGCCGTGGTGGCCGACTGGGACGCGGTGGAGCGGGAGGCGGACGGCGGCCCTCCCTCGTCCGTTCCTGCCTATGCCGGCGTGATGGCGCGCATCGCCGCCTTCGCGGCGGTCGAGGACCTGCCGGACGGGATGCGCGCCTTCGTCGACGACCGCCTTGCCGCCCATGAAGCGGCCCGCGCTGCGGAGCGCCAGGTCCGCGAGCTCATCGCCGGCCTTCAGGCCCAGCCCCGGCGCTGGCCGGAACTCGCCTGGGCGGCCCGGTCCGATAGCCGTCCGCCAGGAGACGGCCCGGCCTGGCAGGCATGGCGCGACGAGGGCACGGCCCTTGCGACGAGCGCCCGGCGGCAGCTCGCCGGGGAGGACTCGCCGGCGCTTCCGGCGGCAGACCGACGGCGCCTCGAAACCGCGCTGGCCGGTCTCGAGGCGGTGCGGCTGAAGGACGATGCCGCGCGCTTTGCCCGTGACTGGCGTGCCCTCTTCGAGCGTTCGGAAGAGGACTCCGTGCCGGTCTCCCTCCATGCGGACTATGCGGACCTCGCCCGCCGTGGCGCGGTCCTGGCGCAATCCACGGTGCTGACGGCGGACGAGCGCCACGCGGTGGAGGCCTGGCAGGCGCGCCATGCCGCGGAGGCCGCACTTGCCGACGACATCCTGTCCGCACCAGGGAAGGCCGGATTGCTGTCGGGATGGTTGAGGGATCACGTTCCCCTCGACGGCTCAAGCGGCGTCGATCCCGGGGACGGTGACGTCGCCCGGTGGCGGCGCGACGCGGAGGATCACCTGCGGCGCATGCGCGCGCTCCTCGCCGCGGACAGTCCCCATGCGGCGCACCTCGCCGCCATGCCGGAGGCGCGCGACGGGATCGCGGCGGCGGCCCGGGAGACCGCGGAGAGCCTGCAGGCGCTTGACCGCGCCGCGCTGCTGTGGCGCGTGGGCGGGATCGTTGACCGGGCCCGCGATGCCGGCCGGCTGCCCCTCGACCTTCCGGAATGGCCCGGCACGCTCGGCGAGATTGGGCGCGCCGTCGACTCTGCCGCTTCCGGCGATCCGGCGGGCCGTCACCTCGAACGCTGGCTGGCCGACGATGCGCGCTGGCACGATGACCGCAGCCACGTGGCGTCGGTCGTCGGCCGGCTCAAGGACCTCGAACGCGGGAGACCCCGCTACACGGGCTTCTCCGACGGCGACTCTCCGGATCGCCGGGCGTGGCGAAAGGAGGCCGAGGCGTTGGACGGCGACCTCGAGACCGTGGGCGCCCTCGCCGGTCACGAACGGATTGCCCACCTCGCGGCCTGCGGCATGACAGCGGAGGCCTTCGCCTCCCTGTCCGGTGCGGCGCCGCTCATGCGCGCCACCGACGCGGCCCTCGTTCGCCTCGGCGAATGGTCGGTGCGGGCCCATGAGATGCTTCGCGAAAGCGGCGAGGGTCTGATCGTGGCTCCGGACGATGTCGAACGGGCGGGCGCCCTGATCGAGGAAGGAAGGACACTTCCTCAAACATGGGTTGCCGCGGCGCTCTCACGCGACGACATGGAGGGCGCCGGGAGCGCCGTCGAAACAGCCATCAACCGGCTCGAGGCGGCGCTGGTGACGGCCGCATGCCGGGCGTTCACCGCACTCGGCCGCTCGGTCAACCGGGAGATGAAGGAAGGCCGTGTGCATCCCCTCGACACGGCGGACTACCCGCGGCTGCTGGCGGCCCTGGAGGACCTTGCGGAGCGCGAGGGCGTGCCGGAGGCAACGCTCGGTCTGATGGCCGATTGGCGGGAGGCCGACAGGCGCTGGCGGGAAGAACGCGGGCAGGTCGCCCTGCTGATGGCGGAGGCCCGCCGACTGGAAACGGAGAGGACGCAGGCGGACTCCGGGGGACGCTTCAGTCCCCTGTCCGACTCCTGGCGCCGCGATGCCGAGGTTCTTGTGGCAGACGGCCGCGCGCTTGCCGGCCGGGAGAGGGACGCTCACATCCGGGCGCTCGGCGACGATCCGGCCACGCTCGATGCCCTCCTCGGCGCCATCCCCGGATGGCTCGAGGCCGACGATGCGGTGCGCGAGGAGGCCGGCCGCGCCGATCATCTGCGGCGCCTGCGCGACGCCGCCAGGCAGGTCCTGGAACAGCCCGTCTCCGGGACCGTGCCGTGGAACGGCACCGAGCCCCTGGTGAAGGGCGACCGCCTCGTCTGGGTCGACGAACGCCGCCACGACATGATCGTCGGTGATCCGGTCCGCCCCGACGCGTCGGGCAGGGTCGGCCCCATGCTGCTGCGGCCGGTCGGGGCTGACGGCACGGGCCGCTTCCGGCACCTCTTCGAACGCGATGTCGCCGCCTTGATCCGGAACCCCTCGTGCGCACGGGTTGCGTGGCCGGACGAATCTCTCCGGGCCCGCGAGGTCGAGCGCCAGTTCCCCGCGGCCGACGCCACCTTCAGCCTCCCCTGCGACGGCATGGTCGTTGTCGGCGACCGGATCCGCTGGACGCTTGCGCGGCCCGGCAATGCACTGCGCTCCCGCCTCGACGGCGACACGCCGCAGGTCGAGGCCGTCGTCGAAGGCTTCTCGCCCCACGCCGTCTTTGGCGCCGACAAGCTGGTGGAACTGAGGGTGATCCGCTCCTGGGGCTCCGGCTCTCCGCCCGCGCCTGGAGAGCGCATCGACCAGCGGATGAGCGATCTCTTCCGGCGCGGCTGCGTCAGGGAGCCCTGGGAGGACGAGGACCGGCGGGCGGACAAGGTGGCCGAGGCCGAGAAGGAGGCCCGGCGGTGGGGACGCTCGCGGGGCCTCTCGCCGTAGCAGAATCCGCCGCCGTGCACGAACGCTTCATGGTGGCCGTCGTGACGGAAGACGTTCCCGGCGCGCCGCATACCGCGGAACCCTGATGCGGCACTCTTCGCGACAAGACCCCCTTCCAACGCATGGTGGCTCACACGTTGTTCTTCATGCGGCGCATCGCTCAATTCGACAAGGCGCCTTGCGAGCTGGTTCACGACTTGATCGTCGCCATTGGTCGACAACGTTGAACCGATGGAAGGCCTGCCTTAGGAGTTGTCCCGGAGGTACTGGATGATCCGTCTCGACAATCCCGATCCCCGCAACAATCCCGATCCCCGCAACGCGGACTTCGATAGATTCGTGTCGAAGCTCGATGTCGACATCCGCCACAGCGTGGAAAAACCGGAGCAGGGCACAGCGTGGTCTACCAGCCGAACGCCCGCGTCATCCCCATGCCGCCGTTCGAGTTGTTCTTCAGCGCCGCGGACTACTATCTCTCGCTGGCACACGAACTCACCCACTGGGCCGACGACAGCACCGCCCTGGTGGGGTCCGGGCCCACCCGCGCCGCCGCGACCCGCGGATGGCGGGAGCTGGTGGCAGAGTTCGGTGCCGTGTTCGTCTGCGACCGGACGGGCGTTGAGGGCATCCCCAGAGGATCGCCCACCACCTTCGTCGCCCTTTGGCGCGACGAGGCGAGGCTCAGCGACACGGAAACGTACGAGGCCGCGGAGGTCGCCGGCGATCTCCCGACCTGGCTCTGCGAGATCGCTCCGGGATGGCGCGCGAGCGACGGCGAACGAGGCTGGCGCACACCGCGGGGCGATCGGAAATCCCGGATCACGCGGGAGCCGGCCGACACGACTGCCGGCGAACAGCACGCCGCGCTCGTGGCGGACGCCCGGGCCCGCGGCTTCGTCATCTCCGCTGAAGCGTTGGGGAAGATGGACCCCGGGGAGGACCCCGAGGCCTGGGAGCGCGAGGCGACGCGCCTCCTCGATGTGGCCCGACAGTTTGACCTCACGATCCCGGCCGTCGAAGCGGCTATCGCGGCGGCCGTGGCCCTCGCGACGCCCCTCGACACCACCCCTCCGGCGGCAGCAACCTGGCTCATGGGCTTCCAGGAGCGTACGATGCGCGTTCGCGCCATGCGTGACCTGACGCGAAGCGCGGGCCAGACGGCCGAGACTGCGACGATCAAGCGGAGTATCAGGCCATGAACAACGACAACATCCCGTCATTCCTGTTGCGCCGCGAGGAGGCCGACTCAGGCGCCAGAAGAAAGAAAACCGCCGGCGAGTGGCGGGATATCGGCCCGCCTCCCTGGCGCGACCCTCGCGCCGCCACCGAGGGTGTGGTGACACTGGTGGAGACGGTCGACCTTACTCCGCCCCACGGCCCCACATACGACGGATCCGTGAGACTGGGGAGCTACCTGGACTACATCGATGTCGGTACGGTGCTCATCCGCCGCCCCGTCGATCCCGATATCCCGCCCCTTGAAAGGCCATGGCAGGCCGGCAGGGTGCACCTTGACGGTGTCCGCTGGGAGGAGAAGACCTGGCCGCCCGAGGACAGGGACGCCTTCGTGGACCACGTCGCCCGCCTCCACGAGATCACGGTCCCAGGTGACGAGCGTGCCGCCTCGGCGATGGTCGTCAGGAGGACGTGAGGCCCGATCCCCGTCGCAAGGCGCAACCCCGGCATTTGCCGCCGCCAGCGCCGGCCGCTCAGCGCTGAGCGGGATGGACGGAGTCCCCGTGGGCAATTGACGCCAGGCCCGAGAAGCCGCTCTACGGGCCTCTATGGCGCCTGGAGGCCTCCGGCAGGGTGTCTCTCGCGCGACTAATCCGAAGTTCCGGCCTTGCCAAGGCGTAAGGCGCTGAATGTATTGACCTTCGAGAGAATCGCGTGTGTCGCTACTGGGAACGCTACAGGCGCACGCCGAGGTGGTCCAGGGCCTTCTTCTGGAGCGGCGTGGGCCGCGTGGTGACCTGGAAGGGCTCGGCGCCCGAAAGGCGGGGCGCTACGGTGTTGCGGGTGATGGTGGCGAGATCGCCGATGAGGGTGCGGAAGCTGTGCACCGGGTCGCCATCGGCGTTCCGCTTGCTGGCCGCCTTGGCCCGGGCGCTCCTTGATATCGTCGCCGGCGCCACGACGGAGGGGCGCCGGGCCGCGGCGCCTTCGGCATCCTCGTCGTCGAACAGCAGGGGCTTCAGTCTCTGACGCATGTGCCATTCGACGTACCAGGCGAGCATGCACAGGAAGACGTGGGCCCGGACCCGGGGTTCGCTGCGGTGGTAGACGGGGCGCACCTTGAGATCCACGGTCTTCAGGCTGCGGAAGGCCCGTTCCACCGAGCTCAGCCGCTTGTAGGCGCGCACCGTGCCGGGACCGTCGAGTGCGCTCTCCGGCAGGCTGGTGCGGATCACGTAGAGGCCGTCGAGCCTGGCCTCGGCGGCGATGGAGGCGTCATCGCGGCGGAAGTTGAAGACACCGTCATCGTCGATGGACCACGTGAAGTGCTTCGCCACCTTGTATCTGCCGATGACCTTGCCGACCCGCTCCCCGATCTTCTCTCTTCCCTTGAGACGGCGCTTCTCGCGCCGTGTCGCCGCGGCGATGGGTTCGAGCAGGGCCTCGGTGGCCTCGAGCAACTCCTGTCGCTTGCGGGCCCGGTCCTCGGCCAGCAGCGGATTGCGGCACACCATGAGACGTTCTCCGGGATAGGCGTCGCTGGTGATCTCCACCAGGTCCCTCTCGTCGAAGAGCGACATCTCCACGTCGCCGGCCTCCACCAGTGAACGGATGGCCGGACCCCTCAGGGCGCTGATCCAGTCCAGTCCCGCAGGCTTCACCTCCTCGCGGATCCGCGCCTCGGTCAGCATCCCCCGGTCTCCCACCAGAACCACCCTCGAGAGACCAAAGCGCTCCCGCAGCGTGGCGACCTGCGAGGCAAGCGTGGCCGGATCCGCCGTGTTGCCGGGGAACACCTGCACCGACACCGGACATCCGTCCCGGTCGCACAGAAGGCCGAACTCGATCTGCAGCTTGCCCTTCTTGCCGTCCCGGGAATGACCGCGCCTGGCCAGGGGACACGTCCTCCCCTCCAGCCACACCGAGGTCAGGTCATAGAGAACCAGGCAGCCCTCTTCTAGATGCCGCTTCGCCAGAGACCGCTCGATCCTCTCCTGGCGCTCCAGGAGCCAGTCCATGGCGCCGTAGAGGGCGTCCTCGTCCAGCTGTGCATCGAGGGTCTCGCCCAGGGTGCTGACCGCGGTGGCCTCGGCCAGCCCCCGTGACGTGGCGAGCTTCGAGGCGGGCTCCAGGATCCTCGCTGCGATCATGGCCAGCACCTGATTGCGTCGGGCTGAGGACTTCGGGTCGATCAGCCTGTCCAGTCCCAGCTTCCTCAACGTTCCCATCACCGCGGCGACATGGCCGTGGGGCAGGGAGCGGACGATGTCGAAGGCCTCGTTGCGTCCGACGAGGGGTTCGTTCTTCAGCAGGCGCCGCAGGGTCCGGACCTTCTCCATGGGCCATGAGGAGAGGTTGGCGACGGTGCGCTTTCTGATCTTGCCGTTCTCGCGCCATCCTTCGCGCAGGAGGACGGCGGGTGGAGAGTTGCGGTTGGGGACGATGTCTATGTACATGGCAACACATATAAGCGTCCACACGCGCCCTGTCAACAGGAAATCTCATCGTTACATGGGAACATGATCACACCGCTACCGCGCCATTTTGCCAGCAAGATCACCTGCTTGGCGTGATACTCATGCTGAAATCAGGGGGAACTTCCGACTAATGGGTGATTGCACGGCCCATCGGCATTTCGTGGCCCCAGGCGCTTGGGATTATGGAACGTTTCAGCCAGAAATGAGCGAATCGGGCCTCCGCGGGGCTTCCTCACAGGAAAGGGTTTTGACCCTCGAGCAGCCGCGACCGCTGCCGACCGGGGTCCTGCAGGCGCTCCGCGTCCGAACGCGGAGGTGCAAATGGGGGTGTTTTCGTTTCCTGTGAGGAAACACGAACTGAGCCGGACGGTTGGTGCACGCCACCAGCCGTGTTGCCTAGTGTCCCGGCCGGGATCTGTGGCACCTGCCCTCACCCGAGTCAGCCCATTGCCCGCCGGCATCGGGGGATCAGCGCCAGCAGGCGCCGGTAGAGGTCTTCGTCGAACTCAATCGGGACTAGGCGCCCGTTGCCGTAGAGCAGGATGCCGCGGACCGGCCGGCGGTAGAGCCGCTTCGCCATGCCGAGGTAGAGCGTGGCCTGGTAGTACTCGTAGGATGTCACGCGACCCCTGTAGTGGCGGCTCTTGGCCTCGCCGACAATGATGGCCCCTTCCTTCCTCTCGCGCATAAGGGCATCGGGTGAGCCGGCCAGGCCGTCCGCCACCAGCGACGGTCGGGACCGGTGACGGGCGAGATCGCTCGCGAGCGCCCTGCAGGGGGCAGGATCCAGTCCCCATCGTCGCACGATGTCCCGCGGGCTCCTGCGGCGCGCGATGTACCAGACGATGAGGACAGCCAGCAGAGCAAGCAGCACCAGGCCAATGGCGGGGTGCCAGGCCGTCAGGCCCACCATCATGTCAGGCCGCCAGGAGCAGCCCCGCCGCAACAGCGGCGACGAGGAAGAGTGCGGTCGCAACCGCCACCCACCACCCGGGTCTCCGCCCTCGCCGGCCACTCGCCCGGCGCTCGTGCCAGAGGATGCCGTGCGCCGCGGCCTTCTCCATGGCCCGGGTGCGCGGTTTCGAAAACGTCTCCGGATCCGCGGCGAACCTGGCGAGCGCGCTGACTGGGACGTGGCGGGGCTTCGGCGGCATGCGCGTCCGGCTGTCCTCGGGTGATCGAAAGGTGGTGCCAGTGTAGCGCTTTTCCCGATGGCGGGTATGCTCCACATTCGGACATGGCCGCCAGACGCCACCCTTCGCGGGCCAACGTGCGTTCAGGCTCCGCCCCGCGGCACGAGAGCCTGGCCGGCGGACCGCGAGCGCCCGTTGGGTTGGATGGCGAACGCTGTTGCGGACGAGCTGCGCATGGGGCAGGTCGCCAAGTCGACGCGGATCCGCAAGGCGCTGCACAGGGACGGGGTCATGGCCCGCATCAACCAAGCAGCGCGCCGCATTCTCCCCGAGCACGTGCCCGACATCTAACCATGACCAGGTCCGGGAACGGGCCAATTCAATAGCAGGTAAGTACCCCTCTACCGGAGCCGCGCGGGCGGGTGTCACCGTCGACCGTGCGGTCGGCGGCATCGCTGTAGCCACCGCCCTGCTTCGTGAGCCATCCATCCCGATCCGCATTGAGCCGGACGGGAGTTGCTTGGAACCAGGCAGACGCATGCATGCGAAAATGCCCGGAGTCTTGGCACAGAAACTGTTTGACAGAACCGAGTGGGGCAGGATTATACCTTGGGGACACCGGGAGATGGTCTATGCACGACATGCAAGGAACGGCCTTCAGGCCGGTGAAGACCGCGAGAATCTAACCGTGCTGATCGGCAGGTGGCGAGCGATGTCTCGTCGAAGCTGTGGGCTGTGCGGCCCATATAGCGAAGGTCGTTACGGTCGAGATCAAAGTACCTAATGAAGCACCCATACAACCTGTCCAAGCGCGAGCTGGCTGCACATACGTGCCGTCTTGACGCTGGAAAGGCGCGAAAAGGGCGCTTGGCCGGCAGCATTGGATCTGCGGAGCAAGAGCATAGGAGATGGAGACAGGACATGCAGAAGCGCACCAAGGTTGTGGACTACGCGTGATGGCAACACGCAGAGTTCCTAGCCCGACCACAGGAATGATGGTCGATACCACCATTGTCGACATCGTCGAGATCAGAGACAGACCACTTGTGATGTCCTTGGCTGATGGGTCAGTCTTGCGGTTGCGGGTGGATGTCTTAGAAGTGTCTCGCTTCCAAGACGAGTGGGATCCTGATGGAAATCCGCTTTACAACGTTCGAAGCGGGAACATCTTGGTGGTCCTCGACTCTCCACAGGAGCTCCGGAAGAAGGTCCAATAGCCATGCTGTCGATTTCAGGGGCACGCGCCTCATTCACTACTGTGACGGAACCGATGGGAAGTATGGGTGACCACTCATCTCTTCAATCGCCCTTCACTTACGTGTTGCCTTCAGGTTACGTGGTGTACTCAGCGCGGTTTGACGCTCCGCTGTATCGAGAGATGACCGTCACCTCGTTCGTGTCAGGGGGCAGTAGAAAACAGCTTCTCAACCCGCTGATTTTCCTTTGGACACTAAACCCGGAAACTCGCCTGTACGAGATCAAGGGGGACGGCCCCTACCAGGATATCCTGGTCTATGGAGACAGCATGACGCAGGCGATTGCGATCCTCGAACAGGAGATTCTGCCCTGCCTTTGGGAAGACTACGCAAACGAAGATGACGAACGCCTTTCTCGCCGGGCGCGGCAGTTGAAGGTGGACCTGCTAGCCCGGGTTGCCCCTGATGCCTGTGGCGACTAGGACGCTGCGGGCAGGCCTGGAAGCCAAGGGATTCGTCAGTAAGAACAAGAATCACAAGGTTCTCTCCTACATCACTGAAGGCGGTGTTCGGACATCTGTGATCACCCACTTTTCGCACGGCGCGGACGGGAAGGATGTCCCCGATGGTGTTATCAGCGCTATGGCGAGGCAATGTCGTCTCACCACATCACAGTTCAGGCGTTTGATCGAGTGTGCGCTGTCCCGTAGAGATTACGAGTGCCTTCTACTGGCTGGCGGCTACATAGAGCGGCCCGCACCAAGAAACAGGTGCTAGAGCGTCGATCACCGCCGGAGTTACAGCCCGAGCAGTTGTTTTCTGTGCTTCCATCAATTGTATGAGTGGGCTGTCTGCTGCCACGAAGGCCCATCCCCTCCCCCGGTCGGCCGGCACCTCCCTGCCATCTGTACACTGTAGTCACGCATGAACTGCGGCAAGGTCGTCCGTCGAGCAAGACCACTCAGTCATTGCGTAGCCCTCTGCCCGGGGCGCGGTGCCACGGCGCCAAGGGAGTCCGGAACACCCACAAGCCGCACAGTGCCAGGTATTCGATCGACGCCACACCGACCCCTTGGTACGGGTGTGCACGGCAGCAGGTGCGATTTCGCGGCCACAGCGGCACGGCCTTGTGGCCCAGGGCAAATTCGAAATCGAAGATGAGAGTGTCTCTTTCGACGGTACGCAGGTCGTCCGTCGTCCCTCCACAGTGGAGCACGAACGAAAAAAGAACGAGACCGGCATCACGTGATACCGTGACGCCTGCCGATCCGCCCCACCGCTGCTGCCGACCAGCCGCCGCCACGCTCCCGTCCGCCGGGCGGACTGACGGCCGCGCCGTCGAGCCAGTCGGCGATCTGCTGCCAGGTGGCCCGGGCGATCCTCAGCTCACGGATGAGCGGCATGAGCGCTCCGTCGTGCCGCTGGATCCGCGTCCCGTCGGCCTGTTTTTTCGCCGCGGTGGCGGCGGCTGTGGCGGCACGCCTCACCGCCACTTCACGATCGAGTTCGCGGCGGTGCTCGCGGGCTACCCGCTGTTCTGCGGCCCGTCGTGCTGCATCAGTGGCGCCGACGCCACCCACCTGGCCGGGGCCTCGACGACGAGGCCCGTTGAGGTGAGGTGCGGCAACATCACCGCACACATCGACGTCGCCGGCATATGGCGCAACGGACCAGCACCGGCAGACGCTGTCGAAGTGCCCGCCGGCGATCCC
Organism: Alphaproteobacteria bacterium; assembly: GCA_965221115.1. GTDB lineage: Bacteria > Pseudomonadota > Alphaproteobacteria > SP197 > SP197 > SP197. The sequence goes on along the minus strand of CBDCRU010000002.1, from coordinate 1,841,301 downwards.
GCCATCGGCACCGACAACTTCGACGGACCCGACGCCGACGAGTGGGAAGCGATGTACGGCCATAGCGAGGACCTTGCAGACCGCCTGCCGTGAGCGCCTGCGACCACAACCCATGGAGCCCGGCAACGACCGCGCCGGAGTCGGCCCGGGAGGCGCACAGGCCACCGCCCGCGCCCGGCCGCCCTCGACGGCTGGCCCATGCAACCAGACATGCGGCTTGAGGACCTTCGGGTTGGCGAGGTCCAGGCGCGAGTCACCCGCCACGACATGCGCTGGCAGGCAGGCCGGACCTGTGTCGACGGTGTCCGCTGGGAGGAAAGGACTTGGCCGCACGATGACTTCATCGCCTTCCGCGACCATGTTGCCGACCTCGTCGAGGTCAGGCGCTCACGTCAGCACCGCGTTGCGGAGAGGCTGGCGACCTGCTGGATCGATATCCGGACCTGCTGCCGCCAGCAGGAAGGGGAGGACCCCTCCTCGGCGCGCTACGTATCTCTGGAAAGAGAGATTGCCGATCACCGCGCCCTCGCGGCCTCGCGGCCTCGCTCGGCGAGGAACTCGAGGCCCCGTCCTCGCCCCGGGAACGCCTTGCGGAGATGCTGGCGAACTGCGGGATCAGCATCCGGAACTGGCGCCGCATGCAGGAAGGGCGGGACCCCTCCTCGGAGGGACATGACCACCTTGAAGCATTGATTGCCGGCACCCGCGATCTCGCCAGCGCCATCCGCGAGGAACTGGAGGCTCTGCAGGCCTCGCCGCCGGACATGGTGACCGCCGCACGCTGACAATCCGCTGGTCCCCGGTCCCGTCCACGATCTGCCGGCGCCCGCCGGCGAGCGGTGAGAGGGATGAACGGGCCACCGCGTGCGACGGCCGCCTCACCGCGAACGCCCGCGCTGAAGGCGCCCACGGCGCCTCGAGGCCTCCAGTCAGGCCGTCTCACACGCGACGAACGGGTGATGACACCGCCCGCCGGCATTTCAAGCCGCCACAGGCGTGGGATTATGGAACATCCCAGAGGAAAGAGACCCTCCCGCCCGGTCGCAAGCGAGTCGCCATGGCGCTGACCGAACAGCATCGGGCGCTCGTGACCGCAATCCTGGAGCGCGGCGACCCCCTGGCAGTGTGGGGCGAGCCCTGGGACGTCGACAGGGGCAAAGACCTGATGATGGGAGGCTACCCGCTGAAGGTGACGGGCAAGCGCTGGGATCGACGGACCGCCGACCGCCTCCGCACGGAGCGGAAAATCTGGGGTATGAGACCCCGACATGGCTGACGGCCGGGGAGTGCGCGGCCCTCGGGACCAGACCCGGCCCGTGGGTGCGCCAGGTCAAGGTCGAGACTCCGGGCGGCGAGGTGCACGTCTACAACGCAGGCGACATCCGCGGTCTGCCCGAGCGCTTCTACCGGACGTTCTGGGAGATCCACCTGGTCAATCCCGACGTCCGCCACCCCGGTTTCGATCGGTTTGCGGCCTCTCTCGACATCGAAATCCGCCACGTGGTGATAAGGGCGACTAGTGTAGTGTAACAGAATACACTTTACAGTAAACATGAGCCATGACACAACAGTCACGAGGAAGGAGACTGTGTCATGGCCAATCATCATACACGTCGGGTGCCTGAGCTGTCCGACGATGAACTCCAGGAGCTGCAGGGATGGCTGAGGCGTTCCAGGACGTCGCAGGCTCTGGCGTTGCGGGCCCGCATTGTGCTGGCCTGCGCCGAAGGAGTGAGCGACACGGCGGTGGCCGAGAGGCTGGGAATGACGCGGGTCACGGTGGGCAAGTGGCGTCACCGCTTTCTCGAGAAGGGCTGTGACGGCCTTCTCGACGAGCCGCGTCCGGGTGCACCCAGAAGGATCAGCGACGAGGACGTGGAGCGGGTGATCACGACCACCCTGGAATCGATGCCACGCGGGGCGACGCACTGGAGCACGCGCTCCATGGGCCGGGCCGTCGGGCTGAGCCCGATGGCGGTGAGCCGCATCTGGCGGGCCTTTGCCCTGCAGCCCCATCGTCACGAGACCTTCAAGCTGTCGCGCGACCCCCTGTTCATCGAGAAGGTCCGCGACATCGTCGGTCTCTACATGGCGCCACCCGAACGGGCGGTCGTCCTGTGCGTCGACGAGAAGTCCCAGATCCAGGCCCTCGAGCGCACACAGCCGATCCTGCCCCTGCGTCCGGGCCTGCCGGAGCGCCAGACCCACGACTATCGGCGCCACGGCACCACGTCGCTCTTCGCCGCCCTCGACATCGCCACGGGCGAGGTGATCGGCCGCTGCTACCGCCGGCATCGCGCCGTCGAGTTCCGCAAGTTCCTCAGCGTCATCGACAAGGCTGTGCCCCGGGATCTCGATGTTCACCTCGTGCTCGACAACTACGGCACACACAAGACCGCACTGATCCACAACTGGCTGGCCCGCCGCCAACGCTTCCACCTCCACTTCACACCCACCAGCGCCTCATGGCTCAACCAGGTCGAACGCTGGTTCGCCGAGATCACGCGCCAGCAGATCCGCCGCGGGTCCTGGACCAGCACCCAGGCCCTCGAAACCGCCATCAAGGAATATCTCGACGTCTACAACGAGCAGCCCAGGCCCTTCATCTGGACCAAGAGCGCAGACCAGATCCTCGAAACCATACAACGTTACTGTCAATCAATTAACGATACAGAACACTAGCAGAACGTTCGCAGAGTACGATCCCATTACCAACGTGATCTATTTTTCCGCCCTTCGAGCTGTTCTACAGTGCCCACGAGTACTACCGCTCCCTGGCGCACGAACTCATGCACTGGGCAGCGGCCAACACGGACCTGGTGGAGACCATCCTCTGGGCGCCCGCCGCCGATCACGCGGAAGGCACGCATTTGCGGACGACGACGACAAAGCCGCATCACCACCCATCCGCGGTCATGGTTGCTTTCGCGCAGGCTGGGTGTTCCTGGTGGAGTGGGTCGGCACCACCCAGCCGGATGATTCCGCAATCTTTGGTTTCAAGAGGCAACCGCACCAGTTGACCGGCATTGATGTCGGCACCGTCCTGTTCCACTGCCCCGTCGACCCCGCCATTGCGCCTGCCGAGAGGCCGTGGCAGGCCGGAAGGGTGCATCTTGACGGCGTCCACTGGGAGGAGAAGACGTGGTCGCGCAAGGACTTCGCCGCCTTCCGCGACCACGTCGCCGGCCTCATGGCGTTCACGGTCCCCGGCGACGAGCGCCCGCAGTCGCGCAACCTGCCCGTGGTGAGCGATGCCTCCCCGGCTGGCAGCGGCCTCTCCTGAGCCGCCGGCTCTCCGAAGACCTGCCAGACGACGTTGAAGGTCCTGCGGGCCAGGCGTCGGCGGGCGCTGGCTTGTTCAGGCGGACGCGTCCCGCCGGCTTTCCCGGCGCCCTTGCCGGATGCCGTCAGGAGAAGAGGTCCGGCTGGACCGTGTCCGAGGCTCGCCGGCGCCGACGCTTCGTCGAGGTTCTCCTGACGGACGCCATGACGGCAGCGGCCTGCTCCTCGCCGACGATCCCTGCCAGCTCGGCCTGGAGATCGTGCTCACGGCCGCGGGCGATCATGTCCTTTGCCCACAGGTTGAACATCACCGCAATCCGCGCCTGGATGTCGGCAATCAGCGAAGGCGTGTCGTCATCGCCTTCCAGCAGCGAGCGGATCTCCCGGTGGCACTCCAGGAGCTCCCGCTGCTGCACGGCCGCCAGCGCCAGCGGCGGTCCCTCGTTCCCCTCTGCCCCGTCCCGGGCCGCCAGGCCCACGAGATAGCGCGCCTTGGAGAGCCTGCGGCTTGCCGCGCGAGAACTCACCATCTCCCACTCGTCGTCCGTCGCCGAGACCGTGAGGTGCTTCGACGGCGGCTTCTTCCGACGACGCCGCCGCGGTCTCATCGCCATCGGCTCATCACCGCCACCGCCGCAAGGAGGTTCAGACCCTCCGTGCCGGGAAGTTCCTGGCGCAGCGCCCTTGCCATCGCCTGCAGGGTCCTCGAGCCCTCGAGCATCTCCCGCTGCTCTTCCGGCGACAGCACCAGCGGGTGGACCTCGGGATCGTCGTCGCGGGCGAGATCGAGAAGATACCCCGACACCGTCTTGCCGGAAGCCTTCGCCTTCCCGCGGATCATCTCCTGCTCGTCGAAAGGGCAGTGCACCGAGCGCTGCCGCTTCAGCTGGCGGGTCATCCCTCGCCGTCTCCCGCCGCCTTCCAGCGGTTGGCCGCTCCCGGATCGGTCAGCCGCGCCAGGACGCCCTCGCTCTCCAGCCAGTCGTCGATCGCGTCAGCGGCCTCCTCCCAGGCCTCTCCGGCGCCGGCCTCTCGCAGGCGCCGCTCTTCCAGACGCGCCAGGATGAGCGTCTGCCGCACGACCCGGCGCAGCACCTCCACCGGCAGGGCATCCGGCATCAGGGTGCGCTGGAGGACGAAGCGGGACAGTTCCATGCCGGCCGCGTCAGCCCCCCGGTTGATCCGCTCCCATTCAGCGTCCGTCGCCATGACGGCGCGCTGGCGGCGGCTGTGATGGTCGGTCATGGCGCCGAGACCGGCGTTGCACATGGCAACACATGCGTTTCGTATGATACGATCATGGGAGATTTATTCCTTCGCTCTTCCTACGTACACTTAAGGGTACCTCTGTCTTGTGGTGGATTTGTGTTGCTCCAATGCGGCTGTATAGCGCTTGTTTGCTCAGCCTAAAGTGAGCGGACAATCGTACAAGAGTAGTCGCGTTACTTCCCCCAGTGCAACAATTCAACGACATCGGAACAACATCATGTCGTTTTGGCACAATGCAAATTGCATTTGCGTTGTCCCGTAAACTATTGTAGATGCGTCGGGAAGAGAGAGGGGACGGTTGGGTGTCACTGTCTTGATGGTGCGGCTATGGATCGTATTGTGGTCTACACCGACGGCGCATGTTCGGGCAATCCGGGACCGGGGGGCTGGGGAGCGTTGCTCGAGTGGCGGGGACACAGCAAAGAAATCTGCGGCGGGGAGAACTGGACCACCTCCAACCGCATGGAACTGACCGCAGCGATCCGCGCCCTGGAAGCAATCCGCCAGCCGTCGCCGGTCACCCTCTTCACCGACAGCCAGTACCTGCGCCAGGGAATCACATCGTGGATTCACCGGTGGAAGGCCAACGGCTGGACAACCGCCAGCCGCCAGCCGGTCAAGAATGCCGACCTGTGGCGCACGCTCGATTCACTGATCACCCGTCACAAGGTCGACTGGCGATGGGTCAAGGGGCATGCCGGCAATCCCGGCAACGAATGCGCCGACCGGTTGGCCCGAAAGGGAATGCAGCAGCAGGGCGCGCCTTGACACGTTTGCGGGAACAACCCGAGACCCCATCTGGCAAGGAGGCCGGAGACGAGAACTTCCCCGTTGCCTCACGTCTGATTGCCCGTCCCTTCCGCCGCCACGTGCATCTCTTCTACACCTTCGCCCGGGCCGCCGACGACATCGCCGACAACCCGGAACTCGAGGCAGACGACAAGATCGCCCGCCTCAACCTCTTCGCCGATGCCCTCGTCAACCCTCGAGCGGACTCCGGCGCGCCCTCTTCAGCGCTCGCCCTCGCCCGCAGTCTCGATGAGACCGGTGTGTCGAACCGCCACCCGCTCGATCTCCTGGACGCCTTTCGCCAGGACGCAACGACACTGCGCTACGAAACCTGGGACGACCTCCTGGACTACTGCTACCGCTCGGCCGCCCCCGTGGGGCGGTATCTCATCGACCTCCACGGCGAACCGGACTCTGCCTACGAGGCTTCGGACAATCTCTGCAACGCCCTACAGGTGCTCAATCACCTGCAGGACTGCAAGACGGATCGCGAACGCCTCGACAGGGTCTACATCCCCCTCGTGTGGTTCCGCGAAGCCGGCCTTGGCGTCGAGGCCCTTGACGGTGCCTGCTCGACCACCGCCATGCGCCGCGTTCTCGATCGGTGTCTTGTCGCCACCGGAGACCTTCTGGAACGGGCAGCACCGTTGCCCGACCGGATCCGGGGGCTGCGATTTTCCATGGAGTGCGCCGTAATCGTCACGATTGCCAGGAAGCTCAGATCGAAACTGGACCGCCGCGATCCGCTGGCCGGGCGGGTTGTTCTCTCCCGTGTCCAGTACGTCGAGTCCTTCCTGCAGCCGATTCCCTCCCTCGTGAGAAGGGCCCTCACACGGCGACGCTGACCCACCGCATGCACGAGCGCTGTTGCCGGATCCGCGAACCCGCCAGGCCTCGTATCCGTGTTGCCGCCGACTGCGACCATGACATTGCGCGCCGGGCGCGCTGCCGGCTTCGGCGATGAACCGATGCATATCGAGGGGGCCGGAAAGCTGATCCTGCACCGCGCATAGCGAGCGCTGCCCTGGAAGGATGGATCGGGCGGCGTTCGCGCCGCGAAGACGGGCGACTGGTCTCCCTTGTCCCGGCGCCTACAGCGTTCCCCTGAAGGCGCCGCCATCGAGCACCAGATTCTGACCGGTGATGAACCCGGCACTTGCGCTGCACAGGAAAACGCAGGCCGCACCGAATTCACCCGGATCACCGAAACGCCCCGCCGGATTTTCGCGGGCCTCACGCGCCATGGCTTCCTCCAGACTCTCTCCCGACTCCGCACGTCCGGTCATGGTCTGGCGCAACCGGTCGGTGGCGAAGGGACCCGGGAGCAGGCCGTTGATGGTCACGTTGCGGGCCACGGTCTGGCGAGCGAGACCGGCACAGAAGCCTGTCAGTCCGGCCCGCGCGCCGTTGGAGAGACCGAGCGTCTCGATGGGCGACTTCACCGCCGCCGACGTGATGTTGACGATGCGCCCGAACCCTCGCTCCATCATGCCGTCCACTGTCGCCCTGATCAGCATGATCGCGGTCAGCATGTTGGCATCGAGAGCGCGGAGCCAGTCATCCCGCTCCCACTCGCGAAAATCGCCGGGTGGCGGACCACCAGCGTTGTTGACGAGAATGTCGGGCGCATCCCAGGCATGGACCAAGGCGTCCTGGACATCCCTTTGCGTGACGTCGCCGGGGACTTCCCTGACCTCGACCTCCGGACAGGCTCTCCTGATTGCCGCCGCCGTCTCGGTTACCGTCTCCACCGAGCGGCCGTTGATCAGCACGTCGCAGCCTTCCGCAGCCAGCGCCTCGGCACAGGCCCGCCCCAGGCCCTTGCTCGATGCACACACGATGGCCTTGCGGCCTGCCAGACCAGTCTTCATCGTCATGTCTCCCCGTCGGATGATGAATCAAGAAACGCTGTCTCGAGCGCACGCCTCGCCCGGGGCACGGTGATCGAACTCTTCTCGATCAGCGACAGCCGGTCGAGGGTCTCGACGATGGTGCCGATGGCGCCAAAGGATCGTTCCATGCGCACGACGAGGTATGAAATGACCCCGTCGTTGACCCTGATCTGGCGGTCGCGGAACTGTTTGGACAGCACGGCGGCAATCAGGTCATCCTCCGGACGGCCGATTGCAACAGCCGGCAACGCCGCCAGCCGCGAACGAAGATCGGGCAGCGAGACACGCCAGCGCGCGGGCGGTGCCGTATCCGTGATGAGGAGGTACCCGCCTTCCTCTTTCACGAGATTGATGACATGCAGCAGACCGGATTCGCTGAATCCGCCTGCCGGGTCTTCCAGAATCAGGTTGCCGCCTTGCCAGGAGTCGAAGAAGTCGGGACCGATCTCGGCGGCGCTCACCTGCCTGGCGTCGCTCCTCCGGCGCCAGATGTCCGCCAGGTGTGTCTTGCCCGATCCCTTAGGTCCCCAGATGGCGAGACCCCGACCGTCCCAGTCCGGCCAGCGATCGATCCAGGCCCTGGCATCGGCGTTGCTGTCGGCGACGAGGAATTCCGCCTCGTCGAAGGCTGGCTGGTGATCGTATTCGAAAACGTACTGGTTCACGGCTTCACGATGGTAAGGAGACCTGCCTGGGCATCGACATCGAGGCCGGCACGACGCATGCGGAAGAAAAGGTCCTCGCGGGTTCCGGTGTAGAGCAGTCTGGCGCGTATTCTCGTCGTCGAGACGAGAAGAGGAACGACCGCCTGCAGGGCCGGAGCACTTTCGAGGCGATCGCGGATATCGACCCACTCCGCGAGGCTCGTTACGGGGATGTCGGCAAAGACGGAGACGGTCGGACCGGCCGGCGCCAGGGCCATGGCTGCCCAGTGCTCGTCAATACCGGTACGGCTCGCCTCGACCGCCTGGCCGAGAGTCTCCATCGGCCAAGTCTGCGGCACGTTGCGCGCCATGAGGACAGGGTTTGCTCCGTCCTCGTCAATCCAGGTAAGCCGTTGACGAAGGGCGTCCTCGTCCTTCCTTGCATGGGCGATGAGAACTCCGTCTGCGCGATGGCGAGACACCAATGGCGCCAGCAGATTCCAGTCTTGCGAGAGGGCGTCAGCAGCATCGATGAGACTGATGTCCCGAAGGTCCCCGCCGGGTACGATGAGTTCGACGGCACTGTTTCCTCCGCTGGAGCGCTGCCAGGCGGAAAGCCAGACGTTCGAATCCTCCCAAAGTACAAGCTGCGGGCCTGACTGCAGAACCGGCAGCACCACAAGAACCGGTCCCGGCGTGTCCAGGTGGCTGACGCCGGACTGGCCGAGAATCTCCAGCACCGCGTTCGCCTGGAAGCGGACGCTGATGACCGCCTGGTAGCGTCCCGCCGACATCTTCTCGTCATCGAATTCGAGACCCTGCACGAGAGTGTCGAGGGTGGCGCCTTCCTGGTCGAGAATGGCCTCGGGATCGCCTCGAACGAGACGCCTCGCGAGGTCGCTCCAGGCGATCTGCAGGGCCGAGCGGAGAGCCTGCATGCGGGCCAGGCGGGTGTCTTCGGCCGTTTCGTCAACGGCAACGCCTGAGATCGTGAAGACCTCTCCGTCAGCCGCCAGTGGCGATGCGACAATGAGCGCGGCCCACGTGACAAGGCCAAGCCTCCACATCTTCAAAGGCATGGTGTGCCGGCCCCTCATTGCAATGATGCGGTCATGACGTAATGTGCGCCCATCCTACCAGTGCCGGGGGTGGGGTGCGAGACCGGGAAGATGGCCTCGCCGATGCCGTATGTCGCACGCTGCCCGGCAAAGCCTTGCGTGAGGGAGTGGCCGGGATGACGGGTCTCACCTACGGGGATGCAGGCGTCAATCTCGATGCCGGACGCCGGATTGTCGATGCTGCGGCACCTCTCGCCGCGTCCACCAGGCGTCCCGGTGCCGATGCCAGGCTCGGCGGTTTCGGCGGTCTCTTCGATCCCAGGGCAGCGGGGTACTGCGACCCGGTTCTGGTCTCGGCCACCGACAGTGTCGGCACCAAGCTGCGACTCGCCGTGGACACCGGCATTCACGACACCATCGGCATCGACTGCGTGGCCATGTGCGTCAACGATGTCCTGGCCCAGGGTGCAGAACCCCTGTTCTTTCTCGATTACCTCGCCATGGGCAAACTCGATGTGGACACCGGCGCAGAGATCATAGCCGGCGTCGCCGCTGGTTGCCGGATGGCGGGGTGTGCCCTCATTGGAGGGGAAACGGCTGAAATGCCCGGTATCTACGCTGTCGGGGACTACGATCTCGCCGGGTTCTGTGTGGGCGCTGCGGAACGCGGCACCCTGCTCCCCGGAGATACCATGGAGGCCGGCGACATCCTTCTGGCTCTCGCCTCGGACGGCATCCACTCCAACGGATTCTCGCTCGTCCGCCGCATTCTCGACGAACGGGCGGTTTCGCTCGATGGCGCCGCCCCATTCGCCCCGGACCGGCGCCTGGCCGACGTGCTGATGCGCCCCACCCGCATCTACGTCAGGAGCGTTCTTGAAGCCATTTCCACAGGTCACGTGAAGGGCGTTGCACACATCACCGGCGGCGGCCTCATCGAGAACGTTCCCCGGATTCTCCCCGACGGTCTTGCCGCGCGCATAGAGGTCGGCAGCTGGCCGATGGACCCGGTGTTTTCCTGGCTGGCCAGGGACACCGTCGATGACGGCGAGATGCTGCGCACGTTCAATTGCGGCGTCGGCATGGTGCTGGTAGTGGCAAGGGATGGCAGCGGGCAGGTCGAGTCCACCCTGGAAGGCCATGGCGAGACCGTGTCGGTTGTCGGCGCTCTCGAATCGGCGGACGGCAAACCGCGTGTCCTCCTCGACGCCCACGACCACTGGCTGGCATGACGAGGATTGCCGTTTTCATCTCGGGACGCGGCTCCAATCTGCAGGCGTTGATCGATGCCCGGGCCAGGGGTGATCTCGCCGGAGACATCGGTGTCGTCGTGTCCAGCCGGACCGGAGCCCCGGGCCTGGAGAGGGCGCGCAAGGCCGGGCTCGACCACTGCGTCGTCGAACCAGCCGACCACGCGAGCCGGGAAGCCTTCGATGCCGAACTCGACCGTGTGGCGAACCAGGCAGGATGCGGCCTGATCTGTCTTGCCGGGTTCATGCGGATCCTGACACCCGGATTTGCGCAGGCCTGGCGCGATCGCATCCTCAACATTCACCCTGCCCTGCTCCCCGCCTTTCCCGGAACCGACTGCCATCGCCGCGTCCTCGAAAGTGGAGTCATGATCACCGGCTGCACCGTGCACTTCGTCCGCCCTCAGGTAGACGCCGGTCCCATCATCGCCCAGGCCGCCGTTCCGGTCCTTCCCGGAGACGACGAGAAGAGCCTCGCCGACCGCGTTCTCGTGGCAGAACACAGGATCTATCCCCTGGCCCTCGATCTCGTGCTGCAGGGCCGTGTCAGGGTCATCGAAGAGCGTGTGATTGTCGATGCTCCGGTACGGGCAGACGACATGCTGGTCAATCCGGCGCCCTGAAGGGGCGTTTCAACCGACGATGTCGCGCGCCGAAAAGAAGAAGGCGATCTCGGTTGCCGCGTTGTCAGGTGAATCGGACCCATGAACCGAGTTGGCCTCAAGGGATTCAGCGAACACCTTGCGAATGGTCCCGTCGGCGGCTTGCTCGGGATTGGTGGCCCCCATGATGTCGCGGTTGCGGGCGACGGCATCCCGGCCTTCAAGAACCTGCACCACCACCGGGCCGGACGTCATGAATGCGACAAGGGATTCGAAGAAGGGGCGCTCCCGGTGCACGGCATAGAAGGTCCTCGCCTCGTCAACGGTGAGCCAGGTGCGTTGCTGGGCGACAATCCGCAGTCCGGCCTCTTCGAGCATGGCATTGATTCTGCCCGTGAGGTTGCGACGGGTGGCGTCAGGCTTGATGATCGAGAGTGTACGCTCCGTCATGAAGGACAATCCGGCTGTTGAAGACGAGGCGTGCGTTATAGGCGAAGAGTTCCGGTGCCGTCCACATGGGACCGCCTCTTGAGACAAGGGTCGCGGTCACGACAATGTTTGCGAATTGACGAGGGGGAGATCATGACATCGTCACCTGTTGAAGGTGGTTGCAGTTGCGGCGCCGTGAGGTACCGCGTCACCGGCACGCCGCTCTTTGTTCACTGCTGCCACTGCACATGGTGCCAGCGCGAGACCGGCTCGGCATTCGCGCTCAACGCCATGATCGAAAGCAGCCATGTCGAGACTCTCACCGGCACGCCCGAGACGGTCGACACGCCGAGCGCGAGCGGCAAGGGCCAGAAGATCGTGCGTTGTCCGCAGTGCCGGGTTGCCGTGTGGAGCCACTACGGTGCCTCGGGCACGGCGATCTCCTTCGTGCGCGTCGGCACGCTCGACGACCAGAGCGTCATGGCGCCGGACGTTCACATCTACACCTCGACCCGCCGCCCGTGGGTGCACCTTGGTGACGGTGCGCCGGTCTTCGACGCCTTCTACGATCCGCGGGTGACGTGGCCGGCGGAGGTCATGGGACGCTACCAGGCGGCACGGTCCGCCGAATCGTGACACTCTGGGCCATCTCCGATCTCCACCTCACGCATCCGGTCAACCGGGACGCCCTCGAGGAGATTCCTGACAAGCCGGATGACTGGCTCGTCGTGGCGGGCGATGTGACCAACGGCTCCCTCCACCTCGACTGGTGCTTCCGGGTCCTGAAACGGAAGTTCGCGACAGTCATCTGGGTTCCGGGCAACCACGAACTGTGGTCCAGAAAGGACGATCCGCGAGGCAAGGCGCTCTATGACAAGCTGGTGGCCGTTGCCCGTTCGCACGACATCATCACGCCGGAGGACCCCTGGCCGGTCTATACCGGAGCGGGCGAGGATACCGTCATTGCGCCGCTCTTCCTTCTCTACGACTACAGTTTCCGCCCTGACACCGTGGCCGACGATCAGGTGATCGCCTGGGCGCGCGAGGACGGTATCGTGTGTGCTGACGAGTTCTATCTCCATCCCGACCCCTTTTCCGACCGTGCTTCGTGGTGCGCTCACCTGTGCGCCAGGGCCGCATGCCGTCTCGAGTCCCTGCCCTCCGGCCAGCCGACGATCCTCGTCAATCACTTCCCCCTGGAGGAGCAGCACGCCCGTCTGCCAAGCATTCCGCGATTCAGCCCGTGGTGCGGCACCCGAAGAACGAGGGGATGGCATCTGCGTTACAACGCCCGTGCCGTGATTTACGGTCATCTCCACCTGCGCTCCACCACCTGGCTCGATGGCATTCCGTTCCAGGAAGTCTCCCTCGGCAATCCGCCCCAGTGGAATCCGGAGCGGGGAATTGCCAGCTATCTCCACGAGGTCGTCCTCGCACCCTGACACGCCAGGGGGGAACCGGATGCCGGGTCCTCACCCTTCCGGAGCCGGCACAGCATCGGCACAGACGGCGGCGATCGCATCCAGTTTTTCACCGACCTCGGGGTCAATTCCGTCATCGGGAACGTGTTCTGCAAGTTCGTGGAAACTCCTCTTGTTCATGAGGTCGGGCAGGTCGAGTTTGGCAAAGTACGCCCGGAACACCGGGGTCAGAACCTCGTCGCTTGCCTTGACATCCCCGTCCCAGGGTGACCTGCCGTGCAGGGTGGCAAGCGCGCTGCTCACTTCAGAAATCGCCTCGCGCATGGCCGTCCGCCGTGTTTCGACTTCCGACGCCGTGAAGAGGGGCAATGTGCCCTTCTCCACTGCGGACGCGCACGCGTAGGCATCAAGGGTCGCTTCGGTGGCGAGGTAGTTCTCGAACTCGCGCCGCCTCCAGATGAGGTGCGGGAACGACGGCCTGACAGGCCCGCCGCCATCGAGACGGTCGAAGAGTGCGACTCCCTGGAGACTCGGGAGTGCTTCCTTGAGACCGTGAAAATGATGCGCTGCGGCACGTGGATTGTTCCCGACGTAGTGGACAAACGGTCTCTCCAGCGCCCGGACGGCGTCACACTTCCCCAGGCGCCTGGCGAAGGAGCGCAACATGGCAAGATCCGTCGGGCCCTCGAGGTAGAGGACCCAACCTGTCTGTTCAGCCTGGTAGTACTGGTCGAATCCGATGTCGCCAAGGGCCTTGGCCACTTCGCCTGTCTTGTCACCAATGCGATGCGGCTTTCCGACGAATGCGATGACCAGGTCCTTGCCGGCGGCTTCATTCAAGAGCACTTCCGAATGGCTCGCAGCGACGATCTGGTTGCCGCCCTCCACGGCAACCTCGGATATCAGGTTGTAGATTTGCCGCTGTCGGAGAATCTCGAGGTGCGCATCCGGCTCGTCCAGCAACATGACGGCACCGGGATTGGCATACATGTAGGAGAGAATCAGCAGGGTCTGCTGCAATCCCCGCCCACTTGATGACAGATCGAGGGCCGCGCCGCGCTCCCGGTATCCCATGGTGATCTCCCCCCTCTCCGCTACATAGAGGGGCCTGTCGAGCTTCACACCCAAGAGATCCTGCATCCGTCCCGCCAGAGTATCCCATCGATCCGGATCCTCCTCGACGACGCGATAGCACAGGTTGCGGAGAATCTCGGCGGTGCGGCCCTCTCCGACCCTGACATTGACGGCTCCCTGGTCGAGGCGTGTCTCACTGGCAGCAAGCCCGGACATGGGAGGCAGAAATGCAAGGCGAACAAATTCGGCCTCTCGCGGCACCGGCATTCTGCTTGGCGGTCTGTCCTGATCGAGGCGCAAGGGGCGGCAGTAGAACGACTCTTCATTGGCGTAGTCGAACTCGAGGCCGCATTTCCAGGACCTGTCCTCGTCCACCCCTTCGACGATGAGATCGATCCGCACATTGTCCGTTTGTTGCCGGTTTTCGACTCTCCGCACATCGCGCACATGCAGGTCACGCCACAGGTGGAGGGCACTGGGGTGCGGAATCGCAAACAGGTCCTTGCGATTGACTGTCACGCCCGGACGTCTGTCGGGCGCACTCTTTCCGGCACGCTTCTCGTTCCACCGCTTCAGGCCGATATCCCACAGGACGAGGGCCTGCATGACCGAGGTCTTGCCCGAATTGTTCGGGCCAATGAACACGACCGGACTCCCCAGATCGACCTCAACAGTGCCGAAACGCTTGAAGTTGCGGATGGTGAGCCTGGTGAGCATCCGGATCCTCCTCCACAGTCAGCAATCGAACATTCGCATCGTGGTACGGGCAGGCCTCGTCGCAACAGGGCCTTCACCGGTCCCTCCATTCGGTCAGACCTGCCCTTCCTTGTGTCAGCGCAGGTCATACGCCGTTCCAGTCGACAAGTCACCCGCGTGCGACTCGTGCGATCATCGCCCGGACGACCGGTCCTGGCCTGCCATCAAGGGGAGCCTGGCGAAGAGTGCAATCATCGGCCAGGCAGTCTGCCCAATCCTCCGCATCGAGAGGCGAATGCAACCGGAGACCGGGATCCTTCTTGTAGGGATCGTCAAGCACTGTACCCTGCAGCAGAGACGTTTCGGGAGGGACGACCATGGAAACCATCCAGGACTGCATGGATGCCGGCGAAATCCTGGTCATCGACGGCGGCATGGGCACCGAACTCGAGCGCCGGGGGGCCCGGATGGATGCCCAGTCGTGGGCCGGATCTGCCCTGAAGACTCACCCGGACATGATCCGCACCATCCACAGGGACTTCATTGATGCCGGCGCGGATATCCTGATCGCCAACTCCTATGCCGCAGCTCCCCACGTCCTGCGCCATGCCGGGTTTTCCGAAGCCGAGGCGCTCGCTCTCAATCGCCTCTCTTGCGAACTCGTGCGGGAAGCCGTCGCAGAGGCGTCGCCGGATCGCCGGATCTGGATCGCCGGATCGCTGTCGAGCTTCTATGCCGGCCTCAGCGCCTGGCCTTCGATGGACGAGGCTCGACGGAGCTTCACACTGCAGGCCGAAACCCTGGTCGCGGCCGGCTGTGATCTGCTGATCACGGAGATGATGCTCGATGTCACCCTCTCCCCACTGGCCGTCGGCGCCGCCACGGCCACCGGCCTTCCCGTGTGGGTCGGCTTCAGCGTACGCACCTCGAATGACAGGGTCCTCGGGCTCAACGATCGCACCGACCTGGCATTCGAGCGCATCCGTGACGACTGTCTTGGCGCAGGCGACGCCCATGCCGCCGGAATCATGCACAGCGAGATGTCCGACACGCCTCCCGGCCTCGATCGATTGAAGGAGGTCTGGTCGGGACCTCTCTTCGCCTACCCTCATTCCGGGAGCTTCAGGATGCCCAACTGGCAGTTCGACGATGAGGTCGAACCGGATGCCTTTGCGCACGAAGCCGCCACCTATCTCGATCTCGGCGTCACGGCGGTCGGTGGCTGCTGCGGCATGAGCCCGCACCACATTGCTGCCCTTGCGCAGCATCTGGGGAGAGATGGCCGGGCGTGAGTTGCCGGAAACGGCACCAGCGGACGGACCGGGCGACGCAAGGCGAACGTCACCGGCGCCCCGAACGCGGGGTCCTTGCCGGCGACGAAGCGGGTTGCGCCGCCGGCCGAACCCCTGGAGGGTGAACCTCGTCTCCCGAACGTGACCGGCGGAGACTTCAGGCCGCCTGGCAGAGAACGGCGCCCGGTTCGAGCACCAGGCCCGAGTCGCCGGCGGTGACCCTGACGACCGAACCATCGGCGACCTCGCCCTTCAGAATCAGGGTTGCGAGGGGATCCTGCAGGGCACGCTGCAGGACACGCTTGAGCGGGCGGGCGCCATTGGCCGGATCGTACCCGGTCCCGGCCAGCCATTCGCGCGCCTCCTCATCGACATCGATGGTGATGTTGCGGTCCTCGAGAAGCATGCTGACGCGGCGAAGCTGGATGTCGACAATGGCGGACATCTCTTCGCGGTCGAGCCGGCGGAAGAAGATGATCTCGTCCAGACGGTTGAGAAACTCCGGACGGAACTGCGTCCTGAGTTCCGCCATCACCAGTTCCCTCGCCTGTTCGTCATCCCCGTTCCCTGCGAGATCCGCAAGGTATCCGGCTCCGGTATTGGACGTCATGACGATCACCGAGTTCCTGAAGTCGACAGTACGACCGTGCCCGTCTGTCAGGCGGCCGTCGTCGAGGACCTGCAGGAGAATGTTGAAGACATCCGTGTGCGCCTTCTCGATCTCGTCAAAGAGCACCACCCGGTAGGGCCGGCGGCGCACCGCCTCCGTCAGGATCCCGCCTTCCTCGTAGCCGACGTATCCCGGCGGCGCCCCGATCAGCCTC
This sequence comes from Alphaproteobacteria bacterium, assembly GCA_965221115.1. Taxonomy (GTDB): domain Bacteria; phylum Pseudomonadota; class Alphaproteobacteria; order SP197; family SP197; genus SP197. Next base: position 1,824,779 of record CBDCRU010000002.1, on the reverse strand, counting down.
GCGACGGCGTGCTTCTCCATGTACTCGGACATGTCGATACGCACCATCGCGGATTCGTCATCGAACAGGAACTCGGCAAGCGCCTTGACGAGTTCGGTCTTGCCGACTCCCGTCGGACCAAGAAACATGAAGCTGCCGATCGGCCGCAGGGGATCCTGCAGTCCGGCTCGTGACCGCCTCACGGCGTTGGCGACAACGCCAAGCGCCTCGTCCTGGCCGATCACACGGGCCGAAAGCGAACGCTCCATGTCGACGAGCCGTTCGCGCTCTCCTTCGAGCATGCGCTCAACGGGTATGCCGGTCCACTTCGACACCACAGAAGCGATGGCCTCTTCCGTGACTTCCTCGCCGGGCATCTGATCGCTTTCGGCCTCCCCGATGGCCGCAAGGCGGCGCTCGAGATCGGGTATCACGCTGTAGGCCACCTCTCCGGCACGGGCGAGATCGCCCTGGCGCTGCGCCTGCTCGAGTTCCAGGCGGGCATCATCGAGACTCTCCTTGAGTTGACGCATCTCCTCGAGCCGGTCCCGTTCCTTTTGCCATTCGGCGTTCAGCGCGAAGGCGCGGCCTTCCAGATCGGCGAGTTCCCGTTCGAGGCGTTCAAGGCGTTCACGCGATACCCGGTCATCCTCCCGGCCAAGGGCCTCGCGTTCGATCTTGAGCTGGATGATGCGGCGCTCAAGTTCGTCTATCTCCTCGGGTCTGGAGTCGATCTCCATTCTCAGCCTGCTGGCGGCTTCATCGACGAGGTCAATGGCCTTGTCGGGCAGGAAGCGGTCGGTGATGTAGCGGTTGGAGAGCCGCGCCGCAGCGATTGTCGCGCCGTCGCTGATTCGCACGCCGTGGTGAAGTTCGTACTTTTCCTTGAGACCGCGAAGAATGGAGACTGTGGCCTCGACCCCCGGTTCATCGACCAGGACCGGTTGGAAACGGCGTGCGAGCGCCGCATCCTTTTCGATATGCCGGCGGTACTCGTCGAGAGTCGTGGCGCCTACACAATGGAGCTTGCCGCGCGCAAGCAGGGGCTTGAGCAGGTTGGAGGCATCCATCGCGCCATCAGCCGCTCCGGCACCGATGAGGGTGTGAAGCTCGTCGATGAAGCAGATGATGTCACCCGACGAGTTCTCGATCTCTCCGAGGACCGCCTTCATGCGCTCCTCGAACTCTCCCCGGAACTTCGATCCGGCGACCATCGACCCCAGGTCAAGGGCAATCACGGTCCGGTTGGCAAGGGATTCGGGCACGTCGTGATTGACGATGCGCTGGGCAAGACCCTCGACGATGGCCGTCTTTCCCACCCCCGGTTCGCCGATCAGCACCGGGTTGTTCTTGGTCCTGCGGGACAGCACCTGCATGGTGCGGCGAATCTCCTCGTCACGGCCGATGACCGGGTCGAGATCGCCCTCCCGGGCTGCCGCCGTCAGATCCCGGGCATACTTGCGCAGAGCCTCGAACGACTCCTCGGCGGTCTGGCTGTCGGCGGTGCGTCCCTTGCGCATGCCGGCGATGGCGGTGGCGAGCGCCGCAGGCGCCAATCCGGCCGCGGCGAGGATCTTCCCTGTGTCGCTGTCGGGACGGGCCAGGGCCTCGAACATGCGTTCCGCGGTGACAAAACTGTCTCCGGTCTCGGCGGCGCGTTTGCCCGCGTCCTCGACGATCCCGAGAAACTCCGTCGAGGCGTAGAGATGCTGCGCTCCGCCTCCGCTTATCTTCGGCAGGCGCTGGAGCGCCTTGTCGATGTCGGCCAGCGCCCTTTCCGGATCGGCGCCGGCGGTGCGCATCAGTTCCGCCGCGAGCCCCTGGCGATCGGCGAGAAGCTCCCTGGCCAGATGGCATGGAACGATGTGCTGATGTCCTCGTGCCTCGGCGAGGCTGTGGGCCGCCTGAATGAAACCACGCGACCTCTCCGTGAAATTCCCAAGATCCATCCATCATCACCCCTGCAACCTGCACCTCATGTGGTGTTGCATTTCTGCAACACAAGAGGGTCCCAGGTATGACCGGAATTCCTGGATGGAGAAGGGTGTTGCCAATCCTTCGGGAAGAAGGCGGCAGACTCCCTGTCAGGTGATGACCGGCTGCTCGCCTTCGGGTGTGGCAGGTGCAGGTTCGTCGTCGCGTCCGGCGCCATTGGTTCTGCGCCGGGTCCGTGGCCGGGGATGATCACTCCCCTTTTCGACCGCCTTGCCCTCAAGTGATGCCGATGCCTCGTTGTCGGGAGCCGGGGCGCAGGACACCGCCGAATCCCCCTGGGACTGGTCGTCCGGCGTCCGGTTCTGTCGTTCGGCCCGCTCCTCGCGTTCACGCTGCTGTTCGGCGGCACGCTCGGCATGCTGATTGACGATTCTCTGATAGTGCTCTGCGTGCTGCAGGCAGTTCTCTGCCACCACCAGATCACCGGATGACGATGCATCGCGCGCCAGCATGAGGTACCTGTCGGCAATCTGCTGGGCTGTCCCCCGTACCTTGACGTCGGGGCCGGTACTTTCGAATGACTGGTTGCGGTTGTTCCCTCCGGCACGACGCGCATTGCCGCGATTGTTGCGGAAACGCCTGCCCGATCCACCTGATCTCATGGAAAACTCGCTCTCGACGGTTTCTGTTTGGTTGGAAGCGACGGTCTTGCCGGGTGCTTGCGTACGGTGTTCCGCGGGGTCACAAGCCGGTTCCGCACTCGACGGTGACACATATTCCCGCTGACGGCAAATCCTCGTCCGTCACCCGACGGTAAACAATCCGGCGGAGCTTTCCAAGGACTTTCTTCACGGATTTCGATGCGCCAGAACGAGGACGCGGTGCCGACCGCCGTAATCGTCGAGTGCGGCCACCACGTCAAGACCGCTGTCACAGGCGAGAACCGCCAGTCCCTGCCGCTGGTCGGGGCCATGTTCGATGACGGCCACGCCGTCCCTCGTGAGGAGTGTGGCCAGGCGCGGAACAATCCGGCGATAGCAGGCGTATCCGTCCACGCCGCCATCGAAGGCCACACCGGGCTCATGCAGGGCGACTTCCGGATCAAGTCCGGCCATGTCGTCGCCCGACACGTAGGGAGGATTGGCGACGACAAGATCGAATGTCGAATCAAGGGCCGCGGCCCAGTCCCCGCACATGATCCAGGCGCGATCGCCGACCCCATGGCGGCGCGCGTTGCGGGCTGCCACGGCACATGCCCGCTCACTGACGTCGACGCCAAGGCCCGTGCTCCCGGTCCACGTCACCAGGAGCGTGACAAGGAGACATCCCGTTCCGGTGCCAAGATCAAGGATGCGTGCAGGCGGATGGTGTGCGAAGCGGCCAAAACAGAATTCGATCAGTGTCTCGCTGTCCGGACGCGGAGTCAGGGTGTCCGCCGTGACCTCGAAGTCGAGGCTCCAGAATTCGCGACACCCGGCAATCTGCGCAAAGGGCTCTCGCCGCGCCCGCCTGGCGACGAGGGTGGCGAGACGGCGGTTCTCCCCGGGAGAAAGGGACTGCGGCTCGTCGCAGCCGAAGGCAAGCCCCGCCAGAAGCCTGGCCTCCCTCGCAGGATGTTCGACACCGGCGGTGCGCAGCCTTGCGGTCGCTCCCCGCAGGGCGTCTTCGAGGCTGGCCTCCGACACGTCAGTGAAGCTCCGCCAGCCGCGCCGCCCGGTCGCTGGATATCAGCGGCTCGATGACCTCGTCGAGAGCCTGACCGGAAACGATGTCCTCGAGCTTGAAGAGCGTGAGATTGATCCGGTGGTCGCTGATGCGCCCCTGGGGATAGTTGTAGGTCCGAATGCGCTCCGAACGGTCACCGCTGCCCACCTGTTCCCTGCGGGTCCGCGCTTCGGCAGCATCGCGCTGCCGGCGCTCCAGGTCATAGAGACGGGACCTCAGGACGGTCATGGCCCTGGCACGGTTCTTGTGCTGGGACCGGTCGCTCTGTTGCGACACCACGATGCCGGTGGGAAGGTGTGTGATCCTGACGGCGCTGTCCGTCTTGTTGACATGCTGACCACCCGCCCCCGACGCCCGGAACGTGTCGATCCTGAGGTCGTTCGCGTCAATCCTGACATCGACCTCCGCTGCTTCGGGAAGAATGGCGACGGTAGCCGTCGACGTGTGAATGCGGCCTTGGGATTCCGTCGTCGGAACCCGCTGCACGCGGTGGACGCCGGACTCGAATTTCAACCGGGCGAACACGTCACGCCCGCGGACCATTGCGATGCACTCCCTGATTCCACCGGTGCTGGATGTCGTCCTGGAGAGAATCTCGAATGTCCAGCCGCGGGCCATGGCATAACGGCGATACATCTCCACCAGAACGCCGGCAAACAGCATCGCCTCCTCACCCCCAGCGCCGGCGCGCACCTCGAGAACGACGTCGCGCCCGTCCGCTTCGTCACGCGGCAGCAGGGCAAGGCGAACCGACTGTTCGAGTTCGGCAATGCGGTCGCCGAGAGCCGCGTGTTCTTCCCTGGCGAGCTGGCGCATCTCCTGGTCTGACTCGCTGTCGATCATGGTAGCAAGATCGGCACCCTGCTGCCTGGCGTCTGCAAGCGCCTGGACGGCCTCGACCACGGGAGCGAGTTCCGCGAATTCCCGCGCCATGGAGACGTACTCCTCTCCCCCGGGTGTCTCGCCGGCCAGGCGCGACGCCAGTTCGGCATGGCGCAGGACGACTTTCTCCAGGCTGTCTTCCAGACTCATGTGTCGATCTCGCGGGCCACCAGATCGACCAGGGCGGCAGTCGCCTCAAAGGCATCCGCATCAGGAGTCTCGGCAAGAACCCTGCTGCGGGACTGTTCGAGGATCTGTCTCAGCCGTCCCGCTCCCTCCATGTCAACGCTGTCGGACGCCTGTCCGGCAAAGGAAGCGATGGCGCTCTCGACAAGGACCGCCTTCGCTTCGTCCTGCCTGGGGCGTCGGCGTCCTCCCTCGAAAGCTGCACGTTCAAGGTGGTCAAGGGTGTAGTAGAACACGTCATCAAGAGATTCGATGGCCGGGTCTGCTTCAGGAGGAACACCGGCGTCCACAAGAAAGACGGGGCGTGCGCGTCGCGCCGCCAGTGCTTTCGAGACATCCACTGCTGTCAGGTTGTGGTCACCGCCGCCGGCAGACAGGATGACGATGTCGGCATGAACGAGTTCGGCTTCAAGGCTGCCCTCCTCGGCACATGTCGCGCCGAGCCGTTCGGCGAGGGCGGTTGCGAGGTGACGGCGTTCGTGCATCACCACAAGCATCGCCAGACCGCTTTCAACGAGTTGCGCGGCAATCATCTCCCCGGCTTCCTCGGTGCCGATGAGGAGCCCGCGGACCCTTGCAAGATCGCCGTGGATACCCCGGGCAACGCGAACCACGGACGATACGATGGACACGGGACGATCCTGGAGCAGGCTGTCGCCGCGTATCTGTCGCGCCACCTGGTAGGCGAGCTGGAGGCGATCCTGCAGAGCTCCGCCGATCATGCCGGCCTGCCAGGCCCGCCTGTGACTCTCCTTCAGTTCGTCGACGGCGCCGGCGAGGACCGGATCGCCAGTCCGGGCGGCAGACCGGAGCAGGCGGCGAAGGGCGTCGGTCCCGGTCGCCATCCCGTCATCAGCACCCGCCCCCGGAAACTCTTCAAGAAGGCCGCGAAACTCGTCGGTGTCCGCCGCCATGACGTGAAGGTCCATACCTGCCGGTGTCCGGATGATGAGGGCTTCGGTGATTCCCGAGTCCCTCAGGTGCGCCATCAGCGCGTCATGTCCCTGATGCGGGATTGCGGCCGGTCCGGTAACCGCCACCGAAATGTGGATCTTGTGCGCCATGGTCACGCACCCGGGCGTGGCAGGCCTTCTCCCAGGCGGTCGAGGGAGCATTCATGCTGTTCACCGCTGTCGAGATCGCGCACCAACGCGATACCGCGCGCCAACTCCGTATCGCCGAGGATGACAGCGTGGCTGGCCCCCACCTTGTGGGCGCGCTGCATGCGCCGCCGAAGGTTGCCCCGGTATGCGAGGTCGACACGATGTCCCTGGCCGCGCAGCTGGTGGGCCATCATGAGCGCCTTCCTGGTGGCAGGTTCACCAAGGCCGATGACGGCAATGGGCCGCACGGGTTCGGGAGGCTCGCCGGCGAGCAGGGCAAGCCGCTCGATTCCGGACGCCCAGCCGACGCCGGGGACCGGAGGTCCCCCAATCTGCTCCATCAAACCGTCGTAGCGGCCACCACCGATCACCGTTCCCTGGGCGCCAAGCTTCGCGGTCACGAATTCGAATGCGGTGTGGCAGTAGTAGTCAAAGCCGCGAACGATCCGGGGATTGACCTGGCAGGCAATCGACAGGGTATCGAGACCCTCAAGTACCTGATCGAAGAAGCGGCGGGCGTCATCGCCGAGGTAATCGAGGATGACCGGCGCCTCGGCGATCAGGTTCCGGTCACCCTGCTCCTTCGAATCGAGAATACGCAAGGGGTTGCGTTCGAGGCGCTTGACCGAGATCTCGCTCAGCTGGCTGCGATGATCGTTGAAGTATGCCACCAGGGCACGCATGTGGTCTTGCCGGCTTGCGGCGTCGCCAAGGGTGTTGATCTCGAGGACGGTATCCTGGAGAAGCCCGAGTTCGCCCAGAACATCGCGGGCCAGGGCAATGACCTCGACGTCACCCAGGGGCTCGGCCACGCCAAAAAGTTCGACCCCGGTCTGGTGAAACTGACGGTAGCGGCCCTTTTGCGGGCGTTCGTGGCGAAACATCGCGCCGGCATAGTGCAGTCTGAGCGGCATGGCATCGAGCAGACCGTTGGAGAGCAAGGCCCGTGCCACACCTGCAGTGTTCTCCGGACGCAGAGTGATGCTGTCGCCATTGCGGTCTTCGAAGGTGTACATCTCCTTCTGAACGACATCGGTCACGTCGCCAAGCGTGCGGGAGAAGACCTGTGTGGCCTCGAGGACCGGAGTGCGTATCTCGCCGTAGCCATAGCGCTCGGCGATGCGGCGGCAGACGTCCTCGACACGGGCGTGGGAACGGCAGTCCGCGGGCAGGAGGTCCCGGGTTCCCCGGATCGGCTGCAGCCTTTCACCCATGAGAACCGGGACGTTCAGTCACTGGAGGGAGCTTCATTGCGAAGCTCTTCGGCGCGTTGCTCCACGAGTGTGGCCACATGTTCGACGAGATCCTCGGTGGATACCTTGTGATCGGCCTTGCCCGACATGTAGACAAGGTGACGTCCCTTGCCGCCGCCGGTCAGACCGATGTCGGTGAGGCGCGCTTCGCCGGGTCCGTTCACCACACAGCCGATGATCGACACCGACATCGGTGTATCAATATGTGCAAGGCGCCGTTCAAGGCGGCCAACAGTCTCCGGCACATCGAACTGCTGGCGGGCGCATGACGGGCACGCAATGACATTGACGCCGCGGCGGCGCAGGTCCAGCGCCTTCAGGATTTCCCAGCCGACCGTCACTTCCTCGACCGGGTCGGCGGCAAGCGACACCCTGATGGTGTCGCCGATGCCCTCAGCCAGCAACATGCCGATTCCGACCGATGACTTGATGGTACCGGTGACGAGACCGCCGGCCTCCGTGATGCCGAGATGGAGGGGATAGTCGCACTTCGCCGCCAGCATCCGGTATGCCGTGGTGGCCAACGCAACACCGGACGCCTTCACGCTGATCTTGAAATCAAGGAAGTCGTTGTCCTCGAGAATGCGGGCATGTCCGAGAGCACTCTCGACCATGGCTTCGGGCGTCGGACCGCCGTATCTCTCAAGAAGGTCGCGCTCGAGTGAGCCGGCATTGACGCCTATTCTCATCGAGCAGCCGTGGTCACGGGCCGCCCTCACCACTTCTTTCACCCGATCGCTTGAACCGACGTTGCCGGGATTGATGCGCAGACAGGACGCGCCGGACTCGGCCGCCTCGATGGCGCGCCGGTAGTGGAAGTGGATATCGGCCACCAGGGGCACGGGCGATTCGGAAACGATCTTGCGCAGGGCCGCTGTCGAGTCCTCGTCGGGACACGACACGCGCACGATGTCGGCACCGGCGACAGCGAGTGCGCTTACCTGGGACGATGTCGCCTCGACATCGCTCGTGAGCGTGTTGGTCATCGACTGGACGGCAATCGGCGCATCGCCTCCCACCGCAACCTGACCCACCATGACGGTCCGGCTGCGCCGCCTGGGTGGTCTCGGAATGTCCTTCATGGTTCGCGTTCCGGTTGGCCCTTGACTGATACTCCGCCCACTCTTTCCAGTAAAGCCGCCATCATCGCCGGGGCAGGCTTTCGACGGACAACAGCACGTCCCGCACCACGGCTCCAGCCCCGCCAAGCGGCGGCAACAACACTCCGTCAACCCGTATCTCGAGACCGCCGGCATTTCCGGTATCGAGCATGAGATCGTCGCGGTCCGGCACATGATAGACATCCCCGGGCAGCAGGATATGGGTGAGCACGGCAACGCCGTCGGGCGCCGTGACCTGGACCCAGGTTTCGTCGATGGCACGTAACTCGATGCGCGAACCGGCACCCGGTGTCCCGTAGACCGTGTGCTGACTGTCCTCCTCTCCTTCATCGACGGCCGCTGACTCCTCGAATGTGTCCTCGGAGGCGAACACAGGCTCGTCCCATGACTCCTCGCCGCCCGCGGCATCGGCCGCGTCCTCGAGGACCACGCCGGCCTCGTCCTGCTGCGTGTCCACTTCAACGCCCGTCACGGCATCGTCCGCACTGTCCGGCACAGCATCCGCCGCACCGTCATCGACGGCGTCCTGGGGAATGACCGCTTCCACGCCGGCAGCGGCATCATCCGGACTGTCGTCCACGGCCATGGCCACACTGTCGGCCCCGACGTCCGCTGTATCGTCGTCGGGAAGGTCCGCGTCCGCGCCAGCAGTGCCGTCATCCGGGCTGCCGCCCACGGTCACGTCTTCAACGTCCGGCGCAACATCCGCCGCATCGTCATCACCGGTCAGGCCGGCGATGACCAGGAGACTGTCCTCCTCCGCGTCGGAAGCGGTGTCGTCCGGGATGTCGTCCTCGGCCAAGCCCGAATCGTCCGCCGCACCGTCATCGCCCGTCATGCCGGCAGTGTCCGGGGGAACATCGGCCCCGGCCACCTGCTCCGTCTCCTCGTCCGGCTCCACGGTGCCCGGCATCGTGTCGGTGGTGGCCTCGGGGGCGGCGTCTGCGACGGTGTCGATGACGTCGTCACCATCCAGGGCAACCGGTCCCTCATCGTCCGGGAGGTCGGTCGATGTTCCTTCGGCAACCGGTCCGGGGACCTCGGGAATGAGATCGATATCGATGGACTGTCTTTCCTGAAAGACATACCAGGCCACCGCGATGCCGATGGCGATGACGAGAGATACCGTGATAATCGGGAACGTCGGCCGCCTGATCTCCGAGATCGGAACCAGCAACTCCATTTCCCTGGGTGCGAAGGTCGAGTGGCTGTCGTCCTTGAACCAAGCCACCAGCTGTTCACCATCCAGGCCGAGGTGGTTGGCGTAGGTTCTCAGAAACCCGGAAATGTAGGCCGGGCCCGGAAGGTCATCGAATCGATCCTCCTCCATGGCCTCGATGAAGCCGGCCCTGATCCTCAGTATCGCCGCAACATCCTCAATGGAAAGGCCGTGCGCGACACGGGTACGCCGCAATTCGTCGGCGATACGCCGGCTCACCCTGATCCCGGCATCAGGAAAATCGACGTCGCCGGGAGATTCAATGTGTGTCATCGGGGAGCCAGGGAGTGTGAAGCCTGCCGGCGGGAATGCTACCACCGCCCCGGCCACGGCGGCAATGCCGGGACCTATCCCTGATCCGCGAGTGCCTGCACGGCCTGCTCGACGAGCTCATCCATGATGTCGGCCATCGACTGCTCGGTCGTCACCATTCCGACACTCTGGCCAGCCATGAGGGACCCGTTCTTCACGTCACCCTCGATGACCGCACGTCTGAGTGCACCGGCCCAGAAGTGTTCGATTTCAAGCTGTGCCGCGGTCTGGTCGATCTCGCCGCAGTCGTGGCGGGCGATGACCTCGCGCTGTTTCTCCATGAAGTTCTTCACCCCGTCATTGACGATGGCGCGCACCGGGATGACCGGAAACCGGGAATCGAGCTGCCGGGAGGGCTGCGCCTCGCGGGCACTGGCGCGCAGGAAGGCCTTCTTGAAGTTGTCATGGGCCACGGACTCGCGGGCGCAGACAAAGCGGGTGCCGAGCTGGACGCCCGCCGCCCCCATCCGGAGGTAGCTGGCGATCGCCTCACCTCGACCGATGCCACCGGCAACGAAGACCGGGACGCCATCGACATGAGGGAGGGTCTCCTGGGCCAGAACGCTCGTCGACACCGGGCCGATGTGCCCCCCCGCCTCCATCCCCTCGATCACGATCCCGTCGATTCCGCTGCGCACCAGGCGCCGCGCGATGGCCAGTGCCGGGGCAAAGGCAAGGACACGCAACCCGGCCTCCCTGATGCGCCTGATCGTGGCAGCCTGGGGCAGTCCTCCCGCCAGCACGATATGGGTGACGGTGCGGGCAATGCAGACATCGATCAGCCGGTCGAGATCGGGATGCATGACAATGAGGTTGACGCCGAATGGACGATCGGTGAGCTCCCGCGTGCCGGTGATCTCGTCATCGAGCTGGTCGGGATTCATGGCGCCGCAGGCGATCACCCCGAACCCTCCGGCAGCCGCCACGGCAGCGACGAAGTTGCGTTCAGAAACCCATGTCATGGCGCCGCCCATGATCGCCCTCTCGACGCCAAGCAGCCTGCATCCCGGTTCCCAGAGCGCCGCCAGGCGCTCGTGTCCGCTATGGCGCATCACGGGCCGGCTCAATCGGGGGCGTCAAGACCATAGGTCGAGTGCAGGGATCTGAGGGCCAGTTCCAGGTAGTCCTCCGCGATGAGCACGCTGATCTTGATCTCGGATGTGGAGATCAGCTGGATGTTGATGCCCCTGTCCGCCAGCGTGGCGAACATCCTGCCGGCGACTCCGGCATGGCTGCGCATGCCGACACCGACGACCGAGACCTTGGCCACGGAGGAATCGGGAACGATGTCGCTGGCGCCGAGTTCACGGTTCGATTCGGCGAGAACATCAAGCGCCAGTCCAAGGTCACTCTCGGCTACGGTGAAGGTCAGGTCCGTCGATTCGCCGTCAGGGGAGATGTTCTGGACGATCATGTCGACATTGATGCCCGCATCGCTCAGTGGTCCGAAAAGTGCCGCGGCGACACCGGGACGATCGGGCAGGCCGATCATCGTGATCTTCGCATCATCCTTGCTGTAGGCTATGGCGCTGACGACCTGCTGTTCCACGACCTCGTCCTCGTCGACAACCATGGTTCCCGGGGCTCCGGTGAAGCTGGAGAGCACCTGCAACCGGACACGGTGATTCATGGCCACGGCCACGGAGCGGGTGTGCAGGACCTTCGCGCCCTGCGACGCGAGTTCAAGCATCTCCTCGTAGGTGATCATATCGAGCTTGTGGGCCTTCGCAACGATGCGCGGATCACATGTGAAGACACCATCCACGTCCGTGAAGATGTCGCACCGTTCGGCATCGAGACGGGCAGCAAGCGTCACCGCGCTCAGATCCGATCCACCGCGGCCCAGCGTGGTGATGCGGCCGTCGTCCGTGACCCCCTGGAATCCTGTCACGACAGGTACCCCGCCCGCCTCCATGCAGGCGCCAAGTGCTTCAGGCTCGATGCGCAGCACACGTGCCCGGGAGTGGGAGGAATCGGTGATCAGCGGCACCTGCCAGCCGTGAAAGGAACGCGCGGGAATGCCGGCGTCAAGCAGCATCAGGGCGAGAAGCCCCGCCGATACCTGTTCACCGCTGGCAACGATGGCATCATGTTCGGCGCTCTCGGGACCACCGCCGGCAGTCTTCGCCAGGGCGACAAGCCGGTCTGTCTCGCCAGCCATGGCGGAGACCACCACGATAACGCGATGTCCACATCCCAGAGCCATCTTCACGTGACCTGCGGCCCGGGCAATCCTCTCCATGTCGCCAAGCGACGTGCCACCGAATTTCTGGACGACGAGAGACATGGCTGTGCCCGGGAAAGGCGCCGCAGTGACCGATCCGGGCTTCACGGCGCGATGCCGCGCCTACATACTCTCAAAGGTACAGGGAACGCAAGGCAATGTCCGAATGGTATGGCACGGCAGACCTCGCCCGGGACCTCGGCCTGACACCGGCCGCAGTCCGTCGCCTGCTACGCCGTCACGGATTGAACGCAGGGCGTGGCCGACGCTACCGGTGGCGGCAGGCCGACTACCACGATCTGCTCCGGCAGGTCCGCGGAGACACCACCGTCGACGATTCGGAAGTCCGCGCCTTCTCCGAACTCGCGGACCAGTGGTGGGACGAAGATGGACCTCTGGCGATGCTCCATCGTCTCAATCCGGTACGCCTCACCTACATCCGTCGCCACTTCATCCGCCATTTCGGTCTCGACGGCGACAATCCGCGCCCTCTCGAGGGACTGACCGTCCTCGATGCCGGGTGCGGTGGCGGCCTCGTGACCGAGCCACTCGCCCGTCTCGGCGCCACAATGACAGGCCTTGATGCGTCAGGCGAAGCCATTGCCGTGGCCTGCCAGCACGCCCGGCGTTCCGGTCTCGGCATCGACTGGCGTCAGGGAACACTCGAGGATCTGGCTCTCACCCGGCCCGGCTACGACGCTCTTCTTGCGCTGGAAATCGTGGAGCACGTGTCCAGCCTCGAGAGTTTTGTCACGGCTGCCGTGCGTTGCGTGAAGCCCGGCGGGCTCATCATCTTCTCGACCCTCAACCGGACACTGCGTTCACTTGTCCTGGCAAAGATCACGGCGGAGTACATTGCCCGTCTTGTGCCGCGGGGAACCCACGATGTCTCGCGCTTCGTCAGGCCTGTGGAACTGGTCCGCCAGTGCCGCCGTTCCGGCGCCCGGCTGACCGATGTCACCGGCCTTGCGTTTCACGTGATCGACAACCGCTGGCGCCTGTCACCCGACAGCACGGTCAACTACATGGCCGCTGCGGTCACCGGGAGATGAACCCGGTCACAGTCCGACGGTCAGCTGTCGAGGGTTCTTTCCCAGGCCGCCTTGTCGGCGAACAGCGCCGTGAGAAGCTCCACATTGAGCGCATGGCCCGAGCGATAACCTTCAAAGGCGCCAAGAATCGGCGCCGGCGCCAGCGCCATGTCGCCAACCGCGTCGAGAACCTTGTGTTCGGCACACTCGGTGGCGGAACGCAGACCACTCCGGTTGAGAATGCGGTCGCCGTCAACGACGATGACACATTCGAGATCCTCGACATCATCCGCCTCGAGCCGGGCAAGGCCCCGCTCCCTCAGCCGCCTGATATCATCCATGGTGGCAAAGGTGCGGGCAGCCACCACCGGTGAGCTCGCACTGTTGCCGTCAAGGGTGATGGCAGCCTCCTGGTAACCGATGGCCGGATCGGGAAAGTCGATGGCGCACGACACGGAGCGGCCGTCCAGAGGAGCAAGACGCGCCCATCCATCGCGGCGGCGCACCTCGACTTTCCTCAAGACACGGATGTAGCTGCGCGGCGCTTCCTGCTCATGCACACCTGCAGCTTCGATGTCCCTGACAAAATCCAGCGAACTGCCGTCCATGAGCGGCACTTCGGCACCATCAATCTCAACTGTCAGATTGTCGATTCCGGTGAAGGCAAGAGCGGCCATGAAGTGCTCGACGGTCGACACCGTCGCACCGCTGTCATTGCCCAGGGTGGTGGAGTGGTCCGTACCGATGACCCGGTCGTGACGCACCGGAATGACCCGGGCGCCATTCGAGAGATCGGTGCGCACGAAGCACACACCCTGATCCACCGTTGCCGGCAGGGCGGTCATGGTCACATTCCGGCCAAAGTGAACACCGGTACCCGTCCAGGTCACCGGGGATGCTATGGTACGCTGTTTCAAGAAAACTCACTCCCCAAGGTGTGCTCTCCGGACGACGGCCCCGGTTCGGGGTTTACGCCACGAGCCTAACTATCAGGCGGCACCGGCCCCTTCAATTCACGCTTGCTTGCGCAATGTTACAGTCCGTGCGCCCGCGACGGCCGGGCACACGTTCGTCGGTTTCGGTGAGGTGACCGGGGTGTTGAACCCCGGTCCCTTCCTCACTCCCTGCGACGCAGGAAGGACGGAATGTTCAGATCTTCCTGGCCGCTGTGGGAGTCGTGGAGCAGCGTGGGCCCGTCTCCGGTACGGGAACCATCCGCATGGTGGAAATCCGCTTCCGGCTCATGGGCCCGGTTGCGTTGCGTCGACCCAAGCATGCTCCCCTTCACCCGATCGATGAACGAAGGCTTGCGCGACACCGGCACACTCTCGACCCTGTTCAGCTGGGGCGTTGCATCGGTGAAGGTGTCATCGGGATCCCTCATGCGGGGCGGTTCCATGCTGTGGTGCCCGGCGACTGCCACCGCCTCCTGATCCCCGAAGGACCAGGAATCCTCTTCCGCCATCGTGTCCGCCTCGAAAGACCTGCCGCCTTCGATGGCCATGAAACGCTCGCGCGGTTCCTCGGGATCACCGGCTTCTTCCTCGACGGTCACCTCTGGTTCGGCGACTTCCTCAACGACGCGGGGAGCCGGTTCGACGCGTTGCACGACCGGTTCGGCCACTGCCGCCTCGGTCATGTTGATCCCCGTTGCGACCAGCGAGACCCGCATCACGCCATCGAGGGAATCGTCGTGGGCGGTGCCGATGATGACGTGCGCCTCGGGATCGACTTCCTGGGTGATGCGCCGTGCCGCCTCGTCGACCTCGAACAGCTTCAGGTCGTCGCCCCCGGTGACGTTGATGAGGACACCGCTGGCGCCCTTCATCGACACCTCGTCAAGCAGGGGATTGGAAATGGCCGCTTCCGCCGCATCGAGGGCACGCTTTTCGCCCGACGCCTCGCCGGTTCCCATCATGGCCTTGCCGCGCTCACCCATGACCCGGCGGACGTCCGCAAAGTCCAGATTGATGACCCCGGGCTGGACCATCAGGTCCGTGATGCCGCGTACACCGGTGTGAAGGACATCGTCGGCCATCTGGAAGGCATCGGCGAAGGTTGTCGTCTCGTTGGCCACGCGGAACAGGTTCTGGTTGGGAATGACAACCAGCGTGTCGACCTCCTCCTGCAGTTCCAGGGCACCGACTTCGGCGATGCGAAGACGTTCCCGCCCCTCGAAGTCGAAGGGCATGGTGACGAAGCCGACGGCGAGCATGCCCATTTCGCGGGCGGCACGGGCCACGACGGGCGCCGCTCCGGTGCCTGTCCCTCCACCCATGCCGGCGGTGATGAAGACCATGTGTGATCCGCCGAGATGCTCGGAGATCAGCTCCAGGGCCTCTTCGGCCGCCGCCTTGCCTATGTCGGGCCTCGATCCGGCGCCGAGACCCTGGGTGACCGAGGCTCCGAACTGGATTCGGCGATCGGCGCTGGAGTGATCAAGGGCCTGGGCATCGGTGTTGGCAACGACGAATTCGACGCCGGAGAGACCGTTGACGATCATGTTGTTGACCGCATTGCCCCCTGCACCGCCAATGCCGAACACCGTGATCCGCGGCTTGATGCTGTACGTTTCAGGTACTCCAAGTTGAATGACCATCGCTACTTCCTCCGTATCCGCACGCTGTGTTGCACTCCTGTCCCTGGCTCCGGAGCGGAGCCGACAGTGGTGTTGATGTTTCCGGCGGCGTGCATCACGACGCCAGTCGAAGCCACTGGCCGAGGCGGTCGAAGGGACCTCTCCTCGCGTGCCAGTTGCTGAATTCACTGCGCCCCAACTCGCCACCCCGCCCTGCATAGCGCAGCAGGCCGGCACAGGCCGTGAAGGCGGGCCCCGAGATTCGCCTGTCCAGACCCTTGAGCCAGATGGGATGTCCCGGACGGACCTGGCGGCCGAGGTGGCGCGCCGCGAGTTCGCCCAGACCCTGGAACTGTGATGCGCCGCCGGTGAGCACCAGCCGGCGGGCGGCCTGCTGAGCAAACTTCTCGGCGCCAAGGCGGCCTTTCAGCATCTGGAGCATGTGCTCGACGCGGGGGCGGATGATGGCGGTCAGTTCGGCCTGGGTGATGACCCGCACCGCACCGTCCCTCTCGCCGATCAGGGGGATCTCGATTGTCTCCTGGCTGTCACTCTCGAAAGAGAGCACGCTGCCATGAAGGGTCTTGATCCTCTCTGCCGTTTCCGCAGGAGTGGACAGGGCCTCTGCGATGTCGGACGTGATGTGCTGGCCGCCCATGGGTATGGAATCCACATGGATGCACTCGCCCTCCATGAACATCGCGAGATCGGTGGTTCCGCCACCGAAATCGATGACGGTCACGCCCATTTCCATCTCATCCTCCACCAGGCAGCCAAGCGCTGCGGCACAGGCCGAGGCGGCGTGTCCGGCGATGTCGAGATGACAACGACTGATGCAGGTTTCGAGATTGGCCACGGGTCCGCGTTCCGAGGAGACGAGGTGGACCCTGACGCCGAGACGCTCCCCGACCATGCCCCTGGGGTCACGGATGCCATGGCTGCCGTCGATGGCATAGCCGACCGGAATGGCGTGCAGCAGCTCCCGTGAGGGGTGGTGCGCCGCCTGGCGTGTCTTGTGGACCACCCTGCGCAGGTCGGCGTCGCCAACCTCGTGGCCCGCGATGCTGACGTCGACGGAGACCGTGTCCGATCGTGGCTGGCCGCCGGAAACACTGACCCACACCCGGCGCAATGTCTCCCCGGCAAACTCCTCGGCGCGGGTCACCGCCGACGCCACGGAGTGTTCAGCCGCCTCCATGTTGACCACGGTGCCGGAGAGAACCCCGCGTGACGCCTGCTGGCCGGCGCCGACAATGCGCTGGCCGCCGTTCTCGTCCTCACATGCAACAAGGCAGACGACCTTGCTGCTGCCGACGTCAATGGCAGCGACAAGTTCCGAATCCGTCATGTATCCTCTCCTTGCGTCATCTCATGATCGAGACGCTCCCTTGCCTCTTCGGTGAGGCGAACCACGAGACGATCGGGCAGGCGCAAATCGATGGTCTTGACGTCCCTGGAAAGCAGTTCGCTGCTCCTGTCCATGCCGGCCAGCGCCAGCCAGGCCTCCTGCACCTCATCCTCGGGAAGGTGAATGTCGATTCCGCCGTCAAGATGGAGCTTCCAGCGGCGCTGGCCGATGCGCACGGCGGCAAGGACACGAGGCGCCAGATCCGGGGTCAAGCCAAGCAGTGCCAGGAGGTCTGCGGCTGCGGCCGGTGCACCCGGGCCCACCACCAGGAACAGCCCTGAGTAATCCTCCGGCTGGGCTCCTGCGATCACTTCGCCGACAGAGTCGACGACAAAGAGCTCACCCTGGTGCTGCCAGATGGCCAGCGGCCGGCGCTCGACGAGTTCGATGACGACGGTATCGGGCATGCGGCGCCTGATGGAGGCGTCACGCACCCAGGCGAGCGAGGTGACCCGGGCCCTGGCTGCCTCCAGGTCGATGGCGAACATCGCCTCGCCGATCTCGATTCCCAATGCCTCCACGAGTGTCTGGCGATCCGTCTTCGAGCGGCCTGAAACCAGGACATGACGGACTTGGAAGCCGGCCGTGTTCGACGTCTCCGCCACCGTATCGAGCACGGTGCGCCAGGCTGTCCCGAGATGACCTTTCATCCAGGCGCCTGACAGCAGGGCGGCGGCGAGGAGGAGCGGGCCGGCCCGCCACGCAAGCATCCGCAGGATACGCCGGGAGCCCTTCCTCCGCGTCATCTTTCGCATCGTGCCTGCTCCGTGATCCAGCACACGAGTTCTTCGAAATCCATTCCCGAGTGGGCGGCCTGTTCGGGGACCAGGGACAACGGCGTCATGCCGGGCTGGGTATTGACCTCGAGAAGGTAGAGGTCGCCGGGCTCTCCCCTGGTGTCGTCGTAGCGGAAGTCCGCCCGTGACACGGCGTGGCAGCCGAGCAGGCGATGCGCGGCAAGCGCCATCTCCATGGCGCTGGCGGCAACCTCACCTGGCACGGTCGCCGGCAGGACGTGCCGTGAACGCCCTGCGGTGTACTTGTTGTGGTAGTCGTAGAATCCTTCGCCGGTGAGGACTTCCGTGACACCGAGAGCCCTGTCACCGAGGACGGAGACGGTGAGTTCGCGCCCCGGGATGTAGGATTCGATCATGACGTCGTCGCCATAGCGAAAGTCGGAGTCGCGCAACCGGTCGTCATTGCATTCCGCCAGCACGCGCCGCACGCCGACGCTCGATCCCTCGCGGCCGGGTTTCACGACAAAGGGCTTCTGCCAACCGGCAGGGTGGCCGGCCTCCGCACGGTGAGCCGTACGCCCGGCGGGACAGGAAATGCCGGCGGAGGCGAAAAGGCGCTTGGCCGTTGGCTTGTCCATGGCCAGGGCCGATGCCAGCGGACCCGAATGGGTGTAGGGAAGCCCCATGGTCTCCAGCAGGCCCTGGATGCACCCGTCCTCGCCAAACCGTCCGTGAAGGGCGTTGAACACCACCTCCGGCGGAGGATCGAGCGTCATCAGGCGATGGGCGATGTCACGGTCGACATCGATACAGGTGACCTCATGCCCGCCGGAGGCGAGAGCGTCGGCACAGCGCTGACCGGTGACGAGCGACACCTCGCGCTCGGCGCTCCAGCCGCCCATCAGGACTGCGACGCGACGCTTCACGGGACATCTCCGCAGCGGGTCCGGAAGGCGGCCCGCTGGCCGTGGCCGACGCGGTTCATGGCGCCTCTCCGGGAAGCCGCCCGAGACACCGGATTTCCCACTCGAGGCACACGCCCTGGGAGTTCCAGACACGCCGGCGCACGTCTTCGGCCAGGGTCTCGAGATCGGCTGCTGACGCTCCGCCGGTGTTGACGAGGAAGTTGCAGTGCTTCTCCGACACCATCGCTCCACCCCGGCACAAGCCGCGGCACCCGGCCCTGTCGATGAGTTCCCAGGCCCGGGCATGGGGTGGTGGCGGATTGCGGAACGTGCTGCCGCCGGTGCGTTCCTTCGTCGGCTGAGTCAGGGCGCGGCAGTCCTGGATTTCCCGGATCCGTGCCTCTATGGCCGGTTTCACGCCTGGTTCACCGCGCAGCACGCAGGAGGTGAAGATCCACTCCCCGGCCAGCCCGCAGTGCCGGTAGCCATGCCCCAGATCCTTCGCATCGAGGTCGTGCACGGTGCCGTCGGGAGCGACGGTGCGGACGCGCACGAGAACGTCCGCAATCTCGCGGCCGTAGGCGCCGGCGTTCATGGCGATAGCACCGCCAATCGTGCCTGGCACACCGGCGAGAAACTCGAGCCCGGCGATGCCGGCCGCTGCCGCCTGACGCGCCACGTGACCATCCAAGGCAGCCGCTCCCGCATGCACGTCATGCCCTTCCACGGTGATACCCGTGAACCCGCGGCCGAGGCGTATGGTGACCCCGGCAATCCCGTGATCCCGCACCAGGACGTTGGAGCCGACACCCAGGACGGTGACCGCCAGTCCGGCCGGTCGTGTCGCCATGAAATGGACGAGATCATCCTCGTCTGCGGGACGGAAGAGGACATCTGCCCGTCCGCCTGTGCCAAACCAGGTCGTGCGCGACAGATCGGCGCCCTTGCGATAGGTGCCCCTGACGTCCGGCAGGGCAGCATGAGTGTCCGCCACGGACATCACGACGCCTCCCTCACATCGCCGCCGGACAATGCATCGAGTTGGCGCGGAAGCGCCTCGGCCCAGTACGTGATGGAACCAGCGCCCATGCAGATCACGGCATCGCCAGGCACGGTCACGCGATCCACCATCGCCGCCAGGTCCTCCTTGCGGTCGAGAGAGAGCACCTGGCGATGACCGCGTTCACGCAGGCCCTCCACCAGGCGCTGACGCGAGGCATCCGCCAATGGCGTCTCCCCGGCGGCGTGAACATCGGCGACGATAACCGCATCGGCCTCGTTGAAACAGGCGCAGAACTCGTCGAACAGGTTCGAGAGACGGGTGTAGCGATGGGGCTGCACCACGGCGATGATGTGTCCCTGGAACACCTCCCTCGCCGCCTCGAGGACCGCGGCAATCTCGACGGGATGGTGGGCGTAGTCGTCGATGACCGTGACCCCGCGCGCTTCACCGGTACGGGTGAAGCGCCGCCGTACCCCGGCAAAGCTGGCCAGGGCACGTCTTACCGTATCGTCGTCAATGCCGAGTTCCCGGGCCACCGAGATGGCGGCGAGTGCGTTGGTGACGTTGTGGCGGCCCCACATCGGCAGATCGAGATCGCCCAGGGTGCGCGCCACATGTGTCCTGCGGTCAGTGAGCACGGCATTGAAACGGTAACCGGTCCCGGTGAGGCGCAGTCTGGTCCCGCGCACATCTGCCTGGGCACCCAGTCCATAGGTGATGATACGGCGATCCGTCACCCGAGCGACGAGTGAATGGACATCGGCATCATCGATGCACAGCACGGCAAAGCCATAGAACGGAATGTTGCCGATAAAGCGCGCATAGGCCTCTCGCACGGCATCGAACGACCCGTAACTCTCCAGGTGCTCGGGGTCCATGTTGGTAACGACCGCGGCGGTCATCGGCAGCTGCAGGAAACTGCCGTCGGACTCGTCGGCCTCGGCCACCATCCAGCCACCTTTGCCCATGCGGGTGTTGGCGCCATAGGCGTTGACGATGCCGCCGTTGATCACCGTCGGATCGAGATCCGCGCACTCCAGCATCCAGCCCACCAGTGACGTGGTGGTGGTCTTGCCATGGGTGCCGCTGACCGCGATCGAATCGACCGGGCGCATCAGTTCGCCCAGCATCTCGGCGCGGCGCACGATGGGAATCCATGTGCGCCGGGCCTCGACGATTTCCGCGTTGTCGGCGGCGATGGCCGAGGAGACAACCACCACGCTCGCCTTCCCGACATTGTCGCTGGAATGGCCGATGGCCACCGGGATGCCGAGACGGCGCAGACGGTTCACCGAGGCGCTTTCCGCAATGTCGGACCCCTGAACCGAATAGCCCTGGTTGTGCAGCACCTCTGCGATGCCGCTCATGCCGATGCCACCGATGCCGACGAAGTGCACGGGTCCCATGGCGTCCGGTGCGCGGATCATGCCTCCTGCTCCTTCAGCACCCGGCAGGCGCGGCCATTGCCGGCGGCAAGGTTCTCAATCGCCTCGGCCAGCGCCGCCGCTGCATCGACGCGGGCAAGGCGGCGCACGTTGCCGGCAGCGCGCGTCAATTCCCTTGGCGAGGTCAGGAGCGATTGAAGATGTACGGCAAGAGAGCGGGCGTCCGCTTCCTTCTCGTCGACGAGCCATCCGCCACCGGCGCTGACGACAACGTTGGCATTCTCCCTCTGGTGGTCGTCCGCCGCCCCGGGAAACGGAACCAGGACCGACGGCCGGCCCGACACCGCGAGTTCGGCAATGGTCGAGGCCCCTGCCCGGGCCACCACCAGGTGCGCACGCGCGAGGTGTCCGGCCATCTCCTCGAAGAATGGCGCCACCAGCGCCGTCACGCCGAGAGCCCGCCAGGCCGCCGCGGTGCGCCCGACGTCTTCCTCCCGGCACTGCTGCACAACCTTGAGGCGTCGCAGCAGGGCTCCATCGAGGCGCTGTCCGGCTTCAGGCAGCAAGGTGCCGAAGATCCCGGCACCCTGGCTTCCTCCGACCACGAGGAGATTGACATCCTCTTCCGGTTCCGGCGGCCGGTACGCGACGCGGCCAAGGGCTGCAATGGAGTCGCGGACCGGCACACCCACGGTGACCGTGCGTCGCGCCGCGGCCGGTCGCGTCTGGGCAAAGGAGGTGGCCACCACCCTGGCCCTGGGGGCGAGAAAGCGGTTGGCCCGCCCAAGAACGGCGTTCTGTTCGTGAACCAGCACCGGCACGCCGAGAAACTGCCCTGCAACAAGGGGAGGGATCGTCGGATAGCCGCCGAACCCTGCCACGACCGCCGGCCTTTCGGCATGGATCAGGCGGAGCGCTCCGGCACAACCGGCCAGCATGGTGATGCCGGCCGCGACCTTGCCGACGATTGTCCGGCCGGACGGACTGGCCGCCTTCACCTCACGCACCGGAATGTCGCTGATCCGGCGCGCCAGTGCGGCGCCGCGCCGGTCGGTCACGGCAGTGACGTCATGGCCCCGGCGCATCAGTTCACCGGCAACGGCGAGCGCCGGAATCAGGTGTCCTCCGGTGCCACCGGCCGCAATCATGACACGAATGCTCATGATGGCCGCCCCCGGTTCGGGCGCTGACGCGTCAGCGCGAGCATCAGGCCCATGCCGATGGCCATGGCGAACAGCGATGAGCCGCCATAGGAAACGAAGGGCAGCGTCATTCCGGTGGTCGGAAGCAGCCTCAGGGCAACCCCCATGTTGACCACGGCCTGTACGGCGAACTGGATGACGAGGCCGGCCACCGCAAGGAGCACGAAGAGATTCCTCTCGTGGCGCAGGCGCACGAATCCACGCAGCGCCACGAAGGCATAGAGCGACACCAGCACCAGGCAGGCGATGAGCCCGAACTCCTCGCCGCCGACGGCAAAGATGAAGTCCGAGTGGGCATCCGGCAGATGGTCCTTGATGACACCCTCGCCCGGCCCGCGGCCCTTGAGGCCGCCGGACTGGAAGGACCGGAGCGACATCTCGATCTGGTAGGTGTCGACGGATTCCGGATTGAAGAAGCCGTTGATGCGGTCCCTCACGTAGTCGAACTGCTGATAGCCGATGAACAGGCCGAGAACCGCCGCCACGGCGACGGCGGCCACCACAAGGAAGGGCAGGCCACCAAGGAACAGCTGGCTGCCCCAGACGGCAAGCACTATGAAGGTGGTCCCGAAGTCCGGCTGCAGGACCAGCAGGCCGGCGACGATCGCCGTCAGGGCACACGAGAGCGGGACTCCCGGAAATCCGGGGACATTCCTGCCCGTGGCCAGCAGCCATGCCGTGGTGATGGCAAGGGCCGGCTTGGCAAATTCGGACGCCTGGAGCGAAAAGACACCAAGGGGGATCCAGCGTTGTGCGCCCTTGGTCTTCGCCGCGACCAGAAGGGTTGCGACCAGAAGGGCGAGGGAGATGATCATGAGGGAGAGACCAGCCCGCCGGACCTGAACGGGATCGAGAAGGGACAGGCTCACCAGGATGGCCACCGCCGGAACGAGGAACAGAAACTGCCGCTCGGCAAAGTGGAAGGCATCGACACCAATGCGTTCGGCCACCGGTGGGCTGGCAGCGAGAATCAGGATGGCCCCGAAGACCATGAGGATGAACAGGGCCGTCATGTTCCAGCGATCGATGGTCCACCACCAGCGGGCCACCATGCTTCTGTCCGTGCGATCGAAGGTTGTCATGGCGCGGCCCTGCCGGTCGTGGCACGCGTCTTGCGCGTCGGCGCCCTGGCGGTTGCAACCGGCGTATCGGCGCGGTCCTTCACCTCGGCGAGGACGAGCTCCCGAAACCGGTCCCCTCTCTCCTCGAAGCTGGAGAACTGATCGAAGGAGGCACAGGCCGGCGACAACAGGACCACGGCCCCGGACCTCCGGTCGGAGAGCGCCATCTCGGTTGCCCTGGCAACCGCACTCTCGAGGTCACCACAGTTGGTGAAGGGCACCTGCCCGTCGAGAGTCTGCGCCAGGGCGCCCGCCGCCTCGCCGATGAGGAAGGCATGGACCATCCTCGGGAAATAGGCCGACAGGGTGGCGATGCCGCCGTCCTTGGCGCGGCCCCCGGCGATCCAGTAGATGTTGTCGAAACAGGACAGTCCTCGGGCTGCGGACTCGGCGTTCGTGGCCTTGCTGTCATTGACGAAGGTCACGCGGTTGATGTCGGCGATCACCTCCTGGCGATGAGCCAGCCCGGAGAAGGTCGCAAAGGCATCGGCGACGTCCCTGCCATCGACCCCGAGGGTGCGGATGACGGCATAGGCGGCGGCCGCATTCTGCATGTTGTGGACGCCCCGCAACGACGGCAGGGAGGCAAGATCCGCGATCTCGACAGCGTCGCCCTCGAGGTCGTCAATGAGAACACCGTCGTGAATCCGGACACCCCGCCTTATGACGCGTTGCGCCGACACCGGAACGACCGTCCGTCCGCGACGCCCGGCTAGTTCGGAATGGATCCGCCGGCATATGTCGTCGTCGACACCGATGATCGCTGTCTGCGACGAGGCGCGCCGGGTGAAGATGCGCGTCTTGGAAGCAATGTAGTTCGGGAAGTCACCGTGACGTTCGATGTGGTCGGGTGCGATGTTGAGCAACACGGCGACATCGCTCACCAGCGAACGAATGAGATCAAGCTGAAAGGATGACAGTTCTAGAACGTAGATCCCGTCATCGCTTCCCGCTTCGAGATCAAGCACCGGTACACCGATGTTACCACCCAGTTGGACTTCCCGGCCGGCGGCCTTCAGAAGATGCGTGACGAGCGCCGATGTCGTCGACTTGCCGTTGGTGCCTGTCACTCCCACCACCCGGCCGGGTGGACGCGATCTGGCGAAGAGCTCCATGTCACCGACGATCTCGATCCTGGTGATCAGCGCCCGCGCCACCAAGGGGTGCGGAGCAGGATGGGTCAGTGGAACACCGGGAGACAGAACGAGACTGGTAAAGGCATCCCATTCCGTGCGGTAAAGATCGTTGAGCGTGACGCCGAGGTCTTCCGCCATGGCGCGGCGCACCGGATCATCGTCCCATGCACTGACCTCGGCTCCGCCATTCTGAAGGGCGAGGGCAGCCGAAATGCCCGATTTTCCCAGTCCGAAGACTGCGATCGATTTGCCGGCATGGCGAGAGAGATCGATCATGGCGTTTACCGCAACTTGAGGGTGGCCAGACCGATCAGCGCCAGCACCGCGGCGATGATCCAGAATCGGATGACGATCGTCGCCTCACTCCAGCCCTTGCGCTCGAAGTGATGGTGGATGGGGGCCATGGCGAAGATGCGACGTCCGGTCAGCCGGAAGGACGCCACCTGGAGAATCACCGACACCGTTTCGAGCACGAAGATTCCGCCCACCACGGCGAGCACCAGTTCATGCTTGGTGATGACGGCGATGGTGCCGAGCGCCGCTCCCGATGCCAGGCTGCCGGTATCGCCCATGAAGATCATGGCTGGTGGCGCATTGAACCACAGGAACCCCAGCCCCGCGCCCATCAGGGCGCCGCACAGCACCGCCAGTTCACCTGAGCCCGGGACCGCGGGAAGCTGCAGGTACCCGGAATAGACCGCGTGACCGGAAAGATAGGCGACAATTCCGAAGGTCATGGCCGCGACAATGATCGGTCCGATCGCCAGACCATCGAGGCCATCCGTGAGATTGACGGCATTGGAGGTGCCGACGATCACGAAGGCGGTGAAGACGACGTAGAACCATCCAAGATCGATCAGCAGGTCCTTGAAGAAGGGCAGCGCCAGCGATGTACCGAGCGTTCCGCCTGTCAGCCAGGCGATCGCGATGGCGGCAGCGACTGCCGCCATCGCTTCGGCGATAATGCGGGTTCGCCCGGCGAGGCCCTTGCTGCTGTGTGCGGAGACCTTGAGATAGTCATCCACGAGGCCCAGCGCCCCGAACCCCAGCGCCACGAGCAGCACGATCCACACGAAGCCGTTGGAAAGATCCGCCCACAGCAGTGTCGACACGGTGACGGACAGCAGGATGAGGACACCGCCCATGGTCGGTGTTCCCGCCTTGGTGACCAGGTGATGCGCCGGTCCGTCATCCCTGATCGGCTGTCCCTTGACCTGGAAGGTCTTCAGCCAGGCGATGATGCGGTCGCCAAACAGCAGGCTGATGACCAGGGCGGTCATGATGGCGCCGCCGGTGCGAAAGGTGATGAAGGAGAACAGGCGCAGGGCGCCGATGTCGTCCGAAAGGAGGGGGTAGAGTCCATGGAGCATCGGTCTAGCCTCCCTTCCCCACAAACGCCTCGACCACGGACTCGAGGCCCATGCGCCGTGATCCCTTGACGAGCACCACGTCACCAGGCCTCAGGCAATCCGCGAGGAGCGTTGCCATGGTTCGCGAGTCGCAGGTCGACCCGCCGCGGCAGGCGAGCGGCAGGGCGTCCATGAGATGATCCATGAGGGGACCGATGGTATAGACCCGGTCCGCGACCGCGCCGGTCATGTCGGCAAGGCCGGCATGGAGGCAGGCGGCATCGTCGCCGAGCTCTGCCATGTCGCCCAGAACCGCGATGCGCCGGCCTCCCGGATCCGTCGGCGTGCGCGCCAGCACGTCGAGAGCGGCACGCACGGACACCGGACTTGCGTTATAGGTTTCGTCAATGACGATGGCACGCCCACCGGGCAGTGCGATGGTTCGCCGTGCGCCACGCCCGGACAGGGGGAGGATGGCGGCGAGTGACGCTGCCGCCTCGCGGATGTCTCCGCCCAGCGCGTCGACGGCGGCCAGAACGGCAACGCTGTTGAGCGCCAGATGGCGTCCGTGAAGGGAGAGATCGTAGTCGAACTGCGTATCCGCCACCGCCACGCGCACCCGGGATCCGGTCGCCACGGGAGTCCAGTGCGCGAGCCGGAAATCGGCCCGCCCGGAGGTGCCAAACCGGACAATCGACGCGCCGCGACACGCCGCACGGTCTTCCAACGCCGCCGCATGACGGTTGTCGGCATTGATGATCGCCACGCCGTTCTCTTCGAGACCGTCAAAGACCGCTGCCTTCTCCTCGACAAGAGCCTCCTCGCTGGCAAAGTTTCCGATGTGCACGGGTTCGATGGTGGTCACGAGCGCCACATGGGGGCGAACCAGGCGGGCAAGGGGCCCGATCTCTCCCGGCGCATTGGTGCCGATCTCGAAGACGCCATAGTCGGTCGCCTGCGGCATGCGCGCCAGGGACAACGGTGTCCCGACCTGGTTGTTGTAGCTGCGGTCACTGGCGTGGGCGAAGCCCTGGTGCGCCAGCACCCGATGCAGCATGTCCTTGGTTCCGGTCTTGCCGACACTGCCCGTCACCGCCGCGATCCGCGCCGACGTCCGTTGCCGTGCCGCCCTGGCCAGGTCTTCCAGCCCCTGGAAGGTGTCGACGACGAGCAGCAGTGGCGATGCCACAGGCACCCCTGCAGGCCGGTGATCGACCATGGCCGCCGCCGCGCCGTTTTCGAAGGCGTGCCCGACATGACGGTGGCCATCCGAGACGCTCCCGGGAAGCGCCACGAAGAGATCGCTCTCGCACACCTCCCTGCTGTCAAAGGCAACGCCCTCCGCCTCGAAGGGCATGGTGGCCCGCCCCCCGGTAGCCCGGGAGGCGCTCTTGTCGTTCCACAGTCTGTCGCGGCTCATGACCCACCTCGCCGGAAGGCGCGCCTCACCTCCTCGCGATCGTCGAAGGGAAGGACATCGCCGTTCACGATCTGCCCTCTCTCATGCCCCTTGCCGGCCACCACCAGCACGTCATTGCCGCCCAGCGATGCCACGGCGCTGTGGATGGCTTCTCGGCGGTCGTCACTTTCACGCGCCCCGGGTGCCGCCGCGAGAATGGCGCGCCGGATCAATGCGGCATCCTCGGTGCGCGGATTGTCGTCGGTCACACAGACGTCATCGGCGAGACGTGCGGCGATGGCTCCCATCTGTGGCCGCTTTTCGCGGTCCCGGTCACCACCGCAACCGAAGACCACGGCCAGGCGCCCCTCGGTGGTGTCACGCAGCCCGGTGAGCACCGTGGCGAGGGCATCGGGCGTATGGGCGTAGTCGACGTAGACCCTGGCGCCGGAGGGGTGGCCGGGAACCATTTCGAGGCGCCCCGGAACACATTCGAGGTGATCCGAAAGGGCAAGGACGTCATGCACGGGTTGATCTTCGGCCACGGCCACGAGGGCTGCGGCACACAGGACATTCATGGCCTGGAAGCGCCCGGCAAGCGGCAGCTTCACCGAACGGGTGATGCCGTCCGCCCCGACCTCGAGGATCTGATGACCGTCCCCGGTGTCCGCAAGTCCCTTGAGAGTGATGTCGCTCGCCATCTCGCCGAACGACACGACGGCCCGGTTCTCCAGCCGGCCGGTCACGGCCCCGTATTCGGCCATGTCGGCATTGAGTACGGCCGTGCCGCCTTCGCGCAGCAGGTCGAAGAGGTGCAGCTTTGCCTCAAGATAGGACTCGGCGGTGACGTGATAGTCGAGATGGTCCCGGCTGAAGCTGGTAAAGGCCGCGGCATCGACACGAAGGCCATCGAGGCGACGCTGGTGAAGACCGTGGCTCGACGCCTCGAGTGCTACGCGGCCGATGTTGCGGGCATGCAGGCGACCAAGGCAGGCATGCAGGCCGGCGGGATCGGGCGTGGTGTACCCGAGACCCTGAACGCCTTCGGGCGTGACCATGCCGAGTGTGCCGAAGGAGGCGGCCCTCACACCCATGGCGGACCAGAACTGGCGGCAGAAATCGACCACCGAACTCTTGCCATTGGTGCCGGTCACCGCCACGACGATATCCGGAGGCGGTGCATGGAAGCGGGCGCACATGCGGGCGAAGACGTGGCGCGGGCTGGCGGCGGCCACGATGGCCGCTCTTCCCCCGAGTGCCGGCATCCCGGCCTCGTCCCCGACAAGGATCGCGACCGCGCCGCGATCGAGGGCGTCGTCCACAAAACACCGGCCATCGATCCGGCTGCCCCTGAAGGCGGCGAAGAGATGGCCTTCACGGACCTGTCTCGAATCGGCCGCAAGGCCGGTGATGTCGATGTCGGGCATCCCGTGGCGATGGCACGCCGGCAGGCCGTCGATGAGGTCAGAAAGATGCAACGATCATCTCCAGCTGCTCCTTCGGATCACCTTCTGCCTCCGGCAGGCCGACAAAGATCCCTTCATCCGGGGGGATCCCCTGCATCGGGCCGAGACGCGCGATGATGTTTCCGACGGCAGGGGCGGCGGTCCAGCCGGCCGTGGCGAAGCCGAAGGTCTCCTCGGTTCCCTTCGGTTCATCGACCGAAAGGAGAATCACGTACTGCGGATCGTTGATCGGGAAGGCGGCGACAAACGTCGAGATGAGCTTTCTCCTGTCGTAGCGGCGCGACTCGCCCGGCTGTTCTGCGGTGCCCGTCTTGCCGCCGATGAGATAGCCTTCGACCTGGGCCTTGCGGCCGCTTCCGAAACGGGCCACGAGATGGGTCAGCATGCGCACCGTTTCCGATGTCTTTTCGGCAATCACACGGTGGCCCGGGTCCGGGTCGCCCTGCCGTTTCAGCAGGGTCGGCTGACGGAACCGGCCACCGTTGACCATGGCAGCCACGGCCGCGGCAACCTGCACCGGCGATACGGCAATGCCGTGGCCGAAACCGATGGTGATGGTGCTGAGCGTGCCCCACCTCGAGGGATAGAGCGGGCGGCCGACCTCGGGCACCTCGATGGCGGACCGGGAGAGCAGACCGATGCGCTCGAGAAATGCCTTCTGGTAGTCGCTCCCCACAGCCAGCGCCATGCGCGCCGCGCCGATGTTGGAGGAGTGCACCATGATCTCCGGCATGGTCAGCCAGCGGCTCTGCGGCTTGTAGTCCGTGATCGTGAAACGACCGGCAGTGAGCGGTTCCGTTGCATCAAACGTGTCACCGAGCCGGGCGACGCCCGATTCGTAGGCCATGGCGGCCGTGAAGGTCTTGAAGATGGACCCCAGTTCATAGGCACCCAGGGTGGCCCGGTTGAACCGGCTGGCGGGGTCGCTGGCCGCCGGATTGGCCGGATCGAAGTCCGGCAGGGACACCATGGCGAGAATCTCGGCACTGTGCACATCCATGACCAGGGCGGTTCCGCCCTTGGCCGAGAAGGTCCGGACGGTGTGCGCGAGTTCGTCGCGCACGATCTGCTGGACGCGGACATCGAGGGAGAGCGCGACGTCGTCTCCGTTGTCGGCGAGCAGCCTCTCATCGAACGACTGTTCGATTCCCGCCAGTCCCCGGCCGTCGATATCCGTGTAGCCGACGACGTGGGATGTCAGCGGGCCCTGGGGCCAGATGCGCCGTTCCTCGACGGCAAAGCCGAGACCCGGCTGGTAGAGATCGCGCACCGCCTGCTGCGCGCTCGGTTCGAGCTTGCGGCGGATCCATTCAAACCGTCTGGTGCTCGTCAGCAATGCGAGGAGGCGGTCGCGGTCCATGTCCGGGAAGACCTGGAGAAGCGCTGCCGCCGTCGCCTGCGGATCCGTGACCTCGGCCGGATCGACATAGAGCGAAGCGACCGACAGACTCGAGGCCAGCAGGACTCCGTTGCGGTCAACGATGTTGGCCCGTCCCTTGGGCGTCGTGGCCTCGGCCACCAGCCCGGCCTCGACCGGCGTCACGCTCATCACGTCGACGAGACGCCCTCCGATGATGACGAAGGCGGTCAGGATGCACATCGCCACCACCATCAGGCGTTGCTTGCACAGCCCCACGGCCTGCTTGCTGGCGCCTTCCAGAACCAGCGGCGTCCCATGCTTCGCCTGTCCGGTCACAATCCCTCCTCCCCGGCACCTGACTGGTTCCAGGTGGTGCCGATGCCGATGGGGGGCGGCGCCAGGGGTATGCGGGACACCCGGGAAAGCTGGTTGACGGACACCGGCACGAGGTCCGCCAGATGGCGGCCCGCGAGGTCCTTGATGCGCTCGGGCCGGCTGAGATAGCTCCACTCGGCTTCAAGCACCCTGACGTTCTCGCGCCGTTCGACAAGGTCGTCCTCAAGTCTCTCCAGTTCGTTTCTGAGCTCCCTGGCATGGTGTTGCTGGGAAAAGGCAACGAGCGCGGCGACAAGCGCGGCGATCATCCACAGCCATCCGCCGCGCGCGGTCATGCGGCCACCCCCCAGCATGGCGCCGACGTCCTTACGGCATGGCGCAGACGGGCCGAGCGGGCCCGCGGATTGGCCCGGATCTCGGCGGCTGCGGGATGTACCGCGCGCGTCGTCACGAGACGGAATGTCGGCTCCGGCGTCTCGCCGGCCGGGGGCTGATGGCGTCCCGGACGGGCGTCCCGGCCACTGCGCTGTCGCAGGAACCGCTTGACGATCCGGTCCTCGAGAGAGTGGAAGGCGACAACCACGAGGCATCCACCTTCCCGCAGGACGGCCTCGGCGGCCATCAGACCCCGCTCGATCTCCTGCAACTCCTGGTTCACCCAGATTCGCAGACTCTGAAATGTTCTGGTGGCGGGGTCGATCCCTCCGGGAGACTGGCGCACGGTGCGGCGCACGATGTCGGCAAGCTCGCCGGTCCGCGTGATTGGCGAAACGGCACGCGCCCTGACGATCGCGCGCGCCACCGCCCGCGCCCGGCGCTCTTCTCCAAACTCGCTGAAAATCCGGCGCAGACCGTCCTCGTCGAGGGTGTTGACCGCATCGGCGGCGGTCGCTCCCGTGGCCCCCATGCGCATGTCGAGGGGGCCATCGAGGCGGAAGGAAAAACCGCGCCCGGCATCGTCGATCTGCGTCGACGAGACACCGAGGTCGAAGACGGCGCCGTCGACGGGCCCTCCCACTTCGTCGCGGACCACGGCATCGAGTTCGGAAAAGCGCCGCTCGACGACGGTGAGCCGCCCGCCATAACGGTGCGCCAGCCTGCGGCCCTCGCGCACCGCCACGGGATCCCTGTCGAGGGCGATCACCCGGCAGGACGTCGCGTCGAGCAGCGCTGTGGCGTAGCCACCGGCCCCGAAAGTCGCATCGACGATGATCTCGCCGTCGACCGGATCCAGGCAGGCGAGCGCCGCGTCGAGAAGGACCGGGACGTGGCCCGCGCTCATGATTCCTTGCCCCTCGGCCCGGACAGCGGCAGACTGATGGCGTCGCGCTTGCGGACGGTGTTCCTGTACGCCTCTTCCTGCTTGGCCCGGCCTCTCGCGGGTTCCCAGATCTGAAAATGCCGCCCCAGACCAATGAAACATGCGTCGCCATCGATTTCGGCGAACGCCTTGAACTGCGCAGGAAGCACGATCCGTCCTTCCCGGTCGAGCCGCAGGTGGAGCGCCGACCCGAAGATGGCGATGGCACTGTCCATCGCCTCAATGGAAAACACCTGTTCGGAGTTGGAGACGAAACCGGAGAACTTCTCCGGCTCGAAGACATCGAGGGCCTGTTCTCCCGAGAGGGACCGCATGACGTAGAGACCCTGTTCGGGATTTTCGAAGCAGGCGCGAAAGACCGGCGGCACGGATACTCGCCCCTTGGCATCGACTGTCTTGGTGTGCGTTCCCGCAAAGATTTTCGGTGGCGCACCTGGACTCCCTGCCATTCCCGCTCGACCGCTTTCGCCGCCTCTCCGCTTGGATATTCTTGGGAATATCTGGGAATCCTTGGGATGTCAAATCAGGAATTGTCTGGATTCAATGTTTTGGGCAGTCTGCTCTGGCATCCGGAATTCCCAATATACTGGGGGTGGTACGCTACAGGATGACATCATCTTGTAGCGTGTTCGCCTCCAATCGGGCTGTCCACATCATTGTCGACTCGGCCGGTGGATAAAATTCTTCTGCCCGAGAGTTGGGAATCGCGCCCCTGCCATGTCATTGCCAGGCGCGGTGGCAACGGGAATCAGGCGGACTGTAAGCCGGGTTCTGTGATCCGCCCCCGTCAAGAATCCGAAGGCGGCCGATGGCCATTCATCTGGGACGCGCGTCACCGCGCGCCTCGCGCGATCAACCCGGGCGGCGTAGTCCGGAAACGGACCTCGTGGAATCACGTGCCGCCCCTACTCGATCTTGCTCCTGGCGGGGTTTGCCATGCCGTCTGCGTTGCCGCAGCCGCGGTGCGCTCTTGCCGCACCCTTTCACCCTTGCCGCCGGCCCTGCGGCCGGTGGCGGTCTGCTTTCTGTGGCACTTTCCCTGGGGTCACCCCCGCCGGGCGTTACCCGGCGCCATGTTTCCGTGGAGCCCGGACTTTCCTCCCTTCCCGAAGGGAAGAGCGACCATCCGTCCGTCTGATTCCCGGCGGGAAGAGATAGCCTGCCGCCACCACCGGGTCAACGTGCCGCGTCAACGAGCGCCGCGAGACGGGCCATGGTCTCGCCGTCCGCCACACCGTCAACCCGCGCCGGTCGAAAGTGGCGCTGGAAGGCGGTGACGACGGCAGATGTCACGGCGCCGTAGAAGCCGTCCGGCGCGACGGCGTAGCCGAAACCGGCCAGTTCTTCCTGCAGGCGCACGACGGCACACCCCCTGTCTCCCTCGCTCAGGGATGTTGCGGCCGGAGTCTGCGGCGGCGGCCACAACCCGACGCCACGGCTCGCCAGCCAGCGCCAGTCGAAGAGTTCTCCGGGGTCCTGCTTGCGCTGCGGTGCGACGTCACTGTGTCCCAGGACATGGCGGGGACGGATGCGATGCCGCGCCACGACATCGCGGGAGAGTGCCGCCACAGCATCCATCTGCCGTCCGGGGAACGGCGGCAACCCTCCGTCGTGGCCGGGATTGACGATCTCGATGCCCACCGAAGCGCTGTTGACGTCATGGATCCCCTGCCAGCACGCCACACCGGCATGCCAGGCGCGCCGCGTTTCCGGAACCAGCGACGTGACCTCGCCTTCCTCGTCGACAAGCCAGTGGGCGCTGACCCCGGATGACGGATCGACGAGACGCCGCAGGGCCATTTCGGCATCCTCCATTCCGGTGTAGTGGAGGATGAGCATCGAGACTGCCGTCTGCCGGTCATTGGCATTGGGAGAGGGACAGTGCCTCGCCTTCATGCTGGTGGGCATTGCAGGGTCCGGCGCGTCACACTAGGTTCACACGGTGCCAGACGCGCAGCTTGTGAGACAATCATGCCAGACATCAGAAACATCGCCATCGTCGGCCCATCACTCAGCGGAAAGACGACTCTTCTCGAGGCCATGCTCTACATCTGCGGCGCCATCGGCCGCAAGGGTTCCGTGAAGGAAGGGAACTCCGTCGGCGATTCGGCGCCGGAGGCGCGCCAGCGCAACATGAGCACCGAGGTGAGTGCCGGCCACGCCACCTTCGAAGGCGTCCACTTCAACTTTCTCGACTGCCCTGGCTCCATCGAGTTCCAGGCCGAGGCACGCAATGCGCTGATCGGCGCCGACGCCGCGGTGGTGGTCTACGAGCCGGTGGTGGAACGGGCAACGACCATAGCGCCGATCTTCCGCTTCCTCGAACACAACCGAATTCCCCATCTCGTGTTCATCAACAAGATGGACCGCACCACCACCCTGATGCGCGAACTCCTGCCGGCCATGCAGGATGTCTCGGGAACGCCCCTGCTGATCACGCAGGTGCCTGTCCGCGACAACGACCACGTCACCGGCTATGTCGACCTGATCAGCGAATCCGCCTGGCGCTACCACGAGGGCGGCGCATCCGAAGCCATCGAGATGCCCGACGGTGTCTTGGAACGCGAGGACGAGGCGCGCAACCTGATGCTGGAGGCCCTCGCCGATTTCAGCGACGACCTGATGATGCAGATTCTCGAAGACGAGGTGCCGACCCAGGAGGACGTGGTGAGCGAACTCAGCGGGGCATTCGCCGAGGCGCGAGTGGTGCCTGTCCTGCTCGGCTCCGCCGAACTCGAGAACGGTGTCCGCCGCCTGCTCCAGGAACTCCGCCACTGGGTTCCCGATCCCGACCGCGCCGCGGCACGGCGCGGCGGCGATGGCGCATTCGCCGCTCAGGTGCTCAAGACCTACAACACCCAGCATGGCGGCAAGCTGTCACTGGCCCGGATCTGGCGTGGCGAGGTGAAGGACGGCGACACGGTCAACGGCAACCGCATTGGCGGCATGTACCACCTCCAGGGCAGCCAGAACGTCAAGATCGACCGTGCCGGGGCCGGCGACATCGTCGCCTTCGGCCGCCTCGAGGAAGCGCGCACCGGGGATACCCTCGTGATGGGCAACGCCGCGCCCGACGAGGATTCCGCCTGGCCACGCGCCGAGGCGCTGCCCCGTCTCTACGGCCTCGCGATCCACGCGGCGCGCCGCGAGGACGAGGTGAAGATGGCCACGGCGCTTCATCGCATTCACGAGGAAGATCCATCCATCGAGCCCGAGCAGGACTCGGATCTCAATCAGCTGGTGCTCTGGGGCCAGGGTGACATGCACCTGCAGACAGCCTTCTCGAAGCTGTCGGGACGCTATGGGGTCGAGGTGACATCCGGGCGGCCGCTCGTACCCTACAGGGAGGCCATTCGGAAGCCGGCCACCCAGCACGGCCGCTTCAAGCGCCAGACCGGCGGCAGCGGCATGTTCGGCGATGTTCAGATCAACATCCGCCCGCTGGCCAGGGGCAGCGGATTCGAATTCACCAATTCGGTAACCGGAGGCAACATCCCGAGGCAGTACATTCCCGCCGTCGAGGCAGGGGTGAAGGAGTATCTGCTTCAGGGTCCGCTCGGCTTTCCCGTGGTCGACATCGCCGTGGAGGTCTTCGACGGCAAGTACCATGACGTCGATTCCAACGAAATGGCCTTCAAGCTGGCGGCACGCGTTGCCATGAGCGAAGGCATGCCGTCCTGCAGTCCCGTACTCCTTGAGCCGATCATGACCGTACGCGTTCATGCTCCCAATTCGGCCACCGCGCGTGTACAGCAGCTGGTCACCGGACGGCGTGGCCAGATTCTCGGCTTCGAGGCGCGCGAGGGCTGGAAGGAATGGGATACCGTCACGGCGCACATGCCCCAGGGCGAGACCCTCACGCTCATCAGCGAACTGCGTTCACTGACCCAGGGCGTGGGATACTTCGACATGTCGTTCGATCATCTCCAGGAGCTGACCGGACGCGAGGCCGATCAGATCGTCGAGGAACGCAAGCAGCATCTCGAGGCCGCATGACAGCCGTCTGCCTGATTTCCGTCATCTGCCACGACCGCGCCGGACTCGTGGCCGACATCGCAGGGCGCCTCTTCGATCTTGACGCCAATCTCTCCGACACGACCTTTGCCGTCCTCGGCGACATGGCGGAGTTCACCTGTATCGCCGAGATTCCCGACGAAGTCGCCACGTCAACGGTCGAGCGGGACCTCGGGACTCTCGACGGCATCGCCGAAGGCAGGGTCACGGTCGCGACCTTCGACATGCAGGCGGTGCATGACGAGACCGGGCACATCACCCATCGCATCGAGCTCGACGGACCGGACGCACCGGGTCTCATCCTGCGCATCTCGGAGGTCTTCGGCGGCTTTGGCGCCAATATCGTGCGCATGAACTCGGAACGCATTCCGGCGCCCGGCCACGATCGCTACGTGACCCGCTTTGCGGTCCACATTCCCGACCACCGGGTGAACGCGTGCCTGGCAACGGTGGCCAACACCGCCGGTGAAATGCGCCTCTCCTGGCGCGTGTCGGGGGTCGAGAACGGCGACCGGGAGACCCGGAAAGCCTCCTGAAGGCGACGCCACCTCTTCACACACCAAAACCATTGCCCCGGGAGGGAACCCCCATCATGTCGACACCCGCATCGGACATCGAGATCGCCCAGGCCGCGACACTGAGACCGATCATCGAACTCGCCCAGGACCGGCTGGGAATCGGCGCCGAACATCTCGAGCCCTATGGCCACGACAAGGCGAAACTCTCCTTCGACTACATCAAGGGCCTGGAGAACCGCGACAAGGGCCGACTGGTTCTGGTGACCGCCATCACCCCGACCCCGGCGGGCGAGGGAAAGACGACGACGACCGTGGGCCTCGGCGACGCACTCAATCGCATCGGCCGCAAGACCCTGATCTGCCTCAGGGAGCCGTCGCTCGGTCCGTCGTTCGGCGTCAAGGGAGGAGCGGCCGGCGGTGGCCATGCGCAGATCGTGCCCATGGAGGACATCAATCTCCATTTCACCGGCGACTTCCACGCCATCGGCGTCGCCAACAACCTGCTGGCGGCAATGGTCGACAATCACATCTACTGGGGCAACGCGCACGGCATCGACGAACGCCGGGTGGCATGGCGTCGCGTCGTCGACATGAACGACAGGGCCCTCAGATCCATCGTCAACTCGCTGGGCGGGGTCGCCAACGGGTTTCCGCGCCAGGACGGCTTTGACATCACCGTGGCCTCCGAGGTCATGGCCATATTCTGTCTTGCCACGGACATCGACGATCTCAAGCGGCGGCTCGGCAACATCATCGTCGCCCACACGCGGCAGAGAACACCTGTCACGGCACGCGACCTCAATGCCGAGGGATCCATGGCGGCGCTCCTCAAGGATGCCATCAAGCCCAATCTCGTGCAGACCCTGGAGAACAATCCCGCCTTCGTGCACGGAGGACCCTTCGCCAACATTGCCCACGGCTGCAATTCCGTGCTCGCCACCTCGAGCGCCCTCGGCATGGCAGACTATGTGGTGACGGAAGCCGGGTTCGGCGCCGATCTCGGAGCCGAGAAGTTCTTCAACATCAAGTGCCGCAAGGCGGGACTGTCGCCGGATGCCGTGGTCATCGTCGCCACCGTCCGGGCGCTGAAGATGCACGGCGGTGTGGCCCGCGAGGACCTGGCAAGGGAAGACGTCGCCGCCGTCGAGAGAGGCTTTGCGAACCTGCAGCGGCATATCTCCAACGTGGCGAGGTTCGGGGTGCCGGCCGTCGTCTCCGTCAACCGCTTCTCCGCCGACACCGATGCCGAGGTGTCGACGCTGCTTGATTTGTGCGCCGCCGAGGGCGTGCGCTGTGTCGAGGCCACCCACTGGGCCAACGGCGGCGCCGGCGCCGTCGACCTCGCCGAGGCCGTGGTGGAGCTGGCCGAGAGCGGAACCGCCGACTTCCGGCCACTCTATCCCGATGACATGCCGCTCGAGGAGAAGATCCGGACCATCGCCCGGCAGATCTACCGGGCCGACGATATCGACGTGCCTGCCGCCATCTCGCGCCAGCTCGCCGAACTCGACGATACACCGGCCGGTTCCTGGCCGGTGTGCATGGCCAAGACCCAGTACAGCTTTTCCACCGACCCGGCGCTGAAGGCGGCGCCCTCGGGATTCACCATTCCGCTGCGCGAGGTCCGGGTATCGGCCGGCGCCGAATTCCTTGTCGTCATCACGGGCGCCGTCATGACCATGCCGGGACTGCCGCGCAAACCTGCCGCCGACAACATCGGTGTCGATTCCGAAGGCCGCATTTCCGGCCTGTTCTGACGCCGGAAACCCACTGCCGCCACGCGCCGGGACGGTTGACTTCCGGGCGCGGAAACCCAAGTGTCAAGGGTGAGGCTGCCAGGATGACATTCCTTGATCCAGGGAATGGCCGCCGCCCTTCCAGGCATGGGCCCCTGACCGGATCATCCAGCGAGGAGCAATGGCAAACCATGACACTATCGACAGGCAGTACGGCTCCTGACTTCGAACAGGACTCGACGGCGGGGCGCAGTTTCCACGAGATCCTGCTCCCGCTCGATTCCTGCCAGCTGACGGTCGGCCACAAGGGGGCCACTCCGACCAACTGGCAAAGCGGCGAAGACGTCATCATCGTCCCCGCCGTCAAGGATGACGAGGCGAAGGAGAGGTTCCCCGGAGGCTGGAAGGCACCCGAGCCCTACCTGCGCATCGTGCCGCAGCCCTCGGACTGATACGCCGGAGGAGCCGCGGCCGCGCGGCTCCCCGCCTTTTTCGGCGATGGCCAAGGCATCGAGGGACATCCGACCATCAGGGGAGACCGAGGGACCGGCGGTCGAACAGATTGACGCGGTCCCCGCAGAGAGCGGCGCCGACGCCGTCAGGAGATCGTTGGCCACCATGCCTGAAGGGCCCGGTGTCTACCGCATGCTCTCCTCCGAAGGCGAGGTTCTCTATGTCGGCAAGGCGCGCAACCTGGCACACCGGGTTGCAACCTACGCGCAACCGGGGCGTCTCGACCCGCGCCTCCACAGGATGGTCGCCGGCACCGCGGCCATCGAAGTGGTCACCACCGCAACGGAAGCCGAGGCACTGCTTCTCGAAGCCAACCTCATCAAGAAGCTCAAGCCGCGCTACAACGTCGTCCTGCGAGACGACAAGTCCTTCCCCTACATCCTGCTGCGTCGCGACCACCGGTGGCCGCAGATCGTCAAGCATCGCGGGGCGCGGCGCCGGCAGGGCGACTACTTCGGTCCCTTTGCCAGCGCCGGTGCGGTCAACCGGACCATCAC
Organism: Alphaproteobacteria bacterium; assembly: GCA_965221115.1. Lineage (GTDB taxonomy): Bacteria > Pseudomonadota > Alphaproteobacteria > SP197 > SP197 > SP197. Next base: position 1,785,825 of record CBDCRU010000002.1, on the reverse strand, counting down.
GGCCCTGCAGAAGGCGTTTCCTCTCAGAAGCTGCAGTGATCACGTGCTGGGCAACCGCACCCGGCCCTGCCTGCAGTACCAGATCAAGCGCTGCGTGGCGCCCTGTGTCGGGCTTGCCGACGACGAGGACTACGAGCACCTGACGGGAGAGGCCCGCGCCTTTCTCAAGGGCCAGACCCGGGAGGTCCAGGACGGTCTCTCCCGGCGCATGCAGGACGCTGCCGAAGCCCTTGAGTTCGAGCGCGCTGCCGGCCTGCGCGACCGCATTCGCGCTCTCAACCACATCCAGGCGCACCAGCAGATCAACGTGCCGACGCTGACCGCGGCCGATGTCGTGGCGCTGCACCGGGAAGGCGGGCAGACCTGCATCCAGGTCTTCTTCATCCGTCACGGACGCAACTACGGCAACAGGGCCTACTGGCCCGGACGCAGCGCCAACAGGAATCCGGAAAGCGTGATGGCAGCCTTCCTGGCCCAGTTCTACGAGAACAAGGAAGTCCCCGGCATCATCCTGGTGTCGGTGCGGCCGGACAATCACGCACTCCTGACCGAGGCCCTCGCCGGCAGGAGGGGACACGGTGTGGAGATCAGCGTCCCGCGCAGGGGTGGCCGCCGGGCCCTGATGGACCATGCCCTGCAGAACGCACGGGATGCCCTGCAGCGGCGCCTCGCCGAGAGTGCGACACAGCGCTCCCATCTCGAGGGTCTGGCGGCCCTGCTCGGCCTAGACGCGGCGCCCCGGCGCATCGAGGTCTACGACAACAGTCATATCCAGGGATCCCAGCCCGTCGGCGCGATGATCGTTGCCGGCGCCGACGGATTCATGAAGAACCAGTATCGCAAGTTCACGGTCCGCACGGCCCCGGCAGGCGACGACTATGCGATGATGCGCGAGGTTCTCGTGCGCCGCTTCTCGCGCCTCGTCGAGGAGGACCCTGAACGCGCCTCCTCCGCCTGGCCCGATCTTGTCCTCGTCGACGGCGGCGCCGGACAGCTGTCTACGGCGCTTGCCGTCATCGAGGATCTTGGCATATCCGGTATCGAAGTCGCCGGTGTCGCCAAGGGTCCGGACCGCAATGCCGGACGCGAGCGCATCTTCCTTGCCGGGCGTGACCCGTTGATGCCGGACGAACGCGATCCGGTGCTCTGGTTCATCCAGCGGCTGCGCGACGAGGCCCATCGCTTCGCCATTGGCGCCCATCGCTCGAAGCGCGCCAGCCGCATCAGCCATTCCCTGCTCGACGAGATCCCGGGCATCGGTCCGATGCGCAAGCGGGCCCTGCTCCATCATTTCGGATCGGCCCGAGCCGTGGCCGACGCAGCGCTGGCCGATCTCGAGAAGGTCAACGGCATTGACCGCACCGTGGCCCGGCGCATCCGCGACCACTTCCAGCGCGATCCGTGATGGCACCGCCATGCACTGCATGATGACTCCGCTTCCCGGTCGCCACTCATGAAGGCGTCGCTGCCCAACATCCTCACCATCGCACGCATGGTGGCCCTTGTCCCGATTGTGTTTCTCCTGATGAACGGGGATTCCGGCGCCCGCTGGGCGGCGCTCGCCATCTTCTGCGTGGCGGCGGCGACAGACGCTCTCGATGGCTGGCTGGCGCGCCGCATGAACGTCCACTCGACCCTGGGGCGCATCCTCGATCCCATTGCCGACAAGGTGCTGGTGTGCGGTGTCATTGTCGTTCTGACAGCGACGCTTGATGTTCCGGTGATCGCCGCTCTCGTCATCGTGATCCGGGAGATCTTCGTCGCCGGCCTGCGCGAAGCCCTCGCCGCGTCCTCCCTCACCGTTGGTGTCACACAACTCTCGAAGGCCAAGACGGTTCTCCAGTGCCTCGCCATCGCCCTGGTTCTCGTCCCCGATCCGGCCCTTGAGACGGCCGGTCTCGTCGCCGTGTGGCTGGCCGCGTGTGTGACCGCCCTTTCGGGACTGCTTCACGGAGAAGCCGCCTGGCGTGCCTTGACGGCGCGCCGACGTTCGCTATCAGAAGAACCATGAGTCTTGCACCGACACGTCTTCCGCACGGCGCCGATCTCCCGGTGAGCCCGGAAGCGCGCGGCGACCGGTTGATGACGGCGGCAGAAGCGCTCGATCTCATTTCGCGCATGGCCTCTCCGGTCACGCCCGCCGAAGAGGTCCCTCTGGCCGGAACCGCCGGGCGCATTCTTGCCCATGACATCGTTTCGACGATGGACGTCCCCCCTCACGACAATGCCGCAGTCGACGGCTACGCATTCTTCCATGACGACCTCGCCGACTGCGGTGACACGGTCCTTCCCGTCACGGCAAGAGTGGCGGCAGGCATGGCCCTTGACCGCCCGGCGCGGCGAGGCGAGGCCATCCGCATCTTCACCGGGGCGCCCATGCCCGAAGGCTGCGACACGGTGGCCATGCAGGAGAATGTCCGCACCGAGGAGGGCTCGATCGTTCTCGATTCCCGGACCCGGCGCGGCGCCAACAGGCGCGACGCCGGCGAGGATGTCGCCTCAGGCAGCACCATCCTGCGCCGGGGGCGCCGGCTGGGACCGTTCGATATCGGCCTTGCCGCCTCGGTTGGCCTCACGGTCCTGCCATGCAGGGAGCGGCTCCGTGTCGCCCTCTTCTCGACAGGTGACGAGGTCACCGATCCTCCCGGCGCTCTCAGACCCGGCGCCATCTTCGATGCCAACCGCCATGCCGTGCGGGCACTGCTCGAAACCATCGGCTGCACGGTCACCGATCTCGGCATCCTGCCCGACGATGCAACAGCGACCCGGAATGCCATTCTTGACGCCGCCGGACGGCATCACGCGCTCATGACATCGGGCGGGGTGTCCGTGGGTGACGAGGATCACGTGCAGCGCACCGTCCGCGAACACGGCACGCTCCATGCCTGGTACATGGCGATCAAGCCCGGGCGTCCACTGGTACTCGGCGACATTGGCGATGCGACATTCATCGGTCTGCCCGGCAATCCGGCAGCGGCCATGGTGACCTTCCTGCGCTTTGCCCGGCCGTTGCTGCTGCGCCTTGGCGGCGCTGACGACGTGGCACCGATGACCTTCAACGTCCGTTCCGCATTCAGCCGCAACAAGAAGGGCGGACGCCGCGAGTATGTCCGGGTCCACCTGCGCCGCGACGGTGACGGCGTGACCGAGGCCCACGCCTTCGAGAGGGAGGGCGCCGGCCTGCTGTCGTCGCTGGTCGACACCGACGGTCTCGCCGAACTCCCCGAAGACATGACGCGCCTCGAGGCCGGTGACATGATCGAGGTGCTGCCGTTCAGCGAGGTCCTGTCATGAGACTTCTCTATTTTGCATCTGTCCGGCAGACCATCGGCCTTGCCGGCGAGGACATCACGCTCCCCGGGGACATTGTCGATGCGGGAGGACTCGTCGACTGGCTGAAAGGGCGCGGCGGTGTCTACGCCGAGGCTCTCGCGCAACCTGGCCATGTCCGCATTGCGGTCAACCAGGCCTATGGTCATGCCGGTACCCCTGTCACGGACGATGACGAAGTGGCTCTCTTCCCCCCGGTGACAGGCGGCTAGTCCTGTGATTCGCGTCCAGGCAGAGGATTTCGACATCGCGGTTGAGATGGAGGCCATCTCCTCGCACTCGACGTCACTCGGCGCCATCGCCTCCTTCGTCGGCGTGGTGCGCGACATGGCGGGCGATGGAGGCCACTCCTCGATGACCCTGGAGCACTATCCCGGGATGACCGAGAGGATGCTGCGAGAGATCGACGAGGAGGCCTGGCGCCGCTGGCCGCTGGAGGCGAGCCTCATCATCCACCGCTACGGCCGCCTCGAGCCCGGGGACCGGATCGTGCTGGTGGTGACGGCATCGGCCCATCGCCACGCAGCCCTCGAGGCCTGCGCCTTCCTGATCGACTGGCTGAAGACGAAGGCGCCCTTCTGGAAGCTCGAGGAAACCCCTGACGGAAGCCGCTGGGTCGAGGCCCGCGTCCACGATGACGAGGCCGCAGCCCGTTGGGAGAAGGAATGAAGACGGCCCCTCAACACACGATCAGGACAGGGCCGTGAAGATCACGCGCGTTCGCGTCTACAGCGTCACGATGCCGCCGAAGACCGGCGGGTACAGTTCCGGCAGCGGCTTTCTGCCACATATCGACACGTCCGTCGTCGTGCTCGTCGACACGGATGCGGGAATCACGGGCGCGGGCGAGACCTGCCCGATCGGAACGCACTACGCGCCAGCGTTTTCGCAAGGGGCGGAGGCGGGCATCCCGATCGTCGCCGAGGGCCTCATCGGTGCCGATCCCTTTCACGTCGAGAAGATCAACCGGGAATGGGACCGCAGCTTCAACGGTTCGCACTACCTGAAATCGCCTCTCGACACCGCGCTCTGGGACATCATGGGCCAGGCGACCGGCCGGCCCGTGTGTGATCTTCTCGGCGGCCGCTGGTCCGAGCCGGTACCTCTCTACCGTTCCGTGCTGTTCGGTACCCACACCTCCCGCGAGGACATCGTCGCTCCGATGCTCGCGTGCCGCGATGACGGCTACCGCCACTTCCAGCTCAAGGTCGGCGTTGCCGTCGACGACGACATTGAACGGGTGGAAGCCTGCGCCAACGCCCTGCAGCCGGGCGAGATGATCTTCGCCGACGCGAACACGCGCTTCACGCTGCACGACGCCATCCGCTTCGCCCAGGCCCTCCGGGGCCTTGATCGCGTCGTGATCGAGCAGCCCTGCCTCACCCTCGAGGAATGCATCCACTTCCGGAAGCACTGTCCGCTGCCCGTGAAGCTCGACGAGGTGATGACCACGCCGCAGGACCTGATCCGTGCCTACCAGACCGGCGCTCTCGACGTCTGCTGCATCAAGATCGCGCGGGTCGGCGGGCTTACCAAGGCCCGGCGCATGCGTGATCTGTGTTGCGACCTTGGCCTCGCGGTCGTCGCCGACGACGTCTGGGGAAGCGACATCACCACCGCGGCGCTGACCCACTTTGCCTCCAGCACGCCAACCCGCAACGTGCTTTCGACCACCGACCTCACCGACTACGTCACTGTCAGCCTCGCCGACGGTTGCCCGCGTCCCAGGAACGGCTGCATCAGCGCCTCCGAGGCGCCGGGCCTCGGGGTCCAACCCGCCATGGATATCCTCGGCCCGCCAGTCGCCGTGATCGAATGAAGGCGACTGCGCGCCGACTGGTTGCCGCGTACGCCCGGTCCTGGACGGCACATCGCTGAAGACGAAGGCGGCGTTCCGGAAACTCGAGGAAACACCGAAGAACTGCCACTCGATCGAGGACCCCATCCTCAATGACGATGCATTGGCCCGCTACCGGTTGAATGGGTGAATGACGGCCGACGGATGCCGGCTTCAACGGGCTTTCAGCACGAGAAACTCGTAGCCGTAGAACTCCGAATGGGCATGCCAGATGTCTATCTCGTGCTGACACTGATCCGCCAGTGCCTGTGCATCCGGCGCATCGCGATGACGTTCGCGGAACGCGCGGATGTTCTGCTGCAGCGGCCGATAGTAGTCGTCCCACCACGCCGAGGAGGGGAGCGGAAAGTGCCCCGCGACTGCGTAACCGCACGCCTCGACGGCTTCCAGAAGCGCGGAGACGCTGCGGATCGCCGGATACTCCCGGTTCCAGAACGCCGCGCATTCGGCAGGCGGCGAGGGTTTTCGCCAGCACGCCTCGCTGAACGCGACGTGCCCGTCGCGCGACAGCAGCCTGCGCCAGTCGCGAAGCCCCCTTTCGACGCCGACGTTGTAGATGGCACCTTCGCACCAGATGAGGTCGAAGGACCCATCGGCGAAGTCGAGGCTGCGCATGTCCGCCACGCGCGCCTGCAGTCGATCCTCAATGCCCAGCCTTCGGGCCTCGCGGTTCAGGGCATCGATGAACGGTGGATGGGTGTCGATCGCCACGATGCGCGCAGGCGACGATGCGGCCAGCACCAGCGTCTGGGCGCCCGTTCCGCAACCGATGTCAAGAACATGTGCCCGTGGTCCAATCTCGGGCACAAGCCCGAGGGCGCGCCGCGTGTCCGCCACAGACCCCGGTCCCTGCCTGGGCAGTCCGCTGAACAGCTCGAAGAACAATGCTGTGATCCGATCTGGCGCCATGCCTCCTGTCATCGCAAGTCACATGCCGGCAACCGCAACGTTTCCCGCTGTCCCGGTCGGTGACGGACTCGCCCCTTCTGTCGATAGTCCCGCGAAACGAATGGCGCCCTTGTAGCGCTATATTCTCGGGTCGTCGCCCCCTGGCTGTGGCCGCGCTACATGCCGTGACGTTGTGCCGTGATTCGTGACAAGGAGCCTTGATGACCCGAACTGCAATTGCTAATGTAGTGACATGGCTACAAAGTCGCCCAGATCCGACACGACCATCACGACCGTGACCAGCCGCACCTTCAACCAAGATGTAGCAGGTACGAAGAGAGCTGCGCTCTCGGGGCCAGTGTTCATAACCGATCGGGGCAAGCCCGCGCACGTGCTGCTCAGCATTGAGGACTACAGACGGCTTTCCGGCCAGCGGCGCAGTCTCGTCGAGGCATTGTCCATGCCAGGACTGGCCGATATCGAATTCGATCCGCCCCGCACCCTTATCAAGTTCCGTGAGGCCGATCTTTCCTGATGTTCCTGCTGGACACGAACGTGCTGTCCGAGCTGCGAAAGCTCGGGGATGACAGGGCGGATGCCCGTGTCGCTGCGTGGATCTCCAAACAGGATGCGAACCAACTCTACATCTCGGCGCTCACACTGATGGAACTGGAGATCGGCATCCTTCGCCTTGAGCGGCGTGACGCCCGGCAAGGGGAAAAGCTCCGGACATGGATGGAAAGTCATGTCCTGCCAGAATTCCAGGAACGCACGCTGCCGGTCGATTCCACCGTGGCCCTCAAGTGCGCTCAGCTGCATGTGCCCGACCCGAGGCCCGAACGGAACGCATTGATTGCGGCGACAGCGATCATCCACCGATTGGCCGTGGTGACGGGGAATGTTGCCGACTTCGAGATCACCGGCATCGAAGTCCTTGACCCCTGGTCAGAGAGGTGAGTGGTACGCTCGGGCGTCACCTTGTCCTGTCAGGTACTTCTGACTTCGGCGCTGAAGTCCTGCATGAGAGTGCGGCAGATGCGGCCTGGCTGGAAGTGCAGGTCGCCGATCTGGCCGACCGGTGTGACCTCGGCAGCCGTGCCAGTGATGAAGACCTCCGTCGCCCGTGCCAGGTCGTCGTCGGTGAGGTGACGTTCGACGACCTCGATTCCCTGGCGGCGCGCCAGGGCGATCACTGAACGGCGGGTGATGCCGTCCAGGAAACAGTCGGGCGTCGGGGTGTGGATCTTGTCATCGATCACCAGGAACAGGTTGGCGCCCGTCGCTTCGGCCAGAAATCCGCGGTAGTCGTACATCAGCGCATCGTCGTATCCCTCACGCTCGGCCTTGTGCTTGGCGAGCGTGCAGATCATGTAGAGGCCGGCGGCCTTGGCGTGGACCGGCGCGGTATCGGGAGCCGGGCGCCGCCATTCGGAAATGGCGAGCCGGATGCCGCGCATGCGCGCCTCTTCGGAGAAGTAGCTCGGCCACTCCCATGCGGCAATCGCCACATGGATGGTGTTCTGCTGGGCTGATACCCCCATCATTTCGCTGCCGCGCCAGGCCACCGGCCGCACGTAGCCATCGACGATGCCGTTGGCGCGGAGCACCTCGTAACGGGCTGCCTCCAGCGTCTCGAGGGAATACGGCAGGTCAAACCCCATGATGTTGGCGGAGCGCAGAAGACGCTCCCCATGCTCGCGTGCATGAAAGATCCTGCCGCCATAGCAGCGTTCGCCCTCGAACACGCTGCTCGCATAATGAAGTCCGTGGGTCAGGACATGGAGCCTGGCGTCACGCCAGTCGATCAGCCTGCCGTCGAACCAGATCGTGCCGTCCCTGTCATCGAACGGGATGAGTTCAGCCATGGCTCCTCATGCTACAGGAAATTCCGGCCGCCTGTCGTGCAACCCCTTGTCCGGGTAGAACGGTTCATCATATATGTCAATATGGCTGACATAACACGCGGACCGAATCCCCTCTTCCTGCGCGACGCCGATCTGCGCGAGGGGATCGAGATGCTGTACTTCGCCTACCGCGATTTCACGGCCCGGCCCGACGCCATTCTCGCAGAACACGGTCTGGGACGCGCCCATCATCGGGTCATCTACTTCGTCGGCCGTCATCCGGGAATGACCGTCAAGGACCTTCTCGCCATCCTGAAGATCACCAAGCAGAGTCTGGCGCGGGTGCTCCGCAAGGTCGTGGCCAAGGGATTCGTAGAGCAGCGGCACTGCCGGGAAGACCGCCGGAAGCGCCTTCTCTACCTTACCGAACGGGGAATCGAACTCGAGGCACAGCTGACGGCCGACCAGCGCGCCCGTATCGCCAAGGCGTGGCGCGAGGCAGGTCCCGAAGCGGTTGCCGGATATCGCCGCGTGCTCGGCGGCATCATCGACGATGATGGCGGGTGATGAACCCCGACGGCCGTCACATCCTCGTTGTCGATGATGACCGGCGCTTGAGGGCGCGCCTGCAGAAGTATCTCATGGCCCAGGGATTCCTGGTGAGCACGGCGAGCAATGCCGCCGATGCCGAGGCCAAGCTGAAGTCGCTCGTCTTCGATCTCCTGATCGTCGACGTCATGATGCCCGGCGAGGACGGCATGAGCTTTACCCGCCGCATCAGGCAAAGTGCGGGCCTTCCGATCATCATGCTCACCGCCCGCGACATGGCCGATGACCGCGTGGCCGGACTTGAAGTCGGTGCAGATGACTATCTCTCCAAGCCATTCGAGCCCCGCGAACTCGTCCTGCGCATGAAGAACGCCCTGCGCCTCGTGCCACCGCCTCCCGAAGAATCCGGTGTCCTCTCCTTCGGTCCCTTCCTCTTCGACCGGGGCCGTCTGGAACTCTCCCGTGATGGTCACCCGGTACCCCTGACCGACGCCGAAACGTCCCTTCTCGGGGTCTTCGCCGGATCGCCGGGCGTCACGCTGTCGCGTTTCCGGCTGGCCCAGAAAACCACCACCGCCGAACGCTCGATCGACGTGCAGGTGTCCCGCCTGCGGCGCAAGATCGAGCACGACCCCGGCGAGCCGCAGTATCTCAGGACGATTCGCGGCAAGGGCTACGTCCTGGTAACGCCATGAGGCGCTGGCTCCCGAAATCCATTTTCATCCGTTCCCTGCTCATCGTTCTGGTGCCGATCGTCATCCTCCAGATCGTCCTCGCCATCGTCTTCTACGAGAGGCACTGGGAGAACGTCACGCGCTACCTCACCTCCGCCGTGGCCGGCGAGATCAAGGCCCTGATGTGGACGTACACCAATCGCGAAATCGACGAGGCTCTCGTCTTCGGCAACAGCTTCTTCCAGTTTTCCTCGCGTTTCCTGCCCGGCGACAGTCTTCCCAGACAGTTCCGCGCCAAACGCCAGACGCGGGCCGAACGGCATCTCGAGCATGCGCTCGGCGGCATGCTCTCCACGCCCTTTGCCATCGACACCACCCGGTCATCCGATACCATCGTCAGCATCGAGTTGCCGGAAGGTCTGCTGGTGATCACCATTCCGAAGAAACGGATGGAAAGCCGGACAACGGACCTCTTCATCTACTGGATGCTCGGCACGTCCCTGGCGCTGACCCTCATCGCCGCCTACTTCGTGCGCCAGCAGATCCGGCCGATCAACCGACTCGCCAAGGCTGCCGAACAATTCGGGCGTGGCATCATCGACGTCAACTTCAGACCCTCCGGCGCGGCAGAGGTGCGCCGGGCCGCCCATGCATTCCTTGCCATGCGCGAACGGATCCGCCGGCAGATCCAGCAGCGCACGCTCATGCTGGCCTCGGTCAGCCACGATCTGCGCAGTCCCCTCACGCGCATGAAACTTGAACTCGCCCTCATCGGCGATACCGAGGAGGTGGCGAACCTGAAGCGCGACATCGAGGAAATGGAGCACATGGTCGACGTCTACCTCTCCTTTGCAAGAGGCCAGGGCGAGGAGGCTTCCGGGGCTTTCGATCTCGCCACGGTGATCCACGAGGTGGCATCGGAGGCTCCATCCCCCGTTGAGGCCCGGGCGAGCGAACCCCTGCCGTTCGTGGGCCGGCAGGGCGCCATGAAACGCTGCCTCACCAACATCGTCGACAACGCCTGCCGATACGGAGACCGGACCGTTCTCGAGGGACGCTCGGCGGACGGCTCCATCATCATCACCCTTGACGATGACGGTCCGGGCATCCCCGAAGCCTCCTGGCAGGAGGCCTTCCAGCCGTTTGTCAGGCTCGACTCCTCCCGCGATCCCAATCTGGGTGGCGGAGGTCTGGGCCTCACCATCGCCAGCGATGTCGTCAGGGGCCATGGCGGCGACATCGTTCTCGCCGGCTCGCCTCTCGGCGGCCTCAGGGTCCGGATCACGCTGCCGTGCGACTGACCGGTCCCGGGTATCAGGGGGTCACGCTGGGCTGAATTGCCCGTGGAATCCGAGCGGCAGGGAAAATGGCAGCCATGCCCGCGCCAGCGGCCCATCCGCCACGCCCCTTGCGTCAAACACGGCCAGGCCGGTACGCGCCGTCGAACTGTCGAGGAAGGAACCGATGAGCCAGCCTTCGTCCTCCTTCGTTGCATGTGGAAAGGGGACGAACAGGTGTTCCTCGAGGTGGATTCCCCGGCCCGGATCGAAGCGCTCCAGACGTCCCGATTCCAGATCCCGCTTCTCAAGCGTTCCGGGCAACCAGGAGGGCGCAGCCGACGTCGAGGAGATGTTGTAGAGATAGCGGTGGCGCCGCGACACCCTTGCCGGATTGATCGTCGGGAAGTCACCTCCACCCCCGTCTCCGGCCATGGCGAAGGAACCGTCAGGGTGGAGCACGATCCTGGTGAAGCGCGGGACCGACGCCTCGACAAGTTGTCCTTTCATGACCTTCGTGAAGGCGTCCTCGAGAAGCGAGGGATCATCGGCCTGAAAGAAGTCGAAGTGGATGGTTCCGTCGTCCTCGTTCCAGCCGTTGCCATGATGAAAGCCGAATGCCGCCGGAAGCTGGACCCAGCGCCTTCTCGAGAAATCATCCTTGCGCACCACGAGGACACGCGAGCCGAGTTCGGGTTTCCATGCATGGCTGTCGAAATAGGTGTCCCCGCGTCCCGGAACGTGAACGAAGGGCGGGATGACAATGACAAGAAAGTCCCGTGTAACCACGAAGTCATGCACGAACCCCGGTTGCTCCAGCGGAATCACCTCTGCCCTGGCAGCCGCGCCGTTCCCCGGAATGTGGTAGAGGACCAGCGCTCCGTAGGGGAAGGAAGCGAGGCCGAAGGCCCACAGCGTTCCGTCCGGTTCAACCTTGGGGTGGGCGGTGAACGGCAGTCCCTCAAGCCCCTCACCCCATGACTTGAACGCCTCCCAGGAAAGCGATTCGCGATCAATGATGCTCGCAGATCCTCCTTCCCAAAGTGCCAGCAGTTCACCCCGATGATCGAGAAGCGCCGTGTTGGCAGCATTCATGTCATCGGCGCGGTGCACCGGACGGGCTCCCTCGGGCAGGGTGGCGAAGGCCGGCAGCAGGCGCTTTCCTTCCCTGTCCTCCAGGGCGAGTTTGGGTGTCATCAGCATGCGTCCCCGATGAGTGACACCGGTGCCGTCGAGACGGAACTCCTGGATCATGCCGTCGGCATCGAACCAGTGACGGTAGCGCAGACCGTGGCGGGAATGGGCTGCCGGGCCGATGCGCCGGAACGTCCCCTGGAGGTCAGCGGGCCACGTGCCCTCGATCTCCAGGGGCCGCGGTTCGAAGTGGTCGACGGGCGGCGTTGCCCAGCCCAGCAACCGGCTGTCCGCGGCAAGGGCGGCATCGAAAGAGTCGGCGCGGAGCGGGCCGGCAAGAAGGGAGGCGGCCCCGGTCATGGCGAGAAAGTATCTGCGGTCGTGCATGATCGTCCCCTCTTCAGTAACGCAACGTGATGACGGCATGGACCGGCTCGTCGCCGATGACCACCAGGGCATCGGAGAATCCGGGCGGTCCCATGATGCCGGCGGCATCATTGGAGAAGCCGTAGCCCTCCGTCGGCACGCCGAGAAGGTTGGTATCGAGTTCGCCGTCGCCGTTCTCGTCATGCATGACGGAAACGGCATAGCGGCCCTCGGCAAGGTCCGGGAACACCAGGCTGAACGTGCCTCCCGCCGCCTTGGTCCACACGCCCGCCACGGCGCCTTCATCATCGGGGAAGCTGACGTCGGCACGCTCCTGGTGCAGGGCCAGAAACACACGCCCGTCATCGGAGCGGATTCCGGTCACATCGATTGCCAGTTCACCCGCGAGAACGGGAGCGTGGAAACCGAGGATCGCGACGGCGAGTGTCGTCAGTCGTTTCATGATGAATTGCCTCCTGTCGGTTGAAACGCTGACACCATTTCGGCACGGTCCCGCAAGGCTTCAATCGCCGTTGCGTGAAAGGCAGGGATCCTTCGCCGATGAATGTCACGTTGCCGTTCGCGTCACGCGAATCGACACGGCGCCTGCGTCGCCATCTCATCGCCGTGGTGCTGTCGATCGCCGTCTTCTCGTGGCTGGGTCCCTTTGGCACGGCCACCCGCCTCGAACCGGGGGTCCTGGTGGCCTACTGGGCCGTGGCGATTGCCGGCAACTGGCTGATTGCCATGACCACTGTTCCCTTCGCCATCCGCCTCTTCCAGCAGGCAGGCAGGCCCGCCATTGCGGGCATTGCGGCTGGTTCGGCGATCGCCGCCCTGCCCGGCACCGGACTCGTGTGGATTCTCGAATGGGGACTTGCCGGAACCACCGCCTCGGCCACCATGCTGGCATGGCTCTACGCCTGTGTGGTGGTGGTCTACCTCGTGCTGGCGTTCCTTGCCTGGCACCTCGTCGAGCTGCCCTTGCGGACACGCGAAGAGACCTCCTCCACTCCACCGCCTGCCCGCTCACCCTTCCTGTCACGCCTGCCGGCCCGCCTCGGTGAAGATCTGCTTCATCTTCACATGCAGGATCACTATGTCGAGGCGGCGACTGTGCGGGGAAGCGAACTCGTGCTGTTGCGTTTCCGCGATGCCCTGCGCGAGGTCGAGGATCTCGACGGCATGCAGGTCCATCGTTCCCACTGGGTGGCGCGGTATGCTGTCAGACGTGTGGTGCGGCGCGACGGCCGCATCTTCCTGGAACTCACCAATGGCGCCATGGTGCCGGTCAGCCGCTCCTTCCAGCCGGCCTTGCGGGAGAACGGCTGGTTGTAGGGCGCCCTACCCGAGGCGGGCGCCGTCGGGGACGCTGCTGTCCGGAGAGACGAGCACGATGGCGCCATCATGATCGGCAAATCCCAGGGTGAGGACCTCCGACATGAAGGGACCGATCTGGCGCGGCGCAAAGTTGACCACGGCCGCCACCTGGCGGCCAACAAGATCAACGGCCGTGTAGCGGTCGGTGATCTGCGCCGAACTCCTGCGCGTGCCGATCTCCTCTCCGAAATCGATCCAGAGCTTCAGGGCCGGTTTGCGGGCCTCGGGAAAGGGTTCCGCACGGACCACGGTGCCTGCGCGGATATCGATATCGAGGAAAGCGTCGAACGGAATGACGGGTGTGCTCACGCACCGGCCTCTTCGGGTTCCGGGCCCGGCGCGCGCCAGGCGAGGTTCTGCAGACGTTCGGCCATGGCCAGCCTCTTGTCGAGATGGGCCATGGTGCGCGCCATGTCGTCGCTCTCATCGGACTGCCAGACGCGAAGAACATCGAGCCAGACCAGCATGAGACCCTTCGTGCGCAGGGCGCCGGCCGGGCCTCCGGCATCGATTCCCGCTGCCTCCAGCATCCATCGCATCGAGGCCTGAGTCAGACAGAAGCCCTGAAGGGCCGACCCCGGATTCCCCAGTGAAGCACGGATGATGGACCAGGCCGCCTTGCGGTGGGCCGAAAGCGCATCAAGCCGGCGCATGATGACATCGAACAGGCGGTCCCTGGGCGATTCATCGCCAAGATCACCGGTGTCGCCGGCCAGCACCGCCGCGTCAATGCGGGCCGAAAAAGCCTTCAGGATGGCGTTGCGTGTCGGATAGACGGCATGGAGTTCCGCCAGCGAGACACCGCTGGCCTCGGCGACATCACGCATAGTGAGATCGCGCCAGCCTGCCGTTGCCGCCAGTTCCAGGGCGGCATCGAGAAGCACATCGGAAACGTCCGCTTTCCTGGCCATTCTCCTTCCCGCATCCACCTGCGTCGAGAGTAGTCTGCCAGCCCGGTGGTGGCAAACCGGAACCGCCGCGTCACTGCCGGCCAAGTTCCCTGGAACGACGGGTGGCTGCAGTGACGGCGCGGTCGAACAACGGCTGCATGCCGTCTTCGGCCATGAGAACGCCGAGGGCTTCGAGCGTCGTCCCGCCTGGACTCGAGACATTGCGCCGCAGCTGGGCCGGAGTCTCGTCCGCCTGCAGCGCCAGTTCACCTGCGCCGGCGACCGTGTGGAGGGCCAGCCTGGCCGCGACCGCCTCAGGCAGACCATTGGCGATACCGGCGCGGGTCAGGGTCTCGATGAGCAGAAAGACATAGGCCGGACCACCGCCAGAGAGTGCCGTCACGGCATCCATGAGAGATTCGTCGTCCAGCCAGACGGTTTCCCCGACACTTGCCAGCAGTGATTCGGCCGTTCGCCTCGATTCGCGCGTCACGTGGCTGTTCGCCACCAAGGCGGTGATTCCCCTGCCGATGGCCGCCGGCGTATTGGGCATGGTGCGCACGACCGGGACGTCCGGCCCGAGATGCCTTTCGAACCAGGCGAGCGTCTTGCCGGCGGCAACGGAGACAGCGAGCGGGCGCCGGTCGAGCGCGTCACCAAGGGATCCGGCGACGTCCTCCATGACCTGTGGCTTGACGGCAAAGACGACCACCGCGGGATCCAGACCCGGCGGCACCGTGTCCTCCACCTCGACACCATGGCGCCTCTGCGCCTCCCCGGCCGCCGCCGGGTCGGGCTCGACCACAAGGATGGTATCCGGAGCCACGCCCCGGTTCACCCAGCCCGACAGCATGGCGCTGCCCATCCTGCCGCATCCAAGCAGCAGGACCGGCGCCGGCAACGCCACCGCTCAGGCCTCACCGACGGGATCGATGATCGCCGCCTGCACCGCCTCCTCGGCGGACTTGCCCTGCCAGATCACGTACTGGAAGGCAGGATAGAACCGTTCACATTCCGAAATGGTGATGTCGATCACGTCACCCAGGAGTTCCTCGGTGGGATAGCCCTGCCCGTTGAGCAGAATGGCCTGACGGAATGTCGGCACGTTCTCGTCGGCGAACACGTCGAAGTGACCGACCCACAGGCGTTCGTTCACGAAGGCGAGGAGCGAGTGAACGGACTTGATGCTGGCTTCTGGAACCTGCATGTCGAGCGCACATGACATCATGATGCAGGCCAGTTCCTCCTCCCAGCCGAACCAGATGCGGTAGACACACCAGCGGCCCGCAATCTCGACCGCCAGTTCGTTGTCGTTGACCCGCTCGTGTGTCCAGCCGTGGTAGGCGATGAACCGTTCGACCGGATCGAGCGCATGCTGATCCGGCTTGCCGGGGTGTTCCTGGAGACTGGTCACATGAAGGCCCTACCAGAACGAAAGGTCAGGAGATGGTGGAATTGCCGCTAAACTGCCAAACTGCAGTGACGCTGGCAAGATGACGACGGCTGCCTCAGGCGCGCCGCTTGCGGCGTTTGATGGCACTCTCGAGTTCCTCGATGCGCAGGGAAAGCCGCTCGTTCTCCTCGCGGGCCAGGGTCGCCATGTCACGAACCACTTCAAACTCCTCGCGGCGCACGAGGTCCATGCGCGCCAGCAACAGCTCGGCATGCTGGCGGGCGCGCTGCCGCATCTCGGCCCTGGCGCCGCCAGCGACGCTGAGCGCCCCCGACAGAACACGTGCCATGTCGTCGAGGATCCTGTTGTCTGTCTGCATGGCGAACCTCCAGTCGGCCGACTGATGACCCCATGGTTGCCGTATCCGGATGGCAAAATCCAGACTTTCCGGCAGTGGACGCTCGCACGGCCCAGCCCTTATCTTCGGATGTCTCCGGGGGCCTCCCCATGCTCGCCATCGCCTTTCCAGCCATCGATGCCACCCTGATCGAGATCGGGCCCCTCGCCATCAGGTGGTATGCCCTTGCCTATATCGCCGGAATCCTTCTGGGCTGGCGCTACGCCATCGTGCTGGCCCGATCGTCCCCCGGGGCCATACCGCGCACCGCAGTCGATGACTTCCTTCTCTGGGCGACGCTGGGCATCATCATCGGCGGACGCCTTGGCTATGTCCTGTTCTATCAACCCGCATGGTTCTTGAACCATCCGCTGGAAGCCTTTGCCCTGTGGCAGGGAGGCATGTCCTTCCACGGAGGTTGTCTCGGCGTGGCCCTCGCCACGGTGTTCCATGCACGGCGCCACGGAACACCGCTGCTCGCGCTCTCGGACATCATGGCGTGTGTGGCGCCGGTCGGCCTCCTGCTCGGGCGGCTTGCCAACTTCGTCAACGGTGAACTCTATGGTCGGGCAACCGACGTGCCATGGGCCGTTCTGTTTCCATCGGATCCGGAGACGCCGCGCCATCCAAGTCAACTCTACGAGGCGGCGCTGGAGGGGCTGGTGCTCCTTGTCATCATGAGGATCGCGTGGCTGCGCCCCGGATGGCGTGAGCGGCCTGGCCTGATGACCGGCCTTTTTCTCACGGGCTACGCGGTGTTCCGGTCGTTGGCGGAGATGTTCCGCGAACCTGACAGTTACCTTGGTTTCGTTGCCGGCACCATGACCATGGGACAGCTGTTGTCCGTGCCCATGGCAGTGGCCGGCATCGCACTCATCATGATGGCGCGCCGTTAGACATGACTGCCCTGGCAGAGAGAATCGGCGAGACCGGACCGATCACCGTCGAGCACTACATGGAACTCGCCCTGCTCGATCCCGATCACGGCTACTACTCCCGCAAGCAACCCTTCGGTGCCGCCGGTGACTTCGTGACCGCACCGGAAATCAGCCAGATGTTCGGCGAACTGCTCGGCCTGTGGTGTTACACGGCATGGCAGGCCGCAGGATCGCCACGCCCTGCCATGCTCGTGGAGCTCGGGCCCGGAAGCGGAACGCTCATGGCCGATGCCCTGCGTGCCATCGAATCGGCCACTGGCGGACCCCAGCCCTTCGAAATCGTGCTGGTCGAGGCCAGCGTCCGCCTTGCCCGCCGGCAACGCGAAACTCTTTCCGGCAGGGCGGTGTCGTGGTGTTCCTCCGTGGAGGACGTTCCATCCCGCGGACCGGCCTTCATCATCGCCAACGAGTTCCTCGATGCCCTGCCGGTCAGGCAGTTCGTGCGCACCACCGCCGGCTGGCGGGAGCGCCTGGTCATGGTCGAGGATGACACGGTCGCATTCGTCCTCGCCACGGACACCGGTGGCCTGGCCCTTTCCCTGCCTGATGCGCCGACGGGACGCGTGGGCGAAATCTCGCCGGCCCGTGACAGCACCGTGCGAAGCCTTGCCGCCAGACTGGCGGCCGAGGGCGGCGCCATGCTGGTGATCGACTTCACGGCTCCCGGCATGCCGCTGCGCGATACCCTCCAGGCGGTCCGGCACCACCGGCATGCCGACCGCCTGGCGGCCCCGGGAGAGGCGGACCTTGCCGCCGCAGTGGACTTCACCTCTCTCGGCAGGGTTGCCGCGGCGGAAGGTCTGAAGGTCTTTGGTCCGGTATCCCAGGGCGCGTTCCTGAAGGAGCTGGGGATTGCCGTGCGCTCCGAGCGTCTGAAACACTCCGTCACGCCGGAAAGGGCACAGGGAATCGATCAGGACGTCTACCGGTTGACCTCGGCGGATGCCATGGGAGAGGACTTCCGGGTGATGGCGCTGCTTCCCGCCGGATGCGCGCCGCCAGCGGGCTTCGAGCGATGATAACCGACCCCCTCCTCACCGGCTGTCCCGGAGTGCGTCACGGATTCTTCGAGCGCACGGGCGGCACCAGCCAGGGTCTCTATGCCTCGCTCAATGCCGGCCTCGGGTCCGGCGATGACCGGCGGCGCGTGACCGCGAACCGCGCGCTCATCGCCCGTGCCCTCGACCTGGAGCCGACCCGCCTCCTCACGCTCTATCAGGTCCACAGCGCCGACGTCGTCACCGTCAGGGACGGAACCGAGGGCGCCAGGAAGGCCGACGGCATGGTGACCGGCGAGCCCGGTCTGGGGCTGGGCGTCCTGAGTGCTGATTGTGCGCCCGTGCTGCTGGCTGATGGAGAGGCCGGCATTATCGGCGCTGCGCATGCCGGCTGGGGAGGCGCGTTGCGGGGAATCACCGACGCCGTGATTGCCGCCATGGTCACCATCGGCGCCCGGCGCGATCGCATCGTTGCCGTGGTGGGCCCGGCGATTGCCCTGGAGTCCTATGAGGTCGGTCCGGAGTTTCACCAGAGATTTGCCGACGATGATTCCCGCAACGCGCAGTACTTCCGTCCTGCCCGCAGGCCGGGTCACTTCCACTTTGATCTTCCTGCCTACGTTCTCCATCGCCTTCGGCTGATCGGCATCCGCCATGCCACCTGGACGGGTGGCGACACCTGTCTCGAGGACAAGCGCTTCTTCAGCTATCGCCGGAGCGTGCTTCGGCATGAGCCGGACTATGGCCGACAGATCTCCGTCATCTGCCTTGCCTGACAGGATTTACAATGTCGGAAGCCCTTTGCTATGAGTGCGCGGCATTCGAGGGTGCGGAACATTTCATGAAACTCGTTTCCGGCAACAGCAACCGGCCGATGGCCGAGGCCATGGCCTCCGGTCTGGGCATCAGCCTTGCCAACGCCAGTATCAGGCGCTTTGCCGACATGGAGGTGTTTGTCGAGGTCCACGAGAATGTGCGCGGAGAGGATGTTTTCGTGATCCAGTCGACCTCCTTCCCGGCAAACGATCACGTCATGGAACTGCTGATCACGATCGATGCCCTGCGACGCGCCTCCGCCCGGCGCATCACCGCCGTCATCCCCTACTTCGGATACGGCCGTCAGGACAGGAAGGTCGGTTCGCGCACCCCGATTTCGGCCAAGCTCGTGGCCAATCTCCTCACCGAAGCCGGCAGCAACCGCATCCTGACGCTGGACCTCCATGCCGGCCAGATCCAGGGATTCTTCGACATTCCGGTCGACAACCTCTACGCCGCTCCCGGCATCGTTCAGGATATTCGCGCGACTCTCGGCGACAGCAACCTGACCATCGTCTCCCCCGATGTTGGTGGTGTATTCCGAGCCCGCCAGGTCGCCCAGCGGCTTGACGCAGACCTTGCAATCGTCGATAAGCGCCGCGAGCGCGCCGGTGTTTCCGAGGTGCTGAACATCATCGGGGACGTCAGCGACCGGCGTTGCATCATTGTCGATGATATCGTCGATTCAGGCGGCACACTGTGCAACGCGGCCACGGCGTTGCTCGAGGCAGGCGCCTCCGGGGTTGACGCATACATTGTTCACGGCGTGTTGTCTGGAAGTGCTGTCGAGCGGATTGATGCATCGGAGATCGCCAGCATGACGATCACGGACTCGATCGAACCCACCCCGGAGGTTCTGGCGTCTCGGACCCTGAGGGTGATCACCGTGGCTCCGCTCATGGCCAGCGCCGTCCAGAGGATCAGCGAGGAAAGTTCGGTATCGAGCCTCTTCGACTAGGCGAAGCTTCTGCCCGGAGTGTGAAAACATGGATAACCAGGCCACCATCGCAGCCGAGCTGCGCAGTCGTTCCGGAACCGGTGCCGCCCGCGAGGCGCGGCGCAACGGTTTGATCCCGGGCGTGGTCTATGGCGCCAGCCTTGAGAGCTTCAGCATTTCGGTGCCGCGCGACGTGCTCGCCCGGGAGGCCGGAACCGCGGGTTTCTTCTCCACGCTGTATCGCCTGAAGGTGGCAGACCGGGACCTCGACGTAGTGGCCCGCGACCTGCAGCTCCATCCGGTCACCGACACCATCCTGCATGTCGACTTTCTTGCGGTCTCCGCAGATTCAACCATCACGGTCAACATTCCCGTCACCTTCCTCA
The DNA here is from genome assembly GCA_965221115.1 of Alphaproteobacteria bacterium. Lineage (GTDB taxonomy): Bacteria > Pseudomonadota > Alphaproteobacteria > SP197 > SP197 > SP197. The sequence goes on along the minus strand of CBDCRU010000002.1, from coordinate 1,765,770 downwards.
ACGAGGAGGACTGCCAGGGCCTGCGCCGTGGCGGCGTGCTCAATGTCGTGCGCCACGAAGTCGAGTGCCACTGTCCGGCCAACGCCATTCCCGACACCATCGAGATTGATCTGGCAGGACTCGACATTGGCGACAGCGTCCATATCAGCGCCGTCAGCCTGCCGGCTGACGTCGCGCCCACGATCGACGACCGGGACTTCACCATCGCCACGATCGCTGCGCCAACGGTGCAGACCGACCTCGTCGACGAAGAGGAAGAAGAGGACGAGGAAGAGATCGAGGAAGGCGTGGATGCGGGAGACGTCGAAACCGAAGCGTAAGCCGGTCACTCCGCACGTTCCCGACATGTTGCTGCTCGCCGGGCTGGGAAACCCCGGATCCCGGCACGCACGTCAGCGCCACAATGTCGGGTTCATGGCCGTCGACAGGATCGCGGCGGCTCACGGCTTCGGCGCCTGGCGAAGACGCTTCCACGGCGAAGCCGCCGAAGGGCGGCTCGGCGGACAGAAGACGCTGCTGTTCAAGCCCCTCGTCTACATGAACAACTCCGGGCGGGCCCTCGGCGAGGCCGTCCGCTTCTTCCAGTTGCCAGGATCCGGGATCGTCGTCCTCTATGACGAGATCGACCTGGCGCTCGGCAAGGTGCGGGTGAAACAGGGAGGTGGCCACGCCGGTCACAACGGCATCAGGAGCATTCACGCCCATATCGGCGCGGACTACCGGCGCGTGAGGATCGGGGTCAATCACCCGGGCCACAGGGACCTCGTGATCGGACACGTTCTGAAGGACTTTCCGGCGTCGGAACGTCCCCAGGTCGACGGTGTTCTCGATGCGATCGCCGATGCCGCGCCGTTCCTCGCCGAAGGCGCGGATGACAGATTCCAGAGCCGGGTCGCGCTCCTGGTCGAACCGGAACCCGGTGACGGCGATGTCCGGGATTAGGTGCGGCATCGTCGGTCTGCCCAATGTCGGCAAGTCGACGCTGTTCAACGCCCTGACGTCGACGGCTGCGGCCCAGGTCGGCAACTTTCCGTTCTCGACCATCGAGCCCAACATCGGGCGCGTCAGCGTGCCCGATGAGCGTCTCAATTCCCTTGCCGTCGTCAGCCACGCACCAAAGACCGTTCGCAACCACATCGAATTCGTCGACATCGCCGGCCTGGTCAGGGGCGCGAGCCGGGGCGAGGGGCTGGGAAACCGGTTTCTCGCCAGCATCCGCGAAGTCGATGCCATCCTTCATCTTGTCCGCTGCTTCGAGGGAGGCGATGTCGCCCATGTCGATGGCGCGGTCGATCCGCTGCGCGACATCGCCACCATCGAAACCGAACTCATGCTGGCCGATCTGGAGAGCCTGGAACGCCGCACCGAGGCGACGTCGAAACGCGCCGCGGGGGGCGACGGGGAGGCGAAGGAGATGCTGCCCCTCATGCAGCGGGCGCTCGAGGCCCTTGCCGCCGGCAGGCCGGCGCTCTCCGTACAGCCTTCTGCGGACGAGGCGCGGGCATTCGCCATGCTGCAGTTGCTGACCGCGCGGCCGGTCCTCTACGTGTGCAACGTCGACGACGACGCCATGACAGACGACAATCCTCTCGTCCGCGAGGTCATGTGCCATGCCAAGAGCAACGGCAGCCGCGCCGTCGCCATCGCGGCCTCGCTCGAATCCGAACTCGCCCTGCTGCCCTGCGGCGGCGAGCGCGAGGCCTTTCTCGAGGAACTCGGTCTCGGAGAGCCCGGCCTCTACCGCATCATTCGCGCCACCCACGAACTGCTCGGGCTCATCACGTTCTTCACCACGGGACCGAAGGAGGCCCGCGCCTGGTCGATCACGAACGGCGCCACGGCAGCCCAGGCCGCAGGAGCCGTCCACAGCGACATGGAACGCGGCTTTATCTGCGCCGAGACCATCACCCATGGCGATCTCGTCGCCTGTGGCAGTGAGCAGTATGCGCGGTCGCGGGGTCTCATGCGCCGCGAGGGACGCAACTACAGGGTGAAGGACGGCGATGTCTTCTGCTTCCGCTTCAATGTCTGAACGCCGGATCCGGCCTTGCGCCGTTGCCGATCTCATCCGTCGCGAGACCGACCGGTTTCACGAGGAGCGGCCACGATCGGCGGACCTTGTGCGGCGCGCCGGCGAACTCATGCCGTCAGGGGTTCCCATGGCATGGATGCGGGGACTCCAGCATCATGAACCGGTCTTCGTCGAATCGGGACGCGGCGCCACCTTCACCGACGTCGACGGCCACCGCTATGTCGACTTCAACCAGGCCGATCTTTCCTCGACGGCCGGATATGCCGTGCCCGGGGTCGTGGAAGCCGTGTCGCGACAGATGATGGCGGGGGCGCAGTTTCTCATGCCGTCGGAGGACTCCGTGGCGGTCGCCGCTGACCTCGCAGACCGCTTCGCCCTCGGCCACTGGCAATTCACGCTGTCCGCCTCATCGGCCATGACCGAGGCCCTGCGACTGGCGCGCCTTGCCACGGGACGTGACGGCATCCTCATGTGCGACGGCAGCTACCATGGTCACATCGACGAGACGCTGGCCGACTATTCCCACGATGAACCGTCGATCTCCTCCCTGGGACTGCCGCACGATCATGGCCGGCACACCACCATCATTCCCTACAACGACCTCGAGGCCGTTCGCCGGGAACTGGCCGGCGGCCGGATTGCCGCCCTCGTTGTCGAGCCGGCGCTCACCAATGTCGGGCTGGTGCTCGCCCGTGACGGATTTCTCGACAACCTGCGTGCGCTCGCCGACGCTCAAGGCACGCTGCTCGTGGTCGACGAGACGCATACCCACATGTTCGCCTGGGGAGGCCTGGCACGGCACGCAAACCTCCACCCGCACATCGTCGTCATCGGCAAGAACTTCGCCGGGGGCGTGCCGATCGGCGCCTACGGTTTCGAGGCGCACCTGGCGGACCTGATGGACCGTCACCTCTTCGATCCTCTCAGCGATGCCGGCGGTCTCGCCGTCGGCGGCACGCTCTATGGCAATGCACTCTCGTTCGCCGCCGCCCGTGCCTGTCTCGAGCATGTCATGACCCGCGAGGCCTACGAGCGGACATCCGAACTCGGCGCTGTTCTCGCCCGGGGCGTCCAGCAGATCATCGATGACGCGAACCTGGGCTGGAAGGCACAACACCTGCACAATCGTGCCGGCTGGCTCTACCACCGGGAAGAGCCCCGAAGCGGCGCCGAGGCGGTGCGTCTCGCCGACACCCCGCTTACCGACTCGCGGCGCATCTTCATGGCCAACCGCGGCATCTGGGAGGCCACCGCCACCGCCGGTCCGACGGTTTCATTCGCCATGACCCGGGCCGACATCGATCTCTACCTCGACGTCGCCCGCCTCTGGATTGACGCCCTCATCACAACCTGACCTTTCAGGCCCTGCCGCTCAGGGACGTGGTCAGTGGAGCAGAGGATTGCGCACCGCAAGGTTGGGGAAGCGGCCGAAGTCACGGTCGGCTGTCCAGAGTTCCATCACGCCATGCGTCAGGCAAAGCGCAGCCACCCGTGCATCATGGACCATCGATCCCCGGATACGTCCAACGACAAGCTGCTCTTTCAATGTCGTCCAATGCGCCCCCGTTTCCGCCAACAGGTCCACGGTCGGGGACTCGAGCCAGGCATCCACCTGTCCAATCGCTTCCTCCGTTGATGACGGCGGATCATAGATCTGCGGGTGTGTCACGATGGCGATGAATTCGTGTACGCAAGGCCAGGGCAAGCCCCAGCGCACACGCCCTTCGGCGAGTTCCTCGATGCGGAGACGCGCTGGCTTGTGCCAGTCCGAGTCTGCCCGGTGCGCGTGGACAAGGATGTTCGTGTCGACGGCAATCAACTTCCTCGCCCTTCATAAGCGGCGTCGCGGATGCGTTCCCAGCTAGCGTCCCGCAACGTCGCCTGCAATCCCCGACCGCAAACGCTGGCATCCCGCAGCCTGAACGGTTTTGGCTCCCGCCCTGCGCGCAACACTTCCCGCAAGCCGCGCTCGACCACCGAACGGAAGGTCACGCCTTCCCGCGCCATGTAAGCCTTCACGTCCTTAGCAAGGCCGTCCGAAATCTCCACCGTGGTTTTCATGTTGATACACCCATATTCAATAATATGGGTGTATGGTACTCGTAATACAGGTCCCAGTGTCAATGCTTGGACGTTCATGGGTGCGATGGGACTGCGACCTCGCCTGCGCGTCGAACTCGTTCATCCGCAGAACAGGCATCGTCCCCGCTGCCCTCGACCGCATGAACTGGGCACGGGGCAGCGTCACGGAGTTCCGAACGAACGGATCCATTTCGAGATGAGTGGGTAACGTCCGCGCCTGAAGCGATGCTGTGCAGATTGAAAGTAGAACTTTCAGTTTTACCTTTGGCACGATCCGGCTGTCGCAAGTTCGATTGCTGATTCCTTGAAGACGGCCGGTGTGAACCGGACTTGCCGAAAGCGAATCAAACGACGTGGTCAGAAGCTGACGAGGGAGTGGCAGGGAACGCCGAGTTGGCGGACGCGGTCGGCGCCACCGAGGTCGGGGAGATCGATCACGAAGCAGGCGCCGACGATGTCGGCGTTGGCGCGGCGCAGCAGGCGAACGGCGGCCATCGCGGTGCCACCTGTGGCGATCAGGTCGTCCACCACCAGGACCCGTGCGCCTTCCCTGACGGCGTCATCGTGAATCTCGATCCGGTCGATGCCGTACTCGAGTTCGTAGTCCTCGCCGATGGCCCGGCGGGGCAGCTTGCCCTTCTTGCGTATGGCGACGAAGGCTGCCTGCAGCTGGCGGGCAACGGCGCCGCCGGGAATGAACCCCCGCGCCTCGATGGCAGCGACCACGTCGATGGCGGAGTCGGCAAAGGGGGCCGTCATGCCGTCGACCGCGTGGGCGAATCCGGCGCCATGGGCAAAGAGGGTCGTGATATCGCGAAACATGACCCCTTCGCGGGGGAAGTCCGGGATGGTGCGGATGAGAGGGCGAAGGTCCATCAGCAGGTCCCGAGAACGCGCCCGGCAACCGCGTCGAGCCTGGCGATCACGTCACCATCGCGGGCTTCCGGACGGGTGATGATGGCATGGTCAAGGACCCGGTCACAGCCGTTGGGGCATGGATGCTCGATGCCGGCCATCAGAGGCACGAGGGCCCCGACGAGGCGTCTCGCATTCCCGGCATTGGCCAGCAGTACGCCGATGACCTGTTCGACGGTGACGGCATCATGGTCCTCGTGCCAGCAATCGTAGTCCGTCACCATGCCGACGGTGACATAACAGAGCTCCGCCTCCCGTGCGAGGCGCGCCTCCGGCATGGCCGTCATGCCGATGACATCCATGCCCCATGACCTGAAGAGATGCGATTCCGCCAGCGTCGAGAACTGGGGTCCCTCGATGCAGATGTAGGTGCCGCCCCGCACCATGGAGATGCCGGCCGTCTTGCCGGCCTGCGTCACGTGGTTCGCCAGACGTTCGCAGGTCGGGTGGGCGAGAGAGACATGAGCCACACACCCATCGCCGAAGAAACTCCTCTCACGATTCACCGTCCGGTCGACATACTGGTCACACACCACGAAGGTGCCGGGCGGGAGGTCTTCTCTCAGAGAACCGACCGCGGCCACCGAGACGAGGTCGGTGACGCCCATTCGTTTCAAGGCATCGATGTTGGCGCGTGCGTTGATGCCGGTGGGCGAAACATGATGGCCGCGGCCATGACGCGGCAGGAACACCACGTCGAGTCCGTCTATCCTGCCGCGCAGCACCTGATCCGATGGCGCCCCCCATGGCGTGTCGACCGTGACCCACTCGGCACCCTCGAGACCTTCGATGTCGTAGACGCCACTCCCGCCGAGGACGCCGAGAACGGTACCGCTCATGAGTGAAATTCCGGCAGAACGAGACAGCCGTCATGCACGGGCGGGCACCAGAACAGGCTCCCGGTCACCGGACGCGTGAAGCCGAAGAGGGCATCGACGATTCCGTCATCGAGACCCGCCATGCGCCGCATCTGGGCGACGAATGGATCGACTGTGGCGGTGAACGACACGAACATCAGCCCCTCCCCCGTGGTGTCGGCCCAAGGCATCGAACGGCGCAACAGGAACGCCTCGGGTTCGAAGTCCTCCTGCGCCGTGCGGGAAACATGGGCAGCGGGGGGAGCATCGTCCAGTTCCTCGTTGTCGTCGAGACGCCGACCGATGATGCGATCCCGGACGCCAGGCGGATGCGAGGCGAAGAGGTCGAGATCATGCATCCACTGCTGCACCGCAACGAAGCTTCCGCCTCCGGTACCGCAGGCGGCGGCAACGGCGTCATCCCCCTTGGGATTCTCGGTGCCATCCTCGTAGCCCGTGAGGTCACGGCCATCGCGAAAGCGAAAACCGTCGACCATGCGCTCGATCCCGAACGCATCGGCCACCTCGCGTTCGATGGCACGGGCATTCAAGAGGATGTCACCGGGATCCTCGCCCCTCACCCACGCCCACAGGTCCGACTGCGTCGACGGCACCTCGCAGCCTGGTCCGGTGAATGCCGGAAAGGACATGTGTCCCGGGATGGCGGCTCCCAGCCCCGCAAGCAGTCCCGGACCAAGGCCGATCACCGCGCCGAGTTCCACGCTGATGCCGGCGAGATCACGCAACACCACGGCCGCCGGCACGTCCCCGGGACGCCGGTGGAACTCCAGATATCGGGCATGGGACGGGATGCCGTCGAGGATCCCGGGCTGGGGACTGGACATGGCCGCGAACCTATCGGGATGGATCGCAAAATCAAGACATGCCGCGACCGAGGGTCACGCTATGATGCGGACATGCCTGCCCCCCTGTCACTCGATGCCCGGACCGCGCGTCGCCTGCTTCTCCACCTCCAGGGACTTGGCGAAACGCCCGGGGAAAGACTTGGCCGACCGAGGCTGTTGTCGTTGATCCAGCGCATGGGATTCGTGCAGCTCGACAGCATCTCCACCGTGGAACGGGCCCACCATCTCACACTCCATTCGCGCAACCGGACCTACCGCAGGGAGGACCTGACGGCCCTTCTGGAAAAGGAGCGCTGTCTCTTCGAGCACTGGACCCACGATGCCAGCGCCATTCCGCTTGGATGGTATGCCCACTGGAAGCCGCGGTTTGCCCGCATGGCGGCGAATCTCGAGAACAGCGCCTGGTTCCGGGAGCGCATTGGCGATGATCCCGCCCATGTCATTGCACGTGTGCTCGACCGGATCACCGAGCGCGGACCGACGATGTCACGGGAACTCGATGGCGAGGCCGGTGGACAGAGTGAGCCCTGGTGGGGCTGGAAACCGGCCAAGGCAGCGCTGGAATACCTGTGGTGGAAGGGAACCATCCAGGTGGTGCGGCGCCAGAACTTTCAGAAGGTGTACGATCTTACCGAGCGAGTGATACCCGGCCATGTCCTCAACCAGGACGTGTCGGCCGGGGAACACCTCGACTGGGCCTGCTCGTCGGCTCTCGATCGCCTGGGCACCGCAACACCAGGGGAGATTGCCGCCTTCTGGAACGCCGTGTCCCCGAACGAGGCCAGGCAGTGGGTCGACGCCAACCGGCACCGTCTGATGACAATCGAGGTTCAGGGAACGGGCAATGGCGCTCCGAAGAACTCTCTCGCATGGACCCATATCGAGGACACCCTCGCCCAGCTCAGCTCTCCACCTTCGACCATGCGGTTCCTGAGCCCGTTCGATCCGGTGCTGCGCGACCGCCGCCGTGCGTTGCGCCTGTTCGGCTTCGACTACCGCTTCGAAGCCTTCGTTCCCAGGGCGAAACGGCGCTACGGCTACTACGTGCTGCCAATCCTCGAGGGAGATCGCCTGACCGGACGTGCCTCGATGAAGTTTCATCGATCGACCGGCGAACTGGCGGTCGAGGGCCTCTGGTGGGAGCCTGGCGTCGTCGCGGGCAAGGGGCGGCGCACGGCGCTCGCCACCGCACTCGCACGTCTCGGCCGCTTTCTTGGCGCCACATCCCTCAGTCAGCCCTCAAGGAGGTCTTCGAACCGTGCATGATCGACCGCGCCTCGTACCCGACGACTTCGACGTCCCGGTGACGTTCGAACATCCCCGCTTCCGTCTGCGCATGCTGACGGTGAACGATCTCGTCAGGGATTACGACGCCGTCATGTCAAGCGTCGATCACCTGCGCTCGACCTACTCGCAGGAGAGCGGGAGTGACTGGCCCGCCGGGCTGACGCTGGAGGACGACCTCGTCGATCTCGGCTGGCACCAGCGCGAATTCACCCTGCGCATATCCTTCGCTTACACGATGATGGCTCCCGACGAGAGCCGCTGCCTGGGATGCGTCTACATCATGCCGACACTCAAGCGCGACCACGACGCGAAGGTGACGATGTGGGTCCGGGCCGACGAGCTCGCCAGCGGCCTCGATGACGTGCTCTACGCCGCGGTCCGCCAATGGATCACCAGCACATGGCCCTTCCGTTCACCGGCCTTTCCGGGCCGCGACATCCCGTTTCCCGACTGGCACCGCCTGCCTGCCATCTCGCCGGAGCCCGCCGCCGGCTGACGGAGCGGCACTCCACCAGGAAAGCCGGACTGCGGACCTCCGCAGCCAGCCAATTCCGCGTACACTCCGTCTTCGCCGTTCAGACCAACACCTCACGCAAGGCGCCGAGAATGGTGTGCCGGTCGTCGCGCGCCGCAAGTGCTTCTTCCATGTCGACCTCGACAAAGCGTGTTGCCATGTTGGGTTGCAACTGGCCGATGAGATCCATGTCGGCCGAAATGACCGTACCGATCATGAAGTACCCACCACCCGACACCGCATCGCGATGCAGGATGATGGGTTCGGTCCCACTGGGAACCTGAACCGACCCATAGGGATAGCAGGCATCTGTAATGTTTGAGGGATCCGATCCTGCGCCGAAGGGCTGCTGCCGTTCGACGAACTCCATGGTGCGACCGCCCTGAAACCGGTATCCCATGCGATCGGCCTCATTGGCGACTTTCCAGGTATCCTCGAAGAACGCGCGCTGCGAGGCCTCGGTGATCCGGTGCCAGTAGAGTCCCGGCAACACCCTCAGTTCGCCGACCGGCCCGAGTCCCCTGCGAAGTGCCTGGGGCACGGACAGACCGGCACGCCCGGAAGCTCTCTCCCTTCCGATGGGAAGGGTGTCGCCCGGCGCCAGCGCCCGTCCCTCGTAACCTCCAAGGGCGCCAATGGCATAGGTTGACCGGCTTCCAAGGGCGAGTGGCGTCGCGATACCGCCGGACACGGCGATATAAGCGCGAGCGCCGGATCTCAGAAAGTCGAATCCCAGCCTGTCACCCGACCTGACATCAAAGGCGGTCCAGCATGGTTCCTCCACGCCATTGAGAAGGGGAGGAAGGTGGGCGCCCGTGACGGCAACGGTGGCATCTTCGGTGAACTCGAGGTCAGGCCCCATGAAGACGGCTTCCAGGCCGGCAGCGCCTTCCGGGTTGCCGACGAGAAGGTTGGCGGCGATGAGGGCGAGCCTGTCCATCGCTCCTCCGATGGGAATGCCGAGGTGGTAGTAGCCCGGTCGACCGAGATCCTGGATTGTGGTGAGGATGCCCGGTGAAGTGACGTTAATCGGCATACAGCGCCTCCATGAGCCTGGCGTTGGTCCTGTCGATGTCGGCGTTGAATTCCTCGAGGTCGAAGGTCACCCGACGCACACGTGGTTCGAAACGACCCTCGGCAACCGCTTCCAGCGCCTGATCGTAGGCTTCCCGGCCAATGGGACTCCACTTCACGATGTCACCCGGACGGAAGAACACCATGAAATCCTTTAGATAGCTCACTTCCTGTTCAGGGTCGTAGATCGGCATCGGAGTGATGCCGAACATCTGGTATCCCCCGGCACCGCGCACGGAATAGATGCAGGAGAAGCAGCCGCCGTACCCCACGGTCAGCCTTGGCGTATCTGTGCGCGGACGGAGATACTTCGGCACCTCGATCTGACGTGCCCTCTCCACCATCTGATAGAGGAACGGCAGACCGGAGACGAAGCCCACCATCGACACGAACCACGGTGCACCGGAGTGGGCCGCGATAAAGTCGTCCACACCGTCAAAGCCATTGATCCTGGACGCGAACTCAATGTCGGTGCTGTCCGGATCCTGGTGCCGTTCGCGAAACCGCATCAACGTCTCGTGCGTCCAGGGATCCTGGTAGTACACCGGGATTTCGATGATTCTTGTATCGAGCCTGGGATCCGTACGCGACGCGTCTGCTTCGATTTCCCTCACCATTCCGAGCAAGCGCGTTGGATGAATGCGATCCGGATCAAACTTGATCTGGAACGAGGCGTTGGCGGGGCAAACCTCCGTCACTCCTTCAACCCTGGCATCGCGAAGAATGTTCGTGATGGCGAGCGAGACAAAGAACGCCTCGAGTGACATGGCCTCGTCGACCTCGACGAACAGGTGTTCGTCACCACCAAACGTGTATCTGCAGGTCATCCCGGTGATGCCTCCTCATTATTCTGGCGTTTCATGGCAAGCCACTCTTCAAGCCAGCCCGTGTGGATGGCGTTGCCGCCAATGGAAGGTTCCCTCAGCAAGTCGACGAAGAGTGGACGCGTGGTTGCGATGCCCTCGATCCTCAGTTCCGAAAGAGCCCGGGAAAGTCTGGCGAGGGCATGGGCGCGGGTTTCACCGTGAACGATCAGCTTGCCGAGAAGCGAATCGTAGAATGGCGGCACCTGATATCCGGAATAGAGCATGTGGTCGCATCGCACGCCCGGTCCATCCGGAACCGCGATGTCCGAAACCGTTCCAGGGTTCGGCATGAAGTCATGTGCGGGATCCTCTGCATTGAGTCTGACTTCGATGGCATGGCCGCGTGTGCTGACGTCTTCCTGCCTGTGCCGCAAGGGCCTGCCGCCAGCGATGCAGATCGTCTCGGCGACCAGGTCCAGACCGGTGATCATCTCCGTGACCGGGTGTTCCACCTGGATACGGGTGTTCATCTCGATGAAGTGGAACGTTCCGCGACTCTCATCGAAGAGATATTCGACTGTTCCTGCTCCCGAATATCCGACTGACTGCGCCAGGTCGGTTGCCGAACGGCACAGTGCTTCTCGGGTGGCGTCATCGAGAGCGGGTGAACGAGCTTCCTCCCAGACCTTTTGCCGACGCCGTTGCAGGGTGCATTCTCTTTCCCAGCAGTGAATCACGTCCTGTCCATCACCGAGAACCTGGACTTCGATGTGCCGTGCTCCGGGAATGACCTTCTCGATGTACAAACCGCTGTCCCCGAATGCTGACCGCGCTTCCGTCGCGGCCTGACCGGAGAGGGTTGCGAATGATTCCGCATCCCTGGCAATGCGAATGCCTCGTCCGCCACCTCCGGCGGCGGCCTTGATCATCACCGGAAAGCCGAGATCATCCGCCAACCTTGCGGCTTCATCCATGTCGGCGATGACACCCTCACTGCCCGGAACGGTGGGAACACCGGTCCTTGCGGCCTGGCGCCGTGCCTCGGCCTTGTCGCCCATCATGCGGATGTTCTCGGGAGAGGGTCCGACGAATGTCAGCCCGGCGTCCCGGCAGGCTTCCGCAAACTTCGCGCTCTCCGCCAGAAAGCCATATCCCGGATGAACCGCGTCAGCGCCGGTTTTCCGTGCTGCGGCCAGAATGGCTTCGATTGCGAGATAGGACTTCGACGCCGGAGGCGGACCGATCTCGATGCTCTCGTCGGCGAGTTTCACGGCCAGCATGTCGCTGTCCGCAGCCGAATGCGCCTGAACGCAAGGAACTCCCAGATCCCGCGCAGCACGTACGATGCGCACCGCGATTTCGCCGCGATTGGCGATCATGAGTTTTCCGATGCGCATCACCGGAGCACGGCCAGAACTTCGCCCGCCATGACCGCATCGGCGTCCTCGACCTCGAACCGCTCGACAATGCCGTCGATTTCGGACCTGACCTCGTGAAACGTCTTCATCACCTCGATGAGGCCGATGACATCTCCGGTCACCACCCCGTCACCCACCTCCTTGTAGGGAGGCTCCTCAGGTGACGGTCTGCGGTAGAATGTGCCCGGAATCCGGCTCCTGATCACGTTGTCCATAGATCACTTCCTTCATGTCTGGTCATGCATCCTTTCTCCGCCGCTCGAGAGGGCGCGATGAACGGCACTTGCAACGTCGGCGGCATTGGGCGTGTCCGAATGCACGCAAACCGTTCCTGCAGTGACAGGCAGCAGGCACCCTCCGACAGTCACGAGAGTCCCCTCAACAACCGCCTGAAAGGATCGATCCGCCGCCAGAGCAGGATCGACAACGCCGTGATCCCGGGTGATGATCAGGCTGCCGTCATCGCCGTATTCGAGGTCTGCGAAAAACTCGCCAAGAAACTCGATACCGCGCTCTCTGTAGACCGTTTCATGCAACGTTCCGGACAGTCCCATGACGGCGAGTCCATAGATTGCCGCAGCATCGGCGACAGCCTCGGCAATGTGTTCCTGGCGGGCCGCCATGCCATAGAGCGCTCCATGCGGCTTGATATGTGAAAGTTCCGAACCTGTTTCTTTCAGAAAGCCCGTCAGCGCACCGACCTGGTAGAGAATGATGTTCCGCAACTCATCGCGTTCTACCTTCATCTCGCGGCGGCCGAATCCAACCAGATCCGGAAGGGACACGTGGGCACCGATGCGGACGCCGTACTTGTTCGCGAGGGCCACGGTCGCCGCCATGTGATTGGGGTCCGAGCCATGGAATCCGCATGCAATATTGGCCTGGGAAATGAACGGCATGATGGCCGCATCGTTGCCCAGCGTGTAGAGCCCGAAACTCTCACCCATGTCGCAGTTGATATCCGCAAGCATCATCCTGACATTCCTCAATCCTTCAGTGACGCGACATAGCGAAGGCGAATCTGGTCAGCAACCACGGCGAGGATCAGGAGCGAACCGAGCACAACCGTTTGAAGATAGCTCTCAATTCGGGCCAGATTCATGCCATTCTGAATCAGTCCGATGAACAGTGCTCCAAGGACCACGTTCTCGACTCTGCCGATTCCGCCCCTGAGCGAAACACCGGCAATGACACATGCAGCGATACTCTCGAGCGGCATGGAGGCGCCGATGTTCGCTTCGCCCGTGTCGAGGCGCGCGGTCAGCAGCATTCCGGCAATTCCTGCGAGAAAGGCGCACAGCACATAGGTGGCAAACAGCGTTCCCTTCACGTTGATTCCGGAAAGACGTGCAGCCTTGATGTTTCCACCAACGGCATAGAACTGACGTCCCCAGGGCGTTTGGTAGAGAAGTGCTGCCATCAGCGCGATCAGCAGCATCGCCACCCACACGGGCGTCGGCACACCCCCAAAGGTGCCGAACCCGACAACATCGCCAAACTCCACGGGCATGCCGTAGACCGGGACGCCACCGGTCAGATAGAGAGCGATACCGAAGCCGACCGAAGCCATGCCCAGCGATATCATGAAGGGTGAAACGTTGGCGAAGGCGACGCCAACGGCGTTCACGACACCAATCATGGTGCCGGCGAGAACACCGGCGAGGCAGCCGAGCACGATTGCGAGTGTCACCGATTCGGGCATGGCCGCATAAAGCGTTGCCATGACCAGGGCGCCCACGACAGAGGCGACGGCTACCACGGTGCCAACGGAGAGATCGAAGCCTCCGGACAGCAGCGCCAGCATCTGGCCAAGGGACACGATGGTCAGGAAGACCGACTGCCTCAGCACGTTCATCAGGTTTCGTGATGTGAGGAAATTGTCAGACATCAACGTGAAGACGATGACCGCAATCACCAGAAGGAATGGAAGAATGCCGAGTCGCAGGAACAGTCTTTTCAACACGATCGGCATCAGGGACACGCTCTCCCGAAAAAGTGGGCCAGGACCGTCTCCTGCGAGATATCCTGGCGACCGAGTTCCGTCATGATCGCCCCGCGATGGAACACGTAGATCCTGGTCGCGAGATTCACGACCTCGGGCAGATCCGACGAGACCACGACAACCGCCGCTCCGGATTCGGCCAAATCGACAACAAAGCGATAGATGGCTGCACGGGTTCCGATGTCGACACCAACGGTCGGCTCATCGAAGACAACGAGATCGACGTTCCGGGTGAAACTTCGGGCCAGCATGATCTTCTGCTGATTGCCGCCGGAGAAGTGATCGACTCGCCGTTCTGGCTGAAGAGGCGAAAGGGCAAGGTCGCGTGCAATCCCGTTGACGCTCGTGCGCTCTCCAGTCCTGTCAAGAAACAGCCCCTTGCGGAACGGTGGCACGTCGAGGGCCGCCATGGACATGTTTTCCCGCGCAGACCGCATCAGGAGCAACCCTTCTTCCTTGCGGTCTGCCGGAAGATAGAGAAAGCCTGACCGGATCGCCTTGCCGGGATCCTGCCGACGAAGGTCCCGTCCCTTGTAACGGATCGTGCCGCCCGCCATCCGCAGGACACCGTAGGCAGCCTGCATCGCTTCTGACTTTCCGGATCCGACAAGGCCGGCGAGGCCGACGATCTCATGGCGCCGGACGTCAAGAGTCACATTGCGCACCGTGCCATCGACGGTCGTGACCCTATCGAGCTCCAGGATCCGCTCACCAGGGTCTGTCGCCACCGGCTCCGGAAAGATGGCGCCCGCTTCGCGGCCCGTCATCAGGCGGACGAGGGTGTCGTCATCGGCATCCGCCACCTTGAGCGTGGCGACATGGCGAGCATCCCGAAGCACCGTCACCCTGTCGGCAATGCGGCGGATTTCGGCCATTCTGTGGGTGATGTAAATGATCCCCACACCCATGCGGGTCAATCTCCTGATCAGGGCAAAGAGTTGCTCGGCCTCAGGGTCCGTGAGACTTGCCGTGGGTTCGTCAAGGATCAGCACCGAGAGATCGGAACGGAATGCCTTCGCGATTTCGACCATCTGCTGTTGCGCGCGCGTCAGGCGTGCCACCGGACGTCGGGGAGGAAGATCGAACCCCAGGTCGGCCAGAAGCCTTTCCGCGTCACGTGTCATTCCGGCACGGTCGAGAAGGATGCCCTTCCGACGTTCCTCGCCGAGGAACAGGTTCTCCTCCACCGTCATCTGCGGCACCAGGGAAAACTCCTGGAACACGGCGGAAATGCCGAGTTTCCTGGCATCGTGAACCGAATGGAGCTCGATGCGTTCCCCGTGCATTTCGACACGACCGCCTGTCGGCCGGTTGGCGCCGGAGAGCAGGGAGATCAGCGTCGACTTGCCTGCACCGTTCTCGCCGAAGACGACGTGAACTTCGCCTGCGAGAAGGTCGAAGTTCACGCCATCAAGAGCGCGGACCCCCGGAAAATCCCGGGTGATGCCACGGGTGGCGAGAAGCGGTGCAGGCTCGCCGGACATCGATACCCCTTACTCGACGCGGAAGACCGGTGTGAATCCGGCCGGCGCCAGTGTGGAGGAGGAATCGAAGTCCGCGTGGTTGTCCGCCGTCACCACATAGAGCGCCGGCCCCACATGTTTCTCGTACTCAGCCCCTTCGAGAATGCGCACCGCCTGATCGATGGCGATCCGCCCCTGAATCACCGGAGAATCGGTTGGAGCCGCGAGTATCTGTCCTCGACTGATGCCCTGATCAACGCCTGGAGTGAAGTAGTAGGAGAGGACGCTGATCTGATCCGCCAGGCCCCGGGACCGGAGGATCGGTATGGCCGCCTCCGCTGTCACCGCCGTTCCGGCGATGTAGTCGAGATCGGGATGGGTCTCCAGGGCGTCTTCCACCAGCGCCGACTGGGCTTCCTTGCCGGTGTCGCCATACCTCGTATCGACGACCTCGACAGCGCTGCCTTCCACGGCACCGATGAATCCCGCATTGCCGGCCTCGACCCATCCTGCGCCCGCGGGACCGGGAAACCATGCAACCTTCACGGGATCGCTTCCCGCAGGATGCGAACCGGCAAGATACTCACCTGTCTTGCCACCCATCTCGCCAAAGGAAACGAGCGACTTCGCCGAGAGTTCCGGTGACGACATGCCGTTGATGACATCGATCACGGGAATTCCCTGGCCGCGAATCTCGCCAACGAGATTGTTGAGCCCGTCGTACGAAATGGCACCGATCACGACGGCGTCCGCTCCGGCAGCCACACAGTCCTCGATCTGGCTGATCTGGGTGTTGAGCTCGGTATAGCCGCCAGCTTCGACAAGCTGCATCTTCACGCCCAGGCGTTCCGCCTCGGAAGCCACGCCATAATTGACGCCCAACCAGTAGGCATCCTTCATGTGGGGAAATGACACACAGATCTCCCAGGCGTTGCTCGCCTGAGCGAGTGGGACGTAATCGACGGACGTCCTTGGACTTGCCATGTCGAACGGAGGGTCCCAGCTTTCGACAGCATAGGGGAACCAGGCATCGTCCGCCCCGGCAGATGAGGTCGACAGCGCCACGGCTGCCGCCATCAACAGGTAGGGAACGCGAGTGTTCATAGCTCTTTACTCCCAAGGGTTGCGGCCCCGACAATCGGGACCTCTGCATTGGATCGCAGTGCGACAGGGAATCCTGGTGCCACAGCCCTTGGCATGACAAATTCAATGATTTCTATTACATTATTGTCAAAACAGATATTATAGGCTCTGGTTAGCGAGAGATGATTTCCATTTAATGACTTGTACTGAAGTCGTTGCCAGGCTTTCGCTCGCATGGCTCACTATCCAGTCAACGAGAAAAACAAACGACGTTATCGGATTGGATGATGGAACCTTCCCTTCGCCAGATGCGCTACTTCATTGCCGCCGCCCGGTCCGGGCAGATTTCCCGAGCAGCAAGGGAACTCAGCGTCTCCCAGAGCGCCATCACCACGGCCGTCAGGCAGCTTGAGGACATCGTTGGCTGCGCCCTGTTCCAGCGGCGCGTACACGGTGTCACGCTCACACACAACGGCACCATATTCCTTGAACATGCCAGTCGCGTTCTCGCAGCGGTGGACGAGGCGGTGCGCGCTCCACGCAACACGCTCTCTCAGCTTGACGGCCGCTTGCGGCTGGCCATGACCTATACGGTCGCGGGTTACTTCCTTCCCGCCTATCTGGAACGCTTTTCGCGCACCTATCCGCACATCGACCTGCAACCCCTGGAAACGACCCGCTCGGAAATCGAGGCCGGACTGGCCTCGGGCGAATACGATATCGCTGTCGTGCTGACGTCCAACATTGTCGATCAGGAATGGCTGGATTTCGAAACCCTGTTTCGGTCGCCGCGCCGCCTGTGGGTCCCGACGAGCCATCATCTCCTCAAGAAGGATGACATCCAGCTCAGTGATGTGGCGAAGGAACCCTACATCATGCTCACCGTCGATGAGGCGTCCAACACGACACAACGCTACTGGCACCAGGCTGGCTGTCGCCCGAAGACACTGATGCGCACCTCGTCGGTCGAGGCTGTGCGCTCCATGGTGGCCAACGGCATGGGCGTCACCATCCTCTCCGACATGGTCTACAGACCCTGGTCTCTCGAAGGTCTGCGCGTCGAGGCCGTGTCCCTTGCCAGCCTCGTCCCGACCATGGATGTGGGCCTGGTCTGGGCCATTACGGTCGAGATGTCACCGCCCGCACGGGCCTTCGCCGATTTCCTGCGAACCAGTCTCGCCCGGGACCGCCAGGCAATCTTCTGAGAGAACCGGCCGACAGGCATGGACGGTACACCCGCTACCGAGCGGCGGTGCGGAATGTCCAGAGTCGTCACACATGCCCCGTCCGGAGACGGCCTTGCGCACCCTGACGCCCGGACATAGTTTGCAGCGCACCGCTCGAGGAGGTTCTTCTTTGGTGGAGTTGTCTGAAGAACAGGCCCGCGCCATCAGGGCCTGGCCGTTCGAGGAGGCGCGGAAACTCCTGGGAAGGCTGGGGGGCCGTACCCCCAGTAAGGGCTACGTGCTGTTCGAGACAGGCTACGGGCCGTCGGGCCTGCCCCATATCGGCACGTTCGGCGAGGTCGTCCGCACCAGCATGGTGCGCCATGCCTTCTCGCTGATGTCGGACGTGCCGACACGTCTCTTCGCCTATTCCGATGACATGGACGGATTGCGCAAGGTTCCGGACAACATCCCGGAACAGGAGATGATGGCGCGCTACATCGGCCACCCGCTGACGAGAATCCCCAATCCCTTCGACAGCAGCCATGCGAGCTTCGGGGACCACAACAACGCGATGCTGAGGTCCTTTCTCGACCGTTTCGGCTTCACGTATGAGTTCGTGAGTTCCTCCGAAATGTACCGGTCAGGCGCTTTCGACGAGGCCCTCCTGCGCGTCCTCGAGCGGTTTGACGCTGTCATGGACATCATGCTGCCGACCCTGAGGGAGGAGCGCCGCAGGACCTATTCGCCCTTCCTGCCGATCTCTCCGGTCAGCGGCCGGGTCCTCTACGTGCCTCTCCTCGAGCGCCATCCCGGAAAGGGAACGATCGTCTTCGAGGACGAGGACGGGACCAGGGCGGAGGTTCCGGTCACGGGAGGGCACTGCAAGCTCAACTGGAAGCCGGACTGGGGCATGCGCTGGCATGCCCTGGACGTCGATTACGAAATGGCCGGCAAGGACCTGATCGATTCGGTGACCATCTCGGGGCGTATCTGCAGGGCCCTTGGCGGCACACCGCCGGAGGGTTTCAACTACGAACTCTTCCTTGACCAGAACGGCGAGAAGATCTCGAAGTCCCGCGGCAACGGCCTCACCATCGACGAATGGCTGCGCTACGGCACTCCCGAAAGCCTTGCCCTCTTCATGTACACCAAGCCGCGTACGGCCAAGCGCCTCTACTTCGACGTCATCCCGCGTCACGTCGACGAGCACGCGCGGCACCTCGAACTCTACCACCGGCAGGACCATGACGAGCGCCTTGCCAACCCGGTATGGCACATTCATGCCGGCGACCCGCCGGTCGAGGAACAGCCTCTTTCCTATGCGGTGCTTCTCAATCTCGCCAGTGTCTGCAATGCCGACGACGAGGCCATCCTGTGGGGCTTCATCAGCCGCTATCTTCACGGAACATCACCCGAAACCCATCCCCTGCTCGACCGCCTGGCGCGCCTCGCCGTCCACTACTACCGGGATGTGGTGAGGGAGCAGAAGCACTACCGCATTCCGGACGACAAGGAACGGGACGCCCTTGCCGACCTGGCCGGCCGCCTGGAATCACTGCCGGAAACCGCCACCGGCGAGGATTTCCAGAGCGAGACCTATGCCACGGGGCGGGACCATGGATTCGAGCCTCTGAGAGCCTGGTTCGCAACCCTCTACGAGGTTCTCCTTGGCCAGCCCTCCGGACCGCGGTTCGGCAGTTTCATGGCCCTCTACGGACGCAGCGAAACTCTCGCCCTCATCCGCGGCAAGCTCGCATGTGACTGATCGCGCCGTGACCTGGGCCGAGGCGCCGACACTCGTGGCGGGTGCTGCCAGTGCCGTCTGGCTGACCGCCGACGGTGTCATCGAGGAAATCGATCGCGAAGAGGCCGGACAGAGGTGGAAGCGTGGCGCCGTGCCCCTGCTGTGCCATGCGGTGGCCACCGGCGGGCGCACCGGGACCCGCCACCTGCCGGCCTTCGATATCCTGGAAGTCCTCGCATTCGTGCGCCCGGGGTCCTTTGCCGTTCCCACGCCCTTCGGTGTCGCCCGGGCACTCGGCGCCGGCCTGCCCCGCGACATGGCTGATCAGGCGATGGCACTGCGGACATGTGCCGCCCTTCTGCTCGACGAACTGGCGGCGTTCGACCGCGAGCAGAGGGAGGAGGCGAGCGCCATTGCGGCCGTCATGGTCGACAGCGCCTGGCCCTGGGGAGGCGATGTCGCTGCTGCACTGGACCTGGCGCCGGATGCGAAAGGCAGTCTTGATGTCTGGTCCACTCGCCAGGAATGGTCGGAGAGGGAACCTCGGCCACCACCCCTCACCGACGCCATCGCCAGGGAGGACGTGGTGTCACGACTGGTCTCGCTTCTCGGAGTGGATGCCGAGGACAGGGCCGAACAGGTTCAATATGCGCAATCGCTGATCCCCGGCTTCGCCCCGCGCCGGGAGCCGGGCGCGGTCGGCGCGGTGCTGGCAGAGGCGGGCACAGGTGTGGGCAAGACCCTGGGATACATCGCACCGGCCAGCCTGTGGGCGGAAAAGAACCGCGGCACCGTGTGGATCAGCACCTACACCAGGAACCTGCAGCGCCAGATCAATCAGGAACTCGACCGGCTCATCCCGGAGGGCGAGGCCAGGCGGCGGCGAGTCGTGGTGCGCAAGGGCCGCGAGAACTACCTGTGCCTGCTCAACTTCGCCGATGCGGTCAATCGCCGTGGAGGTTCGCTTGAGGACACGGTCCGTCTCGGTCTCATCGGACGCTGGATTCAGACCACGTCCGATGGCGACATGCAGGGTGGCTCCCTGCCCGGCTGGCTTCTCGAACTGCTCGGGTACCGGCGAACCATGGATCTCGCGGACCGCCGCGGCGAGTGCATCTACAGCGCCTGCGACCATTTCCGAAAGTGCTTCATCGAAGGGTCCGTGCGCCGAGCGCACCATGCCGACATTGTCGTCTCCAATCACGCGCTCAGCCTGCTGCAGGCCTGGCACAGCGGCGAAGGCGACCCCCATGCCCCGACGCGTTACGTCTTCGATGAGGGGCACCATCTCTTTGATGCGGCCGACCGGGTGTTCGCCACCGAACTCACCTGCCGCGAGGCAGAGGATCTGCGCCGCTGGCTGCTTGGCGCGGGAAGCCGCCAGTCGCGGGCCCGAGGCCTCATGCAGAGGGTGCGGGATCTCATCGGTGATGAGGGTCGCGCACTCGTCGCCGATATCGCGCGCGCCGCCACCGTTCTGCCGGCGCCGGGCTGGCCGGACCGGTTCGCCGCCGGCGCCCCAACGGGGAAGGCGGAAGCCTTCTTCTTCCTGGTACGCAGCCAGGTGCTGGACCGGACCGGGGACTCCCGGGGCCACTACAGCCTGGAATGCCTGGCCGATTGTCCTCCTGAACCACTCCTTGCGGCGGCCATCGACCTCCACGAAGCGCTGGGCGCCCTTGAGCGGCCCCTGTCGGATCTCATCGGACATCTGGGCGAGGAACTGATCCGCCTGAAGGACCGCCTCGAGGAACACACAGAGCAGCGCATGGAGGCGACGATCCGGGGCATCCGTCTTCGCGGTGTCGACGTCATTGCCGAGTGGCGGCACATGCTCGAGACCCTGGGTGCAGAAACCCCTGCGGAGTACCACGACTGCCTGTCGATCAACCGCATCGACGGCCGCGAATTCGATACGGGCATGCACCGTCACTGGATCGATCCGGGTTTGCCCTTTGCCGAGAATGTCGCATCGAAGACCCATGGCATCGTCATCACCTCGGCGACACTGCGCGATGCGCGTGACCACCCGCAGACAGGCGAAGGATCCTGGCTCACGGCCGGCCTCCGGACCGGTCTGCGCCATCTCGCCGATCCACCGGCCTGTTCCGCCATCTCCTCGCCGTTTGACTACCCGGAACTCACCCGGGTGATCGTCGTCACGGACGTTCCGCGCCAGGACGAGGTGAGGGTCAGTATCGCCTTTCGCGATCTCTTCATGGCCTCCGGAGGAGGAGGTCTCGGAATCTTCACGGCGATCAGGCGCCTGAGACGTGTCCAGCAGCGCATCGCCCTTCCCCTCCAGGAGGCAGGGCTGCCTCTCTACGCGCAGCACGTCGACGCCATGGATACCGGGACCCTCGTGGACATCTTTCGCGCTGAAGAGGATTCCTGCCTGCTCGGCACCGATGCCGTGCGCGACGGCGTTGATGTCCCCGGTCGCTCCCTGCGTCTCATCGTCTTCGACAGGGTGCCATGGCCACGGCCGGATCTGCTGCACAGGGCCCGACACGCCGCCTTCGGGGACCTGCAGTGGAACGATCTCATCACGCGGTTGAGGTTGCGCCAGGCTTTCGGCCGCCTCGTGCGACGGATGGATGACCGTGGCGTCTTCGTGCTCCTCGATCCGCGCTTGCCGTCGCGCATGGTGAGCGCTTTCCCGGAAGGGGTGGAGGTCCGGCGGCTCACACTGGACCAGGCCATCGACTGCGTCAGGGAACACGTGCGGGAAAACGCGTGTTCGCCTGCAAGAGCCGGTGCTACCGTGCGACCCCGTGACAGCAGCACCGAGGCCGGCAATGCATCCTGAACAGTTCTTTTCCGCAACCTATCGTGAAGCGCGGCAGGCCTTTCTCGATGCCTGCCTCTTGCGAGGTGCCCAAGTCGACCAGCACCTCCATCCCAAACGAGGCCGGGACGGCGAGATCCTGGCCACGGATGTCGCGCGCCTGGGTCCCGATGACGCCGGACGGGTCTTCATGACCATGTCGGCCACCCACGGTGTCGAGGGTTTCTGCGGTTCGGGAGTGCAGACCGGTGCCCTTGCATCAGGCCTCTACGACGATCGGGACGACGACGTTGCCGTTGTCCTGATCCACGCCATCAATCCCTTCGGATTCTCCTGGTTGCGCCGCGTGACCCACGAAAACATCGATCTCAACCGCAATCACGTCGACCATGACCAGCCCTACGCCACCAACGAAGGCTACGAGGCGCTGAAGGAGGCCTTGTGTCCGGACACGTGGACCGCGGAATCGCGGGCCGCGTGTCACGCAGCGATGGAGACCTATCGCGAACGCCGGGGGGACATGGCCCTGCAGGGCGCCATTTCGGCCGGTCAGTACAGTCACCCGCCGGGCCTTTTCTACGGCGGATCGGCCCCCTCCTGGTCGGCCACCACGCTCACCTCCATCGTCCGCCGGCATGCTGCGGGCGCCCGCCACTTCGCCTTCCTCGACTACCACACCGGGCTGGGTCCCTTTGGCGTCGGTGAACTGATTTCGGATCACGAGACAGGTGAACCCGGTCACCGGCGCCTGGTCGACTGGTTCGGTGAAGGCG
Source organism: Alphaproteobacteria bacterium (assembly GCA_965221115.1). Taxonomy (GTDB): domain Bacteria; phylum Pseudomonadota; class Alphaproteobacteria; order SP197; family SP197; genus SP197. The sequence continues at coordinate 1,742,897 of CBDCRU010000002.1, read as the reverse complement.
CCGTGACATCGACCAGTGACGGCACTTCGGTCTCCGCACCGCTCACCGGCACCAACAATCTTGGAGTCGCCAGGGCCGCAGACCACGCCAGCCTCACCATGGCGACCCTGGAATACGGCACCTCACCTCTTGAAGAGGTCCTTGAATCCCTGATGGCGGATTGCTGGCTCCACAACCACGGGGATGCCGATTCGGACCTTGGCCGCGCCATCAAGGCGGAGATCCGGCGCTGCTTCTATCCCGACACTGGCACCTGGAAGGAGATGGTCTTTGAGAGGGCCACGGCTGTCGAGAAGACCATGCTGGCCGGTCTCGCCGCTCAGCAATGATCCCTTGGAATGTCGTGATTCCATGAACGCGAATGAACCCGCCGGTCTCCCTCGAAGGCCTCGAGATCGCTGATCACATGCCAGGTCTCCGCCGACGAACTGATTTCCATCCGCACCTTGACTCCGGCATCCCAGTCGCCCCGGCTGCGGCGGCTCCACCAGTGCCAGACGGCCCGTGCGGAAAGGGGGTCGCCTTTCGTGATGTGGTACTCGAACCTGGTGCCGTCGGCACATTCCATGTCGATGGCCTCGAGGCGGCAGACGCCGCCGTCCTCCACCAGGCGCATCACCTGTTCGCCGCTCGCCAGATCCCGCTCGACCCTCCTCGATGAGGAGGGAGGCACCAGGACCGTCATGTCGGGAGGCGGCGCCATTTCGGCTTCGCCGAACACCACTCCCGGATCATCATCGTCCCTGAGGGGACGGACGGGCAGCATCAGCCTGCTCCCGGCGCCACCGGTGAGCGAAAGGGTGAAGGCTTCCGGCGCCGGCCACACGACGGGAAAGTAGCTCGTCGAGACGGCGACACGAACCCGGTGTCCTGCATCAAAGGCGTGGGCGCAGTCGTTCAGCTTGAGGCGGATCGTCACCGTTTGTCCCGGTGTCATCGACGACGGTTCCTCGTGGCTGCGGGCATGAGAGAGATTGAGCACGCCCCATGTCACGCGCATGGATTCTCCGGTCGGCGCAACGTCGTTGAGACGAACCACCACCATCGCCTGGGGACGGTCCACCGCAACCTCGAGCACGAGTTCCGGCGCTCCGAGGATCTCCAGGCGTCCCTCGAGGGGTTCACCGTCGAACACGAGCGACACGGCATCGTCCTCCCGCTGGTCGAGCGGCAGGTCGGGGCTGGAACCGCCAAGCCCATAGGGACACCAACTGCCGGCAGTCACACCGACGGTCTCCGGAGACCGGTGCTCCATGGTGACCTGCGGACCGGCTGACGCCCCCAGGCCATCGGCGTTGAGGAAGAGGGTTTGGGTGACGGTGCCAGGTGACGGCCAGACGGCCTCGCTCACCCATCGCCCCTTCGACTGCGCCAGGCAGGCGTCCGGCGACTGGAACTCGTCCAGCCAGACGGTCAGTTGAGGTTCGTCCGCGAACTCCGGGTCCCCGCCTTTCAGCCAGTGATCCCACCAGCGCAGGCCCTGTTGAAGGAACCCGATGGAGGGTCCCGGAATGGCGTCCTGGGGGTACTTGTGGCCCCACGGACCGATGAGTCCCCTGGCCGGACCGTCGAGATTCTCGAGCATGCGCGGCACGGCATTCGAGTAACCGTCGTTCCAGCCGCCCACGGCGTAGACCGCACAAGTGATGTCCGACCAGTTCTCGCAGACCGATCCGTGCTTCCAGTAGGCATCCCGCCGCTGGTGGGCGAGCCAGAGGGTGGCGGCGACCGGCTCCTGGTTCTCCAGTCGTTCCAGCCACTGATCCCGCCATCTCTCCCCCTGGATCAGCGGATCGCCGGAGCGCGCCATGAGCATCAGGTAGGCCGATCCCCAGAAGAAATTCTCGAGCAGCAGGCACCCGCCCATGTAGTGCACATCGTCGCTGTAGCGGTCATCGGTCGAACAGTGCGTGATGATCGCCTTCAGGGCCGGTGGCCGGCGCGCCGCCACCTGCAGGCTGTTGAAGCCACCCCACGAGATGCCCGTCATGCCGACACGTCCGCTGCACCAGGGCTGGGAGGCAATCCAGGCGATCGCTTCCACGGCATCGTCCTGTTCCTGGAGTGCATACTCGTCCGTGATGAGACCTTCCGACTCCCCGGTGCCCCGAATGTCGAGCCTCACACAGGCATAGCCGTGCCCGGCCCAGTAGCGGTGCCGAGGGTCATCCCCGACGCGTGTGTGATCGCGCTTGCGGTAGGGGATGTACTCGAGAATCGCGGGCACCGGGTTGTCTTCGGCATCGTCGGGCATCCAGATGCGCGCCGACAGGCGCACCCCGTCGGCCATGGGGATCCAGACATGCTCGATCTCCTTCACGTGGCACGGGAAGTCACTGACGATCCTCGTTGCTCCAGCGTCGGTCATCTTTCGTCTCCCCCTGGGGCGGTCAATCCGGTTGACCGCGCACCTTCCTCGGTCACGATCCAGTCGAGGCGGACATCATGGGTCTGGCGGGGCACCGCGTCGAGCTCGAGGCCGGCATAACACACACCCACGGCGGTGACCGGCCGGCCACCGCGTCTGAGCCCCTGGAGAGTGCGATCATAGAACCCGCCGCCATAGCCCAGACGATATCCCCTCGAATCGAATGCCAGCATCGGCACAAAAAGAAGGCGTGGGATCACCGGTGGCGCATCGACGGGCGGGACCGGAATGTTCCATGCGCCGGGCTCCAGCCTGTCACCCGGGGCCCAGGCCCGAAAGGCCAGGGGCCGGTTCCTTGCCACGACAACGGGCATGCCGACCTCGTGCCCGCCGGCATGGGCGGCCCTGGCGAGCGGCAGGACGTCGAACTCCGAACTCACCGGAATGTAGGCGGATACGGCGGCGCCGGCGGGAAATCCGATCGCGGACAGGAAGTGACGGCACGCCTTCTCGCCGGCATCGACGAGGGAGGCATGAAGCTGCTTCCTCATCTCCATGCAGCGCCTGCGCTGCAGCGCCTTCTCGTCCATCAGGGGCGGCACCACCCGCGCCGTTGTCCCATGGGCACTCCTCCGTGGCCTGCGTGTGCAGGTGGGCGCCGTGATAACGGGGGCACACCCCCGCCAGGGACAGCTCCCGGATGATGTGCATTGGCCCCGGGGATTGATGTGACAACCTGCCGGGCAGACATCCGCCCCGGTCCCCTTATAGAACCGGTCCTCGGCCGATGGATACAGGGAATTTCGCGATGTCGCCGCGGAACCTTCACGCGCGGTGCGCTGCGGGGCCTGCCGGACCGGGCGTCAGGTGCCGCCCTCGATGCGCTCGGCCACGCGCTCGATCCGCTCCGCCAGCGCATCGATGGCATCGGCCCTGCGTGCCTCGACCGCCTTCGTTGTCCCCTTGGCTCCAGCCTCCTGGTAATCCCAGAGTTCATCGACAAGATGGAGCGACGCCAGAAGCAGCAAGCGCTGATCGCCGAGATTGCCGAGCTGGCCGACGAGCTGCTTTATCTTGCTGTCAACATAGTCGGCAAGTTCGCAGGTGCGTCTTTCCTGTCCCTTGCCACAGGCTACGTCGTACTCATGACCGTTGATCAGTACCGTCACCTGGGGCATCACCGCGCTCCAACATCGTTTTCAGTTCCGAAATCACGGATCCCAGGCGGGAATCCGCCGTCTTCAGCTTCTCTTCGAGTTCCCTCATCCTGTCCCCGGCATCGCCGGGTCCCCCCTGAAGCTGGCCCTGCTTGACTCCTTCGCGTGCATCCTGCGACAGGTCGAGGGCACGTTCCAGTCGCTTGACGGCCTTGTCCAGCCTCATCAACGTCTTGTCCCGTGAAGCCATGTTCGCCCCTGGTCCGAAGTCCGGGCGACAATAACGCCATGGAGCACGCCGATAAAGACAGGCGTTGCAGAATGCCATGACGTGGCGGACCTTGTTCCGGTTCCCTCCACTCTTTATGTAGGGTCGCGATGCCACCAGGCACGGGGAAGACAGCGAGGGGTTCACGATCCTGATGGACGGGCAGTCGGTGGAGCGGATCACACAACGCAGGATGGCAAACGCCATCAGGGCCCTTGCCATGGATGCTGTCGAGGCAGCAGCCAGTGGCCATCCCGGCATGCCCATGGGCATGGCGGACGTTGCCACCGTGCTCTTCACCAGATTTCTGAAGTTCGACCCCAGGCATCCGGAGTGGCCTGACCGGGACCGCTTCGTTCTCTCGGCGGGCCACGGATCCATGCTGCTCTACGCGTTGCTCCATCTTTCGGGGTACGCCGACATGACCCTGGACGAGATCCGCAGGTTCAGGCAGCTGGGGAGCCGTACCGCGGGCCACCCCGAATACGGTGCAAGTCCGGGCATAGAGACCACCACCGGACCGCTCGGTCAGGGTTTCGCCAACGCCGTCGGCATGGCGCTGGGCGAAAGGATCATGGCGGACCGCTTCGGCGATGTCGTCGACCACCGTACCTGGGTCATTGCCGGCGATGGCTGCCTGATGGAGGGAATCAGCCACGAGGCCGCCTCTCTGGCCGGCCACCTCGCGCTCAACCGCCTGATCGTGCTGTTCGACGACAACGGCATCTCGATCGACGGGCCGACCTCGCTGGCCGTCTCCGATGACACCCTGGCGCGTTTCAGTGCCCTGAACTGGGCGGTGGAAAGCGTGGACGGTCATGACGGAGAGGCGATCGCCGGCGCTCTGGGACGGGCCCTCGACAGTGATCGTCCAAGCCTCATCGCCTGCCGCACCGTCATCGGTTTCGGTTCTCCAGGCAAGGCGGGAACGGCGGCGTCCCACGGCTCTCCCCTGGGCGCGGACGAGGTTTCCGCGGCACGCAGCGAACTGGGCTGGGAGGCCGATCCCTTCGTCATTCCCGATGACATTCTCGATTCCTGGAGAGAGACGGGGCGGCGCAACGCTCCTCTCCGCGAGGCGTGGCAACGGAAGCTTGATGCACTGGATGCCACCATGCGCCGGGAGTTCGAGCGGCGCATGACCGGCGACATCGACGACCGGGTCCGCGATGTCACGGCCGAGCATGTCTCCCGCCTGCTTGCCGAACCGGTCCGCGTCGCCACCCGCAAGGCGAGCGAACTGGCGCTTGACCGCCTGACCGAAGCACTGCCCGAGATGATCGGCGGATCGGCAGACCTCACCGGCTCCAACAACACGCGCACAGGCGCGATGGCCGACATCACCGCCGGGAACTACTCCGGAACCTACGTTCGTTACGGAGTCCGCGAACACGCGATGGCCGCCGCCATGACCGGCATGGCCCTCCATGGCGGACTCATCCCCTACGGCGGGACCTTTCTTGCCTTCACTGACTATTGTCGCCCCTCCATCCGCCTTGCCGCCCTCATGCAGCAGCGTGTCATCTACGTGATGACACACGACTCGATCGGACTTGGCGAGGACGGGCCGACACACCAGCCGGTGGAACACCTCGCCAGCCTGAGGGCCATTCCCAACCTCCATGTCTTCCGCCCGGCGGATGCCATCGAGACCGCCGAGTGCTGGGAGCTGGCCCTGACGTCGCAGACGACGCCATCGGTGATCGCACTCTCCCGACAGGGTCTTCCCCAGGCGAGGCATGAACCCCTTCCCGGCAATCCCTGCAGCACGGGCGCCTACGTGATTCGCGAGGCGGTGGCGACGCACCAGGCGACCATCGTTGCCAGTGGGTCGGAGGTCGCGATCGCCATCGAGGCAGGTCGTGTTCTCGAGGATGACGGGGTCGGCGTGCGCATCGTGTCAATGCCGTGCCAGGAATTCTTCAGGAATCAGGATCCGGCCGACCGCGCCGCCCTGATCCCGCGCGACCGGGTGACAGTTGCAGTCGAGGCTTCCCTGCCCTTCGGATGGACGGACATCATCGGCGAGGAAGGCGGGTTTGTCGGCGTCAGCGGTTTTGGAGAATCGGCGCCTGCCGGGGCACTCTACGAACACTTCGGCATCACGCCTCAAGCCGTCGTCGAGGCAGTCAGACAGCGTCTCTGACGAGGGATGCGTTGACCGGCCGACCTGGAAACAGGTAGGACAGGGTCCCCCGTTTGTCCTGGAGGAAGGTATGGCGGTTCGCGTTGCCATCAATGGATTTGGCCGTATCGGCCGCCTTGTGTTTCGTGCCGCGATGGAATCGGGACGCGACGACGTGGAGTTCGTGGCCATCAACGATCTGGGCACCGCCGAGGCCAACGCTCACCTCCTCAAGTACGACACCGTTCATGGCATCTACCCGGGTGAGGTTTCGGCGCGCGGCACGACACTCGAGGTCGACGGAAAGAGTGTTGCCGTGCTCCAGGAACGACAGCCTTCTCAGCTTCCCTGGCGCGACCTCGGGGTCGATGTTGTCATGGAATGCACGGGCATCTTTGCCTCCCGCGAAAAGGCCTCACAGCACCTCGAGGCCGGGGCCCGCAAGGTCCTGATCTCCGCGCCGGCGCAAGGAGCCGATCTCACCGTGGTTTATGGAGTCAATCACGGCAAGCTTCGCAAGGCGCACGATGTCATCTCCAACGCCTCGTGCACCACGAACTGCCTGGCGCCGGTCGCCGCCGTGCTTCACAAGGCGGTCGGCATCCGTCACGGGTTCATGACAACCATTCATGCCTTCACCGGGGACCAGCGAACCGTCGATACCCTGCATGCCGATCCACGCCGGGCACGCGCCGCATCGGCGTCCATGATTCCCACCTCCACCGGCGCTGCCCGCGCCGTGGGCCTGGTGTTGCCGGAACTCGAAGGCAAGCTCGACGGCACGTCGATCCGGGTTCCCACGCCCAATGTCAGTCTCGTCGACTTCAAGTTCGAGGCACCGGAGGAGACCACTGTGGAGACCGTCAACCGTGCTGTCACCAAGGCGGCCCGCGGCCGTCTCAAGGGTGTGCTTGCGGTCAATGACGAGCCACTCGTTTCCAGTGATTTCAACCACAACCCTGCAAGTTCCGTCTTCGATCTCGGCGAGACCAAGGTCATCGACGGACGCTTTGTCAGGGTGCTCTCCTGGTATGACAACGAATGGGGATTCTCGAACCGGATGAGCGACACGGCGGCGGCGCTCGCCAGGTTCCTCTAGGAGAACACCCTGCCCGGCCGTGGGCACCTTGCGCACACTTGATGACATCAGTCCTGCCGGCAGGCGGGTTCTGTTGCGCCTCGACCTCAACGTGCCCATCGACGGTGGACGTGTCACGGGAAGCGAACGGATCGAAAGGAGCCTCGCCACCGTGCGAGAGCTCGCACGCACCGGGGCCCGCACGATCATTCTGGCCCACCTCGGCAGGCCGGGGGGGAGGCCCGATCCCTCCCTGTCGCTCGCTCCCGTCGCCACGGCCATCGCGGATGCCCTTGGTCGTCCGGTAGGCTTCGCCACCGACACGATAGGTGACAGCGCCGCCGACACCATTGCGTCGACCGGACCGGGTGACGTCGCCATGCTCGAGAATCTCCGCTTCCATCCGGGAGAGGAGGCTGATGATCGCGACTTCACCCGCGCCCTCGGGGCCCTTGGCGACATCTGCGTCAACGACGCCTTTTCGGTCAGTCACCGCGCCCATGCCTCGGTCACGTCCCTGGCACGTCTGCTGCCATCCTGCGCCGGGCGTCTCATGGAGGAGGAAGTGAACGCCATTGGACGGGCGCTCAGTCATCCGGTGCGCCCCGTTGCCGCCGTGGTCGGCGGAGCCAAGGTGTCCACCAAGCTCGCCATTCTGGAGTATCTGTCGCGCTGGGCGGACCATCTCGTCGTCGGCGGCGCCATGGCCAACACCTTCCTTGCCGCGCAAGGCACCGGGATCGGCGCCTCGCTCCACGAGGCCGACATGACCGGCATCGCCGATCGCATCATGAGATCGGCCCGCGATCGCGGTCATGCCGTCCACCTGCCTGTCGACGCCGTCGTCGAGGAAGATGGCCGACCAGTGACCTGCGGCCTCGATGCCATCGCTCGTGACGCGCGGATTCTCGATGTCGGACCGCTGACCGTGGCGGCAGTCTCGCGCCTCGTCGAAGGGTGCAGGACCGTGGTCTGGAACGGGCCCATGGGGATGTTCGAACGCGACGGCTTTGACAGGGGAACCGTAGATCTCGCCCGCGCGATTGCGGACCTCACGCGGAGCGGATCGGTCTTCTCGGTGGCGGGTGGCGGTGACACGGCAGCGGCTCTCACACACGCCGGCGCCACGGACGGTTTCTCCTACGTCTCCACGGCGGGCGGCGCCTTCCTGCAATGGCTCGAGGGGACACCACTGCCCGGACTCGTGGCGCTGGAGGCGGCCTGACACCCCGCGTCGTCGAAACCCTGGAGGAAGCCCGCACGGCCGTGGTGGACGCCCGGCAGTGCGGCCAGGAGATCCTGCTCGTCACCGCGCCGGGGGCCTGTGCGCGGCTGGGGCCAGGCTATCTTCTGGAAATGATGCGCCAGGCAGGCGCCGGCACCCCCTCCGTGCGTGCGCTGATCGACTGTGGCCCTGATGCCGGATACGCCATGCTCGCCCTGCGCCTGGGCTGGCGCGACATTCACCTCAAGGGCGAGCCTTCGATCGTCGCCCGCATCGCCGACATGACCAAGGCATGCGGCGGCACATTCCACCACGAACTGCCCGCTCCTCGAAAAGAAGGATGAAGCGCCTGTCGCCACCCCGCCGGACCGTCATCTCACACCAGTCCGGGTCCGATCTAGGTGACGAGACTGTTGACATACGACGAGCACATCGTGAACGCGGGAAAGCGCCGGACAGAGACGGTCCGGACAACCGATGGATCGCACCTTCTCACTCCGTGGCCTTCAGGTACCGGGCGTAGTGACTCCGGCCCTCGCAGTGCATGAGTTCATCGATGATCCAGGCTGGTGGAAGCGCCCCCCTGGATGTCGCCTGCAGAGAAACGATGATGCAGATGTGCGTTGCAGCACTGTCGTTCGACAACCGGGTCTTGATGAACCGCTCGCAGGAACGACCCTGTCGCAGAGTGGGCATCCGGTCCGGGAACTCGTGAACGGGAGGTCCGTGTTCTTGCCTTGGACAGGGGGTGGTGCTAGCGTCCGCGCCGCTCGAAACTCCCAACATCAGGCAGTGATGTCATGAAGATCGACGGCAACGCGATCCGTCCTGGCATGGTGATCCACCACAAGGACCGGCTCCTGGTCGCCACCAGGATCCAGCACACCCAGCCCGGCAAGGGTGGCGCCTATCTCCAGGTGGAACTCAAGGACATCCGCGACGGCACGAAGCTCAACGAACGGTTCCGGTCGTCGGAGTCCGTGGAACGGGTGAGGCTCTGGGACACGCCGCACCAGTTCCTCTTTGCCGATGCGGATTCCTTCACGTTCATGAACTCCGAGACCTTCGAGCAGACGATCATCAGCCGTGACATGCTGGGTTCCGGCGCAGCCTTCCTCCAGGATGGCATGGAAGTCATGATCCAGTCCCATGAAGACGAGGTTGTCGGAGTCTCCCTGCCGGAGACCGTCGTTCTCGCCATTGCCGAAACCGAAGCAGTGGTCAAGGGACAGACAGCCGCGTCGTCCTACAAGCCCGCCATCCTCGAGAACGGACTGCGCATCATGGTTCCACCACACATCGAGACCGGTGTCAGGGTGGTGGTCAACACCGTGGATGCGACCTACCGGGAACGCGCGAAGGACTGAACGGCAGTCTTGGCCTATCAATCGCCCCTCATCACCGTCATGGCGAAGGCGGCGTCGAAGGCCGCCGTCGCCCTGATCCGGGACTACAACGAGGCCGACAATCTGGTGTCGTCGAAGGCGGGCGCGGCGCAGTTCGTCGAGGCATCCAGGCGTCGCTCGGGTGAAACCATCAGACGGGAACTCGCTCACGCCCGTCCGGATTTCTCCTTCGACAGCCCGGCGAAAGGCAGCCGCTGGATCGTCAATGCGCTTGATGGTGTGAACAACCTCGTCCACGCCATTCCCCATACTTCCGTTGCGGTCGCGGTCGAAATGACCGGCGAGATCGTCGCAGGTGTCGTCCTCGATCCCCTGAAGGACGAACTCTTCTGGGCCGAACGGGGACACGGCGCCTTCATGCGATCACGTCGACTGCGGGTATCCGGAACCAGATCACTCTCCGGGAGCGTCCTTGCCCACGGCGACGGAGTGCCGAGTGCTCTCGGCATCGCCAGGCTGCTGAAACAGGGGCCCCGGCTGCGTTGCCTTGGCGCTCCATCACTCGATCTCGCCTGGCTGGCAGCCGGCAGGCTTGACGGCTACTGGGCGGACGGCGTCGACCCGGACAGTCTGGCGGCCGGCACCATCCTGATCCAGGAAGCGGGAGGTATCATCACCCGCCTCGATGGCAGCCCGACTGGCGCCGCACCACCTTCGGTTCTCGCCGGGAATCCCGGAATCCACGGGCACATGCTCCGGTCACTTGCCTGACACAATGCCGCCACCTAGCGGTGATCAATGGACGACACACTCACGGACATGGTAACCACACCCATGAGGGTTGCCGGCGACGTCACGGTGGGACGAACCGGCAATCCGGAGCATATCGGGTTGATGTGGAGCATCGCATGACGCGCCCGAACCGCTACATCATCAGGATGGCCGCGTTCCTCCTCGTTGTGCTGGTCATCACCGGCTTCCTGTCAGCAACGCTGCTTGTCGCCTTCCAGGCGAACCCCCTGCTCAACGGGCTGATTCTCGGCGTTCTCCTGTTCGGCATCCTCTACATCTTCCGGCAACCGCAGATGCTCTATCGGGAAGTTGCCTGGATCGACAGTTTTCGCAAGCCTCATCTGCGCATCCAGACAACCCCCCGGCTGCTCGTGCCGATGGCCGCCATGCTCGGCAAGCGCCGGGCTTCCGGCGCCCAGTTCAGCCTCACCCCGACGTCGACGCGCTCGATCCTCGACAGCATCGGCGCCAGACTCGACGAATCCCGCGAGATTTCGCGGTACCTCATCGGTCTCCTCATCTTTCTGGGACTGCTGGGAACATTCTGGGGTCTCATCAAGACCATCGGCGGAGTCAGCGCAACGCTCACCACGCTCAATCTCGACCCTGGACAGGACATTGTCGGCCTCTTCGAGAGCCTCAAGGAAGGCATGGCGTCGCCGCTGTCAGGCATGGGAACGGCCTTCAGCTCGTCACTCTTCGGACTTGCCGGATCCCTGATCCTCGGCTTTCTCGACCTGCAGTCCGGTCAGGCCCTCAACCGTTTCTACAACGAACTGGAGGAGTGGCTGTCATCGGTGACACGGCTCCATTCGGGACGCGGCGACGGAGACACACCGGAAGGCGGTGAGGCGCCGGCCTACGTCAGCGCCCTCCTTGAGCAGACCGCCGAGAGCCTCGACCGCCTCAACATCACCCTCGACAAGAACTTCGCGAACCACCGGCAGATCGACGAGAAGATCTCCACGCTCACGGACAGGCTCGTCTCCATGGTCGACCGCATCGGAGCTGAACAGAGACAGCTCGGCACGCTGATCGAGAGCCTGGCGGATCTCAAAGTGGTCATCCAGAACCTGATCGAGACCCAGAAGAGCACCGCCTTCGACGAAGCCAGCCGGATGCATCTTCGCAATCTCGACGATGCCATAGGCCGCCTCGTCGAGGAGACCGCTTCGGGACGGAGTGCCATCGCCAACGACGTGCGCTCGGAAATCAGGTTGCTGGCACGCACCATCGCGGCGGCACGCTCCGACGACGGAGGCACCTAGGTCCATGGCCTCCCGCGGCCGCCGTTTGCAGTCGGGTGGTGAGACCTGGGCGGGATTTGTCGACGCGCTGTCAGCGCTGCTGATGGTACTGATCTTCGCCCTGTCGGTCTTCATGATTGCACAGCTCTTCCAGGGAGCCGCCCTGACCGGCCAGGATCAGGTACTGAGCCGGCTGCAGGCCCGGGTCAATGAACTCACCGACATGCTGTCCCTGGAACGCGGCAACAATGCGACGATCCGCGAACAGCTGACACAGCTCTCGGCAGAACTTCAGCAGTCAGCGGCAGCCCGAGACGACGCGAACCGCTCGCTCGCCCTCCTGTCGAGCGAGCGCGATGCCCTGGAAGCAGAACGTTCGACTCTCGAGACGAGGGTGCTCGCCAGCGAACGGGAACTTGACGACGCGCAGGCACGCCTCGAACTGATGGGAGAGGATCTTGACAGCACTCGCGACGATGCGGCAGCCAGCAAGGACGCCCTGGCGCGCAGGTCCGCTGAACTCGCCAGCCTGCAGCGCGACATCGATGCCCTCGAGCAGGTGCGGCGCAATCTCGAGGGTGAAGTCGGACGCATGCTGCTGGTTCTGGAAGAGGCTCAGATCCTTGAAGCGGAACTCGAGCGCCGTCTGGCAGACCTGGACGCCGAACTCACGCAGACACGAACCGCGCTTGCTGACCGCGACAACGAACTCGGCGAGACGCAAGCCGTTCTCGCCGAACGGGAAACCGAGCTTGGCTTGACGCGCATCACACTCGCCGAACGGGAATCCGATCTTGGCGAGACGCAAGCCACCCTCGCCGAACGGGAGAGTGAGCTCGAACGGATGGTGGCCGCCCTTGTCGAACGGGAAAGCGCGCTCGACCTGATGAGAACCACGCTCGCTGACCGCGAGACAGAGCTCAGCCGGACCGAGGCCAGTCTCGAGGAATCACAGGGCAGAGAGCAAGAACTCACGCAGTCTCTCGCAACGGAACGCAGCGAACTCGAACGCCTTGCTCTCCTGCTCCAGCAGTCCCGCGAGGCAGAGGAGCGGACGGGCGAGGCACTCACGGCGAGGGAAGAGGAGCTTCTGGATGCAGGGGAGAGAATTGACCAGCTCATCGCGTCACTCTCCTCCGTGCGCGACCGCACACTGGAACTGGAAGCCGAGCTTTCCACCGAAGAGGAACGCACGCTTCTCGCCCAAAGGGAAGTGGCCGACGGCAACCAGCAGATCACCGAACTCACACGGCGTCTCGGCATCGTCGAAGGCGAGCGGGATCTGGCCGAGGAGCTGGGTGATTCACAGGCACAGCAGATCGCCGGCCTCAGAGACCGCCTGGCATCGCTCAACAGCGCCCTCGAGGCAGCAGAAATCAAGGCCGCCCAGGACCTGGTGCAGATCACGTCGCTGGGCGAGAGACTCAATGCCGCGCTGGCTGCCCGGGTCCAGGACCTCAGCCGTTACCAGAGCGACTTCCTTGCCCGCCTGCACGACCACCTCGGCAACCGGGAGGGCGTGAAGATCGAGGGTGACCGGTTCATCATCCAGTCGGGCATCCTGTTCTCCAGCGGCAGCGCGGAGATTTCAGGAGCGGGCCGGGAGAACCTGCGCCAGATTGCGGATCTCATCCTTGAGCTTGTCTCGGACATCCCCGACGATGTGGACTGGATCCTCAGGGTGGACGGTCACACCGATTCGAAGCCGATCCAGACGGTCCGCTTCCCGAGCAACTGGGAGCTGTCGACGGCCCGCGCCACCTCCGTCGTCCGCTTCCTGATCTCCCTGGGTGTGCCGGAACACCGCCTCATGGCCGCCGGTCTCGGCGAATTTCAGCCCCTTGCCGCCAGCGAGGATGCCGACACCATGCAGCGCAACCGCCGGATCGAGTTCAAGCTGACCGACCGCTGACGGACCGACCTGCGGCAATTCGGGCTATTCTCCGGGGTGCCTCGTCACCCTTCCAGCTGCTGCAGAAGGCCTCGACGCCGGCTTCGATGGCGTCATCAACGTGCGTGCGTTCCCAGGCACGCATCAGTCTTTTCTGGGCACGGACGGCGTGCGGTCCGGCATCGAGAATGTCGTCCGCCCACGTCGCCACGACATCGGCGGGATCTTCGGCCACGGCCTCCACCAGGCCAGCGGCGTGTGCTTCGCTCGCGGTCAGCGTGCGACCGGTGAACAGCATTTCCGCAGCCCGTCCCCAGCCCATCAGCCGCGGCAAGAGGGCGGCCTCGATCACCGAGGGAATGCCGAGCCGCACCTCCGGCATGGCGAAGGTCGAGCGTTCGGATGCAGCGCGCATGTCGCAACTTGCGGCAAGTTCGAGGGCTCCACCCAGACACGGCCCGTCGATTCTCGCCATCACCGGAACCGGACAGTCCCTCACCGCCAGGCAGGCGGAATGCAGGCAACGGATGAACCGTTCCGCGTTTGACGAGTCCAGTCGGCGGAGATCAGCCAGATCGGCGCCGGCGGAGAACGCACGGCCTGCGCCGGAGAGCACAACGCAGCGCATATCGTCATCGTCCTCCAGGCTGTTCAAGGTGTCGGTCAGCTCCCCGAGAAGGGTGAGGGAGAGCGCATTGAGCTTGTCCGGCCGGTCGAGGACAACCTCGATGCAGCCGCGTGCCTGACGCTGAAGATCGATGAAGCGGCTCACGTGTTTCTCCCTCAGACCAATTCGGCGACAATGATGTTTCAGTGATTGTGCCACATGAGCAGGGAATGGATCGCCATGACAAGACTGGCGCTTGTGACGGGAGCGTCACGGGGTATCGGCAGGGGCATCGCTTGCGCACTTGCCGCCGCAGGCTACCGGGTGGCGGCCAACTACCGGGCCAATGACGATGCCGCCCGCAGCCTGACAGAAGAACACGCCATCCCCGCCTACAAGTGGGATGTCGCCGACTACCAGGCTTCCAGAGAAGGGGTTGAGAGGGTGGTGGCCGATCACGGCGCCATCGACATCATGGTCAACAACGCCGGCATCTCTCCGGACCGTTTCATGCACAAGATGGGTGACGACGTCTGGCGGCAGGTGATCGACACCAATCTCAACGGCTACTTCAATGTCACCCACCAGGTCATCGCGCCCATGCGCAAGGCCGGTTTCGGACGTATCGTCAACATCGCTTCACTGTCGGCCTTTGCCCCGAACTACGGCGAGACCGCCTACGGAGCCGCCAAGGGCGCCATCATTTCCTTCACCAAGGCGCTGGCGAAAGAGAGCATTGCCCGGGGAGTCACCGTCAACGCCGTGGCGCCTGGATACATCGACACGGACATGGTGCGTGTCGCTCCGCAGGAATGGCTCGACGATCTCGTCCGCAATCACATCCCGGCAGGGCGTCTCGGGCGGGTCGAGGATGTCGCTCGCTGTGTTCTCTTCCTCGTAGCCGACGAGGCCGACTTCATTACCGGCGCGACCGTCGACGTCAACGGCGGCCAGATCATGCGGTGACGTGCATCGATGACAGGCGCTCGTCCATGATGGCCGTGGCGTCAGCCATGATCCGCTCGACAAGGTCCCCCACAGGAGGGACGTCATTGATCAGGCCGAGGACCTGCCCGGCGGACCAGATTCCGGACTCGAGATTGCCTTCGTCGAACAGCCTGCGCCCTTCGGCACCGGCGACGAGCGGCGCCAGTTCATCGATGGTCACACCACCTGGCCTCGCCTCGAGTTCCGCCACCCTTTCCGTGACGGAGTTGCGGAAGAAGCGGGCCGTGTTGCGGAAACTGCGCAAGATGAGCTGGGTGTCGCGTTCCGTAGCCTGAACCGCGGCCTCCTTGACCCGGTCGTGAATGGCGGCTTCCCGGGTAACCATGAAGCGGGTGCCCATGTTGATGCCTTCCGCGCCCAGGGCCAGCGCCGCCACCAGCCCACGACCATCGGCGAATCCACCGGATGCGATGACCGGAATGGTGATCCGGTCGACAACCACCGGGATCAGCACGAGTCCCGGCACGTCGTCCTCGCCTGGATGTCCGGCGCACTCGAAACCGTCGATGGCGATGGCGTCGCAGCCGATTTTCTGGGCCTTGATTGAGTGGCGCAATGACGTGCACTTGTGAATGAGAAGCGCTCCGGCTGCCTTGATCCTTGGCACAAAGCGCTCCGGGTTGTGGCCTGCGGTCTCGATGATCGTGACGCCGGCCTCAAGGGCCGCATCGAGGTACTCCTCGTAAGGCACCGGCTTAAGCGTCGGCAGAATGGTGAGGTTGACACCGAAGGGCTGGTCGGTGGCGTCGCGCAGGCGGCCTATTTCGCGCTGCAATTCTTCTGGGTCGGGCTGAGTGAGTGCGGTCAGGAACCCCAGAACCCCGGCCTCGCATACGGCCGCGACAAAGGGCGCGCGGCCGACATGGGTCATGCCCCCGCAACACAGGGGGTGTCTGGAACCGAAGAGTTCGGTAAAGCGTGTCTTCAGCAATGAGGGTTCCTCCGCATTCCGCGTCATCCTTGAAGAGGCAGGGTTTCGTCGAACTGCAACTGGGCAAGCCGCGCATAACGGCCATCGGCCACCATGAGATCTCCATGACGGCCGCTTTCGACGATCCGTCCCTCGTGAAGCACGATGATCCGATCGGCCTTGAGGACCGTCGCCAGCCTGTGGGCAATGACCAGGGTTGTCCTCCCTGACATCAGTGTCTTCAGGGCCTTCTGGACCTCCCGTTCGCTCTCGGCATCAAGGGCGCTGGTCGCCTCATCGAGAAGCAGCAGCGGAGCATCCTTCAGGATTGCCCGGGCAATGGCAATCCGTTGACGTTCGCCGACGGAAAGACGCGTTCCGCGTTCACCCACAAAGGTGTCGTAGCCTTCCGCGAGGCGTTCGATGAACCCGGCTGCAAAGGCACTCCGGGCGGCCGCACGGACATCGCTCAAGGTTGCCCCGGGCCTGCCATAGCGGATGTTGTCGGCAATCGAAGCACCGAAGATCACCGGTTCCTGGGGAACGAGGGCCATGCGCTGCCTGAGGCTGGCGATGGGGGCATCCCGGACGTCGACGCCATCCACGGCGATGGAGCCCTCCTGTGGGTCGTGGAACCGCAGGAGGAGACGAAAGAGGGTGCTCTTTCCGGAGCCTGATTGCCCGACCAGGGCCACGGTCTCGCCGCGTCCGACATCGAACGAGACGCCGTCGAGGGCCGGCTCGTCGGGGCGTGCGTCATAGCGAAAGACCACATCACGAACACTGACGACACCCTGTGGCGGCTCGGGCAACGCCACGGGACGTGCCGGCTCGCGTATGTCCGACTGCGCCTCGAGCAGTTCGCTCAGGCGTTCTGCGGCGCCGGCGGCTCTCTGGAGTTCGCCCCAGATTTCGCTCAGCACACCGGCAGCGGCCGCCACGATCACCGCATAGAAGACGAATGACGCCAGGTGTCCGCCACTGATGCGTCCGGCGAGGACATCATGGCCTCCCATCCACAGGACGCCTGCAATTCCGCCAAACAGCAGCAGGATGACGCTGGAGAACAGGAAACTGCGGGCAGTGATGCGTCGCACGGCCGTATGGAACGCCATCTCGACCGTGTCACCGAAACGCTGGCGCTCGAAGATCTCGCGGACGAAGGCCTGCACGGTGGGAACGGCATTCAGCGTTTCGTCCACCCGGTGTCCGACGTCGGCAAGGCGATCCTGCGACAGCCGTGACAGGCGGCGTACCCGGCGGCCGAACACCAGGACCGGCATCAGCACCACCGGCACCATGAGAACCACGATCGCTGTCAGCCTGGCGCTCGTCACTGCCAGCATGGCCGTGCCGCCGACCAGCAGCAGGACATTGCGCAGGGCCATGGACACCGATGATCCGACGACCGTCTGCAGGATGGAAGTATCCGTCACAAGCCTGGAATGAACCTCGCCGATGCGGGTCACCTCGAAGAAGGTCGGCGACATGGCGATCATCCGGTCGAAGACGTCCCGGCGCAGATCCGCCACCACTCGCTCACCGATCCAGGAGACCAGCCATGATCGGGCAAAACTGGCGATGGCGAGGACAACGACAATGACCATGAGAACGACAAGGGCCTGGTCAAGGATGCCGGTATCGGTCTCGGCCAATCCCCTGTCGATCAGGACTCGCAACCCGACGCCGAGGCCCAGCACGGCCACCGCAGCGACGATCAGCGCCAGGACGGCGCCGGCCACCTGAACCTTGTAGGGTGCGAGGTAGGGCAGAAGGCGTCGCAATTCGCCCAGATCACGACTGCCCTCGCGTTCCGGAGACTCCGTCCTGCTGCTGCCAGGGCGCCTGGTCTTTGGACCTGATCTCGACACGAGCGCTGCTATATCAGCGGTCGACCGGGCCAACAAGTGAACCGGTCAGGGCCGCATCGGCGATCCGGGGCGCTGTGTCGTTTCCCAGTCCTCCTCGAGAGGGATGTCGACGGAAGCCGGGAGTTCGCTCATCCCCCGGATCATGTCGGACACCTTTTCGCCAATCATGATGGTCGGAGCGTTGGTGTTGCCGCTGGTGATCTGCGGCATGACGGATGCGTCGGCCACACGCAATTGGTCGATGCCGCGTACCCGGCACTGCGAATCCAGCACCGTGTCTTCGCCCATGCGGCAGGTGCCGCAGACATGGAAGTTGGTGGTGGCGGTATCGCGTATGAAGGCGTCGATGCCCTCCCCGCTCACTACGTCGTCCCCGGGCAGCAGCTCGGGTCCTCGCAGACCGTCGAACGCCGGCTGGCGAAACACCTCGCGCGCCAGGGCGACCGCCCTTCGCATGTCACGCCAGTCCTCACTGGTGGAAAGATAGTTGAAGATGATCCGGGGTGGCTGGAAGGGATCCGACGACCGCAACGCGATCCGCCCGCGGCTGGTCGGTCTGAGTGGCCCCATGTGGACGGAAAAGGCGTGGGGAACGGGTGCAACCTCCCGGTTCTCGAGAAAGGCCGCCGGCATGAAGTCGATCTGCAGGTCAGGCTGCCGCACCCCGGGGCGGCTGCGGATGAAGGCCACTGCCTCACCCTGGGTGCGGGCAGCAATGCCGGTTCGTGTCAGCAGCCACCGAGCGCCCGTCAACCAGCGCCGCGGAGGACGGGCATGGGGTTGCAGGCTCACCGGCCTGAGGCAGCGCCACTGCATGTAAAGGCACAGGTGATCCATCAGGTTCGCGCCGACATCCGGTTGGTCGACGACCACTTCGATTCCGTGACAGGCAAGTTGATCCGCCGGTCCGATGCCCGAAAGCATGAGAAGATGCGGCGTGTTGATGGCCCCGCAGGCGAGCACGACCTCGCGTCGTGCCCCGACCACCCGCTCGTGCTCGTCCCTGCGATACCGCACGCCCGTGGCCCGGCAGCCGTCAAGCACCACCTCCAGGACTCGGGCGCCTGTCCTCACCTCGAGATTGCGCCGGCCGGACGCGGCACTGAGGTACGTGCGTGCCGTGCTTGAGCGACGGCCCTTCCAGACCGTGCTGTCGCAGGGGCCGAATCCCTCCTGCGTGCGGCCGTTGAGGTCCGGGTTGAACCGGTATCCCGCCTGGATACCAGCCTCCATGAAGCTCTCGAAGAGCGGAGAATCACGACCGGCAGACTGCACGCGAAGCGGTCCGCTGTCGCCCCGGTAGGTGTCCGCACCCCTGTCGTAGGTCTCCATGCGGCGGAAGTACGGCAGCACATCCCGCCAGGCCCAGCCGCTGGCTCCCTTGGCAGCCCAGTTGTCGTAATCGAGGGCGTGACCACGGATGTACATCATGGCGTTGATGGACGATGAACCCCCGAGAACCTTGCCGCGGTGTTGCCACATGCGGCGGTGGCCGAGGTGTGGTTCGGGTTCACTGAAGTAGGTCCAACGCACGCTTTCGGCATTGAGAACGTCCATGAAACCCGCAGGAATCGGCATGTAGAGGTGCCGGTCACGGCCTCCCGCCTCGAGCAGCAGGACAGTTGTCCGGCCATCCTCGCTCAGGCGGTTGGCGAGAACGCATCCCGCCGAACCCGCACCGACGACGATGAAGTCGAAGGTTTCCTGCATGAGTCTCTCCGGATTCGGGTCATCAGGGTATGACCGGTATGCGGCAACGGCCACCCCTGCGGTTCACGTCCGCACACAAGTCGGAATGTTGCACCTTGCGCCCGGTCGAACTGACGGCGTCAGGTGATTGCATAATTTGTAAGTCATGGTTACAATGTATGCATGCCTTACAAGCCTCGCACACTGGAAGCACTGGTTCTCGGCATCGCGGGTGCCTATCCCGTGGTGACGATCACCGGCCCCCGACAATCCGGCAAGACCACGTTGTGCCGTGCGTTGTTTCCGAAGAAGCCCTACGTCAACCTGGAGCCACTGGACGAACGCGAATATGCGCGCAGGGATCCACGTGGATTCCTGGCAGAGTACCCCGACGGCGCCGTCATCGACGAAATCCAGCACGCCCCGGACCTCAGCAGCTACATCCAGGTCATCGTCGACGAGCGACCAGAGCCAGGGCGCTACATTGTCACCGGGTCACAACACTTCGGACTCACCCGAACGATCACCCAGTCTCTGGCCGGCCGGACCGCAATTGTCCACCTGCTGCCTTTGAGTTTCGACGAGTTGATCGCCTTCGATTCTGCCACAACCGACTTGTGGCAGGTGGTGTTCCGGGGAGGCTATCCGGCCATTCACCGGCGCCGACTGAACGCCAGACGCTGGCTGGGCGACTATCTGGCCACCTACGTTGAACGGGATCTGCGGCAGGTGTCGCAGATTGGCAACCTCGAGGCATTCGGCCGCTTCATGGCATTGGCAGCCAGTCGTACTGCACAGGAGACCAACCTCTCCGATATCGGGGGAGATGCGGGTGTTTCGCATAACACCATCCGTGCCTGGATGTCTGTTCTGGAGGCGAGTTTTCTCGTGTTTCGCCTGCCGGCCTGGCACAGAAGCCTGCGCAAGCAGCTGGTCAAGGCGCCGAAGCTTCACGTCATGGACAGTGGTCTCGCATGCCGTCTTCTGGGGATCCGTTCGGCGGATGAACTGCGACACCATCCGTTGCGCGGCGCCATCTTCGAAAGCTGGGTCGCCGCCGAGATTTTCAAGCACCGGATTCATCGTGGCGAACCCGACGGCATGTTCCATTTCCGGTCCGCTCGCGGACCGGAGATCGACCTTGTCATTCAGAATGGCCTGTCCATCATTGCCTGCGAGGTGAAGTCTGGAGCGACTGTGGATGAGAGCTTCTTGCGGCCTCTGCGGCGCTTCGAAGCGCTCCTGGCAGAGACTGCCGCAGCCCATCGTCCAACGACGCGATTGGTGTTCGGCGGTGACAGGGGACAAACCCGTGCCGGCACCGAATGTATCGGTTGGCGGGATCTGCATCAGGCGACATGGTTGCAGGCGAGCACTCACGACAGCCCCTTCCTCGCATGACACTTCACCGGCAACAGCGGCGAGATCACTGTCGGGCCGCCCCTTGCGTGCAAAGAAGTGGTTGCCTATAAACCGGTGCCGCACAACGGGGGCTGGCCATGAAGGACGGTATTCATCCTGACTATCACGACATCAGGATCGTCATGACCGACGGTACGGAATTCGTGACCCGCTCCACGTGGGGCAGCGAAGGCGACACCATGACGCTGGAGATCGATCCGCTCTCCCATCCCGCCTGGACCGGGGGAAGCCAGC
The DNA here is from genome assembly GCA_965221115.1 of Alphaproteobacteria bacterium. Taxonomy (GTDB): domain Bacteria; phylum Pseudomonadota; class Alphaproteobacteria; order SP197; family SP197; genus SP197. Next base: position 1,721,659 of record CBDCRU010000002.1, on the reverse strand, counting down.
GTCTCGTCGATACCGGCGGACAGGTGGCGCGGTTCTCCAAGCGGTTCGGAAACCTCAAACTGGGCTGAACCAAAGGGGGTCCGGCCGGGAGGCTCTCCATGTCACGGCCCGTCATCATCACGTGTGCGGTCACCGGTGGCGGTGACACCGTTTCGAGAAGCGACAAGGTCCCCGTCACGCCGGAACAGATCGCCACGGCCGCCATCGATGCCGGCAAGGCCGGCGCGGCAATCTGCCATATCCATGTCCGCGATCCCGAAACCGGCGCACCGTCGATGAGGCAGGACCTCTACGCGCAAGTCGCCGGTCGGATCCGTGATTCCGACAGTACTATTGTCATCAACCTGACGACCGGACCGGGAGCCGGTTTCATACCGTCGGCTGACGATCCTTCACGCACCGCGGCGCCGGGATCGTTCCGTACGCCCGGCGAACGGGTCCGACACGTGGAAGAACTGCTGCCCGAGGTGTGCAGCCTTGACGTGGCAACGATGAACTTCGGCGAGCGCGCCTTCGTCAATGTCCCGGCGCACCTGCAGGAAATGGCCAGGCGCATCCGCGCCGCTGGAGTCAAACCCGAACTCGAGGTGTTCGATGCCGGCCACTTGAGGCTCGCCAGGCGCATGGTCGACGACGGCCTCATCGATTCTCCGCCGATGTTCCAGTTGTGCATGGGCATTCCCTGGGGAGCGCCGGCCGCCGCCGAAACCGTGACCTATCTTCGCTCGATGCTGCCCGACGGCGCCCTGTGGGCCGGATTCGGCATTTCCCGACTGCAGATGCCCATGGTGGCGGAAGTCGTGAACCAGGGTGGGCACGTCCGGGTCGGTCTGGAGGACAACCTCTACCTGGAACGGGGTGTTCTGGCGACCAATGCCGAACTCGTCGAGAAGGCGGCCGGCATCATCTCCATGCTCGGCTGCCGCGTCGCGACATCCGACGAGGCGCGATCCATGCTCGGCCTCAGGGGCACCCAGTGATCAATTGCGATCTTGCCGGTACGCGCAGTCTCGTCACCGGCGGCGCCTCCGGAATCGGACTGGCGACCGCGACGCTCTTTGCCCGTTGCGGATCCCGGGTGGCACTCAACGACCTTCCCGGCAACCCGCATCTTGCCAGGGAGGTGGCACGCCTGCGGGATGCCGGACTGGATGTCATCGCCGCGCCTGGTGATGTCGGGGATGAGCGCGACTGCGAGGCCATGGTCTCGGGCGCCATCAGCGAACTCGGCGGACTCGACCACCTCGTCAACAACGCCGGCACGCCGGCAACGCCGAGTCCGGTGCCACCCCGGGATCTTGATGCCATCGACGAGGACATGTGGCTGAAGGTGCTGTCGGTCAATCTCGTCGGCCCCTACCGGTGCGCCCGCGCCGCTGCCGCGGCACTGCGACAGGGTGGCGGCGCGATCGTCAACACCTGTTCGGTGGCCGGTCTCACGGGAGTCGGCTCATCGACGGCCTATGCCGCATCGAAGGCCGGCCTCATCAACCTGACTCAGGCCCTGGCCAAGGCTTTGGCGCCGGAGGTGCGGGTCAATGCCGTCGCTCCTGGCGTGGTGGACAGTCCCTGGGAGTGCCGCTGGTCCGAAGAAGGCAACCAGGAACGCCTCGCGCGTGTCCCGCTGAACCGGGCCGGCGAACCCGATGACTTCGCCGAGAGCATTCTCTTTCTCGCCCACGCTTCGTACATCACCGGCCACACGCTCGTGGTCGACGGCGGCATGACCGCCTGAACCGGTTCGCCGGATCAGGGCTCTCCGGCGTGGTCGCACATGAAAGTGTCTAGAGGTCGAGGGTCAGCATCGGCGATCGGGCGCGGCTGCAGCAGACCATGATGAACTCGCCGCGCGCCTTTTCCTCGTCGTCAAGCACGAAATCCCGGTGATCGGGCTCTCCGTCAAGCAGCACCGTGGCACAGGTGCCGCAGATTCCTTCCTCGCACATGGTCTCGACCTCAAGGCCGTTGGCGCGCAGCACCTCGACGATGGTGCGGTCCGCCGGCACGTCGAGCACCGCTCCGGTGCTGGCGATCTTCACCTGGAAGGCAGCGCTTTCGCCATGCTCGACGGATTCGTCAACAGAAAAGTACTCGAAGTGAACGGTATGACGCGGCCAGTGGGCGAGCGCCGCCTCACAGGCCTGCATGAACCCTGCCGGACCGCAATAGTAGACATGCGTATCCGGGCGCACCTCCCTCAGGAGACCGGCGATATCGAGGCCGTCGGCCGGATTGCCGTTGTCATGGTGGAAGATCACGCGATCGGCAAAATCCGATTGCGCGATGTCGGTCCGGAAGGCGGTGCGTTCCGGTGAACGCGTGCAGTAGTGCATCTCGAAGGAAGCGCCGCGTGCGCCAAGATCACGGACCATCGCCATCATCGGTGTCACACCGATGCCACCTGCCAGCAGGATGTGATGGCGTGCATCGGCTGCCAGGGGAAAATTGTTGCGCGGACCATGGATCGTCAGGTGATCCCCCGGTCGGACACGATCGTGCATGCAGGTGGACCCGCCCCGGCTCTCCGGCTCACGCAGGACGCCGACGACATAGCGGTCCACATCCCGCGGATCGCTCGAGATCGAGTACTGCCGGACAAGACCGTTGGGCAACTCGATGTCGACATGGGCTCCGGCCGTGAACATCGGCAGCAGGCGACCATCAGGGTCAACCAGCTCGTAGGAGCGGATGTCTATCGCCTCTTCGATGACCCTGTTCACTTTCAGGGTCAGCACCGCACCACTCATCGGGATTGTCTCCGTTCCTCAAGCGGGCTGGCACTTCTATCACAGTGCCAGCCTCACTTGCCATGACATCCTGCGGCCTGTCCGCCTCCGGCAAGAAGGTCGTCAGGCAGCCAGGCGACTGGCGTACTGGGGATAGAACCTCTTGGGATTCACCGGCGCCGTCACGGAACACTGCTTGACGGCGGCCACCGCATGGACCCAGTTCAGCGGCGCCCGGCAGAACCGGTACTCCTCGAGCGCGGCCTGCTGGATCTTGTAACCATGCATTTCGGAGGCGTCCTCGCGGCACGCCAGGCGCGTCGCAAGGGTGAAGAGATCATCGGTATCGTACCCCGCCTGGACGTAGGAACGAGCGAGATCCACGACATCCCGGACCGCATCCGGGGCCACCAGTTCATTGATCGGAACCTCGAGTCTCGTGACATCGTAGCCATCGATAGCGAGGATCGCCTCCTCGATCCGGTCGAGCAGGACCTTCGCCGGTTCAACGACAGCAGGCTCCCTGCCCTGCCAGTCCCAGGTCAGGGTGGCGTCGAGATAGCGAATCTCGTAACTCCATGCCCAACCGAGCAGCGCCAGGCACTTCGAGCGGAACGAGACCTCCGGAAATCCGATCACGTAGCGCCGGGCGGAGATGCCGGTGTGAATGTGGACGTCGAAAGGATTGGCGGTGTGGGAACGCAGGAAGATCCGGGCCCCACCGATGGAGAGCGCCTCGCAGGTTCCCTCCAGCGACAAGCCGCCCCCCATGGCCTCGGCGACCATACCCGGCAGCTCCGCAATCGACGAAACAGAGCCCACCCTGTCCGCGAACTCTCCGATCGCCGCCGTCTCGGACGGGCCGGTCATCAGGGGCACGGTATCCGGTGCGAGGCGGAAGGTGTCCATCAGCGCATCGAGTTCACCGAGCCTGTGGTGAAAGGCAATGCCATCATCGATTGCCTGCTGGTCAAACTCGCCGAAGCCGGCGAACGGAGCATGGCGTGCCAGGTATCTCACCACCGGGCGCAGCAGCACCGGCCCCCACTGCCAGCCGATCCGGTCAAGGGCGCGCATGGCGTAGACGAGGTAGAGGAAATAGTGATCGTCCAGCACATTGCGCTCGAGCGCCACCGGAAGCAGGGAATCGAGAATCCGGCCAGGCGACACGGTCTCGCAAGCGAGGGTCAGCGCCCTTTCGGCAAGGCGCTGTTCATGAGCCCGGACAGATCCTGAAAGCCGTTCAAGTATCCTTTCCGGGCTGACGTCGCGATTGAGGTCGTCGAACCGCACCATGACCGTCGGCCCCATGGACGGCAGGTGAATATGCTTGCAGGCCAATGCCACACTCTGGATGGCGGGCAGTTGACTGTCCTCGCCATCGAGCCGGTCCATCATCGACAGCACGGCGTGAATGCCCGCCACGGGGTGAATCGGTCCGCCATGGTGTCCGGCTGGAAGTTCGCTCGACCGCGAGACCGCAAGAGCCGCAGCAACCACGAGATCGCGCGCGTCCTCGCCCTGCTCCAGGCGGTCGAGTGTCCTGCCCACGATGTCGGCCAGACGGGTCTCCTCGATGAAGCGCACCCGTTCCTCGACATCGGGGTCAAAGCTGACGAGGTGTACCATAGGGCATCCTCCCGACTGCAGGACGAAGCGGCGGCGCATTATGGACCGAAGTGCCAGCAATGTTGATCTCTTTTTTGTGGCTCGCCAGGCGTTGACGCCGGACTGCGACCGGTGCCATGACACACGGCGGGAGTGACGCGAAAGGAGCGAGGCCAAGGTGACTCACCCCATGACACGAGAGGGCTTTGAACGCCTGTCCCTTGAGTTGAAACGCCTCAAGAACAGCGAGCGCCACGCGATCTCCCGGGCCATCGAGGCGGCGCGTGAACACGGTGACCTCAAGGAAAATGCCGAGTATCACGCGGCCAAGGACCGTCAGGGATTCGTCGAGGCGCGCATCAGGCAGCTTGAAGGCGTCCTCGGCGAGGCGCAGGTCATCAACCCGGACAGGCAGCCCCGGGACAGGGTTGCCTTCGGAGCCCGTGTCACGGTGGTCGACCTCGATACGGGAGACGAAGCGACATACCGCATCGTCGGTGAACATGAGGCCGACACCGACAAGGGGCTGATCTCCATCAGGAGCCCGATTGCACGGGCCCTCATGGGACGGGAATCGGGGGATGACGTCGCCTTCGCGACACCCAAGGGACAACGGGAAATCGAGATCACGGCCATCGACTACTGAGAGCGTCGAGGCATCGGTTCAGGATGCGCGGTCGCGGGAGCCCGACTTGGCGACGTAGGCGATGTCGCTGTGTTCCTGACAATAGGGTTTGCCCGGGACCACGGCCTTGCCGCAGAAATAGAAATCTTCCTCGTCGGGATTGCCGAACGGCCAGCGGCAGAGATGGGCCGTCAACTCGATGATGTCGGTGATGCGCCGCTTTTCCTTCGGGGCGGTCCCGGTCACCGGCTTCTTCTTCTCGCCTGCCCTGACGATTGGCGACGGTCGCGCCGGAAGCTTGAGGCGGCGCGATTTGCCGATCACCGCGTTCTTGGAAACACCGAGATCCTTTCCTATGACCGATGCGCTGGTGCCCTCGGCCCACAGCTCCTCCAGCCGGCGGATCATTTCGTCGGTCCAGACCATCGCCTCACTCCACGACATCCTGACATGCCAAGGCGCCATCAATAGGTCAGGTCGCCCCCGCGGTCCATACCGGAGTGCCGCATCACAGGCAGGCCGGTTCCGGCTCTGGCAGTATGGTGACCGGCCTCGCACAGGCAAGACTGTCCTACTCTCCGGTTGTCGCGATCAGCGGACTGGTGACCTCTAGTCTTTCATCGCGACACGATGAAGGAGGTCAACCTGCGCATTCCACCAGGACGTCGGGGAGCAATGGATGTTGTCTGCAACAGCCGAATGTGTTACATGTAACGCTCAACAATCTGGCAGGAGAAGCACTGTGTCTCCCGCATCCACGAACGCACAACGCGTGCAGAAGCACCGAGCCGCGCTCAGAGCACGGGGCCTTCGGCCAATCCAGATTTGGGTTCCTGATACCCGCGCCCCCGGCTTTGCAGAAGAATGTGCCCGTCAGGCAGCGATCGTCAACGAGGCCAACCGTGCCGATCCTGAACTCATGCAGTTCATGGACGCCGCCGCGTCCGATCTCGAGGAACATCTCGACGCCCTCGAAACCGGACACCCCGAGTGAGGCGCGGCGACCTCGTTACCGTCGCCCTGCAAGGTGAGCGCGGCAAGCCGCGTCCCGCCTTGGTGATCCAGTCGGACCTTTTCGCCCGGCTGACATCCTCAGTCACTGTGGTATTGCTGACCTCGACAGCGCTCGACGCTCCGCTGATCCGTGTTCCGGTCGAGCCCTCCGAAGGCAATGGCCTGCGCATACGATCCTACGTCATGGTCGATCAGATCTTCTCGGCAAGACCGCACCGCATCGGCCGAGTCTTCGGACACCTCGACGATGCCGACATGACAGCCGTAAACCGCGCACTTGCCCTGTTCACGGGAATCGCCTCCTGACCTCCGGATGAGCAACCTTCTGGACTCCTTGAACGCCCGTATCCTCGTCAGGGTTCCGCCGGATCAACCCCTCGATCCCTGTCCCGCTTCGCAGCAAGACCGGCCCGCGACTCCATCGCCGAACGAAACCCGCCCTTTCGTCAGGAGGCAGGGTCACCCGCTCGCACACTGCTCTGCGACCGAGCGACCGCCTCGACCCCGGGCGGGTGCTCCACCGACGCGGAATCACTCTCGCGTCTTGTCGGCCGCACAACACATGGTCGGATTGCGGGCCACTCGGACGCGCGCGCTCAAACAGTGTGCTCACGTCATCGGCGAGGTTCCTGCCCGCGTTCTTGAGCAGCTTTTCGGTCCGGATGCGTGCGAAGGTGCGGTTGTGCCGCTCATGCCACTGTCCAGGGGTTGACGATGTCAAGGCCGATGTCCTCGAAATCACGGACATTGCGCGTTGCCACCGCGAATCCCCGCGAACGGGCAATTCCGGCGATCTGACAATCGGGGAACCCGATAGGTCGGCCGGCGGCGTTACGCCGGGCGAAAATGGCCGCGAAGGCGACGGCCGCTGCGCTGTCGAAGGGCAACACCCGGCCCCTGAAATCTTCCGCGATCATTGCATCGATCTCGGCCACGAGGCCCTTGCGGCGGCTGCCCTCCGGCAGCATCGCTGCGCCGCGCCGCAACTCTGCCTCGCCGACTGCGCTGAAATACAGGTCGGTTGCATCCCTGCTGCCAAACCAATCCAGAACGGCCCGGGCGGGAGACAAACGCATCAACTCCGAGACGAGGCACGTGTCAACCAGGATCATGGCGGACCGACTCAATCGAAATGTGGAGGCTCGGGCATTCCTTCGCGCGGTGGAAGGTCAAGATCCACTCCGCCCAATGCGGCGAAACGGCGATGAATGGCTTCGCCAAGGTTTGCCGGAACGGCCGGTTTTTCGACCGCCGCCCGCAAGATCTGTCGCACCTCCTCTTCCATGGAACGATGGTGCTCTGCGGCACGCACTCGCAGGCGCGTTTTCACCTCGTCATCAAGATTGCGGATTGTGATGCTTGCCAAGTCCTTGCCCTCGAGATTGCCGCGTCATCCGATCCTGCGCCGATTGCAATGCAATCATACTGTCGCGGTCGTGCGCGAAGGTCAACGGGATCGCCCTGCCGTTGGATCGATCCTTCCTTCACTCAATGACAAGGCCCATCGCTGCACTACGAAGCGCCTTGCCCACTTGAATGGGACTGCACGTCCTCCCGTCCGCTCGTCTCCCGCGCCACTGTCAGGTGTCGCCAGTCGGCGCTGACCCAAACCCGAACGTATCGTGCCCTCGCTCTCTCGCCGCATCACCTCCGCAACAATGTAGGATTCGCTCCTGTCGACCGTGGGGGCTGTCACCACCGAGGCCGACATGCAAACTGTGGGTGACGTGGTCCGGGAAGACCGATTGCAGGCCAAAGGTCGCCCTCGAGGAGATGCAGCCGGAACATGATGCGTCAGAACTGTGGCACGAGACCGGCGGAAAGCCGTGCAGTGTCGCGTTCGTGGAGCTGCACGACCTGCGCGATGTTGCGTCACAGGGGAAATGCGGGTCATATGAGCCCCTTCCCCAGTGCATCGGGCGGCAACGCATGGAATCGATCTACTTTGTGCTGACGTGGCTGTGCCATCGGCGCTGCCGTCATTGCTACGACGACCGTTTCCGCCCCTATGTCCGGGACGAACTCAGGCAGGTGGTGGAGCAGTCGCAGACCAACGTTCCCCGAATCATCGATCATCTTCCGGAAAGCATGATGGTCACCGATCCCACTGGAGCGAAGGTGCAGGGACGCATTATCGTTTCGGGAGGCGAGGTGCTGCTGGAGCCGGTGCGCAAATCCGTGCTCTATCCGGCACTCGAGCAGATCGGTTCGCGCTATCGCGGCGAGGCGCATCTCGTGGTGCAGACGACCGGTGACCGCCTCACCGCACGCATTCTTGACGAACTCCTCGCCAGGAATGTGAGCACGATCTCGATCTCGGGCTTCGACAGTTACCACGTCGGCATCAATCGTGCCGATCGCGCCAGGGCCCTGCGCGAACAGCTGCTCGCCATGTTCGAGGCCGCAGGTGTGCGTGAAGCCGGGAACGGGGCCTCCGGCGATGACAGCCCGCCCCTCTTCAACATCTTCGGAGCCAACGAGGACACCTGGATCGGCAAGCTGTGGCCTCGCGGACGCGCCTGGAAGAATGGCCTCTCGCGTGCCGGCATGGAGGACAATTTCTGCAATGCCTGGTCCGGCGGACTGAACTTTCTCGAGAAGGGCCGGACGGGCTCGGAGGTCTCCATCGAACCCACAGGAGATGTCTATCCCTGCTGCCTCAAGACGCGCCTTCCCATCGGCAATCTCCTTCACGAACACCTCGATGACATCATCGACAGCCTGCGCGACCATCCGGTCTACGAGGCCATCAACCGGGGGAAGCCGGAGACGATGGGACACGCATTCGGCTGGTCGACGGAGCGTTTCCTCGCCGAATCGCAGATCGACACCCCCCAGGGCCGTTCCTATCGGAATCTCTGCATCGGCTGCGACAGGTTTCACGACAAGGTCCTTGGTCCGATGATCGAATCGGCCCGCCAGGAACGACTCAGGCAGGCGTGATGGTCGACCTGATGGGCGCGGCCGATGCTCCGGCCATCGGTGCTCCCGGGCGCCATGCGACGAGCTATCGCGATCTTGCCAGACAGATCTCCGAGACCCGGGACATTCTCGGCCACGCCGGTCTTGCTGACGGCGATCGCGTCGCCCTTGTCCTTCCCAATGGACCCGAGATGGCCTCGGCCTTTCTCGGCGTTGCCTCGGGTCTCACCGCCGCACCCCTCAATCCGGCCTATCGCGGGGACGAATTCAGGTTCTATCTCGAGGATCTCGATGCCCGGCTGCTGATTGTCGAGGAGGGATCCGGATCCGACGCCGTCGCCGTGGCGCGCGATCTGGGCATGGGACTGGCGGAGATGTGCGTCGGGGAGAATGCGAGGGCCGGTGCCTTCACCTTGCGCCTGCGCGAAGAACCGGGCCGTCGCACGGTGACCCACGATGCCGGAACGGCGCTCGTCCTCCACACTTCGGGAACCACGTCGAGGCCCAAGATCGTGCCCCTGTCGCGGGACAATCTCGCCGCCTCGGCCGCCAACATCGTGCAGAGCCTCGCTCTTTCTCCCGACGACCGGGCGCTCAACATCATGCCCCTCTTCCACATTCACGGACTTGTCGGGGCCGTGCTCTCGACCATGCGGGCTGGCGCCAGCGTTCACTGTGCCCCGGGATTCAATCCCTTGAGGTTCTTCTCCTGGTGCGAGGATGTCCGGCCCACCTGGTACACGGCCGTTCCCACCATGCACCAGGCGATACTCGCCCGTGCGCCTCGCAATGCCACGACGCTGGCCTCGATGGATCTGCGACTGATCCGGTCGTCCTCGGCGTCGCTGCCGTCGCGAGTCATGGAGGAACTCGAGACAATCTTCGGCTGCCCGGTGATCGAGTCCTACGGCATGACCGAGGCATCCCATCAGATGACCTCCAACCCGCTTCCCCCGGCGCCACGGCATGCCGGTTCGGTGGGCGTCGCCGCAGGGCCGGAGGTGGCGATCATGGATGAAGAGGGCGGGCATCTCCTTTCGGCCGGAAAGACCGGTGAGGTCGTCATCCGCGGCGCCAATGTTACCGGTGGCTACGAGAACAACGATGCCGCCAACGGAGCGGCCTTCGTCAATGGCTGGTTCCGCACGGGCGATCAGGGCCTGCTCGATGACAGGGGCTACCTGTGGCTCACCGGGCGCCTCAAGGAAATCATCAATCGGGGAGGAGAGAAGATCAGCCCCCTCGAGGTGGACGAGGCCCTGATGGCACACCCCGCTGTCGATCAGGCGGTCACATTCGCCGTTCCCCATGCCACGCTCGGCGAAGAAGTCGCCGTTGCCATCGTGCCCAAGGACGGAGAGGCTCCGTCGGAGACGTCCCTGCGGTCCTTTGCAGGCGCGCGCCTTGCCGCCTTCAAGGTTCCCCGCCAGGTGGTCCTCCTCGATGAGATCCCCAAGGGTGCTACCGGCAAGCTGCAACGCATAGGACTCGCCGCAAAACTCGGACTCGCGCCATGAGGATCGCGATCTACGGCGCCGGCGCCATCGGCGGCTACCTCGGGTACATGCTCGCGGGGAGCGGTGCCGAGATCACGCTCATCGCCCGTGGACCACATCTCGCGGCGATCCGCAAGGACGGGCTGACCCTGGAGTCGGCGGACGGTCGGCAGACCCGCCGCATCAGGGCCACCGATGACCCGCGGGATGCCGGGCCGCAGGACTATGTCGTCATCACACTCAAGGCTCACTCGGTGCCTGCGGTCGTCGGGCCCATGCAGGCCATGCTGGCACCCGAGACGGCTGTGGTGACGGCCGTCAACGGGGTTCCGTGGTGGTACTTTCACGGCCTTGACGGTCAATGGCGCGACCATCGCCTGCGGAGCGTCGATCCCGGTGACGTTCAGTGGGACGGCATTGGCCCCGAACGCGCCATCGGGTGCGTCGTCTTTCCGGCATGCGAGATCGCCGCTCCCGGCGTGGTGCGTCATCTGGCCGGTGATCGCTTCTTTCTTGGAGAGCCATCGGGCGAAGCCACAGAGCGCACGCGCGACCTGGCGCTGATGATGCGCGAGAACGGACTCAAGGCGCCTGTGCGAACAAGGATTCGTGACGACATCTGGGTGAAGCTGTGGGGCAATCTCTGCTTCAATCCGGTCTCGGCGCTGACCGGCGCCACTCTTGAAGAGATGGCCGGCGACCGGGACGTCCGCCAGTTGTGCCGCACGATGATGACGGAGGCCCGCACGGTGGCGGAAACCCTGGGGGTACGGTTCGCCATCGACGTGGACCGGCGGATCGACGGGGCCGGAGCTGTCGGCGCGCATCGCACAAGCATGCTCCAGGATCTCGAACAGGGCCGGCCCATGGAGATCGATGCGCTGGTTTCCTCGGTTCAGGAACTGGGTGAGATCGCCGGAAATCCCACGCCGACGATCGACATCATTCTGGCGCTGGTGCGACAGAAGGCCGAACTGCTCGGACTCTACAGTCAATCGTCATGAGTGGAGCGGGTGAAGGGAATCGAACCCTCGTCTAAAGCTTGGGAAGCTTTCGTTCTGCCATTGAACTACACCCGCTTCAGGCCACTGTATTCCGGACTCCCAGGACGCTGCAACCGGCACACGGGATGGGTTGACCCGACATGCCGACCGCTGCACCGTTGTGTGTGTCGCCTGTCCGGAGAGATGGACCATGTATGAAGAAGTGACCCGCGGTGTGCGCATCTCGGTCAACCCGGTCTATCTCGAGAGCCAGTCCGAGCCGGACAGCAGTCACTTCGTGTGGGCCTACCAGGTCAGGATCGTCAACGAGGGCGAGGAAACCGTGCAGCTTTTGACCCGCCACTGGAAGATCACCGACGGACGGGGGCGGCTCCAGGAGGTCCAGGGGCCCGGTGTCGTCGGGGAACAGCCCGTCCTCCAGCCTGGAGAATCCTTCGAATACACGTCCGGGACACCGCTTTCGACGCCATCGGGCATCATGGCCGGGACCTACCAGATGCAGGCCGAATCGGGGGAGAGGTTCGACGCCGTGGTCCCTGCCTTTTCCCTGGACAGCCCCTGGCAGGCCCGGCGGATCAATTGAACCCTCATTCGCCAGGGGATATGAGGGGCCGACCTGCCAACGGTCTTGGGGAGTCGAGACGTGAGTGAATCCTGCAAGGACGGCCCCTCCCGAGAAGAGGCCGAGGAGGCGGTCAGGACACTGATACGCTGGGCCGGCGACGACCCGGAACGCAACGGACTGGTGGACACACCATCACGGGTGGTGAACGCCTATGGCGAGTGGTTCTCCGGCTACGGCATGGATCCGGCCGCCTTCCTCGCGAGAACCTTCGACGAGACCGAAGGCTACGACGAGATGATCGCCCTCAGGAATGTCCGCTTCGAATCCCACTGCGAACACCACCTCGCCCCCGTCATCGGCCAGTGCCATATCGCCTACGTGCCTCGCTCGCGTGTCGTCGGCATATCCAAACTGGCCCGCATGGTGGAGATCTATTCTCGGCGTCTGCAGATCCAGGAGCGCCTGACGGCACAGATCGCGGATACCATCAACGACATCCTCGAGCCAAGGGGCGTGGGCGTCGTCGTGGAGGCCACCCACCACTGCATGACCACGCGCGGCGTCCACAAGCCAGGCGTCACCATGGTGACCAGCCGCATGCTCGGCGACTTCCGCATCAAGTCGGCGACGCGCCGCGAGTTTCTGGCCTACATCGGCAATCCCGTACCGGGGATGTCGACATAGCACACGCCGGACCCTCGAAGAGCGGAACACGTCCGTGATCGATATGGGAGTTGTATCGTTGACTGAATGACTCACGCCGCCAGCCTCCGATCCGTTTCACGGATCATCGGAGTGCCTGACGGCAACGCTCCCTCCCCGTGCAGATGCGCCTGTCCCCGACGCCTGATGTTGCGGGCCGCGTTCAGGTCCGCGTTGTCCGCATGGCCACAAGCCACGCATTTGAATGTCGCTTGCGACGGACGCGAGGCGGCGTCCACCGTGCCGCATTCCGCACACGTCTGACTGGTCTGTGCCGGGTTCACCGCGATGAGGCGGGGAGCCTTGTAGGCGAGCATCGTCCGCAGGTCGCTCCAGCCGGTGGCGAGGATGGCGCGGTTGAGGCCGGCCTTCTGACGCACGTTGGTGCCCGGTTCCTCGATGGTTCGTTTCGCGCTGCGCGTCATGCCCCGGGTGTTGAGATCCTCCACGGCGACCGTTCCCCCCGCCAGCTTTCGCGAGACGTGGTGCTGCCAGTTGCGCCGCTTCATGGCGATTCTGCGCATCGTCCGGGCATGGCGGCGCTTTGTGCGCTCACGCCGCTTGCTGCCCTTGCGCTGGCGCGACATCGTGCGTTGCAACCGCTTGCATCGCGCTTCAAGGCGTCTCATGTCTGGCGCATGGAGAATCTCGCCGTCGCTGGTGGCTACCTGGCCTGTGTTCATGTCGATGTCGGTCACCGTGCCGTCGTCGGGACGCTCGACAGCCGCCACCCTGTAGCAGACAGTCGCATACCACTTGCCGTTGACCTGCTTGATAACGACCCTGACCGGCTCGCCCTCTGGATAGGTATTCCCTCCTCGACGGCGCAGCGTCATCGGCCCGATCTTCGGGACGTGGAGCTTGCCGTCACGGATGCGGATGTCTTGCGGGAGCGTCACGCTGTCCCTTCCGCGCCGCTTGAACTTCGGGCGGCCACCCTCTTCCCTGAAATAGCGCTGCCATGCATCCGCCTGGTATCTGAGCGCGTAGCGCACAGGCGCACACGGCATCTCCTGCAACCACGGCGTGATACGCCGAAGCTGGATGAAGGCCTTGCCGAGCGTGAAGAACGAAACGCCAGGCAGCCGTTCCGCCCCCGCCAGTCTCGCCGCTGCAACACGCTGCTCCTGCTGGTCGAGCATGGCGTTCCAGACGAAGCGGCAGGCGCCCGCAAGCGCAACCAGCCTGCACGCCTTCTCCCGGGATCCGGGAAGCAGGCGATAGACAATCTGTCGGTATTCGGTATCGTCCGCCATGCGCGGTCGGCCCTCCATTGGCCGTTTGGTGGGGCGGGGCAGGCGACCCCAAACCACACGCGCTTCATCCCGCAACTTCGCCATTCAGTCAAGGATACAATCGCCATCGATATCAGGCCCATTCTCCAGATTGCCGGCATCCTCCTTGCCATGCTTGCCGTGGCCATGTTTCTGCCGATGACGGCGGACCTTATCGAAGGGCATGACGACTGGCTGGTGTTCCTCGGCGCCGGTTCGCTGACGCTCTTTGTCGGCATGGCGCTCTTTCTCACCAACCTTACGAGCACCTCAGGACTGAGCGTGCGCCAGGCCTTCCTCCTGACGGCCGTCTCATGGATCGTCCTGTGCGCCTTTGCCGCGCTGCCCTTTGCCTTTGCCGATCTCGGTCTCGACTACGCCGATGCCCTGTTCGAGGCGACGGCCGGACTGACGACGACCGGCGCCACGGTCGTCACCGACCTGCAGTCGAGGCAGACCGGAATCCTGCTGTGGCGGGCCCTGCTCCAGTGGCTGGGCGGCATCGGCATCATCGTCACGGCCGTTGCCGTGCTGCCCATGCTGCGCATTGCCGGCATGCAGCTCTTCAGCACGGAGTCGTCCGACCAGGAGAAGATGCTGCCGCGCACCGTGCGCATCGCCGCCGTCATCACGATCATCTATGCCGTGTTCTCGGTGCTGTGCTTCCTTGCCTACTGGGCCGCGGGCATGTCGACTTTCGATGCCCTGGCCCATGCCATGACCACGGTGTCCACCGCCGGCTTCTCCACCCATGACGGCTCCATCGGTCACTTCGACAATCAGGCGGTCGAACTTGTCGCCATGGTGTTCATGATCCTGGGCGCCCTGCCCTTCGTCATCTACATGCAGATGACGCGTGGCCACTTCGTCCCGCTGTGGCGCGATGTCCAGCTCCGTCTCTTCATGAGCATCATGATCGCCGTCATCGCCCTTCTGACCGTCTACCGCTCCATCCAGACCGGCGACGTGACGTTCTCCTGGGATGTGTTGCGGGAGGTATCGTTCAATGTCGTGGCCATCGCCACGAGCACCGGGTACACGACAGAGGATTTCGGCGCCTGGGGCGGCTTTGCCGTCGCCATCTTCTTCATCCTCCTGTTCCTGGGGGGATGCACCGGTTCGACGGCCGGTGGCATCAAGATGTTCCGTGTCCACGTTCTCGCCGCCATGCTCTACATCCAGCTCCGGCGGCTCATCCAGCCGCACGGGGTGTTCATCGCCCACTACAACGACGTGCGCATCAGCGATGGTGTGGCGCAGTCCGTAGCGACCTTCCTGGTCATCTTTGTCGCCGGCTTCTTCCTGCTGACGGCCGGTCTGGCGGCACACGACCTCGACTTCATAACCAGTGCCTCGGGTGCGGTGGCCGCACTCGCCAACATCGGACCGGGGCTTGGCCCCGTGATCGGACCGCACGGCAACTATTCCGAGCTTCCCGATACTGCGAAACTCCTTCTGTGCGTCGGCATGCTCCTGGGCCGACTCGAGTTTCTGACCCTCCTCGTCCTTGTGACACCTGACTTCTGGAGAGAGTGACCATGACGCCGGTCGACATGATTCGCCGCCTGATTGCCTTCGACACCACGAGCCACCGCTCGAACCTGGAGATGATCCACTGGATCGCCGACTACCTGGACTCGCACGGTGTCGGGAGCACCCTCGTTCACGACGACGAACGCCGCAAGGCGAACCTGTTCGCAACCCTGGGACCCGACCTGGAGGGCGGCGTGGTGCTCTCGGGGCATACGGACGTGGTGCCGGTGGATGGCCAGCCGTGGGACACCGATCCCTTCGAGGTCCACGATGAAGGCGGCAAACTCTTCGGCCGCGGCACCTGCGACATGAAGAGCTTCGTCGCCGTTGCCCTCGCTTGCGTACCGGAATTTCTCGCCTGCGGACTCAAACGCCCCGTTCACCTTGCCTTCTCCTATGACGAGGAGGTCGGCTGCCTCGGTGTCCACGGGCTCATCGGCGAACTCAAACGCCGCGACCTTCGCCCCTCTGCCGTCATCATCGGCGAGCCGACACGGATGGAGGTGGTGGATGCCCACAAGGGGATCGCCGTGTTCAACACTCACTTCAGAGGGGTGCCGGCCCATTCCAGCGCGACCCACATCGGGGTGAGTGCCACCCATGCCGCCGGCCGATTCGTTGCCTTTCTCGATGACCTCTTCGAGGAATACCAGACCCGGGCCCGTCCCGACCTCGGCTTCGTGCCGCCCTACACCACCATCCAGGTGGGCATTCTCAATGGCGGAACCGCCGGCAACATCATCGCCCAGGACTGTCACGTCGACTGGCACTTCCGCACCATTCCGACGGACGATCCGGCAGAGATCGAAGGACGGGCGTTTTCGCATCTCGATCAGTTGCGCGAAGGCATGAAGGCGCGCCACCCGGACTGCGACATCACCACGACAATTGGCTCCAGGGTGCCGCCGCTCAGGCCGGACAGCGCTTCGGCGGCAACCGAGCTTGCCCTTCAGCTGACAGGCGCCAACAGCACTTCCCAGGCATCATTCGGCACCGAAGCCGGCATCTTCCAGGAAAACAGCTACGCTGCCGTGGTGTGCGGTCCCGGCGACATCGCCCAGGCGCATCAGCCGAACGAGTTCGTCGCCCTGGAACAGGTGGAGGCGTGCCACGCCTTCCTGCGCCGGCTCATGGACCGCCTCTCATGACCGATCTCTGTCATCTGACCGCCCTGGAACACAAGCGGCTGCTTGATGAGGGCGCGCTCTCCTCGCTCGAACTCGTCGATGCCCAGATCGCCCGCATCGCCGGGAGCAACCCGGAGATCAACGCCTTCGTCACCCTGGATGCCGATCAGGCCCGCGACGAGGCGAGGAGAAAGGACGACGAACGCGCACGGGGGAACGCCGAAGGAGTCCTTCACGGACTCACCGTCGGCGTGAAGGACTGCTTCGCAACACGGGGGATCCGCACCACCTGGGGGTCGCGGGCCTTCGCCGGCCACGTGCCGGATCATGATCACCTCGTCGTCGAGCGCGAGCGGCGCGCCGGCGCCATCATTCTCGGCAAGCTCAACACGCCCGAGTTCACGATGGCGCGCAACACCTGCGACAACCCGGTGTTCGGAGCGACACGCAACCCCTGGGACACCCGGCTGTGCCCCGGTGCATCCAGTGGCGGCAGCGCCGCGGCACTGTCGGCCGGCATGGTATCGCTGGCCGACGGTTCCGACATTGGAGGGTCCCTGCGCAATCCGGCCGCATGGTGCCATGTCGTCGGCCATCGCCCGACGTCCTGGATGGTGCCGGATGTGCCCAATCCCCTCTACTGGCACAACATGAACTCACCTGGACCCATGGCCCGGTCGGTGGCGGATGCGGCTCTCTTCCTTTCTGCCCTGGCCGGTCCAGACCCGCGCTCTCCGGTGGTCGTGGCCCCTCCCTTTCCGCCTGGCCCGGTCGATCTGGCCATCGATCTCTCCGGAGTGAGCATCGGTTGGAGCTGCGATCACGGATCGCTCGATATCGATCCTTCCATCCGCAGCACCTTCATGGAAGCACTTGAGGTCTTCGGGGGGCTCGGGCCTCGTCTGACACGGTGCGATATCGATGTTGGCGGCGTTTCCGACATGAGCAGCCGGCTAACCGAACAGCGTCTGGCGCGCGATGTCGGCGCTGTCGGTGGTCCGGGCGTTGATCCGGTGCTGATGCGGCGCGCAGGAAGAGCCGAGGCCATGACCGGCAGCGACATTTTCGAAGCCGAGGCCTGCCGCCACCGTGTCTGGGCCGACCTTGTTCGTGCCTTCCAGGACCACGACGTCCTGCTTTGGCCTGACGATCTCTGTGACCCCTTCGGCTTCGATGACGACAAGGCAGGCGACCTGGTCGACTGGACCCTGCTCTACGTGTCTCCCATGGTGGGTCTGCCGACAACCACTGTCCCCTGCGGCTTCTCCGATTCCGGCATCCCCCGGGGATTGCAGGTGATTGCCCCACCCGGACGCGACCTTCTCGCCTTGCAGGTCGCCTTCGCCTACGAAGAGGCAACCGGATTCACCC
Source organism: Alphaproteobacteria bacterium (assembly GCA_965221115.1). GTDB lineage: Bacteria > Pseudomonadota > Alphaproteobacteria > SP197 > SP197 > SP197. The sequence continues at coordinate 1,703,692 of CBDCRU010000002.1, read as the reverse complement.
GCCTCCACCCACCGCTCTAACAGTACACAACGCCCGGTGAGGCCGAGTCCTCGACCAGGAGAGGGTCAGGGCCTCATGATCCAGCGCCACAGGTGGTCCGCCATCTCCTCCTCGAGCCGTTCGTCTAGGGCCGTGACAACGTCCTGGAACAGGGCATGGAGCGTCTCCTCGCGCTCCACGACCGACAGGCTTTCAGGAGCGGTCCGTCTGCGATAGCTGCGGGCCTCGGCGAAGCCGTCTCCCGAAGGGTGATCGACAATCTCGATCCTGACCGCCAGCGATCCTTCGAAGGCGACCGACTGCTCGTCGGTGAAGAGACCCTCCAGCGAGCTGTCCGTGTCGAAGGGGACGGCAACAAACCGGCTTTCCAGGAGGATGACACGCGCCTCGCCCCGGTCTCCGGCCGGCCGGAGGCGTTCTTGCGACCAGCGCCTCACCACATCGTCAGGCCATTCGGAAAGATCAAATCTCACATCCCGCGCCGGCGCGGCGACGGCATTATCGGCAATCCCGTTTGCAAAGGTGATGGCCGCCACGTCCAGTGGCAGCGTTGCCGGCGAGGCAAAGGCGATCGCCGGAAGTGTGCGAACGGCCGGCCGAGGCGTGCAGCCGGCAAGGAGAGCGCCCGCGGAGAGCGCAAGGAAGGTTCTGCGGCAGGACATCATCATCAGTTCGGATTCGAGGCTGGCGCCTGCATCACGTCACCGGGGGTGAAGATCTGGCGCCGGTTGCAGAACTTGCACACCACCTCGATTTCGCCGTCGACCACGTACTCGTCGATACTGTCGGCCGGAAGACGGCGCAACATCGTCAGCGCCCTGGTTTGCGAGCAGCTGCATGCGAAGCGGACATCCTTCGGTTCATGGACCCTCACGCCGATGTCGTGAAAGAGACGGTACAGCAGACCCCGGGAGGTGAGGAATGGATCGGTCAACTCTCCCGCGGTCACCGAACTCAACAGGACCGTCGTGGTATTCCAGGCGTCTTCCCGCTCGGCCAGCGAGACCGGCTCGTCTCCGGGCCCGAGTTCGGCGATCCGCTGCAGGGCGATGGCGCCGCTGCGCCAGCACCCTGCCTGGCGTTTCACGGCCACCTCCAGAGCCGTGTCGATCTGGTCCGACTGACGGAAGAATCCGCGCATGCAATCGGCGAGGTCCGATCCGTCGAGTTCGACAACGCTCTGGTAGATGTCGCTCTTCGAACCCTGATCGACCGTCATCACGAGAATTCCCTTGCCGACCAGACCGGACAGTTGGGAAACGCCGGACCCCAGGCGTTGCCGGTCGAATCCTGCATAGGCACGCACGTCTCCGCCACTGGTGTAGTCGGCGACAAGCAGATGAACGGGCCCGTCACCCCGGGTTTCGGCGGTCATCCGTCCCTCGAACTTGAGACCGGCGCCAAGGACCACGGTAATCGTGATCAGTTCTCCCAGCACCCTTGAAACAGCTTCCGGATAGTCATGCTGGCTGAGAATCCTGTCGAGCGCCGGTCCGAGGCGCACCAGGCGCCCGCCAATGTGGAGCCGACCCAGGTTGAAGGGCTGGATCGCGTCATCCCTGCCGGTGATGTTCAGGTCATGCACCATCCCAAGATCGCCTTCTGGGCATGCAGCCTGTTCTCTGCCTCGTCGAACACCACAGACTGTGGCCCGTCGGCCACGTCCACGGACACCTCCCTGCCCCGGTACATGGGCATGCAATGCATGAAAATGGCGTTGTCGCGGGCAAGCGCCATGGCCCTGGCGTCAATGCGAAACGCCTCAAGCTCTGTCGTGTCAATGTCCCCGGTCCGCACGCGTTCATCACTCATGGAGACCCACGTGTCGGTCACGACGCAATCCGCATCCCGGACAGCCTCATCGAGAGTATCGACGACGTGTACGCGCGCATCATGCGCGAGAGCCCAGTCGATGACCTCCTCCGGAGGCCGGTAGCGGTGCGGGCAGGCGATACGCAATTCGAAGCCGAAACGCGCTGCCGCATGAATCCACGAACAGGCCATGTTGTTGCCGTCACCGGCCCAGGCGACGGTCCTCTCCGAGATCGGCCCCAGGTGTTCCTCGACAGTCATGACATCGGCCATCAACTGCGAGGGATGGGTGCGGTCCGTCAGGCCGTTGATCACGGGCACCGTGGCGTGGCGCGCCAGGTCGAGCATCTTTGCGTGATCCGTCGTGCGAATCATGATGGCATCGACGTAGCGGGAGAGCACCCGCGCCGTGTCGGCAACCGACTCGCCGCGGCCAAGCTGCATGTCGCCTGGCGCCAGGTTGATGACATGGCCGCCAAGCTGGCGCATGGCGACATCGAACGACACGCGCGTGCGGGTGGACGGCTTCTCGAAGATGGTGGCAAGGACCATGTCGAGGAGCGGCCGCGGTCGGTCGTTCTCGCGCCAGCGCCGCTTGAGGTCGTGGGCACTCTCGAGCATGGCGTGCAGATCACGTTCCCCGAGTTCCGAAATGTCGAGGAAATGGCGCACCGGGTTCATGGCGCGAGCTCGCCCGCCGTCACGTCAAGCGCCTCGAGGGCCACATCGACCTCCTCGTCGGTCACCACGAGTGGCGGCAGGAAGCGAACCATGTTGTCACCGGCCGGCACTGTCAGGACATGTCGGCGGTTCATGGCGGCAACAATGTCGACCGCCGGCACATGGCTCCGGATGCCCAGCATGAAGCCCAGCCCGCGCACGTGATCGAGGATTGCGGGGTGGCGCGCAATGATCTCCTCCACACCACGCCTGAGCCGATCGGCCCTCGTGCGGACCGAGTCGAAGAAACCCTCTTCCAGCATCACGTCAAGCACGGCATTGGCGACGGCCGTGGCGAGCGGATTGCCGCCGAAGGTGGATCCATGGCTTCCCGGTACCAGAGCCTCACCCGCTTCTCCGGTCGCCAGGCAGGCGCCAATGGGAAATCCGCCACCGAGAGCCTTTGCCACAGCCATGATGTCGGGCGCGATACCGCTCCACTCATGGGCAAACAGCCGGCCCGTGCGACCCATTCCGCACTGGACCTCGTCGTAGATCACCAGCAGGCCGAATTCGTCAGCCGCGCTGCGGACCATCTCGAGGAACGTGTGGCTGACCGGGGTGATGCCGCCTTCACCCTGGACCGGTTCCAGCAGGATGGCCGCTGTCTCGGGCCCGATGGCCTCGCGCAGGGCGTTCGAATCGTGGAGCGGGACCTGGTCAAACCCTTCGGCAGGAGGGCCGAATCCCTCCAGGTGCTTGGCGGTGCCTCCCGCGGCAATGGCTGTCAGCGTGCGCCCGTGGAAAGCGCCGCCGAAGGTGATGGTGCGGTATCGCTCCGGATGACCCCTGGTGTACTGGTATCGCCGTGCCATCTTCAGCGCACACTCGATGGCTTCGGCGCCCGAGTTGGCGAAGAATACGCTCGATGCAAACGTCGCATCGACGAGGCGCCGGGCCAGCCTTTCCTGGTTGGGGATCCTGTAGAGATTGGACGTGTGCCACAGTTCGCCGGCCTGCTTCGTGATGGCGTCGACAAGCCTGGGATGGGCATGCCCCAGACTCGCGACAGCGATACCACTGCCAAAGTCGAGGTAGCGTTCGCCGTCCTTCGTGAAGAGCCAGGAACCCGACCCCCGCACGAACTCGAGATCGAAGCGGGCATAGGTCTGCATGAGAGGTTCGGTCATGACACTCTGCCGTATCCAGAAAAATGATGTGGGGAAAGATCCTTCCCCCGACTATCCTTTCCCGCAGTGGTGCTGTCAATTCGCCCGGCTGCCGGAAGGGCAATGCAGCCACCGGTTTGCCATATCCAATGTAGCTGTTGTCGCATCATGTGGCGCTGACCTATTGTGCGGCGACGATTCGGGGTGTACCCGGCATCGATGGTGAGTGGGATACGTACATGTCAATGACCCGCACGATGAAGGTGCCGACCGTTGCCGCTGTCGTCCTGCTTGCCGTTGCCTGTGCCGAAGTGCCGGATGACCCTCTGGAACACGACGTCTTCCTCGAAACAAACGATCCACTCGAGCCCGCCAACCGTACCGTGTTCGACTTTGACATTGCCTTTCTTGATCATGCGCTGAGCCCGGTCGCCCTCGCATACCGGGATCATGTTCCCAAGCCGGTGCGCGGCGGCGTCAGCAACGTGCTCGACAACCTTCAGATGCCGGTCACCATCCTCAACAGCGGCCTGCAGGGCGATTTCGACAACATGGCCGAGGCGTCGATGTCCTTCTTCATCAATTCGACTGCCGGCATCGGAGGACTGTTCGACATCCCCGCCAATTCCGGACGGAAACCCCGCAGCGAAGATTTCGGTCAGACACTTGCTGTCTGGGGATTCGGGGAAGGTCCCTTTCTCGTCCTGCCTGGCGTCGGACCATCAACTGCCAGGGACACCGTCGGCCTGGGAGTCGACATCCTGACCGATCCCCTCACCTGGTTGCTGACTCCGGGGTGGAGTTATCTGCGGTCCGGTGCCGATGTCATCGACAGCACGGCCCGCAGGCACGACCGGATCGAGGTAGTACGACAGGGCACCATCGATTTCTACGCCACCACGCGTACTCTCTATCGTCAGGCTCGGGCGCGCGAGATTGCCAACGGAGTGGCGGATCCCTTCGGACTAGACGAATCTTTCGAGGAGTGACCATGGGACGGCACGTCTGGCAACGCATCGCGCCGGCGCTTTTTCTTTCGGCCTTCCTCTGGACACCGGTCAGCGCCGGTTCCCTGGAAGAGGCAACCGACTTCGTGGCCCAGAGGGCGGAACGCCTTCTGGTCATCATGACCCTTCCACCTGGTCCTGAGCGACGGGACACCTTCGCGCGTTGGATCGAGTCGACAGTCGATCATGACGGCATGGCCAACCGGGCGCTCGGGCGCTATCGCGATGTGGCGACGGACGCCGAGTTGCGGGCCTACACGGCCGCTTTCCACGACTACATCATCGTCACATATGAAATGCGGCTGGCGACCTTTTCCGGCTACTCGCTGAAGGTGGAACGGTCCCGCGTCCTGAATGACAACGATGTCGTCGTGCGCACCACCATCCTGGCGCCGGATGGCGGCAGGACGATCGTCGACTTCCGCATCGGCAACGACAGCGGCGACCAGTGGCGACTTACGGACTTCGCCATCGAGGGCTTGTCCATGGTGAAGACACTGCGTGACGAGTTTGCAGGAGTGATCCGGCGCGACGGCATCGAGGGACTGACCGCACTCATCGAAAGCAACGTCGCCGAATCGGCCCTGTGATGCAGCACACGATCAACAATGGCGGTGTCCCTCTCTGTGTGCGCGAAAAAGGTGAAGGAACCGACCTCGTACTCGTCCATGGCGTCGGCGCATCCCTGGAAGCCTGGAACGAGGTTGTATCCTGTCTGGGCGAGGGGTTCCGCACCATCCGCCTGGACCTGAGGGGCCATGGCGCGTCCGGCAAGCCGCCCGGCCCGTACCACATCGATGATTTCGTCGGCGACGTCATGGCCGTGATGGATCATTTCGGGATTGCGTCATGCCACCTTGCAGGCCACTCCCTGGGGGCTCTGATCGCCCAGGGTGTGGCTCTGGCCCATCCCCGGCGCCTGGATCGGCTTGTTCTTCTCTCCGGCATCGCCGGACGCACGGCCGAGGAGCGCCGCCGGGTGGAAAAGCGCCTGGCGATGGTCGCCGACGGCATCCCGGGCGCACATTTCGAGGCCTCCGTCAGCCGCTGGTTCACCGACGACTTCCTTCGGCGCCACCCCGACATCATTGCCCGTCAGGCCGAGGCCAACCGGCGCAATGATCCGGCGGCCTATGCCGCCTCCTACCGCGTCCTCACCGAGACCGACTTTGCCGAACGCCTGCGCGACATCACGGCGCAGACGCTGATCGTGACGGGGGAACATGATCTCGGTTCGAATGCCCGCATGGCCCGCTATATGCACGCGACCATCCCGCATTCATCAGTCCACATTCTTCCCGATCTCAAGCATGCCATCCTGACCGAAGCCCCTGACGACGTCGCCCGGCTCATTAAGGAGTTCATCAGGCAGCATACCTGAATTCGGCCTGCAACGTTTCGCTCACCGGCAGATCCCCACGGCGCCCACCAAGTGCTGGTTCTCATGCAGCAGCCTGAGGTCGCTGAGACAACAGTTCTGCAGGTCGTGCTTTCGAAGCTGGCTTGTTCGACACCGCCGACAACGGGTCCCGGCGTCCCGCGCCCTTTCAATCGTCGTGCCGCGGCGACGCCCGCTTTAGAGAAAGACCGAGAGGTTCATGGCAACGACGTTCTGGTCAAGAAGCACCAGCCGTTCCTCGATCGTGAAGCCCGCGGCGCCGGCCTGGGAAAGCGTGTCGCGGCGCTCGCAGGCGAAGACCGCGGTGTCGGTCTCGTGGTGGTTGAAGTAGCAGATCAGGTTGGACGCGACATGCAGCGCTTCGCCGTCGGCCTCCCGGTGCGCAATCCGCACATTGCCGACAATGCGGCGGGTCCTGGGTGGCGGCTGCTCGTTCCAGGCCATGCCGGTCCTCAGCCTCGCGATCCGGAAAGCCAGCCCCTGGCGATCGTCATCGACATGGGCAACGCCGTCTTCGCCGGTCGCTTCGAACCGCGCCATGCGTCCCATGACGTTCCGCCGGATGGGGATGCGGTAGGTTGCAGTCTCGCTGAAGAGAGCGAGCCAGTCCTCGAAACGCCGTTCGTCGAGCAGGGCGGCCTCGTCATAGAGGAAGGTCTCAACCCGGGCCTTGAGATCGGTATCGACCGGCCGACCCGCGACGAGTTCCGCCACGTTCATCGCGCCGCGCTCGGGATCGCACGCTCGACGAGCAGATCGGCTGGCGGGTAGTCCCTGGAGCCTATCAGTTGAGCCCAGCGGTGCATGTATCCGCGCGAACCCATCTCCGAGACCACTCCCGTCAGTCGACCCCGACCGTTCTCCTGGGGCCGAGGCTCGCCAAGTCCCATGACGTTCAGCAGGCGATTCTGGCGGATCTGGGCGCCCCGGAGGTTCTTCTGGATCGCCGACCAGATGTCGCCGTCGTCCTGTTCGAAAAGCCCCGAGAGACCGAACGTCAGCACCGTGAACCTGGAAACCGCGCGCTTGACGTCGTCGGGCGCGTCCGCATCGACGAAGACATGGGACTCGACCTCCATCTCTTCGGGTCCCTTCGGCTGCCAGACGCGAATCGTCGGCGTCCCCTGGTAGAGCCACGAGAAGTTCGGAAAGATCGTGCCGTGACTCTCCATCCTGGCGCGGCTTTCGCCAAGGCGTGCGACGACGTCGCTGCGGCGGTCCAGGAAGAACTCGCGAAGCAGGGCCGGCATGATGTCGAGATCCGGGCTCTCCTCGGGCTCGGGCTCCCACCAGCCGAACCCGTGACCGTGCGGGCTGCTGAACTGCCCGCCGCCCGCGGAGGAGGACTGCAGCGTATCGTCGCTCCCCGTATCCTTGGTGCCCATCGCCTGATAGGGCGACTTGTGAGCGGTATAGACATGGTACATGTCCGTCGAGAACTGCTCGGCGCCGAGTTTCCAGTTGCAGGCCACGCGCCACTTGCTGACGCCGTCCAGCAACTCGACGCCGGCCTCGCTGCGGCCGAATGAGGCCTCCAGGTAGTAGCAGGCGTCGCCCAGGTAGTCCTCCAGAGACGGAACGTCGGGCGAGAACGTGGCCCACACGAGCCCGAAGACCGATTCGACGCGCGGCACCTCGACAAGCCCCAGACCGGGTTTGTCGAGTCCCTCGGAGAACACCTCCTCGTGCGGCACGTGAATGAGAGTGCCGTCGAGGCCGTAGGACCAGCCGTGATAGGGGCAGGAGAAGGTCCGTGCATTGCCGAACTCGGCGCGACAGACCTTCATGCCGCGATGGCGACAGGCGTTGAGATAGACCTTGATCGAACCGTTGCTCTGGCGCGCTGCAATGACCGGATCGGAACCCATGTAGGTGGCGATGAAGTCGCCGGTGCGCTTGAGCTGCGCCTCGTGACACAGGAACAGCCAGGTGCGGCCGAACACGCGCTCCATCTCCAGCTCGTAGATTTCGGGATCGAAGAGGATGCGCGGTGCATAGCTGCCCGACGCGGCGTCCACCAGATGCGCGGCACTGCTGATCATGACTTGGCCTCCTGCTCGCTGATCGAATACCTACCTGACTCGTCATCGACAATGTCCAACACGTCTCCCTCGGGCTTCCGCGCCGAATGCCCGCGTTGGACCGCCCCGTCACGACGCTTGCATGACAGGATCGTGAAAATCCGGGGCTCGTCCATCGCCGGAATTCGGACCTTCATGGCGGGTCTTCTCCCCGTTTCACCTAAAGATCGACCGCGATCACGCCGCCGGGTTCCCGGGCCCTCGAACAGCACAATGCCATCCGGTTCTGGCGCTGGGGGCCCGACAGGACGAAATCGCGGTGCTCCACGTCGCCCCGCTCGTAGCTCACGACACAGGTGCCGCACAGGCCGTCGGAGCACTTGGTGTCGACGCGCACGCCGACGGCCTCAAGAGCCTCGCACGCGGTCCGGTCGATCCCGACCTCGATCGTCCTTCCCGACCGGGTGAGTTCGATGACGAAGGGATGATTCTCGCGGGCGGGCTGCTCGGGCAGGGAGAAGTACTCGCGGGCGAGCGCGTCGTCCGGCCAGCCCTTTGCTTCGGCCGTCGAGAGCACGTCGTTCATGTAGCGGTCGCTGCCGCAGGTGTAGAGCCGACAACCGAGACGATGCTTCGGGATCAGGTCGTTGAAATCGGCGCGGCCGCCCTCTCGCGAGAAATGGAACAGAACGCTCTCGGCCCAGGGCATGGCGCGCAGGACCGATGCGAATCCGCTCTGTTCTTCGGTCCTGGCGCTGTAATGAAAAAGGAACGGCTTGCCCAGCGCGTGAAGCCGGTGCGCCATGGCGATCAGCGGCGTCACGCCTATGCCCCCCGCCATGAGAATCGACAGCGTAGCGCTTTCGTCTAGCGGAAAGTGATTGCGTGGTGCGGAGACATAAACGCGGAGGCCCTCCTTGAAGCTCCGCCAGGCCTGCAACGATCCGCCGCGCCCGTCGGTCTCGCGCTGGATCCCGAGAACGTAGCAAGAGGCGTCGGCGGGATCGCCCGCGAGCGAGAACTGCCGCGGAAACTCCGGCGCGATCATGACGTCGATGTGGGCGCCCGCCTCGAAGGGCGGCAGGTCGGCTCCGTCAGGACCGACCAGTTCGAAGCGCACGATCTCGGGAGCCAGATCGTCGCGCCGCCGGATGACAACCGGGAAGACCGGCGGCGAGTCACAGCGGGGCGCCGCACCGGGAGCGATGGTTGTCGTGTCTCCCCTTGCAAGCCGCCGCCGGTGCTCGGCAGGCGACAGAAGCGAACGATATCGTGCGACCGCCGCGTCCCGGTCGACCGGCTGAACCACCGGCAGGGGAAGGGGCAACAGGTCGGCCGTGTAGGCCGCCAGCGATTCCTCCTCGGGATTCAGCTTGAGTTTTCTTTGCAGCTGGCGGCGGTTCGTCTCGGCGGCCTCGACGTACCTCGTCCTATCCTCGTTGAGCTCGATGTCCCACCACCAGGTCTTGACCGGATTGATGGCGCCACGACCGAGGACGTCGTCGAGTCTGGCAAGCATCCCGGCCGAGCCCGGCGCATGCATCGCCAGCCACCGGAACGCGCTGTCCGAGAAAAGCCCCTCGAGATTCCACGGACAGGTCTTCATGCAACGCCCGCACATTCCGCCCGCCGCGTTGGTGATCCGGTAGCGCGTGCACTTTTCCGGATCGGAGCGCCAGATCTCGTAGCCGTTGAACATGACCTTGGGTCCGGCGGTGATCGCGCCCGAGGGGCACTCGCGCGCGCACTTGTTGCACTGCGCGCAGAAGTTCTGGAGCCCGAAGTCGATCGGCAGGTCGTGGGACATCGGCATCGACGTGGTGATGGCCCCGGACTTGAGCCTTGGTCCCAGATAGGGATTGAGGATGACATCGCCGATCCGGCTCACCTCGCCGAGGCCGGCCAGAAGCAGGAGCGGAGGCTGAAGGACATCACCTTCCATCACGGTATGGACGCGCGCCGAATAGCCCAGACGGCGGATATGTTCGGCGACCACGCCGCCAAGCAGGGAGAAGCGCAAGTAGGCGCGCATGGACTGCGCCACGGATATCCAGTCGTCCCCGCTCGCTCCCTCCATCGTCTCGTGGCCCTGATCGAAGAGCATGGATATGGCGTTGGCGTGATAGGGCTCGATCTCCTCGCCCGCGCTGTCGTGGGAGTAGTAGACCCAGTCTGGAGCGCGGGAGAGTCCCACGGCGTCGGCCACAAGAAAGTAGCAGGCCGCCTTGATGTTGTCGGCGTTCCGCGCGGCATCCGAGGTGACCGGGGACGCCTCGCCCTTCGCCTCTCCGAACTGAAAGAGTGCAAGATTGCACAAGGCATCGTGGGCGCAGGCGCCGATCGGGCTCTTGTTGATGTAGTTCACGTCAATCGAGGCGTCCCGTGGTCTGCTGCCCAGATCGCCGTAGAGGGCGCGTTCGAACCAGTCGGCGCGCTTCGGCACGCGTGGCACACGTTCCTCGTCAATGAACGTGGTGGGATTCCTGACCCGTTTGATCCTCTCGAACGGATAGGGGCCCATCCGGTAGTCTCGCGAGGCATAGGGATCGAAGTCCGATGCAGTGCGAACTCCACCCAGTCCCGTGGCCCATTCGGGCCGGCTCAGCCAGCCGCCGCTGCGCGTCTCGCCGGGGTCGAGCGGCAGGTCCGGCGCCAGTTCCAACGTTGTCGTGATCGCGGCAAGGCCGAACCGAGGACCGACAAAGGGATTGAGCAGGTCGCCCGTGGCTGGATCCGGGACGCACAGGCCCGCGGCAACGCCGAGACGGTTGAGGTCCACCTCCGTCGCCGTCAGCGTGTGGGCGCGCGCCTCATGGCCCAACAGGCGGATGTAGCTCGCGATGAGAACTGCCGTATTGGCGTTGAGGATCGCCGCCCTTTCCTTCTGGACTCCCTGGATCCAGTCCGCTCCAGGCTCGTCGGAGTTCGGGTCCCGCGTATAATGCGTCAAAAGGACGATGGCGCTTCGGTGGTGGCCGACATCGCCCCAGGCGCGCGCCATCGAAGCGAGAATGCCTTCGTAGTGTTCGTCCTTGAGCCAGACCAGGCCGGGTGGCACGCCTCGTGCGAGTTCCTCGCGGATGTCGTCGATATCGGGATTCGACCGGGGAACGGGAAGGCAGTGACCGGGCCGAAGCGTGGCAATACCGACCATCGAGGCGTCAAAGTAGTACGCCGCCGCCTTTAGATGATTGGTGCGCTGCTGTGGATCACGGGGGATCTCGGCTTGCTCGCGCAAGACATCGCCGTCGCGTACCGTATCCATCATCGCCAGATAGCGGCGGATCGCCGGACCTATGGAAAGCTCCGGATAGTCCGTCCGCAGCGTCTCCATCGGCATGATGGACGCATCGTCGCTGGCACCTTCGTTGCGGCGCAGAGTCTCAAGCGGGAATGGACCCAGATGGACCGGGCGGTTCTTGTAGGAAAAAAACCTCATGAACGTTGTCCGGCCGACCCCTCCAACGGTGACGCCCTCCTCGCCTGCATCACTTCGCAAGCCATGATCTTACCCCCATGAGATAGCATTCTCCGCACATTCCCGCGAACAGGTTCTCCTCGACAGGCTCATTCGCCTCGAAGTCCTTGGCGCGCGGCTTCCGGCAGAAGACTCCGTGCAGATTCAAGGATTCCGTGATCGACTTCCTCGGTGATGTCCTCTCCTGCACCGGACGCTGACGCTCGGCAGGCAGACGCTTGCGGTCCCCTTCCTCCAGACTCGGTGTCTGCACCCGGCTCATCAAGATCTTCTCGGTCGTGCACGTCAGTTCTGGACGGAGGACGAGAAGCACTGGATGGTGGCGCAGACTTGGGCGCCGAGCGTTTCAGTGTCCCAAATGATACGCTGCTATGACGTCAACGCCAACTTGATCCTTGTTTGGCGTCGAGATCCCCACTACCAGCCGACCAAGGATAGCTAGAGCGCACCCTTGTTCCTTAAGCTCAAATGCCAATGAACACAAAGGTGCTTTGAGGAGGTCAGGACAACCCATGATGTCTAATCCTCCCAGCGCTCCGCCGCCCACTTCCGTAGTTTCCTCTCACGTTCAAGTACTCGCCGTCTACTCCATCCGTTACGCCTTTCTATCGATTTAGCAACGGAAACTGCGACCATGAGACCCGTGTCCCTGTACGCTTGTGCTTTGTCATTCGGTGACTTATCCCCAAGTTCGGCATTTAGCCCTGGAGACAATAGAGTGAGGTTTCCCAGCCAATGAACATATGCCTTTCCGCTACTTTGTGGCCTGATGTGCTCAATTGAATCAGCAGCGCTAGATTCCCATATTCGATTCCATTGCTCATTATCGAATGTTTGGCCCTTCTCCTCTGCCAAGTGCTCCTCATACCTGTATAGAAAATATCTCAACTCCTCTCTCCAACCATGGTAACAATCTACCTTCCTCAGTGCTTTAACCGCATCACTTATGGGGTAATCATGTCCAACATCTGCCAATAGCTCTACGATATCATTAAATCCTAGTTTCTCATTCGTCAACTTCCAGGCTAGTCTCACGAAATCACCTACCTTTGTTCGCGCGTCTTTACTGTGCATTCCGAAGATACGAAACGTAACGTTTTCCCATCGGCGCAGCACCTCTGTTTCTTGCTCTTCACTGAGATTAGAATTGAGCTTTATCGCAACCCCCAATAGTCTTGCATGGGCAATTCTTGTTATCGCGCTTATTCTGGTCTGCCCCGTGAGATCATCGACTACTTCAGTCACCTTCTTCAACCAACGAGATACAACTATAACGCCATCTGTCGTCCCCTCGGAAAGCTCCAGCAACACCTTTGCGGCGTCCTCCTCGTTTAACACCTTGTTTGGACAGTGCGGTGATCGCAGGGTAGCTGCAAAGCGCAGGGACTCCGTGCTCAGGCCCAGACGCAGTCCGATCGTACGATAGATTTCAGCCCACAGTTTGTGGACCTCGCTTATCATTTCTCGTTCATTTCCGGTGTCAGCCTCGAACACTACGGCCATCAACATGCTCTTGAGCCTGTCAAACCATGATACATCAAGCCCCCGACTATTGAGGACCTCAAATACAGTGTACACAAGTGACTCATCGTCTATCTCATGGAGTATGAATGTCAATTTGTTCTTTAGATGGCCTACCAAACTGGCAATTGGCCTATCGGTAGTTTGCCAATTTTGGACGAATAGCTCGCATTCCTCCATCGCCAACAGGAGTTCCTTTTCCGCCAACGTCCTGACGTGGGAAAGCTCTTCTTGTTCGCCTGTCTGCAGGTACTTCAGAAACGAACCGCTGGAATCATGATTGGTTTGCAGAAGTACCGGACAGACATCGTCGGGTTTCACAAGAATCTTGTCTACTTCCTCTCCAATGGCTCTCTGGGTTTCATCTGAACGATCAAGAGCCTTTGCAATAGCCTTATACAATAATACAAGAGTCGTTATACGTTGTTGGCCGTCGACTATATCTACGACTCGGTATTCGTCGGTCAATATTTGTCTCTTATCTTTGCGCAGGCCTACAATTGTTGCCATAAAATGACTTTGCCCATCTCCGCTAGAGTAACTGCGTAGAATGTCGTCGAACAAAGCCTTTCGGTGTTTGGCTTGCCAGCTGTATGCTCGCTGGTACTGGGGTATCCTGAAAAGGCGGCGATGAAAAAGCGTCTCAAGATCTACGTGCTGCGGTTGGATTTCCATGAAAGGTCACCTCCTAACGACCAACATTGTTCAACAGACTGACCATGTTAATCTGCTGTAGCACTCGAATTCAATGGCGGGCTCCGGTTTAGGGCACAGGGCCATGTCTTCATTGGTTATCCTCATGGATGATGGGCGATCCAGGAAGGCCAATCTCTACTGCCCGGAAGAGTGACTAACGCAAAGTGTGCGCTTCGGTGCGCGTGCCACGGTAAGCGGCAGTTGATCATGAGCTCCATAGTTGTCTGTCGCTGAGCAGTTTGGCAGGGCCGGGCGAGCGTATGCGGCCGTTTTGTGTGGCCGCTTTGCGAAGTCCTTGATAATCTGCTGGCCCACAAGCCCATTGCCATCCGAGAAGCCATCGAGGCCACAGTTGCTTACAGCCTGTTCCTGCCGCCTTACAGTCCCGACTTTCGACACCATCGAGATGGCCTTCTCCAAGATCAAGCTCTCCTGAAGATGGTCGCGACACGCTCCGTCAATGTCCTCTGGGGTGCAATCCGCGATGCCTTCCACGCTGTCAATCCAGATTCTGAAGACAGGTGTCAAATTCCAAACAAGCGTTTGAGCTCCATGGGAATCTGCTCAGGTCCCCAGTGATGAAGCAACCAATCTTTCGTAATTTTGTTGATACAAAGAATGCGAGTTGGATCATGAGACATACTGCATGTCAGAAGAAAGGTTTTACCGTGACATAATTTGCGGAGCTTGTACTCCTTGTTCTGCACTCCCTCAGGATAGTTGAGGTGTAGAAACTTCAGTGTAAATTCACGCCTTCCTGTCTTCAGAGGCGAAAGCTCATGCACGTAGATTGGTGAGAAAGCAAAACTCCCTCTCCTAATGTCCTCGCCCGAAAACTCATCTCCAAGAAAAGTGCAAGCGTACCAAGTGTTGTTCTCAATATGTAGATTCAAGCTCGGCCTCCGCTGAATCGATATCGTTGACAATACTGTGGGGGGCGCCACGAAATCGCTTCGAAAGTTCGTCAAAATGCATGCCCTGGACAGAACGGCTCATGCTGCGGCTTCTCCGTATGTGGCTCCTTTGCGCCGTCCTTGACCTGGCATTCACTGCCCCTGGCTTACGAGTGGAACCAGAGTGCCTTACGTCTCGAACAGCGCCCGCGGACTTCCCATTTCGTAGTAGCCCAGGAAGCCGGAATTCTCGCGGCCGGAGCCGTCGTAGATCTCGTAGCCCAGGAGTTCGCGGGCGCGCACGGGCAGGCGCGCCACGACTTCGAGCGGCAGATTGAGATAGCTGTTTTCGACCGGTCGCAGCCACCCCAGGCAATAGGAGAACGAGATGGCGCGTCGTCTCGCGCCGTCGGTGTTGGCGCCGCCGGCATGCGTGCAGTCGCCCCGGATGACGGCGATCGAGCCGGTCGGCATCACGGCCTGCGCGACTTCCTCGGCGGCGGGCTCGCGCTCGTCCTCCCACAGGTGGCTGCCGGGCACGACGAGCGTGGCGCCGTTCGTTGCGGTGAAATCCGTGCCGGCGAGCATGATGTTCATCTGCAGGAGCTTTGCGCCGACCCGCGGCCAGACGGGCCAGGAGCCGTCGTCGATGTGGAAGCGCTGCGCGGTCTCCCCGCCCCTGATCTCGATCAACTCGCCGGCGCTGAAGAGGTAGCTGGAGCAGTGCGGCAGAAGGTAGTGATCCATCAGGGTCAGCAACCGCGCGTCGATCATGAGTTCGGCAAAGCTCGGCGCCTTGGCAACCAGTCCGTGCAGGCGAACCGTCCGGTCACCCAGAAACTCGTCGATCGCTTCGTTGCCGAAGACGTATCGCCTCGCCTTGTCGACGGCGGGCTGTATCTCGGCGTTGAAGCGTTCGAGCCAATCCGCCGTTACGAAATCCCTCACGATTGCGACGCCGTCTGCGTCAACGGCCTCGATGATGTCCTCGACACCGGCATCGCCCGGCAGAAGCCTGACTTCCGCAACCATTGACCTCTTCCTGTCGACTGGTCCCATCCGAATGCTAGTGCATTGGAAATTTCTTCGCCAACCGGACGGGGCGCCTGGCACAACGGGGACAGAACACGGCTGGCCGGTGAGAGGGACCGAAACGCCCGTCAACCCGAGTTTCCAGGACGAGTCAGCTCAACGACGACGTGACATCGCCGAGGTCGGGCGACCTGCTACATCTCGGTCACCGGCAGGCGCGGTGTGGCTGCGGGCAGCGGGCGGATTCCGGCATCGAGGTAGTCCCAGCCCGCCAGGGCGATCATGGCGCCATTGTCCGTCGACCACTTCAGCGGCGGCAGACAGAGTTCGACTCCGGCATCGGCCGCGAGTTCGCCCATGCTGTGGCGCAGTTGCGGGCTTGCGGCAACACCCCCGACGACCACCAGGGAACGGCCCGGAACGGCGTCAAGGGCGCGCCGGCACTTGGTGACGAGAACGTCGATGACGACATCGACAAAGGACGCGGCAAGATCAGCGTGATCGGTGGCCGGCGAACGTTCGAGCGTGCGGGCAACGGCCGACTTCAGCCCCGAGAAGGAGAACTCCAGGCCCTCGCGGATCATCGGCCGCGGCAGGTCGATCACGGGCCGGCCCTGCTTCGCCAGGCGGTCGATGAGCGGCCCCCCCGGAAATCCCATGCCCATGAGGCGGGCGACCTTGTCGTAGGCTTCACCGACGGAATCGTCGCGCGTCGCCCCGAGAACGCGGACGTTCCGGCGGTCCGCCATGTGGGCGAGAAAGGTGTGTCCCCCCGAGACGAGGAGAATGGTCGCCGGAAACGTCACTCTGGCCTCCTCGAGATCGGCACTGCGCAGGTGGCCCCGGAGGTGGTTGACCCCGATCACCGGAACATCCCAGGCGATTGAGAGGGCCGCCGCCGCGTTGAGCCCCACCAGGAGAGAACCGATCAGGCCCGGCCCGCGCGTCACAGCGATGGTGGCAAGCCGGTCCGGCGATGCTCCTGCGTCCCGCATCACCTGGTCGATGGCCGGAATGATGGCCCGCACATGGGCGCGCGACGCCAGTTCCGGCCACACACCCCCCCACCGGGCGTGGATGGCATCCTGGCGCGCCACTCCGGACGCCAGAACGTGGCCTCCCCTGTCGACGACGGCAACAGCCGTGTCGTCACAGGAGGACTCGATCCCCAGGATGAAGTCCCGGCTCACTCCAGGATCTCCATGATCCTGGACTGGCTGACGACGCCCTCGCGCTCGACGACGGGTGGTTCGACGGCACAATTGACGAGAGAGGAGGGCACGCCCTCGCGCCGTCCTCCATCGACCGCCAGAGCCGGCTCGCGTGCGAGCTGAAGAAGAATGTCCTCTAACGTCTTCATTGTCGGCAGGCCATGAAGATTGGCGCTGGTGACAAGCAGCGGACCAGCGGCATGGAGGAGGTCCAGCATGAACGGATCGGCAGGAATACGGACCGCCACCTCGTGGCGTCCTTCCAGCCATGAACAGGGACCCTCGCGACCGAATCCCAGGACCACCGTCAGCGGTCCCGGCATCAGGTCCGATTCGAGCAGGCGGCGGGCTCCCTCGCCGACCCTGACTCCCAGCGGAGCGAGGCGGGCCGGCGAATCCACCATGACCGGAAGGTTTCTCTGCCGGGGGCGCTGCTTGAGAACGAACAGACGATCGATGGCCTCGTCGTGTTCGGGGCTGACGGCGAGACCATAGACCGTATCCGTCGGCAGGAGGACAACGCCTCCTGCCCCGAGGATGCGATGCGCCTTCCCGACGGTGTCGGGCGAGCACGCGGCAAGGATGTCAACCATGATCGTCACCCCCGCTCGCCAGGGAGGCCGCCGTCAGCGGCTCGAGAGGTTCACGTGTGGAGTGCCCGTCGGCGAAGGTCTTGTCCGCACAGCGCACCAGGGTGGCGGCGCTGGCCCCGGCAGCGCCGATCCTGCTGCCTGGAAAGAGCGCCGTCACGTCAGGTGGGACGACGCCGGCCAGGACAATGTCAGGCAGTCGGGCGCGGCATTGCCGGGCCAGTGTGGCGAGATCATCGACCATGAGCGGCCCCTCCCCTTCCCTGAAGAACCCCTGGCCTGCAGTTGTTGGTCTGATGCAGACCACCGCGGAGCAGGCCCCGGTCTCGGCGGTGACGAGATCGAAGTAGTCGAGTGGAACGAGGGGGACTCCCAACCCCCAGGCCAGCGCGTTGGCGAAGGTCACGCCGCCGCGTGTCGCGGTGAGGCCTCCAGGGCCAAGATCGACGGCGACGGCGTCAACATCGCCTTTCTGCAGACCGGTCGCGGCAAGGCCGCGGCGCACAGCGTCACCAAGGTACACGGGTCCCTCCACCCTTCCGCCTTCAGGGCTCTCCTCGAAGAGCACCCGACCGGATTCCCCGAGCGCCACCATGATCGATGGCGCCGCCGTCTCGATGCAGAGGATCGTGGTCACGGGGCGAGGACGCCGGGCAGCGGCCAGGAACGGCCGCGTCGTCTGATGGTGCAACGACGGGAGTTGTCGCCCGATTGGCCGAATTCGAGAACGAGTCCGATGTGCTCGGGGTGGGCGTCGGCAACCCTGTCGCCCCATTCCACCATGGTGATGGCGTCGTGGGCGAAGTCCCCGGCACCGAGGTCCAGGTACTCCTCCACCCCCGACAGGCGATAGGCATCGAGATGCAACACCGGCAGGCGAGGCGTTTCGTAGACATGCATCAGCGTGTAGGTCGGACTCGTCACCTGGTCGGTCGATCCAAGGGCTGCCACGAACGCGCTCACGAGGCGGGTCTTGCCGACACCGATGGGGCCTTCGAGCAACACGACATCACCCGCTCCCAGGATGTCGCCAAGATCTGCTGCCAGGGCTTCGAGCGCGGCAATGTCGGCAAGTTCGCGGATGTCGGCGGCGGACATGATGGCGTTCAGGGAAACTCCGGAAGAACGGGTGAACTGGCGGGCCCGGCAGCGTCGCCGAAAGCAACATAAAGAACCCCGCAATTTCAATGGCCTAAGACAGCACCGAGCGGGGCAGATGTACCACCCATGTGCACCGTCTGACAAGAGCCGGTGATCGTGCCGGGACAGAGCTGTCGTCAAGCCGCGTTTGCATTCGAAACACCGGGGCGGCTCTGTGAACAAGGACCGTCGAAGTGTGCCATAGTGACCGAACTGAATCGGCCTGGCTTTCCAACAGGCCTCGAATGGGCCCGTCGACGCATACTGGGAAAACTCCGGATGACAGAACCACGTTCCAGGAAACCGCAAGACGTAGCCGTGATCAGCGAGGCCGCCAAGGCGCTTGCGGATCAAGCGGCAGCGACGGCTGGCCGCGACATGAGCAGGCCTGTTTCGGAAATCCGCGAGTCGTCGCGTGCGGCCTGCGAATCTGCTTGCAATGCTGCGGTCAAGGCAACCGGGGTGACCTTGTCCGAACGGGTGATATCGGACGTCACGTGTATGGTGATTGACCCGCCCGAGCAGCGCTCGAAACGCCAGATCGTGTATCTGTTCGGCGGTGGATTCACGCTGGGCAGTCCGTTTGAGGACTTGCCGATCTCGGCAAGCTTGTCTGCGAAGACGGGGGCACAGGTGATCGCTCCCGAGTATCCTCTGGCTCCGGAGTATCCTTACCCGGCCGCCCTTGACGCTTGCGCCAACGTCATCGCCTCGATCCTCGAGGATGCGCCCGGTGCCTGCCTTTGCGGCGAATCCGCCGGTGGCAATCTGGCCCTCGCCGCTGTTCATCGGTTGCGGGCGGAAAATCACCCTCAACCCCGGGCGCTGGCCCTTCTTTCTCCGGCGGTGGACATGGTTGATTCCGGGGATAGTGGCCTTGCAAACCGGGATCCCTTTGCACGGGCCGCTGACTCCGAGTTCTTTCGATCCTGTTTCATTCCTGACGGCGCCGACCTGGCTGACCCGGGACTCTCGCCGATCTATGGACCCTTCGATGCCGGTTTTCCGCCCGTCATGCTGACAACGGGCACGCGCGATATCATGTTGAGCGGATGTGTGCGGTTGGATCGCGTCCTGCGGGAGGCAGGTGTCGAATCAACGTTGCGGATATGGGAAGGAATGTGGCACGTGTTCGAATACTACCCGGGCATTCCAGAAGCCGAAGCGTCCCTGACCGAGATCGCCGAATTCCTGGATCGACAGTTCGATTAGGGAATTATGTACGGTTTAGCCAACCTCCAAAACCTGCACTGTGACTGCCCTTGCAGTTAGGACCCTAGACCCGAACGCCTGTATCTAGATGGGCAGTCTCATCCTGTCAAGCCGTCTTGATCGCCAAGAAGATAAACATCAGGAGGATAATGACTGCAATCACAATGGGAGTGTAGATGATTGATCGCGGTAGGGAACCGGGTTTCCCCGGTCCCCCCGCACGGATCCGGACGGGCGCTGTTCGCATCCGGCTCCTCCCTCAGGTCCTGACGACAAGCCGCTGATCCGGCCAGGGGTGGCGAATGCTGGCTTTGGGCCAGTGGGCGGCGGTGAGGGTGCCTATGTCCCTCCATTCGGTGCGGTCCCTTTGGGAACGCCGCCGAAGGGCACGCAAAAGCATCCATGCACAGTAGCGAATGAACCTCCGCAGATAGCGGCTGCTCCCGGGGACGGCATAGTAGTTGAGCCAGCCATTGATGACCCGTCCAAGCCACTTGGCCGTCTTGTGCCGGTTGTCGTGCCTCCGCATGCGCAGTGCCTCCTTGATCCGCCGCAGGGTGCGGCGGACCCGTTTCCGGGACGGTTTGCGACCGACCCTGAACCGGCCCTTTCTCGCCTGATCGCAGAAGTGCGTCATGCCGAGGAAGTCGAACGTCTCCGGTTTGCCCTGCCCCCTCTTGTGGCGGTTCGCTTTCGCGAACCGACCGAACTCGATGAGCCGGGTCTTGTCCGGGTGCAGTTCCAGCCCGTAGCGGGCCAGCCTCTCCCCGAGGTCCCGAAGAAAGCGCTTCGCATCGCCCAGATGCTGGAAGCCACACACAAAGTCATCGGCGTACCGCACGATGATCGTGTCGCCTCCAGCCATCCGCTTGCGCCATTGGTTGTGGAACCAGTCGTCGAGCACGTAGTGCAGATAAACGTTCGCGAGGCAGGCTGAGACTATCGCCCCCTGCGGCGTTCCCCTGCCGGTGTCCGACCAGTCGGCCCCTTCCATGACGCCGGCGTTCAGCCACTTGATGATCAGCCTGATGACCCGCGTGTCCCCGATACGCTTCCCGAGCATTTGGACCATGTGGTCGCGGTCGAGATTATCAAAGAACCCGCGGATGTCGGCGTCAACGATCCAGTTGACCTTCCGCCGTTCCACTCCGACCGTGACGGCATCGAGCGCATTGTGCGGCCCGCGCCCCGGCCGGAAGCCGTAGCTGAACCCGAGGAACTCCGTCTCAAAGATCGGCACCAGAATCACATCCGTCACCGCCCGCTGGAGAACCTTGTCCTCCAGCGCCGCAATGCCGAGCGGTCGTTGCCCCCCGTCCTCCTTGGGTATGAACACCCGCCGGGACGGAGGCGCCCGGTACGCGCCCCTGTGAACGCGGCCATGCAGGTCGGCCAGTCGGCCTTCCAGTCCGTCCGCGTATTCTTCCCACGTCACGCCGTCCACGCCCGCCGCCGCATCCTTCCTCAGGGAGTGGAACGCGTCATGCAGGACATCGACCGTCACATGGTGGAGCAGCGCCACAAGACGCTCTTCCGGATTCCTCTTCGCAGCCTGTCGTATGCGATCAGCCGCCTGTGACCCACTTCCCCGCTTCTGCGCGCGGCGCGGGCTTTGGCCAACCGCATTGCCCTTGGGTCCGGCCCTTCCCTCCAGCAACTCCGCAGGTCCCGAAGAACCCTTGTTCGCCGCCTTCACGGGTATTATGGCCGGATCTTGTATGACCGGGTTTCGTCCCCGTGATCATGAAGTTATCCACAGCGGTTGGGGGCGTGAAATTGTGGACAACCGCGGCGGTGGGAGAGCACCCGGTCTATGGTTCCAGAGAGATTCCGCTCCCCTGCGCGGGCACGCACAGGGGAGCGGGGTGCGGGGGTCAAACGATCTCCGCGAAGGCGGGTCGGACCGTCCGAATCTTGGCTTTGGAGAGCCGTAAGTCAGCTTGGTTGGCCCGCCTTCCTTGACGTCCCTCGCGTCCTGAATGGATGCCTGGGCTTGAACCGTATCATCGCAAGACGAGGAGCAAGGGACGATGGACAAGGTAGTGGCAGGGATCGATGTCAGCAAGGCCAGTCTGGACATCTGTGCGGCGGGTCAGACGCGTCGTTTTGCGAACGACGCCACGAGTTGGCAGGCGCTGGGTGCGTGGCTTCGGGGTCTCGAGGTGAGCCGGGTGGTGATGGAGGCGACGGGCCGCTATCACCGCAGGGTGCACCAATGTCTTCATGACCGGGGCTTTGAAGTTGTCTTGGTCAACCCGTTGCGGGCACGGCGCTTCGCCGAAGGGTTGGGCCACCTGGCCAAGACCGACCGCGTCGACGCGTTGATGCTGGCCAGGCTCGGGACGGCGCTGGGCGATCTTGATCCTGTGGCCCCTCAGGATGCCTTCCTCACCTGCCTGGAGGATCTCCTGGTGTCGCGCGCCGCGCATGTCGATGCGCGGACCATGCTGAGGCAGATGGCGGGTGAGGTGGACGGTGAAGGCGAGACCGTCGCAAGGGCCTCGGTGGCAGGTCTCGATGATCAGATTGCCGCGCTGGATGCGACGATCGAAGCGGTGATCGCCAGTGATCCGGAGCAGGCCGAGAGGTACAGCATCCTGACCTCGATCCCCGGCGTCGGTCCGGTGACCGCCGCAGGACTTCTTTGCTGGATGCCCGAACTCGGCGGTCTCGACCGTCGCCAGGCGGCGTCGTTGATCGGGGTGGCGCCGGTTGCCAACGACAGCGGCCAGCACCACGGCGCCCGGCACATCCGCGGTGGGCGCCGAAGGCCACGCGATCTCCTGTTCATGGCCGCGACATCGGCGGCACGCTTCAACGCGGATCTCAAGATCGTGTTCGAACGCCTCAAGGCTGCCGGCAAGGCCTACAAGGTCGCGATCGTCGCCGTGATGCGCAAGCTCATCGTGCTGGCGAACGCCTTGCTGCGGGAGCAGCGCTGCTGGTCGCCTGAAGCGCCGGCACAATCGCCGGCGTGACCAGGCCGATCCGCGCAAAGGAGACCCCCTCATGGCCCTCACACCCGCCGAGAAGCAGCGCCGTTACCGGGAACGCCGCAAGGCCGGCATCCTTCCCGTCCACATCCGAAAGCCCCGCGACCGCCGCTCCCGTGCCCAACGCTGGTGCGATGCCGTGGCCGAACTCGGCGCCTTGCAGGAGCATTATCGAGACTGCCTCGACAGGATCCCCGACTCCCTCCGCGACACGGACTACGGAGAACGCTTGCAGATCATTGTCGAAGTCGACATCGAGGCCCTTGAGGAGATCGAACCGCCGCGTGGCTACGGACGGGACACATGACACCTGGAACCCCATTGAACATGGTAACGTTACCGTGCCTGAGGGCGTCGGGTAGTCCTATGAGCACACCCACCGGTAACGTTACCACGATCAAAGGCCGACACCCCGCTCATGCTGCCGGGATCACGGGCTGCACGCTTCCCCGGTTACAGGGCACAAACATCGGCAACGCGGAACGCCGGACCGGATGTGGACAATCACAGGAAACATCATCCCGAAAACCCCAAATAACCTTGCCAAGAAACATGGATGCTGACTTCTTCCAATCGTTCATCATCGGGTTGCGGAATAACTCCTTTCCTCAGCGGCCCCGCTCACGACACGGGACGATTGAAAGACCTCCCAGGTCCCGGTGGACTGCTTCGGCGCGTGCCATGGTTCTTCGACCCCGCGGAGCCTCTGTCCGCCTCACCAATACGGCTCGCAGAGTGTGGCCTTCGACCTCAAGGACAGTCTCGGCACTCCAGATGACAAACTATTACGTGGCTCAATGGCCCAGCCCGCGCCTGCCGCTCCCCAACGCTTCGCCTGCCGCCTCACGGCGACCGGCGCATGGTTCACGGAGAAAGTGGTTGGTTGACCTCTCTTTCTGCCGGGACTTTCACCCGGCAACATTCCACCAGTTAGCCTGGCGCACCCTTGATCGTTTCCCTGATCAGATAGAGCAACTTCGAGCCTCCCCCTTTCCATCTTCAGCCAATACGGGGCATTCTCCACTTCAAGGTTGAATGTCTGTTGATCCACTCAAAATGCTCAACGACATCGAAGATACCCAAAATCGGAGATTGCGGTCCAGTCACTTGCGAGGAATTGCAAAAAATGCGGAACCACAATCAACTGATCCATGAACAACCTATGCTGCATTGATCCACTCTGGCCGATCCGCCCCCAGCAAAGGCGTCGGACGTGACCAATGGGGCTGCGTCTCGGACATTTTCAACACAGGGCCAAGA
Organism: Alphaproteobacteria bacterium; assembly: GCA_965221115.1. Classification (GTDB taxonomy): domain Bacteria; phylum Pseudomonadota; class Alphaproteobacteria; order SP197; family SP197; genus SP197. The sequence continues at coordinate 1,679,598 of CBDCRU010000002.1, read as the reverse complement.
TGGCGCAGGTTTCCATACCCCGTTTCCGTCTCAATTCGCAATGAATCGAGCTCTGCTCCGGATACGGCGTCGACGATATTCGCATCGGATTTGATGAAGTCGGTCCTGCCCTGGCGATCCAGGAACATGCCGGACTGACAAAGCGAGACGTTCACGTGATAGCTGCCCCCTTCTTGCGCCCTCCGCGCCAATGCCAGCAAGGCGCCGTAGGCGCCAAGATACCCGGTCATGTAGTCACACGCTGTCACATACATGATTCGAGGTCGATCCGGGCTGTAGTCCATGCAAATGCCGGTGACACATTGAGCAATCTGCTCCCATCCAGCGCGATGACTCAGCGGACCGTCTGCCCCGAAACAACTGATGGAGACATAGATGATACCGGGCCTGAGCTCCGCCAATTCCTCTGGTCCAAACCCGCGACGGGCGAGCGCGCCGGTGCGGTAGCCTTCGGAAAACACATCTGCGCCAATAACCAACTTCCTGAGTTGAACCGCCTCTTCCGCGCGCTCCAGATCAAGATAGCAGCTTCGCTTTCCGTGGCAGGTATCCATCACACATTCCGTGATTTGAGGCAGGTGATCTGCCGTGACCATGAGCACATCGGCCCCGTGCTCCGCGAGTGTTCGTGCCGCAGTAGGGCCAGCGAGAATGCGCGTGAGATCGAGCACGCGAATGCCACTGAGAGGTCGCGTTCCATCAGGGAAGGGTTCCGGTGCGCTGTCCCCGATTTTCCTGATTTCGACGATGGACTTGTCCGCAAGAAATTGCCCGTGCGGGTGCTCAAGCCATTCCTCGCAACTTCGGACCAAGGCGCCGCATCCACGCGCCTCGGCGATAGCTTCTTCGAGATCGAGTGCATCCCATTGCGCGACGGCATTTTCGACCGCCTCCGGGGTGGGTTCGCAACCAAGCACGCCCAGCACTCGTTCCTTCAGGTTTGGCAATGTAAAATGTGGCAAGAACCATCGTCCGTCCCTGGTCAGCCAAGGCTCCGTGATCCTGAGTGCTTCCGCCAGTTGCGCGTTGGCCGGACGCTCGTACTCGCCATTCGCGCCTTGCCTTTGCAGATAGCTTACACTGCACATGGTTGCCGCTGCGGATCGGACGTCAACCGAAACATGCTGAGATTGGCCGGTCTTGAGGTACCATATGTCCGATACCGCGACCCCAACGCCGGCGTGTACAGCCGCTGCGGTTTCACCAATCCTGAAGGGTGCGGAGAACACAGGATCGGAACCGTTGATTTCGACCTGGGTGCCTGACGGGAGCCCTTGGCCCCGAATATCCAGAACTTCTTCAAAAGCCGTCGCCATGTGGCCTGTTCCTGTCTGTACGTGCTCGTCTGCAACCAAAAACTATGTTGATCGTCCAGAAAGAAAGCAAGGCCGATACACAAGCATCTCAATGGTTGCAGGGTTCCTGGACAAGGTGCTGATGAGACCCGCTCGACAAGTCCAGGGCGATGCTGTGCTTCGTCGGCATCCTGCGCGATCTCATCGCAGGTCCGGGCATCGTCCAGGTTGCCGAAACCGTCGGGGTCCTCGTGCAGCACTTCCAGCGCTTGCTTGCGATCCTCATCGCTGTCCAGATCGGCCTGGATCCCGGAACCGCTGCAAGACCAGAAGCCCTTGTGACGTTGCTTGTCCCGCTCGCGCCAGTGACGCTCGAACTCCCCCTCAGGCAACGACGCCCCAGCCTTGATGGAACGGTTGGCCTCTCTCCTGCCCTTGGTGCGGAGTGACGTTCCGATCTCCGTCTTGCCGTTGACATCCACCAGGCTGGTTGGCACAGCGATGCGAAGGCAGAACATCCGTGTTCCGTTCCGCTTCCATGAGCGAGGGGTGCTTTGCCACGTCCTTCATGCCTCCGCATGCACCACCCATGCGGTCCGGCGTGAAGCCCAGGGCTTTGAACTTGCTTGTTCTTCCCGGATGTCAACGGGATGTGGGGAAGATGGTGGGCCCGGCAGGACTCGAACCTGCAACCAGACCGTTATGAGCGGCCGGCTCTGACCAGTTGAGCTACAGGCCCCCTCAGTCTGTTCTGGCGTAGCTCCTGAGCTTGCGGCTGCGGCTTGGATGCTTGAGCTTCCTCAGGGCCTTGGCCTCGATCTGCCGTATGCGCTCGCGGGTTACCGAGAACTGCTTGCCGACTTCCTCGAGGGTATGGTCGGTTTCCATGCCGATGCCAAAGCGCATGCGCAGCACCCGCTCTTCGCGCGGTGTCAGGGTCGAGAGGACTTCCGCACAGGAAATGCGCAGGCTGGCGGCGATGGCCGCATCGATCGGCAGGACGGCATTCTTGTCCTCGATGAAATCGCCGATGTGACTGTCCTCGTCGTCTCCGACCGGATTCTCCAGACTGATGGGTTCACGGGCGATCTTCAGCACCTTGCGCACCTTTTCCAGGGGCATGCCAAGCTTCTCCGCCAATTCCTCGGGAGAGGGCTCCCGGCCGACTTCATGCAGCATCTGCCGACTCGTCCGGGTGAGCTTGTTGATCGTCTCGATCATGTGAACCGGAATGCGGATTGTCCTCGCCTGGTCGGCAATCGACCGCGTGATGGCCTGACGAATCCACCAGGTGGCATAGGTCGAGAACTTGTAGCCTCGCCGGTACTCGAACTTGTCGACCGCTTTCATCAGGCCGATGTTGCCTTCCTGGATCAGGTCGAGGAACTGCAGGCCGCGGTTGGTGTACTTCTTGGCAATCGAGATGACCAGGCGCAGGTTGGCTTCCACCATCTCCTTCTTGGCCTGGCTTGCCTCCTTCTCCCCCTTCTGGACGACGCGCACGATGCGCTTGAACTCGCTGATGTCGAGTCCCGAATCGACGGCCACCTCGGCGATTTGCTGTCGGGCTTCGGCGATAATCCGGGCATCGGCACTGGCAAACTTGCGCCACCGCGGATCATCCAGAGCAGCGATGCGATCCGGCCAGGAAACATCAAGCTCGCGGCCCACGTACTCCTCGAGAAACTCCTCGCGCTTGATGCCACGCCGCCTGGCGGCGCGGACGAGTGAGCTTTCCTGCTTGGTGAGCTTGCGGATGGTTCCCTGATGGATGTCGACGAGAGCCTCGACACAGTTGTTGTGGAGCTTGATCGTGCGGACGACCCTGGCAACCTCGTCGCGCAGCTTCGTGTAACGCCCTTTCACGGAAGGAGAAGGTTCGCGTCCGCTGAACCGTGCATCCAGGTACTTCTCCTGGGCGATTTCGAGACGCAGATAGAGCTTGGCAACCTTGTCAAACGTCGCCGTGATCTCCGGCATGACGGCCTGTTCCATCGCCGCCAGGGTCATGGTGTTGCCGTCATCGTCGACGTCGTCTTCGGACTCGCTGTCGGCCTCCCCGGATCCATTGGTCGGTGCGCCTGGCTTGTCGGCTGCCTCCACGAGACCGGCATAGGTGGCATCGAGATCGATGATCTCGCGCAGCAGACTGCTTTTCTCGGCCAGATCGTCACGCCAGTCGACGATTTTCCCCAATGTCATCGGGCTTTCGAAGATGCCACGGATCATGCGCCCGCGACCGGCCTCGATGCGCTTGGAGATGGCGATTTCTCCCTCTCTGGAGAGCAGGTCGACCCGACCCATTTCGCGCAGGTACATGCGTACCGGATCGTCCGTGTACCCGAATTCCGCCGTGGTCGACGTCTGGGCCGGCGTCTTGCTCTGAACGACCACCTTTGCCTTGTCTTCGACCGGCTCCTCGGGCTCCTCACTCTCGACGACAATGATGCCCATCTGCGAGAGCTTGGTCATCGAATCCTCGATCTGCTCGGACGAGAACTCCTCGGAAGGAAGCGTCTCGTTGATCTCGTCAACGGTCACGTAGCCCCGTTCCTTGCTGCGCATCAGCATTTTCTTGATGGCGACGTTCACGTTGTCGAGGAGCGGATCCTCGACACCGTCACCGGATTCGACTTCGGCCGTATAGGTCGCCATGTCTGAACTCTCCCTAGCCGCGAATCTGAAGCGGATCAGTATACCACGAATCGGCACCAAGGCCGGATGACAACGGTGCACAACCCATCAGGGAATCATCCGGATTCCTGGGCGTCATCATCGGCGAGCACCCGACCCTGCCAGCCCTCTCTCTCCTCGATCTTGGCCACCAGCCGCTGCCAGGCCTGTGCCGTGGGATCGTTCTCCCAGGCATCGGCCTCCGCGCGAATCTCCTGACCCAGGACATTGCGGCAATGGTGAAGATCGTGGACGTGGTGCCACAGGTCTTCCGCTTCGCCAACCGTTTCCATGACAAGGCAGGAGAAGCTTCCCGCCCGGACCACATCCTTCATCAGGTCATCAAGACCTGCTGCTGTCAGGTGGTCCGATATCGTCCGGTTGTCAAGGTCTCCATCCGCCTCGGAGGCCCCGATGAGGCACTGTTGCAACCGTTCGTGGCGCGAATCGAGAAAGGCCACTTGGGAGAGGGGCTCGGCAATCCTGTCGAGAAGTCCCGGATAGAGGAAGGGGATGGCGATGAGCGCCCGTTCGGCCAGGTTGGCGTCGCCAGCCGGTCCGCCGCCGGGAACGCTGCCGGGTACCGGTTCCACGCCGCGATGGTAGGTCCACGACTCCCTCCTCCGGCGGTCGAGTCGGCGGCGCTCTCCCGGCCGCAGGCGGTCTCCCCTGTAGCGTGGTGGACCGAAAGCGGCCTTCAGCCGCTGGCTGATCTCGCCGCGGTAGTAGTGGCCAACGGCCCTGTCGGTGATCGTTCCGACCAGACTCATCAACTCCCTTTCCAGTCCGGCGCGACGTTCGGGGGTCTCCAGCGCCCGTCCCCGGGTGCGGCTCTGCCAGAGCATGTCCATCAGGGGAATCGCCCGGTCGATCATGTCCCGCATGGACGCGGCTCCGCGGACCCTGACGATGTCGTCGGGATCCATGCCGTCGGCGAGCAGCACGAAGCGCAGGGACTTGCCCGCCCTGAGAACGGGCAACGCCCTCTCCATGGCACGGCAGGCAGCGGAGTATCCCGCCGTGTCTCCGTCGAAACACAGCACAGGTTCATCCGCCAGCTTCCACAACAACGCGAGGTGGCCCTCGGTCAGTGCGGTTCCAAGGGGAGCGACGACATGTCGAATGCCCGCCTGGACGAGGGCGATGGCATCCATGTAGCCCTCGACGACAACAACCGTTCCGGCATCGTGCGCCGGCCTGCGCGCTTCGCTGAAGCCGTACAGCAGATGGCCCTTGTGGAAGACCGGTGTTTCAGGCGAATTGAGGTACTTGGCCTTCTGGTTGCCCATCGCCCGGCCGCCAAACCCGGCGACACGGCCATTGCGATCGGTGATGGGAAAAATCAGTCGGTGGCGAAAGCGGTCAACCGGCTCGCGGTCGCCGTCGCCGACAAAGGCAAGGCCCGCCTCGATGATCAGCTCCCGCGAGATGCCCTTGCCGATGAGATGACGCATCAGGCTGGTGCGCTCGTTGGGTGCGTAACCCAGACGAAATCGCTCCCGCGTGGTGTCGCTGACGCGGCGCTCGGAAAGATAGGCGCGTGCCTGACTCCCGGTGCTGCCGGCCAGCTGGCGTTCAAACCAGCGGCTGGCTTCCTCAAGGACATCGTGGAGGGTCGCGGCACGACGATAACGCTCCCGTTGCTCCGGACTGCGCTCGGGCATCGCGAGACCGGCGCGTCCGGCAAGCCGTTCCACGGCCTCCGGAAACGTGAGGTTCTCGGTCTCCACCACATAGCGGATGACATCACCGTGGGCTCCGCAGCCAAAGCAGTGATAGAAACCCTTGGAGTCCGTGACTGTGAAGGACGGAGACTTTTCCTGATGGAAGGGACACAGTCCGACATACTCGCTGCCTCGGCGCTCCAGGCGGACGCTGGACCCTATGACCTCGGAGAGCAGAATGCGCGCTCTGATCTCGTCCAGGAATTCCGGAGTGAACAGCACCTTGGTCCTCCTCAGCCGAGCCGTTTCCTGACCAGGGCACTCGCAGCAGCGCCATCGAAACGCCCCGGATAGGACCTCTTGAGCAAGGCCATGACCCGGCCCATGTCCTTGAGGCTGACCGCATCGCATTCGACTATGGCGGCATCAACGCAACGCGCCAACTCATCCGGATTCATCGGGTGCGGCATGAAACGCGTGATGATGGAGACTTCCGCATCCTCCCTCTCCGCCAGGTCTGTCCGGTTTCCCCGGCGGAACTGCTCGGCGGCCTCCCGTCTCTGGCGCACCATCTTGGCAAGAATGCCAATCGCCTGCTCGTCGCTCACCATCTGGTTGACACCGTTGGCGCGTGAAGCGATCTCGTGATCCTTGAGGGCGGCAATGACGAGTCTCAGCGTCGACGTCGCGATCCGGTCCTGGGTCTTGACTGCCTGTTTGAGGGCCCCCGTGATCTGCTGCCTGATGGACATCGCGCTGATCTTGGTCACCTGGTTGCAACGTCGCTGAGCCTTACATCAGATTGCCGCCAAGGGCGAGTCGTTTCCCTTGCGTGGTCTGCATCCGCCTCCGGTGGATAGATTCCAACGGCGTGATAATGTGACGTTTCTTCCCCCATGGACGCTTGACCCCGACACTCGGCATCCCTATAGTCCGGCAACGTCACTCCTTGGCCGGCTTCCATGTCCGCACCCGTTTCACAGCCACCGCCGTGGGCCACGGCGTGCATCATGCTCGCGGATGGTTCGGTGTTCTGGGGTCACGGAATCGGCGCCACCGGCCGCGCCATCGGCGAACTGTGTTTCAACACCGCAATGACCGGCTATCAGGAGATCGTGACGGATCCCTCGTATGCCGGGCAGATCATCACCTTCACCTTCCCCCATATCGGAAACACCGGCGCCAACGGTGAGGATATCGAGGCCCAGACACCGGCAGCCCGCGGTATCGTGGTCCGCGATGCGATCACCGATCCTTCGAGCTTTCGCGCCAGCGGACACTTTGACGGTTGGCTGCGCGCCAACAATCTCGTCGGCATTACCGGAGTCGACACCCGCCGCCTTACCCGGCTGGTACGATCCCGCGGGTTCCAGACGGCCGGCATCGATCACGGCACCATCGATTGCCCCGGGCTTGCCGGTGAACTCGCCGCCTGGCCGGGACTCGAAGGCATGGACCTCGCCCGCGAAGTCACCTGCCGGCAAACCTACACCTGGACCGAAGGCATCTGGTCGCTGCGGTGTGGCCACGCTCCGGGGCCGTCGCCTCGCCGCCATGTCGTCGCCGTGGACTACGGCGTGAAGCGAAACATCCTGCGTCATCTTGTCTCCCTGGGCTGCCGGGTGACGGTGGTGCCGGCAACATCGGACATTGGCGATATCATGCGTCATTGTCCCGATGGCATCTTTCTTTCCAACGGGCCCGGTGATCCCGCCGCCACCGGCACGTGGGCGGTGCCGGTGATCCGCGACCTCCTTGAAACGGGAAAGCCGGTCTTCGGAATCTGTCTGGGCCACCAGCTGCTGGCGCTGGCGCTGGGTGCAAGGACGCTGAAGATGGTGAACGGCCATCGCGGTGCCAACCATCCAGTGAGAAACCTGGAAACCGGAGGGGTGGAGATTACCTGCCAGAACCACGGTTTTGTCGTCGACCCCGACAGTCTGCCCGGCAATGCCGTGATCACCCACGTGTCACTCTTCGACGGCACCCTGGCCGGCTTCAGGATCAGGGAAAAACCCGTCTTTTCTGTCCAGTATCATCCCGAAGCGAGTCCCGGACCACAGGACAGCCGCTACCTCTTCCAGGCCTTCATCCAGGCCATGGAGAACCATGCCTGAAACCACCGACAAGACTGCCTTCGTTTCTGACTGCGCGGACCGGTCAGCACTGGGATCACGGCACCGTCGGGGTGCGTCCTCGAGGGATCACGTTCCGGTGATCATGGAGAGCCATGCCGGCGCGCACTGACATTGAATCGGTCCTGGTCATCGGCGCCGGACCGATCATCATCGGCCAGGCGTGCGAGTTCGATTACTCGGGCACACAGGCGGTCAAGGCCCTCAAGGACGAGGGGTACCGCATCATTCTGGTCAACTCGAATCCGGCAACCATCATGACCGATCCCGCCATGGCGGACGCCACCTACGTCGAACCGGTGACACCGGAGATCGTCGCCCGGATCATCGAGAGGGAACGTCCCGATGCCCTGTTGCCGACAATGGGGGGACAGACAGCGCTCAACACGGCGTTGAGTCTCGCCCGCATGGGCGTCCTTGATGCCTGTGGCACGGAACTGATCGGCGCCTCCAGGGAGGCGATCGACAAGGCCGAGGACCGGGAACTCTTCCGCGATGCGATGAACCGCATCGGCCTCGAATGCGCCCGCAGTGTCCTCGCCCATTCACTCGATCAGGCCTGCGAAGCCCTCGGGGACATTGGTCTGCCGGCCATCATCCGCCCGAGTTTCACGCTCGGCGGCACAGGCGGTGGCATTGCCTACAACCGCGAGGAGTTCTCGGACATCGTCCGCCGGGGGCTCGAGGCGAGCCCGACCAGCGAAGTCCTGATCGAAGAATCGATCCTCGGCTGGAAGGAGTACGAGATGGAGGTCGTGCGCGATCGCGCCGACAACTGCATCATCGTGTGTTCCATCGAGAACATCGATCCGATGGGAATCCACACCGGCGACAGCGTGACGGTGGCGCCGACACTGACGCTGACCGACAAGGAATTCCAGATCATGCGCGATGCGTCGATCGCCGTGTTGCGGGAGATCGGCGTCGACACCGGCGGCTCCAACGTCCAGTTCGCCATCAACCCCGTTGACGGGCGCATGATCGTGGTCGAAATGAACCCGCGCGTGTCGCGGTCGTCGGCGCTGGCTTCGAAGGCGACCGGCTTCCCCATTGCCAAGGTCGCCGCCAAACTTGCCGTTGGCTACACCCTTGACGAGGTCCGCAACGACATCACGCGGGTGACGCCGGCGAGCTTCGAGCCGACCATCGACTACTGCGTCGTCAAGATGCCGCGCTTCACCTTCGAGAAGTTTCCCGGGACACAGGCTGAACTCACCACGTCCATGAAGTCCGTCGGCGAAGTGATGGCGATCGGCCGGTCCTTTGCAGAAGCCCTGCAAAAGGCCCTGCGCTCCATGGAAACAGGACTCACGGGCCTCGATCCGGTCGCATTCGATGACACCTCGAAGGACGGCATCGTCTCCCGTCTGGCGCGTCCTTCACCCGACCGTCTGCTCGCCATCGCCGAAGCGATGCGTCGCGGTCTCGATGATGGCGCCATTCACGACATCACCCGCTATGACCCCTGGTTCCTGGGCCAGATCCGCCGCATCGTCGAGGCCGAGAAAACGGTGGCGAGGGACGGCCTTCCCGAAGACGCACGGGGCCTCCTTGAGATCAAGAAACTCGGGTTCTCGGACCGCCGACTGGCTTCCCTCGCCGGGGTGACGGAACGCTGCGTCAGGACGCAACGGGAGCGTCTCGCCGTGACTCCGGTGTTCAAGAGAATCGATACCTGTGCTGCCGAGTTTCCGGCGAGTACGTCCTACATGTACAGCTGCTACGAAGGCGACGGCGTTGTCGCGGCGGAAGACGAGTCGGACGTCAGCGATGCCAGAAAGGTCATCATCCTTGGTGGCGGTCCCAACCGGATCGGACAGGGGATCGAGTTCGACTATTGCTGCGTCCATGCGTGCTACGGCCTGAAGGAAGCCGGTTTCGAGACCATCATGGTCAACTGCAATCCCGAGACCGTATCGACGGACTACGACACGTCGGACCGCCTCTACTTCGAACCGTTGACGGTCGAGGACGTCGTGGCAATCGCGCGCACTGAAATGGCGAAGGGAACCCTGATCGGCGTCATCGTGCAGTTCGGTGGCCAGACGCCTCTCGGCCTCGCGCGGGCGCTCGAGGAGGAGAACATTCCCATCATCGGCACCTCGCCCGATGCCATCGACCGCGCGGAGGACCGCAAGCGCTTCCAGTCACTGCTCCATGATCTGGGTCTCAGACAGCCGGCCAACGGAACCTGCCGGTCGCTCGACGAAGCCCGGCGGATCACCGGTCGCATCGGCTACCCTGTAGTCGTGCGGCCGAGCTACGTGCTGGGTGGCAGGGCCATGGAAATCGTCTACGACGATGATGCCCTGGCAGTCTACGTGGATCGCTCGGTCTCCGTGTCGGGAGATCATCCCATACTTGTCGATCGCTTTCTCCAGGATGCCGTCGAGGTGGATGTCGATGCGCTGTCGGACGGCAGGGATGTCTTTGTGGCCGGGATCATGGAACATATCGAGGAGGCCGGAGTCCATTCGGGCGACTCGGCGTGTTCGCTTCCTCCCTACTCCCTGGGAAGCGACATCATCGAAGGCCTGGCAGAGCAGACCAGGGCGCTGGCCCTGGAACTGGGCACCGTGGGACTGATCAACATCCAGTTCGCCGTGAAGGACGGCAAAATCCTCGTACTGGAGGTCAATCCCCGCGCCAGCCGCACGGTTCCCTTCGTCGCCAAGGCCATCGGTGTTCCGATCGCCAAGATTGCGGCAAGGGTCATGGCTGGAGAGCCCCTTCGCGCTTTCCGTCTCAGCCCGCCCGAGGTCGCCCACATCGCCATCAAGGAAGCGGTGTTCCCCTTCACCCGTTTCCCCGGGGTTGATGTCATTCTGGGCCCTGAAATGAAGTCCACCGGCGAAGTGATGGGTCTCGATGGCGATTTCGGACACGCATTTGCCAAGGCACAGCTGGCAGCCGGTGGCGCCCTTCCCTGCAAGGGCTGCGTCTTCATCTCGGTGCGCGATCGTGACAAGCCGCACGCCGTCTCATTGGGCAGGCGGCTCGCCGACATGGGATTTCGACTCGTTGCCACGCGCGGCACGGCGCGCGAGATGACGGCGGCCGGTCTCGATGTCGAGTGCATCAACAAGGTGCTCCAGGGGTCGCCACACATCGTCGATGCCCTCAAGAACGACGCTATCGATCTTCTCATCAATACCACCGAGGGCTCCAAGTCGATCACGGACAGCTTCAGCCTGCGGCGTACCGCACTGATGAAGAAGGTGCCGTATGTCACGACGATTCCCGGAGCCCGGGCGGTGGTTGAGGCCATTGCCGCGCTCAAGGCCGGCGGCCTCGATGTGAAGCCGCTCCAGGCCTACTCCCGGAGCGCTTTGTGAATGCGCTGCGTTCCTGGATCGTGACCGACGGCGCTGCCGGCCTGATACGCCAGTGCAGCGGGCTCGCCACACGGCTCGGACTGGAGCCCAGCTACCGGACGATCGTCATCCGCCAGCCCTGGCGGACGCTTTCCCCCGCATTCTGGCCCTTACCGCTGTCTGCGCTGTCTCCCAGGGGGGACCGGCTTGCCCCTCCGTGGCCTCATCTGGTGATCGCCAGCGGCCGCAAGTCCGTAGCGCTGGCGGCCGCCATCCGCCGGAAAGCCGGTGGCCGCACAATCACCATCCAGATCCAGAACCCCACCATCAACCCGGCCAACTTCGACCTCGTCATTGTACCACGTCATGATGAGGTGAAGGGCGCCAACGTCATCGCCACGACCGGCTCGCTGCACGGTCTGACGCGGCGCGCCCTCGACGAGGCGGCCTGCCGTCACAAGGGAGAGGTAGCCCACCTTCCACGGCCCCTGATTCTTGCCGCCATCGGTGGCCCCAACCGGGTCTATCGTTTCACGCGAACCGATGCCCGGGACCTTGGCCGGCAACTTGGCGCACTGGAGGGCGGTCTCATGGTCACCGTCTCGCGCCGCACCCCGCCGGATGCAGCCGACGCCCTGATGAAGGAACTCGATCCGTCGCGCTCCCTCATCTGGCAGGGCGGGGACAGCAATCCCTACGAAGGCTGGCTCGGTCTCGCCGACTCCATCATCGTGACCTCCGATTCCGTGAACATGGCCACGGAAGCCTGCATCAGCGGCAAGCCGGTGTTCATCGCCGCCTTGCCGGGAGGTTCGGCCAAGTTCTCGCGGTTTCACGAAGCGTTGAAACGCGGTGGACACGCCAGGGACTTCGATGGCGTACTTGACGCCTCTTGGAAGCCGGTGGTGCTTGATGACGCCACCTGGGTGGCGCAAAGGGTCAGGGATCGCCTTGGGGGGCGACTTAGTTTTCCTGGATCGCCGTCGGAATGTAGCGGCCGTTCTTAGGACCGGCGAACATCAGTGACACATGGGGATGTGACACCGGCAGGCCACTTTCGTCTGTCACCAGGTTCTGTTCCGAGACGTAGGCGACGTACGTGGACTCCTCGTTCTCGGCCAGCAGGTGGTAGAACGGCTGATCCTTGGAGGGACGCACATCCTCGGGAATGGAGAGCCACCATTCCTCGGTGTTGGCATAGACCGGGTCGACATCGTAGATCACACCGCGAAACGGATAGTGCCGGTGCCTGACGACATCACCGATGCAGAACCGCGCCCTGCGGAAGCCTTCGTCTTTGGCGTCTTGATCGTCCATGAACATACTATTGTCGCTTGCAGCGTGCGTGGCAAGAGGGCGAGTGAGACTGTCCACCCCATTCTTCGCTCCATGCCTTTCACGCCACCGCGCCCTTTACTAGATTGTCGGTGATCGCGATTCCCGGATGGAACGATATGCCCGAACGCCAGCATGCCAGGGTCCTCATCATGGGATCGGGACCTGCCGGCCTGACCGCCGCCATCTACGCGGCCCGTGCCGGTCTCGAACCGGTCCTGCTTCACGGAATTCAGCCCGGCGGGCAGATGACCATCACCACGGACGTCGAGAACTATCCGGGATTCGCGGATGTCGTGCAGGGCCCCTGGCTGATGGAGCAAATGACCGACCAGGCCCGCGCAGTGGGCACTGCGATGGTCCATGACCTAGTTGCCGATGTCGATTTCTCCTGCCGCCCCTTCGTGGTCACAGGTGATTCCGGGAACATCCGCACCGCGGATGCGGTCATCATCGCCACCGGCGCGGAGGCGAAGTGGCTGGGTCTGGAAAGCGAGTCGCGGTTTCAGGGATTCGGGGTTTCGGCCTGCGCCACCTGCGACGGCTTCTTCTTCAGGGGAAAGGAGGTGTGCGTCGTAGGTGGCGGCAACACTGCCGTCGAGGAAGCGCTTTATCTGGCTCAGCTCGCCGCCCGGGTGCGGTTGATCCACCGGCGCGACGAACTGCGCGCCGAGCGGATCCTGCAGGAAAGACTGTTCCGCCATCCACGTGTCGAGATCCTGTGGAACACCGTGCTGAGCGAGGTTCTGGGCACCGGTGAACCGCCTGGCGTGACCGGCGCCAGGGTGAGGAATGTCACCACCGGCAAGGAACGCGACCTCGCGCTCGACGGGGTCTTCATCGCCATTGGCCACCGGCCCAACACCGGGATCTTCGCCGGGCTCCTCGACATGGATGACGAAGGCTATCTCGTGACGGCGCCTGACAGCACGGCCACGGCCGTTCCCGGAGTCTTTGCCGCCGGAGATGTCCAGGACAAGGTGTACCGCCAGGCAGTCACGGCGGCCGGGACCGGCTGCATGGCAGCCCTGGAAGCGGAGAAGTACCTCGCCCATATGGCGGCGGATCACCGTGAGGCTGCCGAATAGGCAGATGAGGCCAGGATGGACTGGGATCGCCTGAGGGTCTTCTTCCATGTGGCGGAAGCGGGCAGCTTTACCAAGGCTGGCCGACAGCTCAATCTGAGTCAGTCGGCCATCAGCCGGCAGATCGCCTCCCTCGAGAAGGAACTGGGCGTCGAACTGTTTCACCGCCACGCCCGTGGTCTCCTCGTGACCGAACAGGGAGACCTTCTCTATGGCACGGCCCGCGAGGTGTTCGGCAAGGTCGCCATGGTCGAGTCCAAGCTCGCCGACAGCAAGAACCGGCCTGCCGGTCATCTGTCTGTGACCGCCACGACGGGTTTCGCGATGATCTGGCTGATGCCGAGAATCGTCGAATTCATGGACCGTTATCCGGAGATATCGATTTCGCTCATCATTGATGACGGCGAACTCGATCTCTCCATGGGGGAAGCGGATGTCGGCATCCGCCTGTTCCGACCGACGCAACCGTCCCTCATCCAGCGCCGCCTGAAGACCATCCGCTTTCACTTCTACGCATCACCGCACTATCTCAGGGCGTGGGGAACACCGGCATCCCTCAGGGATCTCGAGAAACACCGCATCATCATGTATGACAACGGACCCTTGCGGGATCTCGTCAATCCGGCATGGCTGCCCCGCTCATTCGGGATCGACAGGCCCCAGCGCCATCCCGCCCTGACGGTCAACTCGGTCCTTGGCATGCGCAACGCCGTGGAAATCGGTCTGGGCATCGCCATTCTTCCCGACTACGTCCTGCGCAGTACCGACCGACAGGTCAGGATCGATATCGAGGCCCCCCTTCCCACTCTGACAGCCCACATCGTCTATCCCGAGGAACAGCGGGGATCGGCACGAATCGCTGCATTCCGCGACTTTCTCGTCGAGAAGGTCCGCGAAGACCTCACCTGAACCAGGGGTTCCCCCTGGAGAAGGACGCACCTTCGTTCAATCGACGCTCATGACCTTGCCATAGGAAACTTGCGCTCTTGGGGAGTCCAGTACGATCTGTCCGACATTTCGAGGCTGACCCCACATTTTCTGCAATTGGCTCAGGACCTCACGCTCGCATCTTGCCTTGTGAAAGGATCTTGGTCCAAGGCGTGCAACCTGGCGTCTGACTTCAGAATCCTACCATTCCAACTCCTCGTGACAACGCTCCGCCATGCCCGAACATCAGAAACTGCCGGATTGCTTAACGAGGTCGGCGCCCTTTTCACCAATCATGATGGATGGCGCGTTGGTGTTTCCGCTTGTCAGCACTGGCATGATCGATGAATCAATGACCCTCAGACCATCGAGTCCATGAACGCGGAGATTGTCGTCCACCACAGCCATACTGTCTCGCCCCATCTTGCAGGTTCCTACTGGATGATAGTCGCAACAAGCATACTGCCGTACAAACTCCATGATTTCTTCGTCGCATTGCGCATCCGAACCCGGCAGACGTTCATGAGCGATCAGCTCCCTTATGGGAGGCTGAGAGAGAATCCTGCGAATTGTCCGGATCGACTCCAATGCCTTTGCCCTGTCCGTGGCGTGTCCGAGATAATTCGGATCTATGGCCGGTGACTCCATGGGGTCTGCCGAACGAATAGTGACCTCGCCTCGCGACTGCGGACGGAGAAATGTGCTGTTTACGGTAAACCCGTAGCCTTCAATTGTCGTTTGGCCGCCTCTAACAACAGTCGCCGGGGCGACATGGATCTGCAGGTCGGGGCGATCGGCGCCTTCTCCGATGTGAAAACTCCCGCCTTCAACGATGACGGAGGACGCGGGACCTGTTCGCGTGAGCAACCAACGGGCTCCATGAAACGCCATGTAGGGCATTCGATCGTGTCCGTCGTAGCCTATGCGATCACGGGTCTGCACGATGACATTCACGTTGAGGTGGTCGTGCAAATTCTGGCCCACACCCGGCACATGATGAATGGACGAAATTCCCAATTTACCAAGGCGTTCGGCATCACCAATCCCGGATAGCATCAATAGTCGAGGCGAGTTGATCGCCCCACTCGACACGATGATCTCACGAGCAGCATGATACGTCTTGCGGGTACGGCCAGATGCGACTTCCACGCTGGTCGCTCGTCCCTTCTCGAGAATCAGCTTCGTAGCACGATGCCCGGTCAGTATTGTGAGGTTCCTGCGACGGCGAACAGGGTTCAAAAAGGACACCGCAGTCGAGCGCCGACGGCCATGCCGGCAACTGACTTGGTAAAATCCGGTTCCGTACATTGACTCACCATTGAAATCGTCATTTGCCGGCAGGCCAAAATTCAGGTTCGCTTCCACAAAGGCATGGCTGATTCTGTTTGGCGCCATCTGATCAGAAATCCAGAGCGGGCCGCCCTTGCCATGATACGGCTCGCCCAATCGTGCGTTATCCTCGGACTTCGTGAAGTAGGGAAGGACTTCCTTGTAGGACCAGCCTTCGTTCCCCAGTTCTGCCCAATTGTCGTAGTCTTCCTTCTGGCAGCGGATATAGATCATCGCGTTGATCGAACTCGACCCGCCCAGCGTCTTTCCCTGCGGATACCAGACCTCACGACCGTCGAGGTGCTTCTGCGGTTTGGTGTAGAACCGCCAGTTGACACCCGGACCAAATAGCTTTCCAAATCCGCCGGGAATGTGAATGAACGGGTTCCAGTCCCGGCTGCCTGCCTCGAGAAGGAGAACCGTGACGTCAGGGTTCTCGCTCAGCCTGTGAGCAAGAACACAGCCTGCGGAACCAGCCCCCACGATGATATAGTCCCATCCCCTAGGCATAGTGATCTCCCTACCTGCCCGAAAATCGTGGGGCTCTCTTCTCCACAAATGCCCTGAGCCCTTCCATTCGGTCCTCTGTATCGAATGCTCCAATCGTGAGTCTCTGCTCAAGCGCCAGGCCGTCGGCCAGCGGCAACTCGAAGGCAGCCTTCACTGCACGCTTGGCGTAGGGTGTGATTGCTGTCGAGTTTTTCGCAATCGACGATGCAATCTCGATGGCACGTGGCAAGAGATTTTCCACCGCCAGAACTTCGCTCACCAGTCCCTTGCGCTCGGCCAGAGCACTCCCGACCATCTCGCCGGTCAATATCATCTGCATGGCGAAGGACTTGCCGACGGCGCGCGGCAATCGTTGTGTGCCGCCATCGCCCGGAAAGGCGCCAAGCCTGATTTCTGGACAGGCGAACCTGGCCTCCTCGGCAGCCAGAATGATGTCGCACATCAGGGCCAGTTCCAGACCACCGCCCATGGCATATCCATTGACGGCGGCAATGATGGGCTTATCGAACTGGTCAATGGTCGCCCATCGATGAAGACGCTCTGGATCGGAGTAGGATTCAACCCCGCGATCAAGCATATCTGTTATGTCGGCTCCTGCACTGAAGGCACGGCCCTTCCCTGTCAGTACGACAGCTCCAACAGCCGGATCATTGTCAGCTTCAGAAAGAGCGGCTGCGAGTTCAGCAAGCAACTGCTTGGAAAGAGCGTTGAGTTTTTCCGGTCGATTCAACGTCAGCAAGAGAACTCCCGCGGGAAGGTTCTCAATCTGCACGAGTCCTGTCACTTGCATGGCCTCTCTGCTGGTGTCCGTTCCCACGGCAGAGCACTCGCCCGTTCAGGCGGCGTTGCGGTACACTGTTTGATTGTTCAGGCCTGCGGCCTGCAACATACGCTTGATTTTCGCGATTTCCTCGGGGGCCGGCCTGACAAGCGGAGGGCGGACATGGGCGGATCCCATTCGTCCCAACAGGACCAATGCCTCCTTCATCCGGTTATGCATGTCCAGAAGCGGGGCGTCGTAGAATGCGCGTACGGTCGGATAAATGCGGTCGTTGATCTTCCGTGCAACGGCGAGATCATCTGCTTCCATGGCGCGCAACAGTGCTACCTGCAGATCCGCGATCACGCTACCCGCGCCGGATAGGATCCCATCTGCACCCAGGGCCAGAGAGCCAAGCAACCAGGCGCTGTGGGTCGTGAGCGTCTTGACGGGGTTGTCCAGCGTCTTCAACAGGCGGATCTGCTGTTCGTGACGATTACCGTCGCCAATCTGATCCTTGACCGCCCGGATTGCCGGAAAGGCCTGGCAGAGCATCAGCAGAGTCGAGAGCGGATAGGAGAGATTCGATACAAGAGGGTATTGAAACAGAATGATGGGGAGATTCGATGCCTGCGTGATATGCCCAAGATGGGTGTGAATCATTTCGGGTCGCAAATCGCCGCCGAGGACCATGACATTCGGCGGGAATACCAGGAGTGCGTCCGCACCCTCCCTTTGTGCGTAGGCCGCCATCCGGCCCGCTTCAAGACTCGAGTCAGTGTAGATTCCGACTGCCACCGCGACCTTGTCCTGCAATTCCTCCTTTGTAACCACAATCGCCCGATGCTGTTCCGAGATCGTGAGAGCGTGAACCTCGGCCGCATGTCCGTTTATCGCGATTGCCGAAATACCCGAGACTGAGACAATATCCTGCAAGTGAGACCGATAGGCCGACTCGTCAATATCGAAATCGGCATCGAAGGGCATCAGGCTCGCCGGTATGACTCCATGCGGTGTGTAGGGCTGACTGATTTCCATATCTGGCAATCCTTGATGACGTGGGAGAGGCGAAGGGGCGATGCCGGACACATGCGTCCGGCATCGCCGAAAGAGTGGGTCAGAACCCGGTACCAAGCATTTCGTCGATGTTTGACGAATCGACCTGCTTGCCAGGCAAGATCACTTCAGACTCTACATCCTCACCCATTGCAACCCTGTAGGCAATCTGAATGCCCTCGGGCGCAACGTAGGGATAGGTGAACGTGGCTGCGAGCTTTCCTTCCTTAATCGCTTCGAACGCTGTTTCCTGACCATCGATACCCACGACGATGACTTCATCGAGGCGGTTTGTCGCCTCGAGCGCCTGAATCGCACCAAGCGCCATTTCGTCATTGTGGGCATAGACCGCCTGAACTTCACCGGGCCCGAAACGCTGAAGCTGGTCTTCCATGAACTTCAGTGCGTTTTCACGAAGATAATCGGCATGCTGACTGGCCAGGACTGTCAGGCCCGAACCCTCAAGCGCTTCTTCAAAGCCCTCGTGCCTATCAACCGTGGCCGAAGCACCGGCTGTGCCCTGAATCTCTATCACATTGCCCGATCCACCAAGCGCGTCAATGAGAAAACTGCCAGCCTGAACACCGATCGGCTTGTTCAACGCACCGACGTGGACAGTCACCGGAATGTTGACCTTGCGGTCGAGAGTGACGACCTTGACGCCAGCATCAAGGGCGTCCATGACGGCGGGTGTCAAAGCGTCGGCCGTGAGCGGGCTGATCATGAGAACGTCAACGCCGCGGGCAAGCAGGGTCTCGACATCCGCGACCTGCTTTGAGGAGTCGTTCTGACCGTCGGTAACGATCAGTTCCACATCAGGCAGGTTTGCCTCTGCGTAGGCCTGATTCCCCTCTACCATGGCAACGCGCCATGGATGGTTCATGGTTCCCTGGCTGAAGCCGATAACCAGCTTTTCCTCTGCGCCAGCAATTGCAGCAACCCCCATCGTGAGGGCAAGCGTTGCCGCTCCGACAAGGTTCTTTCCAGCTTTGCAACATATTCGCATGGTTTCCTCCATGGTTGATCAAACGTTTTCTGCACTTGATCGCAGATTATCCTGCGATATCCACGTGGTCCCTGGACTCACGTTGATCCCCTTTTCTTTCTGAGCATTTCATAGAGAATTGCTCCGACGATGATTGCTCCCTTTACGATTTGCTGCGTGAAGGGAGATACCCCGACGAGATTCATAATGTTGGCCAGTACGGCAAGGATAGCAGCACCAATGATGGTACCCACAATTCCGCCTTCACCGCCGAAGAGACTCGTGCCTCCGATGACCGTGATAGCGATCGCTTCAAGTTCGATACCAGTCCCGGCAGTCGGCTCGCCCACCGTAAGACGGGAGACGAAAATCAGCGCAGTCAGGCTGGCCAACAGGCCGCTGATCACATAGACGCTGAAGATCACAATTCTCACATGAATACCCGACAGTCGTGCGGCCTCCTCATTTGAGCCGACAGCGTAGATCTGACGTCCGTAGGCCGTGTACCGCAGTACGAAAATCGCGAGCAGGGCAACAACAAGAAAAATCCAAACCGGGATTGGTATGCCAAGAGCATACCCGCGACCCAACCACATGAAGTCAGCAGCCCGTTCCCGCAACGCAATCGGTTGCCCATCCGCAAGGGTTAAAGCAAGCCCGCGCCCCATCACCATCATTCCGAGTGTCATGATAAAGGGTGGCACGCGTCCTAGTGTTACGCCGAGGCCATTAACAGCGCCCAGTACGACGCCCAGCACGAGCACCATTACGATCGTCGCTGCAACGGACATGCCTCCTGTCAACAAGAGAGCCGTCGCCACCGCGCAGACGCCGAGGATCGAGCCGACAGAGAGGTCGATGCCACGGGTCAAGATCACAAACGTCATCCCGACGCTCACGATGCCAAACAGTGCAATTTGCCGAAGCACGTTGGTAACATTGGCCGTGTTCAGGAATGCAGGTGACAAGAGTGCTGCGACAACGCAAAGCGCGATGAGCACCCAGACGAGACCCGCTCCTCGTGGCGTGACGTGAAGCAGATATCGCATGAGTTGGCCCGGAGTGCGACCAGCGACCTTGATCATCTTCCCCGCTCCAAGCCTGACCATGCCGTCACTGGTGCCGTGAGAAGGCTGTCGAGCGCTACAGCCACTCCAGCATTGGCGTTGCACTCCGTCACCCAGTCCGCAGCCGCCTTGACTTCATGAACAGCATTACCCATCGCAATGCCAGTGCCCGCCCATTGGATGAGTTCAAGATCGTTTTCGGAATCGCCAATAGCGACAACCTTGTCGGGGAAAATTCCGAGATCTCTCGCATGTATGGCCGCCGCCGCCTTTTTTGAAACACCGGGACACGTGATTTCGATGAGAAATCGATCAGATCTGACAAAGTCGGCCTGCCCTGCAAACGCCTTCAACAGCGGTTCAGCCGAGATGCCGTGAGAAGGACTCTCTAGGCACAAGACCTTGTAGATGGGCCGTCGAAAATCCAGGACATCGTCAACAAGAACAGGGGAGGTTCCGGTCGCAAGACTCTCGCGGTCCACCAGAGATCCGCTCGACAAGGCGTACCAGCATGCCTCTTCGAACCAGCACGGATTCAGGCCGATCTTCTCGGCCATTGTCACGACTGCCCGCACTGTTCCTGGTTCCAGGGCACAACTCCTCTGACTGATCGGATTGCCCTTGCCTATCCAGCCGATCCACGCTCCATTGAAACAAATGGCCGTCCCTTCCAGCCCCAGACAGTGCATGACTGGCTGCAATGCCGCCGGCGAACGTGCCGTTGCAGGAATGACCTCAATTCCGGCACGCACGGTCGACTTGACGGACTCGACCACCGCAGGCAACAGCCTGTAATCGTCCGTCAATGTTGTTCGGTCGATGTCGATGACTATCATGGAGCAGTTCGTCAAGGGCATGGACCTCAGTGGAATGTCGCGTACTGCATGATCTTCTCTTCAGTCGCCTCCGATTTGTTGAATTCCGCTGTGATTTCGCCTTCTCGCATGACCAGGATTCGATCGCAAAGTCCAAGTACCTCCGGGAGCTCGGATGAAACCATGACGATTCCCATACCGCGCACTTCGGTGAGTTCGGCAAGCAATTCGTAGATTTCCCGCTTGGCGCCGACATCAACACCCCGGGTCGGTTCGTCAACCAGTAAGATGTCGCACTCTGCATTGAGTTGCTTAGCCACCACGCACTTTTGTTGGTTGCCTCCGGAAAGGTTGTCGATACGTGTTGCAATCTCAGGTGTCTTCACCTGCAGCCGGGAGACGAATTCCTGGATTGACGATTTCTCCAGGCCAAGCTGCAGAATGCTGTTCTTCGAGTATTTGCCGAGTCTCGAAATCGTTATATTGAATCCGACAGACTGCTCCAGGAAAAGGCCCTCGGTTTTTCGATCCTCAGGAGCGAATCCGATTCCGAGAGAAATTGCCCGTCTTGGGGAGGCAATGTTCCTTCTAGTACCATTGATGCTGACCTCGCCCTCGTCAACGGCATCGGCCCCGACGATGGCCCTCAACAACTCGGATCTTCCGGCACCGGCCAGCCCGCAGATTCCAAGAATCTCGCCAGCACGAAGTGAAAATGAGAGACCCTTGAGTACCGTGCCCCGTCGCAGCCCTTTCACCCTGAGAATCTCTTCGCCATAGCGTGGCGATCTCGAGGGGAAGTACTCGGTCAGGGGTCGTCCCACCATCGATTGAATGAGCGAGGCTGTCGTCCAGTTGTTCGTTGTATCGGACTTCACCACCAAACCGTCGCGCAGAACGGTCACGCTTTGGGAGATATCAAAGACCTCCTTCAGCCGGTGCGAGATGTAAATGAAGGATACACCCTCTGCCTGAAGAGTCCTGATGATTCCGAACAACTTCTCGAGTTCGGTGTCGCCAAGAACTGCCGAGGGCTCGTCAAGTACGATCAACTTGGCATTCTGAGTAATCGCGCGTGCGATCTCGACCATCTGTCGTTGCGCGACGCTGAGTTTCGAAACCGGCGTTGTCGGATCAATCTCAAATCCCAGACGTCGCGCACAATTCAATGCACTTCGATTGGCCTTTGGCCAGTCAATGGTCCAGAATCTCCCCTTGGGCAGGCGATTCATGTAGATGTTCTCGGCAACCGTGAGGTGGGAAGCCTGCGAGAACTCTTGATAAATGACGGCCACCCCACGACCGATCATTTCAGATGGAGACGTATGCTGTGATGTCTCGCCATCGAACCAAACCGTTCCGCTGTCGGCGCGATAGGCCCCGGAGAGGATCTTGATGAGCGTTGACTTCCCCGCACCGTTCTCTCCGACGAGTGCGTGCACCTCGCCCCTCTTTACCGAGAATGTCACATTTTGGAGAGCGTTGACTCCAGGGAAGGATTTCTCGATACCTGACATCCTTAGAATGATGTCGGAATTCGGACCGGGATTGATCGCCGTGTCCACTTGTTTGGGCCATGACTCTTGCATTCGATCACCTCACACCTCGTCCCGCTCCTCAGAGCCTCGGGATCTGCATTCCTCCTCCAATGTTGTATATGTCACCCGTGCTGAACGGCATGTCGCCGCAGGCGAGTGTCGCCACGCAGCGCGCAATATCCTCTGGTTCGCCCCAACGTCGCATCGGGCAGATGGATCCATTCGAAATTGCCTGCGAGTAGGTCTTGTGGACGACCTTGGTCATATCGGTCTCGATAAGGCCAGGACGTATTTCGTGAACGCGGATGCCCTCATCTGCAAGACGAACAGCCAATTGCTGACTGGCCATCGAAAGGCCCGCCTTGGAGATGCAGTACGGCCCCTTCTCGGGGGAAACCAGACCCGCATTCGCGGACGTTATTGTGATAATGGATCGTTCGCGAACCGAACTTGTAGCACCTATCATTCGCCGCGCCGTCGCGATGGAGAAGAAAAAGGTGCCCTTGAGGTTTATGCCGATCAGACTGTCGAAAGTACCCTCATCCAGATTCAACAGGTCGCCGCGATCCGAAACCTGGACACCCGCATTGTTGACCAGGCAACCCAATTTATCATGGGCAGATTCTATATCGTCCAGTAGATCTTGGTGTTGATCGGTCCGTGAGATGTCGCATTGATGGAAGGAAACCCTGCGTTCGTGTTCCCTGATTGCTGTCAGAGTCCGCTCAACTTCCTCGTCGTCGACGATATCGACCATGGCGATGTCGAATCCTCGCTTGACCAGTGCAAGGCAAATTGCTCGCCCGATGCCGCGCCGGCCGCCTGTGACGATGGCCGCTCCGTAGGCTTCCTTTTTGCCTTGATCCGCGACAGGCGTGTTCTCTTCGACTTCGTACAACATTAACTGGCATTCTTTGTTGTGGCACCATCGTCCTTGGGACAATCTACGACACGACGGTCAACGAGCCACTCGACTTCCTCCGTCGAGTATCCGATCTCGCTCAGGATCGCGCGGGTATGCTGGCCAATTTCCAGAGCAATCGTATGAACTTCCGGCACATGTCCGTCATATCGGTTGGGGTGATTCAACAGTCGGACAACCGTGCCGCGGACATCGACATCGCAAAACACGTTGCCATGCTCGAGTTGGGGGTCTTCCAGGAGATCGTCATAGTAGTTGACTGGTGACCACCAGATGCCCTTCGCGTCGAGACGCGCCGCAATCTCGGCTCTGTCGAAGCTGATTGTCGCTGCACGCAAGGCCTTGGCGTAGGCATCGCGTTCCGCAAACCGATCGCATCCTATCATGGCACGCAGATCGTCGCTGTCCATCGCTTCAGCGAGCGCCGCATCGTCGCAGAGAGAGACGATGACATGCCCGTCCTTGACCGGATAGCAACCGTAGGGGGCGGCATGGAACCAGGTCGCGAGATTCTCTTCGCGCGTCAGGATGTTGCGCGTCATGTTTCCTGCAAAATAGTTCACAAGGGCCTCGCCCTGCAGGTCAAGACCGGCATTCATGAGGCTGGCCTCTACGCGCGTTCCCTTTCCCTCACGCATGCGGCGGATGATGGCACCAAGGATGCCCATGGCCATGAGCGCGCCTCCGTGTTGATCGACGACGGTGGCGCCGATTACAGTCGGGTCGTTTTCCGGCGTGCCGGTCACACTGACCAGGCCAGAACGAGCCTGGATGAGAATATCCTGGCCTGGCATCTGGGCCATGGGTCCACTGGAGCCGAAACCGCTTGCCGATGCGAAGATCAGTGACGGATTGAGTTCCCTCAACGTCGCCTCGTCAAAACCCAGCCGTGCGAATACACCGGGGCGAAAGTTCTCCATGACGACATCGGCTTCAGCGATCAAGCGCCGGGCAACCTCCTTGCCTTCTTCGGACTTGAGATCGATTGCGATGGAACGCTTGTTTCGATTTGCGCAGAGGAAAAAGCCGCTTACACCTTCTACATACACGTCAGCGCCGGACCATCTGCGTTCATGAGCGCCGCCGACCGGCTCCACCTTGATGACATCACCACCCATGTCCGCGAGATACTGAGCCGCTGCGGGTCCTTGCAGAAAATGACAGAAACTTACGATCTTTACGCCACTTAAGAGCACAACCCATCCTCTCGTACCGTCATGCAGAAAACGTTTTCTCAATTTGTGGCAGCGATGTCAAGCGGATGTCCGGCCGTGACGGTTGAGCCTGACTTCAGCGGATCTCCCGTCTGCTTTTTCAGAAGGCGGCGCACCGTACACCTGCCTCATTGGGGCACAGGTCCCGAATCAGCCGCACCTTGCGCGGCATGACCGCAGATGCGGCGCAATCCTGTTGTCGCAGGAGCGAATCGCCGGCTGCAGCGTGCGAGCTTCATGAGAACGCGGGCTCAGGCGTCACCGGAGATTGGCCCGCTGGTGCCACGGACCCGCCAGCCAGAGGCAGCGGTTCCCGAACCGGCTGATGTCCCGCCGCACCCGACCGGGATCGGGGGCCTGAATTCAGGGCGGAGACGAACAACTCCGGGAGTACGGTGCGGAACGCATTGATTGCGCACGCCCGACGATCCTTGCCTGCTGCCGGATTTGCTGCCTTGTAGGCTCGTCCCATGGCTGCCCCGGAAGCTCGCGGACACTCCGCCGAAGCCAAGCGAGTGTCGATGTTTGATCAATGGACATGAATGGCTGCGGTACCGCCTGCATCGGGTTTCCCGCTCGAACCACCTCCTGGCCCGTCTCTCGAAACGTTGTCCGCGTCTGGCGAGTTACGCCGTGCCGGGTCAGGTTCATGCCGTTCCGCACCTCCGGACGGCTGCGGCGCGCCATCACCATCAATGCCGTCATCGCCTGACGCAACATGGTCATGACCCCGCCCCGTCTCCAGCCGTCCGACTGCGAACGTGACCTCCCCTCGCGACCATGACCACCAACAAGACATCCTGGAACAGCAGAGCCTCGGCGATGCCTTCAACTTCGTGGCTCTCCCCAACGGCTGCCGCAAACACAAAGCATGATCCCGAACCCGGCCACCACGTCATGTGCCGCTAGCCAAGTCCGCCTGATCGGTGTCACGCCAGGCTGTCATCGAGCGGCCTCGAGACCTGTGGAAAATCCTCGCTGAGGCACAGGCTGCAGGCCGTCACCACGTCAACATGTGACCACTTTCCGGTGCCAGCCAGGCGTGATGACCGGTGAACATCAACTTGACTGAATCCAGCCGTCGGCGATATGTGAATTCCGTAGCACATGCCGCGGAGGATGGTGATTGGTGCCTGGAACGGCAATTCAGAGTGTGCCAAAGCTTGTCGACGTCGCCCGCGCCGCAGATTGCTCGATCTCTACCGTCTCCCGGGTCCTGAACGACAATCCGAGGGTCGGAAGAAGTGGGCGCGAGAGAGTGCTCAAGGCTGTTGCAGAACTCGGTTACGTGCCGAATGGGTCCGCCCGTGCACTGAGATCCGCCCGCACACGTCTCGTCGGAGCGATCATCCCGACGCTCAATCATGCGATCTATGCAGTGATGGTCGACGCCCTGGAATCGCGTCTTGCCGATGCCGGAGTATCGCTGATCATCAACACGTCCGATTATGATGCCGAAAAGGAGTTCAAGCAGGCGCGCCTGCTTGTCGAGAGGGGTGTGGAATCTGTTGTCCTGGTTGGCGCACAACATTGCACGAGTTTGCTGGAATTGCTCGAACAGAATGGCGTCGGCTATGTCTTTACCTATACCACCGACACTCGCGAAAACGGTGCCGCGATTGGGTTCGACAACGCCAAGGCCGGAGCAGCGTGTGCCAGGTTTCTCCACGACCTTGGCCACGTCCAGCTTGCAATGATCGCTGGCGTCACCAGGGACAACGATCGGGCCCAGGGACGAATTGACGGTTTCCTCGGAGAACTGAGGCTTCTCGGTCATGATCCATCCCGTGTCGACGTCATCGAAGCAGCATATGATGTCGAGAGCGGCCGCCACGTGATGGGACAACTCATGAGAAGACGGGAGAGGCCTACTGCCATATTCTGTGGCAGCGACATCCTCGCCGCGGGTGCTCTCAAGTATTGTCAGGCCGAGAACATCAATGTTCCGGGAGATGTGTCGGTCATGGGGTTTGACAACCTCGAGGTGGCCGAACTGACATCGCCGGAGCTGACGACATTGGAAGTGCCGGCACGATCCATGGGGATTCACGCTGCAGAGTACATGTTGGCAGACACGGTTTCAAAAGCGTCGTTGCGCGAACGTGAACTTTTTGTCCGCCTCATCGTCCGGGGGAGCACGGGTCCAGTGCGCAACTAGCTCATACCAGGCCGGTTATCCTTCCAATTGTCAGAGTGCCAGAAAATCAGCCGATCGAGTTGCCGGTCTGGCGTCAGAATGCACCGATGTGCGGAGACTTCACAGGCTCGCGTTTGATTGGCACAGGATATTCAATCAAAAGTCGCTTGACTTCGGATTCCGCATCGGTTTTCGCGCGGGACCTCGCTTCAGCAGGCATTCCAGGCGGGGCATGCGTTTCCATCAAGAGCCTGAAAACCGAACTCGGGAACTGCCACTCTCCGAACGACTTGCCCCACTGCACTGCGAAAGGCGACTCCGGGGCGTGGCCGAAACCAGTCTTCAATGCATGGGTGCCGACGTGCACAATTCGCGTTCCGGCGCGCCCGTCGTTGCGGGCTTCGCCTGACTCTCAGACAATATGGAGAGGCACACAGGTCACGACATGTTGCCGGAACAGTCGCAATGCCAACGAGCCCGCCAAACCGACCTTCAGGTCTCTCCAACATGCCGTGCCACCGCCCCGGTCATTCAACTGGCGGCGAAGTCATCCGATCATCTCGACGCAGGTTCATGGCGGGAGCATTCGCGCTGAACCACCAACGCCGTTTACCGCGTGCGCCGCCATGGGTCGATCCCCCTACTGCGCATCACGTTGAACAACAGCATCGTTGTTCGGCGCCGCCCGCTCGTGGAACCATCTACATGAAGAGGGACTCGTCCTCCATACCGGCATAGAGAGAGGCCACCTCGGCGCCATAGCCGTTGTAGATCTCGGTGGGGACCCTCTCTTCGGTGCCAAGGACGCGTTCCGTGGCCTGGCTCCAGCGCCGGTGGGGCACTTCGGGATTGACATTGGCCCAGAACCCGTACTCGTTCCCCGCCACCTCTTCCCAGAACGTCAGCGGCCGTTCCTCGGTGAACGACACCCTGACGATGGACTTGACGGACTTGAATCCGTACTTCCAGGGAAGGTGGAGGCGCAAGGGCACGCCGAACTGGTTGGCCATGGGCTGTCCGTAGGCACCGGTCACCATGAAGGCGAGGTCGTTGGTCGCTTCCTCGATGGTGACGCCTTCCGTGTAGGGCCAGGGATACCACGATCCCGCCTGTCCGGGAGCGACATCGGGGTCATGGAAGGTCTGCATGACGACGTAGCGTGCCGAACCGAGCGGTCGGGCGAAATCGACAAGGTCGCGCATGGTGAACCCTGTCCACGGCACGACCATGGACCACGCTTCCACGCAGCGGTGCCGGTAGATCCGTTCCTCGAGGCTGAACGAGCGGATCAGGGTATCGATATCGATCGTCCGGGATTCCTCCACGAGACCGTCGATCGTGATTGACCAGGGGCGGCGCGGCAGGTCCGCGGCGCGCTGCCAGATCTGCTTGAAACTGCCGAATTCGTAGAAGTTGTTGTAGGTGAGATTCTCCTCTTCCACCGTCACCTCGCGCCCGGCATCGGCAAAGGCCGGATTGAGTGCGGCGGGATACAGGTCGCCTGTGGGGTCTCCTGATGCCTGCTCGCGGGCAAGCTCCACCACGTCCGATGCGGCCGGAGCGACGACGGGCCATCCTGCCGCCAGCACCGGTCCGGCGGCAATCGCCTTCACGAGGCGGCGGCGGTCGAGCCAATGGCTTTCGGAAGTCACCTGGTTCTCCGCGATTTCCCACCTGCGCGGGCTCCTGATCAGCATGTCTCACCCTCCATCAAGTGCCCCGATCCTACAGTCATGCAGCAATCCAGGAAAGCGCCAAGCCGTCCCCTTGTGGCCGAGGCGCCGGCGGCGTTCGAGGGTATGCCCCGGACTATCGCAATGTGCGAACCGGACGCCGCGCCGCTTCATGTCGGCTGCCGACCCCAACGTCCGTGTAGAACTGTTCGCAGTAGCGACGGAACATGCCGATCGGGCCGTCAGAGCGGCAGAGTCGCGGGTGAGGCAGGTATCGTTTTCGGCTCCAGATGACAACATCCTGCAGGACATCCCGTTTCTGGGTAGCGATAATGATCTTGTTCATGATCCGGGTGCGCAGGCCCGGGGGAAGAAAGCGCAGCCCGGCGATGGGTCGACTGGGGTCGGTCAGCCGCCGCAGTTGGCTGACCAGCGTCATTTCGACGACATCGCCATCGATCGGCGTCACGAGCACCCACAAGCGGGGCTCCATGTTGATGTATCGTTCGCGAACCTCGACGAACGAATAACCGAGCCCGTGCACATGTGTCACGGCGGAGACATCGTATCTGAAGCACTCGATCCCGGCGATGGTCTTGATCCGCTTGAAGTCGAAGCAGCTCCTGAGCCAGGCGCCGTCGACCGTTACCGGGCCAACCGCGCTCACGTCGTCGTAGCCGTGGACATGTCGCAGGTGCCCGAGATCGACGGAGTTCTCGGTCGTGTCCTGGGGATGCCCGACGAACCGGACGCTCCAGAATTCCATATCGCTCCAGTCGGTGTCCTCCTCCGGCGGCGCGGGCAGTTCCCATTGCGGCGGTCGCCCGGTCTCGCTCCGCCAGGCAAAGACGAGGCCCAGAATCTCACATGTTTCGAACACCCTCAGCCTGGCGAACCTGGGTGCCGGCGCATTGGGAGTCGCAATGCACTGACCGGCTGTGTCGTATTCAAAGCCGTGGAAAGGACAGACGAGGCGACCGTTGCGCACCCGGCCTCCGGCTTCCGGTCCCAGATCCGATCCCAGATGCGGGCACACCGCTTCCGCCACGCAGACCTCTCCGGCCTCGTCGCACCAGACGACGATCCGTTCGCCGAGCCAGGTTTTCCGAAGCAGCTTTGCCTTCTCTATCGTCTTGCGACTGGCGACAAAGTACCAGCCTTCCGGGAATGGAAAGAGCGAAGCGGCGCCGCTTGGCTCGTTCGGATTGTCTGTATGTGAAACGGGCATTCCGGGTCCGGTGCTGCTGTTCTGGCGCCCGATCAATCGGCCCGACGGCGGAAGTGACCGCTCACAACCTACGGTATCGGGCGGAGCAGGGCAACGGGCCGGGCAGCCTGAGCGGTGCGCCCAGGGCGTGCAGATGGCCGAACAGCCGGTGTCCGTCCGGCCAGCCTTCCATCGCCCGCTGTCCTTCCTCCGTGAAGCCGGAGGTGACAAAGTCGCGGCGCGCGCCCGATTCGATCACCGTAGCGATGACGCCATGGACCGCGTCGGCGCTCTCCGCCACCTTGCCCGCACCATGTCGAGGTCGAGGATCGCCGCACTCAGTGCGGAGTCGAGTTCGATCCCGTCCTCGCCCGGGGGTGCGGGCGGGAACTCCGCCTGCCAGGGGGATTCGCTGCCTTCCGAGGAATCCCCGGCCTCCGTTGCCGTCTCGCGCTCGCCGCTGGGCATGCTCGTCTCCGCCGAGGTGCCGTCGTGCTTCCGCCTGCCTCTCCGCGTGAGCGTCCCCGTCCGGGGTGCTCTCATCCCGCGCAGTTTTGTCGTCTTCGACGTCACCACGCACACCTTCTCGGGAACGGCGCATGCGCAGGGCTCGCAGGCGCCCACCTACAGCTGGCGCATCTCCGGCGCCTCGCACGCGGAGCTCGCGGCTGGGACGTCGTGGCTCGCCGATGCGAACAAGGCGACCGCGACCTACAGCGTGCCGCGGCGCAAGCAAGTGACGGACCGGCGCGCGGCCTCGACATGGCGCTTCGCGTGCACGGTCTGGCGGCCCATGCCGAGGACGACTACGACGAATGGGGCGTCGCGGGCTCGCTACGGCTGGCGCCGGGCGATGGCGGGCCCGGTCGGTTCGGAACGGCTGTGGATGCAGCCCGACGCGGCGGGTCTGGCGGCGAACGACGATGCGCCTCTGTCGAGCCGGCTGGACGCGGAGCTGGGCTACGGCATGGCGCTCTTCGGAGGCGGCTTCACGGGCACGCCGAACGTCGGGTTCGGGCTCTCGGACACGGCGCGCGAAATCCGCATGGGCTGGCGCTTGAACGCGGCGGCCGGGGGCTTCGAACTCAGTTTCGACGCCACCCGGCGCGAGGACGACGCCGGGGCCGAGCACGGGATCGGCGCACGCCTTACCACACGCTGGTAGGCGGCAGGGCCGGCCGCCGGCGTGGCAATCGTGCCAGGCTGAACATGGTCTCGGCGACGGGGAGTTCGCGGATTCTGATGACGCCGATGGCAAAGCGGCGCAGCCGGGACACGTTTTCGGTTCCACAGCGTGCGCGGGTGCGGCAGCGGTCTTCATCGAAGCTCCTTCTCGAGGATCCGGCGCTTGGCCTCGATCTGCCAGCGCGTGTGATCGAGGGTGAGCAGGCGTGTCGGACGGGCTGGTGATGTCGCACGAGCGCTTGCCGGACTTGACTCCATGGACCTCGCGGCGGACGGCGAAGATCCAGGCGACATGAGGGAAGTCGAGATCGTCGTTGAGGATGCTTAAAACCCTGAATGCCCGGCATTCCTCACGGCCATGCTCGAGCTCAGGTGAGGTGTCGACGAAGTCGGGTGGTCGGCGATCGACCTTCTTGTCGGTGACCGCGATCTTGGCATGCTGCGGTGGAAGGTTCGTGATGAATGGGGGCAGTGATGGAGTCGACAACGCCCACGTGAACCGGCGGTGACCCAGGTGGTCGTCGCGCAGGGCGGCAACGCCCGCAAACTCCTCGCCGCCGACGCCAGCATCCCGCCCGGCCCCGACAAGAACCTTCTCGGGGTGCAGACCCCAGGCATGGCCTGCAACGCGACCGGGTGCCCGAGGCTGCCGTTGATCGAGCAATTCAACGAAATGCGCACCGTCGGTCCTGGTACCGACATGCGCCTCGTCTGCGAACAGGCAGGCGAATTACATGCCAAGGGGGGAGATCTGATCCCGGTCGGGGTCCTGATGTCTGAAGATGGTGGCGCCCCTCTCTGTATGACGCGAATCGGGTCTCGTCGGCGGGCGTCACAGGGTCAACGGCACCTCGGACAGTCCACCACCAACGTCTGATACGCCCGTCGACACGCAGCCATGGTGTGCCCAGACCGCAAAGCTGGCGTTCACCCCGCAAGATTGTCCTTCTGCCAATACGAAGAACCCATGGAGAAGGGATTCACTCTGCTCGATATGGCCGGCACCTTGCTCTTTTCGGCCCATGCGGTCAGAATCGTGGCATGACAATACTGCTGGGTTTCAACGGACCTCTGGAATCCGATTTCCTGTCCGGAGCACGCCCGAAGTCGTTCCGGTTTCCCGATCCCGGCCGGACGGATTGACGCATGAGCGACGGACATCCGATACACCTGACCGAAGAGTCCCTCCTGTTGATGCTCAATGATCGGAGCGGCTGCATCGAGATGGTTCCGGATTGGGACTTCGCATGCGTGATGGCTGGCGCCGTCATCGCCGAAAGGGAACATTCGAAACGCGGGGCCTATGCACCCTGTGGCCTCGGACACCGGTGGGTTGAACTCCAGATGGCGGTCAACCTGTTGCCAATCGCCTGCCACGCGACACTGGAGATGGTCTCCGCAGACCACAAGCCGCGCATCAATCCGTTTCTGACGGCAGCGCCCGACAGGAAGATGAAGTTCCAGGTCGCGGAGCTCAGCGCGCCGTGACTCTCGAATCCTGCATATCGTTCATCATCGCCCGCCGATGGCTGACCATGGCACTCTCCCTGCTCGTCTTGGTGGTCTTTGCGGCCGGCGGCCAACGCATCACGACCGTGGACGTGGACGTCCGGAACCACTTCGGCAAGGACGATCCGCACATTGTCGCGCTCGAGAGGCTCGAAGCCACCTATGCCCTCTCCGACGCCGCGCTCGTTGCCGTGGCGCCGCAACATGGCACCGTCTTCACTCGGGAGACGCTCGTCGCCATAGAAGACCTGACGGAGGAACTCTGGCAGACGCCCTATGTCACCCGCGTCGACTCGCTGGCGAATCACTCGCACAGCGAAGGCTTCGAGGACGAACTGGTTGTCGGCTCACTGATCGATGACGCCGCATCCCTGAGCGACGGTGACATCGATCGAATCCGGCGAATTGCGCTTGGTACCGAGGAGATTGCCGGGCGACTGGTCTCGCGTGACGGTCGCGTGGCCGGACTGGTTGTCAGCGTTGCCTTGCCCGAGGACCGGGAACTCGGCAAGCAGAGCGTGACCGATTTCCTCCATGGCATCGCCGCAGAGGCGCGCCAGGCGCACTCGGCAATCGACTACCACCTGACCGGCGAACTCGTCCTCAATCGTGCCATGCGTGACGCGATTGACGATGAAATGGCCGTTCTCGCCCCCATCGCGCTCGGGACGATGCTGCTCGTTGCCATCATCCTGTTGCGCTCGTTGTGGGGAACGGTTGCCATCGTCCTGATGCTGGTTTCGGTCATCCTGACAGCGCTGGGCTTCACCGGCTGGACCGGCATGAAGCTCTTCGGCGAGAGCGCTGCGGCGCTCTTCGTGCTGATGGCAGTCACCGTCGCACATTCCGTGCACGTCATTGAGGGGGTGATGGCCGGTCTGCGTCGAGGAATGGACCGCAGGCAGGCGGCCACACACTCTCTCGAAATCAACGTGTGGCCTGTCTTCCTCACATCGCTCACGACCGCAATCGGCTTCCTCAGCCTGAATTTCGCCGACATGCCGCCGTTTCGGGTCATGGGCAACATGGTGGCGTTCGGCGCGTTGTGCGCCTTCGTCTATGCCGTGACCCTTCTGCCCGCATTCCTGTCGGTTGTGCCTCTTGGTGTCCGTCCCGTGCGCCCGGGGGATACGGATTTCTTCGATCGCCTGGGCCGCTTCGTCGTGTCCCGGCGGGTGATCCTGCCATGGTCCTTCGGTATCCTGATCGTCGTTCTCATTGCCGGTGTCTCACGCATCGAGCTCAAGGAGAACTGGCTGGAACTGCTCAGTGAAAGTTACGAGTTCCGGAGATCCACGGACTTCATCAGCGAGAATTTCACGGGCGTCGAAACCTATGAATATTCTCTCGACTCCGGGCAGGAAAGCGGTGTCATGAATGTGGAATTCCTGCGCCAGGTCGACGCGTTCGCGCAGTGGTACCGGGCCCAGCCGGAGGTTGCCCACGTCTTTGCCATTTCCGACATCATGAAGCGTCTGAACAAGAACCTGCATGGCGATGACCCGGAAGCCTACGTTCTTCCGGACAGCTCCGACCTGGCAGCCCAGTATCTACTTCTCTACGAGTTTTCTCTTCCGGTCGGTCGCGATCTCAACAATCTCATCAACGTCCAGCGGTCGACGACGCGCGTGACTGT
This sequence comes from Alphaproteobacteria bacterium, assembly GCA_965221115.1. Lineage (GTDB taxonomy): Bacteria > Pseudomonadota > Alphaproteobacteria > SP197 > SP197 > SP197. The sequence continues at coordinate 1,645,627 of CBDCRU010000002.1, read as the reverse complement.
CGTGCTGAAGAGCCTTTCCACCAATGAGAAGATTGCTCTCGACGATCGCGCGCAGGCCTGGTTCCGGAACAACGCCCCTGACCTGGAAGCCGGCGCCACCGGGGTTGCGGTCGTCGGGGCGAATTCGATACAGAGAAACATTGAGGGGATGCTGCTTGGCACGGCCGTGGCGATGGCGATCGTCTCCCTGCTGCTGCTCTTCGTCTTCAGGAGCCTGCGCCTCGGCCTGATCAGCCTCATACCCAATTTCATTCCCGCCATCATGGCGATGGGTCTGTGGGGGTATGTGGTGGGTGAGGTCGGGGTTGCGGCGTCGGTGGTGACCGCCATCGCGTTCGGCATCGTCGTCGACGACACGATTCACTTCATGACCAAGTATGTACGCGCGAGAAAGGACGGGCTGTTGCCGTCGGAGTCCGTTCAATCCGCCTTCCGCGCGGTCGGCAAGGCCCTGTTCGTGACAACCGTCGTGTTCGGTCTGGGATTCATGGTGTTCGGCGCATCGGGCATATCGACCAACCAGGCGCTTGGCCTGCTCGTGGGAATGACCGTCATCATGGCGTTGCTGGCGGACTTCCTGTTCCTCCCGCCGTTGCTGATGGCACTCGACGGGAGCAAGGAAACAAGTCAGCAGATCAGGGAACGACTCAAGCGCGAGAGCGAACAGGCCGAAGAGACGCGGGTCACCTGATTCACTCCGCATGCCTGCGCAGACGTGATCAAGGCGCATCACCCGTTCGTTCGCGCGGTGGAGCCGCGGGGCCGGCGGTCTTCTCGAAGCGGAACCCCCTGAACCGTCGCCTCGACGGGACCGGTCAGGAGAGCGCAGCGCAGGCTCTCTGGATGCGCTGGCAGGCCTCCTCGAGCAGGGCGGTCGAGGTGGCGTAAGAAACCCGGAAGTGGGGCGACTGGCCGAAGGCGGCGCCCTGGACGACGGCAACCCCTTCCGACTCCAGAATCCAGGTGACGACGTCCTCGTCCGTCTCGATGCGACCTCCCGATGGCGTCATCGTGCCGATGAGCCCGGCGCAGGACGGATAGACATAGAAGGCGCCCTCGGGAACGGGCGTGGCGAGGCCCCTCGCCTGATTGAGCATGGAAACGACGAGGTCCCGCCTCTGGCGGAACACCCGGTTGTGTTCGGCGATGAAATCCTGGGGGCCATTAAGCGCCGCCACGGCGGCATGCTGGCTGATCGAACTGGTGTGGGTCGAGGACTGGGACTGCACCTTGTTCATGGCCTCGATCAGCATCTTCGGGCCGGCCGCATAGCCAACACGCCAACCGGTCATGCAGTAGGTCTTGGAGACACCGTTGACGGTGAGGGTGCGCTCCTTCAGTCCCGGTTCGACCTGGGCAGGCGTGACGAAGCGGAAACCGTCGTAGACGATGTGCTCGTACATGTCGTCCGGCATGATCCAGACATGGGGATGGCGCATGAGCACATCGGTGAGCGCCTTCATGTCCTCGAGTCCGTAGCCGGCGCCGGTCGGATTCGAAGGCGAGTTGAGCATCACCCACTTGGTCCGCGGCGTGATGGCCGCCTCGAGGCGTCCCGCATCAAGCCTGAAACCTTTGGCCGACGTCGTTTCCACCACCACCGGCTGGCCCCCGCACAACAGCACGATGTCGGTGTAGCTCACCCAGTAGGGAGCCGGGATGATGACCTCGTCCCCGGGTTCCAGGGTGGCCACCATGGCGTTGTAGAGCACCTGCTTGCCGCCGCAGCCGACCGTGATGCAATCGACCGGGTAGTCGAGATCGTTGTCCCGCGCGAACTTGCCGGCGATCGCCTCGCGCAACTCGGGAATGCCTTGCACCGCGGTGTAACGGGTCTTGCCGTCCCGCATCGCCCGCACCGCCGCCTCAACGATGTGGTCGGGCGTGTCGAAGTCGGGCTCTCCGGCGCCAAGTCCGATGACGTCGCGGCCACGGGCCTTGAGGTCCCGCGCCTTCTGGGTCACCGCAATGGTCGGTGACGGCTTGATTCTGTCGAGTCTGCTGGCGAGCAATGACATCGCAATCCCCGGTTCAGCGGCCTTTCCAGACGGGTTCACGGCGTTCAGCGAAACTCCGCGGTCCCTCGACCGCATCCTCGGAATCGAGGCATGCGCGATACTGTGGAATCCGGCCTGATCTCATGTAGGTGTAGGCCTCCTCGACGGACATGCCGTCGGTGGTGTTGACCACCGCCTTGATCGCCCTGAGCGAGAGCGGGGCACTCCTCATGATGTCGTTGGCCAGCGCGCGGGCTGCATCCATGAGGTCCGCAGCCGGCACGACACGGCTGATGAGTCCCCAGCGCTCTCCTTCCGGGGCCGACATCCGCCGGCCGGTCATCATCATTTCCACCGCCAGCGCCCTCGGTATGCGGCGTTGCAGGCGGATCACCCCTCCACCATCGGGAAGGATGCCGATCTGTGCCTCGGGCAGCCAGCACTCGGCATGCTCCGCCGCCACGATCAGGTCCGAGGCAAGCGCCAGTTCAAACCCGCCACCTGCCGCCATGCCGTTCACGGCGGCAATCACCGGCTTGTCGAGACTCCACAGTTCCGTCAGGCCGGCAAATCCGCCTTCGATGCTCGAGGTGGCATCGGTGTCCTCCTCTCCGGCAGCTGCGGCCTTGAGATCCCAGCCGGCGGAGAAGAACCGGTCTCCGCCACCGGTAATGATGGCGACGCTGGCCGATCCATCGTCGCGGAACGCGCAGAACGTGTCCGACAGTTCCCGGCTCACGGCCATGCTGATGGCGTTCGCCTTGGGCCGGTCGAGAACGATCTCCCAGATTCCACCATTCCTCGTCACGCGGACACTGTCACCCATCAACCTGCTCCTTGTGGTGTTTCATGCTCGCGAAGCAGCGAGCGCGAAAGAATATGACGCTGGATCTCGCTGGTGCCATCCCAGATTCGCTCGATCCGGGCGTCACGCCAGAATCTCTCCACAGCGAACTCCTTCATGAGACCCATGCCCCCGAAGATCTGCACCGCATGGTCCGTCACCCGGCCCAGCATCTCGCTGGCATAGAGCTTTGCCATGGCAAAGTCACGGTCCGTGGCACAACCGCGCGCTTCGCGGTCCGCTGCCCGCAACACCAGGAGTTCCGCCGCCTCGACCTCGGTCATCATGTCGGCAAGCTTGAACGACGTTCCCTGGAATCTGCCGATGGTGCGGCCGAACTGGCGTCTCGTTCCGGCCCACCCTGCAGCCATGGAGAGCACGCGCCGGGCCCGGCCGACGCACTGCGCTGCAACGGTGAGCCTGGTGGCGCCCAGCCATTCACGCGCCACGTCGAATCCGCGGTGCTCCTCCCCCAGAATGTGGCGCTGGTGGACCCGGCAGTCCGTGAACACCAGTTCGGCATGGTGGAAGCCCCTGTGTGAGACGCTCTCGCCCCCCGGGCGCACTCCGAAGCCGGGGGTCCCCTTGTCGACAAGGAAACTGGTGATTCCCCCCTCGTCGCCCGTCCTGGCGAAGAGCACGGCGTAGTCGGCCACATCCGCGTAGCTGATGAAATGCTTGGTGCCGTTGATGATGAAATCGTCACCCTGGCGCCGGGCACGTGTGGTCATGGAGCGCAGGTCGGAACCGGCGCCGGGCTCGGTCATGGCAAGGCATTCGACACGCTCGCCGCGAATGGTCGGAAGCAGGTAGCGGGAAACCTGCCAGCCCGTGCAGGCGCGCAGGATGTTGGATGGGCGGGCCACCGCATACTGCAGGGCAAAGGCCGTGTGGCCGAGTTCGATCTCGCAGAGCGACACTGCGAGGGCATCGAGTCCCCCGCCACCGAGTTCCGCCGGCATGTTGATGGCATAGAGCCCCTTGTCGATGGCGCGCTGGCGAATCTGCCGGATGAGGGCCGGCGGTACGTCGTCGGTGCGTTCGACCTCATCCTCGTGGGGAACGAGTTCCTCGGCGACAAACCGGCGCACCGTCTCGACGATCATCGACTGCTCTTGCGAGAGGTCAAAATGCATGGGGGTACCCGGAAGGGACAAGGCGGAATGGATAGTGTCTTGTTCGGACCACTGCAAGACGTCAGGGCCAGTCGGCGGAGAGTTCCACCACTTCCCGGCGAAACGGAGGCGAATCGACAGGCACCTGCGTGTCGAGTTCCCGGGCATAGCGATGGCCGCTGTAGACGGCCGAGGCCAGAAGTCCAGGCGCCAGGCAGTCACCGATGGCGGTCACGCTCCTGATGACTCCCTCCCGGGGAGCATCGGCGAGTGCCACAAGGAGCTCGTCGCGCGAATCGCGCATGGTGACGAGAACGACCGATCCGCGCTCCAGGCGACGCCGGCGACCGGTGTAGACACAGGCGACTTCAACCGCTCCGCTTTCGATGGCAACCACGTCGTGGCCGGGGACGAGTTCGACGCCGAGCGAGAGGAAGCGCGCCTGGATCCGTCCCTGCTCCATGGTGTTGTGGGTCCAGGGGGCGACGTCAGCCGACGGCGTGACGTAGATCGTCCTTCGACCCTGCGCGACCGCAACCTCGGCGAGCACACTGGCCATGAAGTAATGGTCGTCATCGAAGATGACCACCGGATCCTCGAGGTGGACTCCCTCCATGACATCGTCGGGAGACAGCACACCGGCGGTTCCCGCACCGTCGATGGGCCGGCGGTGCGAACGGCCCACACCATCGCGGCGCCAGAGAGAACCGGTGGCGATCGCGACATGGTCGAAATCGAAACCCTTGATGTCATCGCCTGAAAGTTCGCTTCCCGGGTAGATGTCGACATTGGCAAGCTTGTAGAGCTGGCCGACTCTCCAGTCGCGCACCCTCATCCAGCTGGCCAGCCCCGGGAGTCGCGTCAGGGTTCTCAGGTGACCTCCAAGTTCGTCGCCGGCCTCGGCCAGTGTCACCCTGTAGCCACGCTCGCCGAGTGCCCGGGCCGCCTCGAGGCCGGCGGGCCCGCCACCGACCACAAGAACGCTGGAATCGCTGCCCCGGGGGCCGGCCTCTTCCGGGTGCCAGCCGCGGCGCCACTCCTCGCCCGTGGTCGGATTCTGGGTGCAGCGCATGGGCATGGACATGAAGTCCGCCGAGACGCAGATGTTGCAGCCGATACACTCGCGGATGTCGTCGATGCGCCCCTCCTCGATCTTCTTGGGAAGGAAGGGGTCGGCGATCGATGGCCGGGCGGCGCCGATGAAGTCCGTCCGGCCGCGCCTGATCAGGCTCACCATGCGGTCGACCGACGTGTAGCGACCCACCGTCACCACGGGCTTGCCCGTCACCTGCTTCACCCAGGACGTGTAGTCCTCCTGGAACCCCTCCTCGGCAAAGCGGGCGGTCTGGCTGTCGTTTTCCCACTCGCTCAGGTTGACATCCCAGAGATCCGGCAGGTCGGCCAGCAGTTCCACCGCGGCACGGCCGTCACCGTCCGACGTGATGCCCTCATCGCCTTCCAGCTCATCGACGGCCAGGCGCAGGGCAACCCCCATGGTGTCGCCGACAGCCTCCCTGGTGTCCTCGAGCACCTCGCGAATGAGACGCACCCGGTTCTCGATCGATCCACCGTACTCGTCGGTCCGCGTGTTGTAGCGGCGCGACAGGAAGTGCTGCAGCAGGCACAGGTCGTGTCCGGCATAGACATAGACAATGTCGAAACCGGCTTCCCTCGCCCTCAGCACGGCCTGACGGTGCCAATGCCGGAAACGGGCAATGTCGGAACGGTCCATGGCCCGTGCCTGGCCCGGATCCCCGTCCTGCAGGGGGATGGCGACCGGCGCCATCGCCACCTCGCGCGACAGGCGGTTGTGACCGGCCATGCCGCCGTAGACCAGTTCACACGCCGCCAGCGCGCCGTGGCGTTTCACGCTGTCGACCATTCTTGCCATGATCGGAATGTCCTGACGGGTCCACAGGCGGGCCTCGATGGCCGGCGTGATGTCACCTGTGTGATGGAAGTCGCACTCCTCGGTGGATACCACCGCCCAGCCACCCTCGGCCTTCATGCCGCGCATGGCCGCCATGGCGCTGGGATAGTGGGTTCCCATGCCGTTGCAGTGCGGCACCTGGTAGAAGCGATTGCGTGCGGTGACCGGTCCTATGGCCACCGGTTCGAACAGGATGTCGTACTGCGGATCACGGCTCATGGGCGTCTTGCCTCCGGATGTTCATTGTCGGGGCGCCGTCGACCGGGATAGCATCCCGGAAGAAGGAAGGGGCACATTAGGGTGGCATTCATTGTCGCACTCGACCAGAGCACAACGTCGAGTCGCGCCATTCTCCATGATGACGACCGGTGCAGCGTGCATCAGGCGAGTGCGGAAACCAGGTCGAGCTTTCCGCAACCCGGCTGGGTCGAACAGGATCCCGACGACATCCTTGCAACCAGCATCGAGGTCCTGCGCACGGTGCTGGACGAGTCCGGCGCCGCCCCTTCGTCCATCGCCGCCATGGGCATCACCAACCAGCGCGAAACCGTGGTCGTCTGGGATCGCGCCACCGGCCGGCCGGTGGCTCCCGCCATTGTCTGGCAGGACCGCAGAACCTCCTGCATGTGCCGCCGTCTTGCCGCCGAAGGCCACACCGCGCTGATTTCCGAGCGCACGGGCCTGCTGCCGGATCCCTATTTCTCGGGCACCAAGATCGCCTGGATTCTCGACCACGTGGAAGGCGCCAGGGAACGTGCCGAACGCGGCGACCTTCTGGCCGGCACCGTTGACACCTGGCTGCTGTGGCACCTGACCGAAGGCAGGGTCCACGCCACCGACGCCACCAATGCCTCGCGTACCATGCTCTACAACATCCGCGAGGGGCGCTGGGATGACGATCTCTGTCACCTTCTCGGAGTGCCGGGATCCATGCTCGCCCATGTGCGGGACTGTGCCGACGACTACGGCACCTCCAAGGTCGGGGACCTTCCCATCCGCGGGGTTGCGGGCGATCAGCAGGCGGCCTCCATCGGTCAGGCCTGCTTTCGGCCGGGGATGATGAAGGTCACCTGCGGTACCGGCTGCTTTGCCCTTCTCAACATCGGAAGCGAGCCGGTGGTCTCGCGAAGGCGGCTGTTGACGACCGTCGCCTGGCAACTCGCCGGCGAACGCTGCTATGCGCTGGAAGGGTCGATCTTCAATGCCGGAACGGTCGTGCAATGGCTGCGCGATGAACTCGGTATCATCCGTGATGCGGATGATACCCCGGAACTTGCCGAAGCAGCCGATCCGCTTCACACGCCCTACCTGGTACCGGCGTTTACCGGTCTCGGCGCACCATGGTGGGATGCCGAATGCCGCGGCGCCATCCATGGACTGACCCGGGCGAGCGGCAAGGCCGAACTGGTGCGCGCCGCTCTCGAGAGTCTCGCCTACCAGGTGCGCGATCTCCTTGGCGCCATGCTTGATGACCAGGCATCGGCCGGCGACAACCCTGTCGTCCGGGTCGATGGCGGGATGAGCGCCAACGACATCGCCATGCAGTTTCTTGCCGACATCCTCGACATGCCGGTCGACCGGATGGCCAACGTCGAGGCAACCGCACTCGGCGTCGCCTGGCTTTCCGGGCATCAGGCCGGCGTGTGGCCCGACATGGAGAGTTTCGCCTCCTCCTGGCAGGGCGACAGGCGGTTCGTGCCGGCCATGGAGCGCGTCGAGGCCGACAGGCGCTACCGGGGCTGGCAGGATGCGGTGCAGCGCACACTCGTGGAGAAGCAGGGAGCAACGGAATGATCGACAAGGACACGGGAGCACGGCTCGACGCAGCCGTCGAGGCGGGCTTTGACGAACAGGTCGCCTTCACCGGCGACCTCGTCCGTCTGCCCTCGCTGAGGGGACAGGAGGCGACCGCTCAGGACTTCATCGCGCGCGCCCTGGCGGCGCGGGGATTTGCCGTTGATCGCTGGCAGATCAGGAACGAGGACATTCGCGACCTGCCGGGCTATTCACCCAAGCTGGACGACTATGACGACGCCTGGGTCAGCGTGGGGACGTTGCGCAGCAACACGCCCGGAGGCCGCTCGCTGATCATCAACGGCCACATCGATGTCGTGCCCGAAGGGCCGCACGACATGTGGTCAACCCCGCCGTTCGAACCCGTGGTGAAGGACGGCTGGATGCACGGGCGCGGCGCCGGCGACATGAAGTCGGGCTGGGTCTGCGGACTCTTTGCCCTCGATGCCATCAGGCAGGCCGGCTTTCGCCCGGCATCGGACGTCACCATCGAGGCCGTGATCGAGGAGGAATGCACGGGAAACGGGGCGCTGGCCTGCCGCCAGCGCGGCTATCTCGGTGACGCCGCGCTCATCCCCGAACCCATGGGCCATGGACTGCTGCGCTCGCAGGTCGGCGTCATGTGGTTCCAGTGCCACGTACGCGGACATCCCGTTCATGTCTCCCGAGCCGGCACCGGCGCCAACGCCATCGAGGCCGCCTGGCGCCTTGTCGATGCCCTCCACACGCTCGAGGACCGGTGGAATGCCGCCGGCCATGAACGCTATGCCGGCATGAGCCACCCGCTCAATTTCAACGTCGGGCGCATTGAGGGCGGGGACTGGGCATCGAGCGTCCCGGCCTGGTGCCGCTTTGACATGAGGGTGGGCGTGTTCCCCGGGACGGATCTCGCCTGCGCCCGTGCCGAGGTGGAGACCTGCATCGCCGAGGCCGCCCGCAGCGACGGCTTCCTTGCCAACAATCCGCCGGACATCGTGTGGGACGGGTTCCAGGCCGAGGGATACGTTCTCGAAGAGGGTAGCGATGCGGAGGCTGTGCTTGCCGACTGCCACAGAGACGTCTTTGGTGAGGACCTGGCAGCGCTGTCGCTGACCGGCACCACCGATGCCCGGTTCTTCGGCCTCTATGCCGGTATCCCGGCACTGGTCTACGGCCCGCTTGCCGAGAACATTCACGGTTTCGACGAGCGGGTCAGTCTCGACTCGTGCCGCCAGGTCACCCGCGCGATCGCCCGCTTCATCGCCGACTGGTGCGGCCTTGAACCCCTGTGAGTCGACCGGTCAGGACACCTGCAATCGGTGATCTCTTCCGCCCGGGCGCCGTTTGTATCCCGCGGGATGCGGCCTGTGTCCGCGAACGTTCACGTGAACGCAGTTCACAGTTCGACCCCCGGGCACGATATGCCGCACACATGCGTCATGTGCCTGGCTGGTTCCGCGGCCTATCCGGCGCGTTGCTCAATAGTCGCGCGGAAGGTATCCGGGCGCACGATCGCCTCGAGAGAACGTCTTCCGGAAAACACCCCGCCACAGCGGTTCAGCCGTCGCCACACCCGAGGCAATGGCGAAGAAAGCGACAAATGAGTGCGTACTCACGACGTGCGGCCTCGCCCCGCATGCGGGCGCGCATGAAGCCATGGATCATGCCGCGCGCCTCGCGGTAGGTCACGTCGCCGCCGTCCCGCGCCATCTTGGCGGCGAACAGACGGCCATCGTCGCGGATGGGATCGATCTCGGCAGAATGAACCCAGAAGGGAGGCAGGCCGGCGAGGTTTTTGGCCATGATCGGCCGCGCATAGGCGTCTTCGGTGTCGTGGTTCCCGGCGAGGTAGAGATCGCGGTACTTGATGGTGCCGTCCCGCGTCAGGCCTGGCCCGTCGGCGTGCTCCAGGTAGCTCGGCGCGTCCTGATCGAGACCCGTCGCCGGATAGATGATGGCGACGCCGGCCAGCGTGACGGCGCCGGTGTCGCGTGCCTTGAGCGCCATCACGGCGCCCAGGTTGCCGCCTGCGCTGTCTCCGGCGACAGCAATGCGCCGGGGGTCGACCCCGAGACGCCCGGCTTCGGCCTCCAGCCAGAGCAAGGTGTTCCAGCTGTCGTTCACGGCTGCCGGATACGGATGCTCGGGCGTGAGCCGGTAGTCCACCGAGACCACGAGCGCGCCGGTTTCCTGGGCGAAGCCCCAGGCGATGGTGTCGGAACTGTCGAGGTCGCCCAGCATGAATCCTCCGCCGTGAAGGTAGACAATGGCGGGAACCGGCCGAGTTGCTGTCGAGGGTCGATAGATTCTGACGGGGACCGCGTGCTCCGGGGTCTCGACCCGCTCGTCCCACACATCCATGCCGTCGGGTCGCCGCTCGTTGAGCGCGCGGGTGTAGGACGTCCAGAAGCGGCGCTGTTCTTCGGCGTTCTCTCCCTTGGGGCCGGCGGCATCGCGGGCACTGAGCAGATGGTTCATGTCAGGATGAATGTCGCCCGCCATCGCGAAGCCCTCCGTTGCTGGCCCATCATAGCGTCGACCGGACCGCTGTGCAGGGCACGGATATCAGGCGCCTGCGCGTCGCCTGGCGACAGCTGCCGGCATCCCTGCTGTTGTCTCGCACATTGATTGACCGCGAGTTTCCCGGATTGTTTCGTGCGACTGGCGGGTAGATTTCCCGGATTGGCGGACCGTTTCGATGACGTTCCGGCGGGGTGTCGGACGACCTCCCGAGCGGGCGCATCCATGGCGGCAAGCGGAGCTTTTGGTGATGGGCCGATCGCCAGGCGATCGGCTGGGGGCGGTTCCCGAAGGCGGTTCCGCCTCGAACCCCCAGGGGCGAGCGGCGGGAACCGGGAACCGCTGCGGCGTCGGGCGCGGTTTATTCGGGATGGCGTGCGACGAGGCTGTAGCGGCCCTCGGCGTCGTGCCGGACGCATCCCTGCCGGACGAGCTTGTGGAGGACGGCGCCGACGGTCTTGTGGCGGGTTGCGGCATGCTGTCGGATCTGGCGCTGGGAGAGCGCTGCATCGGCCTGGGCGAGGGCCTGGAGGATGCGCCGTTCGGGGGTTTGGGGCTGCGGGTCTTCGCCGGCCGGAGGCGGCTGACGCAGGCGCAAGAAGGGTTCTGGCGTATCGGTGACGAGTTCGATCTCGATGTCGTCGAGGCCGCGTGCGGCGCGATGCTCGACGGTCATGAGGGTCTGCCGGTCGCGTCGGCGAAGGTAGAGATTGCTGTCGCCCCAGGCGTGCAGTTCGCTGCTTCCCCGCAGGGCCTGGCCGGGGCGTGTGGCCCCGCTCTTGCGGGCGTGGTGGACGACGAGCACGGCGGTGTGGAAGCGTCTCTGGATGTCGCGCAGGACGCCGAGGATGGGGGCGACGTCGGCGGCGGCGTTCTCGTCGACGCCGTGCAGGCGGACCAGGGGATCGAGGATAAGGAGGCGTGGTTGGATGCGCTGCACGGTCTTGCGCAGGCGGCGCCGGTCGCCCGCCTCGTCGAGGCGCAGGGTGTCGACGTCGATGACGGCGATGTCGAGGGTCTCGAAGGGTGTGCCGGCGGCGCGGGAGATTCCCTCGAGCCGGCGCCGCACGAGGTGGGCTGCGTCCTCGGCACAGAACAGCAGGACGGGGCCGGAGCGGACCGTGGCGAAGTGGCGCAGGCAGGGGACGCCGGCGGCGACGGCGACGGCGAGATCGAGGGCCAGCAGGGACTTGCCACACTTGGGCTCGCCACCGACGATGCCGACGGCCTCGTCGCCCCACAGGGTGTCGATGAGCCACTGCAGCTGGCGCGGCCGCTCCTCGAGTTCGACCGGGGTGCGGGTCGGGAAGCCGTTCATGGCTGCAGCTCGTCGAGGGCGTTCTGCAGGTGTTCGGCGGTGACCGTCTTCGCCTTGTCGAGGGCGGCGGCCGACAGGGCGTAGTGGGCGATGCGGTTGATCTGTCTCGGCAGGCCGCGGGTGCTCTGGAACAGGGCCTCGACGGCGGCGGCCTCGAACAGCGGCAGCTCGCATCCGGCGAGGCGCAGGCGGTGGGTGACATAGGCCTCGACCTCGTCGCGGTCGAGGCCGGCGAGATGGTGTCTGACGACGAGGCGCTGGGCGAGGGATTCGTGCATGGCCATGGCGAGGCGGCGTCTGAGTTCGGTGAGGCCGACCAGGATGAGACACAGGCGCTGCTCGGCGTCCATGGCGAAGTTGGTCAAGAGGCGGAGGTCCTCGAGCACGTCGTTGCGCAGATGATGGGCCTCGTCGATGATCAGCACCGGCAGCTGTTTGGCTTCCGTCACCAGACGGGAGATCTCGTTGCGGATGGCCTGGCGTGCGGTGGCGCGGGAGCGCTCGATGGGCAGGCCGAGTTCCCATGCGATCTCCTTGTAGATGTCGAGCACGTTGCCGGTGGTCAGCGAGACGTAGTGGACGCGATAGAGGCCGGGGTGGAGGCCTGCGGTGAGGTGTCGGCAGACGGTGGTCTTGCCGGATCCCACCTCGCCGGTGAGCAAGCCGATGCCGCGCAGGTCGACGAGATGGCCGAGGCGGGCCTCGGCCTCGCGGCGTGCCGCGGAGTCGAAGAGCTCGTCGGTCTCGGCCGGGGTCTCGAAGGGCAGGCGTGTGAAGGCGAAGTGCTTGCGGTACATCACTCGTCCTCCTTCCTGTCCGTGAGGTTGCGCAGGGTGAGCGGCGAGGGCGGCGGCTCCGGCGGCGGCTGGTCGGCCTGGATCTCCTTGGTCGCCCAGGTGCGCCTGACGGCGGTGTTGGCGTAGGCGTCGAGGCGTGTTGCCTTGCCGGCGGGCTTGCCGTCGTGGACCACGTCGAGGGGCCTCCCGGGCGGCGCCTCGGGATCGTAGCGCAGGGTGACCTTGTGGCCGACGAGCAGGGCATCGACCTCGTAGACGCGTCCGTTGAGGCTGACGGTGCGGTCCTTGTGGACGCGGCGTCTGGCCTCGAAGAGGAAGATGTCGTCGAGATCCAGGGTGGCGTCGGGGTAGCGGACGCCGGCCGAGACCAGGGCCCACTGTTCGAGGGGCGTGCGGCCCTCCAGGCCGCGGTGCGGGGTGTGGTGATACTCGCCCTCGATCCACGCCCACAGGCTGCGGTTCAGGCTCTCCAGGGTGTCCTGATCGGCGGCGTCGACGCGGCTGAGCCAGGCGGCGCGTACTGTCCTGAAGAAGCGTTCTATCTTGCCCTTGCCCGCAGGCTGGAAGGGTCTGGCGTGGATCAGCGCCACGCCCAGCCTGGCGCAGATGACGGCGAGATGGCGCGACCGGTAGGCGGCGCCATTGTCGACGTAGAGTCGCTGCACCAGACCACGCCGGATCAGAGCGTTCCTGAACACCGGCAGGAAGGCCGCGGCGTTCTCGGCCATGGCGAAGGCGGCGAAGGGGACGACGCGCGTGGCGTCGTCGATGAAGGCGATGAGGTAGGTCTTGCGCCGGGTCCGGCCGAGGCGGACCTTGGGGCCGTGCATGACGTCGGACATCCACAGCTCGCCGGCCTCGCGGAAGGCGAAGCGGCGGCGGTCGGCGCCGTCGTGCGGCGGCATCCTGTCGAACAGCCCCTCGGCGGAGAGAAGCCGGTGCACGGTCGACGGCGCCAGGGGATGGTCGATGCCTTCGGCGCGCGCCGTCTTGATGATGAGGCGCACCGACCAGTGCGGATGATCATTCTTCAGCGCGATAAGACGCTCGGCGACCTCGCCAGGCAGGCGCCGGGGCTTGCCGCGGTCGCCGCGCGGCTTCGGGTGAAGCGCCTCGAAGCCGCCGCGCCGGTAGTCCTTGATCCAGCCGCGCATGGTCTCGGCGGCCACCCGGGTCCGCATGCTTCCCGGAATGACGTAGCTCCGGGCGGCCTTGGCGCGCAGCAGGACGCCGGTGCCCGGCGTGCCCACCGGTAGGTGCACCAGGTCGGCGATCACGCCGTATCGGAAGAGTGCGACCGCCTGGCGGAGATCATCAGTGGGTTCTGTCATGTCACGGTCCTCGCCTTGCAGGGCTCTTTGCCCCTCGGACCCTGACGCTATGCCGCCGCACCAGGGGGATCAGGCCCCATCGAGTGTTGGAACGCGGGCTTGTGATCAGCCACCTCGATTCCACCGGCCTGGAAGCCCAACGGAGCGGGCAGTGTCCGCAGCTGCGCCGAGACCAGTGCGCGCAGCCTCTTCAGGGCGCAGTCGCCCCCGAGACGCTCGCGAACCGCCACCATGGTCGCCGCACAGCCCGCCAGCCGGTCGGGGATCAGGCCGATGACCCGTGACAGAGTGTCGTGAACGAGACGCACCCGGCGGCGCACCCAGCGCAGCGCCCCGGGAAGCTCGATGGCGTCCGGGCGCACCACGTTCGCCGCCTCTTCCAGACTGCGCGCGCCCTCGGCCGCCACCACAACCGCTTCCAGATCGTCCAGCGTCCCCGGCAGCCGCGCCGCCAGGCAGTCCGGCAGAAGGCTGAACGTCGTGTGACTCTCCGGGCAATACCAGCGAGCAACCTTCGCACCGCGCGGACTCTTGCGCGCGTAGGTGCCGTGGCGTGCCAGGGAACATCCGCCATGCGGGTGGTTCGGGCAGCGATCAAGCCTTGCATCGCGCCACGCCTCGGCCCTAACGTAGTCCTCGCCGGTGAGCCCCGTCGCGTAACGAAGCTGCACTGGCCACAGGCCCGGCGGGGGTGTCGTCCCGCGCGGGCCTCCTCTCTATGGAAAGACCAACACTAAAGGCCCGGGCCCACGCTGCAACAGCCGCCCTTCCCGCGCTCGACCACCATCCCGGCCAATCCACCACTCGCCCAATGTGGGAAAAATCCACGGGCTCCTATCGAACTAAACAGGGACCCAACACCTGCACTGCCTTGCAGTCCGCTTGCCAAGAACATTCGTCGTGATGCGCTTCGATCCACCCGCTCATGCCGATCGCTTAACGCCGGCAGCAGCTTCTGGCATGGTGGAGAGAACGGGCAGAGGACGCAGTTATGACCATCCAGGGCATTCCCAATCCGGATCTCGTCACCGGGCGTGACAACAAGGCGCGCTGGAACCAGCCCGACACACGCAGGAAGGGTTTCCATGGTCTCCACACCCGCGCGCGCTACGCTCTGTCCTTCCGCTCGCCTTCCGTACTGCCGCTCTACAAGCGCATCGACTGGACCATACGCCGCCATCCCGGCGTCGCAGAGATTCTGGAGGCCCCGCACTTCTCCGCGTTCGTTGTCGTGCGCGGCGAGCACGTGATCTACGAGGCATACGCGCCTGACTTCGGGCCGGACTGTCCCCATTCGATCCAGTCGATCACGAAGATGGCGGTCAACCTCATGCTGGGCCGCGCGGTCGCAGACGGACTGGTCGACATGTCTCGCACGATGGGAAGCTATCTGCCTGAGCTGGGCAGCGGCTATGCAGGGGCGAGAGTGCGGGACACCGCCGACATGAACATCGCCAACGACTATGCCGAGGACTACACCGACCCCGACACCGGAAGTTTCGCCATGGAGACGGCCATGGGCTGGCGCCTGCCGCCAGAGGGAGGCGACGAACAGACCATCCGGCGGTTCGTCGCGGCGGTCACCGGCGGCGATCTCGAGAACCGCACGGGCGCCATGCTCTACAAGTCTACCAACACCGACGCTCTGGCCTGGCTGATCGAGCGAGTGAGCGGCAGACCGCTCCGCGAGTCGCTGATCGAGATCGTCGAGGCCGCAGGGCTGGAAGGCTGCTATCACATCACTTGCGACCGCGATGGCGTGGCGCTGATCGATGGTGGCGCCTGCCTCACCGCACGCGATCTCGCCCGCCTCACCCTGCTCTTCGCACGCGGCGGCGAGGGCGTCGATGGACGTCGCGTGGGCGACGCTGCCTTCATCGAGGATACCAGGCGCGATCCGGGACCGCCCATGGCCGAGCCGCGCGACTTCATTCGCTACAGCCGCCAGACCATGACCGACGGGATCTGGCTCGGCCACGGCGGCTACGGCGGCCAGTTCGCACTCGCCAACCCCGACACGGACACCGCTGTCGTCTACTTCAGCGTCCTGGAGGACAAGGACGCCTACGATCAGGACTTCTACGCTCCGCTCATCCAGACCATGGCAGAGGTCGCGGCTACCTGATCCCTTCCTGGATCACGACGCGGATGTCTGTCTCCATGTCCATGCAGGGCTGGCAATCAAGACGGTGTTCATCGCGACTGGAATGCCGCGCTACCGTCCGGCTGGAGGCAGTGCCCTGGTCGGTCGCGCGGAGGGGGCTCACGGCTCGTGCGCTCCCCTTCCACCCGTGGACGCCTTCAGCCGTAGACCAGCCTGGGCAGCCAGATGGTGATCTGCGGGAACAGCACGCAGATGAAAAGGCCCACAGCCTGCAGGAGGAGGAATGGCAGGGACGAAGCGTAGATCTGCCCCATGGTCACCTGCGGCGGCGCAACGCTCTTGAGATAGAAGAGAGCGTAGCCGAAAGGCGGCGACAGGAACGACATCTGCATGTTCACCATGTAGACGACGGCAAACCACAGCGCGACGTCGGCAGGATCAACGCCCGGCAGGCCAAGCATCCCGTCGAAACTGAGTGACTTCACGATCGGCAGGAAGATGGGCACGGCCAGCAGGAGAATGCCGACCCAGTCGAGGAACATGCCGAGCATCACGAGAATCATCATCATCACGAGCAGGATGCCGTAGGGGCCGAGACCCGTGCCGATGATCATGTCGGAGACGAACTGCTGACCGCCATTCACGACGTAGAAGCCGACGAACATGGTGGCTCCGAAGACGATCCAGAGCACCATGGCCGAGACTTTTACCGTTGTGACGGCCGCCGACTGCAGAGCCTCCCACGAGAGCTTGCGCTGGGTGCCGGCGACGATGAGCGCACCGAACGTGCCGATGCCTGCGGCCTCCACGGGCGTGGCGATGCCCGTGAAGATGACTCCCAGCACCAGGGCGACAAGCGTGATCGGCGCGGCCATGCCCCTGAGCAGAACAAGTTTCTCGCGCGTCGTGATGCGTTCGGAGGGATCGAGCGCCGGGCCAAGAGAGGGATTGAGGTAGCAGCGGACGGTGACGTAAGCGATGTAGAGGCTCGAGAGCAGGAGGCCCGGGATAACGGCGCCGAGGAACAGCTCGCCCACCGATTGCTGTGCGACGACGGCGAAGAGGATGGCCAGGATCGAGGGCGGAATGAGAATGCCCAGCGTGCCGCCACCCAGGATCGCACCCGAGGCCAGCCGGACGTCGTAGTTGCGCTTCAGCATGGCCGGAAGCGCGATCAGCCCCATGGTCACCTCGGTGGCCCCGATCACACCGCACATGGCGGCGAGCACGGTGGAAGCCAGGATCGCGGCGGTAGCAAGTCCGCCCTTGAGCCCGCCCAGGCACCTGTAGATGACGTCGAACATTCGCTCGATCACGCCTGCGCGTTCCAGGACCGAGGCCATGAAGATGAAGAGCGGGATAGCCGAGAGCTGGTAGTCGGTCATCAGCGGGAAGATGCGCGACGGCAGCATGTTGAGCATCGCCGCGTCGCCGAAGACGAAGAGGAAGATGCAGGCCAGACCGCCGGTCACGAAGCTGAGCGGCAGGCCCGCCAGCAGCAGCACTGCGAGCGAGCCGAACATCAGCACGGTCAGCAATTCGATACCGATGTCCCAGCCCATCTCAGCGCGCTCCGGCGGCTGGCGGACCGGTCAGGACGGCCACGTCGCGCATGACGCGCGCGACGCCCTGGAGAATGAGGAGGACGGCGCCGATCATGATGGCCGCCTTCACGGGCCAGTACTGGATTGCCCACTCGGTGAACGAGACCTCCCAGACCTGCACCGAGTCGCTGAAGAAGATGTAGCCGGTCCAGGCAAGAGCGCCCGCGAAGACGAAGAAGAAAACGGAGGTGACGAGATCCAGTGTCGCCCTGGTGCGGGGTGAGAGGTTGGCGTAGAGCACATCGACCCGCACATGGGCGTTGTCACGCAAGGCAAAGGCGCCGGCCAGCAGGTACTGCATGCCGAACATCAGGAACATGCCCTCATGCGCCCAGTTGGTCGGCGAGTTGAAGATGTAGCGGCAGACGACCTCATAGTAGTAGGCAAACACCGCGATCAGCGCCCACCAGGCCACGAAGTGGCCGACCGCGCCGTTGATCCGGCCGATCCACCGGACATAGCCGCTACCGAAGCCTGCGAATTCGGGTTCGGTGCGCGGGCGTTCGTGCTCCTCGACCTCCTCCATGAGGTAGGAAGGCGTAACCCTGCCTGGTTCCTGGTTCCGCCTGCCGCGTACGAGCCGAGGCAGCAGGAGCGCATCAGCCGCGAGTCCGAGCAGGATCAGGGCGCCCACAGTCCTGTTGATCCACAGCCAACGCCCGACGGCGGCCTCGGCATTGGCGTTGGCCTCGGCGACGGCGGCGAGCTCGGCGTTCCAGCGCTCGACCTCCTGCACCGCATCGGTCTCTCCCTCGTCCACCTTCTCCTGGGCCGTCTCCAGCTTGAACTCGGCGATCAGCCGGTCGTTGCGCGCCTCGGAGAGATCGTTTCGCGCATCGCCGGACTGGATGTTGCCCCACAGGATCAGGAGCACAAACGGAACGAAGACCCACCACCAGCGGTTCCGCAGGTAAAGCCGGTGAAGGCCCAGGAAACCACCGGCGGCCAGGAAGAGGTAGGCAACCGGAAGAGAAACGCTGAGCGGTCCGCCGGCCGCACGCTCGCGCCGCACCATGAGGAATGCGAAGCAGGGAAACAGCAGAAGCCCGGCCCAGTAGGCCCAGTGGGGCAGGACGAAGCCGATGTGAGGCATGGAGACCGTCGGGGTCCTGTCGAGGGAGGTGCCGCCCGCGGCCCGCCGCGTGAGGCGACGGGACCGCGAACGGCGGCGACGGATCGAACCTAGTGGTCGAGCATCATGCCTTCGATCTGGTCGGGCGTGACGTAACCCAGGCTGCCCGACATCATGTAGTCAAGCTGGATCTTGAAGATGCGTGCGGCCTGCGCGTCCTTGTTGGCCCAAGCGTACCAGCGCGGCACGGCGAGCTTGGTGAAGGCCTCGACGTCGTCCTGCGACAGGCGCGTGACGATCGTTCCCGCCTCCTCGAACTTCTTCCACGCTGCCTGGTCGGCCTTCTGGATCGCGGCGTGGTGCATGTCCGAATAGACGTGGACCTCCATTTCGACGAACTGCTGCATCTCGGGCGAAAGCGCGTTCCACGCATCCATCGAGACCGTGAGATCCATCAGGTCAACCGGCTGATAGAGCGACATGAAGCCCGGAGGGCCCATGGAGATGAAGTCGGTGACCTGATGGAAGCCGAGGTCGTGGTTGACGGCCGGGCCCACATAGTCAGCGACGTCAATCGTGCCCTTCTCGAGCGCCGGGAAGATCTCGCTGCCCGGAAGCAGGGTGGTCTGGGCGCCAGCCGCCTGGAAGACCTCGGCCACCATGCCGCCCGGCAAGCGCATCTTGCGGTCGCGGAAGTCGTCGATCGAGCGGATCGGCACCTTCGAGTGGATGATGTTCGGGCCGTGATGGATCGGGCCGACGTAGTGCATGTCAAACGCCGCGAAGAGTTCGCGGGCGATCTCCAGCCCGCCCAGGCCATAGTAGAACACATCCCATTCGTGTGGATTCCTGAGACCAAGAGGGTAGGAACTCAGAAACACCGAAGCCGGCATGCGGCCCGCCCAGTAGAGCGTGAACGGGTTCATGGCCTCCAGCACGCCGTTCTTCACGGCGTCGAAGAGCTGGAAGTCGCCCACCACGTCCTTTGCGCCGAAGGGCTCGAAGGCGAGCTCGCCGCCGGTCTTCTCCACGATGGAGTTCGACCATGCCTTGAAGGTCTCCAGCCCGATGCCGCCCGGCCATGATGTCTGAATGCGCCAGGTCGTGGTCTGCGCCTTGGCCGTACCGATCCAGGGCGCGCCCAGCTGGCTCGATCCGACTGCAACAGCGGCGACGCCGCCACTCGCAGCCGCGCCCGCCAGAAGGGTGCGCCGGCTGAACTCGCGAGCCGCCTTCATCGTCCTGACTGTCTCATTGTCCTTCGTCATCGATGTGCTCTCCCTTGCATGAATGTCTCCTTTTGCCGCACGAACGTCGCCGCACGGAACGTTGCCTCCTTATCGCACAGGGAGACTCATGCGGCCAGACAAAAGCGCGACCAGGAGGCCGGTTCACGCCCTCAGACCAGCCTCGCGAAGTCCAGGTTGCCCGGCCCCATTCTCGGCCCTGTGTCCCGACTCTGCCGCGTCGCGCATTGTTTCGCCCTTCGACCGACGAACAGCCCGCCTCGAGCTGACTGGTCCGGGGTCGCGTCCTGTCAAATTGACTGTCTTCGCAAGTCTTGGCATCCTCGATCCATGATCAACGGCGTCCTGCTTGATCTGTCCGGCGTGATCTATGAAGGCGACCATGCCTTGCCGGGGGCGGTGGATGCCGTGGCGCGCCTCAGGACGGCCGGACTGCCGGTGCGGTTCCTGACGAACACGACGAGGTCTTCGAAGCGAGTGCTGCTCGAGCGCCTCCGGTCCCTCGGACTTGAAGTCGCCGCGGACGAACTCCTTACGCCTGCGGCGGCCGCTCGTGCCTGGATCGAAGGTCGCGGCCTGTCACTCCACCTGCTGATCCATCCCGTCCTGGAGGACGATTTTCGCGGCCTTGGCGGGGGCAAGGAGGCTGCGGTCATCATTGGCGACGCGGGTCGCGCCTTCACCTACGACACGATGAACAGGGCGTTCCGCGCGCTGGCCGGTGGCGCCGACTTTCTCGCGCTCGCCACCAACCGGACCTTCGAGGACGAGGATGGCCAACTGAGCCTCGACGCCGGAGCCTTCGTCGCTGCCCTGGAATACGCGACGCGGCGCAAGGCGGTCGTCCTGGGCAAGCCCTCGGAGGCGTTCTTCTCGGCGGCGACCCGGAGTGCGGGCTGCCCCGCGGCCCAGGCGGCGATGGTCGGCGACGACGCCGAGATGGATGTCGCCGGCGCGCTCGCCGCAGGCCTCGGTCACGGCATCCTGGTCAGGACGGGAAAGTACCGCCATGGCGCGGAGAACGTCGTCGATCCACGACCGACGGCCGTCGTCGACGACATGGCGGCGGCGGCCGACTGGATCTTGCAGCGCCGGACATCTTGAGGAGCCGAGGGATTCGATGAGCCGGGTCTGTATGGTCATCCCGTTTGCCGAACTACCTGCATTCGCTGTCGGCCCCATTATGGCGATGGACCTGCTGAGCGCGGATCAGGCTCTCGTCGCCTTCGAGTCCGACGACGTCCGCGAACACACCGGGACTGATTCCGGTCACTGACGGACGTCATCGACGAGATGAAAGAGAGACAACAAAAGGTCTGATACGGTTTGGCCGCACGAACGTGAGCAACTGGTGCCTCCCCCCTCCCTCCCCCGGAAACGCACCACGACCTGATCGCTGTTCCTGCCAAGGCTTGGTTAGCCCGACTTCCGCAACTCGGGGGTCGTGAGGATGCTAACTCATTGAATAGTCTTGATCGGCGCCCCAAAGGTCGGCACTACAAGGCGCCGAACGGAGAGGCGGCCCGGCGTGCCGTCAGGCGGAGATCCGTGGCGCAGGCTGTTGCGGCAGGGTCATGCCGAGCTGGTGCAGCAGAACCTCGTGCTCCTTGTTCGGTCGGGTGTGGCGCGGCAGGACGAGGTGCCGGCCGTCGGTGGTGGGCAGATGGACGTCGACCATCTGGATGGTGGCGAAGGCCTCGAGGATGGCGCGCGGGGTGAGGCCCGAGGCGCGCGGCCGGGCGAGGTTCTTCAGGGTCACCAGCAGGCAGTAGGCGATGAACGAGACGAAGATGTGCGCCTCGATGCGCTCCTCGCGTTGATGGAAGATGGGGCGGATCGCGAGGTCGTGCTTGAGTTCCTTGAACGCCTGTTCGATCTCGACGAGCTTCATGTACAGATGCCACAGCGTGGCGGGGTCTTCGGCGACCATGTTGGATCGCAGCAGGTAACGGCCCTCGCGGCGGCGGACCCGGCGCAGCCGGTCGCGCCGCAGGCGGAATGAGAAGCCGTTGGCGGCGAGTTCCCTGTCGGTCCCGGGCACGGCGATGTCGACCAGGCTCCAGGCCCGGCCCGCCTCCTTCCTGGCGCCGCCGAGCTTGAGCAACAACTGATCCCGGCTGTTCGACTGTCCCTGCAACTCGACCAATCGACGCCACAGCCTCTTCAGCCGGCGCCGGCGCATGCCACGCTCCTTCTCCTGTCGCCCCTCGCTGTGCACCAGGACGTAGAGCTCGCCGTCCTCGACCAGAAGCTTGACGTTCACCGACTGGCGCACCTCCTGCCAGGGCAGGCCCAGGAACACCTTCTCGAGCCGCGTCAGCCGGCCCTTGGGCGTGCCCACCAGGTAGCGCACCGGCGCATCGCCCTCGCGCATCGAGGCCAGCGTCTCCTCGGTGGGGATGCCGCGGTCCATGATCCACACCCGGTCGGAGCGGCCATACTGATCCTCGATCTTCTCGAGGAACGCCGCCAGCGTGGCGTCGTCGGAGGTGTTCCCCGGCATCACCTCATAGGCCAGCGGAAAGCCCTCCGGCGTGACGATCAGCGCAATCACCACCTGCACGCAGTCGGGCCGCTTGTCCCGGCTGTAGCCGAAGCGGCGCTTGTCATCGAACGCAGGATCGCTCTCGAAGTAGGTCGAGGTCAGGTCATAGAGCAACACGTCGAAGCGCGCCTCGAACAGGGTCGCCCAGCGGTCGCGCAAGAACGAGAAGAAGTCCTGCTTGTGCGCCAGCAACTTGTCGAGACAGCGATAGAGCGTGTCGTCGGCGATCGCCCGCTCGCTGCCCAGAAGATCGCGAAGCGCGCTGTGCTCGTACCAGTGACGGTGAAGCCGCCACTCGCTGCCCGGGTCGATCAGCCGGTAGCAGACCTGGATCTTCAGGATGTCCAGCCACCGCGTGCCCTGCCGGCTCGGCGGCAGACGCTCTTCCCAGAAGCGGTCCAGGTCCAGGCGATCCCACAAGGATAGCGCCAGCCAGCACGCCCCCCACTGGCGCGGGTCGTGAAGCGCCACCTGCGCAAGGTTGATCTTCACCACTTCGCAACTCAGCGCCGGCGCCTCCCGGTCTTCGGGAAACAGCGCCATCTGCCGCGATCGCGACTTGCCCTCCACCACCTCGATCGAGCGGCACCACGCCGCGCGTTGGTTGTCGTTGATCTCGCCGAGATAGAGCACCTGACGCTGAACAACCCGGCCGCCGTGGACCCGGACGTTCTCCACGACGCTCCAGTAGCGGTGCTCCTTGCCGTCCTTGAAGCGTCTCTTGCAGCGCACGAACATGGGCGCAGAGTCCGGATCTTCGCCAGCCCAATCAAGGGGGTAGGTCGGCACTACACGCCGTTCCGGAGAGACAACGCACGGAAAACCGCCGCTTCTCGGGCCGGAAAACCGTCAAATCAGTCGAATCGCGCGACGAGTTGCGGAAGTCGGGTTAGTCGACGAGCATGACGGGAGCGCTGGTCTCCAGCATGCCCTCGACAAGCACGCCGGCGGAGACACCCGTGGTGCTGGCATGGTGCTTCAGGAAATGGTTGAGAATGGACGAACAACGCTCTGCCGAATTGGGATCAAGGGTGATCATGGCGCAGCGGGGATCCTTCTTGAGGATGGAGATGTAGGTCCTTTCGACGATCCTGAGGCGCCAGCCGAAGTCGATGCCGGTACCGACTGCCACGACCGGTATGAAGGAGAGACGGGGGGGGAAGCTGGCAAAGCAGGGTTGCTTCCATTGCCCGCCGGACGTGTGGGAGCGGACCCGTAGGGGGCGATAAAGGCGAAGGTGAAACTCTCACGCTTTCTAGGGCTCTACTGCCGGTAGGCTGCGAATGGCGACTCCGATGTTAGACAGGAGCCTGCCGGGCATACGCTGTGCTGACCGCGGCCTCCGCGGGAGCGCCCGCATGCTGTCCCGCACCGGTCGTCTCGCGGTTCGCGCTCCGGGACGCGGAGAGGCTACCGTCACATTCTGCGAGGCGGTTCGTTTCCTGTGTCTTGCCGAACGGCGAACCGGTGAATGATGAAGCCACGCGCTCCGAAGCTGGATACGAACGCCATGAACCGCTCGGCCTCGCTGACCGACAAAGAGCGGGATTGCGATCGGACGATGTTCCGGCAGAGCCGGCGCGAGGCGGCAGTCGGATTGCTTCGCACTGTGCTCGGCGAGGCACGAGCGGCGATCGGCCCGGCGACCTTTGTCCCGGAGCCGAACAACGGACAGAACCACACACGGGTCACCGGGGACTCGCCCGGAAGACCAATGTCCGGGCGAATTGTGCCGTTGCAAAACGACCCGTTCGGGGATCGAAGCACGCGGCATCACGCCGACGGGATGCCCGTCGCCAACCGAAGAAGCGGGGGACTGCGCTTCACACTTTATGAGGCATGCTTCGAGGCCGTAGCAAGCGACCCCCCTGCTCTTCGGGAATGGTCCCACGGATTTGGTATCATGACAGGTACAGGTGTGCGCACCGACAAGGACGCGAGGGTTCCGGCGTCCGCGAAGCGGAGGATTGACCGATGGCGCCCCGAATGTCGCCAACCTTCGGCCGACGGTCGCTGCTTGCGGTCCTGTCCGACACCTTGGGCATGGTAGCGGTACCGGACGCGGTGAGGCAGGCGGCCGGCCAAGAACGGCCATTGGCGCTACTCGACACCCATATGGCGGGAACTGCCTGCTACGATGCTCGCCAAGTCCACGACGTATTGCGTGCCGGCGAGGCGCTCGTTCTGCACCGGGAGCCGGCCAATGCTTACGACGATTTGGCGATCGAGGTTTTCACCGGCGCGGAAGCGAAGCTCGGTTACGTTCCGCACGCCGACAATGAGCCGTTCGCCCGCCTCATGGACGCCGGCAAACGGACGGAGGCTGAAGTTATCGATGTCGACCCCGGTCGCTGGCAAGACATCATTGTATCCCTGAAGCTGCACATCGCGTGAAGGGGAGACTTGTTCAATGCCCCGGGTAGAAAATCTCCCCGATGGAATGCGGCGGCGTCTAGGAATGGTGGGTGCATGCAACTGCGGCACTCATTTGAAGCATTGGCAACTGTGGGACGCCGATGGCACGCGGAGGAAACGGCCGCGCAGGGTTCCGAACCGCTGCGCCGTCGCGGGTTGCGGGAATCGTCCGACGGTTGGCGCTCATGTGCGGTTTGTCGATGAAGAAGGACGACTTATCACCGAATACGGGCGAGAAATTTATGTTCTTCCGTTTTGCAATCCCTGCAACACAAAAGGGCGTAGGCTTGTGGAAGAAGGGGCTCAGGCAAGAGGGAATGTTCGCCTGTCAATGGCCAGCACGCAGCGCACTTGCAATCCTTCGGGAGGTGGCCCCATGGAGTGACGGCCGGAGCAGGAAAGAGGTCGGATCGATTCCTGCCGGGAGTTCCCGGCGCAGTGGTCGAGGCAGTGTTCCAGGCCTCGCCGGGCGACGAAATCGCGAGGAGCAAACTCGACAGTCGGGAATCGTCAGCCGCCCTCGTTGCCAACGCTCTCGGCTTCTTCCTGAACCGGGTGCCGGACTTGCCACCGCTGCCGGGCTGCGAAGGGGAAGTCTGGCCCGCCCGGTCGCTGACGTTTGAGGCGGCGATCCGTTTTCTCTCGCGGGACGAACGACATCCGGTGCTGGACTGCCTCGTCGAAACACCCTCCGCACTGATCGGAGTCGAGTCCAAGCGATACAACCGTTTCGGGTCAAGGGAACATCCTCGCTCAGTAAGGCGTATTGGCGGCCCTGTTGGGGGGAATTCATGAAGGACTGAGAAGGCGTCCGGGATGCGCTGGGGTATGACAGGCGCTCCTATCCCGACTTCCGCAACTCGGGGGTCGTGAGGATGCTAACTCATTGAATAGTCTTGATCGGCGCCCCAAAGGTCGGCACTACAAGGCGCCGAACGGAGAGGCGGCCCGGCGTGCCGTCAGGCGGAGATCCGTGGCGCAGGCTGTTGCGGCAGGGTCATGCCGAGCTGGTGCAGCAGAACCTCGTGCTCCTTGTTCGGTCGGGTGTGGCGCGGCAGGACGAGGTGCCGGCCGTCGGTGGTGGGCAGATGGACGTCGACCATCTGGATGGTGGCGAAGGCCTCGAGGATGGCGCGCGGGGTGAGGCCCGAGGCGCGCGGCCGGGCGAGGTTCTTCAGGGTCACCAGCAGGCAGTAGGCGATGAACGAGACGAAGATGTGCGCCTCGATGCGCTCCTCGCGTTGATGGAAGATGGGGCGGATCGCGAGGTCGTGCTTGAGTTCCTTGAACGCCTGTTCGATCTCGACGAGCTTCATGTACAGATGCCACAGCGTGGCGGGGTCTTCGGCGACCATGTTGGATCGCAGCAGGTAACGGCCCTCGCGGCGGCGGACCCGGCGCAGCCGGTCGCGCCGCAGGCGGAATGAGAAGCCGTTGGCGGCGAGTTCCCTGTCGGTCCCGGGCACGGCGATGTCGACCAGGCTCCAGGCCCGGCCCGCCTCCTTCCTGGCGCCGCCGAGCTTGAGCAACAACTGATCCCGGCTGTTCGACTGTCCCTGCAACTCGACCAATCGACGCCACAGCCTCTTCAGCCGGCGCCGGCGCATGCCACGCTCCTTCTCCTGTCGCCCCTCGCTGTGCACCAGGACGTAGAGCTCGCCGTCCTCGACCAGAAGCTTGACGTTCACCGACTGGCGCACCTCCTGCCAGGGCAGGCCCAGGAACACCTTCTCGAGCCGCGTCAGCCGGCCCTTGGGCGTGCCCACCAGGTAGCGCACCGGCGCATCGCCCTCGCGCATCGAGGCCAGCGTCTCCTCGGTGGGGATGCCGCGGTCCATGATCCACACCCGGTCGGAGCGGCCATACTGATCCTCGATCTTCTCGAGGAACGCCGCCAGCGTGGCGTCGTCGGAGGTGTTCCCCGGCATCACCTCATAGGCCAGCGGAAAGCCCTCCGGCGTGACGATCAGCGCAATCACCACCTGCACGCAGTCGGGCCGCTTGTCCCGGCTGTAGCCGAAGCGGCGCTTGTCATCGAACGCAGGATCGCTCTCGAAGTAGGTCGAGGTCAGGTCATAGAGCAACACGTCGAAGCGCGCCTCGAACAGGGTCGCCCAGCGGTCGCGCAAGAACGAGAAGAAGTCCTGCTTGTGCGCCAGCAACTTGTCGAGACAGCGATAGAGCGTGTCGTCGGCGATCGCCCGCTCGCTGCCCAGAAGATCGCGAAGCGCGCTGTGCTCGTACCAGTGACGGTGAAGCCGCCACTCGCTGCCCGGGTCGATCAGCCGGTAGCAGACCTGGATCTTCAGGATGTCCAGCCACCGCGTGCCCTGCCGGCTCGGCGGCAGACGCTCTTCCCAGAAGCGGTCCAGGTCCAGGCGATCCCACAAGGATAGCGCCAGCCAGCACGCCCCCCACTGGCGCGGGTCGTGAAGCGCCACCTGCGCAAGGTTGATCTTCACCACTTCGCAACTCAGCGCCGGCGCCTCCCGGTCTTCGGGAAACAGCGCCATCTGCCGCGATCGCGACTTGCCCTCCACCACCTCGATCGAGCGGCACCACGCCGCGCGTTGGTTGTCGTTGATCTCGCCGAGATAGAGCACCTGACGCTGAACAACCCGGCCGCCGTGGACCCGGACGTTCTCCACGACGCTCCAGTAGCGGTGCTCCTTGCCGTCCTTGAAGCGTCTCTTGCAGCGCACGAACATGGGCGCAGAGTCCGGATCTTCGCCAGCCCAATCAAGGGGGTAGGTCGGCACTACACGCCGTTCCGGAGAGACAACGCACGGAAAACCGCCGCTTCTCGGGCCGGAAAACCGTCAAATCAGTCGAATCGCGCGACGAGTTGCGGAAGTCGGGCTATCTCCGGCTCGACACTGCTCGATTGTTCAAGCACGCTTTCGCCTTGCGAACGAGTGTCCACCGTAACAGACCGCAGGCGGGACTACGGCCGATCCTCCTCTATCTCTGTGCAGAGCCGGAGGTATGGCCGACCGGCAGGACGCCGGTGGGTGATGGCGCAATACCGCGGCACCAACACGAGATCGAGACCTTCGCCTCCTCCGACGCCGATGACGAAGTGGCGTTCATCGCTTGCTCATGCAAGACCCTGCTCGGAAGCTGGACCCGCAGTGAAGACGCGGGCATCCGCGTTCACGCACGGTCGGTCCTTGAGCGCTACGCGCCCTGAGCCGCACGGCCTGCTGTCAGCCACCGTTGGCGGGGCGCCTCGTGGGAGACAAGATCGGTCTCAACCCAATTGCCCCCGTCGAAGCTCTGCAGTGTGATGAGGCTGCCTCCGGGTTGGTCCGACAGGTCGACCCCGTCATCGCCGCAGATCTTCCGCGGCTACTACTTGGCCATGCCGCTGCCCGCCAAACGCCGTACGCCGCGCACCACCCGAACCGATGGCGAATCTACAGCCTCTGTCTGTCAACCCGGCAACTCCGCAAGCGCCTGCCTTGTATCTGTCGGCGTCGCACCCAAATGCAGGAAACCGACTCTCCTGACGATGGACGGCCGGTTTGAGGAAACAACTGACTGCAAGGAAGTGAAAAATGGCAAAGGGAAGCAAAGGCGGCGGCAAACCGGCGAACGCGCCTTCCACGACAGGCAACAAGTCGGGCGGTGGAAGAGGAAACAATCCTCCGAAGAAGTAGCTGTTGGGAGGCTTGATCAGTCAGTCGAGGAGCATGACGGGAGCGCCGGTTTCCAGAATGCCCTCGACGAGAACGGCCGCGTAGATGCCCGTGGTGCCGGCGTGCTGTTTCAGGACGTGGTTGAGAATGGACGGGTCACGCTCTGCCGAATCGGGGTCCAGGGTGATCATGGCGCAGCGGGGGTCCTTCTCGAGGATGGAGACCTCGGCCTTCTCGCCGATCCTGAGGCGCCGGCCGATCCATGTGTCCTCGGCAGGGGAGCCCTCCCCGTCGAGTTCGAGATAGACGTTCGCCCGGAAACGCCTCTTGTCGACGGGCTTCGCCAACTCCTCCGAGAGGGCGTCAACCGTGGCTGTCGAGAGGAGGGAGAGAGGACGGCAGTCCGTGAAGGCACGCTCGGAACGCAACAATCGGATTCGGTGTTCGCGGCCGAGATGTTCTCCAAGGCGCTGCAGCAATGCCGGATCGTCGATCGCCAGAACCTCGCCGTCGGGAAGTTCGACATCGATCATGAGGGCGTCGAGACCGGGATAGAGGGGAGAGAGGCCGGGCGCCTCGGCCAGCGCCTCGGCAAGGTTGGGGGGCTGCAAAGCAGTCACGGGATCCCTGAACCGGGGACGAAAGAGCAGCATGCGGCGCTGTTCCCGCGCCGTCAGCCACGGAAACCCGGGGCTCGCCTGATCACTGCTGAAGACGGCGACCCGGTCACCGTAGACGCCGGAAAATCCCAGCCAGGCCCGTTCCAGCTCTTCGCCCGCCATGCTCTTGACGGGATAGCGCCACAGGCTTTCGACACGACCGACGACCTTCATGGATCCCTCCCCCTCTCTTGCGCTTCGATCCTATCACCCCCGTGTGTCACCTACGCCACTGATGTCGGGACCCTGTCAGGCAAGCGTCCCTTCCTTCAATGTATGGGAGCGTCTAACTATGCTAATGAACACTGGTGCGGCAGGAACGACCGCA
Organism: Alphaproteobacteria bacterium; assembly: GCA_965221115.1. Classification (GTDB taxonomy): domain Bacteria; phylum Pseudomonadota; class Alphaproteobacteria; order SP197; family SP197; genus SP197. The sequence goes on along the minus strand of CBDCRU010000002.1, from coordinate 1,616,390 downwards.
CAGTGGATACAGGTTCCCGCCTACGGGTGCCGACACGACCAGGAGGACAGTGATGAAGAAATCAGGACTGACACGTCGAAAGCTCATCAAGACCGGTGGCTCTCTGGCATTGGCGAGCACGTTTCCCATGCCGTTCATCCGCCGCGCCTCGGCCGCGACTGAACTCGTCCACTGGAGCCCGCTTGCGGCTTCGGACGGGGAAGTCTGGGCCCAGATGATCCAGAACTTCAACGAGGCACACAAGGACAAGGGTGTCTCGATCCGGATGGAGGTCATCAACTGGGATGACTACACAACCAAGGTTCTGGCTGCCGCCGCAGCGGGCGAAGCCCCCGACTTCGGCTGGAATACGGATCCGCGTCCGTCGTTCGTACGTGACGGGCTGCTGGTGCCTCTGAACGATCTCGCGGCCAATTCGGGACTCGACCTGTCGGATTTCTCGGATTTCTCGATCAATGCCTCGAAGTTCCCGAACTACGGCGGCGACGAACTCTTCCAGATCCCGCTCGACCTCATGTCGATCCAGCCCGAGGTCAACACCGCTCACGTGGCCGAAGCCGGCCTCGACATCAACGACTGGCCCGATGACGGCGAAGGTCTGATCGAGTGGGCAAAGGCCATGACCAAGCGGGATGGCGACACGGTCGTGCGGTCCGGCATCATGATGACCGGGTCGGGCGTGCAGCCAACGGTCACCTGGGGCATCGTTGCCGAGCAAATGGGTTTCCGGCGTATCAGCGACGACTTCCAGAACGTCTGTGTGAATCCCGACGCCGGCAAGGCTGCGATGCAGTGGGTGCTCGATCTGTTCGACACGCACAGGGTGTCCACCCGCGATGTCACCGACCGCTACAAGGCCTTCGGTACCGGCCAGGGCTCCGTCTTCTGGACCGGTCCATGGACGATCAACGGCTACCTTGCGCAAGGCCTGCCCTTTGTGACCAAGCTGTTCCCGAAGGTCGGCGAGGAACGTGTGACCTACTTCGAGCGTGGTGCCCTCGAGCTCTACATTCAGAGCGATCCTTCGCGCTACCAGGCGACGATGGACGCAGTGACGTGGATCTCGGACAACAGCTTCCTGTGGTGCACGGAAGGCCGTGGAGCGTCTCCGAGGCAGTCGATTCTCGGCCGCAGCGACTACAAGACGGCGGGTGCTCCCTGGGATGTGCGCGGGGCGTTCGTCGATGGCCTGGAATTCGCGACCGCCATTGCCGATTTCCCGATCATCAACGGCGCGGACTTCAACATCTATTCCGGCGGCAACTTCCTGGCGAAGACTCTGGAACTTGTCTGGGCGGGCCAGACATCAATCGATGATGCCATGGCAAGGCTCGAGGACGGCTGGGGCGAAGCCCTGGCAGAGGGCTGAACAAGGTTCCCGGGGGGCTGCGGTCCCCCGGGGCTTGACCCTCCGGGTCATGGGCCTGCGGTCCGGCAGAGACCCGGGCCATTCGCACCTGTTGTGGATCAGGGTCATGCGCACGGAGCGTTCGGCATGGGCGGATAGATGCTGAGTTACCGCAGCCAGAAATCACCGGTCGACTGGGCGGCTTATGCTTTCGTCGCCGTCTTCACCGCTCCGTTCCTGGTCTTCAACATCGCGCCGATCCTGTTCGCCGCGTACCTGTCGTTCATGAAATGGGGAATCTTCGGACCGCCAAGGTACGTTGGACTCGACAACTACCAGAAGGCGCTGGACAACGACCAGATCCTCATTTCGTTCCAGAACATCCTCCTCTACGGCCTGACCATCGTGCCGGGAGTGCTGGTTCTCGGACTCATGGCGGCACTCTATGTCAACAACCGGTGGCCGCTGTCTTCGGTGGCGCGGGTCTGTTTCTTTTCTCCCTATGTGGTCTCGGCAACGGTGATCGGGCTGGTATGGGTGTGGATCCTGGACACCCAGTTCGGCATTGCCAATCACTATCTGGGCTATCTCGGAATCGACAACATTCCCTGGCTGACCAGCACCGATTGGTCCCTTTATGGCGTCGGTATCACCTCGATCTGGTGGGACATGGGTCTTGCCTTCGTTCTGATTCTCGCAGGCCTGCAGGACATCCCCGGCGACATGTACGATGCCGCGGAGATTGACGGTGCGACACGCTGGCAGCGATTCCGCTACGTGACCCTGCCCATGCTTCGCCCGGTGCTGAGCATGGTGATCACGCTGCAGCTCATTGCGACGCTCAGGATCTTCAGCCAGGTCTACGTGATGACGAGCGGTGGACCGGCTTCGTCGTCCACATCCGTCCTCTATGAGATCTACACGGTGGCGATCCGCAACCAGAAATTCGGCCTCGGCGCGGCCGTCTCCATGATGCTCTTCGCGGTGATTCTCCTGGTAACCTTTCTCAGTCGCAGGCTGATCCGGGAACAGGCCCCGTGAACCCTCTGGCATACCTCAAGCGAGAATACGGGATGGCCGCCGGCGACATTCCGGTGTGGATCGTCGGACTGGCAATCGCCGCACTCTGGATCATGCCTTTCGTCTGGATGGTCTCGACCTCCCTTAAGTACCCGGGAGACGTGATGACCGTGGACATCGAATGGCTGCCGCGCCGCGTCACCTTCCAGAACTATGTCGATATCTTCACGAAGTACCCGGTATGGCGCTGGACCCTGAACAGCATCATCGTCTCGGTCAGCGCCACATTCCTGTGCGTGATGTCGGGAGCCCTGGCGGGATACGCTCTGGCGCGGATGAACTTTCCCGGCCGCCGCCTGCTGTTCTTTCTCTACGTTGCCTCGCTCATGGTGCCGATCGAGGTCTACGCGGTGCCGATGCTTCTCGGCATCATCAAGGTGGGTTGGGCGAACACCTATCAGGCGCTGATCCTGCCGTCGGTCGGCAACGTCTTCAGCGTCCTGATCTTCAGGCAGTTCTTCCTGACCTTCCCGCGAGACCTCGAGGACGCGGCGAGGATCGACGGTGCGGGACACGGGTTGATCTTCTGGAAGATCGCGTTGCCCCTGGCCCGGGCGCCGCTGATCGCCGCGACAATCATCATCTTCGTGCTCAACTGGAACAATTTCCTCTGGCCATTGCTGGCGGTCTTCAAGGAGGAAATGAAGACCCTGCCCGTCGGCATCGCGGCGTTCACGCCGATTTCCGGTACCGCGACCCAGCTTGAAGGCTTCGCGCTCTCGATGGCGGGGGTGACCGTCCTGTGCGTCCCGAGCGTGCTCGTCTTCCTCATCCTTCAACGCTACTTCATCCAGGGCATTTCGAGTGGAGCACTGCGTGGTTGACCAGATTCACATGAATTACATCGGCGGGAAACCGGTCGCTCCGGCAACCGGCACGTTCCTCGAAACGATCGACCCGGCCACGGAAGAAGCCCTTGCGCGTTTCGCGCGCTCCGCAGGCGAGGACGTCAACGCCGCCGTTCAGGCGGCGCACCGGGCGCAATGCGGGGACTGGTCCACCATCACGCCGGCGGACCGGGGCAGAATCCTCGAGCGGCTGGCCGGGCTGATCGAGAAGGAGCGCGAGCAACTCGCTACGCTCGAAACCCTCGACGCGGGCAAGCCGCTCGACAATTCACGCGGCGATATTGACGGTGTGGTCGAAACACTGCGCTACAACGCAGGCGCTGCCGACAAGATGGAAGGCATCACGGTGCCGCTCGGCCGCGACGTCGTCGACTTCACGATGCTGGAGCCACTTGGCGTGACCGCGCACATCGTGCCATGGAACTTTCCCCTGGGCATGGCGGTTCGCTCACTCGCCCCGGCACTTGCGGCAGGCTGCACCTGTGTCTTGAAACCGGCCGAGCAGTCGCCTCTGTCGGCACTCGCCTTCGCCAGACTCGCTGAACAGGCAGGGATTCCCGAAGGGGTCGTCAATATCGTCACAGGTCTTGGCGAGGAGGCCGGAGAAGCGCTCGTCCGTCATCCTCTTGTACGTGGCATCACCTTCACCGGCTCAGTCGAGACCGGCCGCAGGATCATGTCCACCGCCGCACAGGGCATCAAGCCGGTCGTGCTGGAACTGGGCGGCAAGAATCCGATGATCGTCCTTGCGGACGCCGATCTCGACCGGGCGGTGGATGACGCTCTCGTGGCGTCCTTCGACAACACCGGGCAGGTCTGTTCCTCGTCCTCGCGCTATCTCCTGGCGCCCGAGGTCCGCGAGGAGTTCATTGAACGGTTGTGCGCCGGAGCGGCAACGCTCTCCATTGGTCCCGGTCTGGAGAATCCTGCCCTGGGGCCAGTGATCTCCAGCGAGCAGTACGCCAGGGTGCGCGGCCATATCGATGCCGGCGTCACGGCCGGAGGGCGGGTACGGCAGGGCGGTGGCCGCCCGCCGCATCTGGACCGCGGCTACTTCATCGAGCCAACCGTGTTCGACCGCGTGTCTGCGGACATGGCGATCGCCCGGGAGGAGGTCTTCGGGCCGGTCGGCGTGGCGGTCGATGTCGGCGATGACGATCAGGCGGTCACGGTCGCCAACGGTCTTGGTTACGGACTGGCGGCCGGGGTCTACACCCGGGATATCAGCCGCGCGCTACGCATCGCCCAACAACTCGAACACGGGTCCGTATGGATCAACGGCTGGTTCATGGGCGGTGTCCAGGCTCCGACCGGAGGCATGAAGGAGAGTGGAATCGGCCGCGAGCGCGGCCTCGCGGGCGTGCGAAACTACCTGGCGGTCAAGAACGTGGCGATCCGGCTTTAATGCGGCGAGACGGTTCCACTCACTCCCAGTAGCTGTCGGGTGGCGGGCCGTAGTCGAGCAACGCGCAGGAATAGACCGCCGTCTCGTCAAACGGATAGCGCGCCTCCATCTCAGGCGTGAGGGCCAGACCGAGACCGGGTGCGGTCGAACGGAGAAGTTGACCGTCCCTGATCTGCCCCTCTTCACCGATCATCTCGCGGGCCAGCGGAAAGTCCAGCATGGGGTATTCGACGAGTCTGCCACCACCGGCAAAGGCCGCATGATAGCTTGCCATGATCGCCGCCGCCCCGCCCCAGGCATGGACGACGACATCGGTATTCTTGCTTCTCGCGGCATCGAAGATGTCCATCACCGCCGAGATGCCACCAATCACCGAGGCGTCGGGCTGGACGAAATCGTAGACGTCGTCGTTGATGCGCCGGATCATGTCCCGGGGCGTGGTGACGATCTCGCCGCCACAGACCGGAACGTCGATACGGGCCCTGAGTTCGCGGAATTCTTCGGCGCACTCCGGGCCGAGCGCTTCCTCGATGAAGATCATCCTGGCGTCTGTCCGGGCGTGAACCGCATCGACATAAGCCACGACGTCGTCCACCGCCTGGGGCGGATCGGCGAGGTTCTGGCACATGTCGACTCCCACCCGGATACCCCTCCGGTCGGCTTCATCGAGTACCCAGGAGGTGCGCCGGATGTCGCTCTTGATGGCGCGAATCTTGTAGGTGGAGATCCCGAGAGATCCGAGCAGGTCGAATTCGCGCAGGAACTGGTCCTTGTGATCGCAGCAACCGCCGGAGCCGTAGATCGGGATCGCATCCGCCCTGGCGCCGCCAAGGAGATCATAGACCGGTCTGCCCAGCGATTTGCCCTTCGCGTCCTGCAACGCGATTTCGAAGGCGGAAATGACATGACGGGCGGCTCCCTGGAGCGACCAGTAGTCGCAGAGAGAACGCAGGTCGCGAACCCGGCCGGAGATATCGAAGCCGTCCTTGTCCAGAACCTGGGGGACACAGAGTTCGACGATCGACCGGAAGACCTTCGGCGCGAACACCGCAAGGTATCCCTCGCCTAGTCCCGTCACGCCATTCTCGAGCGTCACCTCGACCATTCCGATGGTGCGCCTGGGGCCATTGGGAAAGCACTCCCTGATCTCGGGATCATCGGCATCGGCATAGGGCGATGTGAGGAGCAGGCAACGGCAATGCGTGATTCGCGGCATCAGTATCCCCGCGCGAAGTCGACCAGGCCGACGAGAGGTGTTCCACTGCGAAACCGGGAGAGGTTCTCGAGAAAGCGGTCGATCTTCCGGTCAATCTCGTCGCCGCTGCCTCCGCCTGAATGCTGGGTAAGGATGACGTTGGGTGCAGTCCAGAACACATGCCCATCGGGCAGCGGTTCGTCGCGCGTCACGTCAATCACGGCGCCTCCCAGGTGCTCGCGCGCCAGCGCCTTCCCCAGGGCCTCTTCATCGACAAGGGATCCCCGGCCCAGATTGCAGAACACCGCGCCCGGTTTGAGACGTGACAGGCGGTCCGCATCAAACAGACCGATCGTCTCGGGCGTGTGCGGCACCGTCGCCACGACCACATCGGCCGTCGCCAATGCGTCATCGAGCGCATCGGACGTCCAGTCGCGGCCGAAGGTCGTGATGCGGCAGCGAAACGGTTTCAGGAGCTCCGCCAGCCGGGAGTTGATCGTCCCGCGTCCGAAGAGGACAACATGCGCACCACACAGCAATCGCAGGCCGCCGCGGACCGGATCACCCACCCATTCCCGGCGCTTGCGCAACGCCACCAGGCGGTCGATGCCCCGGCCCAGGGAGAGAATGCCGGCAAGGGCGGTCTCCGCCACCGTGTCCGCAAAGAACCCGGCCAGGTTGGTCACCTGCACCGATCGGCCGGAACGCGACCAGTCGAGCCCGGCGTATTCGCCGAAACCGACCGACCCCAGTTGCAGCCATCGCAGGGAGGAATTGGCCGCGACGGCATCGGGCGCCGGATTGCCGAACACGATGGCCGCATTGGAGGGCGCCGTTGCCGGGCCGAAGGTGACCGGCCAGTCTCCGACACCACACACGAGCCTTCGTCGCTCCTCACGATCAAGTTCGATGCAGACCGCGATATCCATCGTCCAGTTTCCAGGATCAAGAGTGGCTCAGACCTCGAACCGTGCGCACTTCAGGATTTGCAACGGCCTCTCGTCGCTGCTCCATTCATGATACGAACAGACAACCGTGCCGTCGGCCGCCTGGGCCACCGTGGGATAGCCGATGTGCTGGTAAAGGCCCGGGTGGAAGTAGTTGACCGCCCCTTCGTCATAGATACCCGCCGCAGGGACGACGCGGCTTGAAGACGGCTTCGCCACATGCGACGTCGCCGGAATGCCGCCCTCGCTGATCACGAACTCGTTCGCCACATCCCAGTCGATCCCGTTGTCGGAAATGATGCCGCGAACCCCGTAGGACGGCCGTCGATAGCCGTAGACGAGCAGATAACGTCCATCCTGGAGTCGGATGAGTTCGGGAGGATATCCCCAGATCCTGGTCCACTTCGGCTGCGACCATGTGAAGCCGTCGTCTTCGGAGATCACCATGATCATGGCCTTGGTGTCCTGACTGGGCTGCAGGTGAGTGCGCATGAACGACACCAGGCGCCCGTCGTCCAGGCGAACGATCCCGGCCTCCTCGTAGTCAATGATGTTGTTGGGATCATAGGCCAGGGTGCCGTAGTAGTCCCAGTTGTCGCCACCATCGTCGGAGCGCACGAGGAAGCAGCGGTTGGTCTCGCCGGTGCCATCCTCGGAGTACTCCCGCATCCGACCGTAGAGCGCCAGAATGAGACCGCCATCCGGCAGTTCCCAGGCACCGAGACGGCAGCCGCCGTGTTTCATCGGGCGGACGTTGACGGGAATCGGGTCGGTCCATGTGTCACCACCGTCTTTCGAGCGAATCACATAGGTGCCCAGCCATGCCTGGGTCTTGAAGGACCAGGTCCAGTCCCCCCATTCATCGGTGAGCGGAAAGGAACTCCACGACGGGCTTTCAGCCCTCATTCCGCGCTTGAAGAATCCCGTCATCGTGAAGTTCACGATCAGCGTTCCGTCGCCCAATTCGCAGATGCCGCAATCCCAATTCCCCTGGGTTGCCGTCCAGGGAACGATGATCCGCGGCTCGGACCATGTCAGCCCTCCGTCCCGGGACCGCGTCATCAGCGTCTGGCCACTGTCGTGATGAAACGGAAACCGTTCCTCGTTGAAGACCGCGAGGATATCGCCGTTCTCCAGTGCGCGTTGCGCAATCTGGTTCACGCAATGCTCCGGGTGACGAAAGATATCGTGATACGTCAGGTTCCTGATCGGCGACACGGTCTGTTCCCTTCCTGTCAGATGCGCCGGCGCGCGAACCCCGCATCAGCGAAGTGTTCGGCTGTCATGCCTGGATGAGCCGCGGCACCCCGATGGATTTCATCATCGCATGGCAGCGATCCCGGTAGAGTTCGCGGATATCCCTTGTCGGTGGACGGCAGCGGCTCGAGGGAAGGCCGATGAGCTCCATGCAAAGCTTGTCGAGGTACCCGTCGCCGCTGGTGTGGTCGTTCTCGATCTCGACCCAGAGCTTGTAGAAGGGCATCGCCTCATCCACGAGCATGCGGGCGATTTCCGCGTAGTTGCGCGCCTTGACCTCGTCGATCAGCCGGATACCCCACTCCGGCCAGAAATTGCAGTGATGAACCTCGAAGGCGCGGGCGCCGAGTGACGGCATCGCGCTCATCGAGAAAAGGAGATTGTTGTCGATGATCGTGAAACGGTCGGAAAATGTCGAGACGACATCCTCGAACTCCATCGCATCCGAGCGTGGGGTCGCCCACTTGAGGCCGACGATGTTCGGGATCCCGGCCAGCCGTTCGATCATTCCAAAGGAGAGGTTCTGGCTGGTCCAGAACGTGTTGTAGACGATGATGCCCAGGTCCGGCTCGGCAGCGGCGGCGGCGCGGATGTAGTCCTCGAAATCGCCCTCGGTATGGGTGAAGTAGAACGGGCAGGAGACCTGGATGAACCGGGCGCCGAGCGCCCTGGCGGCCCTGGCGAGGCGCACGAGTTCGAGCGTTGAAGTCGTCTGGGCTCCCATCGCGACCGGTGCCGCTCCGTCGACTTCCTCGACGACGATCGTGGCCACGCGAACGCGTTCATCGAAACTCATGGTCGAGAAGTCGCCGGCCGCGCCGCCGGCAAGAAACGTGGCGTAGTCGCCTCTCAACCCGGAATCGACGAGGAACCGGACGTATTCCCTGAGCGCGGGTTCGTTGACTTCCATTCCGGGAGTGTCCGCAAACGGCGTGGGAATGGTGACGTAACAACCCTCCAGGTCCTTTCTCAAGCCTCTGACCGACACAGCATTCTCCCGTTCAGTCCGGAACACGATCACCGGCGACAAGCCTGAAGCGACGGCGCCTTCCTGCCGCTCGACACCGCGCGGGCGGCGGAAAGGATCGTCAGAATGTCAATTCCTGCCGGAGCTCCGGCCGGTATCTCTCGAGTTCATGGCTGCTTGTCCGGCGTCGGTATTCGCGCGGTGATACACCGAAGTGGGCCTTGAAACATCTGGAAAACACCTCCGGCGAGCCAAATCCACAAGCGAAGGCAACGTCCCGGATCGCCAGATCGCTGTAGAACAGCATTCTGCGGGCAGCCTGCAGCCGCACCTTGCGATAGTAACTCATCGGCGCATCACCGAGGCTGTCGTGAACGAGGCGGTTAAGGGCACGGACAGAGATTCCCGCCTGGTCAGCGAGGGCTCTGGCCGAGAGCGGAGTCTGGATGTTCTCTTCCATGCCCTGCAGCACCCTGTTCAGGGGCGACTTCCCGTCCTGGCGCGGTGGCCATGGATCCAGCCTCTGGGGCTCATCGCTGTCGCGTTGCCGATGGGCCACGAAGGCGTTGGCGACGATCTGCGCGAGGGCCGGGCCGTTGAGCCCTCTGATGATGTCCAGCATCATGTCGAGCGTGGCGTGACCGCCGGCACAGGTGATGCGGCCGCGGTCGATGTTGTAGAGTTGATCGATCACTTCGATGTCGGGATAGAGTTCCCTGAATGTGAAGAACGACTCCCAGTGCAGGGTAGCGCGCCGCCCGTGCAGCAGGCCGGCCTCCGCCAGGGCGAAGGCTCCCGTGTCGATCCCTCCGACAACGCTGCCATGGCGGGCCAGCCGGCGCAGCCAGTTCAGCACACTCTTGGACAGATGCTGCGTCGGGTGATTGCCGCCGAAGACGAGGACGATCGGCAGCCAGCCGGCGTTCGTGACGGTGGTGTCCACATTCAGCGACACGCCGTTTCCCGCATGGACCGGTTCACCCGTTTCGGAGATCAGCTGCCAGTCGTAGATCTTCTTCCCGTTGTTCTGATTTGCGATGCGCAGGGCCTCGATGGCAGGCACCAGGCCGTAGAGTGGGAACTCGGGAAGAAGGAGGAATCCGAAGCACACCCGTTCGGGGTTGCCGCTGGACTGCAAGCCAATGTTCAGTTCCGGCAGGTCCATCAGCGCAGGCCGCACCCTGCCCGGGACCGCATGTCGTTCATGAAGGCGGTCACTTCCGACTCGATCATTGGGGGCCAGCAAGCAGGTTTGAGCGGGATACTTCCCGGCGCAGAATAGGGTGAAGAAACCCGTTCCGTCCACGCCTCCAGCAAGAGGGGCGGGACATTCCGACATCGGCGGCGCCCCGCCACCATGAGTGGAGGGATTCTCCCGGGGATGGCGGTGCCCTGGTTCGGCCACCATCGTGCGGTACGCCGTCCATGATGGCACGGTTCCTCGCCCCCTTGCTCTGTGAACGGGCCACAAGTTCGGAGAGCAGGAGGTTTTCCAGCGAATGCAGGACCAGCGGCCTGGTCTGGGGGACAAGGTTGGAAAGAACCGGTCACGCGCATGGAAAGATGGTGACGGCAAGGGAAATGAGCGCAGCGGGACTCGTGAGCGCCGCCATTGCTCTGACGACAGCCGCCTTCAGAGAGTGAAGCGAGTTGCGAGGCAGTGCTGGAGGGGTTTGGGCTCGTCGTTCCACTCATGGTAGGCAGCGACCACCGTTCCATCAGGAAGCTGCGCCACCGTCGGATAGCCGATGTGTTGATATTCGCCCGGGTTGTTCCAGTCTATGGTGCCGGGACGATCGGGAACACCGCCCTTCCTGATGATGAACTCGTCTTTCTTGTCCCAGGTGACCCCATCCTCGGAGAGACATCCGAAGGTGCCGTAAGGCGGGCGACGGTATCCGTATACGCACAGGTAGCGACCATCGTGAAGTGCAACCGCATCTGCCGGATAACCCCAGATATTTGTCCACTTCGGTGGTGACCATGTGTAGCCGTTGTCGTCGGAAACGACCACGACCATGTTCCGTGCGTCTTCACTGGGCCGGTTGTGTGTCCTCAGGAAACAGACAAGCCGGCCATCGTGCAGGCGAAGCAGTGCCGGCTCCTCGTAGTCGATGATGCTGGCAGGATCGAAGGCCAGCGTAGAGAAGTACTCCCAGTTGAAACCGCCATCGTCGGATCGCATCAATGCCGACCGGGTCGATTCGTACTCACCGCTCTCTTCGTAGCCCCGGATGCGGCCATAGAGGCCGAGCAGGAGTTCTCCTCCGGGAAGTTGCCAGCATCCCAATCGACAGCCGCCGTGCTTGAGCGGGCGTATGTTGACCGGGATAGGTCTCGACCAGGTCTCGCCGCCATCGCCGGACCGCACCACGTATGTGCCCAGACAACCCCGGGTATGACGGGACCAGGTCCAGTCGCCCCATTCCCTGCCGCTGGGATGGCTTGCCCAGGACACACCCTCGGGCCTCACTCCACGCCGGAAGAAGCCGGCAACCGTGAAGTTCACGATCAGGGTTTCGTCGTGGAGTTCGCAGATCCCGCAGTCCCAGTTGCCCTCGGTCTCTGTCCATGGAACAACGACCCTGGGCTCGGACCACGACCTCCCCCCGTCCTTCGAGCGGGAGATCAGGGTCTGTCCGCTGTCATGGTGGTAGGGATATCGCTCCTCGTTGAACACCGCGAGAAGGTCACCATTCCTCAGGCACCGCATTGCGATCTGGTTCACGCAGTGTTCCGGATGGCCGAAAATGATGTTCGTCTCAAGATCGCCTGGCGTCACCATGTCTTCCCTCCCGGGTTCACTTCCCGGCTCCATCGTGGCACGCAAGGCTGGCCGGACATTGCTGGAAGCGGTTCGTGCCGAACCCCTCGCGCCATTATGGCTCGGAATTCGGAGTGCCGATTGACAGTTCCTGCCACCATCTTGACAGTTTCGTCACTGTGACGTGGCAATCCTGTTCCCGGTCTCGTCGTCGAACAGATGCAGATTTCCGGGTTTGGCCGTAAGTCTGAGCTGATTGCCCGGGCGCACGTCGATTCGCTCGTTGACCAGAGCGATGAAGGACTGTCCGCCGGCCGAGAGGCCGAACTGAATCTGCGAGCCCAGGGGTTCGACGACATCGACACGCATCTCCAGGGCCTCTGGCAGATCGCTGACAACAAGGTGCTCGGGACGGATGCCGACCCGTATGCGACGCGATGGATCGAGATTGGTCGTACGGGGGAGAACGATCCGGGCACCGATGTCGAGACTGGCGGTGCACGAAGCGCCGTCGTCCTCAACGGTCGCTGCAAACAGGTTCATTTGCGGCGAACCGATGAACTGGGCAACAAACGTGTTCTGGGGGTGGTCGAACAGTTCCAGCGGAGCGCCGATCTGCTCGATTCTGCCCTCACGCAGAACGACGATGCGATCGGCCATCGTCATCGCTTCGACCTGATCGTGGGTGACGTAAATGACGGTGGTGCGCAGACGCTGGTGCAAGGTCTTGATTTCGCTCCTCATCGCGACGCGCAGTTGCGCATCGAGGTTGGAGAGGGGCTCGTCGAAGAGGAACACCTTGGGATCCCGCACGATGGCGCGGCCCATCGCCACGCGCTGGCGCTGGCCACCGGAAAGTGCCGCCGGCTTGCGTTCCAGGAGTTCCGTGAGGCCGAGTGTTTCAGCCGCCTCGCGGACACGCCTGTCGATTGTTGCCCGCCGTTCGCCACGAATCTTGAGGGAAAAGCCCATGTTTTCTGCGACATTCATGTGCGGATAAAGGGCGTACGACTGGAACACCATGGCGATGTCCCGGTCCTTGGCAGGCAGCTCCGTCACGTCCCTGCCATCAATATGGATCCGGCCGCCACTCGCGACTTCAAGACCGGATATCACGCGAAGAAGCGTTGACTTTCCACAACCTGAAGGCCCCACGAGGACAACGAACTCGCCTGATGTGATATCGACGTTGACGTCCTTCAACGCCGCGAACGCCCCGAAGTACTTGTGAATGTCGAGGACCCGAATGTCAGCCATCGGTGCGAGAGCCTCCGTTGTCACATGTCGCCACCGGAGTTCGGTAGCAAAAACCGTGGCGTTTTGAAACTCGGCACGTGACATGTCAGCCCTGGAAGTGGACACCACCTGTCACCCCACGCCGGCCTCGTGTAGGTTGTGCGCATGACGCTGGCACCCGTTCAACGCGACAGTCCCTTTGCTCCCGTGACGCCGTCGCTCTTCCGCCTGGTTGCGGATTTCGAACCGGCGGGGGATCAGCCGGATGCGATCCGGGAACTCGTGGACGGACTCATTGCCGGGGAGCGCGACCAGGTGCTGCTTGGCGTCACCGGATCCGGCAAGACCTTTACCATGGCCCAGGTGATCGAGCGCATGGGACGCCCAACGCTGGTGCTGGCGCCCAACAAGACCCTTGCGGCACAGCTCTACAGCGAGTTCAGGAGCTTCTTTCCCGACAATGCCGTCGAGTACTTCGTCTCCTACTACGACTACTACCAGCCGGAAGCCTACGTGGCGCGGACCGACACCTATATCGAAAAGGAGTCGAGCAGGAACGAGCAGATCGACCGCATGCGCCACTCGGCCACCCGGGCAATCCTGGAGCGTCCCGACACCATCATCGTCGCCAGTGTCTCGTGCATCTACGGCATCGGTGACGTCGAAAGCTATTCGGCGATGACGATATCCCTTCGACAGGGCATGGAGTACCGCCGCGAATCCATCATGCGCCGTCTCGTCGAACTGCAGTACACCCGCAACGACACCGCCTTCCAGCGCGGCGCCTTCCGGGTACGCGGCGATTCCCTCGAGATCTTTCCCAGCCACCTCGAGGATGGCGCATGGCGCATTTCGCTTTTCGGTGACGAAATCGAGAGCATCGAGGAGTTCGACCCCCTCACCGGACAGCGCGCCGGGGAAATGCAGCAGATCGTCGTCTATCCCAACAGCCACTACATCGTTCCCAAACCGACCCTGCACCAGGCGGCCAAGGCGATCCGCGTGGAACTCGGCGAACGCCTGGAGTTCTTTCGCGAACGCGGCCGGTTCCTCGAGGCAGAAAGACTGGAGCAGCGTTGTACCTTCGATCTGGAAATGCTCGAGGCGACCGGCATGTGTGCCGGCATCGAGAACTACTCCAGGTTCCTCACCGGACGCGCTCCCGGGGAGCCGCCACCCACGCTGATGGAGTACCTGCCGGACAACGCCATCATCTTCATCGACGAAAGCCACGTTGCGGTGCCCCAGGTCGGCGGCATGTTCAAGGGCGACTTCAACCGGAAGTCGACTCTCGCAGAGTACGGGTTCCGCCTGCCAAGCTGTGTCGACAACCGTCCCCTCAAGTTCGAGGAATGGGAGGCGATGCGCCCGCAATCGATCTTCGTGTCGGCGACGCCGGGCCCCTGGGAACTCGAGAGGACGGGAGGAGTATTCGCCGAACAGGTGATCCGCCCCACAGGGCTCGTCGATCCTCCATGTATCGTGCGTCCGGTGACGACCCAGGTCGACGACCTGATGGCCGAATGCGCCGAAGTCACCGCGGCCGGTCATCGGGTTCTCGTGACCACGCTCACCAAGCGCATGGCCGAGGCGCTGACCGAGTATCTGGCGGAAGCCGGGCTGCGCGTTCGCTATCTCCACTCCGACATCGACACCCTCGAGCGTATCGAGATCATCAGGGACCTGCGCCTCGGCGCCTTCGACATCCTGGTCGGCATCAATCTCCTGCGCGAGGGACTCGACATTCCTGAATGCGGGCTCGTGGCCATTCTCGATGCGGACAAGGAGGGCTTTCTGAGGAGTGAACGCTCCCTCATCCAGACCATCGGGAGGGCGGCCCGCAACGTGGACGGGCGGGTCATTCTCTATGCCGACCACATGACCGAGTCGCTGGAACGGGCAATCGGCGAAACCGAACGCCGCCGCCAGAAGCAGGTGGCGTGGAACGAGGAGCACGGCATCACGCCCGAATCGATACGCAAGGGCATCCCCGACTCGCTCCAGAGCATGGCTGACGCCGACCATGTGACGATCGATACCGGCATCGCCGGTGACGGCCTGGACGCGAGTGGCACGTTCGAGGATCGCGTGGAAGACCTGCGCCAGCGCATGCGCGAGGCGGCGAGCAACCTCGAGTTCGAGGAAGCCGCACGCCTGCGTGACGAGATCCGCCGTCTCGAGGCCATCGATCTCGGACTTCGCGACGCTCCTCTCGAGACCGCCATGGCGCGTCAGCCGCGGCGGCGGCTTCGCAGGCGCAAGGGACCCTAGAGGGACCCGTGGGCTGCGCCCTTGTCACCGGCGCCGGACGGCGCCTTGGTCTTGCCATGGCAAGGGCGCTGGCGGCCGACGGCTGGCCTGTCGCCCTGGCTGCCCGGACATCGTTCACCGACGCGAGCGCCGAGGCCCGCAGCATCACGGCAGGCGGCGGAAAGGCCCTGGCGATCAGGGGCGATCTCACCGACCGCCGGACACCGGCGGCGCTTGTCAGGGAGGCCATGGAAGAACTCGGTCCCGTGACGCTTCTGATCAACAACGCCGCCGTTTTCATCGACGACAGCGTGCGTAGCGCAGGCCCGGACACCATTGATGCCAACCTCAACACCAACCTCGTCGCGCCCATGCTGCTCACCCGGGCCTTCTCCGAACTGCTGCCGTCCTCGGAACAGGGATGTGTCATCAACATGCTTGACCAGCGCGTTGCCAATCCGACGCCCCGCTACATGTCCTACACGGCCTCGAAAGTGGCGCTCGAGGCGATGACCCGGACATGGGCGCTGCAACTCGCTCCGGCAGTCAGGGTCAATGGCATCGCTCCGGGCATGGCCCTTCCGGACCACAGGAGCGATGACGCTGCCATGGCCCGCTGGACCGCCGGCTTTCCCATGGGCCGAGGGACATCTCCCGAAGAAATCTGCGACGCCCTGCGATTCCTCATCCAGGCGCCGTCCGTGACGGGGCAGGTCCTCCATCTCGATGGCGGCCAGCGCCTGGGTTGGCAACATCCCCCGGGCGGCTACCCGCTCGGACCCGACGTGGCATGACCCGCACACGCGTGTTCATCGAGGCCCTGGAACTCGAGGCATCGATTGGCATCCTCGATCACGAGGCAGCCGCCAGGCAGCCGCTCATCGTCGATGTCACGCTTGAACTCGAGGGTGCGCCCTGGAAGACCGGACGCCTCGAGACCACCGTCGATTACCGGGACATCGTTCTGCGCGCCCAGGACATCATCGGCCGGGGTCACATCCGTCTGGTCGAGGACTTTGCCGAAGACCTGGCGGCAGCCTGCCTGGAGTTGCCGCATGTCGGCACGGTCACCGTGCGTGCCGTCAAGCCCGATGCCGTGGCCGAGGCACGTGCTGCGGGGGTCGAGATCACGCGGTTGCGCGACCCCGGC
Source organism: Alphaproteobacteria bacterium (assembly GCA_965221115.1). GTDB lineage: Bacteria > Pseudomonadota > Alphaproteobacteria > SP197 > SP197 > SP197. Next base: position 1,599,943 of record CBDCRU010000002.1, on the reverse strand, counting down.
AGCCTCAGGTGGCGACCAGATGCAGACGCGCCGTCTGCAGGTGGCTGAGGACGATGTCGGCAGCACGATCGGCGTCACGCACGGCAAGGGCCTCGAAGAGCTGGCGATGGTCATGATTGTAGGAATCCATCGCCTGACCGGTCAGCACCTTGTCCTTCATCGCGTTCCACTGGCGGTGTCCGCGAACATGATTGATTCGCCGGTAGAAGGAGCACATCAGCGGATTGTGGGTGGCATCGGCAATCGACTGGTGGAAGATGCGGTCCTGGCGCGTGAATGACTCGGGCTCGCCCGACGATTCGAGGGCGTCAAGAGCGGTGCCGATGCGGCCAAGATCGCGCATGGTGGCGTGGACCGTGGCAAGGCGCACCATGTGCGGTTCCACGGCGATCCGCACGTCGATCAACTCGAGAGGACTGGTGATTTCGGCAATATCGGGATTTTCGGCGTCGTGACTGAAGGTGACGAACGTCCCGCTCCCCGCCCGTCGGGAGACGAGATTGCTGTCGCAGAGCAGGCGCAGGGCCGCACGAATGGTGGTCCTTGAACATGAGAAGGCATCGGCGAGGGCGCGTTCGGCAGGCAGGCGTTCACCGTCGACGTAGATGCCGTCGGCAATTGCCGTGCGCAGCCGGGTGGCGATGGCGACGGCGGTTCCTGCCCGCGGTAACGGCAGGGGTGTCGTGCGGGCCGGGCCCATCGCTGGTCTTGACATCGGCATGAGTTAGGTTCTAGGGTTTTCGGGATTGGTTGTATTGGTTCACTATTGGTATAACTGGCGGGTCACCGATCGTCAAGCACTCTCCCTTCCGTCCCTTGCGAAGGACGGGAGTCGCGAACAACAGGGGGCGAACACCGCATGGCATTCCCGAACAGCTCACCCTACGTGATCATCGGAGCCGGTATCCACGGCCTTTCGACAGCCTACCATCTCGCCCTGGAACTCAAGGCGCGAGGACGGGGCAGCGGCGAGGACATCCTCGTTCTGGACAAGACGGGGATTGCCGCCGGCGCAAGCGGCATCGCCTGTGGCGTGGTCCGCAACAACTACTACCAGCCAGCCATGCGCGAACTCATGGCGCAGTCCGTCGAGGTATGGGAAAGCGACCCTGACGCCTACAGCTATCACCCGGTCGGCTACATGCAGATCTCCAGCGAGTCCATGCATGAGGACGTCTCGACGATCTACCAGCAACAGCAGGCAATCGGCTACGAGTCGGCCTTCATCGAGGGCGCGGACGACTGCATGGCGTACATGAAGTCGATGTTTTCCGACTGGCGGGCGCAGAACATCACCTCGGTGCTGCACGAAAAGAAGGGTGGCTACGCCAACAACACCGCGTCCATCTACGGGCTTGCCACCAAGGCGGAGAACGAAGGTGTCCGCATCATCACCGGCTGCACCGTCACCGGTTTCAGGCGCTCCGGCGAGGCGGTGAGCGCTGTCATCACGGACAAGGGCACGATCGAGACCGACATGGTCGTGGTGGCCGTGGGCCCGTGGGTCTCCAAGATCTGGGCCATGCTGGATCTCCCCGAGAGCGTCTCCATCAGGGGCGCTGACGGCTCGATGCACCACGGCATCGACATGTGGCGCTACTGGTGCCTTGAAGAAGGGACGCTCGGCGTCGATCCGAACCTGCAGAAAACGAATGACGGCGCCATGCCGCCGGTCATTCATGTCGACACCGATGCCCCGCTTTGCTCCGATGTCGATGGCTCTGTCATCACCGAAGAGATGTGGGGCATCTACTACAAGCCCGACTTCAACTTCGCCGGCATCCAGGGCGGCGCCATGCCCTACGAGGTCACCACGCCGGTGAACGAGGTGGCGCTCGATCCCTATGGCCCGGAATCGCCGGATTTCATTGTCGGCGACGAGTTCGCCCACATGTGGTGTTCGGCGCTGGCTCATTGCCAGGAGCGATTCTCCGGGCAGATGAGACACTGGAAGAAGGAACCGTCGGGAGGCCTTGGCTGCTTCACGCCCGACAGCTTCCCGGTCTTCGATACGATGTGCGAGAATGTCCAGATGATCGCCGACTCCAATCACGGCTACAAGATGATCGGGGTCGGCAAGCTCGTGGCGGCCGAATGCGTCGGCGAGACCATGGAGCTGCTCGAGCCGTTCCGCTTTTCACGCTATGCCGAAGGACAACTGCATCCGGTGTCGAACAGCCCCTTCCCGTGGAGCTGACGAACCGCCGGCCCTGGCAATCCAGGGGAGAAGGACAACCCACAGAACCGACCCGAAGGGAGAGCAGGATCCATGCCGATGGACATCGAACGTTACGTTGAACAGGAAGGCCGTGCCGACATGGTGCGTCGGGTGCGCGAGAAGATCGATGAACTGAACATCGATTACATCTACTACCAGTTCATTTCCGTGACCGGACGCATTGTCGGCAAGGGTGTTCCCGCCGATCACTGGGAGACCATTGCCCAACGGGGTTTCCAGCTGGTCTACGGCTCGGTCGCCAATCTCTATGTCGACCGTTACGGAAACTACATCGGTTACGGGCCGGAATCGTCCGAACTCGTGGGTATCCCCGATCCGGAGACATTCGTGCAGCTGCCCTGGGACAAGCGGGTGGCGCGGGTCTACTGCACCTGCTTCCGCAACCGCGAGGAACCCATCAACCCCGGCGCCTACTTCACCGGAGACTGCCGCGGCAACCTGCGGCGCATCCACGACGCCTTCCAGGAAAAGCACAACGGCCTGCACCTGCGCCATGGCACGGAGCCGGAGATGATGTGGCTCAAGAGGGGCGAGGACGGCCTGCCTGATGGCGGATTTTCCAAGCCGAACTGCTACCACATTGACCAGTTCGAGAGTCTGCGCCCGGTCTTCATGAAAGCGATCGAGTACAGCCGCGCCATGGGTCTCGACATGATCCAGGGCGACCATGAGGATGCGCCGGGCCAGTTGGAGCTGAACTTCCAGTTCGACGATGCCCTGCGCACCGCGGACCGCCTCGCCACCTACCGGCAGATCTGTGCCCAGGTGGCACGCGAGAACAACCTCATAGCGTGTTTCATGTCGAAGCCCTTCATGGGTGTCTCGGCATCGGGGTGCCACCACAATGTGTCCCTGTGGACGGGCGGCGCCGACGAGATCAATACGCTGGGCCAGGACCAGCCGGCGGGCATGGTGGAGAACTTCGCCTATCGCAAGGGCGGCACCAACACCTTCCTTCCGGATGGCGCCGATCCGCGCAAGCCCGGCAGTGTCGGCCTCAAGGCCATCGGTGGCGTCATGGCGCATCTCGGCGCCCTCACGGCCATCGGCTGTTCCACGGTCAATTCGTACCGCCGCCTGTGGGATACGGGTTTCTGGGCTCCGGTGTTTGCCGACTGGGGATACCAGAACCGGACCACCGGCATGCGCGTCTCGGCACCGGGACGTTTCGAGTACCGCGCTGTCGACTCCATGGTCAACCCCTACCTCATGGCCAGCGCCCTGATTCAGGCTTTCGACGACGGCATCGACAACGACCTCGATCCCGGCGAGCCCGAAGAGCGCAACATCTACCAGGCCATGGAAGAGGGCAAGCTGGTCAAGAAACTGCCGATGTCGCTGGGTGATGCCCTCGATCGCCTGCGCGATGACGAGGTGATCAAGTCATCGATGCCGGGCGACATGTACAAGGTCTTCATGCACTACAAGACCAACGAGTGGGAGACCTTCATGGCCACCGTCACCGAATGGGACGTCGAGACCTACTGGGATTGCCTGCCCTGACAGGCAGATTGTCGGGGCGGCAGCGGGACACCTCCCGCTGCCGCCCGAAGACATAGGGGAGACAACAAGTCATGTGTGGCATTGCAGGCATCATTCACCGCAACAGGTCATCCGACATCGGCTCGGAAATGACCTCCATGTTGCAGTCGCTCAAGCACAGGGGACCGGACTCGACGGGCTTTGCCATCTACGGCATGCCCCGGGAGGACGAGTTTGTCCTGCGCTTCAAGGTCGCCGAACAGGAAGACGCGGCGAAGGGTTACAACATTCACCAGGAGATACGGGACCGCCGGGCCGAGGTCGACCGCCGCCTCGCCGAACTCGGGGTCGAGGTGGTCGAGACCGTCGATGCCACGGAGTACGCCTATCGCTACCGCATCAGGCATGGCGGTGACATGCGCAAGGTGGCCGACTACGTCGAGGACGTGACCTCCACCGAGATCCTCTCTCTCGGCAGCCGTCTTGAGCTCATCAAGGATCTTGGAGACGCATCGACCGTGTCGGACCAGTACGCGCTCAGGGGCTTCAACGGCACCCATGCGATCGGGCACACCCGCATGGCCACGGAATCGGACGTCGACATCCGCTCTGCCCATCCCTACTGGGCCTATCCCTACAATGACATCGCCGTGGTCCATAACGGCCAGCTCACCAACTACTGGATCATGCGCCGGGAACTCGAGCGCAAGGACTTCCGCTTCATGTCGAGCTGCGACAGCGAGCTCATCTCGGTCTACCTCGCCGACAAGCTGCAGGAAGGCGTCGATCTGGAAGAAGCCATGGTGCAGTCGGTCGACGAGTTCGACGGAGTCTTCACCTACCTCGTGGCGACGTCGGACAAGCTCGGCATGGCCAAGGACGACATGGCCGCCAAGCCCATGGTGCTCTACGAGAGCGACGACCTGGTGGCCATGGCCTCCGAAGAGGTCGCCATCCGCCAGGTCCTGCCCCACGAAATCGACACGCACGACCCTTATGACCGGGAGGTTCGGGTATGGCAGAGTTGAACGAGTCCGCGCGCTCCCATGACATGGGGCTGCACACCGAGCAGCTCACCGGGCGCACGCAGCAACGGTTCTTCGACATCAGCGAAGAGGAGAACCATCTCTACCCGGAAGCGTTCGACGTCGATTTCAACAAGCGCGTCGTCATCGACGCCATCGACATGGATGCCCGGGACGTGAACCGGAAGATCCGTGACCTGATGGCCGAAGGATACGGCTCAATCGTCATCCGCAATCCCCAGGCCCGCCATTCCCTCGCCGTGGGCATCCTGCAGCGGCTCAACCTCACCTTCGAGGGAAGCCTCGGGTACTTCGGCGTCGGTCTCATTGACGGGCCCAACGTCCGGGTGACCGGCCGCGTCGGCTGGTCATGCGCGGAGAACATGATGGCCGGCACCGTGATCGTCGAAAAGAACGCCGGCTCCACCTTCGGGGCAGCCATGCGTGGCGGCGATCTCGTCTGCATGGGGGATGTCGGTTCGCGGACCGGCATCGACCAGAAGGGCGGCACCATCATTGTCGGTGGCCGGACAGGCGCCTTCTCGGCGTTCATGATGCAGCGGGGCCGCATGATCGTGCTTGGCGACGCAGGCAAGAACCTCGGTGATTCGATGTATGACGGAACGATCTTCGTCGGAGGCACGATCGAGAGTCTCGGCGTCGATGCCGTGCCGGGGGACATGACCGATCTCGATTGCGCCTGGCTCGAGCGCAAACTCGGCATGTATGGCCTCAAGGCGCCGAACGGTGCCGCCAACATGACCAAGATCGTCGCCGGCAAGCAGCTCTGGAACTACGACAATCTTGAACCGTCTGAGAAGAAGATCGTTCTCTAGGCCGGTGGGAGACAACCAGACAATGACCGCAGACGCGAACGGCAGTGGCCGCAACAGGGAAATCCTCGGCCAGAACTTCATGTTTCCGCCGCAGGTGGTGGATGACATCCACATCAAGGCCGAGCTCGGGCGCTACCGCATGCGCGGCATGGCGCTCTTCAAGAAGATCCCGACCTGGGACGATCTCACATTTCTTCCGGGCACCCTCACCCGCTTCGTGATCGAGGGGTATCGCGAGAAGTGCCAGACCGAGACCGTGATCGGTCCCCGTGCCGGACGTCCCCTGGTTCTCGACATTCCGGTCTACGTCACCGGCATGAGCTTCGGTGCGCTGAGTTACGAGGCGAAGACCGCCCTCGCCCGCGGCGCCACCATGGCGGGTACGGCGACGTGTTCCGGCGAAGGCGGCATGATCCCCGATGAGCGCCGCTACTCGGAGAAGTGGTTCTACCAGTGCATCCAGTCGCGCTACGGCTTCAATCCGCATCACCTGCGGCTGGCCGACGGTTGCGAGTTCTTCATCGGCCAGGGCTGCAAGGTCGGCCTTGGTGGCCATCTCATGGGCCAGAAGGTCACCGACCAGGTGGCCGAGATGCGGTCCCTGCCTGCGGGTATCGATCAGCGCTCGCCGGCCCGCCATCCGGACTGGCTGGGCCCCGACGATCTCGCCCTCAAGATCCAGGAGATTCGCGAGGCGACGAACTACCAGATCCCGATCCAGCTCAAGCTTGGTGCGGCGCGTGTCTACGATGACGTGCGCATGGCCGTGAAGTGCGACCCCGACTCCATCTACATCGATGGCATGGAAGGCTCGACCGGGGCAGGCCCCCACCTTGCCACCGAGGAAACCGGCATTCCGGGCATTGCCGCCATACGCCAGGCCAGGCGGGCGATCGATGATCTCGGCAAGCGCGGCGACATCACGCTCATCTACGCCGGGGCGGTGAGGAACGGCGGCGACCTGGCGAAGGCGCTTGCTCTCGGCGCCGACGCGGTCGCCATCGGAACGACCGCCATGATGGCTCTCAACTGCAACAAGGACATCCCGGAGGCGGACTTCGAAGGCACCATCGGGGTTCCCGCCGGATACTGCTACCACTGCCATACCGGCCGTTGCCCGGTCGGCGTCGCGACCCAGGATCCGGAGCTCCGCAAGCGCCTCAACCCCGACGACGCGGCCGAACGCGTCTACAACATCCTCCATACGCTGACCATCGAATGCCAGATGATGGCGCGGGCCTGTGGCAAGACCAACGTCCACAGCCTCGAGCCGGAGGATCTGGCGGCTCTGACCATGGAAGCCTCGGCCATGGCGGGCGTCCCCCTGGCGGGGACCAATCACACCGTCGGCGTCGATGATTACCACCATCTCTGACAAGGGGCAGGAAACGCAGATGACAGGCACACCTGACAAGAACGCCGACGTCGACTATTTCCTCACCTCGGACGGTCTCGACACGTCCCGCGAGAAGGAAATCGGCCAGCACATCGGCTATCGCTACGATGTCAACCTGCTTCCCGACTATGACCGGTTGACGCCGTTCCTGAAGACCTACATCGAGCTCATGGGCTGGGACGATCTCAACTGGCTCGAGGATGTTCACATGGGCTACGAGGAAGGCCATGCCGCGGTCTTCGACCGCAATGCGAATGGCTGGATCCGGGTTCCCGAATCCGTGGACCTGCCGGACAATCAGCAGGACCGCGACATGATCGCCCGCGAACTCCTGATCAAATTCCAGATGTCAGATCGCCATCCCATGCGCGATCTCTACCGCGCCTACCGCAAGTTCTGATCTTCCAGGCCATCCAGGCGCGAGAGGGGCTCGCCGGCGCTGCAACGCCGCGAAGAAACCTGGCCTTTCCGTATCAACCGGAACCGCGGCACGGTCGCGGAGGCCGGGTCAGATGACGCGGTATGCAAGGACGGCAGGTGCAGGTGACCGTCGACAACTGCATTGATTCGCTGATGGCCGGTGGCACGCCGGAGAACGCCGAGCCTGGCAATAATGGCTGGTACGCCATCCACCACGCCCGGTCACTGCGCCCTCGTGCCTGTCCGACAGCAGAAATCCACACCGAACCGGGATTCGATGTTTGATGTTCGGTTCTTCACAGTCCCGAAGGCCATACGCATCCACTCCGGCTGCGTTCAAGGACGGGCAGCACATCATGCTTTCGCACACGTATCATATTGTGATACATGCTCTCCATGATCCAGAGTGCCAGAGGCAAGTTCGCCGCCAATGCCTTGAGGGGCAGTTTTGGCAAGGGCTTCCCCGGTGACCTGGTGAAGCGCACTCGGGCGATGCTCACGGCGCTGGATGCTGCGGTTGTCGTGGAGGATCTGCGTTTTCCACCGGGCAACCAGTTGGAAGAACTGAAAGGCGATCGGGCAGGACAACATTCCGTGCGGATCAACGACCAATGGCGCATTTGCTCTGTATGGACGCCGAACGGTCCCGCCAATGTTGAGATTGTCGATTACCATTGAAGGGAACCGGGATGAGCCTGCTTCAAGAACCGATGCATCCAGGCGAAGTCCTGAAGGAACTCTACCTCGATCCCCTGGACATGGGAGTGATAGCCTTTGCCCGCCGTCTGGGCGTTCCTCGCACACGGATCGAACGGCTTGTGAAGGGTGTCACCGGAATGACGCCCGACACGGCCCTGCGCCTTGCCCGCGCCTTCAACACAACCCCGGCTTACTGGATGAACATGCAGGCAAACCATGACCTGGCTGCAGCATCCCAAGAGGTTGATGTGTCGGGCATTGAGCCTCTTGTCGCGGCCTAGTTGAACCTTCATCAGCTCTCAAACGGGCGAACGCGCCCCAACGTCATGATTTGACGCCACTATCGGGTTGAGAACTCGGGTCCTGACCCGTCGCGCTCATGGGAACGGCCCGGTCGGGTTTGACCTCCAGCAGTTCGAAGGCAGGGCTGCTGAAGGCCCGATCAGTTCCCGGTACCAACTCCGGGACACGTCAACTGTGCTTGACCGGAGGGTTGGCTGTGGCGGCGTGCCAGTCGGGAAGGAAGGCAAGGGCGCGCGGCGCTGCGGGCGGCGGGGCAAAGAGGGCGTTGTGCCAGAAAAGCGCCGAGGCGAAGGGGTCGTCAACTGGCAGGTCCTGAACGTCGCATGGCAGGATCCAGGACTGGCTGAACTGCTCGAAGTGGAGTGTCGCGCTGCCGGCGGCAACGAGAGCGGCCGCGCCCGGCGACTGCCGGGAGAACTGGGCGAACAGCCGCGGCTCGAACTCCCGCGATGTCTGGAAATAGGTTGCCGACAGGTGTTTCAGCCCCTTCTCGAAGCGCTCCCGGGGATCGTGGGTGCCCGAGACGGCCTGGCGAAAGAGAGCGGCCGAGGCGGCCGGTTCCCGCTCGAGGAGGACCGTGCGGATGTGGCCCGGCACGCTTCCGTCGACAAGCACGACACGGGGAGTCATGGCGCTCGAGGGACGTCCGTTCTCCCTGCGCATGGCGTGTTGGCGGATGAGACACTGCCACGCCATGAACGCGTCACGCAGGGCACTCTCCCCGGCCATGGTTCCTCAGGAACCGCCGAAACCGCCACCGAGGAGATCGTAGAGGATGGCGGCGATTTCCCCCTCGAGGGGGAAGGACAGCATGCCGAGCACCGAGTACCCGAGGATCCAGGGCAGGGCATAGAAGCGGAACAGGAAGAAGAACCAGGCCACGAACAGCGGCACGACGGGGTCGATGAGAAATCCCGGCGTCACCGGCCTGAAGACCCGCAGGACCGGGTTGGTCAGCATCACGAACGCCCGCATGAAGAAGAAGTCGGACGTCACGGGAAGGAAGATGTTCATGGCCGAACGGCCGATCAGCGTCCACATGATGGCGCCGAGGATGTAGTCGAGGCCCACCACCCACCAGGGAAGAACAGCCGCAAGGCTGGTCATCGGATCAGGACTCCCGGGCTCTCATGAACAGACAAGGGGGGCGGACAGGATTGTCCGCCCCCCGTTAAAACAAGGGTCACATCAACGATGCGTCACTACGCTTCCGTCAGGATCGTCTTGCCTGTCGGAACGCGGGTCTCATCCACCATGGCCTGCATCTCGGCATCCGGTGCTTCGGTGACCAGTGAGACCACGACCATCGCCACAAGCGAGACCGGCATGCCGATCATGCCGAACCGGAGATGGTCGATCGACCATAGCTGGTCACCGCCATTGTAGACGTGGATGAGGTAGATCGTCCCTGCCACGAAACCGGCAACCATGCCGGCAATCGCCCCTGGCCTGTTGGCGCGTTTCCACCAGATTCCCAGAACCAGCGGGAAGAACAGGCCCGAGCATGCGAAGCAGAAAGCCCATGCCACGGCCCCCAGGATGCCCGTGAGCTGCAACGACGCGATCAGGGCTGCAAGAGCACCGATACCCACCAGGAGGACACGGGCGACAATCAGACGACGCTTCGTGTCGGCCTTGGGATCGATGATCTTGTAGTAGAGATCGTGGCTCAACGCATTGGCCATCGCCAGCAGCAGACCGTCGGCGGTTGACATCGCTGCCGCCATGCCACCGGCTGCCACGAGCCCCGAAATCACGTAGGGCAGACCGGCAATCTCCGGCGTTGCCAGCACGACGATGTCGGGCCTCATGAAGAACTCGTTGAGCTGAACGATGCCATCGCCGTTCTGGTCGACGACCGACAGCATGCCGACCTCGGTCCAGTTCCTGATCCAATCGAGATTGGTGACGTCGTCAATCGCCTTGCCGACCACCGCCGTTGCCAGATTCGGATCGAGAAGCTGGAGCTTGGTCAGGGTCGCCAGTGCCGGCGCCGTGAAGTAGAGCAGGAAAATGAAGAAGAGGGACCAGCCCACCGACTTGCGCGCCTGACGCACCGACGGCGTCGTGAAGTAGCGCATGAGGATGTGCGGCAGGGAGGCCGTGCCCGCCATCATGCACAGGGCGAGAGTCACGAACTTCCATGAATCGAGACCGCCCTGCGGATCGAAGTGGGCCGTTGTCAGAACCCTCAGTCCGGCAACGGCTTCAGCCGCCGCCACAAGACCGTATTCCGTCTCGAGTTCGGCAATACGCAATGCCGCATCGCCATAGGTGAAGTGCGGAATGATGCCGAAGCCCTGGGCATTCGACATCCAGATCACGGGCACCAGGTAGGCGATGATGAGGACGATGTACTGCGCCACCTGTGTCCAGGTCACGCCGCGCATGCCACCCAGCATCGAACACAGCAGGATGCCCAGGAGTCCGAACCACACACCGACCTCGAACGGAATGGCAAGAGCCCGGGCGGCAATCGTGCCGGTCGCGTTGATCTGTGCCGTCACGTAGGTGAACGACGCGACCACGAGAACCAGCACGGCGCAGAACCGCGCCAGATTGCCACCGTAACGGGTCCCGATGAAGTCAGGCACCGTGTAGCAACCGAATTTCCTGAGATAGGGCGCCATCAGGGCGTTGACGAGCACGTAACCGCCCGTCCAGCCGATGACAAACCCGAGATAGGGGTAGCCACCGAAGTAGATTCCTCCCGCCAGGGCGACGAATGACGCACCCGACATCCAGTCAGCTGCTGTCGCCATGCCGTTGTAGAAGGACGGAACCTCACGTCCGGCAACGTAGTAGGCATCGACCTGCATGGTTCGCGAGAGCCAGCCGATCGTGGCGTAGATCGCGATGGTGAACAGGAGGAAAAGGATGCCGATCAACTGGGCGCTTGCGCCGAGCTGCTCGACAATCGCCATCAGGGCAAAGAAGCCCAGGAACCCCAGGGTGTAGATCCCGTAGACCTTGCCCAGTCTGTCGACGAAACGGGTTCCTTGTGTTTGACCGCTCATGACGCCCTCCTCATTCGTCGCTCAGGCCGCATTCGTCATCAATGCGATCCTGCAGGAAGTTGTGACCGACGATCAACAGAACGAACACGATGAGCGATCCCTGAACGATCATGTAGTAACCGAGCGGGAACCCTAGGAACGAACCGCCATTGAGATCCTTGGCAAAGAACGGAAAGACGTATCCGAACAGGAACCAGATCGCCAGAACCCAGTAGGTCAGGCGTGACGTCTTGGCCCAGTGTAGTCTTCTGTTATCCTGCGACATTCGCCGCCTCCTTCAACTGTTGGTGCCGCAGACCAGCCCCCCCGGGACGCGCGTCGATAACCAGAGGAGGGGCATTTGAAGCGGCTGCCGGGATTATGGATGAACATCTCACGATTTCAACAGGGAATGGTGCGGCTGTTGACAACCGGGGCCTCACCGGCGCCGTTGCTGCCCCGAATCCTGAAGCTTCGTTTCGACCGCTCGAAGCTGGGGACGGTCGAGAGGCTGGTCGAGTTCATCCATACGAGATCCTCCTACATCGCGCAGACATCGCTCCACGGATATCTCAAGACCCGCATGGGCACGAGCTTCAGGGCATGGTTCGAGGACGATGCCTTCTCTGCCTCGATCCGCATCGCATCGGTCAGGGTCTTCCTGTCCTGTCTCTCCGACCTCACGGTCTTTTCCGTGGCCACGGCAGGCCGGCAAACCGTCGTCGACGACGCCGTTCTCGAAGCCCTGGCGCTTCACGCCTTCCGCCAGGCAGCCATGGCGGGCCTCGTCGGTCAACCGGAACGCGACGACCTCGACGCGACGCTCGACGCTTTTGACAGGCGGACTCGCCTCGAGGACTGGCAGGCCGCAGCCGAAGGGCGCAATGCCTTCTCCGGCAGCGAGGTCGACCTCGTCCGCTACGCACCGGTCATCGATGAGTACAGGGAACTCGATCGCGAGATCGTGACCAACTCGATCCGCTTTCGCTGGCGGGATGTTCGCGAGCAGATCCGCCGGCGCATGGATGGCGACGCGCTCCTCGAGGACTGGAAAGCACGTGCCGGGCGCGGAGAAACCGTGTGATGAAGCCGGAAACACGGTACTGGCAGGGCATGATCGCGTGCCTGGTGTCCTCTGCGGGTGCAGCGCTGTGGCTCGCGCTCCTTGCCTTGTGGGCATCGTGGCCGGAACACCTCGCCTTGAGAGCGCTTGCCATCGGAGCGGGAACCATCATCGCCACCGGAGCCCTGTGGTTCGCCATCACCCTTGTCCGCGGACACAGGAAGGACATCCAGCGGCTGAGGGGCAGCCTGCTGCTCGCCGGCAGCGAGGGACACCGCTTTCTCGATCACGCCGACCGCATGGTCACCAACAGCGAACTGAAGGCGCTCGCCGGCACCGTCGACAGTGTTCTTGCCTCCCGGGAAGACCAGCGCCAGCTGACCGAACAGCGCCTGACAGGGATCCTGGCGGCGCTCCCCACCGGCGTGGTGGTCGTCACCCGCACCGGACTGGTGAGCCTGGTCAACAATGCCGCCAGGCACACATTTCCCTCCGACGCACTCAGCCCGGGAACCAGCGTGTTCGCTGCCATCACACGCGAGAGCGTCCCGGAGCCGGACAGCCCGGATCCCGTCGCCAGCGTCCGCTCCGTGGACGGTCGCGACATCCCCGCACGAGTTGCCGCCCTCGGCGACCGGGGAGGCTGGGTGATGATTCTCGAGGCGCCGCCCGGAAATGGGAGCGACCATGAACTCGATCACGATCTGGCGCTTCACGACAGTCTTCCACCTTCCCCTCCTCCTGAAGACTCCACGCTTCTTTCCGAGCTCCCGGGCATCGTCGTCGATTGCGAAACCACCGGGCTCGAGCCTCAACGGGACCGCATCGTCTCCGTTGGCGCCGTCCGCACCCATGGCACCCGGGTCTACGCCCATGCCAATCTCGACATGCTGATCGATCCGGAAATCGCCATTCCGCGAGCCTCGACGGTCATTCACGGAATCGACAACGCCATGGTCCAGGGCGCACCCGGGATCAGTGCCGGTCTCGGGCATCTCGAGACGATCTCCGGCAACTGCGTCGTCATCGGCCACAACATCGGTTTCGATCTCGCCGTCCTGGCTGCCGAAAGCCGGCGCTGCGGGAAATCCTGGTCTACCCCCTTCTCCCTGGATACTGGTCACCTTGTCGCCGTTCTTGAACCTGACCTGCAGGCGCTGGATCTCGATGCCGTCTGCCGGCACTTCGGTGTTGCTGTCGGTGGCCGGCACACGGCACTCGGTGACGCGCTCTCCGCTGCCGAACTCTACACGCGCATCGTGCCGCTTCTCGCGGACCGGGGCGTCATGACACTGGGTGACGCCCTCGCCTTCACGAGCCGGGCGCGGCGCACCCGCTCCCAGCAACGTTCCCGGGGCTGGCACGTTCCATGAACCGTCATCAGGTCGATACATGGCCCTGGCGCTTTCGCGTGCGCGACATCATGACCAGCGATCCCGTGTTCATAGACTCAGGATCGCTGCTTGCCGACACTGCCTCGACGATGATTGAACGGCGTATCTCGTCGGTCCTGGTTGACCGCGACGGCGAGGCCGGCGGGCCCGGCATCATCACGGAACGCGACGTCGTGCGGGCAGTGGCCAGTCACGGTTCAGCCGCTCTCCAGTTGGCATCCGGCGACCTCATGTCGACACCGCTTGTTTCCGTCCAGGCCGATGAAGCCGCCCACGTGGCTCTTGGCCGCATGACGAGACTGTCCCTGCGCCATCTCGCCGTCACGGACTCATCCGGAGCCGTGTGCGGAATCATGACGTCGAAGCTCCTGCTCCGTCACCAGGCGGGCGAGGCCCTTGTCATCAACGATGCACTCGAAGCCGCCGCCAGTGCGCACGATCTCGCAGACGTTCATGCCCGGCTGGCGCCGATGGCCGGCGCCCTTCTCGACGAGGGGATGAGCGCCTCGCGCATCGCCTCGATGATCTCGAGCTTCTACCGCAAGCTCACCGCTCGTGCTGCCCGAATCGCCGCGGCCGATGAGGCGGAAGACGGCTGGGCCTTCTTCATTCTCGGATCCGCCGGACGCGGTGAGTCCCTTCTCGCAGGTGATCAGGACAACGCGATCGTCAGCTCCGGCGAGGTGGACGACGCCATCCTCCTGCGCATCGCATCAAGAGCCTGCGATCTGCTGGATGCCGCAGGCCTGCCCTACTGCAAGGGCGGCGTCATGGCCTCCAATCCCGAGTGGCGACGGTCCATCGACGACTGGCAGATGGTCATCGCCGGTTGGGCGACACGCGCTGACGGGGCGAGCCTGCTCAATGTCGACATCTTCTTCGACCTGGTCCACGTGCATGGCGACCGTATTCTGACCGACCGGCTGCGCAGTCTGGCACTGGAAACGGCCCGCACACCGGTGCTGCCGAGAATGATGGCGGAACAATTGCAGACGTGGGTGTCGCCACGCGGATTTCTGGGCGGCCTGAAGACGAAGGACGGACGCCTCGATCTCAAGATCGGTGGCCTGTTCCCACTGGTTGCCGGCGCCCGCGCCATGGCCCTGCGTCACGGCATCGAAGCCACCAGCACCGCCATGCGCCTTGCGGCCCTGGTCGAGCTCGGCAAGATCGCCAGGGCCGACCTGCTGGCTTTCACCGAGGCCCACGAGGTGTTTCTGGACCTCATGGTCAGGCAGCAGATCAGGGATCTCGAGGCCGGCGTTCCCCCCGGTCCGGGCATCGACGTGGCGCAGCTATCGCCCCGTCAGAAGCGCAGTTTGCGACGCTGCCTTGGCGATATCTCGCGCCTGCCGGGCCTCGTCCTCGACGTCACGGCACGCGGCTGATCCGTCCGGAACGTCATCACGGCGGTGGCCACAGCGGGGCAAGACGCATGACGGTGAAGGGGCCGATGGTCAAGCGTCCATGCTGCATTGAAAGGTCGACATCGATGCGACGCTGGCCGTCGACCGGCGGTCCGGCCATGAAATCAAGCGCCGCAGCGACGATGTCCGCCTGGTCCTGACGCACCTCGCCCGCCTGCGCCAGGGCCATGATGATCTCCCGATAGCCGACAACTTCGAGACGCAGGGCGCCAATGGGCCGGTTGTCCCTGTCGAGCGCAAGGCGTCCCTGCCCCTGGGCTGCAACCGGCGGCCACACGAGAACAAGCTCACCCAGGTCCACGTAACCGCCGGCGCGCCTCCAGGCATCCACGCGCTCCCTCGCGGTACCACGGCGCGGCACGGCGCCCACCACACGCATTCGTGCCAGGCCTCTCTCCACCCGTTCAGCGGCTTCGCCACCGATCATGAGGTCCGTCACCTCCAGGAAGACGTCCCGGTCCTCCCCTTCAACGTCGGAGGTCGAGACGAGATCCACCGTGCCAGCCGCGGCAAGAGCTGTTCCCGTGCCGGAGGTCACGGTCACGTCCTCAAGACCGATATCGACGGCGTCCACCTCACCGGATGCGAACCCGAATGCGACGCTTCCACGAGACAGGGCGATGCCAACGGCATGACGGCGCGTAGGTGTCTCGAGGAAAAGATCCTGCCTCTCGGGCAGCACCAGCGACACGCCGGACGGGTTCACCGGATTCGTGTTGATCACCAGTTCTGGTGCCTGCCAGGTGACCTCTTCGCCGCCGCGCCCCCAGACAATAATCGGCTGATACGCCGTCATGCGCATGGAAAAGGGGAAACCGCCCGCTTCAAGCCGTGTCCAGGAGGCGTGCCAATCCTTCTTCGGGGACGGGGCCGCCGCCTCTTCCAGGATACCTTCGAGTCTCAGCGCGAGACCGTGCCAGGCAACCGTGTATGCGACCGCAAGAACGACAACAGCCGCTGCGACCCACCGGGCCCGGCGTCCGATCACAGATTATCGCCTCCGGAAGAGGAGGATCATTGTGCCGCTTCCAGCACTGCGCGGCCGGAACGGCGTGCCTTCCGGGACTGGCGCCAGATGCCGACATTCTCGCGCACCATCAGGGCGCAGGGCGTGAAAACCAGTGTCAGGACCGTGGCGAAGGCCAGACCGAACACGATGGCGCTTGCCAACTGAACCCACCACTGGGTCGAGGGCGCCCCCACGCTGATCTCCCTGGTGACGAAGTCGATGTTGACCTGAAGCACCATGGGCATGAGTCCGAGAATGGTCGTGATCATGGTCAGGAGCACTGGTCTCAGGCGCTGCGCTCCGGTCCGCAGGATGGCTTCGACGGGATCCCTGACCGTCCGGCGCAGCCTGTCAAAGGTGTCGATGAGGACGATGTTGTTGTTGACCACAATGCCGGCAAGGGCAATGACGCCGATGCTCGACATGATCATGCCGTAGGGCTTGCCGGTCACAAGGAGGCCGATCATGACCCCGACTGTCGACATGATTACGGCGGAAAGGATGAGGAAGGCCGAATAGAAGCTGTTGAACTGCGTGACAAGAATGATGGCCATCATGAAGAGAGCGACGATGAAGGCCTTGAGCAGGAACTCGGATGCCTCTTCCTGACGTTCGCTGTCTCCCCGGAAGGAGACCTCGACGCCGGGTCCGAGTTCGACGGTGCCCAGCCATGCCTGCAGGTCACGTACCAGGGAATCCGCCAGCACCCCTTCCTCGATGTCAGCCCCGATGGTCATGACGCGTTCGCCGTCCACCCTCTTGATCCTGCCAACCCTTGGCTTGGCGGAGCGCTCCACGAAGTTCCCGATCGGCACGTGTCCCACAGGGGTCTGGATGCGGAGCTGGTCAAGCCCGTCAAGGGTGCGCATGTCTTCCGGGAACCGAGCCAGGACATCGATCTCTTCATTCGAATCCTCGAGGCGCACCGTGGTGACGCGCAGCCCCCTGGTCACGAGCTGGATGATCGCGCCGACCGAGCCGACGTCTGCCCCGAACTTTGCCGCCTGGGTGCGATCGACGATGACCTCCCACTGAATTCCCGGGATCGGGCGGCTGTCCTCGATATCCCTCAATCCATCCATCTCGTCGAGATGGTCGCGCAGGGTGGCGATCGCCTCCTCCAGCAGCACCGGATCGCTTGAGGATACCTGAATGTTGATCGGTTTCTCGGATCGCGGACCCCGTCTTTGTGCACGCGATTCGACATGGATACCGGCAAGGCCCGCTATCCTCTCGAGGACCTCCTCGAAAATGCCCGCCGCAGGACGTCTCAGCGACCAGTCCACGAGTTCCACGTTGACCATTCCGATGGCGTCTTCGGCCCCCCGGAAGTCCTCTCTCCCGCCCGATGTCGCAAAGATGGTCTCGAACTCGTTCATGTCCAGCAGCCGGTCCTCGACCTCTCGAACCAGAACGTCCTTTTCCGAAGTGGAAAGGTTGCCCCTCGCGTGAACCTGGAACGCTGCCCTTTCGGGTTCGATATCGGGAAAGAACTCGACGCCCTTGCCATAGCGGGCGTAGGCGACCTGCACCCCGGCCAGCAACAGGATCGAGACCAGGAGCACCTTGACCGGATGGCGCAGCAGGACGCGCAGGATCCCGAGATAGAGTCCGGTAAAGCCACGTACGCCATCGAGACTGCCTCCCGAATCCTCGGACAAGGCCCGCGCCTGATCGCTGTCATGCCCCGCACTCTTGCCAAACAACGATCCCAGGGTGGGCACGAAAATGAGTGCCATGGCAAGCGAGGCGGAGAGAACGGCGATCAGGGTGATCGGCAGGTACTTCATGAATTCGCCGACCATTCCGGTCCAGAACATGAGGGGAAAGAACGCCACGAGGGTTGTCAGGGTCGAGGCAGTGATCGGCCAGGCCATGCGGGAGGCGGCGGAAAAGTAGGCCTCACGGCGATCAAGGCCTTCGGACATTTTCCTGTCGGCATACTCGGTCACGACAATGGCACCGTCGACAAGCATGCCGACCGCGAGAATCAGGCTGAACAGCACGACAATGTTGAGCGTCAGGCCGGCGATCGCAAGAACCAGAATTCCGGTCAGGAACGATCCCGGTATGGCGACGCCGACGAGCGCGGCCGATCGCCAGCCCAGACACCACACGATCACGATCATCACGAGAAGCACGGCCGTCAGCACATTGTTCTGCAGATCGGCGAGCATGAGCCGGATGCCCTTCGACTGGTCCCTCGAGAAGGCGACTTTCACGCTCGATGGCCAACCGGCGCTTGTTGCCGCCACGACGGCCCTCACCTTCTCGATGGTCTCGATGATGTTCTCCCCGGTTCTCTTGGACACCTCGATGGTCAGAGCCGGCTCACCCTTCACCCGTGCATGGACTCTGGCGTCCTTGAATGTCCGCCTGACCTCTGCCAGTTCGCGGATACTGGTTGTCGCATCGCCCCTGATCTTGAGAGGCAGACCCAGGAAGTCATCCACGTCGTCGATGAGCCCGGGAACCTTGATCGCGAACTGTCCGGCGCCGGTATCCATCAGACCGACGGCCACCGGTCGATTGGACCCGCTGATGTCCCGCGCGATCTCCATGACATTGAGCCGGTAGCTCTCGAGCGTCACCGGGTCGACGATGACTTCGATCACCTCTTCGCGGTCTCCCTTGATGACGGCCTCGAGGACTTCGCTCACGCCCTCGATGTTGTCCTTGAGTGTGCGGGCCAGACGCAGCATGGTCCGTTCCGGCACGTTGCCCGACAGGCTCACGACGAGCACGGGAAACAGTGACAGGTTGATCTCGTGAACAGTGGGATCGTCGGTCTCGTCAGGCAGGTCATGTCTGGCCACGTCGACCCTGGCCCGCACATCCTCAAGGGCGGCATCGGGATCAAATCCCGCTTCGAATTCGAGAGTGACGTTGGCGCCACCCTCATACGCCGTCGACCTGACTTCTCTCACATGCTCGATACCGCGCAGCTCCTGTTCCATGGGCTTGATCAGAAGGCTGATCGCGTCATCGGGCGAGATTCCCTCGTGGTGCATCGACACGTAGATGATGGGGATGTTGATGTCAGGATCGGACTCTTTCGGGATCGCGACGTAGACCGACACGCCGACGACCAGGAGCAGCACGAGGGTGAGCAGGACCGTACGGGGATGGTCGAGCGCTGCGTTGATAAGGGCGTTCACAACGTCCCCGGAGAGCTGTCGACGTGGACCGGAATGACGGCTTCACCATCGGTGACGAATTCGTGACCGACGGTAATGAGCGTCACCCGTTCGGGAAGTCCGGCGACGTGATATCCGTCGGCTTCGGCAGAAATGATCGTGACCGGAAGAAAGCGGACCGTCGAATCCTCGCTGATGACCTTGACGCCCAGTGTGCCCGAGTCATCGAGAGACAGGATTGAAGGCGAAAGGAAGTGGCTGGGAACGGTCGCCAGTGGCAACCTCACAAGTGTCGTCATGCCAGCCCGGATGGTGTGCTGCGGGTTGGGAATGTCCAGTTCGATCCTGTAGGTCCGGGTCTGTTCATCCGCAGTTCTGGCAATGTAGCGCACGACTCCCGTCACGGTCTCTCCCGTCGCCAGACTCACCATGCCCCGGATCCCGGTCTCGATGCTCGCCACCCGGGTTTCGCTGACAAAGCCGACAACCGTGATCGGATCGAGATCCACGATCCTGCCGATCGTGTCGGCTGCATTGGTAAAGACGACGGACCCTTCCTCGATGTCGAGTTCCTCGAGAATGCCCGATATGGGCGCCTTGATTCGTGTGCGCTCGATATCGAGACGGATGGCCGCGAGATCGGAGCGCGCCCGGTCGAGCTGGGCCAGCGCCTCGGCCTCCGCGGCTTCGGACTGCCAACCGCTCTCTGCCAGCCTGGAGGCCGCCTCGTACTCGATTTCACGGAGACGGACACTTGACCGGGCCCGTTCCAGGCGCTCCATGCGATCGTCAGGCGCCAGCCTGGCAATCAGGTCACCGGCGTCAACGAAATCACCTTCCCTCACCTCGATGGTTTCGACACGGCCCCGTGTCTGCGCGCTGAGCGCCACAATTCTCTCAGCAGCAGTCTGTCCCGTCAGGGTCAGTTCAAGAGCGTGGGGTGTGGCAACACTCGTTGCGACCCTGACAGAAGTGGCAGGGGGCGCCTCGATTACGGTTTCCGGCGCCGGCTCGGTCCCTCCCTCCGCTGCGGGCACATCGTGCCCGAGGTTGCCGGACAGCACCCAGGCTGCAGCACCCATCGCGAAGACAACTGCAAGAATGTGGGAGAATTTCATGGTGCCGGATTCATCACGGGCCATGTGCCGGTGATGACTGTTCTCTGGAGTACCACTATAGCGCAGAATCTCCGGAAACTGGAGTCACCCACATCCAGGTTAGCGACGCACGCCTCCGCCGAGGCCGATATGACGTGCGGCCCACGCCGGTGGCTCCGTCCACACCAGAGTGGCAAGGCGTGAATCGATGTCCGACGGAAAGGGTGTCGTCCGCGCCGCCTGGTGATCAAGGTGAAGCCACATGCACTCGATGGTCCCGCACTGACGCTCGCCGACACGAAAGATGTGCCCGATGTGGAGACGTTTGGCGTCGTGTCCGATGACAAGGCTGTCAAAGGAAAGGCATTCGCCCCTCGATACCTCGGCAAGGTAGCGGACATGCGTTTCCACGGTCACGAGGGCGCAACCGGTCCTGTCGTAGTAGGCGGTGCCGATATCAAGGTGAGCCTGGAACGCCCATGAGGCGTCACTGGCCGCGACCACGAAGTATCCTTCATTCATGTGGCCGTAGTGATCCGTCCATGATTCGGGCACATCCACCTGGTAGATGTCCGAAAACAGCCGGTTGTCGCCGTTCATCTCAACTCTCCTGACCATCAGTCCGGGCCCTGCCGGCAACCCGTCTCGATGCCGTTGTTGCAGATCAGGGATTCGAGCCCAACGCCTCGAGGCGTTCGATCACCTCCGCATGAAGGAGGGCTTCGGCAGCATCCCTGCTGTCCATGCCGATTCCCCTCATCAGAAGGTCGCGGGCGCGTGCATTCCCGTCATCGAGGATCAGCAGCCCTGTAGCGCTCTCCAGCAGGATGGTCTTGCTGTCAGGCTTGAGTTCCATGGCCCGTTCCAGATGTTCCAGCGCTGCATCCTCGCTGGCATCGTAGAGCATTCCGGCCATGAAGGAGCCCAGGGCATCGATCACACCGGCATGCCAGCGGCCCATGGTGAGGTGGGCCTCGGCCAGTTCCGGATCGAGGGCCAGGGCCTTATCGGCGGCCTCGCGAATACTCTCGCCATACCCCCGATTCGATGCCTCGAAGGAACCGACCGCCTCCGCATGCCGGCCGATGGCGGCGGCAAGGTGCACATGGGCTTCGGCGCTCTGCGGGTCGACGCGGACAGCCTCCTCCGCAAGATCGATAGCCTGCCTGAGGTACCGGTCCGCCTGGTCCGCCTGGGCAATGAAGTGGCCATGGACCTGCAGGGACTGGGCAGCCAGCATGAGGCCGGCAGGTGTCCCGAGATCTTCGGCGATGCGCGCGGCGTCGATGAATCTCCCCTCGGCAAAGGCAGTCCG
The DNA here is from genome assembly GCA_965221115.1 of Alphaproteobacteria bacterium. GTDB lineage: Bacteria > Pseudomonadota > Alphaproteobacteria > SP197 > SP197 > SP197. The sequence goes on along the minus strand of CBDCRU010000002.1, from coordinate 1,578,105 downwards.
CGCAAGCTCAAGGGACCCGGCGTGAGCACCGAACGGAAGACTGAAGGCCACACCAAGAACCCAAGCGAGGACGAGCCGCCCCCACACACGGCGCGGAACCCCTTCAGTCGTGCAACACTGTGCCGTGACCATGACCGTGCGGACTCTACATAGATAAGTTGAGAGCGTCACGCAGCCTTGCTGCGCCACCAGCTGTTTGCGGCAGCGCCGGGCACGGGCCTCGAGACGCCAGCCGCATGATCACCCTGTCCGGGATCGTCTGGACACCCTCCTTTTCCTGTTTGTTTGCATGTGTTGCGGCTATGATCGGCGTGGTTCAACGCAACGGAGTGACCAATGGCCTCGGGTGCGTGTGATGGCAGCCAGGGATTCCTGATGCTGTCCGGCAGTGATACCGCACAAACAGCCGGCCACCGGGTCATACGTCCTCTTATGACGGTGATCCTCGTGACTCTGGCATCGCTCACGGCGACACAATCTCGGGCCGAGACGTTCGTCGAGGTCTTCACGCGCCTTTCAGCCGAAACCAGGATTTATCCCGACTCGCCGGCCCATCCTGGCCAGCGGTCACACGCCAGTGGCGTGACCGGTGAGACCACGATCTATGTGGAGGACGACGAAGGACGCAGCATCACCGTGACCCCCTTCTACCGTTACGACGCCGTGGACAGGGAACGTACCCACGCGGACCTGCGTGACGCCTATCTGCTCGTCTACGGCGATGCGGGCGACGGCGAATGGGAACTGCGCCTGGGATTTGACCGTGTCTTCTGGGGCGTCACCGAATCGCGTTCCCTTGTCGATATCGTGAACCAGACCACCCTGACGGGCAGCCCGGGAGACGAGACCAAGCTGGGACAACCCATGGCACATGTCACGCTGTCAGGAGAGGCGGGCGTGTTCGAGGCCTTTGCGATGACATGGCACCGGCCGCGCACACTGCCCGGCCGCAAGGGGCGCCTGCGCGGCAGGGCGGTCGTGAACAACGACGGGGTCTCTTACGAGTCCGGGGCGGAGGAATGGCATGTCGACCTAGCCGGCCGCTACTCCAACAGCTTCGGTCCCTTCGATGTCGGCCTCAGCGTGTTCGACGGCACAAGCCGGGACCCCACGCTGCAGTTCACCAGGCAGGGCCTGGTCCCGCACTACGAGCAGATCCGCCAGTTCGGTCTCGACGCCCAGTACACGTCTGGTCCCTGGTTGCTCAAGCTGGAGGCCATCCACCGCTCGGGCGCCGCAAACCTCCGCGGCGAGGATGAGGACTATGCCGCTTTCGTGACCGGGGCGGAGTACACGTTATGGTCGCTCTGGGATACGGATGCCGACCTCAGCCTCATCGCCGAATGGAATCGTGACGACCGTGGCCGCTGGGCCACCAACGCTTTCGAGAACGACCTTCTTCTCGCCGCGCGTTTCGGGCTCAACGATGAAATGAGTACCGAGTTCTTCATCAGTGTCTTCAGCTCCCTCGAAGACGACAGCAAGGCGGTCAGCGGCGAGTTCAAGAGACGTCTCGACGACAACTGGTTCATGAGCATCGAGGGAACCGCCTACGCCGATGTCGCCGTGAACGACATCCTTTATGACGTGCGGCGCGACAGCTTTGTTGGGCTCAACCTGGACTACAGCTTCTAGAACAAGGAATGTGAGGAACCCGTCATGCGCATGATTCTCGTTCTCGTTGCCTTCGCCGTCGCGTGGATTCCCGGACTGTCCCGGGTTGATGCAGAAACTCCGGAGGAAAAGGGGTTGCGCATCGCCACGGAGGCCCGCGAACGCCAGAAGGGCTTCGGAAACTTCACCGCGAACATGATCATGGTCCTGCGCAACAAGCGCGGGGAGGAAAGCACCCGGGAAGTCCGCATCAAGGTGATCGAGGTCGAGAACGACGGAGACCGCACCATTTTTGTCTTTGACCGGCCACGCGATGTCAAGGGAACGGCCTTTCTCGTCCACGCCCACAAGGAAGAGGCCGACGACCAGTGGCTCTATCTCCCGGCCCTCAAGAGGGTCAAGCGCATCAGTTCGTCGAACCAGTCGGGTTCCTTCATGGGAAGCGAGTTCTCATACGAGGACATGGGGGCTTCCGAGATCGAGAAGTACACCTACCGGCATCTCGGTGACGAGCCCTGTGGCAACCTCAACTGCGACGTGATTGAACGTTTCCCGACTCACGAGGATTCGGGCTATTCGCGGCAGGTCTTGTGGATCGACAACGCTGAACTGCGCACTGTCAGAATTGAGTACTACGACCGCAGGGAGTCCCATCTCAAGACCCTGCTGGTCGAAGACTACAACCTCTACCTTGACGAGTTCTGGCGCGCCGGGCGCATGGCGATGACCAATCACCTCACCGGCAAGAGCACCGATCTCAACTGGGCGGAATACGAATTCGGGACCGATCTCGACCTCAACGACTTCACCCAGACGGCCCTCAAGCGGACACGTTGAACGGCCCCGCGGGCCGTTTCAGGAAAAGTCGCCGGCGAGGGCTTCGCGCGTCGGCGGCGGGAGTATCGCCTGGTGGCCATAGTGCTCGTGACCGACTTCAAGTGCCACGCGGAGCCCGGGATCACGGAACATGGCGACGGTTTCGTCATCGAAGCGGAACACCAGGAAGTGGATACTGCTCGTCTTGCCGTCTGGCGTGTTGCGCTCGGTGTCCTGAAGGGGTTCCGCAGGGATCGACCGGTCACCGACCCGGAAGGACACTGTCTCGTCAATCCATCCCAGACGGCGCAGAACCGTGTTGCGCCGTATCGGGTCGTCGATCTCGATCATCATCGTTGAGCGCAGATCACGACCTTCGGGAACCAGGGGGTTGTAGGCGTCGAGCTCGTCGGCAATCTGTTCCTCGCCACCCTTTTCGATGTGCAGCATCTCGTGGATCTGGTGCCACATCGTCTGACGGTTCTCGAAAAAGAAGGTGACGAAGGGACCAACCTCGACACGCCGGTGCCGCTTGATCTCGCGGATGCGGGCCCGGTGTTCCTCGCGCGCCCTTGCGTAGTCGGCAGGCGCGATGATGTCGTCACGGCGAAGCTTCATCCTGCACGTTCTCCCATGAGGCCCCAGGAACGGGCCAACACCTGAACCGGATGGCACGCATGGGGCGCCGGGGTTTCGCGCCCCTCCAGGCGAGCGACTCCCTGGGCGATATGGGGACCAGCCAGCGGGCACTCCGAAACGACAACCCCGGCGCCTGAGGGATCGTGCCTGGCAGCGTTGCGCATGACGTTCCTTCCAACCTTCATGCCGGTTTCGAACGTGCCGGTTCGCACCCCCCAGGTTCCGCCGTGCCCCGAGCACCTCTCAATAACGTTGACGGCCGTATCAGGGATCAGACGCAGCATCTCTGCCGCCTTCGCTCCCATGTTCTGGGCGCGCGCGTGACAGGCAACGTGGAGGGTCACCGGCCCGTCGATCGGTTCAAGGCCGCCGGCGAGACCCTCCGATCGGGCAATCTGGACAATGTACTCGCTGGCATCCTGAACCACGGAAGCCAGACGGGTGACGGACGTGTCGTCCGAAGCGATCAACGGCCATTCGAACTTCATCATCAGTGAACACGAAGGCACAAGTGACACGATGTCCCACCCGTCGTCATGCCAGCCCAGCAATTCCCCGGACACGCGCCGGGCACGCTGTGCCACGTCAGCCAGATCACCGAGTTCCAGTTTCGGCATGCCGCAACAGCCCGGATGGACCACCGCGGTCTCGATGCCGTTGTGGGCCAGGATGCGCCGGAATGCATCACCGATCCCTGCATCGTTCCAGTTCGAAAAGCAGGTGGCGTAGATGACCGCCTTGCGGGGATAGGCCGGGGCCTCGCGGTTGACTTCGAGGGGCTCCCGGGCGGCAACGGACACCAGGCTCCGCGCATTGAACCGGGGGAGTTCGGCCTCGGCATGAATCCCGCAAGCCGACTGCATCAGGGGGCGGGTCAGGCGGTTCTTCCTTGCAAGTGCCCAGTTGGCAAGGGGCGAGAAAGTCGTTCCCAACCGGCCATTGGTATCGGTATCCGCGATGCGTCGATCCATGAAACCACGCTCGCCACGGCGAAACTCGGCCGCCCTGACGCGGAGCATGAGATGGGGAAAGTCGAGATCGAATTCGTGGGGCGGCACGTAGGGACACTTGGTCATGAAGCACATGTCGCAGAACGTGCAGGCATCCGTGACAGACGGGAAATCCGAGCTCGCCACGGAATCGAGTTCACCGGTGGGCGAGTCGTCGATGAGATCGAAAAGGCGCGGAAAGGCATCGCACAGGTTGAAACACCTCCGGCATCCGTGACAGATGTCGAAGACGCGCCGCAACTCGGCGTCAATGCTGCCGGCATCGACGAAGTCGGGATTGCGCCAGTCCACGACGTGGCGTGTGGGCGCGTCGAGACTGCCTTCTCGCATGGTCACAATCCGGACAGGAAAGGCTTGCCCGCGGCGGAAAACTGCCGCCGGCAAGCTCTCTTCCCGATTCAGAATCAGTCGTCGAGCGTATCGAGCGCCTTCTGGAAACGCCCGGCGTGACTCTTCTCCGCCTTGGCGAGGGTCTCGAACCAGTCCGCGATCTCGTCGAATCCCTCGTCGCGGGCTGTCCTGGCCATGCCGGGATACATGTCCGTGTACTCGTGGGTCTCTCCGGCAATCGCCGCCTTGAGATTGCGGTCGGTGGATCCGATCGGCTCGCCGGTTGCCGGGTCACCGGTCTCCTCGAGGAACTCGAGGTGGCCATGGGCGTGACCGGTCTCGCCTTCTGCCGTTGAACGGAAAACGGCGGCCACATCATTGTAGCCCTCGATGTCCGCCTTCTGGGCAAAGTAGAGGTAGCGGCGGTTCGCCTGACTCTCGCCGGCAAAGGCATCTTTCAGATTCTGTTCGGTCCTGGTGCCACCAAGTGACATGGTTCTCTCCTCAGGATTCTGTGGCCCTGCGGGCCCTTGGGGTGCTGGTGAAAGGAGCGGTCCAGCCGCTCCGGGAACAGGCTATCTGGAATCATTCCAATCTGTCAAACGACCCTCACCTTGGGAGTCACCCGGATCACCACGTCGACGTGGTCAATGGTGGTGCCGTCCGGTGGCGCCGGCAGCACGTCGACACTGACCCGATCCTGCGGAATGTCGGTGAGTTCCAGGCTTCTGGTGTTGAAGAAGTGGTGGTGGACGGTCGTGTTCGTATCGAACCAGGTCCTGGCGGAGTCAACATTGATGCGACGAAGCAGGCCCGCCCGGGTGAACTGGTGCAACGTGTTGTAGACGGTTGCGAGAGACACCCTGATACCGTTCAGCTTAGCTTCCCGTGCGAGCATCTCCGCCGTCACATGGCGGTCGCCGCCCCTGAAAAGGAGTCCGGCGAGCTGACGTCTCTGACGCGTCAGCCGCAATCCCCTGGAAGCCAGCAATCGAGCGATGTGATCATCGTTGAGGGGCATGACAGCCCACTATAGTGCCGGTCACCACAAGACTCCACGTCCGCCCGACCGCGCCGTCCTACTGGCCGGTCTGAAGACGGTCCATCAGTTGTGCCACGGTGGGGATGAAGCCGTCGGCGTACCAGGGGTCGTTGGCAAAGCGGTAGGCATTGTGGCCGGCGAACATGAGCTGGGTTTCGATGTCGTCGGAATGACTGATGACCTGCAGGGTCTTCTGGATGCAATAGCTGCGAGGATCCGGTTTGCGGCCAGTGGTCCCTGAATCACCGCACTTCCAGTTCGAGAACCGGCATTGGCTGAGACAGCCCATGCACTCGATCTGGTCGTTGCGGATCTGCCGGGATTTCTCGGGCGTGACAAACACCAGGGTGGAATCGGGAGTCTTGAGGGGGTCGCTGAACCCCGCCTCGACCCATTGCCGGACCTCTTCGAGATCGTGCTCCGTGAGATAGACGAGGCGGCCCCGGGGGCCAAAGGCGAATTCGACCACATGGTCACCGACGGGTTCGGTTGCGTAGGCTACCTGGCGACGATTGCGTGTCTTGAGCTCGAGAAGGAAGCTGTTTTCCACCGCCGACGAATAGAACCCGGTCGGACTGAACCGGTTGAGACTGATCTCGCCCTTGCGCAGCGTGGGCAACCGCCGCTTCCATGTATCGGAGATCGGGCTTTCCTCGGTCAGCAGGGGACGTGTTCCGAACTGGAAGGCGATGGAGCCGAGTTCGGGATTGTCAAGCCAGTCGAGCCACTCGTCGACGCGCCACACGCCGCCGGCCATGAAGATGGGGGAGTCGTCAAGACCGACACTCCGCATCACCTTGCGCAGTGCGACAACCCGGGGATAGGGGTCTTCCGGAACCTCCGGATCCTCTACATTGGAGAGACCATTGTGTCCGCCGGCGCGCCACGGATCCTCGTAGACGACACCTCCGAGGAGCTCGGGGAAACGATGATAGGCGCGTTTCCAGAGGATGTTGAAGGCCCGCGCGGAACTGATGATCGGGTAGTAGTAGACACCGTACTCCGAACAGATCTGGGCCATTCTGTAGGGCATGCCGGCGCCGCACGTGACGCCATGGACCAGTCCCTTGGCTCCCTCGAGGACGCCATGCAGCACCCTCTCGCATCCCCCCATCTCCCACAGGACATTCACATGGATGGCGCCCTCGCCGCCGGCAAGTTCGTGCGCCACCTGTGCCTGGTGAATGCCGCCCCTGATACCGAACGCCACCAGTTCCTCGTGCCGCTCCTTGCGGCTGCGCCCCGTGTAGACCTGGGGGATCAGTTCTCCGCTCTCGTCACGATGATCGGCGTTGACTCCGGAAAAGGTGCCGACGCCGCCGCAGTTCGCCCAGGCGCCTGAACTCTCGCCATTCGAGATCGAGATCCCCTTGCCGCCTTCGACGAGGGGCAGAACATCGCGTCCCGAGATGCGTATGGAGTTCAGCGGCTTCACCCACCCGGTCTCCCCTGGCTACGGCACGCCATTATGACACGTTGTAGCGTGCCCGATCATCTGGTGATGCGTTCAGTCCTGGTGCGACCGACGGGGTTTGCGGCCGTCATCCCTGCGTTCACGGCGCCTTGGCGGTTCGCGCTCACCAACCTGTTCCGTGATGTCCTCCCCGGTCTCCTGATTGACCACTCTCATGGAGAGCTTCACCTTGCCGCGATCATCGATCCCCAGCACCTTGACCTTCACGTTGTCGCCTTCCTTGACCACATCACCGACAGTGGCCACACGGCCCTGCGCCAGTTCGGATATGTGCACGAGACCGTCCCGCTTGCCGATGAAGTTGACGAAGGCGCCGAAATCGAGGCACTTGACCACGGTTCCGTCATAGATCACCCCGACCTCCGGTTCGGCCACGATGTCCTTGATCATCGTCAGGGCGGTGTCGGTTGCCGACGGGTCCGAGGAGGCGATCTTGACGGTTCCATCATCCTCGACATCGATCTTGGTTCCGCTGACCTCCGTGATCTCCCGGATGACCTTGCCGCCCGGTCCGATGATGTCGCGAATCCTGTCGGAAGGAACCTTGATCGTCGTGATGCGCGGTGCGAAGTCCGACAGCGTGTCACGCGTCGAGCCGATCGCCTTTGCCATTTCCCCCAGAATGTGGAGTCGGCCTTCTCGCGCCTGTTCGAGAGCGACAGACATGATCTCCCGGGTGATGCCGGCGATCTTGATGTCCATCTGCAGACTCGTGACGCCGTTCCCGGTGCCCGCCACCTTGAAGTCCATGTCACCCAGATGGTCCTCGTCTCCCAGAATGTCCGAGAGAACGACGAACCGGTCACCTTCCTTGATGAGACCCATGGCAATGCCCGCACAGGGCCGCGCCAGGGGCACGCCGGCATCCATCAGCGCCAGCGAACTGCCGCATACCGTCGCCATCGACGAGGAACCGTTCGACTCGGTGATCTCCGAGACCACCCTGATGGTGTAGGGGAACTTCTCCTTTTCCGGCAACAGCGGGTGAATGGCCCGCCAGGCCAGCTTGCCGTGGCCGATCTCGCGGCGGCCGGGTGAGCGCAGGAAACTTGCCTCGCCCACGGAGTAGGGCGGGAAGTTGTAGTGAAGCATGAAATGCTCGCGGTACTCGCCCGCCAGGGCGTCCATGACCTGCTCGTCCTGTCCCGTTCCCAGCGTCACGGTGACAAGGGCCTGGGTTTCGCCCCTGGTGAAGAGCGATGAACCATGGGAGCGTTCGAGAACGCCGACTTGCGACGAAATCGGACGGACCGCGTCGGTCTGGCGACCATCGACACGCACGCCCGACGTCAGGGTTGCATCGCGCATCGTCGACTTTTCGAGAGACTTGAGAACACCCGCCAGGGCATCAACGGCCACCGACTCGTCCTTGGCGAAGCGCTCCTTCGCGGTGCTTCTCGCCGCCTGCAGCCTCTCCTGGCGGTTTTGCTTGTCAGCTTCCCGGTAGGCATCGGCGAGTTCCTCACCGATGAGGTCCCGTACGGCACTCTCAAGATCGCCAGTGTCCTCGGACTCCGGCACGCGCCAGGGATCCCGGCCACAGGCTGCGGCGAGGTCACTGATGGCGGCAATCACCGGCTGGAACTCCTGCTGGGCGAACATCACGGCGCCGAGCATTTCATCCTCGCTCAGCTCGTGGGCCTCCGACTCCACCATCATGACGGCATCCGTACGTCCGGCGACCACCAGGTCGAGACGGGAATCGCTCATCTGCCTCAACAGCGGGTTGAGAACATAGTCGCCATCGATGAAGCCGACCCTGGCACAGCCAACGGGGCCGTTGAACGGGATCCCCGATATGGCCAGTGCGGCGGAGGATCCGATCAGGGCAACGACATCCGGGTCATTCTCGAGGTCATGGGCCAGCACGGTACAGATGACCTGTGTCTCGTTGCGGAATCCGGAGGCAAAAAGCGGCCGGATCGACCGGTCGATGATGCGTGACGAGAGGGTCTCCTTCTCGCTTGGCCGACCTTCACGCTTGAAGAATCCCCCGGGAATCTTGCCGGCCGCAAACGCCTTTTCCTGGTAGTTCACGGTGAGCGGGAAAAAGTCCACGCCCTCTCGCGGCTGCCTTTGCGCCACGACCGTGCACAACACCGTGGTGGCGCCGTAGGTCGCGAGCACAGCCCCGTCCGCCTGGCGGGCGATGCGCCCGGTTTCCAGCGTCAGCGTCCGGCCACCCCAGACGATTTCCTTCGTGTGAATGTCAAACATGTATGTTGTTCCCTGACATTGGCGGAATCAGCGCACTCCGCCCATTGTGATGTGAAGATTCCCCGTCATGATCCGGACTCAACGAAGAACCGGTCATGACAGTCCCAGCCAGGCGTTCCTCTGGAGGAGGCTCACCTGACGACGTGCGCTTCCGCCGTGCCGCGCCGCAGGTATCAGCGGCGCAAACCCAGGCTACCGATAATCGAACGATAGCGGCTCTCGTCCCGGCCACGCAGGTAGTCCAGCAGGGCCCGACGCCTGCTGACCAGCATGAGCAGGCCCCGCCTGGAGTGCTTGTCCTTGCGGTGGAACTTGAAGTGTTCGGTGAGATTGGTGATGCGTTCCGTCAGTATGGCGATCTGCACCTCGGGCGATCCGGTATCACCGTCTGTGCGGCTATACTGGCGAATCAGTTCGCTCTTGCGTTCAGCTGTGATCGACATCGTGACCTCGTGTCCCGTCATGGTTGAAAACGCGCACCGGTCGAACCAGATTCCCATCGGATTTCGCTATCGCGACAAGCCCGTGGTCGTCCTGGAGGCGAACGATACCCTTGCTGGTCTCATCGATCCGGACCGCCTGCCCGTGTCTGAGCTGACGTGCCTGCAATTCCGTGACGACAAGTGCCGGGATGTCGGCCAGCGCTGTCTCCACGGGATGGATCGCCCCGCAAGCGAGCGCATTCCTACCATGTTCCAGCCAGGAATCCACAGAAATCGCCATGGACTGCGAAAACGGTCCCACCCGGGTGCGGCGCAGGGCATGGACATGGCCCAGGGTGCCAAGGCTTGCCGCCAGATCGCGGATGAGCGCGCGCATGTAGGTCCCCTTGCCGCATACCACCTCGAACGATGCGTGATCCGCATCCTCACGAGCGACGAGCGTGATCCGCTCGATCCGCACAAGGCGGGGTTGCAGGTCAGGCATGATGTCCTTTCGCGCGAGGGCGTAGGCCCGCTTGCCTGCCACCTTGATGGCCGAAAAGGCCGGAGGCGTCTGGCTGACATCACCGGTAAAGGACGCGAGGATGGCCTCGATCCCTTCTGTCGACGGTCGGACCTCAGATGTACCGGTGACATTCCCCTCGGCATCGTCGGTGGACGTCGAGACTCCCCAGCGCGCCGTGACCTGGTATGTCTTGAGAGCATCCTGGCACCAGGCGATGGTCTTCGTCGCCTCGCCCAGGGCCACCGGAAGGATGCCGGTGGCCAGTGGATCGAGCGTGCCGCCGTGTCCGAGGCGGGAGGCGCCCGTGAGTCTGCGTGCCCGCCCCACCAGCTGCCTCGATGTCACACCCGCCGGCTTGTCACAGACAAGCCAGCCATGAATGTCATAGTTCATGAAGGCCTATGAGGGGCCGCCAGACGTCTCGAGCAGGGCGCTGATGCGCTGGGCATGGTCGAATCCCCGGTCCGCGTGAAAGACAAGCTCCGGCGCCACCCGCAGACGCACCCGGCGCGACACCTCGCCACGCAACCACGGCGTGGCCCGCCGCAACCCTTCCATCACGTCGCCGACATTCTCGCCGCCAAGCGGCATGATGTAGCAGGCGGCGTGTCTGAGATCGGCGCTCATACGGACCTCGGAGACGGTGATCGGCCGGCCGAACAGCGCCGGGTCATGAACTTCTTCCCGGGCAAACATGTCCGACAGCACATGGCGAATCTCCTCGCCCACTCTCAACCGGCGCTGGTTGTTGCGCTGCTTCACATCAGGCATCCAGCGTTCGGGCAACCTGCTTCAGCTCATAGGCCTCAATCTCGTCACCGATCTCGATGTCCTGGTGATCGGCAAGCTGGATGCCACACTCGCTGCCCTGGCGAACCTCACGGACCTGATCCTTGTGATGGCGCAGCGACCGGATCGAACCGTCGAACATGGTGCGTCCGCCCCGCAGCAGCCTGACCCGTGCACTGGCTCGGATGTATCCGTCCATCACACGACAGCCGGCGATCGTCCCGGCGCCCGAGATATCGAATGTTTCCAGAACCTGGGCGGCCCCGAGGACCTCCTCCTCCGTTGCCGGTTTCAGCAGGCCAGCCAGCATGTCCTTCACCTGATCGAGAAGCTCGTAGATCACCCGGAAATAGAGGATCTCCACGCCCTCACGGACGGCGAGACGGCGGGCCTGGCTGTTGGCCCGCACGTTGAATCCCAGGATGACCGCGCTGGACGCAGTGGCCAGTGTCACATCGCTTTCGGTAATGCCACCGACAGCAGACAACAGGATGCGGGGCTTGACTTCGTCGGTGCCGAAGGCCTGAAGACTGTCGGCAATGGCTTCCGCCGAACCCTGGACATCCGTCTTGACGACGATGGGAAGTTCGGTCGCCTTGCCCGCCTTGATGCCGGCCAGAATCTGGTCGAAGGAACCCCGGCCCGTGGCGGTGATCTTCCTCTGGCGTTCCTGCGCCGTTCGGTAGGCGGCCACTTCCCTCGCCCGCCTCTCGTTCTCCACGACAAAAAACTCGTCACCGGCCAGCGGCGCTCCGGAGAGGCCAAGAATCTCGACGGGCAGGGCAGGACCGGCGCTCTTGACGTTGCTGCCCCGGTCATCGATCAGGGCGCGGACCCGGCCCCAGGCATTGCCGACCACGACCGTGTCTCCGACTTCGAGCGTTCCGCGCTGCACCAGCACCGTGGAGACCGGGCCGCGGCCCTTGTCGAGCTTGGCCTCGACAACGACGCCTTCGGCTTCACGATCCGGGTTCGCCTTGAGTTCGAGGACCTCGGCCTGCAGCAGGATGGTCTCCTCGAGACGGTCGAGGCCATCACCCTTGAGGGCCGAGATCTCGACATCGAGTATGTCTCCACCCAGCGATTCGACCACCAGGCTGTTGCGCAACAGATCCTGACGCACCCTGTCGGGCTCGGCGCCCGGAAGGTCGCACTTGTTGATGGCGACGATGATCGGCACTTCGGCGGCCCTGGCATGGTCGATCGCTTCCCGAGTCTGGGGCATCACCGAGTCGTCGGCAGCCACCACCAGCACCACGATGTCCGTGACACTGGCGCCACGGGCACGCATGGACGTGAACGCGGCATGACCGGGCGTATCCAGGAACGTGATCCGTTCACCACCATCGAGCCGCACCTGGTAGGCGCCTATGTGCTGCGTGATGCCTCCGGCCTCGCCGGACACCACATCGGTACGGCGCAGGGCGTCGAGCAGGGAGGTCTTGCCGTGGTCAACGTGGCCCATGACCGTGACCACCGGCGCACGCGCCTGCTTCATGTCGTCGGGATCGTCATCCTGTTTCAGCCCGACCTCGATGTCTGCCGCCGAGACACGCCGCGCACGGTGTCCGAACTCCGCCACGACGACCTCGGCCGTATCGGCGTCGATGGTCTGGTTGATGGTCACCATCTGGCCCATTTCCATCATCTTCTTGACGATCTCGCTGCCACGCACCGCCATGCGGTTGGCCAGTTCGCTAACGAGAATGACCTCGGGCACGATGACCTCGCGCACCATCTTCTTCGTCGATCCCGTGACCGCCCTGCGCTCGAGTTGCTGCTGACGCAGCTTTTCGCGGGCCCGCCTTGCAGCCGCGAGGCTGCGCGCCCGCTCCTCGCGGTCCTCCTCGTTCAGGGCCTGGGCAACGGTGAGCTTGCCGCTCCGGCGTCGGCCGGCGGCGCGCTTCCCCGGGGCCAGAGCGGAACGTTTCTGGTCGCGCTTGCCTCGCCGGGGCTCCTCCTCGGCAACTGAGACGGGTGCGACAGTCTCGGCCGCCGAAGGATCCTCGCGTTTCTCGATCGTGTCGCGCTGTCTGTCGAGTTGGCGCCTGGCCTGCTCCTCTGCCCGCCGACGGGCCTCTTCCTCCTGTTCGCGGCGTTCCGCATCCTCGCGGGCGCGGCGCTCCGCCTCCTCGCGTTCAACCTTGAGTCTCGCTTCCTCCTCGGCCCGCAAGCGCTCCTGTTCGCCCGCCAGGACGCGGGCCTCCTCATCAGCCTTCTGCGCCTGCTCGAGGGCACGCGCACGGCTTTCGCGCTCTTCGGGACTGAGATGCCGCAGAACCAGGGATGATCGCCGGCTGGCTTCCTCCTTCGCCGGCGTTGCGGTCTCCTGCTCCCTGGTGGGCTCGCTCACCTCCGGTTCAGGCGTGGCGGGCCTGGCTTCAGCGCTTTCCTGGCGACCGACACGCAGGGTGCGCCGCTTCTTGACCACGACAGCGACGTTCTTCTTGCGGCCATGGCTGAAGCTCTGCTGTACGGAGCCGCTGACTTCGGTCGTCTTGCGCTCGACCTGCCTGCGCCCGCCGAGACTCAGCGTTGACTTGCGTGGGCCTTCGTCCGTGGTTGCCATCCTTCAGGTTCCTTCCATGCCATGTTCGGCGGGTCCTCGAAATCCCGCGAGGCGGGCACACTCCCGGGCGATTCTGGTGGCGAGGCCACCGGAATGAAGAGCCACGTGCACCGCATCGCGCCGGCCGAACGCCTCGCCGAGTTCCACGCGATCCAGGACCCGCAACACCGTGACGGACGACCGTCCGGTCAGTTTCTCGAGGCCGGCACGCGAGCCGTCACGGGCGTGCAACAGGAGACTTCCGTCCCTTGAGACGAGAGCGCGGCACTTCTCGAATCCACACACGGCCTCGCCCGCCCGGCGGGCGAATCCCAGCAGCTCGACGATCCGCCTGACAAGCAGACCTTCCACGGAGTCGGCGAGATCGGACCGGGCAGCCACGGACCTCCGCAGACCGCGGCTGAACTGCTTCCTGGCAACCGCGCGGTCGATGGCGTCGCGCCTGGCGGAAACCCACACACCCCGACCGGGCAGGCGTTCCGCCAGGTCCGGCACAATGTCCCCGGACGGCGCCAGCACGAACCGTACCAGCCCCGACCTGTCGACGGACCTGCCGGTGGCTATGCAGCGCCGCTGGACATTAGTGTTCGGACCGGGCATCAGCGTTGTCACCTTGCGCGGACGACCCGGTCGCGTGGCCGTCTTCTTCACCCTCGAACCAGTGGGCACGTGCCGCCATGATGATGGCGTTGGCATCGTCCGGTGTCAGGTACGTGCCGGGCAGGTAGTCCTGCAACAGCTCGTCGGCTGCCAGATCGGCCAGTTCATCGAGAGTCCTGATTCCCTTCTCGCCCAGTTCGACAAGGAAGGCCGGCGTCAATCCATCAACGGCGGCGACGTCGTCCTCGACACCGAGTTCACGGCGCCTGGCGTCGAACTGAAGGTCGCGTTCCTGGACGAATGCGATGGCCCGGTTCTGCAGTTCCTGGGCGATCCCCTCGTCGAGACCCTCGATGGAAAGCAACTCCTCGGTGGATTCGAAGGCGATCTCCTCGACCTCCGAGAACCCCTCGGTCACGAGGAGTCTGGCGAGCACGTCATCGACATCGAGCGCTTCCATGAAGTGTTCGGACTGCACGCGCATTTCATTGGTGCGGCGCTCCGATTCGCCGCTTTCCGTCATGATGTCGATGTCCCAGCCCACGAGCTGCGAGGCGAGGCGCACATTCTGGCCGCGCCGGCCGATCGCCAGCGACAACTGGTCATCCGGCACCACGACCTCCATGCGCCGTTCCGCTTCGTCCATGACGACCTTGGCCACCTCGGCGGGTTGCAGGGCGTTCACGACAAAGGTGGCGGTGTCCGGCGACCAGGGAATGATGTCGATCTTCTCGCCGCCCAGTTCGTTGACGACGGCCTGAACGCGGCTTCCCCGCATGCCGACGCAGGCGCCGACAGGATCGATGGAGTCGTCATTGGTCCGCACGGCGATCTTGGCCCGGCTCCCGGCATCGCGGGCGACGGCGCGAATCTCGATGATGCCGTCGTAGATCTCCGGAACCTCCATCTCGAAGAGCTTGCGCATGAAATCCGGGTGCACGCGCGAGATGAAGACCTGAGGTCCACGGGACTCCTGGCGCACGTCGTAGACGTAGGCCCTTACCCGGTCGCCGCGGCGCAGGGGTTCGCGCGGCAGGCAGTCGTCGCGCCGCAGCATCGCCTCGGCACGTCCGAGATCGACGATCTGGTTGCCGCGCTCGTCGCGCTTGACGACACCGTTGATGATCTCTCCGACACGGTCCTTGAATTCGTTGTACTGGCGGGCGCGCTCGGCCTCGCGGACCTTTTGCATGATGGTCTGCTTGGCGCCCTGGGCCGAGATGCGTCCGAATTCGACCGGTGGCAGATCCTCGGTGATGAAGTCGCCGACCTCGGCGACGGGGTTCTTGCGGCGTGCCTCCTCGAGAGTGATGTGCAGGCCCGGCTGCAGCTCGACATCATCGGCGATGACCTCGCGATAGAGCAGCAAAGCCACCCCACCGGACGTGCGATCGATCTCGACCCTGATGTCGAGTTCACCGTACTTCTTCACCGCAGCGCTCTGGATTGCCTGTTCGAGTGCCTCGATCACGGTCTCGCGCTCGATGCCCTTTTCTGTCGCCACGGTCGCCGCAATCTGCAGCAGGTCCCGATGCGCCACGTTCGCCACGTTCGTCACAGCCGCCATGATCCTATCCTGCTTCGGCCCGCACCGGTCCGCCGGCCGGCTGCGCCGTTCCCTTGATCAGTTCGTCATTGAGGACAAGTTTCGCTTCGACAATATGGGCAAACGGCAGACTGACGATTGAGCCGGGAGACTGTTCCATCTGCACGTTGCCGTCGGCCATGCCGGCGAGCCGGCCCTGGAATCTCTTTCTGCCGTCGAGCGGCGGATCGATGGACGCCGTCGCCTCGAACCCGGCGAACCTGCTGAAATCCTCCTGGCGTACCAGGGGGCGGTCAATTCCGGTGGAACTCACCTCGAGGTCGTAGGATCCCGAAACCGGATCCTCGGCATCGAGATGGGCACTCACAAGGCGGCTCACCATGGCGCAGTCGTCGATGGTCGCACTGTCGCCGTCGGCGCGTTCGATCATGACCTGCAGGATCCTGCCCTGGCGGTTGAACATCTTCACCCGCACAAGGCGGAAACCGATGCTCGCCACGCTCGGTGCGATCAGACTTTCGAGCCTGTCCTCCAGTGTCGTGCCCTCCACAATTGCCACACGTCAGGGACGCGCCGGGGCGCCTCGACGCCGCTCCAATCTCTGGTTCAAGTATACTGGTTGAGTATACGCGCGGACACCCTGGCCCACACCCCGGCCACTCCGGAGAACCACGTCCCCGAAGTGCGGCGAGTGTAGCGAGGATGCCGCCAAGGGCAAGCGATTTCCGCACAGCCTGCCTCTTGACACCCGGCACGCCGCCCCCGCATGTGTCTCGTCCATGAATGGTCACATCGTCTGGTTGAGGCCGGAACGGTCCTACGGCTTCGTGCGCCCGGTCGACGGCGGTGGCGACATGGTGTTCGATGCCGACGGCACGACTCACGCCAGACTGGGCGCCATTGCTCCCGGCATGGCCGTCCACTTCATGGTGCGCCATGACGGCCAGGGTCCTGTGGCAGTGATCCTGGGAGCCGGGCACCTCGATGACGACACACTGTAGGATGCGATCCCATGACGGACCGTGAGCCTCCTGCCATCCTCGACCAGGACCCCCACGCCGTCGTCCGGGACGAACGCGATCTCGAGGCCGCCATCGGCAACCAGATCCGCCACCACCGGCGGCAGCTCGACATGACCGTGACTGAACTTGCGGCTCAGGCCGGCGTATCGTCCGGCATGCTCTCGAAGATCGAGAACGGCCATACGTCGCCTTCCCTGAGCACCCTGCAGCGCCTGGTTGGCGCCCTCAATGTTCCGTTTACCGCACTCTTCCAGAGATTCGAGGAACAGCGCGACGCCAGTCATGTCAGGGCGGGAGAAGGCCTCAAGATCGAACGCCGGGGGACGCGCGCCGGCCACCAGTACGCCCTGCTCGGCCACGGCGTTCACAAGGAAGTCGCCGTCGAACCCTACATGATCACGCTCACCCACGAATCCGAGGTCTTTCCCCTGTTCCAGCACGACGGCCAGGAGTTCCTCTATGTCGTCGAGGGCGCCATGGTCTACCGCCATGCCGGAAGCAGCTACCGGATGGAGGTCGGCGATTCCCTCTTCTTCGATGCCGATGCCCCGCACGGCCCCGAAACCCTGATTCGGTTGCCGGTCAGGTTTCTTTCCGTCATTGTGTATCCTCGCCGATGACGTGACGGGAGGCACATGCCCGGGCTCGAACGGTTCAGGGGCGACGCACCGGTCCCCGACATCGTCGGGGCGCTCCGGCACGATGGCGCGGTCATCGTAGAGAACTTTGTCGACGATGCCGTCGCCGACGAGGTACGGGGCGACCTGCGCGAACCCTTTGACCGGGTGGGGCGATCCACCGAGAGCGACTTCAACGGCTACACCACCTTGCGCGTCAATTCGGTCCTCGACATCTCGCCGGCATCCGCCGAAATCGTCGGTCACCGCGGCATGATGCGGGTGCTCGACGCCATTCTGCTTGACCACTGCACGTCCTATCTCATCGGCAGCTGCACGGCCATCGAGATCCATCCAGGCGAGACCGGGCAGGTTCTCCACCGGGACGACACGATCTATCCCATGCAGATCCCCGGCGTCGAGCTGCAGGTCTCGGTCATGTGGGCCCTCGAGACCTTCACCGACGTCAACGGAGCCACCCGGCTCGTCCCGATGAGCCATCGCTGGCCGCCATGGCGCTCTCCCGGGCCTGACGACCCCGTGCTGTCGGCCGAGATGCCGAAGGGATCGGCGCTCTTCTATCTCGGATCCATATGGCACGGCGGCGGAGCCAACAACGATGATCGACCCCGCGCCGGACTCATCAACACCTACTGCCTCGGCTGGCTGCGCCAGGAGGTCAACCACATTCTCTCCGTCCCCCGCGAAACCGCCGCCGCCCTGCCGGAACACCTCCAGCGCCTCATGGGCTACAACGTCTATGACGGCATGCTCGGGTACTATCCGAGCGACAATGGCCGCGTGCCCTTGAGCGACATGAAGGGCGGCGCCATGTGGGGCTGGCATCGCGACTGACCCCTCCATCCCCGACCACTGCCGGAAGCACGCCATGATCCAGACCTACCTGCGCGACCAGATCGACTGGGAGCAGCCATTCACCGGCGAGGAATACGCCCGGCGCCGGCAGCGCACGAGGCAGGCGATGACCGAGGCCGGTCTCGAGGCTCTCTTCGTCACCAACCCCGCCGATCTCACGTGGCTCACCGGCTACGATATGATCTGGTATCACCTCGAGAACCTCACCGGGCTCCTGGTGCGCGCCGGAAGCGACGACACTCTCTTCTTTGACGGTCGCGGCCACACGACGATCATTTCCACCACGCCGGAAATCCGTGACGTGTGCTGGCTCAACCACGAATCCGTGGAGAGCGAGTGCCGCCAGATCGCCGGAGCCCTTGCCGATTTCGGCCTCGCCTCGGCACGGGTCGGCATTCAGCCCTGGGCCTACGCCCCCCACGGCCGGACGAGTGACACGCTCACCCACGTCATCGAATCCGGCGGAGCGACGGTGGAAGACGCCTCGTTTCTTGTCGAGGAACTGCGCTTCGTGAAATCGCCGGCGGAAGTCGCCGTGGTGAAGCGGGCGGCCGCCATTGCCGACGAGGCCATGGCCGCGGCCCGTGACGCCATAGCAGACGGGGTGATGGAAACCGAAATCGAGGCCGTCGTCGCCTCGACCATGATGAAGGCGGGCGGCGGCTACCCCGGAATCCGCTCCATGGTGGGTTCAGGCCCGCGCGCCGGCACCCACCACAGTCCCGCGCAACACCGCCGCATCAGACAGGGAGACCTCGTGTTTCTCGATTTCTGCGGCTGCCTCCATCGCTACCACGTCAATCTCAACCGCACGTTCTCGCTTGGCGAGCCCGACGAGCGCTGGACCAACCTGATGACAACATCGGCCGGTTGCATGGATGCCGTCGTCGAGGCATGCCAACCAGGCGATCCGGTCACGAAGGTCCAAAAGGTGGCGGACGACTACGTCGACAATGCCGGACTGAGGCAGTGGGTCTGGTTCGTCGGCGGCTATTCCCTCGGCATCGCCGTCCCCCCGGACTGGTGCGGCAGCCACTGGCTCAGCCCCCGCAACAACCTGGGAGACCGCACCCTGGAGCCAGGCCAGGTCTTCAACCTGGAGAACCAGTTCGATGTCTGGGAGGACTGGCCCGGCGGCTCCGGCGTCGCCTGGATCGACAGCTTCCTCGTCACCGACACCGGCCTAGAGGTCCTCTCGAAGCTGCCAAGGACCATCACCACCGTGTGACTTCCGGACAGATGCCTCCGGATCGGACTGGCCTCACCGCAGGCTCAGGGTCTCCCCCCTCGCGCCACATACTTCCGCGGCGATCGTGAACACACAACACAACACCGGAACCTGATAGGATGCGGTTGGCTTCCTGCCGCTCTGCCCTCGATTTACGTTGCCGCGTCTTTTCCGTGCCATGTCCTGCGTCTCCTTGTCTCTGAACTCGACGCCTATCCGACCATCATGTCCAGAGGCACATCGTCTTCATCGGGGATAATCTCCAGTTGCGTTGGATGGAAGAAATCTGAGTGCGACCGCTCATTTTTGTCAAACCAAGAGCACTCGATCTTTCCTCGCTGATCCGCCTTCCCCCGTTGTCCTACTGTCATGGCCGGACCGCCGGTTTTGAGGCGCACCTTGGCACCGGAGTCGATCACGTCATCACTCATTTCGCTTCTCCCCAAGGCAGGTTAAGTCTTGCTTAAGTTGTCGAAGAACTCATCCATGCCCTTGCAAAGTTCATCCTTGGTCGGCTTGCCGGCCATGTCGAGGATACGCCTGCATGCGCCATCCAAGGCACCTTGCAATGTTGTTTGATCCGTACCCCATCCATTTAGGTCCTCGCGATACATGGAGGTGGCTTCGTGAATGGATATAACGGCCGTCAGACCCTTACCTGTGACTGTCATTCGGCAGTCCTTCGGCTCTGACACCTCAAATGTCTCGCCACCATACTCATACTTCATTCGGCTATCTCCTTTTAGCTGGGTGTCGTGGGACGTGGTTGTTTCATTCGACACGATTCCGCACCTTACCGATGACAAGCGTGGGATTGCGGATGGTCTCACCTGCTCTTGTCTCGGATGGTTACCTTTGCGCCGCCCTTCGAGATCGTGCGCCGGGTTAATTGAGTGGTTATCCACATGTCGGCCTCCGAACTTGTTGCCGAGGCCGGTTAACTGCTGTAGTCGCACTTCGTCGCGCGACTACTCCCGCTTCTGGCCTCAACAACCAGCGGGAGACATTGGGCTGGCCCTTTGTGCGCCTGAGGGGAACCAATACTAAATTTGGAGAGAGTACCAGATCAAATTGGATGGCCGATGATGTCCTTCATCACCGTAGATTGTACCAGATATCCTCGCCGTCCAGAAACACATCGCACACCAGGCGATCATAGCTGAGTTCTTTGTAGTTCTTCAACTCGACCCACTTGTTCAGGATCAAGTTTTCCAGCTTTGTCCGCGCCGCTTGGCCTCCAAGCTCATGCAATTCAGGTGCATTGAAATGTGCAATACGGACGCGATCACCGGCGCTGTTTTTGAAGTGCCAATATCCAGCGATTTGGAAAGTATCTCCGTCGATCACCCTCATTACCAGTTCCGTGCTCACGACGACCTCCTTAATGCACAGGCTCGATTGATGCGTCCTCGCCGCCCCGCTACATTTGGACGCGCTAAGGCGCGGTTAGCCGAAACCGCATGGTTGAACACAACACAACGCCTCTCGGTGTACCTGCAGCGAGGGGCGTTGGCGTTCTATGAGCCGTGCCCGGTTGTGTCAACGCCGCTTAACACGCCTGCCGGGGCAAGCGCAGGCTTCCCCCATCGCCATTCGACTGCTGGCGGCTCCATTTCGGGCCGGGTGCCAATAGCATGCCGTGGTATGATGGCAGGTGGTGAGCGTTGTGGAAAACGGTGAGACACGATGATAGAGAAGCCAGCGCCGCGCGAGGCTCGGATCGTGTATCCCGACTATCAGCCGAGTAAGGCGGAACTGGAAGCCGATCAGAGAGCTTCTAGGACGCGGTCGACACCTTCTCCCAGCCTATTCGCATCCCTCACATCACGTAATCGGGGCCGCCCCGCTAAGTGGCCTTCGGCACTTTCCTTCATAATCCCCATCAGAAAACCTATGTCGACATGGTACAACTTATTTGCAGCAGGCAATCATTCAAGAATATCGAGAGCAGTCACCTAGATCGTTCCGTTCGCTTTTGGTCTTGTTAGATCGCAATACACCTAACAGCTCCCACCGAGTCACCAGTGCCAGCCATTCGGTGGATTGACCGCCAGCGTATTCAGTGCTGTGCCAACCTCCTTGATTGCACTTTCGAGGGAGTTGACCTCCATCCGAAGATCGCGGCGCTCGGCGAACGCCTGACCTAGAGCCGAAAAGCAATCGGTGATCTGATCGTCCGTCATGAAGGGAGCATAGGCATGAAGAAAGCACCGGGCAAGGCTTACCGGGAAGGGATCAGCTTGGCGGAACTGATCCGGATGTTCCCGAATGACGATGCGGCCCGCCAGTGGTTCGAGGGCAAGATCTGGCCGCACGGCGCGGCCTGCCCCCAGTGCGGGACGCTGAACGTGCAGTCCGGGATCGCCCACAAGACCATGACGCACCGGTGCCGCGACTGCGACGGTCGCCCGATGTTCAGCCTCAAGACCGGTACGATCATGCAGGGATCGAAACTCGGCTATCAGACGTGGGCCATCGCGATCTATCTGATGACCACGAACCTCAAGGGTGTGTCCAGCATGAAGCTCCACCGCGACCTGGAGATCACCCAGAAGTCCGCCTGGCACCTGATGCACCGTCTCCGCAAGGTCTATGGCGGCGGCAACTCGCCGTTCACCGGTCCGATCGAGGCCGACGAGACGTACTTCGGCGGCAGGCGCAAGACCATGAAGAAGCGCCAGCGCAAGCAGCTGACGGGCCGCGGCACTGCCGGCAAGACCGCCGTGGTCGGCGTGAAGGACAGGGCATCGAACGAGGTCCGGGCACAGGTCGTGAGTGACACGGGCAACGAGACCCTGCAGGGCTTCGTCCGGGACAATACCGAGGGCGGGGCGAAGGTCTACACCGATGAGGCCAGCGCCTACGCGGGACTGGCCGGTGACTACCGGCACGAAGCCGTCAAGCACAGCGTCGGTGAGTATGTCCGGGAGCAGGCCCACACGCAGGGCATCGAGTCGTTCTGGTCGATGCTCAAGCGCGCTCACAAGGGCACGTTCCACAAGATCAGTCCGAAGCACCTGAATCGGTACGTCACCGAGTTCGCGGGCCGTCACAACAACCGTGAACTCGACACCATCGACATCATGGCGGCCTTTGCGGAAGGCTCGATCGGCAAGCGTCTGCGCTACGAAGACCTGATCGCTGACAACGGCCTCGACAATGGGTTACAATCGCCGCAGACATGAAAACGCCCCGCAGTTTTGACGGCCAAGGCGGGGCGGATTCGCGGATCACTCTATTAGGAACAACCTAACCGGAGTGTCCTGCCGTGTCTAGTCTTCAAGGGCCTCAGGAATTTGCCGCGCCATCGCGCGAAGATCATCCGGATCAGCAGCCAAGATCGGATACCCGTTCTTGTCATATCCGCGTCGAAGATGAAGTTGTAGGTACGCCACGCTGGGCTTTGAACGGAAAAGGACGGGCCCTGCACGTCTAACAGCTCAGCAACGGCTTGCGCACGAAGAGAGAGATCGTCAGCTGGGATGGCTTTAGGGCGTGATTCTTGATCGCTCACAGTGATTCTCCTTCCGTGTGAGTGACGACTCCCCGGCCGGTGGCACGACCGGGGAGCCACATGCTTAGACCCGTCTCCCTCAAGGGTGTCGATGAAGCTGTGGGGATTGTTGACTTGCGCGCCGCACCGGCTCACAATGCGCTGTTCGCTGCGCTTGCTCGGCCTGACGAACAGATTTGGTGGAGGTAGTCGGAGTCGAACCGACCAGTCCGGGGTCCTAAGTCCAAGACTGGCGAACCTGCTACCCCCACAGAATCATGAAGGGCCACCAACGATTGTTGGTGGCCCTTCTGATTCTACAAAATCGGGTAGAGGGAGTCTAGGCGATCAAGTCACCGCCCTAGGCACTTCATTTCAGCACAGATCAATCCTTCTCGGCCCCGAACGCAGCGGTCAGATCATCGCGTTCCAGAACGCCGGCGACGGCTTCATGGTGCGGACCGAAGAACCCGCCATCAAGGATGCCGTCGTCATCATTGGGACCGGGCTGGTAATTGCCGAAGGCATCTCCATAACCGCGATCAACCTGCACGGTGTAGTGAAGGTCACCGTCGCCCCACATGGCGCCTGTGCCCTCTGAAGGCACTTGCCCTGCGGACCAATACTGCAGGCCTGTGAAATTAACCGTCCCCTCGAGATCGGTGAGGTCAAGCGACATGTCGGCCACACCCCCAACGGCTTGTGTGCTTGGGGTGAAGCCGACCAATCCACCTGACCAGCTGGCGCTTCCCGCGAGTGCTGAATTGTCCCAAATCCATGTCAGGGGTTCCGTCCCGAATGCCCAGGGCATGGCGCGGCCGTTCATCATGCGGACCCCGAAAGAAACCACATCTTGCGTCAACGGGCTGTCCGGATGGTTCGGTGTGTTGAACCCCCCGAGAATATGGGTCGCCGTGTCATCCCATGGGCCAAGATCGGAGGCCAGGCTGGCTGCCCTTGTTCCCGCGTCCAGCCGACCGTAAGTGGCCAGAAGCATTTCTTGATCCAACTGCGACATCACGAACGGGAGGCTGTCATAGCTGTAGGACATGATCGTGTCCCTACGCCCATAGAGGGGAACCGGGTGTTCCCGGCCAAGGGAGTGCAATATTTCATGGACAAGGGTGTCCTCCATCTGAATCCCCCCTCTTTCAACATGAAGATGTTGAGGATGTTCTGGATTGATCCAGATGGGGGCGGTTCGGATCGAGCCATCCGGATTGGGCGTTCTTCTCCATGACGCGCCCA
This sequence comes from Alphaproteobacteria bacterium, assembly GCA_965221115.1. Taxonomy (GTDB): domain Bacteria; phylum Pseudomonadota; class Alphaproteobacteria; order SP197; family SP197; genus SP197. The sequence continues at coordinate 1,554,027 of CBDCRU010000002.1, read as the reverse complement.
GCGTTGCCATGTTTGTTTGTTCCCGCCACAAGGCTGGCCACAAGCCATGAGGGGCAAACGAGATGAATATCTCGCCCGGTGCTTCGGTGTTGCTTCCGGCCGGCGCTGGTTGAGAGTCGAAGCCAATCTGCCAGTCAGGGGGCAACGCCGTGTTGATCATCTGGACCGCATATTGCACGGAACCGATTAAATCGTCGGGAGTGCCATGAGCCACCCTGACGATCGGGGGGTCGATCCAGCGGTCAAGATACCCCTGCCCCTCTTGGATGTCGCTGCGCAATTCCGAAAGAAGAAAAGCGCGACCGACGCCCGGCCTGTCAATCCCGTAGAAAATTCCGATGCCTCCTAAAGCGTCGGCACGTGTCCCAACAACAGAATCGGGACGAACGAATGCATCCCCACCGACGAAATAGTATCCGGGCAGATCACTGCCCTCGATGACGGAAAGGTCCGTGTAGGGGAAACCGGTTGGCGATTGGCTGGCGGCCGTTGATACATCTGGCTTCGTCGGCGGTTGAGGTGGCGGCGGATCAGTAGGCGGGGCGACCGGCGGCATGGGCGACATGGCACTCATGCCGCCACCGCCGCCTCCACAGGAGGCAAGCAGCAGCATTCCCGTGGCGACAAGCGCCACGGGCGCGATAATTCTGAATGTCATGGATACTCTCCTTGTCGTTCGAGGCGCCTACTCTTCGATCAGGGCGTCGAACTCGTCTTCGATGGAAAAGTGGGACAGGAGTTGGATGAGTTTGAACTCCGTCATGGCGTAGGACTTGTTGTCACACGCATAAAACGTGAGAGACTTGGCGTAGAGCTTGGCTTCGGCGCCACGCTCCTTTTCCCATACGGTGTAGAAGCCCATGCACTCCCTATAGTTGGCATGGACCCTGCTCTTTTCTATGTCGAACTCATGCACGACGATGTCACCGATGGCGGTCTCGATCGTAGGGCCTTCCTCGGCCTCGTCCCTGCTGTCGGCCACTCGGGTGTATTCGTACCAGTCCAGGAACTTGTCAGTGCCGGCCTCGTCTCCGGTGTAGCCGCCTGACGTGTCTCAGGAAGACAGCTTGCTGGTCCAGCAGTAATCGGTTTCGACCGTGTACCTGTAATCGTCCCACCAACCATAGTGGCAGCGGAACGTCGCGTAGCTTTTCTGGTCCTTCAAGGTCCAGAACTCGTCTGGGTCCCCACCAAGAATCTCGATGTGCAGCGTGCTGTTGTTTGGACTCTGCTCTTTCCAGTCTTGAGCCCCGGCAACACCGCACAGCAGCATGAACGCTGCTATTAATGCAGAGCACTTCATGACCCCTCGTCTTCCGGGAGAGCGCTCTTGTATCGGCATGACACAGCGTTTTGCGTCCCTGCCGCTTAAGGGGTTCGGTCCGCTCTCCCAGCTTTACCGGACCCCTTTTGCATGGTCGGGGCTGGGCTGCCACTCGGCTCCGACCAACGTGGGTACTCGGCCAGCCCGACAAGGTGCCGGGCCGTTGCAACGTCATCCAGGTTATGGGTGAAGCCCCGCCTGTTCGCCGGATCCGGTGATCAGCCGGGCCGCTACAAGGGCTGTTCTATTCAGCGGGCGACCCGACAGAGCGGGTCCTGAACAACGTTGCAGAGTAGAACCTAGTCTATCCGCTACTTGCCAACAAGATAGCGGACACGTTTTCTGTTACTGATACCAATAGTTCCCGATCCGAGGGGTTCTGCAATGGACACGGAAACTGCCAAGCCCGCGCCCCGTGAGGTGCGCGTCAAGTCACACCGATACCAGCCGAGTAAGGCGGAACTGGAAGAGACAGTGCGGATCGACGCCACGCCTGATGAACTGACGCTCGCCGTCCTTCAACCGGTCAAGATCGTCGAGGATCCTGACGCGTGATCTCTATCTGATCATCCAGCGGTTCCGGTCATCAGTGTCGCGGTCCGGCCCGAAGATGATGGGCCAGCGCCTCGGCGGCGGGATGTAGCCGTGCTTCTTCTCGTACTTGACTAATTCTTTGACCAGATCGGGGTGTGCCGTGCGGCACATCGGCCAGAGATACCGCCATAGCGCCCTCCATACTTGGCGAGCGCACTTGACCGATCCGCCGGACTCTCTAGGATTGCCGTCGCATATCGAATCCCGCCCGAGTACGCCCTCGGGTTTTCAAAGACAACAGACAAAAGACGCCGCCACTGCCAGGGCGGCGTCTGTCGGTTGATCTCGCCGGAACTGGCGAAGTCAACGGAAAATGTAACTTTGGCATATAATCCCTTTGCAATCGTTATCCGCTACGCAAGTGGTGTCCCTCGACATTCAGGTTCTCGCAGCTCATGACCGTGTGAGCAGCATACGCTTGATGCAGTTCAACAACTTGTCACTTCTTTGCGTAGTGCTGATCAAACTCCGAGAGAATATTAGGATTGTAATACTTCTTTTTGCTGCTTGTTTGTGGTTTAGTCGGATCAAGATAACGAACCCGGCAAAATCTACTATCCTCCTCCAATGGCTTTCGGATTTTATGGTATTTGGCATTCTGCAAAAAATTGTAGTAGCGCCTCTTCAGGCGCCTCGTCAGCTCAGCGTATTCCCAAGGAAATTGTTTTCGAATATCATCCTCAGCAATTACTACTGTCATCGCACTTGGATCGTCATGATCTAGTCTCACAGAAATCGCATCTTGTCCGATTGCTCGAACGAATTTTAACTGCACTTCGATGGTAACACTAAAGATTGAATCTTCATCTGGAGGATTTTGACGCTCCGCCTTCTCTATGTGATTTAGAAGTCTCCGAACGGCTCTTGGCTGCTTTTCGCTCCGCAAACTCTCTAGCCCGGATCGCTCACCAACGCCTTTTCATGGGGATGGGATCGGTGATATATGTGAATGAGCTCAAGCATTTACATACACCGAGGAGCCCATCCCCATGGCGACACAGTGTACACCACGACAACTGGAGTTTGAAGGCCTCGGACGACGCCGGATTGTGGCCAAATTCGACGGTGGCCGCATGACGTCCGACGGCGGTGCGCTGCTGTTGCGGGAGGCCGACCATCTCTTCAATGTGACGCAGCGCGTTGCCGATGCCTTTGCTGATTACCGTGATCCCGTGCGCATCGAACACGATGTGAAGACGCTGGTGGCGCAGCGCATCTTCGCCCTGGCCCTGGGTTACGAGGATCTCAACGACCATGACCGTCTGCGTGACGACCCCGCCCTGGCCCTGGCCTGTGGGAATGACGACGTGGAGGGAGAGCGACGTGTCCGCGAGCGAGACCGTGGTCATGTGCTGGCGGCATCCAGCACGCTGAACCGCCTGGAACTCAGCAGGCCGGGCGAGGCGAGCATGCATCGCTACAAGAAGGTCGTGGCCGATCACGCGGCACTGGACCGTCTTCTTGTGGACCTCTTCCTGGAGAGCCACGGAGAACCTCCCGGGGAGATCGTCCTGGATCTCGATGCCACCGACGATCCGATCCATGGGGACCAGGAGGGCAGGCACTTCCACGGCTATTACGATCACCACTGCTTCCTGCCGCTCTTCATCGTCTGCGGCGAGCACATCCTGTGCTGCCGGTTGCGCACGGCCGACCGCGGGGCGGCGGATGGCTCGGTGGACGAGCTGTCACGGATCGTGGAGCAGATCCGTCGCGCGTGGCCGGATACACGCATCGTGGTGCGGGGCGATTCAGACTTCGGCAAGGACGAGATCATGGTCTGGTGCGAGGATCATGATGTCGACTATGTCTTTGGATGTGGGCAGAACCTCCGCCTGAACAGCATGATCACGAAGGAACTCAAGAAGTCGCGGCGGCGTTGCCTGGTCTCCGGCAAGCCATCCAGGCGGTATCGGGATCTCCGGTATCGCACGCTCAGGTCATGGTCCCGCGAGCGGCGTGTGGCGGCCAAGGCGGAATGGCTGCCGGGACTGCGCGGCAGGAACGCCCGGTACGTGGTCACCAACATCTCCCGAAAGAAGGTCGGCGCCCGGGCGCTCTATGAGCACTGGTACTGCGCCCGGGGCGACATGGAAAACAGGATCAAGGACCAGCAACTGTGGCTGTTCTCCGATCGCACCTCGGCCCACATCATGCTGGCCAACCAGCTGCGCATGTACTTCTCGGCCCTGGCCGGCTTCATCGTCGACACCGTACGCCGGGTCGGCCTGAAAGACACCAGGTGCGCCCGCTGGCGCGTCGACACCATCCGCTCCCGGTTGTTCAAGCTGGCCGGCCGGGTCACGAAGACGGTGCGCAGGCTCCGCCTCTGCCTTGCCTCGACCTTCCCCTTGCAGGATGTGTTCGCCCGGACCCTCGTCAACCTGCGTGCCGCGGCCCAGGCGCCACCGGGGTAGCTCCCGCCGCATCCCATCACAGTCTGATGACAGCGTCTCCCGAAGGCGTCGGGAGAGGCGTGCCTGGCGCACGGCGCTGCGGGCACAGGAGCGTCAAAAATCGGCCTTCGATCCCGTCAGCCTGACAAAATGGCACGAAAATCGACCCGAAATACCGCATAAATCCGCCAGCAGCGCGCTCAGGGTGATCCTCGCTTGCACCCGAGGACGAAAATCAGGCTATCCTTCCCCTTGGTGATGTATGCGGGCTAGGACTTCGCTTGGTGTATGAAAGGACAACGGCATGAGATAAAAGTTGTAGCGTCCCATATCAACTTCAAACCACCTTTCTGCAGCGGCGACAAAGTTCTTCAGTGCCGCCGACCCTACTTCTTGAATTCGTTTTCCGAGCCCGGGGGAAACGTTGTACAAATGTATCGCGTTATCACGAATTTCTTGCAGGAGGTTCAAATTCTCAACGCAAAGTGTGTCGATTCCGTTTGTTGAATAACTTTGGACAATGCCTGCTGCCCGCCCTAATGAAATTGTCAGTGCGTTTCCAGACCTGTTGCGTTTCCGTTGTTGCAGTTTGCTCTTGCTACCATCCTTGTTGAACCTCGCCTTGCGAACCTCTATAGACTGAAGGGATCCTCCATCATGTTGAACGATACGCGCTTTCAGGAGTAGTTCCCATGCATTAAGCATCAATATCGAGAAAGCCTCTTCTCGATATTGAAAAACTGGCTTGTTGTAGACTTCGATTGCAGCCAGACAAGCATTCAGCGATTTATCTACGAGCATCCTATAGCGCGGTGGTCTCATCAGAATCACCTACGTGAGGGACATGATGTGATGAAGTTAGTACTCCCATGAGTGCAGGGAAAGATGTGATTCCAGTGCACTTGTTTGCATTTCGGTCTCTCTGTGCACGGTACACTTTGCAGTCCTTTGCCGCCATGTGCCACCTGTCCGGGCCCAACATTGAAAAAGTCCATATTTGTTTGATTCGATGAACCGGACTACGTTCTTCGCTCGGGAGCCGGCGCACCCGAGCAATTCACAATTTGTCGGCACGTCCGACAGATCGGGAAGTACTTTGGGCCATGGCGATCCGACGCGAGACTGGACACTGCAAGCACCCCGACTTCCTTCCTGTGACGCCTCACGGACATCGCTCCTGAACCGTCCAGGCGTCGGCGATGTCGCGTGCGGTGGCGAACCAGACATCCGGGAAGGACTGGATCCACGCGATCATCTCGCGCAGCAGCCTTATTCTCGAGGGGCGGCCCGTGATCTGGGGGTGCATGACGAGATCGAAGAGCCCTCCCCAGGCGTGGATCTCCCGGAATTCCTCCTGCCAGATTTCCAGGATGTGGCTGTTGGGGAACACCGGCCTCGGATTCCTGATGGAAAACAGCGCGTAGATCGCGTCGTCAAGACTCCAGTGCCAGGGCAATTCGATCAGTCCGGATGGATGTCTGTAGGGATTGATGTGGTCCATCAAGGAGCTGTCGTAGACAAAGCCTCGTTGCGTCAACAGGCGTACCATGTTGTCGCTGGTCTCGCCCGCCGGTGAGCGATAGCCCGTCGGAACGACTCCCACCGTCTTCTGGAGAGCCTCCAGGCCACGGTCGAGTTCTGCCTCTTCGGCGGCAGGGTCTTCCGGATCAATCCATTCGTGCAGGTAACTGTGGTGAGCAACCTCGTGTCCGCGTTCCAGGATCTGCTCGACGCGTATCGTATGGTTCTCCGCTGTCCAGCCGGGAACGAAGAATGTCGCCGGAACTCCGGCATCCTCCAGGGTCTCGAGAATCTTCGGCACACCAAGGTTGGCGCCATACCTGCCATGGGAGAGGATGCCCGGACGCTTCCAGTTGGCCTTGTCACGGCCAATCCAGAGCGTCTCGGCATCGAAGTCGAAACTCAGCAGAACCGCGCACTTCGCGCCTCCGGGCCAGGCGATACGGGTTTCGACTATGGGATCGGCCATGCACTCAGGTCCGTCGGTGTGTTCGGGGGCGCATCATCGGATCATCTTCCAGCGCTTCCGGGGTGGTTGCGAAGATCCTGATGATAGATGCCAGGGGCCCCACTTCCAAATCACTGTGCGGCGCCCACTGCAGCGACAGCAGGGCACTTCGCTGCAGCCTGCCGGAAGAGGTCAACCGGGCTTGCGGGCGGCTATGAGAAACTCGCGGTTGCCGCTGCGGCCGGTGATCGGGCTCTCGACGACGCCGAGGGCGTGCCAGCCCATGGTGTCGGCGATCCAGGTGCGGATGGTGTTGCAGACTTCCTGGTGCACCTGCGGATCGCGGACGATGCCGCCCTTGCCGACGCGTTCCCGCCCGGCTTCGAACTGGGGCTTGATGAGGGCGATGAGGTGGGAGGCGGGAGCCGCCAGCGACAGGGCCGGCGGCAGTGCGGTCATCAACGATATGAACGAGAGATCGGCGACGACGATGTCCGGAGGCTCGGGAACGAGGGCCGCATCGAGATGACGGGCGTTGACGCCCTCCAGAACGGTGACGCGGGGAGACTGGCGCAGGCGCCAGGCAAGCTGTCCCTTGCCGACGTCGACGGCCCATATGTGCGCAGCGTCGCGGGCGAGAAGAACATCCACGAATCCGCCGGTGGAGGCTCCGAGATCAAGGGCGAGGGCACCCCGGACATCGATGGCGAAGTGATCGAGTGCATGCTCGAGCTTGAGGCCTCCCCGCGACACCCAGGGATGGTCCGGCCTGCGGACCTCGATGACGCTGTCGACAGCCACCAGGTCACCGGGCTTGTCGATCCGTCTCGAGCCGCTGAAGACGGCGCCCGCCATGACCAGCGACTGCGCCCGTGTCCGGCTTGGCGCCAGCTGCCGGTGGACCAGCAGTTGATCGACACGCTGGCGGCCGGGTCGCGCCACGTTGAGGAGTTCAGACCTGTCGATGGACGGCAAACCGCGCCATGTCGCGCAGGCCGTCGGCTGCCTCCCCGAAGGTCTCGAGGGCATCGATCGCCCGTTCGGAAAGTTCGACCGCCTTGCGGCGTGCCGCTTCCAACCCCAGAGCCTCGACCAGGGTCGCCTTGCCGGCGTCCGCATCCTTGCCGGTTGCCTTGCCCAGGGCCTCTTCGTCGCCTTCAACGTCGAGGATGTCGTCGGTGATCTGGAAGGCCGTTCCGAGATCCCTGCCAAAGGCGATCATCGCGGCTTCATCGGCCCTGGCGAGGATGGCGCCGGCACGGGCGCTGAAGACGAAGAGCCCTCCGGTCTTGAGGGCCTGCAGGCGCCTGATGCCGGGCGCATCGAGGGTGATGTGCTCCGCCGCCAGGTCGATTGCCTGGCCGGCTATCATGCCGATGCAGCCGGAGGCATGGGCAAGGGCACGAACGAGGCCGATGCGCACCTCCGCATCCTCGTGCGTCGCCGGATCCGCCAGGACCTCGAAGGCCAGGGACTGCAATCCGTCACCGGCGAGGATCGCCGTCGCCTCGTCGAAGGCCCGGTGACAGGTCGGCCGGCCACGCCGCAAATCGTCGTTGTCGAGTGCGGGCAGATCGTCGTGAATCAGTGAATAGCAATGGATGAATTCGACGGCGGCCGCCGTCCTCAGGGCGCGGATTCCGGTGATCCCGAACACCGCGGCAGAGAGTGTCGCAAGCACCGGTCGCAGGCGCTTGCCACCGTTGAAGACGGCATACCTCATGGCCTCGTGAAACCTGCCTTCAGGTCCGGATGCCTGCGGCAGAAGTTCCTCGAGTGTCCGGTCGACGCTCCGGGCACCCCGTTCCAGTATGTCCGGCAGGCTGGTCACGGCCTCACTCCTCTCCGGCAGGCTCCGGTTCGGCATCGATGCTGCCGTCGGCTCCAAGACGGATCTTCTCGACCTTTTCGCGGGCTTCCCTGAGCCTTGCTTCACAATGCCGCCGCAGGAGGGCGCCCCGCTCGTAGTCGCTGATCGCCTCGTCGAGTTTTGCCTCGCCCTTCTCGAGACGCTCGACAATGGTCTCGAGTTCCGCCATGGCGGTCTCGAAACTCATCGAGGCAATGTCGTCTTCCGCATCCACGCCTGTCATTCCCCTGCCTCCATGAGCGTCTCGACGTGCCGGGCGGCGCTCGCCGCCAGCGCATCAAGGTCATACCCGCCTTCCAGTACCGACACAACACGCCCTCCTGCGTGAAGACGGGCGACATCAAGCAGACGTTCCGTCACCCAGGCGAAGTCCTCTTCCACCAGATTGATGCTGGCCAGCGGATCACGCTCGTGGGCATCGAAGCCTGCGGACATGAACACCATCTCGGGACGGAACGCGTCGAGAGCCGGCACGACGCGATCATCGATGGCAGCACGGAATTGATCGCTCCCCGATCCGGGACGAAGCGGGGCGTTCACGATGTTCTTCCAGCGTCCGGTCTCCTCTTCGCTGCCGGTTCCGGGGTAGTGGGGATACTGGTGGGTCGAGGCGTAGAACATTCCCTCCTCGTCCCAGAACATCGCCTGCGTGCCGTTGCCGTGATGGACGTCGAAGTCAACGACCGCGACCCTCTCGAGGCCGTGGGCGTTTCGGGCATGGGCGGCGCCGACGGCGACGGAATTGAAGAGGCAGAAACCCATGGCACGGGTCTGCTCCGCGTGATGGCCTGGCGGACGAACGGCACAGAAGGCGTTGCACACCTCTCCGGCCACCACCGCATCCACCGCCTCGACGAGGGCGCCGGCGGCGACGAGGGCCGCCTCCCCTGAACCGCTCGAGACCACCGTGTCAGGATCGAGGTGGCCATGACCGGCTGAAGGAATGGCGCCCAGCACCGCCTCGACCCATGGTGCCGGATGCATGAGGGCAATGTGACCGGGCGTCGCCGGTTGCGGAACGACGCGATCGAGGGCCGCGAACCTTCCGTCGTCAAGGGCCTCGAGGACAGACTGCAGGCGCGACGCCCGCTCGGGGTGATGAGGACCGGTGTCGTGGGCAAGGCACGCTTCGTGCGTGTAGAAACGTGTCGTCATCAAGGTGCCGCCCGACTGCGATCCACACTGCCAGCCTACATCACGCCCGCCGAAACATGAAGGCGGGCGACCCGACGCGTGATTGGACTGATCGCCCGCACGGGATAACATGAGCACCCTCATCCCTGCCCGGGACGTGACAGCAGGGAAGGGTTCGCGGCATGCTCTCATATCTGCGCCGGCTTGAGGCGGAACCCATCCATATCATCCGCGTCGACGACCGCATGGCGCTGAAGGAGGGCGAGACCGTCTCCATGCGCCGCATGAGATTCCGCGCCCTGGGCCGCTGGCCTCTCACCGGCGCCATCGAATTGGCGGCCGACAGCGTTCCGGCGGTCATTGACGAAATGCGGGCGCTGAAGACCTCCGAGAGAATCGGACGGCTGATCGATCGCGACCAGTCGAGTTCGATGGAAAGAAGAAAGCGAGAGGACTGTTCCTAGATGAACGACACCGTCGATCTCCTGCGCATCATGACATGCGGCAGTGTCGATGACGGCAAGTCGACACTCATCGAATGCCTGCTCCACGACACCGCACTCATCGTCGAGGACGAACTCGCCGACATCGAGGCGGCAAGCCGTATCTGGGGAACCCGTGGCGACGGGATCGACCTACCGCTCCTCGCCAACAGTCTCGGGGCCGAGCACGAACACGGCATCACCATCGATGTCGCCTATCGCTGCTTCCAGTCATCCCGGCGCCGCTTCATCGTCGCGGACACCCCGGGTCACGTTCGGTACACCAGCAACATGGCGGCCGTCGCCTCGACCGCGGACCTCGCCCTCATTCTTGTCGACGCGAGGAAGGGCAGCCTCACCCAGTCCTGCCGCCATGCCGCCATCGCCAGCCTGCTCGGCATTCCCCACGTCCTCCTGGTGGTCAACAAGATGGAGCTCGTCAATTGGGACGAAGGAGTGTTCAAAGGAATCGAGGAGGCCTTCCGCCACCATGCCGCGCGGCTCGGATTTGCAGTCGTGGATGCCGTGCCGGTCTCGGCCATCACCAGCGCCAATGTGCTCGAAAGGTCGGGCGACATGCCTTGGTACCGGGGAGAGACGCTGCTGGAAACCCTGGAATCGGCGGACGCCGGCAGGAATGCGGCGGCCGGGCCCTTCCGCATGCCGGTCCAGAAAGTCGACTTCCGGGGCTACAGCGGTCTCATTGTCTCGGGAACGGTGACGCCGGGAATGAAGGTGGTGGCGGCGCCCTCCCTCAAGTCTTCGACCGTTTCGCGCATCATGACCTCCGACGGCGATCTCGAGGCGGCCAGGGCCGGCGAATCGGTCACCCTGGAACTCGCCGACAGCATCGACATCGCCAGGGGACATGTCCTTGCCGCAGCAGACCGGCCGCCACAGACAACGGATCAGTTCGCCGCCCATGTCATCTGGATGGACGAGGACGACCTGCTGCCGGAACGGCTCTATCTCCTGAAGTCGGGCACCCGGACGACGACCGCGAGGGTCACCGACCTGCGCTACCGCCTCCACGTCGACACTCTCGAACACGTGGCGGCGAGGACGCTCTCTCTCAATGACATCGGCTACTGCAACCTGGCCCTGGATCAGACGATTGCCTGCGACCCCTATGGCGAGGTGAGCGTCACCGGAAGTTTCATCCTCATCGACCGGTTCACCAACCGCACCGTGGCCGTCGGCATGATCGATTTCGGCCTGCGGCGGGCCACGAACCTGGAGCGCCAGGCAATCGATCTCAGCAAGGATCGGCGCGCCGCCCAGAAACACCAGAAACCCTGCATCCTGTGGTTCACCGGCCTCTCCAGTTCCGGCAAGTCGACCACCGCCAATCACGTCGAACGCCGGCTCGCCGCCATGGGGCGTCACAGCTACCTGCTCGATGGAGACAACATCCGATTCGGGCTGAACCGGGACCTCGGGTTCACCGATGCAGACCGGGTGGAGAACATTCGCCGCATTGCCGAGGTCGCCAGGCTCTTTGTCGATGCCGGACTCATCGTCCTCGTCTCCTTCATCTCGCCCTTCAGAGCCGAAAGGCAGATGGCGCGCGAACTCGTCGACGAAGGAGAGTTCGTCGAGGTGTTCGTCGACACGCCGCTCGAGGTGTGCGAGGCGCGCGATCCCAAGGGTCTCTATCGCAAGGCCCGCGCCGGCAACCTCAAGAACTTCACCGGTATCGGATCCGCCTACGAGACTCCCGAAGACCCCGAGATCGTGCTGAAGGCGGCGGAACACCAGCCAGAGGAACTCGCCGGAATGGTGATGTCCTGGCTCGTCGAACACGGGCACCTCGATGAGGCCGGCGGGACGAAGAGATGACCTGGCCGCCGGCCGCACATATCGATCCCGACACGCTCGTCTACGCCGTGGGCGATGTTCACGGACGCTCGGACCTTCTTCTTCGCCTTCACCGGATGATCCTCGAGGACGCCGCGACGAGGACACAGCGGCAGCGCTGCATCGTCTACCTCGGCGACTACGTGGACCGCGGTCCCGACTCGGCCGGGGTGATCGACTTCCTCGCCCGGACAGCCGGAGACGATGACGGCTTCGAACGGATCTTCCTCATGGGCAACCACGACGCCTGCGCGATCGACTTCATGGAAGGCAGGGACGACGGCCTGTGGTGGATCCACCGTCTGGGCGGCGCCCAGACCCTGCTCTCCTACGACGTGGCGCCCGGGACAGGCACGGGGCGCCAGCTGCGCCAAGCCATGCCGGAACACCACCGCGCCTTCCTCCATGCGCTGAAACTCCATCATGTCATCGACGGGATCCTCTTCGTGCACGCAGGAATCCGTCCCGGCGTCGCGCTGGACGATCAGGATACCGAGGACCTTCTGTGGATCCGCGAGGAGTTTCTCGAGTCACCAGTGGACCACGGGTGGCTTGTCGTGCATGGCCACACCATCTCCTGGGAAGGACCCGACATCCGGGCCAACAGGATCGGCATCGATACAGGGGCCGTGATCACCGACGTGCTCACAGCCCTGGTCCTTGCCCGCGGGGAAGCGGGATTCCTCCATACGCCATGAGTCCCTGGCCCCTTAACGAGGACGGAACCTGGCGCGAGTACGCCAGTCTCGAATGTCCCGGACCCGCGCTCTTCCTTGACCGCGACGGCGTCATCGTCGAGGAAACAGGCTATCTCCACGAGCCGGACAAGGTGCGCCTCGTCGCCGGGATCATCGACGTCATGGGCCGTGCCAATGCCTGTGGCGTCGCCGTCATTGTCGTCACCAACCAGGGAGGCATCGGCCGTGGCCTCTTCCGCTGGGAGGATTTCGCCGCGGTCCAGGAGGAAATCGCGCGGCACCTCGATGATGCCGGAGTCCACTGGGACGGTGTCCTCGCGTCACCCTTCGGGCCCGGGGATTCGCCCATGCGCAAGCCGCGCCCCGGCATGCTGCTGGCGGCAGCCGCAACACTGGGCATCGATCATGCCGCAAGCTGGATCATCGGTGACCGGGAAACCGACATCGAGGCCGGATACGCCGCCGGCCTCGCCGGGGGCATCTTGGTGGGCGACGGCTACAGCAGCGGGGAGCGGCAACGCGCCCTCGGGTTCGATGAGCCGGGGCGCTATCAGGTCCACACGGTCGGGACGCCCGCCGATGCGGTTGCCCACCTGCCGTTTCTCGTCAATTCTTGAGATCGTTACCCGGACTCCTTTGACCATGGACCTCAGGCGCTACTTCGAACGTGAAATCGACGAGCACCTCGCGGTGGCGGAAGAGGCCCGTCATGCGCTCGCCACGCCCTTCGCCAGGCTGGTGGAGGCCTGTGCCCTGAGTCTGAAAGGCGGCGGCAAGATCCTGTTCTTCGGCAACGGCGGCAGCGCGGCGGATGCCCAGCATCTGGCCACGGAACTCACCGTGCGCTACGTCGGCGACCGGCCGGCCATCGCCGGCCTGGCGCTCACCACCGACACGTCGGCCATCACGGCCACAGGCAACGACATGGGCTTCGAGAGAATCTTCTCGCGCCAGATCGAGGCCCTGGGCCGGCCTGGGGATGTCGCCATCGCACTCTCGACCTCGGGCAGAAGCGTCAATGTCATACGAGGCCTCGAACAGGCGAAGACCCAGGGACTCGTCGCCGCGGCACTCGGAGGCGGCGACGGAGGCGCCCTGGTGAACCTTGCCGACCCCCTCCTCCTGGTGCCCGGCACCGTCACCGCGCGCATCCAGGAGATCCACATCATGCTGGGGCAGATGCTGTGCGGCGCCATCGAAATCGAGCTGGGCCACGCCCGGGAGCCATCACCTTGATCCTTGTCACCGGTGGCACCGGCTTTATCGGCTCCAACATCGTTCGGGCGCTCGATGCGGCAGGTGTGCCGCTTGCCGTGTGCGACCGCCACCTCGACGACCCCAGGCTGGGCAACATTGCCGGCGCCAGGGTCCTGGAGATGTTCGGTCCCGACTCTCTTGCTGCCTGGCTCGATGGCAGACGATCGCTGGATGCCGTCATCCACATGGGAGCCATCTCGGCCACCACGGAGACGGATGTCGATCTCGTCATGAAGACGAATGTCCTGCTGACGCTGCGGCTCATGGACTGGTGCGCTGCCCGTCGCGTGCCGTTCATCTATGCTTCCTCGGCACAGGTCTACGGCGACGGAGAGCGGGGATTCGACGACGACGAGAGCGCCGCCGCCATGGACGCCCTCACCGCCATCACCCCCTACGGGGCCAGCAAGCTGCTGTTCGACCGGCTCATGATCCGCGAGCGTGACGCCGGCCGCACCATGCCGCCGCAGTGGGTCGGCCTGCGCTTCTTCAACGTCTACGGTCCCGGAGAGGGGCACAAGGGCGCCATGGCGAGCGTGGTCTCCCGGACCCTGCCCGACATCGCCGCCGGCGGGACGCTCAGGCTCTTCCGGTCCCGCCATCCGGACTATGCCGATGGTGGGCAAAAGCGCGATTTCATCTATGTCAGGGACTGTGTCGACGCGGTCATGTGGCTGCTCGACAACCCGGCCGTCAGCGGCATCTTCAATCTCGGGACCGGCGAGGCAAGGACGTGGCTGGATCTCGGCCATGCCATGTTCCGGGCGCTGTCGCGTCCGGCCAGAATCACGTTCGTCGACATGCCCGCGGCCCTCGAGGGGCGCTATCAGTACTACACCCGGGCCCGCATGAACCGGCTCCGTGAGGCCGGGTTCGCGAAGCCCTTCACGTCTCTCGAGGACGGCATCGCCGATCACGTCTCAATCAGCCTGGCCAGCCACCAAGGAGGACAGCAATGACACGACCTGCACCGGAGGGAGCCATGAACGTCGCCTGCGTCGGAGGCGGCTACATCGGCGCCGGATGGGCCGCCGTCTTTCTTGCGGCAGGCCGTGATGTGGTGATGAGCGATCCGGCGCGTGACGGCGAAGCCAGCGCGCGGCGCATCATCGATCAGGCCTGGCCCTTTCTTGAACGTCTCGGGCTGGCCAGCGGCGCATCGAGGGAGCGGTTCCGCTTCGCGCCTTCCATGGAGGAAGCGGTGGAAAACGCCGACTTCGTCCAGGAAAGCGCACCCGACCGTGAAGATCTCAAGATTGAGCTCTTCGAGGCCATGGATGCCGCGGCTCCGGCCGAAACGGTGCTGGCGAGTTCGTCATCGGCCTTCCTGCCGACACGTCTCCAGTCGCGTTGCCGGCACCCCGAAAGGGTCGTCATCGGCCATCCCTTCGCACCCAGCTACCTCGTGCCGCTTGTCGAGGTGGTCGCGGGCAGCGGAACGGCCGATGATGTCGTGGCCTGGGCTTCGGCCTTCTACGAATCCGTCGGCAAGAAGACGCTCACGCTCCGCCGCGAAATCGAAGCCTACATCGCCAACCGCCTCCAGCATGTCGTCTTCGAGGAAGCAGCGGCCCTCGTGGATGAGGGAGTCTGCACCTACCAGGACATCGACACGGCGATGACGGCAGGCCCGGGGCTGAGATGGGCCTTCGCCGGCCCTGTGACGTGCTATCACCTCGGTGGCGGCAAGGGGGGCGTCCGCCACATGATTGATCACTTCGGCTGGAAGCGTGGCGAGAGCGCGAAGAACGAACTCGTCGGCGCCGTCGACGCCATGTACGGCCATCTCGACATCGACGATCTCGAACGCTGGCGCGATGAGAACCTGATGGTGATGCTCGAAGGGCTGAAAGAACCGCCAAGGCGCGACTGATCGCGGACACCCGGAGCGTCGTCAGAGAACGTCGGCAGGATCGACGAAGGGGTAGTCGAGGGCTTCCGCTACCGCCTTGTAGACCACTTTTCCGTCGTGGACATTGAGGCCGTCACTCAGGAAGGGATCGAACCTGCAGGCGCGCTGCCAGCCCGTGTCCGCAAGCTTGATGATAAAGGGCAGTGTCGCGTTGTTGAGGGCGAAGGTCGAAGTCCGGGCCACGCCGCCTGGCATGTTGGCGACACAGTAGTGGACGACTCCGTGGACCCGGTAGGTGGGTTTGGCATGGGTTGTCGCCTTGCTTGTCTCGAAGCAGCCTCCCTGGTCGATGGCGACGTCGACCACCACCGAACCACGGCGCATCCGGCGGATGTGATCCTTGGTCACGAGCTTCGGCGCTGCGGCGCCGGGAATGAGAACGGCGCCGATGACCGCGTCCGCGGCAAGCACATGCTCCTCGAGGGCATCGGTCGTCGAATAGAGGACCTTGGCCCGGGCCCCGAGCAGTTCATCGAGCTGCCTCAGGCGGGCAATCGAACGGTCGAAGACAGTGACATCCGCGCCGAGGCCTATCGCCATGCGCGCCGCATGGGTGCCCACCACGCCACCTCCGATGATGACCACCTTCCCGGGCGCCACGCCCGGGACGCCGCCCAGGAGAACACCCGAGCCATGCTGGGCCTTCTCGAGGCAATGACAGGCGGCCTGGATGGACATGCGTCCTGCGACCTCGCTCATCGGCGCAAGGAGCGGCAGACCGCCATTCATGTCGGAAACCGTCTCGTAGGCGATGGCGGTGCAACCCGATTCGACGAGGAGCTGCGTCTGCAGCGGATCCGGCGCCAGGTGAAGGTAGGTGAAGAGAATCTGGCCCCGGCGCAACTGGCGGCACTCGTCGGGTTGCGGCTCCTTCACCTTCACGATCATCTCCGCCCGGGCGAAGATTTCTTCCGGGGTATCGACGATGTCCGCACCGGCGCGCACGTACATGCTGTCGGTCAGTCCGATACTGCGACCGGCGCCCTTCTCGACGAGCACGGCATGACCGCGTCCGGTGAGTTCCCTCACCGAGGCCGGCGTCATGCCAACGCGGTATTCGTGATTCTTGATCTCTCTGGGTACTCCGAGAAGCATCGATCAACTCCATCTTGAAGCAGGAAGACCACGCGGACAGGCCACAATCAATCGTGCCGGATTCTCAAGGATCCAGCCGTTCCATGCGGAATGTACCACCGACGACGGCATAGTTGGCATAGCCCAGACGGGCAATCACCCCCTGGGCCTCCGGATCGAAACGCCCTTCTGTGATGGCATCATCGTCGATGTGAACGCCGACCACCTCGCCGAACACCACCAGGTTCGGGGTGTCGTTTTGCGGAATCTCCAGTGTTCTGAGGTAGCGGCACTCGAAGGCAACCGGACTTGCCGCCACGCGGGGCGGGGACACCAGAACCGAGGGCGCCAGATCCAGTCCGGCGAGCCTCGTCTCGTCAACTCCTGCAGGAACTTCGCGCGCCGTGATGTTCATGGCGTCGCGCAGCGACAGGGTCACCAGGTTGTGCACGAACTCTCCGGTGTCGGCCGCATTGCGGGCGCTGTCCTTGGTGTGTTCCGAACCACCTGACGAGAAACACACCACGGGAGGATCATCAGCCATGGCGTTGAAGTAGCTGTAGGGCGCCAGGTTGACCGATCCGTCGCCATTGAGCGTTGTGAACCAGCCAATGGGACGCGGCGCCACGAGCGCCTTGAAGGGATCACGTTCGAGTCCGTGCCCCTTCGCGGGTTCATAGAACATGGTGCTCTCGATCGCCGACTACGCGGCCCGGGCCTTGTAGCGCTCGATGTACCAGGAGGCTTCGTGCATGGTCTGGCGCGCCGATGGACGTACCGCCATCTCGTCGCACCACCGGCGAAGACGCTGGCAGTCTTCCGGAATGGTGACCTGGCGGTAATGGGAGAGCAGCGGAAACCGCTCGAAGAACGGCCAGAAGGCGAGATCGACGAGGCTGACCGATGAACCCAGCCAGAAGGGCCCCGATGAAAGAGCCGCCATGCCCTTCGCCTCCATGTGGCGGAGATCCTGCATGACCCGGCCGGCGAGGTCCTTCTGGGCTTCCGCTTCCTTCGCCCCCAGCAGCGCGTAGAAGTCCTCGATCCAGCGAGTGTTGCAGTAGTCGATCCAGATACGCGCCTGGGCACGCAGCCAGGGATCGTCGGGCAACAGGGGCACATCCGGAAACTTGTCCTCGATGTACTCGTTGGCGATCGCGGACTCCCAGACGATCTCGTCGGCAATCTTCACTACCGGGACCTTCGACGTCGGCGAGACCTCCTCGAACCAGGCGGGCTTGTTGGAGAGATCGACCTCGCGAACCGTGAAGTCCAGTCCCTTTTCAATGAGCGCCATGTGGGTTCGCTGGGCGAAGGGACAGACGTGGGATGTGATGAGTTCAATGGTCGTCATGGAGGCACTCCCCTTCTCGTGCGTGATCTATCCCAGTGTCCTCGCAATGGAGGCACGAAGGTCACTCGTGACACGGGCGCCGAACTGGCCGATGACCTCGCTGGCGCAGACACTGGCAATGCGTGCCGCCCGGTCAAGACTGAGTTCCTGAGTGTAACCGTAGAGGAAACCGGCAGCATAGAGATCTCCGGCACCCGTGGCGTCAATCACCTTGGTCATGACGGATTCGATTTCGAAGACCGACCCGGGCGAGAAGACCATGGAGCCCTTCTCGCTTCGCGTGACGACGGCGATGGAAACCTCGTTTGCGAGACTGCGGGACGCCGTCGCGAAATCCGCGCCTGGAAAGAGTGACAGTGTTTCGGCCTCGTTGGCGAACACGATGTCGACGTGGTCGTGCAGGAAGCCCTGCAGATCGTCCCGGTGGCGATCCACGCATGCGGCATCGGAGAGCGACAACGCGACCTTGCAGCCGGCCGCGGCGGCCATTTCGGCCGCCTTCCTGAACACGCCCTGTCCTTCGGGCGCATCCATGAGGTAGCCCTCGAGAAGGATGACCCGTGCGGACATGAGGTCCGACGCGAGATCCGCAACGCCAAGATCAAGTGATGCGCCGAGCCATGTGCACATGGTGCGGTGGCTGTCCGGCGTCACGAGGATGAGGGACCGACCGGTCTCCGGCCCGTCGGCCGCTGCATGGCCGGCAAAGACGACTCCCTGGGAATTGAGGTCACCGGCGAATCGCTGCCCGAGCGTGTCGTCCTTCACCCTGCCGACAAACCCGCCACTGCCACCGATCGCCGCAAGGCCGGCAATGGTGTTGGCCACGGAACCGCCGGACATCATCGTGACGGGCTCGCAGGCATCGAGAAGCCTCGTCGCCAGATCATGATCGACAAGGTGCATGCTGTCCTTGGCGAGATCGAAGTCCGTCAGAAAGGACTCATCGACCTCGGCGACGATGTCAACGATGGCGTTGCCGATGCCGAGCACATCGATGCGTGGCTGGTTCATGTTAGACGGAGGCACCCGTTGCCGGTGCGCGCGAGTATAGATGTGGCGCACTTTCTGGCAAGCCTTGCCGGGGGACACGTGACGACACCATACTCACGCCCGCATGACCTCAACAGGCGAGACGCATCGATGGCAGATCTCTGGAAGATGACGGCCACCGAGGCCGCCGGATTGCTGCGACGCGGGGATATCTCTCCGCTCGAACTTGTCGAGGACTGCATCGCCCGCATCGAGGCGACGGACGGCGGCCTCAACGCCATGCCGACGCGCTGCTTCGATCAGGCCCGGGACCATGCCCGGCGGCTTGAATCCGGTAATGCTCCGGGTCCGCTCCACGGTCTTCCGGTCGCCATCAAGGATCTCGAGGATGTCGCCGGTGTGCGGACAACCTACGGTTCCCCGATCTGGGCCGACCACGTGCCCGCGGCCTCGGATCTCATGGTGCGACGCCTGGAGAGTCGAGGTGCCATTGTCGTCGGCAAGTCCAACGTTCCGGAGTTCGGCGCCGGCGGCAACAGTTTCAACGAGGTTCTCGGGGTGACGACCAACCCCTGGGACATGGCGGCCTCGGCTGGTGGATCCTCCGGTGGATCGGCTGCCGCGCTGGCCAGCGGACAGGTGCCTCTGGCGACCGGTTCCGATCTCGGCGGCAGTCTGCGCATTCCGGCGAGTTTCTGCGGGGTGTCGGGATTTCGGCCGAGCCCGGGTGTCGTCGCCCGCGGTCCGGCACCAGATGCCTTCCAGGACCTTTCGGTCACAGGGCCCATGGCCCGCAATGTCGCCGACACGGCGCTCCTGCTGGATGCGATGTCGGGAATCCACGAGCGCGATCCACTGGCACGTCCGGCGCCGCCTGTCTCCTGGCTGGACCAGGTCCACTTTGCCCTCGAACGGGAAGACGTCCCGCGGCGAATCGGCTATTCGCCGGAT
The DNA here is from genome assembly GCA_965221115.1 of Alphaproteobacteria bacterium. Lineage (GTDB taxonomy): Bacteria > Pseudomonadota > Alphaproteobacteria > SP197 > SP197 > SP197. The sequence continues at coordinate 1,534,162 of CBDCRU010000002.1, read as the reverse complement.
CTCGGCATCACGCCGGTGGACCGGAACGTCGACCAGTTGTGCCGGGAGGCCCTGGATCGTCTTGCGGCCCTGGGAAGCGACATCGCGCCGGCCGCCATCGACTTTGCCGATACGCCGGAAGCCTTCCATACCCTGCGGGCCATCGGATTCGCCACGGCCCACGAGGACGATCTCGTCCACCGCCGCGAAATGCTCAAGCAGGAGAATGTCTGGAACATCCGCAAGGGGCTCGATCTTGGCGTCGGCGACATCATCCGGGCGACACGGATACGGGGCGCGCTCTACCAGAGGATGACAGAGTTCTTCGAGACCTTCGACCTCCTCGCCCTTCCCTCGACCATCGTGCCCGCCATCGCCACCCACGAGCGCTACCTCGGCAAGCTTGACGGTCACCGGTTCGACAACTACGTGGACTGGATCATGATCACCTCGGTGATCACGCTGACATCGTCCCCCGCGATCTCGATTCCCTGCGGCTTCACCGATGACGGATTGCCTGTCGGATTGCAGCTGGTCGGTCCGTCACACAGCGACGGACGCGTCCTGGGTTGGGCTGCTGTCGCCGAGCACGCCCTCGGCATTGCCGGCAATCTGCCCATAGACCCCCGCGGCATTCCGGGGCGCTACCCCGATCCCGAGCCTGCCGACGGCCGCCACCGTGCTTGACATGGCTCGCAGGATTGCCGTCAACCTGGGTGACGGCAGGGTCCGTCGCAGCCTGGTTCTCATTGCCCTGATGAGCGCCCTTGCATCCTCGGTTCTCGTGTCCCTCATCATTGGTGGCGTTATGGCCCTCGAACCCGGTTCCTGGGTCGAATCCCGGGTCACCTGGATGCCCAGCTGGCTGGCTGATGGAATCGTCTTCGTCGTGGCCACGCTGGGCGCCGTTCTACTCGTCTGGTTCACGTTCGTCATGGTCGTGCAGACCGTGGCATCGCTCTTTCTCGACGGCATCGTCTCATGCGTCGAGGAAACCGACTATCCGCACCTGCCCGAGGCGAGAGGAACGACCGTAGCCGGGGATATCGTCGCGTCCCTTCGCTTTGTCGGCTGGCTGCTGCTTGTCAATCTTGCTGCCACGCCACTCTACCTTGCCGCAATCCTCATCCCCGGCCTGTCGTTCATCATCTTCTGGATTGTCAACAGCCTGCTCTTCGCCCGGGAGTATGCCGAGATCGTGTTGCTGCGGCGACTGTCCCCTGCCGATTCGAACGCCTGGCGCAAGCAGCACCGCTGGCGGCTGCTCGCCACGGGGGCCGTCATCACGGCCGGCATGAGCGTGCCCGTTCTCAATCTCGTCATGCCCGTCATTGCCGCCATCGCCATGACCCACCTCTGTCACAGGAGTTCCGATGCGATGGCCTGAACACCCTCCGCCGGCCAGGCCCGATCTCCTGCGAGGTGGTCGACCGCCCCCGCCACGGGAACCGGAATGACACCGTCTGATCGACGACGCTCTGTCCTGCCGGGGTGGCCGACTCTCATTCTGGCAGGCGCCCTGGTGCTGGCAGCCTGCTCTCCCTTTGCCGGATTCGGCCCCACGGAGGCCGTCAGCAAGACCGCAGCTCCAGCCATCGGGGCGGACGAGGCGTCACCCGTGGTGGAGGTGCCGGTCGCTGGCAGCTTCGCCGGACTGCAGGAAAGCGAGGTGGTCGGCATGTTCGGTGATCCGGCCTTCGTATGGACCGAGGGCGACGCCAGGATGTGGCGCTACGACGCCCCTTCCTGCAGCCTTCTTGTCTTTCTCTATCCCGACGGCGTACGCCACGCGGAGGTACTCGGCGGCGCGGAGGAAGCCTGTCTGTGTGAACTCCAGGGTGGCTGCACCTGAGTTCAGGCACTCACTCCTTCTTCAGGAGAAGCCGCCACACGCCTGCCTCGCCATCCTCCGGTTCCAGCGACAGGACGGAATGGCCGTGTTCCCTGACCGAGCGCGGCACGTTGCGCAACGGTTCGCCTTCGTTCAGGCGAACCTCGGCAACCATGCCGGGTTCCATGCCCTCGATCATGAGCTTTGTCCTGACGAACGTGATCGGACAGACGTCACCGGTGATGTCCAGGCGCATGTCGATGGCCAGTTCCACAGCCTGATTTCCTTGCGTTTCCATCGCACACCTTCAGGAGCTTCTGTCATTCACGCTGACGGTCGACCTGTCAAGGCATGGCGCTGCCGCGTCCTTTGGGCTAGACTTCCCGTCAACCACACAAGATGAAGGACACATGCGGACTTGTGACAGGCCGTTCCGGTCCGTGCCCGCACCATGACATCACAGATCGAACACGCATGCCTCGACAAGGGCCTCAAGATGACGGACCAGCGCCGTGTCATCGCCAAGGTGCTTTCGGATGCCGACGACCATCCGGATGTCGAGGAAGTCTATCGCCGCGCATCGGAAATCGACGATCGCATCAGCATCTCCACGGTCTATCGCACGCTGCGCCTCTTCGAGGAATCGGAGATCATCCAGAGCCATGACTTCGGGGGGCGGCGAGCCCGCTACGAAACTGCCGACCAGGACGAGCATCACGATCACCTGATCGATATCGACACCGGCACGGTCATCGAGTTCCTGGACCCAGAACTCGAGGAACTCCAGGTCAGGATTGCAAGACGACTGGGCTACGATCTGATCGATCATCGCATGGAGCTTTACGGGCGGGCGCTGAAGCCCGATCCCGAGACCTGAGTGCGGCAGTAACGCTTCTATCATGGTGACCGAGCCCCGCGATCAGGGCGCACTGTCGAAAGGGCTCAGGCTTGGCCCCCTGGAACTGCGCCTCATCGACAGCGAGTCGGAACTCCAGGCCGTGCAGCGGTTGCGCTTTCGCGTGTTCTACAAGGAAATGAATGCCCGCCCCACTCCCCGAATGACGGAACTGGAACGGGACTTCGACGCCTTCGACGACATCTGCGAACACCTCATCGTGCGCGACACGACACAAGGTAGTGACGCTGCCGTTGTCGCCACCATGAGACTGCTGCGCCGGTCGGTCCTGCCGGCCGATTGCTCGTTCTACACCGCAGGCGAGTTCGACATCTCCCGCCTCCTTGCCATCGATGGTGAACTGGTCGAACTCGGACGCAGTTGCGTCGACATGAACTACCGGGCGGGAGCCGCCATCCAGGCACTGTTCCGGGGCCTCGGCGCCTATGTGGTGCAGCACGGCATTTCGTACATGTTCGGCTGCGCCAGCCTCCATGGTACCGACCCCGACAGTCTCGCCCTGCCGCTTTCCCACATGGCCTACCATCTCGCGGCCCCGGCCGTCCTTCGTCCCCGCGCACTCGATCATCTCTACGTCGACATGAAACGGATGGCGCCCGGGTCATTCGACGCTGCCGAGGGACTGGCCAGCCTGCCACCCCTCATCAAGGGCTACGCACGAGCCGGCTGCCGGTTTGGCGACGGTGCGGTCATCGACCATCAGTTCAACACCACAGACGTCTGCGTCCTGCTCGACGTGTCGGTGGTGGAAGGCCGTTACGGCCGGCGCTATCGCGGCGGTGGCGAGGCCGAGGCGGGGCCTGGCGGCGCATGATCTCTGTCGGCCTCGCGCGCGCGGCCCTCTATGTCGGCTGGACCCTGGTCTGCATGCCGGTGCAGTTCGTGTTGCTGGCCGCAGGGCGGCGGGCCCGCCATGCCTTTCCCCAGTTCTATCACCGCATCGTCCTGCGGCTGATCGGCCTCAACCTCGACGTCAGGGGCGGTCCCTGCCGTCACAAGCCCTGTCTCTACGTGTGCAACCACACCTCCTATCTCGACATTGCCATTCTCGGCGCCCTGATCCGGGGAAGCTTCGTCGCCAAGGCGGAGGTCGGGACGTGGCCATTTTTCGGCCTGCTCGCCAAACTGCAGCGTACCGTCTTTGTCGATCGCCGCCGGACCCGGATCGGCCAGCACATGGACGCCGTGAGCGAGCGCCTCGAAGCGGGCGAGCAGCTGATCCTGTTTCCCGAAGGCACCACCAGCGACGGCAACAGGATCCTTCCCTTCAAGAGTGCGCTCTTCGCCTCGGCCCAGACCGAGGTGAAGGGACGGGAAGTGACCGTCCAGCCCGTGTCGGTCTCCTACACCCGCTTTTCCAACCTGCCGATGGACCGTGAAATGCGTCCGCTCTATGCCTGGTACGGGGACATGGACCTGCTTCCCCACATGTGGGAGATGCTGAAGGCGGGCGTCGTGACGGTCGTCGTCCAGTTCCATCCGGTCACGACCATTACCGGATCCGGTGGCAACCGGCGCTCCCTGGCGCGTCACTGCGAGGCGGCCGTTCGGGAAGGCCACTCTCTGGCACTTGCGGGTCGGCTGCCACCGCGCCGAAGACGGCGCCTGCGCAAGCTCACCAAGCGCTCCGGGCGTCCACCCGAGGACCGCGCACGAAGTCATTGACAGCGATCGGGGATACGGGGAAGATTGGACAAGGTTGCACAACTGCCACGGGCCCCCGCGCCCGACGACAGCCAGCGGAACATCCGGACGCGCTTGTCCAAGAAACTCTTCGTCAAGACCTACGGCTGCCAGATGAATGTCTACGACTCCGGTCGCATGGCGGATGTCCTGGCGCGTCTGGATTTCCGGCAGACGGAGTCAGCAGAGGACGCCGACATGATCGTCCTCAACACCTGTCACATCCGCGAGAAGGCCGCCGAGAAAGTCTACTCGGAACTGGGACGGTTGCGCGCACTCAAGGAGCGCAAACGCGAGGCCGGCGGTGATCTCATGATCGCCGTGGCCGGATGTGTGGCCCAGGCCGAAGGCGAGGAAATGGCGCGCCGGGCACCCGTCGTCGACATCATCGTCGGACCGCAGACCTATCATCGTCTGCCCGAACTGATCACGCGCCACGCCAACGAAGGCGGCACGGTGATCGACACCGACTTTCCGGCAAGGGACCGCTTCAGCAGTCTGCCGTCACGGCGTCACGGCGCGGGTCGTGTCGCATTCCTGTCGATCCAGGAGGGCTGCGACAAGTTCTGCACCTTCTGCGTTGTTCCCTATACCCGCGGTGCCGAGTTTTCGCGGCCCGCCCGCGATATTCTCGACGAGGCGAAGGGGCTGCTGGCATCAGGCGTGGTGGAAGTTGTCCTCCTCGGGCAGAACGTCAATGCGTGGCACGGCGAGGGTATCGACGGAAACCCGTGGACCCTGGCGCGTCTCATCGGCGAACTGGCATCGCTCGATCGCCTCCGGCGCATTCGGTACACGACATCCCACCCGCTGGACATGTCGGAAGACCTCATTCGCGCCCATGGCGAGATCGACAGCCTGATGCCGTATCTGCACCTGCCGGTGCAGTCGGGCAGCGACCGGATTCTGAAAGCCATGAACCGGCGCCATACCACGGCCGACTACCTGGAAGTCATCGCGGCCGTTCGCGAGGCGCGACCCGACATCGCTATATCGGGCGATTTCATTGTTGGCTTCCCTGGTGAAAGCGATGCCGACTTCGCCGCCACGCTCTCCCTGGTGCGCGAGGTTTCCTATGCCTCGGCCTTCTCCTTCAAGTACAGCCCGCGCCCGGGAACCCCGGCAGCTACGGCAGACGGACAGGTGCCGGACGAGGTCAAGGCAGAGAGGCTCACAATCCTGCAGCACCTGCTGAGAGACCAGCAGGACTCGTTCAATCGCGCCACCGTCGGCCACACGGTTCCAGTGCTCCTCGAACGACGGGGACGGTACTCCCACCAGCTCGTTGGACGCAGCCCCTGGCTCCAGGCGGTACACGTCGATGCCGGTGAACGTCACCTCGGATCACTGGCCGATGTCATCCTCACCGAGGCCCGGGCCAACAGCATGGCCGGGACACTGGCTGCCTGATGACCACCCCTCCTGTCCGTGACGAAGCCCCGGCTCCACGCGTCCTGGCCTTCGAGGACAACAACCTGCTGGCCTCCCTCTATGGCTGGCATGACCGCCACCTCGTGCGCATCGAACAGGAACTCGGTGTCTCGCTGACCTGTCGCGGCAATCAGGTCAGCATTGCCGGACCTTCGGAACCGGCCGGAACGGCCGTCCTGGTTCTCAACGGTCTCTACGGCCGTCTCAAGGACGGCCTCACCGTCGGCCCCGCCGAAGTCGAGGCCATGCTCCGCATGGCGGGCGATCCATCGATCTCGAGTACCGAGGTGAAGACCTCGCGCCGGCGCATCACACCGCGCACTCTCAACCAGGCTCGCTACCTCAAGACCCTGACGACATCATCCATGGTGTTCGCGCTTGGCCCGGCTGGAACGGGCAAGACCTATCTTGCCGTCGCTGTCGCTGTCGCCATGCTGGAGGCGGGTGACGTGGATCGCATCGTGCTGTCGCGGCCGGCGGTGGAAGCCGGTGAACGGCTCGGATTCCTGCCGGGCGACCTGCGGGAAAAGGTCGACCCCTACCTTCGCCCACTTTACGACGCGCTCTACGACACCATGCCGGCCGACAAGGCCAATCGCCGGCTGGCATCCGACGACATCGAGGTGGCGCCCCTGGCTTTCATGCGCGGACGGACACTGTCCAACGCCTTTGTCATTCTCGACGAGGCCCAGAACACCTCGCGGATGCAGATGAAGATGTTCCTGACGCGCCTTGGCGAGAATGCACGCATGGTGGTGACCGGCGACCTGACACAGGTCGACCTGCCCGAAGGCCAGGTGTCCGGACTGGCCGATGCCGTGCGCATCCTCGAATCCGTCGAAGACATCAAGGTTGTCACGTTTACCGATGTCGACGTCGTCCGGCACCCGCTGGTGGCGAAGATCGTCCGCGCATGGGATGCGGACGACCGCCAGGAAGCACCATGACCGGAGACGATGGCGCCTGCAGTCGATGCGGGACGGTCCATATCGACGTCACGGTCGAGGACGGGGCCTGGCTGGATGACCTGCCGGACGCTGACGACATCGTTGGGCGGGCCTGCACAAGGGCACTCCAGCTGGCCTGTTCCGGAGAGGCGGTCACGGTTTCGGTCGTTATGGCAAACGACCGCATGCTGGCCGACCTCAACGGACGCTGGCGGCACATCGACCGGCCGACGGACGTTCTGTCGTTCCCGAGCGATGACCGCTCCCCGGGGACACGGCTGCAGCGCTCAGCCGGTTCTCCGCCTGGCAGCGCCATTGCGCTGGGCGACATCGTCATCGCCCGGGAGACAATCGTCGACGATGCGCGTCGCCAGGCCCTGGCTCTTACCGATCACCTGTCCCACATCGTCGTTCACGGAACCCTTCATCTGCTTGGCTACGACCACGAGACGGAGGCGGACGCCGGTGTGATGGAGGATATGGAACGCACCGTGCTCAAGACCCTGGGCATCTCCGATCCTTACCTCGCAGGCCCGGCGTGAACGTCCGTTCGCCCCAGACTCCTGTATCAGGTCTTGCCAGTTGGCTGCGCCGCCTGATCAGCGGCCGCAACGGCGACACCGTGAGGGAGTCCGTCGAGGAACTTCTCAAGGCTGACGATAGCAGCGAGACGGAATTCTCCGATGCCGAGCGCTCGATGCTGTCCAACCTGTTGCGCTTTGGCGAACTCACGGTCGACGATGTCATGGTGCCCCATGCCGATATCGTCGCTGTCGAGGAAAAGACCACGCTCACCGAGGTCGTCGAGATCATGCGCAAGTCCGGTCATTCCAGGTTGCCGGTCTACCGCGAGACCCTCGATGAACCGATCGGCATGGTCCATGTCCGGGACTTCCTCGATCACTGGGGACTGCCGGAGGAAAGGCAGGCACCCGACCTTGCCAGCCTGGTGCGGGAGGTTCTCTTCGTTCCCCCGTCGATGCCTGTGATCGACCTTCTCATCAAGATGCGCACAGCCCGAACGCATCTGTCGCTGGTGGTCGACGAGTTCGGAGGCATCGATGGCCTCGCCACCATCGAGGATCTGGTGGAACCCATCGTTGGTGAAATCTGGGATGAACATGATGCCGACGACGGAGTTCTTCTTGTCAAACAGCCCGGTGGCGTGATTGACGCCCATGCCCGTGCGCCCGTCAGCGAACTCGAGGCGATGACCGGCTCGACACTCCAGGACGAATCGAGAGACGAGGACATCGATACCGTCGGCGGTCTCGTCCACACGATGGTTGGCCGCATCCCGATGCGCGGCGAGATCATCGCGCACGCGTCAGGGCTCGAATTCGAAATCGTCGACGCCGATCCGCGGCATATCAAGCGTCTGCGCGTGAGACGTGCCAGCCAGCGCGGCTGACAGCACTGGCATTGCACGGCTGATCGCCCTCACCGGCTGGCGCCGCCGGCTGTTGCTCGTCGGTCTGGGCGTCGTGCTGGCAGCAGCGCTTCCTCCCTTTCACATGCTGCCGGGCGCCGTGATCGCGTTCAGCGGATTGGCCTGGATGATCTCCGACCACCGGCGTGGCGCCGGCGCCTTCCTCGATGGCTGGTGGTTCGGTTGCGGTTTCTCGGCTGCGGCCTTCTACTGGATCGCCAACGCCCTCCTGGTGGATCCGCTGAGGCACGCCTGGTTCTATCCCCTGGCCCTTGTCGCCATCGCCGCCGGATTCGGGCTGTTTCCCGCGCTGGCGTCGGGAATCGCCGGCATGGTGCCGGGCCAGCGCGCACGCATCGTCGCTCTCGGCCTCGCATGGCTGGTCCTCGAATGGGTTCGCAGCTGGGTTCTGACAGGATTCCCGTGGAATCTCGTCGGCACGTCCCTGGCGCTCTCCGACAGCCTCATCCAGGGAGGCGCCCTGGGCGGGCCCTGGCTGCTCAGCGCCATCGTCCTTGTCGCAGGCCTGGCGCCCGCCGCCGTGGCCCCGGCCGGACGCTTCTCCCCCCGCAGGGTGGCCGGCGGCCTGATGGTGTCCATCGCCGTCATCGCCCTTGCCTGGGTGGCTGGAGAACTGCGCCTCCAGCCCCGGGATATCCCGTCTGGTCCTGTCGTACGCCTTGTCCAGCCCCACATCGAACAGCACCTCAAGTGGGAGAGGACGCTCCTCGAGGACCACTTTGCCAACCACGTCGCGCTGAGTTCCCTGGCACCCTCCGGTGAATCCCCCATTGCCATCATCTGGCCGGAGGCGGCCATTCCCCACACCCTCCTGCGCAAGCCCGAGATGCTCTCGACCTTCGCCGCCGCAGCCCCACCGGGAGGGGTCATCATGTCGGGCGCCATTCGCGCCGTTCCCGGTGCCGACGGCGCGCTCGAGGCACGCAACAGTCTCCTCGTCTTCTCCAACAAGGGACCGGTGACGCTCCATGACAAGTATCGCCTGGTGCCATTCGGCGAATACGTGCCGTTGCGCACAATCCTGCCCATCGAAACCATTGCTCCCGGCAGGCGCGACATGGGACGCGGTCCCGGGCCGGCCACCATCCGGGTGGCAAGCCTGCCGGACTTCGGCGTGCTGATCTGCTACGAGATCATCTTTCCCACGGGCATCACGGATCCGGATCATCCACCCCGGTGGCTCCTCAACATCACCAACGACGCCTGGTTCGGCGCATCCAGCGGTCCCTACCAGCACTTCCAGGCTGCACGCCTGCGCGCGGTGGAACTGGGACTCCCCGTCGTCCGTGTGGCCAACACGGGAATCAGCGGCGTCATCGATCCCCTGGGCCGGGTAGTGGCGAGCATGCCGCTCGGTCACCGAGGCATCCTTGATGTCGCCCTGCCTGCCCCCCTCGGTCACCCCACCCCCTGGTCCCGATTCGGCAACTGGACACTGCTGGTCATCCTGCTGCCCGGCCTGGCCTTCATCGTCACCGCCCTGATGCGGCGTTGACTGTCGAGCCGGCCGCGCTGCACCGACATGTCGCGCAATCCAGGCAAGTTAGCGCAAGCCAAGACGCCAAAGACTGCGTACGGACGAAACTTAGGAGAACTCGGGTCGTCAGTATCGGAGGTCGACCGGCTCCACCAAAATTGCCATTGGTACGGGATACACGTATCCGCCGTCCGGCCTCTTTACCAGCGCGTAATCCCACCACTGCCCACCGTCGTTCCGCCCCTTTCGTGAACATAGAGGGTGCTGATTATCCGTCTGCAGGGAAATGCAAACGGCCAAGATTCTGTCAAGGCGCATAAGGCATCATAGACGTCTACACCACGTCCGGGGACACGACCCCACGGCCGAAATCCATCAATCTCAGACCGCACTCAGCGGCCTTCGTTGTGGATCCGACTTCAGGCAGTTTTCTGAATGGCGCGTGCAGACTTCCGGAAAGCAAGAAGCGACGTGCTGGTAATCACACAACCTGTCAGATCAAAAAGGGACGCGCGCGCTGCACCTATCGTGGCGGACGGTGAAACCCTGTCAAAGGCGGCCGATGCTTGACAGAAGCCTTGACATAGAGTGTTTCCCTTCACCAGAGTAAGAGTAGAGCGAACCTTACTCCGGTGAAGGGGTTGCTGTCTGGGTCGACTGGGTCACTCCAGCCGCTTGATGTGGGCCGCCAGACCGGCCGCGTCATCTTCTCACTGCAATCTCCTTCCAGCGCTCTTGAAAGGGGGTCAAGCTGTAGTTTCCTGCGAGGCTCGCAGCTTGACCTCGATTTCCATCAACTCCGCTGCACTCTTGCCGTAGATCAACGTCAGGCTCGACAGCATCATCTGGAGCCAGATCAAGCAGCGTTGCTGCTCGAACACTCCTTCAGCTTCCGACGGCAACTGACCCAACAACGCCGCGATCAGCGGATGGACGGTAGAATCAGAAGGCTGGTTGCTGCCTACACGTTTGGCTTCGTCGAGTTCACCCTGCTTCTGTTTTTCTGGGGTCTCAAATGTCGAAATCGCGCCACCTTCATGGCTTGGTTTGGTCATGCGATTGGAACTGATCGCGAAGTATCCCGCGTAGGTTGCGGAACGATGAAACGTTTGTCGGGCTTTCTTCGTCTGCTTCGGCGCAACGCCGAGTGACTCCATTTGCCGCTCAACTGCTTGGTGAGGTGGAAACGGATGACCATCAAGCTTCTCGAACATACTGCAGAACAGTGGGACATGCAGAAACGCTTGCTCTCGACCAACCGATTCCTTGGATTGATCAATGCAAGCACGGCCGATGTCTGTCAGTTGCACTCGCTGGTTCGCATACTCAATCAATCCAAACGTCCGCGCCGAGATCATCCTCTGGCGAAATCCTCCACCACTAGGCGCAAAGTTCAAGTGAGCGGCCAGTTGGTTCCATTCGCACGCATCGCCGCCTACAGAGTGGACGGCACGAGGGATCTCGATACAGGACTCTAGGTTGTGGTATGGGAAATTGATCGTCGACATAGTGCGCTGCCCAGTCTCGGGCATTCCTTGCCCTGACTCGCCCGCTTTTTGCTTCATCGCGCCTGAAGAGTCAGAAATATCTGCCATTGATTTCTCCTCTGCCAATGTCACTTGAGAGGACTTATGCCATTTGCGCCAGAGAAGCAAGCCTGATGTGGATTTCTTTGTTGAGTAGTCCGCTCAAGGTCGAGTCGAGGCATACATAAGCATAGCGCGCCCATGGGCAAGTGGGCTATTGTGAAACACACAAAGCCTCCCTCGATGTTGGCTGAGAACAACGTATGCGGACATTTTGCGACGTCCTTGACGTCGGGTGTCCCGCATCGCTGACCAGCCTGTGATTGTCAGGCCGCCTTCGGTTCCTTCGCGAGCACGGGCTTGCTGACGTCGGATGTCATCGGGTTGTCGGCGAAGTGGTCCGCCCACAGGCGCGGCGTCAGCCGGGCCACTTCCCGGGCGGGATGGGTCGAGACCCGCTGCAGGACATCGACGAGCCACGTGTAGGGGTCGATGCCGTGCAGGCGGCATGTCGACACCAGGCTCTGGAGGATCCCGACGGATTCTGCTCCCATCTCGCTCCAGGCGAACAGCCAGTTGCGGCGGCCCAGCGCAACGGGACGGATCGCCCTTTCAAGATGATTTGTATCTATGGGCACGTCGGGGTCCTGGAGACAGACCTCGAGGCCGCTTCTGTGATTGCGGGCGTAGCCGACGGCCTTCAGCAGGGGATCCTTCGGCGGACGCGTCATGTCCGCGACCATGTCATCGCACCATCGCCAGAAGGCTTCGACAATCGGCCGGGAGCGGTCCCGCCGCCAGGCCAGCTTCTCCCGGCCACCGAGCTTCTTCTTCCGGATCGCCTCCTCCTCGGCATAGAGACCGCCGATGAGGTCAAGGGCCTCGTCGCAGCGCACCGGGTCGAGATCCCGGATCTTCGCAAACTCTCGACGAGCATGGGACCAGCAGCTCGCGTGGACCACCGTGTCCCCGCGGGCCTTCGCCCAGGCGTCGTAGCCCTGGTAGCCGTCGCTGAGAAGGGTGCCCGAGAAGTCCCCGAGGAACGCCTCGACATGGCGGTGTTCCCGCGACGGCGCATAGTGAAAGACGACTTCGTTGCGGTCTCCGAAGATCGGCCAGAACCAGGCCTGGCGCATCTTCCCCGGACCGATCCTGCCCGCCTTGATCGAGGTCTCGTCCATCGCCAGCACGTCGCTCTCCAGAACCGACCGGCACTGCGCCTCGAAGACCGGCTTGAGCAGCGCCGACGTCCGCAGCAGCCACGAGGTCAGACTGGCGCGGCTCAGCGTCACGCCCGCAGCCTGCAGACGCTGGTGCTGGCGGTGGAGCGGCAGGTGCCAGACAAGCTTGTCGACGATCATCCCAGCCAGGAAGCTCACATCCGCACAGCTGCGCTCGAGGACAGACGCCGGCGCCGATGCCGACACCATCTCGCCCGTGTCACGGCGCTTGAAGGTCTCGGCAACGTAGCGCAGCACCACCCAGGAACCCGGCTCCTGGGCCAAACGGTGGGTGACCTTCTCGCCCACCTTCACCCGTTCACCCTCGGGGATCGCCTCGGCGGCGGGGTTGGCAACATGGATCGTCTTCACCGGCACCGTGTCGTCGAACCGCAGGCCTTCCTCGTTGACGCAGCCCTCGCGGTTCTTCCGCCGCCGCTTCTTCGTCACCACCTCTTCGACCACTGCCTCTTCCCCGGCCGCGGCAGCCTCGCCGAAGAGGTTCCCCATCTCCGAGGGGTCCGCCACCAGACGCCTCTCCGAGGTCGAACCGAAGATCTGGTTCCTGAACCAGGCAAGCGTCTGCCTGAGCGACGCGACCTCCTCGCGGAGCTCGACAATCTCCTGTTCCAGGGCTGCGATCGTGTGAGAGGCAGCTGTCATCGAGGACCGCATGTCCTTGTAGAGACCTTGGATGATCCCTACCGTCAGATGTGGTCCGTGTCAAGGAGAACCGTGTGGAGTCACGAGCCTCTTGGCTCTCCGATCCAGCGCCGGCGCCGCCCCGTCACACGGATCTCAAGGCCATCCACAAGAGCGTGGAACTCCGCCCGCGACAGCACCCGCTTGCCCGATCTGTCGCAGCTCACAGATGCAAACAGGCCCTTCTCCAGACGCTTGGCCCAGATGCAGAACCCGCCCGCCTCGAAGCACAGAACCTTGACCATCGTCCGCCTGCGGTTCACAAAAACGAACCAGCGTCCCGAGAGGGGATCGTCCCCGAGGTGCTGTCTCACCAGGGCCTGCAGCCCATCGAAGGACTTGCGCATGTCGGCGGGATCACGGGCAAGCCACACGCCGCCCCGAGGCCAGCCTCCCAGCATCAGGGCTTCCGCAGGCGCAAGACCGTGCCGTCGCCAAAGGCCAGTTCGACGTCCCAGGTGGAGACACTCTCCGGAGCCGCCACCTCAACGAAGGAGGTCTCCCGCTTCAGCCGCCAGTAGCGCAGAGAACTGCCGGAGATGCCATGCAGGCGGCAGAACTCGACCTGGGTGCCGATGAACCGGTCATACTCCTCACAAATCTCGCGCCACCGGGCCGCACCCTTCCTCGGCGACCGAGAACGAACAACGCCGGAACTTGACATGGCAATCTCCCTTCGCGTGTGACAACACGCCAAGGGACACCGGGACGCTCAGACGCTCAAGAACGTCCCGGAATGACCGGTTACAGAACAACGGCACGCACCCGATCACATGTATACCGGGCATCAGCATGAGCACCCGAGCGCCTGCAAGAACCATGCAAGGTTTCGAATGCCCGTTCGTTGGGTCTGGGTCTGCGAACTGGTGTACCGTTCTTCGATCCGGAATGCGCGCCGCCGACGGCGACTTTCCTATCATTGTTGACGATGGTGACAACACACCTCTGGCCGGTGCTCTCCCGGTGACTGATGCAGTCGGCGACCTACCTTCCGACATGGCTCAAGACCCGGTTCTCCCAACTGATGGTTTCGCCGGTTGGCTCCAGAGCCTGCCATCGCTCCCCTGTGGGAACGCGCTCAGCGCCACACTACTCTGCATGCCGAGGGTGAAGATGACCGACCCCAGCATAGCGACGATCTGAATCCTGAGTCGGGCCGAGGGTGGTGGTGCAGTCGAAGACAGGATGACCGCAATTGAGCCCCAGAGTTCCTCGGCTGCCGTCGACATTGACGCGACTGCCTACGACACAGTAGTCCGCCGGCTCAGCAATCTCGGTGTGTGCTAAGGGTGTCGTTCTGGTGGCGATGTCTGCCTTGCCACCATAGCCATCCGATCCGCAATGTGCTACGGACGTTCTTCGCCCGTGACGCAGTACTGAGAGCAGGTCTCCTGATGGTCTTCGATGGGCTACGTCAGGTCATTGTATGTGGGCCGCAGACTCAAACTATGATCTACTCAGCTCTACTATGGAAGAGATTGAGATTTCGATGTTCAAGGCGACCTGCCTGGCTGTGCTCGACCGGGTGGGAAAGACGCGCAAGCCTGTTCTGGTGACCCGCTTCGGCAAGCCGATTGCCCGGATTCTGCCGCCGTCTCGGGGCGGGGAGTGGCTTGGCGTATTGCAGGGCGAAGGCAAGATCCTTGATGACCTTGTCACACCTGCGGTGGACCTCCCGGAATGGGAAGTTCTCAAGTAAATGGGGCTGCTGGCTGCGGGGTCTTCTCGATCCGCGGCCTGATCGATCCCAACCGGGTGTGTCGTCCTCCTTGATTATCAATCAGCCTTTGGTAAGTGTCTTGGTCACAGGGCGTGTGCCCTTGTCTTCATGTCAAGCGGGAGGCGGCCGTGCCCCGGAGTGATTACCTGTTTACGAGCGAGTCCGTGTCGGAAGGCCATCCGGACAAGGTCTGCGACCGGATTTCCGATGCCGTTGTGGATGCCTTCCTTGCCGCCGATCCCGTGCATGCACGGGTAGCCTGCGAGACCCTTGCCACCACCGGAACCGTCGTCGTCGCCGGAGAAGTTCGGGGACCGGGGGATCTCATGGATCCGGACCGGTTGCAGGAGAAGGTCGAGGCGCTGGCGCGCAATGCCGTCAGGGACATCGGCTACGAACAACCGGGATTCGACTGGCGCAGTCTCTCGGTCACCGTGAAGCTCCACGCCCAGTCGGGCGACATCGCGCAGGGCGTCGACGCTTCCGGCAACCGCGCGGAAGGAGCGGGTGATCAGGGAATCATGTTCGGCTACGCCTGCAGCGAGACAGGGTCGCTGATGCCGGCGCCCCTCCACTATGCGCATCGCATTCTGAAATCCCTGGCAGATGCGCGCCACAACGGCGCCGCGCACGACCTGGGACCGGATTCAAAGAGCCAGGTGACGCTGGCTTACGAGAACGGCCAGCCGGTCCGTGCCACCTCCGTGGTCGTTTCGACCCAGCATGATGAAGCACTCGATCAGGATGCGGTCCGGGAGATCGTGAGGCCCCATGTCGTTGACGTCCTTCCCGACGGTTGGATGTGTCCGGACGACCGTTTCTATGTCAATCCCACAGGCAAGTTCGTCACCGGCGGGCCCGATGGCGACTGTGGCCTGACCGGCCGCAAGATCATCGTTGACACCTACGGCGGCGCCGCTCCCCATGGAGGCGGCGCCTTCTCGGGCAAGGATCCGAGCAAGGTGGACAGGTCTGCCGCCTACGCCTGCCGTTATCTCGCAAAGAACGTCGTCGCGGCAGGGCTCGCCGACACCTGCACGATCCAGGTGGCCTATGCCATCGGCGTCGCAGATCCACTGTCTCTCTATGTCGATCTCGCCGGTACCGGTGAGGTCGACGAACGGCGCCTCGAGGAGGTGCTGCGGCAGATCATGGACCTCACACCCCGCGGCATCCGCAATCACCTCGGTCTCGACCGGCCGATCTACGAACGCACGGCGGCCTACGGTCACTTCGGACGCGAGGCGGAGGCCGACGGCGGATTTTCCTGGGAGAGGACCGATCTTGCCGGCGAACTGAGGAACGCCTTCTCCTGACCGGCGGTCAGACCTGGGGACGCCGCCGGGGGCGCAGGCTTTCGCCCCGTCGCCAGTTCCTGGTCGACACGCTTCTGCCAAAACTGCGGGTTGTCATCGGCGAGGACGGCAGACCCGACCTTGAACTTGGCGAACGGCTCTGGCTGGAAATCGGGTTCGGTGGCGGAGAGCATCTTGCCTGGCAGGCAGAACGCCATCCCGACGTCACGCTGATCGGCGCGGAGGTGTGGCTGAACGGCGTGGCAGGCCTGCTGGATCTTGTCGAACGCCATGGCCTTGCCAGTGTCAGGATCTTCGACGCAGACGTGAGGGTGCTTCTCGAAGCCCTTCCCCCAGCGTGCCTCGAACGCATCTTCGTTCTCTTTCCCGACCCCTGGCCCAAGGCGCGCCACAGGAAGCGCCGCTTCATCAACCAGGCGAGCGTGGCGCGGTTCTCCGACCTCCTCGTCGACGGCGGAGAACTGCGCCTGGCGACCGATATCGAGGACTACGCTCTCGACATGGAGCAGGCCCTCGAAGGCAGGCAGGACCTGCATTTGTCTCGTCATCGGCCATCCGACTGGCCGCCGACACGCTACGAGGCCAAGGCGAGAGCAGCAGGCCGGGAGCCCGCGTTCCTTACCGGCGTGCGGCGGCACCGGGCGATCACGGCACCAGGAAGCCGGTGAGCTCCTCGACCTTCTTCTGGATCGGTTCGGCGATGGCCCGGGCCCGTGCCGCCCCGTCGCGCAGCACGCTGTCGACATAGCCGGGATCCGCCGACAGCCGCTTCATTTCCTCGCCGACCGGCCCCAGGACCTCCACGGCAAGGTCCGCAAGACGGGCCTTGAAGTCGCTGAACCTGGCGCTCTGGAACTCGTCCAGCACCGCGTCCCGGCTCACCCCAGCCAGTGAAGCATAGATCGTGACGAGATTGGAGGCTTCGGGGCGGTTCTCCGGATCGTAGGAAACGCCCATGATGCTGTCCGTGCGCGCCTTGCGGATCTTGAGTGCGATGCTGTCCCTGTCATCGGTGAGATTGATGCGCGAATAGTCGCTTCGATCGGACTTCGACATCTTGGAGCGGCCATCCCGCAGCGACATGACGCGGGTGGCCTCGCCCAGGATGACGGCCTCGGGAAGCGGGAAGAAGTCGACGCCGAAGGTGTGGTTGAAGGCGCCGGCGATGTCGCGGGACAACTCGAGGTGCTGCCTCTGGTCATCGCCGACCGGCACATGGGTGGCGTGGTAGCCGATGATGTCGGCGGCCTGAAGAACCGGATAGCCGTAAAGGCCGAGACTCGCGTTGTCCTTCTGCTTTCCCGCCTTTTCCTTGAACTGCGTCATGCGGTTGAGCCACCCCAGAGGAGTGAGGCAGGCAAGGATCCACTGCAGGCGCAGGTGCATCGGACACTGGCTCTGGTTGAAGACGATGCATCGTGCCGGATCGAGTCCCGAGGCCATGAAACCCGCCGCCACCTCCCGCGTCGCGTCGCGCAGCTGGTCGGGATCCCACGGCATGGTCAGGGCATGGAGATCGACGATGCAGTAGACGCAATCGTAGTCGTCCTGCATCGCCACGAAGCGCTTGAGAGCGCCGAGATAGTTGCCAAGGTGGAGGTTGCCGGTCGGCTGAACGCCGGAAAAGACCCGTTTCATCGGGAGGGCTCCAGATCGGGGAACGCGTGCTTATGGCGCGCCCGGTGCCACCGGTCAAGAACGTCAGGAGCTGCGGCTGCCGAAAATGGCCGTACCGACCCGGACATGGGTGGCGCCATGGGCAATCGCCGTGGCGTAGTCGGCAGACATCCCCATCGAAAGTCCTTCGAGGCCATTGCGGCGGGCAATGCCGGCCAGCAGGGAGAAATGGGACGACGGCTCCTCGTCGAATGGCGGAATGCACATCAGCCCGGCGACATCGAGCCCCGCTGCCCGTGCGCCGGCAATCAGGCCATCGGCATCGGAAGGAAGGCAACCGGCCTTCTGTTCTTCCTCGCCGGTGTTGACCTGGATGAAACACTTGGGCCGGCGTCCGGTTCTGGCCATGGCCTTCACCAGGGCGGTGATCAGCCGTGGGCGATCGACGCTTTCGATCACGTCGAAGAGAGTCACGGCATCGACCGCCTTGTTGGTCTGCAGGGCGCCGACCAGGTGGAGCTGGAGACTGTCACACTCCTGACGCAGGGCCGGCCACTTCGACGCGGCCTCCTGGACCCGGTTCTCGCCGAACACGCGGTGCCCGGCTTCGATGGCGGGACGGATGCGCTGCGCGTCATGGGTCTTGGTCACCGCGACGAGGGTGACGGAACCGGTCGGGCGGCGGGCCTGGCGGGTGGCAGCAGCGATTTCCGCCTCTACGGCCTCAAGATTGCCTGCCACGTCAACCACGCTCATGCCTCCACGTCCTTCCAGTAGTCGAACTTCCGCATCATCTCCTCGTTGGGCGACGCAATCTTCGTCACCTGACTGGCGGAGAGCGCGGTGCGCCACGTTCCGGCGCGACCCTGGCGGAAAAAGCGCTTCTGGGGCGCGGAGCGTTCACCGAAACCCCTCTCATCCTCCAGGCGCCGCAGATTCCCGAAGGAGACAGTCCTGACCACCTCCCTGATGCGCTTGCGCGTCATCCTCAGCTTGAGGAAGGCCGCAAGACCGGAGAACGCCGCCACCGGAGTGGCCAGCATATCCTCGTAACGCATGACGTGAAGCCCCGGCAGCGAGCGCCGCGTCCATGTCTCCACGTTCTGTGACCAGCTGCCCAGGAGCTCCGAGACATGGCTCTCGGTGGATGGCGTCTCGTGGTTTTCGAGGTTCATGAGGTTGATCGCAACGTCGAGCGGCACACCCTGGTGGTCGGCATAGGAAAGCGCGATGTCGAGGGGATTGCGCACGATGTAGATCGCTCCGGCGGTGACGTCCATGTTGATGGTGGTCCGGCCCCGGGATCTCAGCACCGCAAGGTGGGTCTTGCAGAACACCACGTGTTCATGGCGGCGGGCGAAGGCGGCCTGGGCGGCCGGCCGGGCTCGCGCCACCTCTCCCGGAGTCCAGCGGCTCCAGGGTCTGGGATCGATCGCGCGATAGTTGTCGATGGATGCCTCGTTGCCCGCCGTCCGTGGCATCCGGTCGAGATCGAAGGCGTCGCCGTCGCGGCGCAGGACCTCGTGCAGGAAGGCCCTCACCCACGTGTTGCCCGACTTGGGATAGCTGGCGATCCAGACGATATGCCCCATGGCGAAAAAGCAGGCCGGGGCCCTCTCAGGCCGGCGCAGGGCGTTCCCGGTCGGCATCGTAGACGCGAGGGAACCGGGCACAGTCCAGCGGATCTCCGGGGTCAAGCCCGCAATCGGGAAAGTCGGGTTCCATGACCCCCGCATGGCGGACATAGACCGTATCGTCACCGACCCATGTCGAGTTGGTTGCCCGCCGCCGCTGGGAGGCCTGTGCATTGCCCGGCGCGCCGTGGATCGTCATGCCGTGGAAGGCGATGACATCCCCGGGTTCGAGATCCCAGGCGAGAATCCTCTCCGCGTAGGCGCCATCGACATCGGGGGGATCGAGATAGCCGTCATCCCGGCCCCGGCCAAAGTCGGCGCCGTCACGGAACCGGACAGGACGGAAGGCCGCCCCCCAAAGGTGCGACCCCCTCACGCAGTTCAGGCAGACATCGGCCGGCACCGGATCAAGCGGCGCCCACAGCACCACGATCTGGCGACCGGCCACGCAGTAGTAGGGCTGGTCCTGATGCCACGTGCTCTTCTTGATGGCCCCGGGTTCCTTGACGAAAATCCCGTCGAACAGGAAGTTTGCACGTCGTGACTTCATGAGGTTGGCCGACAATTCCGCGGCCGGACCCTCGAGGGCGAACCGGCGAAGCTCCGGCACACGGTCCGATGCCACGTAGTCGGTGAAGAAGGCAGGATCGCCTTCATCCTCGATGCGCCTGGTGTAGGGGCCTGTTGTCTCCATGGCCCGTTCCACGCCCTGGCGCAGCAGGTCGACCCAGTCCTCCTGGTAGACGCCCTTCAGGGCCACGGCGCCGTCGAGGCGAAGCCGCTCGCACTCGTCCTCCGTCGGCAATCTCAGGGGATGGGCAGCCATGGCTCCTCTCTCCTACTTTACGACCAGATCATGGGGCATCGAGGACACCGGTTCGAAGCGATCATCATGAACAATGCCGGTCTCGCCCAGGCTCATGGTCAGCTGACGGGCGCTGTCCACGACAATCATGTGCATGAAGATGACCATGCCCGGCGTCACCTTAGCCGGATTGCCATGGTAGATCATCGGCTCCTCCATCCAGGATGGCGGGTAGTTGGCGGAGAGCGAATAGCCGCAGGCGTTCAACCTGCAGTCGTTCAGCCCGTGCGAATCCATCACCCGGGCGTGGGCATCGTAGATGTCGCCGAACGTGGCACCAGGTCTCGCGGTCGCCTGGCAGGCCGCAAGGGCCTCGACGCAGGCATCGTGCATCATCCTGTGACGATCACCGGCGCGACCGGTCAGGACCGTCCTCATGATGGCCACGTGGTAGTGCCTCCAGGCGGCCCCAAACTCGAGCTGCACCTGGTCATGCTCGCCAATGAGCTCCCGGCCGGTGAAGTAGCGCACGAGCAGCGCACCGTCGCCCGAGGCAATGATCGGCCGGCCCGCTGCATAGTCGCCTCCGCCCTTCAGGATGGCCCGCTCCAGGGCGGCATAGAGCGCGCTCTCGTCAACACCGGCGGCAATGGTCCGGTGCAGCGCCTCCAGTCCGGCGTCGGCAAGGGCGCCCGCTTTCCTGACATGATCCTGCTCTGCCGGACTCTTGATCAGGCGAAAGGCTTGAACAAGATCGCTGGCATCCTCCCAGGTGCCGAATCCGCTGAGCGCCCGCTCCATCATGACCCAGTGCTGTGCGGTCAGGCCCCAGGCATTGAGCTCGACGCCGAACCGGCCACCGCGAAGTCCCTTTTCCTCAAGCACGGCAAGCACATCGTCAGCCGGATTGGCGCCGCCGCGATCGACCCAGATACGCACATCCGGAATCATCGACGTATAGGCCGCCTGCTCCCGGTCCGCCGACCTCGTGACAAGCACGAGATCGCCATCGGCGCGAAGCACCAGGCACTGGAACATCGCATACCCGGCGGTGTCGTATCCGGTCAGGTAGTACATGCTCTCCTGGCGGAACATGAGCAGGGCATCGAGCCCGAGTTCCTGCAGGCGTTCGCAGGTCCTTCGCCTGCGATCCGCCAGTTCCTCCTCGCCAAAGTGAAGCCGGGGCATCAGCGGTTCTCCTCGACATGCCGCGGGTGGATCATGCCGTTGCAGCAGCCCCGGCGTAAAGTTAGAACGTTCGTCGCAATGATGCAGGGGGTGACGTTCTTGACCAGCGATTCGCGGCCCTTCCGTCTCGACGCCGTCGTCAAGCCCGAGTGGATTGACGAGTACGGGCATCTCAACATGGCCTACTACGTGCTGATCTGCGACTTCGCGACGGCGGCGTTCTGGGACCGGATGAACGAGCCCGTGACCCTTGAGGATCGGGGCGGTGCCGAGTACGCCGTCGTCGAGACCCATGTGAACTACATGGACGAACTCAGGGTCCATGCCCCGGTGGTCGTCACCACCCAGGCGCTGGCCGCCGATTCCAAGCGGTTTCGCATCTTCCACAGCCTCAGTCACGCCGAAGAGGGCTATCTCGCGGCCACCAACGAGGTCATGGCGCTCGGCTTCAACCTCAACACCCGTGCGATGATGGAATTCCTTCCCCGGGCCCGCACGAAGCTGCAGGAAACGGTGCTCGCACACAGCACCATCGATCGTCATGTCAATGCCGGCCGCGCCATCGGCCAGCCGAGAAAGCGCTAGGCTCGAAGAGGACAGCAGGAACCATGCACGGATATCCCTCACCACCCCGCACGACCACCCATGCCGAGCACGGCATGGCCGCCACGTCGAACAGGGATGCCACCCGGGCCGCCCTCGATATTCTCAGAAGCGGAGGCAACGCCATGGATGCCGCCGTCGCGGCAGCAGCGGTGCTTGCCGTGGTGGAGCCCATGTCGACCGGGATCGGCGGGGACGTCTTCTGCCTCTACGCCCCTCAGGGATCATCGCACATCGTGGCCTATAACGGTTCGGGCCGGGCGCCCCTCAAGGCGGACCTTTCCTGGTACCTGGAACGGAACATCACCAGCATCGCCGCCGACAGTGCGCACGCCGTCACCATCCCCGGCTCGGTCGATGCATGGTGCCGGCTGATCGACGATCACGGCTCCTTGGGAATCGACCAGGTCCTGCAGCCCGCCATCCGCCTTGCCGAGGAAGGGTATGTGATCCAGCCGGTGATTCACGAGGCCTGGCGCGCGTCCAGCGGGCGCCTTGCCGGCGATGCCCATGCCGCCAGAATCCTCCTGGTTGACGGCGGCGCGCCCGAACCGGGCGCCATTCACACTCAGCCGCTGCTCGCCGCCACGTTGCGGGAAATCGCCGGCCGCGGGCGCGCCGGCTTCTACGAAGGCTGGGTCACCGAGGACATTGTGACACGCCTCGGGGAACTCGGCGGTCTGCACGGGATCGAGGACTTCGCCCGTGCGGCGGGGGAGTATGTCGAGCCGATCTGCAGCGACGTGGCCGGGTACAGGGTTCACGAGTGTCCGCCCAACGGTCAGGGAATCGTGGCGCTCATCATGATGAACATCCTCGAGGATTGGGGTGATGCCGGCAGTGATCCGCTGGCTGCGGATCGAATCCACCTTGCCCTTGAGGCGGGGCGTCTCGCCTTTCGCGACCGGGCACTCTATGTCGCCGACCCGACCATGGCCGACGTTCCCGTCGACACGCTTCTCTCCCCGGCCTACACCGCCATGCTGCGTTCGCACATCGATCCCGCGCGGGCCATGGTCGGCCTTCCGCCTGCGGAACTGCCGGCGACCCCGTCGACAGTCTATCTGGCGGTGGTCGACCGGGACCGCAATGCGGCAAGCTTCATCAACTCGCTCTACTTCTCTTTCGGTTCATCAAGGGTTGCCCCGAAGTCCGGCGTGACCCTGCAGAACCGGGGCTGCGGGTTCGTGCTGGAACCGGGCCACCGCAACGCCATTGCGCCGGGCAAGCGTCCCATGCACACCATCATTCCGGCGATGCTGACGAAGGGCGAGAGAGCCATCATGCCGTTCGGGGTCATGGGCGGCGACTACCAGCCCTGGGGGCACACGCATGTTCTCCAGAACATGCTGCATTACGGCATGTCTCCCCAGGAGGCGCTCGATCTGCCGCGATTCTGCTACCAGGACGGTGTCGCGATGATGGAGCCGGCGATTCCCGGTCACGTCATGCACGACCTTGCCAACCGCGGTCATCCGCTCGGCATCACGCCGGAACCCTTCGGCGGGGGCCAGGCGATCTGGATCGACTGGGAGAAGGGAACGCTCGCCGGCGGCAGCGAGCCGCGCAAGGACGGTATCGCGCTGGGCTTCTGACTGCCTATTCGATGACGATCAGCGAATAGGGAACGTCGGGCGTGGCCATGAACGCCCGGTCCTCCTCAAAGAGCAGGCATTCGATCATGAAGAACTGTCCGACATGGCGGGGCATGAAGATCTGGATCTCGTGGTTGACCGCCGTTCCGGGTTCGAAGACGCGATCGGCATTCTTTTCGGAGAGGGGGTCGTAGACGAAGTTCCCGACCCAGTCCGACAGGAAGCCGATGCCCATCTCGTAGCCGCCAATCCAGCCGCGGCTGCTCCACAGTCCCTCGGCCTCGTAGTGGGCCTTGACCTTCTCGTTGAGTTCACGCACCGGCAGTCCGGGTCTCAGGCACGCGCGCACCACGTCCATGACCGCGGCAGAACGGTCGGTCACATCCTTCACGTCCGGCTGCGGCTCGCCAAGACTGAAGGTGCGGGCACAGTTGATGTGGTAGCGCTTGCAGACACCGGCAACGTCGATCGTCACCGTCTCGCCGGCCTGTATCCTGCGGCGCGTGGCGAGGGCATGTGCCGCGTTGGATTTCTTTCCCGAGAGCACCGGCATCATCATGGACTGTAGCTCACCACCCGCCTTCGCCAGGGCGTTGATCACCTCTCCCTGGACCTCGAGTTCCGTGACCCCCGGACGCAGAACCTCCCGTGCCCGTTCAAGCCCTGCGGCCGCAATGCGGCAACCTTCCTTCAGGCAGTCCATTTCGGCAGGAGACTTGACCCAGCGCACTTCCCTCAGGATACGACTGCCGTCGACCACCGTCGCACCTGCTGTCTCGAATGCCGCCTGGAAGCGGTCGCTCACCGCCCGGTTGGGGCGCATCGCGTGCATTTCCAGACCGACGGAGCCCTTGAGCCAGCCCTCGGCCTTCAGTTCCGAGGCGATGAACGCCGTGCCGTCGCGATAGCTCGACTTGGGAAAGTAGCGCGTGTCCCTCGAGACCGTGAAGGTCCGTGTCAGGACGGCCTCGCGTTCGGTCTCGAAATGGATGAAGCGGTCATGGTCGACGTGGACAGCGATGCCGTTGGTCGCGCTCCATTCGATGGGGCTTTCCGTGTGGTACCACATGCAGACGTAGCCCGAGACGTAGTACATGCTCTCCGGAGACGACAGGAAAAGGCAGTCGATTCCGGCTTTTGCCATTGCCTTGCGAATTCGCAAGAGACGGCCGTCGAATTCTTCCTTGGTGAACGCGACCTCACGTTCCGGCTGGGCCTCGAAATACACTTCGTCTCGATAGTCCATGGTGTCGGGCGGTCCTTCAGTTCCGGATGATGTTGTGTTCGGGGCCGAAGGGGAAACGCGTGATGTTCTCCGCTCCGTCCTCGTGGATCACCAGGATGTCGTGTTCACGGTAGCCTCCGGCGCCGGGGCCTTCCGGGATCATGATCATCGGCTCCATGGAGACGACCATGCCCGGTTTCAGTTCGGTTTCAACATCCTCGCGCAGTTCGACGCCGGCCTCTCGTCCATAGTAGTGACTCAGCACACCGAAGGAGTGGCCATAGCCGAAGCAGCGGTGTTTGAGGAGATCCCAGGAACGGTAGAGCTCGTTCAGTTCCGCCGCAATCTCATGGCACCTGGCCCCGGGACGGATGAGTTCGATACCACGCCTGTGCACCGCGACGTTCTTTTCCCACAGGTCGAGTTGGGCATCGCTGGCATGGTCGCAGAACAGGGTCCGTTCGAGGGCGGTGTAGTACCCGAAGATCATCGGGAACGCGTTCAGGCTGAGGATGTCCCCCGACTCGATGACCCGGTTGGTGACCGGATTGTGGGCGCCGTCCGTGTTGATTCCGGACTGGACCCAGGCCCAGGTCTCCATCGGCTCGACATAGGGATGGTTGCCGGCAATCTCGCGGATCATCGCATCGGTGACCGCGATCGCCACTTCGTGCTCGGGCACGCCGGCGGAGAGCGCCCCGATGCAGGCTTCGCCGCCGATATCGGCCGTGCGGGCACCCTCCCTGATGAGGGAGATCTCTTCCGGGGACTTGATGGTGCGCATCCACATCGACGGCCTGGCGACATCCACAAAGGTGACACCGGGCAGGGCCTCTTCCAGTTCGCGCCTGAAGTCGAGGTTCATGTGATCGAACTCGATCCCGAGGCGGCGCACGCCCTTCGTAAGGCTCTTCACGGCCTCGAAGTAGTTGCCGTGGCGCCAGTCGGTGTAGGCGATGTTGTCGGCGAAGCTGCGCCGCCAGGATTGCCCGCCATCGGTTCCCGTCGAGATCGTCGTCGCCGCATCGGCCGTGATGACCATTCCGAAACGGCGTCCGAAACTGCAGTAGAGCCATCCCGAGTAGTAGTTGATGCAGTGATACGAGGTGAACAGGGCGGCATCGACATCATGAGCAGCCATCCAGTCCCTCACGGCGTCCTGGCGGCGCTTCATCTCGGCATCGGAGAACGGCCTGTAGACCTTGTCTCCGATTCGCCAGGTGGTGAGCCGGGGCATGTCGGATGATTGAACCATGGATGCTTCCCTTATGTGTGCTGACCCGGTTCCGCGGGGCGCCCGCTCAGGCGTGCGGCGCACGGTGCTCCCCCGGCCTTGAATTGAACGTGGCGGTCCCGACAGGATTCGAACCTGTGACCTCTGCCTTCGGAGGGCAGCGCTCTATCCAGCTGAGCTACGGGACCGGATGACGCGACGGTAGAAAAAAACTTGCGGCGTGACAACGCCGGCCGATAGTGGCGCCGATGAATACCACAATCCTCCCGTTCCGGGCCGGCGGGCCCTTCACTCCCGAGGAGGCCGGGGCCGTCATCGATGTCGGCCGCATGCTGCACTATCGCCTGGCGAGACTGCAGAAAGCCATAGTCGACGAGGACTGTTGCGGCCTTCTTCTCCTGGGAGTCCACAACAAGCGCTATGCCACGGGAATGCTGCGCTCGGGCATCTACAACGCCCACAAGCCGTCGAGCGCCGTCTTCGTTCCTGCAAGCGGCCTCAACACCATCTTTGACTGGATCCATCCGGACAATCCGCACGAGACGCCCGAAACCACCGGTGAGCTGAGGCCGATGCCGGTGTTCGCCTACTTTCCTGCCGGCGAACTCAACACCGGCATGGTTGCGTCGTTCGCTGCTGAGATCGCGGACCTGGCGCAGGCTCAGGGTGGTGAACGGGTGGCGCTCGACATCGCCGATCCGCTTCTCGTGCATGCCCTCGTCGCCCGGGGCCTCGACGTCGTCTCCGCCGACCGTCTCGTGGAAATGGCGACACTGATCAAGAGCGACGACGAAATCCGCTGCCTTGCCAACGCCTGCGCGGTCGCCGGAATCGCCATGGATAAGCTCCGCGAAGCCCTGTGCCCGGGCATGACGGAGTACGAGGCCTGGTCGATCCTGCAGCAGACCAATACGGCATTTGGCGGCGAGTGGCTGGAGTACCGCTACCTTGCTTCGGGACCACGCATCAATCCGTGGGAGCAGGAGGCATCGAACCGTGCAATCGAGGCAGGAGACATGGTCGCGTTCGACTGCGGCATGATCGGGCCCCTGGGTTACAGTGCCGATGTATCCCGGACCTTCCTGTGCGGTCCGGCATCAGCGACGCCCGCGCAGCGCCATCTTTATCGTCTTGCCGTCGACAACATCGAGCACAACCTCGACCTGGTGAGAGCCGGTGTCTCCTTCGAGGCCTTCTCGAAGGACTGCTGGCCCTATCCCGAGGAGTTCCTCAAGCACCGCTACCCGGTCATGGCCCACGGCATCGGCATGGGCGACGAATGGCCGGGCATCCCCTGGCCCATCGACTGGGAGACTCACGGCACCGATGGTGAACTCGAGGAGAACATGGTCATCTGCATCGAGAGTTTCATCGGCTCCGAACACGGCGGAGAGGGTGTCAAGCTCGAACAGCAGGTCGTTGTCACCGGTGATGGCTATGAACTCCTCTCACACTTTCCCTGGGACGACGACCTCCTGGGTCCGTAATCTCCTGGATCAGTGCATGAAGTCCGTCACGAGCCTCGCGAAATGCTGGGTTGCCGGATCCCAGTAGGGCGACAGGACACCGCCATCGAATCCCGGTGACGTCCTTGCTCCCTGCATGTTCTCGACGATCTCGAAATCTTCCGTGTTGAGCTCGTTCCACATGTCATAGACATCCTGGCGATATCCGGCGTATGCCTCGTCGGTCGCGGCGTTACCGACAAAGTACATGTGGATGTGTTCCATGGTCCTGTCCGGCGCCAGGGCGTGGAGCTGGAAGATGGCCAGCTGGTCGGGCCAGATCTGGATGGCGGTCGTCGGGAAGAGATGGAAGTACCACTCGGTGCGTTGCCCCTTGCTGTCGAGGCCCGGATACATGGGCATGCCGATGCCACGTCCCGGCTGGGGCTCCTGGATCATCGACGTGTTGTGAAACCAGGGCCCTTCGGTGTCGACGGCCACCCTGGTGTCGAGCGGCGTGAAGACTTCCAGCTTGGGGTGGACCGTGGGCACATGGTAGGCATCGTAGAAGTTCTCGTAGATGAGCTTCCAGTTCCCCTTGACGTCGAAATCCAGTGTCGCGGCATAGCGCAGGGCACCGAAATCGTAGTCCTTCGTGCGCCGGGCGAACGGTTCCCAGTGATCCTCGAACTCCGGCGCATCGCCCGAGATGTTGACGAAGACGAGGTCATGCCAGACGGCATGGCGCACCGGAACGAGGCCTGGCGCGTCCTTTCCGGGGTCCGTGTCATGACGGCCACCGCCGAAGAAGTGGGGACGCATGCGCAGGCTGCCGTCGAGGCCATAGACCCAGGAATGGTAAGGGCAGGTCAGGACCGACTGGCGCTGGCACGGCTTCGCCACCACGACGGCTCCGCGATGCCGGCAGACATTGTGGAAGACCCTGATCATGCCGTCGTGATCGCGCACGATGATGAGCGGCATTCCCGCCATCTCGACCGGCGCGACATCTCCCGGTTGCGGCACATCGTGGCAGAAACCGGCGAGCATCCAGGTGCGGGCGAAGATCCTCTCGTTCTCCGCCTTCAGCCATTCAGGGCTGGTGTAGCACTCGTTGGGAAGACCACTGCCGTCGCGGGTTGCCGATCGGAACCGCGCGACCGCCGATTCGTCCAGAACCCGGTGAACCATCTCACCGCTGTCAACTGATGGCGCGTGATTCAACATGGCGTCTTCTCCCGCATCCCCGACGTTCCCGAAGGATAGTCTCCGTCGCCTTCTGCCTTCAACATGGATTGCGGCCTGCTCCGGGCGGAGACCGCCAACAGGCGTTCGAACAGGGCATTCTGCTCGCCTGGATCGTCAACATCGATGTGAATGCGAGCGAGACCGTCCTCGCGCCGCATCCAGGAGAGTTCCGCCTCGGCCCCGTAATGGACGTCCGGCCGGACGCACTCGGGATCATCGAGGGTCCCAAGTCCGATGGAGATGATGTGATCGATGGCTCCTCCCGACGTGTAACGCGTGAACAGCGAACTGCCACAGTTCGGGCAGAATCCCCGTTCACTGACGGCAGACGACCAGTAAACCCTGGGCTCTCCTTGCGTGAACACGACCGCATCGCGATCGAAGGCCACCGTGGCCAGCATCGCGCTGCCGGTCCATCTCTGGCACATGCGACAGTGACACAGTGGCGAGAACCTCGGCTCCCCTGAAATCTCGTAGCGCACGGCCCCGCACAGGCAACCACCGCCCTGTGTCATGTCACTCATGGTTCGAATTCTCCCCCTTGTCGGTCCCGCAGCGATCACGACTCAAGTGACCGTACGTCCTCGCCCCTGAGCCCAGACCTATCCCGGGTGAGCAAGGCCATCGATGGATTCATCCAAAACCCGGTGAATGGTCTTGCCGCTTATGGTTGACGGCGCGTGATTCAATACGACGTTTTCTCCCACACCCCCGTCACCTTCCGCCTCTGACTGACATTCAGCCCACATTGACGGAGGCCTCCATCAGGCGCTCGAAGAGGTCGTTCTGCTCACCGGGATCATCAACATCGATGCGAACGCGCGCGAGACCGTCCTCGCGCCGCATCCAGGAAAGTTCCGCCTCGGCCCCGTAATGGACGTCCGGCCGGACACACTCCGGATCGTCGAAAGTCCCCAGGGCGACGAAGATGATGCCATCGAAGGCCCCTCCCGACGCGTAGCGCGTGAAGAGCGAACTGCCACACTCCGGACAGAATCCCCGCTCGCTGACGTCAGACGACCAGTAGACCCTGGGCTCGCCCTTCGTGAACACGACCGCATCGCGTTCGAAGGCCACCGTGGCCAGCATGGCGCTGCCGGTCCACCTCTGGCACATGCGGCAGTGACACAGTGGCGAGAACCTCGGCTCTCCTGAAATCTCGTAACGCATGGCTCCGCAAAGGCAACCGCCCGACATTGTTCCGTTCATCGGCACCCTCTCCCTGCGGCCCGGCGACGATCAAACCTCGAGCAACCGCATGTCTTCGCCCTGGAGCCAGCGCACCAGGGCTTTTTCCGGGTGATCAAGTTGCTCGACAGAATCATACCAGAAATCCCGCCAACCTTCAGCAGAATAGCCGGCGAAGAGCATCAGGTTGAGAGGATAGTCCTCGCTGTCCGAACAGTGGCGAAAGTCGTCACGGAACAGGAACAGCGGTTTCTGCCAGGCGATCGCCAGGCCGACTTCGACCATCACGCCCTCGTCGGGCGGACAGCCGTTGACGACGGCGAAGACCCCGTCAGCGTCCCTGACGCCCCTGGCATCGCTGCGGGCGATCCGCCAGGCCCATTGCGGCGCGCTGCGGTCACGGTTTTCAATCGACTCGAAGGGCTCCCACACCTCGGCCCCCAGTGCCTCGAGTCGTCGGCACAGATCCCGCAGGGGACCGGTCTTCAATGATGCCGAAAAGCCGTATGGATTAGCGAGATAAAGCGTCCTTCCCGCGTTCACGTCGTTCCTCCGTTTCACCTGTCCATCCATCATCCAAACGACAGCTTACTTCACATTCCGCCGGACGCATGGTTGTCCGGTACACGTTGTATTCGTGAAACTCGGCCGACTGAATGCCGTTCGGGAAAAATCGGCACTTATTCCCGGTCATGGCTGTCCGGATGCGGCGAGATACAACTTTGATTGGTGCGAGATGGTGAACCGGCGGAAAAGGACTGTGCCGCGGTGTGTTGGCGGAACTGATCGCGGGATGTCATGGTCATCGGATCAGTCCCGGTGACCATGTTGGTTACGTCCTGCAACCCCTCTTCGATCTGGTGACCCCTAGGGGAATCGAACCCCTGTCTCAACCGTGAAAGGGTTGTGTCCTAACCTCTAGACGAAGGGGTCGCCCGGACCAGACGTTCAGATAACGGCCCGCCTCGACAAATTCAAGCGGCGCGTGAACGTCAGGTGGCGACGGCGGCATCCTCGATGACCAGTTGCGGGCGTTGCCTGCCGCGCCAGGTGTTGATGGTCAGATGCCCGGCAAGGTGAAAGGCGCCGGTGTCGCTGGTCAGCAGGGCCTTGCCCAACGGACCGTCCGCGACACGGAACGCGATGGCATCGAGTCGCGCGCCGCCGGCATCCGTGGCGGTCACCCGGACATGGTGTTCCCCGACCCGCTTCGCCCAGCTGACGCGCGCATTCTTGATGGCGAAACGCGGCTGGACGTTCCCGGTGCCAAAGGGGCCGGCGCGCTCGATTGAACGAATCAGTTCCTCGTTGACGGCAGCAACGGTGAGAACGCCATCGATTCCGAGTTCGGGCACATCCGGCAACGATGCAATCTCCGGGGCCAGATGGTCATCGAGAAAGGCAGCGAGGTCAGCGATCCTGTCTTCCTTGACCGCCAGGCCCGCGGCAGCGGGATGGCCGCCACCCCTGACGAGAATGCCCTCCTCCACCGCGCGCCCTACCGCGGCGCCGATGTTCACGCCCCTGACCGAGCGACACGATCCCGTGCCAGGGGAATCGACGGTGGAAATGACCACGGCAGGCCGGGAGAAGCGGTCCACCAGTCTGCTCGCCACAATACCGACAACACCGGGGTGCCAGTTCTTTCCCGACACCACGTAGCAGTGTCGTGGCGCCTGGTCCTCGGCCTGTATCATGGCGGCCTCGAGCACATCTCTCTCTATGCGCCGGCGCTCGACATTGCAGTCATCCAGCTTGACGGCAATGCCTGCCACCTCTTCCTCGTTCTGCGAGGTCAAGAGACGCACACCCAGTGCCGGGTCGCCGATCCTGCCGCCGGCGTTGATGCGTGGCCCGAACACGAACGTCGCATGGTGGGCTGTCGGGTCTTCAGCCAGACGTGCCGAACGGCCAAGGGCCGACAACCCCTCATTGGCGCCACGGCCCAGAACCTTCAGCCCCTGACGCACCAGCGCCCTGTTCAGTCCGGTAAGGGGCACGTTGTCGCAGAGCGTGCCCAGGGCCACCAGATCGAGCCACTGCATGAGATCGGGCTCGGAACCGTCACCAAACCGGCCCCGCTGACGCAGTTCCCTGTTGATCGCGACAACGGTCATGAATGTCACGCCAACGGCCGCCAGGTAGCCAAGTCCGCTGTTGCAGTCGGGCCTGTTCGGATTGACCAGTGCCGTGGCGCGGGGCAGTTCGCCTGTCACCTGATGGTGATCGAGCACGATGACATCGATTCCCGCCTGATGCGCGAGACGCAGGGGTTCATGTGCCGTGATGCCACAATCCACCGTCACCACCGGACCTGCACCCCTCTCCTTCAGGGACGCGATGGCATTGATGCTCGGCCCGTATCCCTCCTTCCTGCGATCGGGAATATGGACCACCGTCTTCGTGCCGAGGCAGTCAAGGTAACGCACGAGAAGGGCTGTCGACGTGGCGCCGTCGACATCGTAGTCGCCGAAAACACCGATCGTCTCGTCCGCCTCGACGGCATCCGCGATGCGTCGGACAGC
Source organism: Alphaproteobacteria bacterium (assembly GCA_965221115.1). GTDB lineage: Bacteria > Pseudomonadota > Alphaproteobacteria > SP197 > SP197 > SP197. Next base: position 1,501,657 of record CBDCRU010000002.1, on the reverse strand, counting down.
GCCCGCCATGTCGACCATACCGAGAGGATCGGGCATCAGGTGCTTCACGCGGGGTTCGAGAAATCCCTCGACGTCACAAGCCTCCACACCCCTGGCTGCCAGCAGGCGGGCCAGGACTTCAGGCAGGTCGAGACGCTGCGCCAGCGTCATGACGGCATGATCGTCACCAAGACGGTCATTCCAATACAGTCCGGCACAGGACTGGGTTACCCCGAGAACCGCGCCGCTCACTTCTCAGGAACCCTCTTCACATGACGCATGGTCCGTGGTGATGACACGCACGGCGCTGGAACTCATGACAAGGGACTGCGTGATGATCCTGGCGCCCTCCTCCCGGACACCTCTCAGCATCCAGCCATCGGTTACACCGGTCGCACAGAACACGACATCACCTGACGCCAGTTCTCCGATGGAGAAGATGCGGTCCGGATCCGTGATCCCCATGGCGCGGGCCCGACTTCGTTCACCGTGATCGCGAAAGGCCAGGCGACCCTGAAACTGGCCACCAACGCATCGAAGGGCGGCGGCGGCAAGCACGCCTTCCGGAGCGCCGCCGATTCCCATGTAGATGTCGATTCCGGTCTCCGGCCTGTCCGTGGCAATCACGCCTGCGACATCGCCGTCCTGGATGAGCCGGACGCGCGCGCCCGTCTTCCTCACTTCCCGGATCAGGTCATCATGGCGCGGGCGGTTGAGGACCAGCGCGACAAGATCATCAACCTTGCGGCCCCTCGCCTCGGCGAGACACTGCATGTTCTCGCCCGGAGACCGGTCGAGTCCCACGACACCTTCCGGCAGATCCGACCCGACCGCGATCTTCTCCATGTAGGTATCCGGGGCATGAAGAAGTCCTCCGGGACCGGCGAACGCCAGAACAGCCAGTGAATTGGCTCCTCCCGTCGCACAGAGCGTCGTTCCCTCAAGCGGATCAAGAGCGATGTCGACGCGCATGCCTCTTCCCGTACCGACCTCTTCGCCGATGTAGAGCATCGGCGCCTCGTCGCGTTCTCCTTCGCCAATCACCACCTGACCCTGCATGTCGATCCGGTTGAGAGCGCGGCGCATGGCATCAACTGCCGCCTGGTCTGCGGTCTTCTCGTCGCCCCGTCCGACATGACGGGCAGCGGCAATTGCGGCGGCCTCGCAGACCCGTGCCGCGTCGAGAACAAGGTGTTCAATGCACGTCACGGATGTCGTTCCGGACTCTGCCGGGTCATGTCTCATACCCGTTCGATGCGGATGGTGACCGGCGCCTCGGTCACAGTGTCGAGAGCGGCAATACGCTCGCAGGCCCGACGCATCGATGCCTCCTCCGCCTCATGGGTTGTCATCACCACAGGTACGGTCTCGCCGGGATCCCGACCTCTCTGCAGAAGGCTGCCCAGGGAGATCTGCTCATCACGCAGAATCGCGGAGATATCCGCCATGACGCCGGGTTGGTCGATCACCATCAGACGCACGTAGTACTCGCCCTGTCGCTGGTCGATTGCCACCGCCGGATGATGGACAAGCTCAGGACCAGGGACGGCAAACATGGCGTGACGGACACCACGGGCAATGTCGGCAAGATCGGCGACCACGGCCGTCGCCGTCGGGCCTGCGCCCGCTCCCTCCCCGATGAGCGTTGTGACCGGGGCCGCGTCACCCTCGATGACGACGGCATTGAAGACGCCATCGATGTGGGCGATCGCACCATCTTCGGGCACCATCGTGGGATGCACCCGCTGTTCAACGCCACCGGTACTGGCCTGGGCGATGGCAAGCAGCTTGATGCGATAGCCGAACTCGCGGGCGAAGGCGATATCCATCGGTGTCACGTCGCGTATTCCTTCGACGTGAACTCCCGCAAAGTCCACCGGACGACGGAAGGCAAGGGCAGCAAGGATCGCAAGTTTGTGTGCCGCGTCACCACCACCGATGTCGAGGGTTGGATCAAGCTCGGCATAGCCCAGACGTTGTGCCTCGCCGAGAACATCATCGAACGCCGAGCCGTGCTCACGCATGGCGGTGAGAATGTAGTTCGACGTGCCGTTGAGGATGCCGTGGACACGCCTCACCCGGTTCGCCGCCAGTCCCTCGCGAAGTGCCTTGATCGCCGGGATTCCACCAGCAACCGCCGCCTCGTAGCCGACATGGATGCCGGCGTTGTCGGCGGCTGTTGCAAGTTCCGTTCCGTGAATGGCGAGGAGCGCCTTGTTGGCCGTGACAAGGTGCTTGCCGGCGGCAATGGTACGTCTTGCAAGATCGAGAGCGACGCCGTCCTCGCCACCGATGAGTTCGACGACCACATCGATCCCGGGATCATCCGCGAGATTCCGCGCGTCATCGAACCAGCGGCAATCGCCAAGGTCGATTCCCCGGTCGCGATGGCGGTCCCTCGCCGACACCCCGGAGATCCGGATCCTGCGACCGCATCCGGCCTCGATGAGATCCGCGTTGCGCCGGAGGAGTCCGATCACTCCAGAGCCAACCGTCCCCAGTCCGGCAATTCCAATTCCGAGAGTGGCCATCAATTCCCGGATTCCGGGTAGGGCCACGATGCCAGTTCTTCCTCAACCGCTTCCCTGACCTCGAGAAGCTCGTCAACGGTGCCGTCGAACTCCTCCTGGGTCACGGTATCGGGAGGAGTCCCCGGAACAGAAGCCAGGTGAGGCCAGGAATCGTCGGTACAGCCGGACAGCACCGACAGTGCGACGGCAAGCGCCAGGACAACACGTCCCGGCAATATCACGCTTGAGGTGGCCTGATGAGCCATTGTATATCCTGATCTCGCACGGTTGCCGATCGCGCGTGGGTAACCTATCGCGTCCGGGGCAGTCGCTCAACCGGCCTGGGATCCCCGAAAACGGAACTGCAGACGATGACCGAGACTGACTTCAGCGCCCGGGATTGGCAGGCTGTCGCCGAACGCAGCAGCCGGCTGGTTCAGGAGTTCCTGTCCCGCCAGGACAGCTCGATCGAGGACATGAGGCGCATGAACGAGGTGTTCATGGACGCCTTCACACGCCTGATGAAGGACCCGGAGAAGCTCGTCGAGGCCCAGGCCAGCCTGTGGCGCGACTACATGAACCTGTGGCAGACAACCACCCGGAGAATGATGGGAGAGGACGTCCAGCCCGTCATCGAGCCGGAGGCCGGTGACAAGCGATTCCGCGACGACTCGTGGTCCAGCGACGCCGTGTTCGATCACATCAAGCAATCCTACCTGCTGTGTTCCAACTGGCTGCAATCCCTGATGGGCACTGTCGACGGGCTGGACTCACGGGAACGACGGAAACTCGACTTCTACACACGGCTCTTCATCGATGGCGTGTCACCGACAAACTTCGCCGCGACCAATCCGGAAGTGTTGAGGGCCACGGCCGACAGCAAGGGCGAAAATCTCGTCAGGGGCCTTGCCAATCTTCTCGAGGATCTCGAGAGGGGCAAGGGCCGCCTCGCCATCCGCACCGTCGACGAGGATGCCTTCGAGGTGGGCGGCAACATCGCCGTGACGCCGGGCAAGGTCGTCTTCCGGAATGATCTCATGGAGCTTATCCAGTATGCGCCGACGACCGAAAAGGTCCGCCGGCGGCCCCTGCTGATCATCCCTCCATGGATCAACAAGTACTACATCCTGGACTTGAGCCCGCAGAACTCGTTCGTGCGCTGGGTGGTGGATCAGGGGCACACGGTCTTCATCGTCTCCTGGATCAATCCCGATGCGTCCCTCGCCGGCAAGACCTTCGGGGACTACATGATCGAGGGACCCGTGGCCGCACTCGACGCCATCGGCGAGGCCACCGGAGAAGACAGGATCAACACCCTGGGATACTGCATCGGCGGCACCCTGCTCGCCTGCACGCTGGCCCACCTGACTGCGAAGGGTGACGGGCGCGTGGCCTCCGCAACCTTTCTGACGACGCTGGTCGATTTCGAGGATGTCGGCAACGTCGAGATCTTCATTGACGATGACCAGATCGCCAGTCTCGAGAGCGCCATGAACGAACGCGGCTATCTTGACGGTTCGGAAATGGCCGCCGTGTTCTCCACCCTGCGCGCCAACGATCTCATCTGGTCCTTCGTCATCAACAACTATCTGCTCGGAAAGGATCCCTTCCCCTTCGACATTCTCTACTGGAACAGCGACTCGACCCGGCTGCCGGCCGCCATGCACAGCTATTATCTGCGGCGCATGTATCTTGAGAACCTGCTCGTCCGGCCTGGCGCACTGGAACTCGGCGGCACACCGATCGACCTCTCGGCCATCGAGACGCCGGCCTATCTGCTGTCGACGCAGGACGATCACATCGCACCCTGGCAGTCGACCTACCGCGCCACCAGCCACTTAAGGGGCAAGACCGTCTTCACGCTGGCGAAATCCGGACATGTCGCAGGCGTCGTCAATCCACCGGCGAAAGAGAAGTACGGGTACTGGACCAGTCGCACGACACCCGCCGACCCTCAGGCCTGGCTCGACGGTGCGCAGAACCACGAGGGTTCCTGGTGGCCCCATTGGCAGGCGTGGCTTGCCAGGAGAGGCGGCAGCATGGTCGAAGCCCGCCAGCCCGGCGCCGGCAAACTACCCGCCCTCGCTGATGCCCCCGGCACCTACGTCAAGGTGGACCTCCGCCACCCGTCCTGAGCCACAGCTGCCGGACAGTGACCGGGCCTCGTCGAGAACCGGGGATCAGGGGAAAACAGCGATCTGAGGGAGGCCCCGGGTCTCGTCCTGGCCCGTCATGACGTTCATGTTCTGGAGTGCCTGTCCCGATGCGCCCTTGACCAGATTGTCGAGGGCCGAGACGAGGATTGCCCGTCCGGGAACGCGATCGGCAAAGACCCCGATGATGCACAGATTCGAACCCCTCACGTCATGTGTCGACGGAGCCTCTCCCTCCCGGGTCAGCCGGACGAATGGTTCGTCCCGGTAGCGCCGCGCCAGGGCGGCTCGCAGGTCTGCAGGCGCCACGCCATGCTTCAGTGACACGTAGATCGTCGCCAGGATGCCCCGGTTCATGGGAACGAGGTGCGGCGTGAACGTGCAGGTCACCGGTTCACCGGCAGCCCGCGACAGTTCCTGGTCAATCTCGGGGCCATGCCGATGGCGGGCAATCCCGTAGGCCCGGAGACCTTCCGATACCTCGGTATGAAGACTGGACTGCCGCGCTTCCCTGCCCGCGCCGCTGACGCCAGACTTGGCGTCGATCACGATCATCGAAGGATCGATCAGCCCCTCCTCGAGGCAGGGAACGAGTGGCAGCTCCGACGTCGTGGTGTAGCAGCCCGGGTTGGCGACAAGCCGCGCCGCAGCGACCTCATCCCGCCTGATCTCGGTCAGTCCGTAGACGGCATCACGCTGCAGCACGGGAGCCACGTGTTCCCTGCCGTACCACTCGGCGTAGACTCCGGGATCACAGAACCGGTAGTCGGCAGAGAGGTCAACGACCTTCAGATGTCCGGGAAGACCGGCGATTGCAGCCTGCGCCGTGCCATGGGGAAGACAGCTGAAGACGGCATCGACCTTGGACCAGTCGACATCGCCAACCGTCACGAGATCCGGCAGCATGAGGCCGCCAAGATGGGGATGGACGTCACCAAGCGGCGAACCGGCCCGCTTCGCTGCGGTCACAGCCACCACCTCGATGCCACCGTGTGCGGCGATCAGGCGCAGGAGTTCCGCGCCGGTATAGCCGCTCGCACCAAGCACCACGACCTTGAGCTTGCCGTTCGCTGTCATCGTTGACTTCCTCCCGGGAGAATTGCACCCGCCGGGACGGAGTCCCTATTCGGTGGCGGGAGGCTCGACGCCGAACCAGCCGACAATGTCGACACCAAGCAGCAGCAGCACGATGAGGAGGCCCATGACGAATGCTCCCGCCAGGAGGGCGCGTTCGGTTCTGACGAGGCCGTCTTCTTCGCGAACCAGATCAATCAGCATACGCATGACACGGCTCCCCATCATCGACCGAAGTCCTCACGAAACGCGCCCATGATACTCGCGCCCGCACCGATCACAACCGATGGATGGCGTCATCGGCTCGCCTTGCCGCCTCGACCAGCCAGTCCCGAAAGGCGCTGACGTTCGGCTTTCTGGCACTGCCCCTGGGATAGACGAGCCAGTAGGACAGGTCCTCGTCGGTCAGATCGCCGAAGGGCATGACGAGACGGCCGTCATCGACATCGGACTGCACGACAATCCGGCTGCCAAGGGCCACACCGAGTCCCGCAGCGGCGGCCTCGAGCGCAAGGTCACTGCTTTCGAATGTCATTCCTCCCGCGCTGTCGACACCCTCGACATGAAGTGCGGCAAGCCAGTAGCGCCAATCCTCATCATCGTGTTCGTGCAACAGCGTGTGATGGCGGAGATCGGCTGGCGCCGACAGTGGCCGCTCGCCGATGAGGAGATCGGGACTGCACACCGCAACATAGCGGTCCTCAAACAGCTTCACCGCGTCGAGGCCGGGCCAGGACCCGGTGCCGTAGCGGATGCCACAATCGATGTCCTCGCGGAAGAAGTCGACCATGCGATCCGTGGTCACCATGCGCACCTCAATATCGGTGTGCAGGCGGTGAAACTCCCGCAGCCGGGGAATGAACCACCTGACGGCGAAGGTCGCCAGCATGGTGACCGACAGCGGGCCCTGGGTATCCTGCCTGATGATGACGTTCGTGCCGTCGGCAATGATGTCGAACGCCTGGCGCAGGAACGGCAGGTACATGCTGCCCGTGTCCGTGAGCTGCAGGCCGCGTCCATGGCGCTCGAAGAGGCGTGTGCCCAGACGCTCCTCGAGTCCCTTGACCTGGTGACTGATGGCAGCCTGCGTCACGCTGAGTTCCTCTGCCGCGCGGGTGAAGGAGAGATGACGGCCGGCCGCCTCGAAGGCTCTCAGGGCATTGAGCGGCGGGAGGCGGCGCGATGACATATATAATTCCCTCATACCTGGGGTGACCAATTGTCGTTGGTCGAGTGCCATGGACAATCCCAGATTACAAGCAGGAACGGAGCATGGTTCCGACACGTTCTGGACACGGAGAATTGCCATGCCTTTCAAGAGAACCGTTCGTGATGACAAACGCCGTGAGACGAACAAACGCCGGCATCATGTACTCCCCGTGTTCGCCAGCCGGATCAACAGGCTCACACTGCTCATTCCGCCGTGGTGATGGACGGAAGGGAACATCCCCAGGCCGATGCCGCCCGCATCGGTGAGCTTCAGACCACGTTCACGGCGCTCGAAGAAAGGTGTGCCCGGACGCTCCTCAAGTCCCTCGACCTGGTGACAGATGGCGGCTCGCGTCACGCCGAGTTCCCCTGCCGCGCGGGTAAGGGAGAGTTGGCGGCCGGTCGCCTCGAAGGCTTTCGGGGCATTGAGATGACATATGAGTTTCCTTCATATGTGGGATGATTAATCGTCGCTGGTCAAGTGCCATGGAAATCCCCAGATTACAACCAGGAACAGAGCATGGTTCCGACACGTTTCAGACAGGGAGAATTGCCATGCTTTTCAGAAACAACACTCACAACGGAGCCCGTCGCGACACGATCCGCATCCCGCGTCAGGCTCTCCCCTCACTCGCCAGCCGGATCAATGCGCTCAAGCCGCTCATTCCGCTGGCATGATCGAGGGACCGGAACATCTACCCAGGCGAGAGTGGCGTGACTGAAGCACAGACCGTCACTCCCGCCTGGACGGTTCTTGCGTGGCAGGGAAGTCATGCGACACAATCAAAGCAACCAGAGGGCATACCGGAACCTTGGACTTCCACGCCTTGCCCCATGCAGAGCGTTTCAGGCACCTCCTCAAGGCCAGGAGCGTGCTCGTCGCTGACGGCGCCACCGCAACCAATCTCTTTTCCGCCGGCCTCGAGTCGGGAAGCTCGCCAGAACTCCTGAACGTCGACAATCCCGACGGCATCATCGCCAATCATGAGGCCATGGTCATGGCCGGTGCCGACATCATCCTCACCAACAGCTTCGGTGGAACCGCCAACCGGCTCAAGCTGCACGGCGCGGCAGACCGGGTCAGCGAACTCAACCGGGAAGCCGCAAGGCTGGCGCGGACGGTCGCCGACCGGGCAGAGCGCAACGTCCTGGTCGCGGGATCCATGGGCCCGACCGGCGACATCATGCAGCCGGTTGGCGACCTTGCGCACGAGGACGCGGTCCGTGTCTTCCGTGAACAGGCCCTGGGGCTCGCCTCGGGCGGCGCCGACGTGATCTGGATCGAGACGATGTCCTCCATCGAGGAAACCGAGGCCGCCATCGAGGGCGCCGCCCCGGCCGGTGTGCCCCTTGTCTGCACCATGACGTTCGACACCAACGGGCGGACGATGATGGGCGTCACCCCCGAACAGGCAGCGGATCACTTCGCGACGGCGTCCCTGGCGGCCTTCGGTGCAAATTGCGGCAACGGCTTTGGCGAACTCATTGCCGCGGTCGCCGCCATGAACACCTCCGGGACGTGCCGCCATCCCCTTGTCGCCAAGGCCAACTGCGGTATCCCGGAGTACGTCGACGGTGCAATCCGCTACTCGGGGACCCCTGAACTGATGGGACTCTACGCCCGCCTGGCGCGGGACGCCGGTGCCTCGATTGTCGGCGGTTGCTGCGGTTCGGCGCCGGACCATATCGCCGCCATCCGCGAATCGCTCCAGGATTACAATCCGGGCCCTGCTCCGGAACTTGCGGACATTGAGGCGACACTCGGTCTTGCCCGCGTGGTTCCAGCGCCTGGCAGGCAGCGCGTCCGCCGGTCCCGCAGGCGCCCGTGACACCGCCGGGTGCTCCGGCAAAATGCGCTTGCGCCGCGTGCGACCGGCGTTATTGTGCATCGCACAATGACCGGCCCGGGAGTTGCCCTTCATGTCCCTTCCCCCTTCCGCGATAGCCCTTTCGGACATCCAAGTCGGACAGACAGAACACTACAGGCGGACGATCACCGAAGCGGATATCGAACAATTCGCGGACGTGTCGGGTGATGACAACCCGGTTCACTTTGATGACGAATGGGCTGCGGCCACCATGTTCAAGGGACGCATTACCCATGGCATGCTGTCGGCGAGCTACATCTCCGCCGTCATCGGGACCAGGCTTCCCGGACCCGGATCGATCTACATGGGCCAGACGCTCAGGTTCCGCGCTCCCGTGAGGATCGGCGATACCGTGTGTGCAACGGTGACCGTGCGCGCCATTGACGAGGAAAAACGCCGCCTTACGCTCGATACCGTGTGTACCGTGGGCGAAACCACGGTGATCGAGGGTGAAGCGCTCGTCATGGTGCCCTGCCGCGAGGAGTGAGACCCGGAAAGGCACGGGGGGTTCATGCGGATTTTTCGTCACCCAGGACCTCTGCCTTCCAGATTCGCCCGCCCGGTCGTGGCACTGGGCAACTTCGACGGTGTCCACCTGGGCCACAACAGCGTGATCGCAAGAGCGGTCGACCTTGCCCGCGATGTCGGGCAGCCGGCCGGTGTCCTCACGTTCGAGCCGCATCCCCGCAGCTTCTTTCACGGATCCGGGGCGCCCTTCCGTCTCACGACCTTCCGCCAGAAATACCGGGCGCTGGCTGACAGTGGCGTCGACCTCATGGTCAACCTCGCCTTCGGACCGGAGATGGCAGCGCTGAAGGCCCAGGATTTCGTGATCGACATCCTGGTTGACGGACTGGACATCCACCACGTCCTGACCGGCCCCGGTTTCGTGTTCGGCAAGGATCGTCACGGCAACGCCCACATTCTTTCCCGCATGGCCGAGCGGGAGGGATTCGGCTACACCGAAGTGCCCGCATTCGCTCTCGGCAGAAAGGGAGTGTCCTCGACCGACATCCGGGTTTTCGTGCGCCGCGGACAGGTCGAACAGGCGGCCGAACGTCTGGGCAGGCTGTGGGAGTTCGAGGAGAGGGTGCGCACTGGAGACAGGCGGGGACGCAAAATGGGATTCCCGACCGCCAACCTGCCGCTCGACGGTGTCCTTCATCCGGCTCCGGGCATCTATGCGGTGCGGGCCGGGCTCGGTCATGGTGCGTCTGCAACGTGGCATGACGGTGCCGCCTACATCGGCACCCGTCCGACATTCCAGGGAACGACGATGGTGCTTGAGGTTCACCTCTTCGATTTTTCGGGCGACCTCTACGGACAGCGCATGAGGGTCGCCTTCGCCGCACGCGTACGCAAGGACATGACCTTCGACAGCGCCGAGGACCTGGCCCGCAAGATCGCCGAGGACTGCGATCGGGCGAGAGCCATTCTCGCCACATGACCTTCACGCGGCGTTCACCGCCGAGCGGGACCGCCATGCCGGTCTCGACATCGGACCACGGCGGTGATAGAGGGAGGCTGGCCTGCGGCTGACGGGCCCGGTCCTCGTGCCGATGACCATCCCTGCGTCCCTCGCCTCCTGCCGTTTGTCTGGATCCCGACGGATACCACCTCAATGACTGCCGACTACAGGCAGACGCTGTTTCTGCCAAAGACCGCCTTTCCCATGCGCGCCGGATTGCCGAAGCGCGAACCGGAGATTCTGGACCGCTGGGAGGAGATCGACCTCTTCGCCACACTGCGCGAAGACTCGCGCGGCCGGGAGCCCTTCATCCTTCACGACGGCCCGCCCTACGCCAACGGCCACCTGCATATTGGCCATGCCCTCAACAAGATCCTGAAAGATGTGATCAACCGCTCGCAGCAGATGCTGGGTCGGGATGCGAACTATGTTCCCGGCTGGGACTGTCACGGCCTGCCGATCGAATGGAAGATCGAGGAGGAGTACCGGGCGACAGGCCGCAACAAGGACGACGTCGACATCGTCGAATTCCGCCGCGAATGCCGTGAGTTCGCCGACAAGTGGATCGACGTCCAGCGTCACGAATTCAAGCGACTGGGCGTGATCGGCAACTGGGACGATCCCTATACGACGATGAGCCATGCCGCCGAGGCGCAAATCGTCCGTGAACTGGGCAAGTTCGTCATGTCGGGACAGCTCTACCGAGGCTCGAAACCGGTCATGTGGTCCTGTGTCGAAAGGACGGCGCTGGCGGAGGCCGAGGTCGAATACAATGACCACACCTCGCCGACGGTGGATGTCGCCTTTCCCGTCACAGGATCTCCGCTGGAGAACCTGCAGGGCGCCGCCATCGTCATCTGGACCACGACACCCTGGACACTGCCGGGCAACCGGGCCATCGCCTATGGCGACTCCCTCGACTACGCCATCGTCGAGGTCGAGACCACAGGCGAGGCATCGGGCGCGGTTGCCGGACAGAGGATTGTCGTTCTGGATTCCCTTGTGGCCGCCACCCTGGAGCGCTGCTCGATCACCGGTCACAGGGTCATCGGCCGCGTGGCCGGCTCCATGCTCGCCGGCACGCTCACCCGTCACCCTCTTAGGGGCGACGGCTATGATTTCGATGTCCCGTTGCTGGCAGGCCATCACGTGACCACCGACCAGGGTACGGGCTTCGTTCACATCGCCCCCGGCCATGGGGCCGACGACTGGATTCTCGGCACCGCCAACGGCATCGAGGTTCCCGAAACCGTCGGCGAGGACGGTGCCTATCTCGACCACGTTCCACTGTTCGCCGGCGCGCGCGTGCTGACGGACGATGGCCGGCCAGGCGACGCCAACGGCCGTGTCATCCGTGAACTGGCCCGGTCAGGCGCCCTGCTTGGCACCGGCAAGCTCGTCCACAGCTACCCTCATTCCTGGCGCTCCAAGGCGCCGCTCATCTTCCGCAACACGGCGCAGTGGTTCATCTCCATGGAGGCCGCAGGGCTGCGAACCAGGGCCCTGGAAGCGATCGACGCGACCCGATGGGTTCCTCCATCGGGACGCGAGAGAATTCGTGGCATGGTCGAGACACGTCCCGACTGGGTGCTCTCCCGGCAGCGTGCATGGGGAGTCCCGATCACGGTGTTCGTCAACCGCAGGAGCGGCGAGCTCCTGCGCGATCAGACGGTGATCGACCGCATCGCCGACACGGTCGAGGCGGAAGGCGCCGACGCCTGGTTCACCAGCGATCCTCAAGTTTTCCTCGGCGATGACCACGACGCCGGGGACTACGAGCAGGTGACCGACATTCTCGACGTGTGGTTCGATTCGGGCTCGACGCACAGCTTCGTTCTCGAGGCACGCGAGGACCTCACGTGGCCGGCGTCGCTCTATCTCGAAGGGTCCGACCAGCATCGGGGCTGGTTTCACTCGTCCCTGCTCGAGTCGTCCGGAACACGCGACCGGGCGCCCTATGACGCCGTCCTCACCCACGGCTTCGTTGTCGACGGGAACGGTCGCAAGATGTCGAAGTCGCTCGGCAACGTCATCTCCCCCCAGGAGGTTATCGACCGCTACGGCGCCGACATCCTGAGAATCTGGGTGGTGTCGGCCGACTACAGCGAGGATCTGCGTATTTCGCGGGAGATCCTTGACTACCAGTCTCACAGCTACCGCCGTCTGCGGAATACCTTTCGATTCCTGCTCGGGAACCTTGACGCATTCCGGGAAGAGGAACGTCTTGATGTGGCTGCCATGCCGGAACTCGAACGCTGGGTCCTGCACCGCCTCCACGAAATCGACGGCATCGTCCGCAAGGCCTGCGATGACTTCGATTTCCACACGATGTTCGTCGTTCTGCACGGTTTCTGCGCCACGGATCTCTCCGCCTTCTACTTCGACATCCGCAAGGACGCGCTCTACTGCGACACCGCCGATTCTCTGCGGCGACGCGCCTGCCGGACAGTGCTCGACACCCTGTTCTCATGCCTCACGGCATGGCTGGCGCCCATCCTGTGCTTTACGACCGAGGAGGCGTGGCTGCTGCGGTTCCCGGGGGAGCGGGCGAGTGTCCATCGCCGGCTGTTCCCGGATGTGCCGCAAGACTGGCGCGACGATGAACTGGCGGTACGCTGGGAGTCCGTGCGGCGGGTCCGCCGGGTGGTGACCGGCGCCATGGAAGTCGAGCGCCGCGACAAGCGCATCGGTTCGAGTCTCCAGGCCCACCCGGTCATTCACGTGTCACCCGAGGACCTGGCCATCGTCGACAAGCTGGACATGGCAGAAATCGCCATTGCATCCCGGGTCACGTTGCAGGAGGGCGGTGGACCCGGTGACGCCTTCCGCCTCGAGGACGTGGCCGATGTCGCCGTCGAGGTCGGACTGGCCACGGGCAGACGCTGCGAGCGCTGCTGGAAGGTCCTGGACGAGGTGGGAAGCGATCCGGCTCATCCGGACTTGTGCGAACGGTGCACCAGTGCCGTTGCCGGGAGTGACGCCTGTTGATGAGATGGACTCCGGGAACCGCACTGGGCCTTGCCGTGCTCCTGGTGGTTCTCATTGTCGATCAGGCGAGCAAGGCCTTCATCATCGACTTCATGGCAGAACGCGGATTTCATCCGCTCGACGTCACGTCGCATGTCCGGGTCGTGATGGTATGGAACCGGGGAGTCAGCTTCGGCATGTTCTCGCAGGAAAGCGAGATCCTGCGCTGGGGCCTGACTGCCCTCGCCTTCGCCGTCGCCGCCGGCCTGATGGTCTGGGTGGCGCGCCAGAACGGTCTCTGGGAGATCATGGGAGGCGGTCTCATCGCAGGAGGTGCGGTCGGCAACGCGGTTGACCGCATCATCCATGGTGCGGTCGCCGACTTCATCGATCTCCATGCCGGCAGCTGGAGCTGGCCAGCCTTCAACATCGCCGATTCAGCCATCACGGTCGGCGTTGTCATTCTTGTCCTCAATGCCTTGTTGGGCCCGGACCGCAGACGTAGGATGCCACCATGATCAAGCGCCTTTGTGTGGCCATGGCCGGTGCCCTCATGATTGCCGGGTGCGGAGATGTGCGGGAGTCCCTCGGACTCATACACAACCCGCCTGACGAGTTCAGGGTGGTATCCCACGAGCCCCTGCAGATTCCCGAGACTCTCGATTCCCTGCCGGAACCGAGCAGCGGAACTTCGAGGCCCCAGGAAACTCTGCCGCAGGACGCGGCAGAAGAACTCCTCGGTGGGAACATCGAGGCCACGGGCACCACAGTCGCCGAGCGTCAGCTCATGGAAGCCGCGGGGACATCTGCCGCCCAACCCGGAATTCGGTCGCTCGTCGATGCCGAACACCAGGCCCTCCTCGATGCCATCACCTGGCTGGACCATCTCAATATCTTTCGCCCGCCTCAGGACCGCACGGCGGTTCTCGTCGATCCAGACAAGGAATCACGGCGCATCCAGGCCGTGGCCGCCCTGGGTCTGCCGATCAACACCGGGGAGTTCACGGAGTCAGTTCTCGAGGAACAGGAAAAAGCCCTTCTCGAGGGCATCTTCTGAGCGATGCTGACGCGTGCCATGATCCTTGCGGCTGCCGGCCTGCTGATTGCCGCGTGCGACAGGGAAGAGGTTATGGCCGGCAGAGTCGACCGCACCGTCAACGTTTCCACCGTGCCGCAGATTGTCTCCCTGATCGTGCCGCCGCCTTACTCCTTGCGTCCTGAAGTGGATGCACGCGGGGAGTCAGACTCCCTCGTCGAGCGCCAGGAAGAGACCGGCACGGACCTCGGGTCCCTGGAGACAACGGCTGGAGAACTGGATCTTCTCCAGCGCGCCGATGCCGAATCCGCGGACCCGGACATCCGCACGATGATCACACGGGACAACAGTGTTCTCTCGGATGATCCCGAGTTCGTCGACGCCGTGCTCTTTGACGAGCACCCGACAACACCGCCGGTTCCGGAGATCATCAAGGAGGATGCCGCTGACGAGGAGTCCGGGACATCGGACGACGAGGGCGGTTTCTGGGACTGGTTCTAGGCCGCTCCGCCGCTGATTCCTGATCAGGGCGCGGATGTGTCCACAACCCGCCGGTTGTGGCGGGCCGGACGGAGGGGCACCCTGTCCGGGACACTGGACATGGACGGCTTTGAGGACACGACGCGATGAGCGTGATCAGGCGCCTGAATGAAACAACGGTCAACCGGATCGCTGCAGGCGAGGTGATCGAAAGACCGTCTTCGGTCGTCAAGGAACTGGTCGAGAACGCCATCGATGCCGGCGCCACACGGATAGACATCGACGTCAACGGCGGCGGCAGGGAATCGATCGTGGTGGCTGATGATGGCGCCGGCATGGATGCCGACGACCTCTCCCTCTCGGTCGAACGCCACGCCACCTCCAAGCTGCCGGACGATGATCTGACGGACATCGAAACGCTGGGATTCCGTGGCGAGGCCCTGCCGTCGATCGGCGCCGTCTCGAGAATGCGCATTGTCACGCGCCGGCCTGAAGAGGCGTCCGGCCTCATGATCAGCGTCGAGGGAGGCAGGGTCGGCGCCTCCGCCCCTGCCGCGCGCAATCCGGGGACGACCGTCGATGTCCGGGATCTCTTCTTTGCCACTCCGGCGCGGTTGAAGTTTCTCAAGTCCGAACGGGCGGAGAATGCCGCCGTCGCCGACGTGGTGAAGCGTCTTGCGATGGTGCGTCACGACATCGCGATGACATTGACGTTCAATGCCAGGAAGAGTCTCGTCGCCCGCAGCGAGCTGGGTGACGGAATGGAGGGCCGGCTGGCCCGCCTCGCCACCGTGCTGGGGAACGACTTCCGGCAGAACGCGGTGCCCGTCGACAGCGAGCGCGACGGCATCCGCATGACCGGTTTTGCCGGCCTTCCCACGTTCAACCGGGCCAATACCCAGGGCCAGTTCCTGTTCGTCAACGGACGCCCGGTTCGCGACCGCCTTCTTCTGGGTGCCGTCAAGGGCGCCTACCAGGGCGTTCTGGCACCCCAGCGCTATCCCGTGGTGGCGCTCTTCATCGACCTCCCGGCCTCAGTCGTGGATGTCAATGTTCACCCCGCCAAGGCCGAGGTGCGGTTCCGCGACAATCGGCAGGTTCGCGGCCTCGTGGTGTCCGCCATCCATCGCGCCATCGAGCAGCACGGACGCCGTACGTCGACAACGGTCTCGCGCGATGCCCTGGCGGCCATGCGCCCGGGCGACACGCCGTTGCCGGGACGTCTCTTCGACCATGCCCAGGCAACCTGGACACCACAGGCGGCCTGGCGCGGGCCATCAGGCGGCGGTCTTGCGCGGCCCGACTCACGACCAGAGGGCGACAACGCTTCAGACACCCGTCTGCCGCCCACGGTCGCGCCTGCGCCGGAGGACATTGAACCGGGGCCACTCGGCCTCGCCCGCGCCCAGTTCCACGACACCTATGTCGTGGCCCAGACCGGGGACGGCATCGTCATCGTTGATCAGCACGCAGCCCACGAGCGTCTCGTTCTCGAGCGCATGAAGGCCGAGATGGCGCAGGAGGGCGTGACACGCCAGGTGCTGCTCTTGCCGGAGGTAGTGGAACTCGATGAGGCCGCCGCCAGCCGCCTTGCGGAACGACGCGATGAGCTGAAGGAGATGGGACTCGTCCTCGAGCAGTTCGGACCCGGCGCCGTAGTGGTCCGTGAAGTTCCTGCCATCCTCGGCGAGGTCGACATCCCGGGCCTCATCAGGGACCTTGCTGATGAGCTGGCCGAGTCCGACCAGGCCATGGCGCTGTCTGCACACATCGAGCACGTGTGCAGCACCATGGCCTGTCACGGCAGCGTACGGGCCGGCCGCAAGCTCAGGGAGGCCGAGATGAATGCGTTGCTGCGCGACATGGAAGCGACCCCCAACTCCGGGCAGTGCAATCACGGCCGACCGACGTTCATCGAACTCAAGCTCGCCGACATTGAACGCCTCTTCGGCCGCCGCTGAACCAGCGGACCGGCGCCGGCGCGCGATTCAACGCGTGGATCTCCTCTACGGCGCTCCTTCATAACGAAGGAAGACCAGACGAGTCCGGCCCAGGGTCCGTTCATCGAATTGCGTGAAACCTTCCGGGGCGTGAAAGGTTGTGGCCGCCTTGGGCTGCTCCACGACAGCCAGGGCACCGGACGTGAGCCAGCCGCTCGTGCGCAGGTTCTCCAGCGCCGTACCCGCAAGGTCCGAACGCCAGGGCGGATCGAGATAGGCAAGATCGACAGGGCGAGGGATGACCGGCAACGGTCCTGTCGCATCGCAGCGCAGGAGCGTGGCGTGGCGGTCCTCGCCGAGGGCGGTGATGTTCCTCGACGCCGAGTCGAGGGCGGCGGGCGCATTGTCGACAAGGACAGCGTGGCTTGCCCCCCGGGAGAGCGCCTCCAGGGCAATCGCCCCGGTACCGCAGAAGATATCGGCCACCCGGGCGCCGTCGAGCCCGTGCCATGCGCTGCTGTTGACCAGGATGTTGAAGAGCGTCTCTCGCACCCTGTCGGCGGTGGGGCGGACGCCGGTGCCCTCGGGAGCCATCAGGCGGCGGCGTCTATGACGGCCGGCGACGATGCGCATGGAGCCTTGGTCCCCACTCCCCTGGGAGTTGCTCTCTCAGCACCCTGACGGGCACCTCCTCGACGGCTCCCCTGGCGAGCTTTCCGAGTTGGAACGGGCCGTAGGAGGTTCTGATGAGACGGCTGACGGTGAGGCCGAGTGATCCAAGGACGCGGCGAATTTCCCGGTTGCGGCCCTCGCGAAGGGTCATCGTGAGCCAGGCGTTGGCGCCGGTCCGGCCGTCAAGCGTGGCGACGATGGAACCGTAGCGCACACCATCCACCGTCACCCCCCTTTCGAGGGTCTCGAGTGCATCCTTCGCCAGGGCTCCGTAGACACGCACACGGTAGCGACGGGTCCAGCCAGTCTGAGGCAGCTCCATCCAGCGGGCGAGATCCCCGTCGTTGGTGATGAGCAGGAGCCCTTCCGAGGCGATATCGAGGCGGCCGACGCTCATCAGGTGGGGATGCTGGTCCCCGAAGAGGTCGAAGACGGTCCTGCGGCCCTTTTCGTCCTGCCTCGACACCACCAGGCCCGGTGGCTTGTTGAGACGCCACAGGCGCAGATGCGGCCGGTCCGGAATACGCTGGCCATCGACGGTCACGATGTCGTCCGCCGTCACCGTCACGCCGGGCGATGAGAGCACCTCGCCGTTGACCGCGACCCTTCCCTCCCCGATCAGCCGTTCCGCTTCCCGGCGCGAAGCGATGCCGGCATGGGCAATGCGCCTGGCAACACGTTCGGCCATCACCCGCGGCAGGCTTCCACGAAAGCCCTGAAAAGGTGCCGGTCGCCCTTTGATATGGCGTATTCGGGGTGCCACTGGACACCCAGGCAGAAGCGGTATCCGGTGTGCTCGATACCCTCGATGACGCCGTCGCTCGCCACCGCGTTGACCACCACGCCATCGCCCACGGCGTCCGCCGCCTGGTGATGGGCGCTGTTGACCGGAAGTTCCGTCACGCCGACGATGTCATGGAGAAGGGTGTTTTCCTTCACCATCACGGTATGTCCGGCCCGGGTACGCGGTCCTTCCTGTTCGTGGGCGAGACAGTCCGGAACAGAATCCGGAATGTGCTGGATCAAGGTGCCGCCAAGCACCACGTTCAGCAGTTGCTGTCCGCCGCATATCCCGAAAACGGGCTGGTCGCGCTGCAGGGCACCCTCGGTGACAGCCCATTCGAACCGGGTGCGTCGGTCCTTCGTGGTCACCGACTCGTGGCGCATCGACGCCCCGAACAGCCTTGGATCGATATCAAAGGCGCCTCCTGTGACCACGACCCCGTCAAGAGCTTTCACATAGGCTCCTGAAAGACCGGTTTCGTGGCTTATGGCAACCGGAAGCCCGCCCGCATCGACAATGGAGGACATGTAGTTCTGCCGGATGGCGTACCATGGCATGTTCGAATAGTGACCGGGTTCCTCGCAATCCAGCGTCAGCCCGATCAGGGGACGTCCTGGCATGGTATCCTTCGTGGGCGTTGGCCACTTCAATGTGGCGGTTCACCGCGCCTCGTGCAAGAAGGGACGCCGTGGACCAGGCGACAACATTCATGGAGATGGCACTCGCCGAAGCCGAAGCGGCCGCCGGGCGCGGCGAGTCTCCGGTGGGCGCCGTCGTTGTGCTGGCCGGAGAGGTTGTCGCGGCAGCCGGCAATCGTGCGCGCGAGGACGCCGATCCCACGGCCCACGCGGAAATCCTCGTCCTGCGGCAGGCCTGCCGGACACTGAAGACGCACCGCCTTGATGGCGCCGACCTCCATGTCACCCTGGAACCCTGTCCCATGTGCGCCGGCGCCATCGCCGAAGCCCGCATCCGGCGTCTTTACTATGGAGCCGAGGATCCCAAGGGCGGAGCCGTTGACAACGGTGTACGTCTCTTTGACCAACCGACCTGCCACCACCGGCCGGAGGTCTATGGCGGCATCCTCGAGACCCGCTGCAGCGAGCTCCTCAAGGCCTTCTTTGCCACCAGGCGATCATGACGCCGCACCGCAACACCCGCTGACAGGGAGTGTTGCGGTGCGGTCTGTGTCGCTGACCTCGCTAGAGGCCGGCGATGATGTCTTCCCAGGTCTCCAGCATCAGTTCGTCAATCGCCGGGTCCATGGGAACCCAGAACGCGGTCCCGTCCATCAGCCGCACGGGATCGTCATAGCCCAGCGCAACGAGAGTCTCGCGGTCCACAAGATCGAACGACTTGATGTTGCCGTGACCATAACCGTAGGCCTCGATGAGGTACTTGCCGGTCTCCGGAGCCAGCCACGCGTTGATGAAGTCATAGGCCATCTGCTCGTCGTTCTCGGCCGCGGAAAGACGTACGAGACCGCAGGCCCAGCCGAATGCGCCTTCCTTGGGCGCCGCAAAGGCGACCGGAATGTCTTGGTCGAGAAGATTGACCAGGGCCTCATTCCAGGCATAGGCCACGACGCACTCGCCGGACGCGATAGCCTGTTCCATGTCGGTCTGACTGTCCCAGTAGAACCTGACGAGGTCACGCTGCTTGCGCGCCATGTCAGCGGCTTCCATGACCTGTTCAGGCGTCGGATTCATCGGGTCATAACCCAGAATCTTGAGCGGAACGAAGATGCTGGCCGTGGTGTTCCTGGCGCAGATGCGGCCCGCGTACTTCTCGTCATACATGTACATCCAGGACTCTTCGCCCTCGACGATGTCGGTTCGGTAGATCATCGATGACAGTCCGAAATCCGTGATCGCCATGTAGACATCGCCGTCGATCGTCGCACCGTTCATGGTGTGGAGCGCGGGGAACATGTCGTCCCAGTAATCGACACGCGAGGTGTCGATCGGCTGCACAACTCCCGCATCATGCCAGCGCGGCACATTGTCGACACAGGGATGCGCAAGATCGGCAACAAACCCGGCCCGGATCTTCTGCAGTCCGTCCTCCGCCGAGGCGAAGATCGACCAGTCCGGCGACCGACCGTGCTGGTCGAAGAAAGGCTGGTGAAGTTCCACCGGTTCGTAACCCGACCACGTGAAGTAGTGGATCATGTCGCCCTCGGCCGCCCTGGCAGGCGACATCAGCGACGAGGCGACCGGCGCCAGACCGGCCGTTGCCGCGACAGCCATGAAGTCACGGCGGTCGATTTCGCCGTTGAGCAGCTTCCTCTGCAACTGCTCGACACGCGGCTTTCTCAAAACATGCATCGTCAAGTCACTCCTTGGTGTTGTTCTACGGATGAACCGGTTCTAGAGACCGGCAATGACATCCTCCCAGATCTCGTACATGAGTTCGGTGATCTCCGGTTCGACCGGAATCCAGAAGTTGGTGCCCTCCATCAGACGCACCGGGTCGTCATAGCCCAGCGCAACGAGAGTCTCCCGGTCCACGAGGTCGAACGACTTGATGTTGCCGTGGCCATAGCCGTAGGTCTCGATAAGGTACTTGCCGGTCTCGGGCGCCAGCCACGCGTTGATGAAATCGTACGCCATCTGCTCGTCGTTCTGGGACCCGGCGAGGTAGACGAGACCGCAGGCCCAGCCAAAGGCACCCTCCTTGGGCGCTGCAAAGGCAACCGGTACGCCCTGTTCGAGGAGATTGACGAGGGCCTCGTTCCAGGCATAGGCAATGACGCACTCGCCCGTGGCCACCGCCTGTTCCATGTCGGTCTGGCTCTCCCAGTAGAAGCGGGCCAGCGGTCGTTGCTTTCGACCCATGTCAGCGGCTTCCCTGACCTGATCGGCCGTCGGGTTCATGGGATCGTAGCCCAGCAGCTTGAGGGCGATGGAGAGGTTCGCCGTACCGGCATTGGGGCAGATGCGACCGGCATACCGCTCGTCGAACAGCATGTTCCAGGTTTCCTCACCCTCGTAGATGTCGGTGCGGTAGATGACTGACGACAGCCCGAAGTCCGTGATCACCATGTAGACCTCGCCGTTAATCGTGGCGCCGTTCATGGTGTGGAGCGCGGGGAACATGTCGTCCCAGTAATCGATGCGGGAGGTATCCACCGGCTGCAGGACACCGGCATCGTGCCAGCGCGGTACACTGTCGACACAGGGATGCGCGAGATCGGCAGCGAAACCCGCCCGGATCTTCTGGAGGCCATCTTCCGACGAGGCGAAGATCGACCAGTCCGGTGACTGGCCGTGCTTGTCAACGAAGGGCTGGTGCAGCTCCGGCACCTCGTAGGCCGACCACGTGAAGTAGTGGATCATGTCGCCCTCGGCCGCCATCGCGGACGGAACCAGCGACGAGGCGACCGGCGCCACACCGGCTGCCGCCGCGGCAGCCAGGAAGTCGCGGCGTCCGATTTCACGGTTGATCAGCTTTCTCTGCAACTGTTCGACCCGTGGTTGTCTCAGCACATGCATCGTTCAAACTCTCCTCTGTTCGTCACGAGGATCAAGAATGCGCCCCTTCAACCCTGTCTGCAAGCGGCCCGAACCGGCTTGCCTGACATGGGAGTCCTTGAACGAAAGGTCGATGCTTGTTACGCACCACCCACCCTGCCAGTTCGCTGGCCGTGAGGTATGATGACCGCCCACAACACGTGAAGGAGACAACGGGATGAGAGCGCTTGTGACACCTGTTGCCGCACTGGTTCTGTGCGCTACGTCGGTGACCGCGTCGGCCGATGGCCTGAAAGTGGGCATGATTACGACCCTATCGGGCGGTGGATCGGCTCTCGGAGTGGATGTACGCGACGGATTCATGCTGGCTCTTGACCAGTCGGGACGCAGCGACATCGAGGTCGTGATCGAGGACGACCAGCGCAAGCCCGAGATCGCGGTCCAGATCGCCGACAAGATGGTGCAGTCCGACAACGTCGATGTGCTGACCGGCATCATCTGGTCGAACCTTGCCATCGCGGTGGTGCCCTCGGTGGTGCGCCAGGGAAGGTTCTATCTCTCGCCCAATGCCGGACCCTCGAAGCTCGCCGGTGAGGGATGCCATGAGAACTACTTCAATGTCGCCTGGCAGAACGACAACCTGCACGAGGCCGCCGGTGGCCATGCCAACGACGCCGGTTTCATGAAGTCCTTCATCCTGGCGCCGAACTATCCTGCCGGACACGACGCACTGACCGGCTACAAGAGGTTCTTCACCGGCGAGATCACGGCCGAAGTCTATACCGAGCTTGGCCAGACCGACTATGCCGCGGAAATCGCGCAGATACGCGCGTCGGACGCCGACAGCGTCTTCTTCTTCCTTCCCGGGGGCATGGGGATCTCGTTCATGAAGCAGTACGCCGGTTCAGGCGTCGACCTTCCGGTGGTTGGCCCCGCGTTCTCCTTCGACCAGGGCATCCTCAATGCCGTGGGCGAGGCCGCGCTGGGCGTGAGGAATACCTCACAGTGGTCGAAGGATCTCGACAATGCCGCCAACCAGGCATTCGTGGCCAGCTTCCAGGAAGCCTACGAGCGCCTGCCGTCGCTCTACGCCTCACAGGGATTCGATACCGCCAATCTCCTGATCAGTGCTCTCGACAAGGCCGATGTCAGCGACACGCAAGCCTTCCGTGAGGCACTCCGGGCTGCCGACTTCACGTCCGTGAGGGGCGATTTCATGTTCGGTCCCAACCATCACCCGGTGCAGGACATCTACGTGCGCGAAGTGATCATGGAGGACGGCGTCCTCACCAACCGTATCGTTTCGCTCGCCCTCGAGGACCACGCTGACGCCTACGCCAGCGAGTGTTCGATGTAACGCTTTCTGCCCTTCCGGCCGGCGCCCTGGCGGGCCTGCCGGAAGGGCAGCATAGATGATGCCGGCAACACTGATCGCCGAGCAGGTTCTCAACGGCCTGCAATTCGGCGTCATGCTGTTCCTCATGTCCGCAGGCCTCACCCTGGTCTTCGGCGTCATGGGGCTCATCAATCTGGCCCACGGTTCCCTCTACATGATCGGGGCCTTCGCCTGTGCCGCGGTGGTGTCTCTCACCGGTTCGTTCTGGCTTGGCCTGGCCGCGAGCCTCGCCGCTGCCGCAGCCGCCGGCGCCCTTGTCGAAATGACCCTCATGCGGCGCCTCTACCAGAGAGGGCACCTGGATCAGGTCCTGGTCACCTTCGCGCTCATCCTCGTCTTCTCGGAAGGCACCCGCTGGGTCTTTGGCGCCTTTCCCCTCTACCTCGACATTCCGCC
This sequence comes from Alphaproteobacteria bacterium, assembly GCA_965221115.1. Taxonomy (GTDB): domain Bacteria; phylum Pseudomonadota; class Alphaproteobacteria; order SP197; family SP197; genus SP197. The sequence continues at coordinate 1,478,252 of CBDCRU010000002.1, read as the reverse complement.
ATCGCTGGCCGGAACCGTTCCGCTGCCTGGCGGGCTGGACTACCCCCTCTACCGTCTCGTCATCATCGCCGCCGGCCTGGCGGTCGCCGCCGGCCTCTTCCAGCTTGTCTCCCGTACCCGTCTTGGCATGCGCATCCGGGCGGGCGAGTCCGATCGCGAAATGATCGCCGCCATCGGCGTCAACATCCGCGCACTCTATACCGCCGTCTTTGCCCTGGGTGCCGCCCTCGCCGGTTTCGCAGGCGCTGTCATTGGATCCATCACGTCCGTCGAAGTCGGCATGGGCGAGCCTGTCCTGATTCTCGCCTTCGTGGTGATCGTCATCGGCGGTATCGGCTCCATCAAGGGCGCTCTCGTCGGCGCCGTCCTGGTGGGCGTCACGGACACCATGGGCCGCCTCCTGCTCCCCGCCCTCTTTGCCGCCTTTCTCGAGCCTGCCGACGCTGCCGCCACAGGCGCCTCACTGGCCTCCATGCTCATCTACCTGCTGATGGCGCTCATCCTGTTCTTCAGGCCCGGTGGCCTCTTCGGCAAGGTGGCCTGAACTCCCCATGACCCCAAGGATCGCTTCCACGGCCGTCGTCCTCCTGCTCCTCGCCGTACCGCTCGCCGGCACGGTCATGAATGAACCGTGGCTCATCACCCTGGCAACCCGTGTCGCCATCCTCGGGATGGCAGGAGTCGGGCTCAATCTGGTGCTGGGTTATGGCGGCATGGTGTCCCTGGGACACGCGGCCTATTTCGGAATCGGCGGCTACGTGGCGGGTGTTCTCGCTCACCACGCACTGGAGGGTGATCCGGTCCTGCTTTGGCCGGTCATGATTGGCGGCACCGATTCCATGATCGTCATCTGGCTCGTCGCCATCGTCAGCGGAGCATTGCTCGCCCTTCTCATCGGCTGTCTGTCGCTCAGAACAAGCGGCGTCTACTTCATCATGATCACGCTGGCGTTCGCCCAGATGATCTACTACTTCACGATCTCGTGGCCAGCCTATGGCGGCGAGGACGGGTTGCCGATCTACCTGCGCAACAGTCTCTTCGGCCTCGACACCATGGATCCCATGACGTTCTTCATGATCGTCTTCGCCGTCCTTGTCGTCGTCATCTGTCTGGTTTCCATGGTCGTGCAGTCCAGGTTCGGCCTGGCGCTCAATGCCGTCAGACAGAACGAGACCCGCGTGCGCAGTGTGGGTATCGGCGGCTTCCGCATTCGCCTGGTCGCCTTCGTCATGTCGGGCGCCATCACGGCGCTTGCCGGCGCGCTCTTCGTCGACCTCAACCGCTTCGTCAGTCCGTCCATGCTGAGCTGGCACACCTCCGGCGAGATCATGGTCTTCGTGATCCTCGGCGGCGTGGCCCGCCTGTGGGGACCCATCGCCGGCGCGGCGCTCTATGTCTTCCTCGAACAGGTTCTCGGCTCCATGACTGACCACTGGCAATTCTGGGTCGGGCTGTTGCTCATCGTCGTTGTCCTCCACGCCCGCGGCGGCATCATGGGGTTCGCCTCTGGCCGGCGTTCCGATGACGGCTGAAACCCCGGGAGCGCCGGCCGTGCTCGAGGTCGTCGGCCTGACCAGGAGTTTCGGCGCCGTCAGGGCCAATGATGACGTCTCCCTCGATCTGGTAACCGGAGAGATTCACGCGCTGATCGGTCCCAACGGAGCGGGAAAGTCGACCTTCATCGCCCAGGTGGCCGGCGACCTCACCCCGGACAGCGGGACCATCCGCTTCAGGGGCCGTGACATCGGGCAGATGGGAGCCGCGGAACGGGCACGCCTCGGGATGGCGCGCACCTTTCAGATCTCTTCCCTCATCGGAGAGTTCACGGTTCTGGAGAACGTCGTGCTCGCCCAGCTGGGACGCCTGGGGGAGAGCATGCGGTTCTTCGCTCCCGTCGCCCGGGACAAGGAACTCCGGAACCTGGCGCATGAGTGCCTCGAGCGGGTCGGCCTCGAGTCGCGGCACCGGGAGCGGGTTTCGGAAATCAGCCATGGTGAACGACGGCTTCTCGAGATCGCCATCGCCCTTGCCCTTGAACCCGCCGCCTTCCTGCTCGACGAACCCATGGCGGGCCTGGACCAGGAAGGATCGCGCATGCTGGTCGGTCTTCTCGATTCCCTGCGGCAGACGGCACCCGTGCTCCTCGTCGAACATGACATGGATGCCGTCTTCGCCCTCGCCGACAGGATCTCGGTTCTCGTAGACGGCCGCCTCATCGCCACCGGACAACCCGATTCGATCCGTTCCGACGATGCGGTGCGTGCCGCCTACCTGGGAGTGGAACAACCGTGACAGGGCTCCTTGCCATCCGGAATCTGGAAGCCTGGTACGGACCGGCCCAGGCGCTCTTCGGTGTCGATCTTGACGTCGCCGCCGGGGAGGTGGTGGCTCTCATGGGACGCAATGGCATGGGCAAGACGACCACCATCAGGGCCCTGTGCGGTCTCATGAAACCATGCCGGGGTACTGTCGTCCTGGAGGACCAGGGTGTTCTCGGCGCCCAGCCCCACCACATCGCGCGTTCCGGCGTCGGCCTGGTTCCCGAGGGACGCCGCTGCTTCGCGAACCTGACGGTCCACGAGAACCTCGTGGTGGCTGCCCGGCGTGGCGTGTGGGACGTCCCGCGCATCCTGGAACTGTTCCCGGCCCTGGCGCCGCATCTTTCCAGGGATGCCTCGACACTCTCCGGCGGGGAACAGCAGATGCTGGCGATCGGTCGCGCCCTCATGACCAATCCGAAGCTCCTCGTCATGGATGAAGCGACCGAAGGCCTGGCTCCCACGGTGCGCCGCGACATCTGGCAGGCCATCGCCGTCCTGATGGCTGCAGGTCAGTCGATCCTTCTCGTCGACAAGGTCGTTGGCGATCTCCTCGCCAATGCGACCCGTTGCGTCATTCTCGAAAAGGGCCGCACCGCCTGGCACGGCAGTCCGGCCGAACTCGATGACGCCACCCTCCACCGATACCTCGGAGTCTGACACGCCAGCGATCCGTGCCATTTGAGTCCGTCCATCCGCATGTCGCGTGTGCAGTTCCGAGTTGGACGCTTCTTGATTCCGGATTGGACGGCACTTCATGCCGGATCAGACGGCCCACATCGACCCTTTCGTGCACCGGCACGTCGAGGCTCCGGTTCAGCTGTCGCTCACCGCTCCTTGACGTAGGGCACTCCAAGGGCCTTCGGCGGGATCGCGCGGCCGATGAAGCCGGCAAGCAGCACCACGGTCAGAACGTAGGGCAGCGCCTGCACGAACTGCACCGGAACCTCGCCGATGCCGGGAAGGTCGACCCCCTGCAGCCGGATTGCCACGGCGTCCAGAAAGCCGAAGAGCAGGCAGGCGAGCATGGCCGGAACCGGGCGCCACTTGCCAAAGATCAGGGCGGCGAGAGCGATGTAGCCCTTGCCTGCCGTCATGTCGTTGATGAAGCTCGCACTCTGGGCGAGCGACAGGTAGGCTCCGGCCATTCCGCAGGCGACCCCGGTGCACAGCAATGCCCGGTAGCGCAGTGCGATGACCGAGATTCCCGCCGTTTCAACCGATTGCGGATTCTCGCCCGCGGCCCGCAGGCGCAGTCCGAAGCGGGTCCGGTAGAGCACCCAGGCCCCGGCCGGCACAGCCAGGAAGGCGAGATAGACCATCAGGTTGTGGCCGCTCAGGAGTTCGCTGTAGACCGTGCCCAGGCCCGGCACGTCCCGCAGCCACGCCGCGCCCGGCCATTCGAGCGGCAGGAAGCGCGCTTCGCCCGGCAGTTGGGGAGTGCGCCCACCCTGGGCGAACCAGGCGATGCCGAGCACCGCGGTCACGCCGGAGACGAGGATGTTGAGCGCCAGACCGGACACTACCTGGTTGCCACGGTGGGTGATGCAGGCGTAGCCATGGACCAGGGCGAGCAGCACGGAGGCGCCGATTCCTGCCGCCAGCCCCACCCACGGCGACCCCGTGAACGTCGCCAGGGTGGCGGCCGCAAAGGCCGCTCCCAGCATCTTGCCCTCGAGTCCGATGTCGATGATGCCGGAGCGCTCGGAGAAGAGGCCGGCCATGGCAGCCAGTATGAGCGGCGCAGACAGGCGCAGCGTCGAATCGAGCACCAGCACCAGAAGGGTGAAGAGTTCCACGTCAGCCATCCTTGCCGCGCTGCAGCGCCGCACGCGCCGCGGGAACGAACATGAATTCCAGCGCCCCGGCGAACAGGATCACCAGCCCCTGAATCACCACCACCATGTCACGGGTGATACCGGGAATCTCGAACGAAAGCTCAGCCCCGCCCTGGTACAGCGCACCGAACAGGAGCGAAGCAAGCACGATGCCTACCGGATGACCCCGGCCCATCAGCGCCACCGCGATGCCGGCAAAGCCGTACCCGGCGGTGAACTCCAGCACCAGTCGATGCTGCACCCCCATCAACTCGTTGAGGCTCATGCAGCCGGCCAGGGCACCGGAAACCAGCATCGCGACGATGATTTGACGGGCTGGCGAGATGCCGCCGTAGAGGGCCGCCGACGGACTGGCGCCCGCGGTCCTCAGGCGATAGCCGGCCCGGGTGTGCCACATGAATACCCACACGGCCCCGCAGCACGACAACGCCAGGAGGAACGACAGGTTCAGCGGAGAGGCCGCGATGTCGATGCCCATCGCGCCCAGCGCCTCGTGCATCAGCGGAAGTCGCGCGTGCGGAGCGAAGTCCCTGCTCTCGGGCTCCATGGAGCCGGGCCGGGACATGACGTTGACCAGCAGGTAGGCCATCACCGCAGCGGCGATGAAATTGAACATGATGGTGGTGATGACGATGTGGCTGCCCCGGTACGCCTGCAGCCACGCCGGCACGAAGGCCCAGGCCGCGCCAAAGAGCGCAGCGCCTGCGACGGCAGCGGGCGCGATCAGGGCGAAGGGCAGAAAATCCAGATACAGGCACACCAGCGCCATGCCGAGTCCGCCGATGTAGGCCTGGCCCTCGCCTCCGATGTTGAACAGGCCGCAGTGAAAGGCCACGGCTACCGCCAGCCCGGTGAAGATGAAGTTGGTGGCGTAGAACAGGGTGTAGCCGATTGCCTCCTGGAAGCCGAAGGCTCCCCACACGAGCAGCCGCACCGCCTCCCACGGGTTCTCGCCGATCAGCAACACGATCAGGCCGGAAATCGCGAAGGCGGCCAGCAGGTTGAGCGCCGGCAGCAAACCCAGGACCGCCCAGCGGGGCAGACCGGCCGCCGGTCCCGTAGCCACGACGCTCACGGGGCGCCGCGCTCCCGACCCGCAGATCCTGCACCGGCCATGAGCAATCCCAGCTCCCGCTCCGTGGCCCGGCCGGCCGGAAACTCGCCGGCAATGGTGCCGCCGAACATGACCAGAATGCGGTCCGAGAGCCCCATGATCTCGTCGAGTTCGGCGGAAACCAGCAGAACGGCCTTGCCTGCATCGCGCATGGCCACCAGCCGGCGATGGATGAACTCGATGGCGCCAATGTCGACCCCACGGGTCGGCTGCCCTACCAAAAGCACCAGAGGGTCACGCTCGAATTCCCGGGCCAGCACCAGCTTCTGCTGGTTGCCACCGGAAAACGCCGCGGTGGCCCGGCGAGGATCGGCGGGGCGGACATCGAAGGCATCCATCTTGCCCGCGGTGTCTCGCGAGATCGCGGCCCAGTCGAACAGCACGACGCGGCGGTAGCGTGGATCGTCGTGATGGCCGAGGATTGCGGATTCCCGCGCTTCGAACGGCATGACAAGGCCCATGCGCCGACGATCCTCGGGAACGTGGGCGAGCCCGAGGTGACGCCGGAGACGGCCGCCGGCTCCAACCGGTTCGCCGGCAACCAGAATGCGTCCCCTGGCGACCGGCCGAAGCCCGGCCAGGGCCTCCAGCAACTCGCTCTGCCCGTTGCCCGCCACGCCGGCGATGCCGACGATCTCACCCGCCCGCACCGCGAACGAGACTTCGTGCACGCGTGTGAGGCCACGGTCGTCGCACACTCGCAGATTCTCGACCGACAGCAGATCGCGTCCCGGCTTTACCGCCTCCTTCTCGACCTGCGACAGCACACGCCGCCCGACCATCAGCCCGGCGAGTTCGGCGACGGTGGTGGCGGAGGTATCGCGATGGGCCACCATCCTGCCCTGGCGCATGACCGAAATCCGGTCTGTCACCGCCATGATCTCGCGCAGCTTGTGGGTGATCAGAATGACCGTCTTTCCCTGCGCCTTGAGCCGGCGCAGGATACGGAAGAGGTGATCCGCCTCCTGCGGAGCGAGCGTGCCCGTGGGTTCGTCCAGGACGAGTATCTCGGCACCCCGATAGAGTGCCTTCAGTATCTCCACCCGTTGCTGCAGGCCTACCGGCAGATCGCCGACCAGGGCGTCCGGAGGCACGTCCAGAGCATACTCACGAGCCAGTTCCGACAGCTCGCTGCGAGCCCGGTGTATGCCCGATGCAAGCAGCCGACCACCCTCGGCCCCCAGGATGACGTTCTCGACCACGGTGAAGGTGTCCACCAGCATGAAGTGCTGGTGGACCATGCCGATGCCGGCGGCGATTGCGTCCTCGCTGTTCCGGATGGCCGCAGGTCGCCCGGCGATGCGAATCTCTCCCCTGTCGGCCCTGTAGAAGCCATAGAGGATGCTCATCAGAGTGGACTTGCCGGCGCCGTTCTCGCCGACGATTCCGTGAATGGTGCCGGGAGCGACCGACAGGCTCACGTCCCGGTTGGCGTGAACGGTGCCGAACCGTTTGTGGATGCGGAGCAACTCGACCGCTGGCGCATCGGCTGTCGGCGGTGTGTTCCGCCGTGTCTCCGGGGAGGACACCGTCGTTACTTTGCGGGACAGTCGCCCTCGGTCACGTAGTCGTGAACCTTGATCTCGCCGGAAACGATCTGCCTTGCGGCCTCGTCGGCGGCGGCCTTCATGGCTGGAGTCACCAAAGCCTCGTTGTGCGCGTCGAGTGACCAGCCGACGCCGTTCTCCTTCAGTCCGAGGACGCGCACGCCGGAGCGCCACTCATCCCGTCGCGCGGAGTCGAAGACATCGTAGGCCGCCACGTCCACCCGCTTCAGCATGGAGGTGAGCACGTGCCCAGGGTGAAGGTGGTTCTGGTTGGAATCGACGCCGATGGCGAGACGGTCCGCGTCCGCTGCCGCCTGGAGCACCCCGAGCCCTGTGCTGCCGGCGGCGTGGTAGACCACCCTGGCGCCGCGGTCGAACTGGGACTTGGCGAGTTCGCCACCCTTCACCGGGTCATTCCAGGCCGCGCCGGTGGTGCCGGTCATGTTCTGGAACACCCGGATATCGGGTCTGGCGTGGCGGGCGCCCAGCACGTAGCCGCACGCGAACCGGCGGATCAGCGGCACGTCCATCCCGCCGACAAATCCGATGCTGTCATCGTCTGCCGCCATCGCGGCGAGGATGCCGACGACGAACGAGCCCTCGTGCTCCTTGAACACGATGGACTGCACGTTGGGCTGCTCGACCACCGCATCGATGATCGCAAACCGGGTGTCGGGAAACTCGGGCGCCACGTTGTCCAGCGCCGACGCGTACTGGAAGCCCACAGCAAGGATGGGATCCAGGCCGCGGCGGGCGAAATTGCGCAGCGCCTGCACCCGCTGGGAATCGGTCTGCACCTCGAACTCCCGGAAGTCGATCCCGGTGTCGGCCCTGAACTTCGCAGCGCCATCGTAGACCCCCTCGTTGAAGGACTTGTCGAACTTGCCGCCGACGTCGTAGACGACCGCAGGCTCGATGTCGCCCGCAGTGGCGACACTCGAAGCCATGAGGACCGCGAATGCGGCGAGGCACAGGCGTTTCATGTGCGTGGCTCCCTTGCTTGGATTCGAACGCTCAGGTTCGGGGAATCATACCCGGAAGGACCGCAAGTGCATCGAAAAACACCGGCCCGCCAAACGGCTCCCGGCCAGTGCACAGCGGCAGCTGTTCGCCATCGCGTGCATGTTGCCAAAGTCGATGGAGTCCTTCACGTCGGGCGGCAGGCTGTCCTCGCACGTCACCGCGCGAGTCCGCCGCGATCGTACTTGTCGTGGCGCGTCTCAGTCCCGACAATGGAGCGATGTCGGATGCAGTCCAGTCGGACCACGGAGCCACCCCCTCCGGGGACGATCCCCTCGCCCGCCTTCGCGCCCAGATTCTGATCCGCTGGAGCGCGTTTCCGGAGGCGCGAAGCGGCGAACTCGACACTCTGCTCGCTGATGCTCTGGAACGTGCGGCAGCGGCCACACCCGAGGTGCTGACGGTGATGGACCCGGCGAGCCGCCCCCAGCGGCTGCGGCTCGCCACCGTGGTGGAGGCTGCGGACCTCGACAGCTTCTACCACAACGAATGGGCCGAACTCGCGATCTCCCACGATGGCAGGCTCTTTCTCGTCTACCGCAGGCGCGACGGCGGCGACTACGCGGTCACGTGGTCGCAGGCGACCACGGTTCCCGTACCGGTCATGCAGAGACTGCCCGACGTGCTCGCGACCGCGATGCTCGAAAGCGACGGCACAGGGAACTGACAGGATGCGCCCCGATTTCCTGCGGCACCTTGCGAAGCGCCTTGCATCGTCGAGGGCAGGATTCACCCGAGCGCGGCTTGCGGGCTGCCTTCTGCTGATGGCGGGATGCGCCGCGCACGCCGAGGACCCGAATTCCGCCCCTACGGACCATGGCGTCGTCGGCTACATCGAGATCGACGACGTCATCGACCGATTCTCCGACCGCTACCTCGCCCGTGCCATCGAGCAGGCACAGGCGAAGGGCGTCGACACCCTGCTTGTGCGCATCGACACCGACGGCGGGGCGGTCCACTACGCGCGCTCCATGTTCAAGCGCATCCTCGATCTGGAGGCGGACGGAATCCGGACCATCGCCTTCATCGACTTCCGGGCGATCTCCGCCGGTGCGCTGATCGCATACGCCCACGAGGAGGTATTTCTCAGCGAGACCGCGTCCATCGGCGACATCGGCGTCGTGTTCCAGTCTTCTGAGGGGGAGATCAAGTACGCCCCGGAGAAGATCGAGACCGTGGTGCGCACCCTGCTGACCCAGGCGGCGGAGCAGCGCGGCTGGAACCGCGGAATGCTGCTCAAGATGACCGCACACAAGCAGTCGCTCTACCGGATCACCCCACCGGGCGGATCGGCGGAGTACGTCATCGAGGACGATCTCCCGGAGTTCCTCGCCGCTCATCCCGAGGTCGACCGAGACGATCCGAACCAGGTGATCGTCTATCGCGGCCCGGATCGCCTGCTCACGCTGACCGGCCTCGAGGCGGTGGCGTTCGGCATGGCGACCGGCAACGTCGCCGATCTCGACGCGATGCACGAGCGGCTCGGCGTCACCGGGGACGATGTCGTGGATCTCTCACCGCGCGGAATTGAGCGCGCGGCCTGGGCGCTGTCGCGGTTCGCGCCAATCCTGGCGGGGCTCGCCGTGCTCTTCCTGCTGTTCGAACTGAAGACACCGGGGGTCGGACTGTGGGTAGCGCTCGCCGCCCTGCTCGGTACGGGATTCCTTCTTGCCCAGTACTCCCTCGACCTCATCGAGAATGTCGAACTGTTGCTGATCGTGATCGGCCTCGGCCTCATCGCCGCCGAAATGTACACGATGGTGGGTGGCGGGCTGCTCGGAACACTCGGGGGCGCGGCCGGACTGACCGGTCTTGTGCTCGCGTTCCTCCCGAACGAGCTGACGTTCGATTTCGAGGATCCGGTCTTCGTCGATGCGCTGACCGACGCCGCGTTCAACGGCGCGACTGCGGTGGGCATCGTGGTGGTCGGCGCTGTGCTCATCATTCGATACCTTCCGCGCAGCGCTGCACTGCGCCGGCGCCTCGCGGTGACAGGCGAAGTGACCGCGACCAGCGCAGGCCCGCTCGAGGCCCGCGCCGGCGAGCTGCTGGGCAGGCGCGGCAAGGCGGCCGAGGCGCTGCACCCGGGCGGAACGGTACGGCTCGGCGCGGAGTCAATTCGAGCGCGGGCCGAACACGGAGCTTACGTCCCGGCGGGGTCGGCGGTGGAAGTGGTGTCGATCGAGTTCGGTGAGGTGGTGGTGCGATCGGTGTCCGGCGGCAGCGAGGAGACCGGGAGTGGATAGCATCGCCCTCCTGGTTGCGGTCGAAGTCGACTGGCCGGTCCTCGGGCTCTCGCTCGGACTGCTCATCCTCGCCGTCGCCTTGCTGATCCTCGAGATCTTCGTCGTGTCGTTCGGGATACTGACAGTAGCCTCAGTCGCATCGGCTTTGGCCGCGATTCACTATGCATTCACCGCCTCGGATGTGGCCGGTTGGGCCATGACGGTGACCGTCCCCGTCCTTGCGGTGGTGCTCGGGCGCTGGGGTCTCGCACGTATCCGTACCTCGCGCCGGCTGGTGCCGAAGAGCGAGATCACGGCCGAAGCGGGCTATCATCACCACGCCGAAGAGGTCGGTGTGTATCCCGGTGCCGAAGGCGTTATGGTGACCAGGGCTCGGCCTTCCGGACGGGCGCGTTTCGCCGGCGGGGAGTGCGACGTGCAGGTGCAGAGCGGCAGCCTGGGGCGCGGCGAGAAGATTGTGGTGCTGCGCATCGACGGTCCCATCGTGTTCGTCGCGCCGTCGGCGGACAGCGAATCACACGACGTCTCGTCGTGACCTGAGGAGGCAACACACCATGTCTTTCGATTTGAATCTCGTATTCGTGATCGTCATTGCCCTCTTGGCCATCGTGTTCTTCGCGTTCATCTGGAGTGCGTTCTGGCTGTGGTGGCAATCGATTCTCTCCAATGCTCCGGTGAGCCTGCTCCAGATTATCTTCATGCGCTTCCGCAAGGTGAAACCGTCGGTCATCGTGACGGTACGGATTACCGCGAAGAAGGCGGGCATCAACCTCTCCGGCGACCAGCTCGAGGCCCACTACCTCGCTGGCGGCAACGTCGCGCGCGTGGTGCAGGCCCTCATCTCGGCGCACAAGGCCAACATCACGCTCGACTACGATCGCGCCTGCGCGATCGATCTGGCCGGGCGCGACGTGCAGGAGGCGGTCGGCACCTCGGTCAACCCCAAGGTCATCGACGTGCCCTCGGGGCAGATGGCGCGCAACACCATTGACGGCATCGCCGGCGACGGCATCCAGCTCAAGGTCAAGGCGAGGGTCACGGTGCGCACCAACCTTGACCGCCTGGTCGGCGGTGCGACCGAGGAGACCATCGTGGCCCGGGTCGGCGAGGGTATCGTCACCACAATCGGCTCGTCCGAGAACCACATGTCGGTGCTGGAGAACCCCGACCGCATCTCCAAGGTGGTGCTGGAGCGCGGCCTCGATTCCGGCACTGCATTCGAGATTCTCTCGATCGACATCGCGGACATCGATGTCGGCGACAACATCGGGGCGCGCCTGAAGATCGACCAGGCGGAAGCCGAGAAGCAGGTGGCCCAGGCCCAGGCCGAGCGCCAGCGTGCACTCGCCGTCGCGCGGGAGCAGGAGATGGTCGCGCTGGTGCAGGAGAACCGCGCCAAGGTGGTCCTCGCCGAGGCCGAGGTGCCCAAGGCGATGGCGGACGCGTTCCGGGCGGGCAACCTCGGCGTGATGGACTACTACGGCATGCAGAACGTCATCTCGGACACCCGGATGCGAACGAGCATTGCTGGCAGTGGGGACGACGCAGCGCCCACGCAGGAGGCTTGACGCATGGAGGCATTCGATCACCGAACTGCGAATCCCCGTCTGCAGGGGTGCATCGAAGGCCGGGGAGGGTGAGGCATGGCGGGACTGAGAGCGTTGTTCCGGCGGGTCGCCCAGGCCGTAGAGGAAGAGGCCGCCCGGCAGCGTGGCGACGACCCGAGGGCCCGTCCCGGGTACGGCACCTACCACGACAGGGAGCAACCGCAACCGGATGCGGTGTGGGAGCCGGAGAGGGAAACAGCGCATACACCGCCGCGGGCGTGGAGGGCGAAGACGACGCGAAGCCCCTGGAGCCGCGAGCAATCGGAAAGTCCGGCGCCAACGAGCGCGACACGACGTGCGCCCGAGACGCATCGTGCGCAACCCACAGATCTCTCGCCCTGGGACACGGTCGGGTCACGAACGACCCAGCCCTACGCGCTTGAGTCCCCCACCCACGCGCTCCTGGCGCGCATACGCGCACGCCTTGACACTCCGGATGCACTGCGCGAAGCGTTCGTGATCAGGGAGATCCTCGACCGGCCACTGGCGCGGCGGCGCGCCAGGTAGCCTGGTTCCGCAGGACCGGGGCAACCGCTCGCCCCGGGACTTCAGAGGACCGCGGAGTCTCAGGAACGCCCTCGGCGACAGGTTTGGCGGTGGCACCGCCCTTCGCAATGACGAATGCATCCAGCAAGTCGGTCCAGGTTCTTCTTCGCGTTGGCGTCTTGACTATACAGAGTGGAGTCTCATCGTCGCCGAAGAACCTGCTTTCGAGCCGACTCGGTGGCTACCGGCGTGCGAGTCCTTTGAGACCGATGTCGCGGCGGCAGAATCCTTCCGGCCAGTCGATCCTGTCGACAATGCGATAGGCACGATCACGGGCCTCGGCGAGGGAAGCGCCCAACGCCGTCACACCCAGCACGCGGCCGCCCGCCGACACCCAGTCACCATCCTTTCGCGCCGTGCCGGCATGAAGGATGACGCCATCCTCGCCCGCTGCCTCATCGAGCCGGCGCATGGGTGTGGCCTTGGGATAGGTTCCCGGATAGCCCCTTGTGGCCATCACCACGGTCAGCGCCGACTCCCGGCGCCAACTGAGGCTCATGCCATCGAGTGTGCCATCGCGGGTCGCCAGCAGGGCCGGCACCAGATCGTCCTTGAGGCGGGCCAGCAGGACCTGGCATTCCGGGTCGCCGAAGCGGACATTGTATTCAAGGAGCCTGGGACCCTCTGGTGTGATCATCAGCCCGGCATAGAGGACGCCTCGAAACGGCGTGCCGCGCCGCCTCATGGCGGCGATGGTCGGACGGATGATGTCGTCGAGGATCCGTGCCTCGATTTCGGGGGTGACCACCGGCGCCGGCGAATAGCATCCCATGCCTCCGGTATTGGGACCGGTATCGCCGTCTCCGACCCGCTTGTGATCCTGGGCCGTGGCCAGTGGCAGGACCGATGCGCCGTCCACCAGCACATGATAGCTCGCCTCTTCGCCATCGAGGAACTCCTCGATCACCACGGAAGAGCCGGCGTTGCCGAAGACACGCTCCGCCAGCGCCTCGTCGATGGCGCGACGGGCCTCGGCCACGGTGGACGCAACCGTCACGCCCTTGCCGCCGGTCAGCCCGTCCGCCTTGACGACGATGGGCGCTCCGGTCGCGGCAATCCAGGCCCTCGCCTCCTCGGCATCATCGAAGCGCCGCCAGCGGGCCGTGGGCACGCCGGCGGCATCCGCGATCTCCTTCATCAGAGACTTTGACGCCTCCAGCCTGGAGGCAGCGGCATCGGGGCCGATGCAGGCAATGCCCTCACCCTCCATGGCGTCGACAATCCCGGCGACCAGAGCGGCTTCCGGTCCGGGCACGACCAGATGAATGGTGTTCGACCGGGCCCAACTGACGAGGCCAGCGACATCCTCAGCCGGGATGGCGACCGGTTCGGCATCGTTCGCGATACCGGCATTGCCGGGAGCGCAGAAGAGCGCCGTGACAAGCGGTGACGTGGCGATGGCCTTCACCAGTGCGTGTTCCCGGCCACCGCCGCCAATGACAAGAACCCTCATGAAAGACCCGGATCCCTCGCGGAGGAGCACCTCCTGGTGACTCTCGCCATGCGCGTTCTCCCCTGCGGCTGGCCCACCGGCACCAGTCTTGTATCATGGCCTGCCATGGCTACATCCGGCAACATTCCCGAGTTTGGCGTCGCCGAGATTTCGCAACGGGTGCGCTCGACCGTCGAGGCGGCCTTCGAACGCGTCCGAATCCGCGGCGAAATCGGCCGCGTCACGAAGGCGGCATCAGGACACGTCTACCTCTCCATGAAGGAAGACAAGGCAGTCCTCGACTGCGTCTGCTGGTCCAGGACGGCAAATCGTCTGGCCCACCGGCCCGAACAGGGCCTGGAAATGGTGGCCACGGGCAAGTTGACGACCTATCCCGGCCGTTCCAGCTACCAGCTGATCATCGAGAGCCTCGAGCCTGCAGGGCTCGGCGCCCTGATGGTGCTTCTCGAGAAACGGCGCAAGCAGCTCGAGGCAGAAGGGCTTTTCGATCCCGCGAAGAAGCAGCCGCTGCCGTCACTGCCCGACGTCATCGGTGTCGTGACATCGCCGACGGGCGCGGTGATCCGTGACATCCTGCACCGCCTGCGCGAACGCTTTCCCCGCCATGTCCTGGTGTGGCCGGTGGCGGTGCAGGGGGATGCCGCTGCGGCCGAGATCACCACCGCCATCGAAGGATTCAACGCCATCGGCCACGACGACCGGGTACCGCGCCCCGATCTCATCGTCGTTGCCCGCGGCGGTGGCAGTTTCGAGGACCTCATGCCCTTCAACGAGGAGAGTGTGGTGCGCGCTGCCGCCGCCAGCGCCATACCGCTGATATCGGCCGTGGGGCACGAAACGGACACCACCCTGATCGATCATGCCGCGGACCTGAGAGCGCCGACGCCGACAGCGGCGGCGGAGTTTGCCGTGCCCGTGCGGGCTGAACTCATGACGCGTCTGATCGAGACAGACGGCAGGCTGGTTCGGGCAACGACGGAGTTGCACCACCGCCTTGCCAGCCATCTGGCAGGCCTCGCCCGCGGGTTGCCGAGACCCGGTCACGTTCTTGACCAAAGGAGCCAGGACCTAGATCACGCCGTCTCGGGCCTCGACAGGGTGATGTCGCTGAGACTCGCCGGTCTTGGCCGCGCTCTTGACGAGCGCATCCTGGCGATGCCGGAGCCGGGCGCCTGGATCTCGGAAAGGCGTGCCCGGCTTGCCGGCGTTGCTGCGGGCATCAATGCCGAACTCCTTGCCTCACGCGTGGCCCGCACAGGGGATCGGCTCGCCCATCTGGCCGGCAATCTCGACCGGGCCGTCGGGGAACGGCTGGCGGCGCCGGACCATGCCATCACCCGGCTCAACAAGCTCCTGGAAAGTCTCAGCTACCGTTCCGTTCTCGAACGCGGGTATGCGGTCGTGCGATCGGGGGGAACGCCCGTGACACGGGCCGCAGGGGTCGGTGAAGGCGACCTCCTCGCTATCGAGTTCGCCGACGGCATTGTCGATGCTGTCGCAGGAGACGCAGGCAAGAAGTCGCGCCGCAGGACGCGCACGAAACGCAGCGACACCGAGCAGTTCAATCTCTTCTGAGTCGGCGTCGCTCGACCGGGAAGCAGCCTGATACTGCTACGCCGCCCCCTGGTGATGGATACGGGTCAACCGATACGAATGTTCTTGAGATGCTCGGGACGCGGAACGCCGGGCTTCAGGCGGGGATCGTCTTCGGGTTCGCCGACCACGGTGCTCACCGGCACGAGCCCGGCCCAGATGTCGAGGGCGTAGTCCTCCTCGTCGTCTTCACAATGGCCGGTCCTTATCTTGGCGCTCGCCTCCTCGATGGTCATGCCGACGACCGAGGTGGCCTTGAGCTCCTGGGCCTGCACCGGGCGCAGGGTCTCCCAGCGGCCCGGCACGAAGCGGTCCAGGAAGGCCTTGAGGGAAGCTTCCTTCTCGGCTGTGTCCTTGATCAGGGCGGCCGTGCCGAAGAGCGTGGCCGAGCGGTAGTTGACGCTGGAGTGCATACCCGAGCGCGCCAGCACGAAGCCGTCGAGGTGAAAGACGTTGACGCAGACCGGCACGCCGCCATGAACCTTGCGCAGCATGCGGCTGGCCGACGAGCCATGCCAGTAAACGCGCTCACCCTCGCGCCAGACCAGGGTCGGCGTAACATACGGCTGGCCCTCGATCACGTAGCCGACCGAACCGGTGCCGATCTCGTCGATCAGCCGATGCACGGTGTCAGCATCGTAGTGAGCGCGCTTGAAGAGCCGCTTTACGCGGCTGCGTTTGCTGGGGACGAAGGTGTTCAAGGTTAGACTCCCGAAAAAGTGGCATGGCCGGCGTCGGACATCCAGCGCATCTGGTCGAACAGACTCGATGACATGTCAACCGGGTCGGTGCATCAGTTCCAGCCGTCGGGAGGGGGAATTCGAGCATTGTGCGGGCGCCGTCAAGAGCGATGACGGCCCTCGCATGCCATCGTCCCGGTGACGCTCCCGGAGACTGTGGCCAAGGTCGCGCCGGGTGCCGACGACCTGGACCATGGCCGGTTCGCCGAGACCGCCTCCGCCGTCGGCCTTGAGTACGGTGGATCAGCGTGATGCGGCCGTTCGCCTTGTCGTTGCCGTACCCATGGACGATGCGCTACCACCGTACCGCCGCGAGTCGCATGTCGACATGACCGCGATGCCGCTATTCATGGTCGGGAGGGCTTCGTCGCCCGCTTCACCGCGCCGCGGGCGCCTGTCATGTCAGCAGCGGCTTGCGCGCTGGGCACAACGGAGGGAGAACCATGGTACATACCGCGCTCGTCACCGGCGGCAACCGGGGCATCGGACTCGAGATCTGCAGCCAGCTTGCTCGCAAAGGACATGCGATCGTGCTCGGGTCCCGCGATCCCTCGTCCGGCGAGGAGGCCGCAGTCGATCTGCGGAGGGCCGGTCATGACGTTCGCGTCGTGGCGCTCGACGTTTCCAACGACGAGTCGGTCCAGGCGTGTGCGGGCAATCTCGCCGGTGCCGGGGTTGAAGTTGATGTGCTCGTCAACAACGCCGGTGTGCTTGCAGAGGGCGACCTTCTTTCGGGAAGTTCCGCACCGATGGACGAGGCGATCGCCGTCAACTTCCTTGGCCCGTACCGCACCGCGCGCGCCTTCATGCCCGACATGACCAGGCGAGGCTGGGGCAGGGTGGTCAACGTCTCGTCCGGCTGGGGATCGTTCGCCTCCGGGCTCGAGGGTCCGGCGGCCTACGCTATCTCAAAGGCCGCGCTCAATGCTCTCACCGTGCGTCTTGCGCGTGAGGCCGGACCGGGGGTCCTGGTCAACTGCATGTGCCCGGGCTGGGTTCGTACCCGGATGGGCGGCGCGACAGCGACGCGCTCGGTTGCGCAGGGTGCCGATACCGCACTCTTCCTCGCCACCCTGCCCGACGATGGACCGAACGGCGGATTCTTCCGCGACCGGACGCCCGAGCCGTGGTAGCCATGCCGGACGATCGCTGCAGGAAAGCGATGGAGCGGGTCAGCCTCTCACATGTGGCAGACGGTACCGCTGAAGACTACCGGATCATGAGCGATGCAATCCGGTACGGCCATGAGTGGCTCGTCGACGATCTTCTCGATCTGCTGGAGTCCATCGACCCGGTCTTTCGCCTTCATCTGGCGAACGATGTCCTTGCGTTGCGGAGACCGTCCTGGAAGCGGGTGAAGCCGACAAAGTCGAACGTCGTGACAGATTCCTTGCAGTGAAGTCCATCGGAGCACCTCCGGCAGGTTCCCACACGGGGCGTCCCGCATGCCTCAAAGGTGCGCTCATTCGTGGGAAGATGGACGCGGGGGATTGCGATCACGCAGGGGACGGCGGCATTCGGCCGTCCAATGCGAGCACGTTGCCCCGTTTCGTGGCTGCCTCCGTTCAGCCTTCGGGAAACTCAGCGCGGAGCCCGGCAGGCCGACAGGCGCGCCGCGAAGCGAAGACGGACGTAGTCGGCCGTCCAGTTGCCCTCGCTGTCGCACAGGCTGTGGTGCAGGAGGTCGAGGGTCTCGTCGCGGGCCGTTTGGCGTTCTCCTTCCGGCAGGGCCGCATAGAACGGTCCGGCAAAAGTCTCGAGCCAGCCCTTCATGCCTGTCGGAAGCGGAGTCGGGCGCGGGATGAGTTCGATGCTGTCGACCGAGAATCCGGCCGCCTCAAGCCGGCCACGGTAATCGTTCGGCGTGGGATAGAACCACGGATTGACGGCCGCGATGTCGACGCCGCGCCTGGTCAGCACGGCGGCGAGCGCGGTGACGACGGCGGCCATGTTTCCGTGCCCGCCGAACTCGCCCACGAAGCGCCCACCCCGCTTCAGTGCACGGACCACACCGGCGATTGCGGCATCGGCATCCCCGACCCAGTGCAGGACGGCGTTCGAGAACACCGCGTCGAACTCGGCCTCGAAGGCGAGCGCAGTGGCGTTCATCAGGCGAGCGTCGATGCCGCGGTCGCGGGCCGCTGCGACCATCGCCTGCGAATGGTCGACGCCGACCACCTCGCAGCCGGCCTCGACGATTTCCCGGGTCAGCGCGCCATCGCCGCAACCGAGGTCCAGAACTCGCTCACCCGGCCTCGGCGCGAGCAGCGCAAGCACGGGACGCCCCAGAACCGGCACGAAGCCAGCGTTGGTCTGATAAACCTGGGCGTTCCAGGATTGCTCCGATGTCATGACTGCCGCTCCCGGGACCGCGCGGGACTATCATTGCGACTGGGATGCGGCAAGGGGAGCGCCACGAGAGTGGACCTGATCGCGCCATCTTCAGGCGTCTGAAGAAGATGCAGATGTGACCCTTGCCAGTCCGGACGACAGCTGGCTGGCGGTGAATGATCCCGACGGGGAGGAAGGAGGAGCCCAATGATCCTTCGGCGGGTCCGGCAAGGCGCCCGGATACGCTGTTGTCGTCAGACAGTCTCCCGGTCGCCGGCGCCTTTGTGCATGGCATCCCTGTAGGGATGCGCCGCGTAGGTTCCGAGAATCCTCACTTCGAGTGCAAAGAAGCCCAGTTCTTCCAAAGCGAGACCCATCGGGCGTTCATCTGGATGACCTTCGGCGTCGACATGGAACTGGGCGGCGCTGAAGGTTCCGTCGATCATGTAGCTCTCGATCTTCGTCAGATTGACGCCGTTGGTGGCGAATCCACCCAGTGCCTTGTAGAGCGCCGCGGGAACGCTGCGCACGCGAAAGATCATGCTGGTGATGAGGGGGTCGCTACCCGGTTCAGGGAGGGGAACAGGCCGGGACAGGATGAGGAACCGGGTGTGATTGTGGTCCGCGTCCTCGAGGTCCCGCTCCAGAACATCGAGGCCGTAGATGCGGGCTGCCAGTTCCGAGGCGATGGCGCCATGGGCCGGATCGCCCCTTTCGGCAACGTCATGGGCCGCGCCGGCGGTGTCCGCATGGGATGCCGGTTCGACTCCAAGACGCCGCAAGGCCTGACGGCACTGACTGAGCGCCTGGATATGGGAGTGAACGACGGCAAGGCCCTTCACCGCGGCGCCGGGCACGCCCAGAAGACTGTGGTTCACCTTGTGGAAGTGCTCTCCGACGATCTGCAGGGACGAGAGAGGCATCAGGTGGTGGACATCAGCGACCCGACCGGCAACGGAATTCTCGATCGGCAGCATCGCCAGACGCGCGTCGCCGCCTTCCACAGCCTGGAAGACATCCTCGAAGGAGGCGCACGGCAGGGATGTCATGGATGGATGGGCTTCCTGGCAGGCAAGGTGTGAATAGGCACCGGGCTTGCCCTGGAAGGCGATGGTGGTGTCGCTGGCGTTCATGGCGTGGATCGGGGACTGGCAACGTTCCTCAGCAGAAGTAGGAACGTGCCTGCTCAAGGTCCCGGGGAGTATCGACACCGACCGGAACACTGTCAACGCGGCCCACGGCGATGCTCATGCCGGCCTCAAGGATGCGCATCTGTTCCAGTCGTTCCCGCCGCTCCAGGTCGCTTGCCGGCAAAGCAACGAAGCGTTCGAGCGCTTCCCGGCGGTAGGCATAGATGCCGACATGGTGCCATAGGGGACCCTCGCCCCAGGGTGCGCGAGCTCTCGTGAAACACAACGCTCTGCCCGTCTCGGCCCCGTCGTTCCAGGCCACCACCACCTTCACGACGTTGGGATCACGGGCCTCGTCTTCGTCCGTCGTCGGTGCCGCAAGAGTGGCCACGTCGGCGCCGCTCCTGGTGAGGGTGGCGACAACGAGACCGAGGTCGCGTGGCTGGAGGGTCGGCAGATCCCCCTGCAGATTGACCACCACGTCGATACCGTCTGCACGGTCGATGCGGGCCAGCGCCTGGTGCACCCGATCCGACCCTGACCGCAGATCGTGGTCCGTCATGACAACCTCTCCGCCCGCTCCTTCCACGGCATCGGCAATGACGCGGTCAGCGGCAGCAACGACGACACGCCCGACGTCGGCTTCGGTGGCGCGCCGCCATACCTGGACGATCATCGGTTCGCCACCGACACTCGCCAGGGGTTTTCCCGGCAACCTGGTGGACGCCATGCGCGCTGGAATGACGATGATCGTCGACATGGTCAGCCGGCAGCCGATGCCTCTTCCGGACAGTGATCATGGACCTCGACACGAAGAGGCGTGGAGCGCCCGCCGACAATGCGTTCCGACGAACAGGCCGTGAGGATGACGATACAGTCGATTTCAGCTCTCAGCGTGACGCTGTCACCCGCCGCGCTCAGGGTGTCGCCGATGACGAACCTGCCGTCCGGCCCGGGGGGCGTGTTCTGGAACAGGTTGACCGGATCGGGCTGCAGGACATGCCCGATCCCCGCATCGCGCGCTGCCTCGAAGTAGTTGTCGCGGCAGTTGGGATGATCCGCCAGCCCCCTGCCGGCGTACCAGTCCCGGTTGCACGAGGCATAGAGCATGTCGTGGCATCCCGGTGACGCGTCGGCGATGAAGGTGAAGACCGGACGATCCCGGTTGGTGAAGAAGCGCTGCCCCGGCTCGGGAAAGATGTTGCCGTTGTGAAGTCGGGTGACCGACGGGCTCATGAATTCATCGTGATCGGCCGGGCTGACGGCAAAAAGATCGCCGACCTGGCATCCCTCGACATCGACAACACGGACGTACTGGCCACTGTTCACGCCAATCCAGCCATTCGAGTATCCGGGAACATCCACCATGCGGTTCCTAGCCATGGCCACACCCCTCCCCAGCCTTGAAGCACCATACGTGAGACTATTCGGGACATGCCCTGGCGACAATCAGGCCACGGCCGGGCAGTCGAGAAGGGACTTGAACAGCGACGCGACTTGGCTAATCTCCGCAACGCCTTGTTACAGGCACTCTTCCCCCAACCGGGACCACTCTTTTTCGGGGCCGGTGCGCATGGATGCTCTGGAATTCAACAAGATTGCCGCCGGCCTGCTGGTCGGCCTTTTGCTTGCGTTTGGCATCGGCAAACTGGTCAACACGCTCTACGGTCCGGCCGTGGAACATGCTGCGCCCGAGCACGCTGAAGACATGATGGCTGACGCCGAAGCCGTCGACGAGACACCGGCTGTCGAGGTACCGGCCGTGGTGGTGCCGATTGCCACCCTGCTGGCCAGTGCGGATCTCGCCAACGGCCAGAAGCAGTTTCGCAAGTGCAAGAGTTGCCACAGTGTCGAGGCGGGCGGCCGGGATGGACAGGGACCCAATCTCTTCGGTGTGGTCGGAGCACCGCGGGGAGGCCGCGATACCTTCAACTACTCCGATGTCATCGCCGGCCTGGGCGGAACCTGGACATTCGAGGAGCTGAGCCTCTACATCACCGACCCCAAGGGTTACGCACCTGGAAACAAGATGGTGTTCAAGGGCATCTCCGACGACGAGGACCGCGCCGACCTCATCGCCTGGCTCAACACGCAGAGCGATGCACCGCTCGCCCTGCCCGACGACGCCGCGGACGACACATCCCTGGACGACACCTCGATGCTGGAGTCGTCGGATGCCGAAGATCCCGTGCTTGCCTTGATCACCGGGGCCTCCGCCGAGGAAGGCGGACGTGTCGCCCGCGCGTGCCGGGCCTGTCACACGTTCACACCTGGCGGCGCCAACCGCGTCGGTCCCAATCTCTGGAACATGGTGGACCGCAACATCGCCAGCGTGGAGGGATACACCTATTCCGATGCACTGGACGCCGAGAGCGGAACCTGGTCCTGGCGCCGGTTGTGGACCTACCTTGAAAATCCCCGCATGGACGTACCCGGCGGCAAGATGGGTTTCCGCGGCATCGCCGACGAAGAGGACCGTGCCGCCGTGATCGCCTGGATGGGAACGCTCAGCAACGATCCCTCGCCCTTCGCCAGGATCGAGTAGGCAATCCGGGGAGAGGGCGTTCGTGACCGATGAATTCCAGCGGAAACACAAGGAACTAGACGGCCGAAGGATCGCCGCCGGACTCCACGAGGAGACACGAAAGGCCGTCGATGAACTGACGGAACGGGGCTGGGCGCCGCGCCTCGTCTCCGTGGTGATCGGTGACGCCGACGCCGTGTCCATTTATGTGCGCAACCAGAAAAGAACAGCCGAACGGCTCGGCATCGCGTTTGACGAACGCCACTTCCCGGAAGACATCAGCGAAGCGGAAATGCTGGCGGCGGTCCAGGCCATGAATGCCGATCCCCGGGTCACCGGCATCATCGTGCAGCGCCCGGTGCCGGAGCAGATCAACATCAAGAGGCTGCAGAGCGCCATTCACCCGCTCAAGGATGTGGAGGGCCTGCACCCGGCATCCGTCGGCAACATCGTCTACAACGAACTCGACCTCGGCCCCTGCACGGCGATGGCATCGGTCCACATCCTCAAGACGACGGGTCTCAATCTCTCCGGTCTCGAGGTGGTGGTCATTGGTCATTCCGACATCGTCGGCAAGCCGATCGCCTTCCTGCTCATGGCCGAGGGCGCCACGGTCACGGTGTGCCATCACCAGACCCGCAATCTCGCCGTGCACAGCCGCCAGGCCGATGCCGTGTTCGTGGCCGTCGGCAGGCCTGGTCTCGTGACAGGCAGCATGATCAAGCCTGGCGCCTGCGTCATCGACATCGGCATCAACCCGGTGACAGATGCAGACGGCAGTCGCCGTGTCGTCGGCGACTGCGATCTCGAAAGTTGCCGCGAGGTGGCAGGCTGGATCACGCCCGTGCCAGGCGGCGTCGGTCCGGTCACGGTCGCCATGCTCATGCACAACACCATCGCCGGCGCCCGGCGTCAGCGGGACTTCTACAACAATGCCTTCGCGGCCGATGCCTGGACCACCGGTCCGGCGACAGGTCCCGGAGGATGATGCGTCTCTTCGAAGGGGAGCACACGTGACAGAAGAAACGACAGCTGATCTGCTCGACCGGGTGCTGACACCGAGTGACCATCTCTCGGTCTCGACCGACGGCGTGCTCCGCATCGAGGATGCCAGCGTCACCGACCTGATTCGGCAATTCGGGTCTCCCCTCTTCGTTCTCTCGGACGCCACCCTGCGCGCCAACTACCGGCGGATCCGCGATGCGTTCGAAACCGCCTGGCCGGGGCCCGTCAACGTCATGTATGCCATCAAGTGCAATCCCAACTTCGCCGTGCGGGCGGTGTTGCACCAGGAAGGCGCCGGCGGTGACTGTTTCGGCAGCGGCGAACTCGAGGCGACCTTTGCCGGCGGCGCCGATCCAGCGCTCATCGCCCTCAACGGTTCCAGCAAGACCATCGCCGCACTCGCCAGGGCCGTGGAACTCGGTGTGTGCATCAATCTCGACGACGAAGAGGAGATCGAACGCCTGGCCAGCGTGGCGCGGGCAGCCGGGTGCCGGGCACGGGTCAACATCAGGTTGAAGGTGATTCCTGAGTCCTTCGCCGCATTCGAGAGCGATCTCGTGTCCTTCTCGGGCGATCTGAGGCCGGAGCTTGCCCGCTGGAAATGGGGTGTCACACCCCCTGTGGCCAGCTGCATGATCCGCCGGATCGCCGCCATCGATGAACTTGAACTCACCGGATACCATGCCCACCTTGGACGCATGACCGCCAATCTGCGCCACCGCGCCGCCTTCGATGCCGAAGTCGGGCGCCTGGCTGTCCTCCTTCACAGAGAGACGGGATTTGCGCCGTCGGTGATCGACATCGGTGGCGGCTGGGCCCGCAAGCGTGATCCCGAATCGAAGGATACGCGGCCCAATGCCCATGACATCGAGGACTACGCCAACGCATCTGCCGGGGCACTCGCGGGCGAACTTTCCGGTGCCGGCCTGCCTCTACCCGCCCTGTGGCTGGAGCCCGGCCGCTACATCGCCGGCAACGCCGGTGTCCTGGTGTCGCGCGTGGGTTCCATCAAGAACGACAACGGAATGACCTGGGTCAATGTCGACGCCAGCACCAACCTGATGCCGCTCATCGGCACCGGCGAGGAAGGCACCCGCAACCTCGTCATCGCCGCCTCCTCAATGCACCAGCCACTTGCCTGGCGCGCCGACGTCGTCGGGCCGATCTGCATTCCGTCCGTCCTCGGTGAGGACTGTTCCCTTCCCGCGTTGTCGCGAGACGATGCGATCGCCATTCTCGATGCCGGCATGTACGCCGAATCCGATTCCCACCAGCTGAACTGGGTGCCGCGTCCGGCAACGGTGATGGTGCGGGGAGGCGAAGCTGCGGTGGTGCGTGAGCGTGAGACCCTTGACAGTCTCTTCGCCAACCAGCGTCTCCCCCACTGGTTGCGGAACACCAACGCGCCACCGTCGCCGTGGCGCGATCGAGCCATCGATGCCGGTGCGCCGCCATGACAACGCCGTCGATTGCCGGAACCGCGACACACCGCTATCAGCTTCTCATCGACGGCATGACGTGCAGTGCCTGTTCGACCCGTCTGGAAAGGATGCTGTCGGCGGCATCGGGGGTCGCGACCGCTGCCGTCAACCTGGCGACGGAGCGGGCCACTGTCGATATCGATGACGGAACCTCTCTTGACTCGGTGGTCCAGGTGGTGCGCCGGGCCGGCTTCGATGCGAGGAAGGAAACCCGGTCCTATCGCATTTCGGGAGCGGCGGACGAGACCGCTGCGGGAATGATCCGGGAAGCGCTCGAAGGAACGCCCGGTGTCGTGGCGGCGACTATCGACGGTGACCGCGCGCAGGTCGAGGTGGAGCGCTACGCCCTTGCCGTGAGCGACGAGAGTCTCGAAGAGCGCGCCAGGGAGGCCGGATGCGTCCTTGCCTCCGGCGAGGCAGAGCCGGTCGAGGAGCGGCGTGATCTCCGGCAGTATCTCGCCATCAGTGCCGCCATCCTTCTTTCCGCACCATTTGTCGTGCAGATGGCGGCGCACCAGGTCCTGACAACCGGCTGGGCCATGCCTCCTCTCGTCGAGGCCCTTCTCGCCACGCCGCTGCAATTCGTGATCGGCGCCCGGTTCTATCGTGGCGCCCTCAATGCCCTGCGTGGCGGCGGCGCGAACATGGAAGTCCTGGTGGTGACGGGAACCACGGCCGCCTACTTCTTCAGCTGGTACCAGTACGCGATGCTGGGCAATGCGGCGTCGGGTCAGCTCTACTTCGAGGCCTCGGCCATCATCATCACGCTGGTTCTCGTCGGCAAGCAGCTGGAAATGAGAGCGCGGCGCGGTGCGGCACAGGCCATCAGGGAGCTGCTGGCGCTCAGGCCCCGAACCGCTCTCGTCGAGGCTGAAGACGGCACGGTGAGCGAGAAGCCCCTGCGGGAGGTGAGGGTGGGGGACAGACTCGTCTGCCGCACCGGAATGCAGGTTGCCGCCGACGGCATCGTCACCAGTGGCGTGGCGGAGGTGGATGAATCGCTCGTGACCGGTGAAAGCATGCCCGTCTCCCGCAGCAAGGGCGATCCGGTGATCGCCGGATCCCTCAACATCGATGGCTTGTTGACCATCGAGGCCCGGGCCACCGGCGCTGATTCGACCCTGGCGCGGATGATTCGCCTGGTCGAGGACGCCCAGGCCGCCAAGCCGACCGTTCAACGACTGGCAGACAGGGTGTGCGGGATCTTCGTCCCCGTCGTGGTCGCCATCGCGGCTGTCGCCTTGCTGGGATGGCTTGTTGCCGGAGGCGGTGTCGAAGTCGCCGTCATCAATGCGGTATCGGTCCTCGTCATCGCATGCCCGTGCGCCCTGGGACTGGCGACGCCGACCGCCATCATGACCGGATCCGGCGCGGCAACGCGGGCCGGCATACTCATCAAGGATGTCGAGGCCCTCGAACAGGCGCACGGACTGACGCACATGGTGCTCGACAAGACCGGTACGCTCACCTCCGGCACGCCGCGTCTGGGCACCATCAGGCTGCTCGCCGATGATCTCGATGAGGACACGGCCCTGACGATCATGGCCTCCCTGCAGCAGGGAAGCGAACACCCGATCGCCGAGGCATTTCGCGTGGCGGCCGAAGAACGCCGGCTCCCCCTCCGTGAGGTGCAGCAGTTTTCCAGCCGGGTGGCCCTGGGTGTGGAGGGCATTGTGGACGGCACCCTGTACCTTGCGGGGAACCGCCGCCTCTTCGAGGCCCTCGCCTTCACCGCATCCGATCCTGTCGATACGGACGATGAAGGCGGGGTGTGGCTGGGCGCCCGCCGCGAGAACGGTGACGTCTGGCTGGCCCGGTTTGCTGTTGACGATGAAAGGCGGCCCGGTGCGAGCGAGGCCGTCGACGCGCTCAAACGACTGGGGATCGCGCCGTTTCTTGCATCGGGCGACACCACGGCCGCCACCCGGCGCATTGCCGCCGCCACCGGGATCGACGAATTCCGCGCCCGCGTCCATCCGGAAGACAAGGTGGCCCTGATCGACGAACTCATGGAGGGCGGCAGGAAGGTCGGCATGGTGGGTGACGGCATCAACGATGCGCCGGCCCTCGCCCGTGCCACCGTCGGCATGGCCATGGGGTCGGGCACGGACGTCGCCATGGAGACGGCGGCCATCACGCTCATGCGCCCCGATCCCCGACTGGTGGCCGCCGCCATCGACATCTCGCGAAGGACGTGGCGCAAGATCAGGCAGAATCTCTTCTGGGCCTTCATCTACAATGTCATCGGCCTGCCCCTGGCGGCACTGGGTCACTTGAGTCCGTCCCTGGCCGCCCTCGCCATGGCGCTCTCGAGCGTGAGCGTCGTCGGCAATTCACTGATCCTGCGAGGCTGGCGCCCGCAACTGGAGGGAATCCACCATGACAATTCTTGATTTCGACGTCACCGGCATGGTCTGCCAGGGCTGTTCGAACGCCGTCAGAACGATGGTTCTGTCCCAGTCAGGAGTCGAGACCGCGGCGGTCGATCACGAGACCGGCAGGGCCACCATCACCGGCGATGCCACCATGACGGCTGCCGCCGTTCATGGCGCCATCCGCGACGGCGGCTTCGGCGTCAGGGCTTGCGGCAATGCGCACTGCGCTTGCGACGACTGTCACTGCGATCCCTGCGCCTGCTGATCCGGCAACCGGCGCACACCATCATCGTTCATCCGTTGGCGGATGGAGAATGATGGCGTATGTCCGTCCCTGACCGCATGCAGGCGGTACGAAGCTCGGCGGCGGCGGGACGACCCGACCCGGCCCGCATTACTGATCCTCAGACAATTCTATGAATGGGCGTGCTGGCTGTCGTCGTCGGCACAGTGATCGTATTCGATCTCGACCGTCGTGTGTTCAATACCAAACCCGTCATGCAGCCGTTCCTTGATGCGGCCAATCACTTCGTGCGGTACCGCGGACTCCCTCACCCTTGCATGAAGGGTCGCGACGGTACGAGCCTGGGTGATCGACCAGAAGTGGAGATGATGGATGTCGACGACATCATCGATATGTCCGGTGAGATCAGCCCTGACGTCCTGGCCGGAAAGATGGTCCGGAGTTCCCTCCAGAAGGATGTGCGCCGAGTCCTTCATCACGGGCCAGGCGTTCCTCAGGATGATGGCGACAATGACAAGGGAAAGAAGCGGATCGGCTATTGTCCACCCGGTCGTCATGATGATCCCGGCCGCAGTGATGGCCGCCAGCGACCCAAGGAGATCGCCTATCACGTGGAGCCTGGCGCCACGCACGTTCAGATTGTCCCGGTTGGCCCTGGAAATGATGATGAGGGCCAGGATGTTGACGACGAGGCCTAGCGTGGCAATGACGAGCATCATCTCGCTCAGGATCGCTCCAGGCGAGATGATCCGCCGGACCGCTTCCGAGACAATCCAGACACACAGGAAGACCATCAGCATCGTGTTGCCGAAGGCGACCAGGATCTGCATGCGATCGGCACCATAGGTCATCCGCGCCGTCGGCTCGCGCTTCGACAGGCGAAAGGCGTACCAGGCAAGGGTCAGGCTGGCAAAATCCGAGAGCATGTGCCCGGCATCCGCCAGCAGCGCCAGCGACCCCGACAGAAGGCCACCGACAAACTCGGCGATCATGAAACTGCCGATCAGCAGCGCCACCAGCCCCAGTACGCGGCCATTCTTCTCGATGTCCGCAATACCGTGGGAATGGCCGTGAGAATGACCGTGGCTGTGCGTCGCTCCGGTCACGTCGCCTCCGCATCAATGTCTGGGCGGGGCATAACACCCGACAGCATCTGTGCCAACCAGAGAATCCGTGTTGACAAGCAGTGCGCTGCGGCGGCTGAATGGCGCTTCAAGCGTCACGACGCAATCACCAAAAGAACTGGGAAAAGGGGCACACTCCAATGATCATTCGACGTGCCGTTTCCGGCCGCCTTGCCACCCTGGGAGCCGCCGGACTCCTGTCCCTTGGACTGTCGCAGGGTGCCGTCCAGGCGGACGGGCATCTCCATCTTGTCGCCACGGACGCCTTTGCGCCGCAGGCGGGATGGGCCATGGAAACAGACGACGCCTACATTCTGGCCCGCGCCGGATGCGTCGAATCGCTCACGCGGCGCACCGCGGATGGTGCCCTGGAACCGGCGCTCGCGGAATCCTGGACGCGGCATTCTCCCACCGAGTGGGACTTCGCGATCCGCCAGGGCGTGACGTTCAGCGACGGAACTCTTTTCAACGCCACCGTCGCCGCCGAATCCCTCAACCGCATGCTGACGGCAACCGCACCGCCAAGGGCCTTCGCACCGAAGCGCATCGCGTCGGTCTCCGTGGTCGATGACATGACCGTGAGAATCGAGTCGGTCAATCCAAGCGTTCTCACACCGATGCGCGTGTCTTCCCCCAACACCGGGTTCCTGGCGCCGGCGGCATTTGCCGGTGACGCCGTCGATCCCGTGGGTCACTGCATCGGCCCATTCGACATCGTCGAACACGTTCCCCAGCAGTCCCTGATGCTCACACGCCATGACGCCTACTGGGGCGGACCGGCCGAACTCGAAAGCGGCGAGATGCGGTTCATCCCGGAGGGCAGCGGTCGGGCAACGCAACTGCGGACCGGCGAGGCGCACATCTCGGCCCGCCTGCCGGTAACGGAGGTTCTCGGACTGCAGGCGGAGCCGGATGTCGTGATCCAGACTGTCGCCCAGGCGCGCACCAACAGCCTCTATCTCAACAACCAGAAGGCGCCGCTCGACAACATGGCCGTGCGTCAGGCCATCCAGAGCGCCATCGATGCGACAGCCATCGCCCAGACGATCTACGAGGGCTCGGCTCAGGCGGCCGTCGGCCCCTTCGGGCCCGACGATCCCTGGGCTCCCGAAGACGCGATGGCGGTGTCCCAGGACGTGGAACGCGCCCGGGCGCTCATCGCCGAATCCGGTGTCGACGCGGACTCCCTCGACCTCGTTCTCTATGCCTACGTGGAACGCGCCGAACTTCCCGATCTTGCCGCGGTCATCCAGGCGCAGCTCGGCGCCATCGGCATCAACGTGGAACTGAAGGTGGCGAACTACGGCGCCCTTGAACCGGACCTGCTGAGCGGCGAGTTCGACATGCTGGTGCTGTCGCGTGGGTACCTGTCCGATGTGGCCGATCCCATCGGCTTTCTGACGGCGGACTACACCTGCGAAGGCGGCTACAACCTGTCGCGTTTCTGCGATCCGGATATCGACGCCATGGTCGACCAGGCGAGCAGCGCGGAAAGCGAAGCGGAACGGTATGCGCTCTACAGGGATATCGCCCGCGAGCTCCAGTCACGAGCCGTGACCGTTTTCCTTGTCCATCAGCAGGGCAGCGACGGGCACCGCTCGAACGTGGCCAACTACGCCGTCCATCCCGATGGCCATTACCTCTTCACCAGGGATCTGGCACTCAACTGACCAGCAGCGGAAGCCTGAGGAGCAGACCGACATGACAGGTGATCACCTGAAACCGAAGTTCATCACCTTCGATCTCTACGGAACATTGACCAACTTCCAGATGTCCGACGTCACCGCAGGTTTGATGGCGGATCGCTTGGACGAAGGCGACATGGACAGGTTCCTCGACGACTTCGAGGCCTTTCGTGGTGACGAGGTGCTGGGGACCTTCAAGCCCTATGCTCAGGTGATCACCGAGTCCTTCCGGCGGACCTGCGATCTCTGGAACATGGCGTATGACAGTGAAACAGCCGATGCGATCGTGGATGCGGTCCCCACCTGGGGTCCGCATCCCGACGTGCCGGAAGCCCTGGCACGGACGGCCGAGGCCTATCCTCTCGTCATTCTCTCGAACGCCAACGACGAGCAGATCAGACACAACGTCGACAAACTCGGTGCTCCTTTCCATGCCGTCTACACGGCGGAACAGGCAAGGAGCTACAAGCCCTGCTTCGCGGCCTTCGAGTACATGCTTGATCAACTCGGCTGCCAGCGCCACGAGGTCCTGCACGTGTCGGCGAGCCTCTACTATGACCTGATGCCGTGCCATCACATGCGCATCGTCAACAAGGTCTATGTCAACCGCGGCTACGAGCCCTCCGTTCCCTTCTTCGGCTACCACGAAATTCCCGACATCACCCACCTTCCCGGACTGCTCGGTCTCTGAACAGCCTATTCACCGGTGATATGTGACACGAGACAAGGCATACGAGGGCTTTGCTGAGTCAGCACCGGGGGCGGTCATGGGTGCTTGTGGTCGGGTGTAGAGAGCACGGAGCGGCTTGTGTTCCGATGGTGTGAAGCCGGTTTCACACGCCTTGGTCTCCGGATGAGAAGTACCCTGCTTGATGAAGCGGGGACCGGGCTTTCAGGCGCCTGAAAAGATCCCCGCCTGTTCCTGATGTCATTCAGACAGGATGTATCGGGAAGAATGCGCATCGCCGTCACTCCTGGTCGGCATCAAGGCCCAGCACCTGACGACTGAGAGCCGGATCATTGAATTCCTTCGGCCAGCCTTCGCCATCGCCCTCGATACCAAGCCGCCGACGGTCTGCCTGCAGTTTCTCGAAGTCAATCCCGCCACGCCGGTCGCAGCGGATCAACTCGACGGCCGGGCGACCGTGCCTGGTGATGACGACCCGTACCCCGTTGCGGGCCGCGGCCACCAGTTCGGCGAGGCGCGCTTTCGCATCGCTGATAGAAAGCTCCATGCTCTCTCCGATTCTTGCCTGTTCCCACACGTACACGTGTACCATGATGGCTCGATCTGTTCGTGAAGATAACTCCGCTTCTGACCAACCGGCACGCTCAGAATGACGCGACAACGAGGACTGCTGGCTCCGCCGCAACGATGTCGCCCTGCTCAGAACGAGTTGATTGGAGTAAGCACTGCGGGAACAGCGAATTGCGTCAATGAGGCGGACCTGGAAGGAACTCCATCGATCCTGATGGTCGGGCGGTGGGTGACAGGGCACGGGGCCGTGATAGCATGAGGGCCGAATCTTTCGGCCAGGACCATGGAACGGTTTTTGCTCAAGCGAGCGATTGTCCTAGTCGTAACACTGACGCTCGTTTCCTTCCTCGCCTTCCTGGTTCCCTGGCTCGGTGACGCCGATCCTGCGCGCGCCATCATCCGCTCGCGCGTGGCGGACCTGGCGCTCGACAGCGCCGCGGTCGAGGCGCTGCGCATCAAGCTCGGCCTCGACCAGCCGCTTCTCCATCAGTTCTTCACGTGGCTCGGTCGTGTCTTTCAGGGGGATCTCGGCCTCTCCTTTACCAGCAGGCTTCCCGTGGCCGACCAGATCCTGCGAGCCATAGGCGTGTCGGCCACCCTCGCATTGAGCGCCCTCTTCCTGGCGCTGGCCATTGCCCTGCCCGTCGGCACGCTGGCAGCCGTGCACCAGGGGCGCCGATTCGACGGCATCGTCACCTTCATCGCCCAGGGGTTTGTCTCGATCCCGGAGTACTGGCTGGCCCCGGTGCTGGTCCTTCTGTTCGCCGTCGAACTCGGCTGGCTGCCTTCCGCCGGCTGGTCCGGTTTCGAAACGCTGATTCTCCCCGCCGCCGTGCTCTGCCTGCGCCCGCTTGCCTACTTCTCGCAGGTCATGCGGGCATCGATGATCGACGTCCTCCATGCGAACTACATCCTGGCTGCCAGGAGCCGGGGTCTCGGTCTTGCAGGAGCCCTGGTCCGGCACGGCCTGAGAAACGGTATCCAGCCGGTCCTGACTGTCTTCGCCCTGTGGCTGGCCGGATTGCTCGGCGGTTCGGTCGTCGTCGAGGTCATCTTCGCCATTCCCGGCATGGGCCGCCTCATCTATTCGGCGGTCATCAACAACGACATGCCGATGCTCCAGGGCAGCATCATCTGCATCGTCGGTCTTGCCATCGTCATCAATACGGCAGCCGATGTTCTCTACGGCGTTCTCAATCCGACCGTCACCGTCTCGGGAGACGCATGATGATGGTGGTCACGCGCATCGTGCGCTGGATCATGCGTCAGCACTGGACATTCATCGCCGGTCTTTCTTGTGGTGCAACCGTGGCCCTGCTGCTCATCGCTGCACCGGTCATTTCGCTCCACGACCCGGTGGCCCAGAACCTCTCCATGCGCCTCCAGGGCCCCGGCGGCGACCACTGGCTGGGCAACGACCAGCTGGGCCGCGATCTTTGGGCGCGCCTGCTTCACGGGGGTCGGTTCTCCGTCGTGGTGGCCGGTCTCACTCTGGTCCTGTCGGTCACGATCGGCACGCTCATCGGCGCCTGGTGCGGACGGGTCGGCGGCGCCATCGACGAGTTCGTGATGCGTGTCGTCGATGTCCTCATTTCCTTTCCCGAAATCATCGTCGCACTCTTTCTGATCGCCATCATCGGCCCCGGTTTCGGCACCCTTGTTCTCGCCCTCACACTCGTTGGCTGGACGCCCTTCGCCCGTCTGGCCCGCGGCATTGCGCTGGACATTTCGTCGCAGGACTACATCGTCGCGGCCGAGGTACTCGGATGTACGCGGACCTTCATTCTGCTGCGACACGTCATCCCTAACGCGCTGCGTCCGATTTCCGCCATGACCTTCCTTCGCTTCGGACACAAGCTGATCACCGTGGGGGCGCTCTCGTATCTGGGCCTGGGCGTTCAGCCTCCCGATTCCGACTGGGGCGCCATGCTGGCCGATGCGAGGCAATTTGCCGCCCGTCAGCCCCTGCTCGTGTTTGCACCGGGCATCGCCATCATGGTCACCGCACTTAGTGTCACCCTGATGGGACAGGGGCTGGAGATCGACGCCGACAGGTCCCGCCGCCTTCGCACGGGCGAATCATGATCTCTCCCGACGAAACGCCCTCTCTGAAGGTGGAGAATCTCGACATATCGATCGGTGATACCGTTGCCGTTGCAAGAGGGGTCAACCTCGAGATCCGCCGGGGCGAGACAGTCGCTCTTGTCGGAGAATCAGGGTCCGGAAAGACCGTGACGGCGCTTTCTCTCATCAATCTCCTGCCGCCACCGCTCAGGGTGACGCGAGGCTCGGTCTCGATCTGCGGCCAGAGCATGACCAACGCAACCCCTGACGTCCTCAATCGTATCAGGGGCAACCGTGTCGGCATGATCTTCCAGCAACCCGCGAGCATGCTGGATCCCAGTTGCAGGGTCGGCCGTCAGGTCGGTGAGGCTCTGCGCCTGCACAAGCGGGCATCGCGCGGCGAAGCCTTCGAACGCGCCGTCGAACTCCTGCGGGAGGTCGGAATCCCGGAGGCCGGCCGGCGCGCCCATTCCTTTGCCCATCAACTGTCGGGCGGCATGGCGCAGCGGGTCATGATCGCCGCAGCCCTTTCCGGCGATCCGGATCTCCTGATTGCCGATGAACCCACGACGGCGCTCGACGTCACGGTCCAGGCACAGATTCTCGGACTTCTGGAGAAGGAAAGGAAACAGAGGACACTCTCCATTCTCCTCATCACCCACGACCTCTCCATCGTCTCCGCCATGGCTGACCGGGTCGTCGTGATGTACGCCGGAGGCATCGTCGAGGAAGGCCCTGTCGCATCGATCATGCATGCGCCGCAACACCCCTATACGAAGGCCCTGATCGACTGTTCGCTGATGCGCAAGGCAGGAAGCGGTGTTCTCGAGTCCATCCCGGGCACCATTCCGCCTCCCACCCGGTCGATACCCGGATGCCGCTTTCACCCGCGGTGCCCCCATGCCCTCGCACGCCGCCAGGGGAGCGTCTGTGCCCGCGACGAGCCAGTGGCGATACGAAGGGCCGCAGGCCACCTGGTGCACTGCTGGGCGGCGGAACCGTGAGCAACGACTTGAGTCCCCTCGTCGAGGCCCGCAACCTCGTGAAGCACTTTCCCCTTCGTGGATCGGGCAGGCTTGCCGTGCGGTCCGTCGATGGCGTGAGTCTCGCGATCGGACGCGCGGAGGTGCTGGGTCTGGTCGGCGAATCGGGATGTGGCAAATCCACCCTCGCCCGCCTGCTCATCAACCAGATCCGGCCGGATCGAGGCGAGGTCATCATGGACGGCCGCGACCTTCTGGCGATGAGGCCGGGAGAACTCAGGCGGTTCCGCCGGACCATCCAGCTCATTTTCCAGAATCCGATGGCGGCGCTCGATCCCAGAATGAGGATGATCGACTCCCTCATGGCCCCGCTTGCGGCGCACGACGCCGGAACCCGGGAAGAATGCCTGGCGATGATCCATGCGATGCTGGGCGAGGTCGGAATCGATCCGGGAATCGCCGAACGATACCCCGGGCAATGTTCCGGAGGGCAGTTGCAGCGGATTGTCATCGCCAGGGCCCTCCTCCTCAGACCACAGTTTGTCGTCTGCGATGAGCCCACCTCGTCGCTAGATGCGTCGATTCGCGCCCAGATTCTCAATCTCCTCAACGATCTGCGCCGGCGATTCGACCTTTCCCTGCTGATGATTTCCCATGACCTTCGGGCCCTGCGCCACATCTGCGATCGTGTCGCGGTCATGTACCTGGGCCGCATTGTCGAGATGGCTCCCGTCGAGCAGATCTTCCACGCTCCGCGCCATCCCTACACGAAAGCCCTCAACGCAGCCTCGCTGCTCGATGAAATCGGTCTCGACGCCGCCGGTCGCCTTGTCCAGGGAGAACCTCCAAGCCCCGTTCACCCGCCGTCCGGATGCCATTTTCATCCGCGCTGTCCCCTGGCTGACGGGACGTGCAAACAGCACGTTCCCGCCCTCGAAAGGGTCGGGCAGAATCACGAGGTCTCCTGTCACCACTGGCGAAAGAGCAGTTCATGACCGCAAGGCCTGTCGCGGCACATCGCTGATGTGGCACCCTGACGCTCGACACGCGATTGCGGATGGATGGCATGCAGGGTTCGACTGATCGACGCGAGGATCTTTCCAGCCGGGTCTACCGGATTCTCAAGAACGAGATCCTGCTCGTTCGCCTCGCTCCGGGCGCCGAGATATCCGAGACCATGCTGGTGGAGCGATACGGATTCTCCAAGGCGCCGCTACGCAGCGCCCTGGCGCGGCTGCGCCAGGAAAAGCTGGTCATCACGCGCAAGCGGCTCGGCAACATCGTGGCGCCAATCTCCATCCAGGACGTCCACGAGGTGTTCCAGCTGCGGCTGCTGCTCGAGGTCGAAGCCACGCGCCTTGCCGCCGGGCATGTCGATGCGCCCCTGCTCACCAGGCTTGACGCCCAGGTGCGCGCCTGCCTTCCCGCCAGGGGAGGAGGAACCAGGACCGCCTATCGCGAAGCCAACTACGCCTTCCACGAACACGTCGTCCAGTCCTCCAGGAACGGCCGGCTGGCGGAATTCGTGATGTCCCTCATCGAGCATCACGAGCGCATCGTTCACTTCTGCCTCACCCTCGAGGACAGGGACGTCGAGTTTCACCATCGCCACGACGACCTGCTTTCGGCGCTTCTCGATGGCGACGGAGAACGCGCAGCGGCGGCGGCCGAGCGGGCCATACGAGGCAGTCAGAAGAAGATCATCGAGACGCTGATGGGTAGTCACGCCATGCCGCCACGTGATGGCGGACCGCACGATCCCTGAAGACCTTGCCCTGCGGAGCGATGAACCACGTCCAGGTCTCCTCCGGCTGGCCCAGATGGGCACCGTCCAGGAGATCCGCCACCACCCTGCGTCCGTCGGCGTGGTCCTCCCGGCGTTCGATATCGGTAATGAGGCACACCCGGTCACCATGCCGGGCAAGCCAGACCTCGTGGCTCGAAATCAGCTCCAGGGTGAACTGTCGCAGGCGACCCGGAGGAAAGGCCGGACAGTGTCCGAGAACGTACCGGCGCGGCATGATCGCAAGCTGGGAGACGAGATTGACGGAGACAGCGAGGTCGAAGGGCGCATCGCCAATCGCCGGGGGACGACTTTCCGGCATGGGCCCGCGGCACCCGGTTCGGGCAAACCGGTAGCAGGCCCTGACCACACCGGTGACGTCGAGGGTCATCAGTTCGACATTGGCAAGGTGGCGCACAGCCCGGCGGGTTGCCCGCCCATGATGGATGTCCACCAGAACCACGCGTCGGAACGTGCGGGAGAGCATCTCCACCGGCACATCCAGCAGGAGTCCGGAACCGGTCACGAGGACCGAATCGTGTTGTCTGCAGTCAAGAGCGGCATGTTCGATCACCTGCCGGGTGCGCGCCAGATGGGGTTGCCATTCTTCCCGGCACTCGTCCGCGCGTCGGGCAATGCCGGCAAGTTCCCTGAAGTAGCCCATGGGCCCCAGGTGCGAAGGCGCCGGTGAGAGCAAGATCTCGACGATGTCGCGCAGCATGACACCCTTGAAATGTCGACTGACATGTCATACTCAGGGTGCTCGAGGGGATCAAGGATGCGATGCCATGCTTCGCAAGTTCCTCATGTCGACCTTCCTGGCTCTTGTCACCAGCACGCCGGTTCTGGCCAATCCGGATGTCTGGGTCACGACGACATGGCACTTCCGGATGGCGGACCAGTCCGCTACCGGGTTCACCCTGGAGTGGACATTCGACCCCTTCGCCTCCAGCTACCTCTTCACCGTCTTCGATGCCGACGGTGATGGAAGCGTCACGAGCGAGGAAGCCCAGGCGAACGAGGACGGGCTCTTTGCCCCCCTTGCAGAACAGGACTGGTACCTCACCATTCTGGGGGGCGGTGAACCGGTCTCCTGGCATGTGCAGCATGTCGAACCGGTGTTTGAACCGGAACAGTTCGGCCTGAGGCTCACCATCTCCCTCGACAATCTCCAAGCGCCCTTCGCCGCGAGTCTCCATGACGACATCCTGTTCTTCGACTTCTCCTTTGCCGGGGATGGCTTTCTCACGGTCGAGGGTCCCCTCGATCCGACATGCCGTTTTGTGGCAGGCCGGGGAGAGGGCGCATTCGAGGGGCACTTCTCGACCATCACCCTTCATTGCGGAGATCCGCCATGACAGACCGCCTGGCATGTGCCTTGTGCATTCTCGCTGTCGTTGTCTGCGCCACCAACGGTACGGTGAATGCCAGCGAGTCAACGCTCCCAGCCGTCGAGATGACGACGGAAGACAGCGGTCTGTGGGAACGCTGGACGGATGCCATCGTCGCCTTCCAGCGTCGGGCCAACACCGAAGTTGCCCGGCACATGAACGCCATTGACAGCGGCAAGAGCCTTGGCGCCTTCTTTCTCGGACTTGCCATTGCATTCGTCTACGGGGTTTTCCACGCCTTCGGTCCGGGGCACGGCAAGTTCATCATCGTCTCTTACTTCCTGGGCCGCGATGCCCGAGTTGGCCGCGGTATCGTGATGGCGATCCAGGTGGCCATCGTTCATGTCATCGCGGCGATCGTCATCGTCTGGCTTGCGGACATCACCCTGCAAGCCGGATTCGGGATCGGCCTGGCGGAGGTTCCCGGCGTGAGGGCCGCGAGTTTTCTCATCATCGCCGCCATCGGTCTCTACATGCTCTACCAGGCCTTCCGGGCCGCCCTGGGCTACATCAATCCTTCGGAAGTCGGTCACGGTCACAGTCACGCCCAAAATCACGAAGACGCGCACCGCGAAGAACACGGCCACAGCCACGCCCACAGTCACGGACACAGCCATCACGAAAATCATGGCCACAGCCATGCGCACAGTCATGGCCATGCCGAAGAGGCATCAAAGGTTGAGAGCGGACTGATGGCAGTCGCGGCCGGGATCGTACCCTGCCCCGGCGCCGTGCTCATCATGCTCTACGCGGTCGCCAACGACATGATCTATCCGGGTTTTATCCTCGTCGCGGCCATGTCGCTCGGCATAGGCCTCACCATCTGCTCACTGGGAGTGGGCGCCATCATCGCCCGTCAGACGGCGTTGCGCCTGGTGGAAAGCGACGGCGCCGGATCATCCGGAGCGCTGCTGGTGCGTCATGGGTTCAACTTCGGTGGCGCCATCATCGTCACGCTCATCGGCCTGGTGTCCTTCGTGGCGTTTCTTGACGTTCCGCTTGGCTGACCCTGCGCCGGCTCTCGAGGTATTCGGCCGATTGCATCTCCATCAGCCGTGATGCGGTTCTGCGGAACGCCAGGGAACCGTCGCCTTCCGCATAGAGCCCCTCGGGCGGTGCGGCAGCGGAACACAACAATCCCACCCGTTCCTCGTAGAGGATGTCGATCAGGATGATGAACCGCCTCGCCTCATTACGCATGGCGGGGTGCATGACCGGAATGTCATCGATGATGACGGTATGGAAGGCACCGGCGAGCGCCAGGTAGTCGGGCGCCGCCAACGGACGGCCGCAAAGTTCGTTGAAGGAAAAACGCGCGACATGGCGGGCCTGACGGGGGACATGAAGCACCCTTCCCTGAAGGGGAATGTCAAGCGGACCAATATCGGCGTCGCCTGCGAGATGGCGAAAGGCCTCGTCGAGACGCGATGTCGCATGGCCATCGTGTGAGGACATGTAAGTGCCGGTGCTGGCAAGAAATGCCAGCCGGTAGTCCCGCTCCGCATCGACCTCGATGATGTCGAGTTCCTTCTCGAGAGTATCGATGAACGGGCAGAAAAGCTGGCGATTGATGCCTCCCGGATAGAGCTCACGGGGATGCTCGTTCGATGTCGCCACCATGATTGTGCCCAGATCGAGAAACTGCCGGAACAGGCGACCCAAGATCATGGCATCGGCGATGTCGGTGACGTGAAACTCGTCCAGGCACAGGAGATCCGTTTCGCCCACCAAGACCCTGGCGGCAAAGCGGATGGTGTCGTTGGCATCGCCGGAGGACCTGTGCCGCTCCTGGATGGTGCCGTGCACGTCGCGCATGAAGGCATGGAAGTGGTGGCGCTGTCTCTTCAGGTTCCTGACATTCTCGAAGAAGAGGTCCATGAGCATGGACTTGCCGGTACCGACACCCCCGTGGAGCCATATGCCCCTGGCAGCGGAACGGGACCGTCGTCCGAGAACGCGATCGATGAGGCCTCCCCGCCCCGGTGAATCAAGATCCCGGGCAAGCTGATCGAGATGCCGAACTGCCCTTTCCTGGTGCACGTCGTGCACGAGATCGCCGGATGCGACGAGGCGGTGATAGTGCTCTAGCGTGCCCGATTCCATGGAACTGTTGCCGTCATCGAGGGGTTGTCTAGACCGATTGTCCCGGTGATGCCATGGCATTCGGTGCTGCTACCCGTGTAGACTCTTCGCTGACCATCCCATTCATGCGCGGCACCGTGACCCGTACCGGTCGTGCCCCCGCGTCAGTCAGGACCGGAGTCCCAGGCCATGGTGAACCTCGACCTTTGCTACACCCCCGCCGTCACGCTTGCCCGGCGCATCGCCGCGCGGGAGATATCGCCGGTCGAGGTGGTCGCCAACAGCCTGGAGCGCATCGAGGAAGTCAATCCCCCGCTCAACTGTTTCTGCTTCACCTACCCCGAGGAGGCGCTGGAGAAAGCCAAGGCTGCGGAACGCGCAGTCATGGAGGGCGCGCCTCTGGGTCCGCTTCACGGGGTGCCGATCGCCATCAAGGATTTCACGCCCACGGCGGGCAAGACCACGACGATGGGAAGCAGGGTCTATCGTGACCACGTGCCGAAAAAGGATGCCCGGGTGGTGAGCGATCTTCTTGGCGCCGGCGCCATCATGGTGGGAAAGACCACCACGCCCGAATTCGCCCATGACGGCTTTACCCACAGCCCGTTGTGGGGCGTGACGCGCAACCCCTGGAATCCGGATCGCACGCCCGGCGGTTCG
Source organism: Alphaproteobacteria bacterium (assembly GCA_965221115.1). Classification (GTDB taxonomy): domain Bacteria; phylum Pseudomonadota; class Alphaproteobacteria; order SP197; family SP197; genus SP197. The sequence continues at coordinate 1,438,110 of CBDCRU010000002.1, read as the reverse complement.
TCCGGTGGCTCAGGCGCGGCGGTAGCGTCGGGCTGCGTACCGCTGGCCGAGGGTTCCGACATGGGAGGATCGGTGCGCATTCCGGCCGCTTTTTGCGGCATCGTCGGCCTCAAGCCGAGTCTGGGCCGGATCCCCATGACCATCCTCGCATCGGTCTTCGACAACATCAGCCACTTCGGGCCCCTGGCCAGGACCCTGGATGATGCCGCCCTCTTTCTCGACGTCTGCCAAGGGCCTGACGAGTACGACATCATGTCGAATCCGTCGCCTTTGGACATTCCCCATCCTCTGCCAAGCGATGTCGAAGGCATGCAGATCGCCATGGACATCGACCTTGGTTTCTACCACGTCGACGATGAGGTGGCGGCCAACGTGGAGCGTTGCGCAGAGGCTCTCACCAGTGCCGGCGCCGTCGTGGAGGAAGTGGATCTGGGATGGCGGCGTGAGTGTGCCGATGCCTGGCTCGACTACTGGAACGTCTATCTCGCCGCATTCTTCGAACAGCATCTCGACGCCAGACGAGACGATCTCGACCCGAACATCGTCACCATGTTCGAGGCCGCCCGGAAGATGGATGCCATCAGCTTCAAGCGCCTGGAGTTCGTCAGGACCCGGCAGTGGGAACGTCTGTGCGAGATCTTTGCCGATCACGACGCGCTGATCTGCCCGACGACTCCGGCCGAAGCGCCCCACGCTTCCGGCTCGGACGCCGAACAGCTTGGCGAAACACCGGACGGCAAGATGCTCTCGAACGACATGACCCTCGTCTTCAACAACGTGTCGCAGTGTCCGGCACTCTCGGTGCCCTCGGGCATGACCGCAAACGGTCTGGCCACGGCGCTGCAGATCGTCGGGCGACGTTTCGAGGATCTCACCGTCCTCAGGATCGGCGCCGCCATCGAGAAGCTTCTCCCCTGGGCGCACCTGCGTCCTCCGATGTGAGGTCCGGGAACAGATCTTGACGTCACTATCTCCGGGGATAAGTCAGCCCGGCCAGGACAGGACCGCCCTTCGCATCCTCTTTGCCAGCCTGGTCTGTGTCGGGCTTGGGCAGTCCCTCCTCTTTTCCGTCCTGCCGCCGATTGCCCGGACCATGCAGCTCGCGGAGTGGCATGTCGGGCTGGTGTTCGCCATTTCCGGAGGCATGTGGGCGGCCATGAGTCCGTTCTGGGGACGCCGAAGCGATATCGTCGGCCGCAAGCCCATCATCACCCAGGGTGTGGGCACCTATGCGGTCTCCATGCTGCTCTTCACTCTCGCCATTCAATCGGGGCTCGCCGGCTGGTTGCCGGTCATGGTCGCCTTTCCCCTGATGATTGCCGCTCGCCTCATCAACGGCGTCTTCGGCTCGGGCTCCTTCCCGGCGGCACAGGCCTATATCGCGGACAGGACCAGCCGGGCGAGGAGAACCGGCGGCATCTCCATGCTCAACGCAGCCTTCACCACCGGAGTCGTTCTGGGGCCGGGTCTGGGAGCACTCCTGGTCGGTCTGCACTTGCTGGCTCCGCTGGTGGCCGTCGCCGTCATTGCCGCATGCAGCTTCGTGGTGATCGCCCTCTACCTTCCGGAATCATCGTCCGCTTCATCGAGAAGGGTGATGCCGCGCGTCTCGCTCCTTGACCGCCGCATCCTGCCCTTCGTCATCGGCAGCGTGGTCATGAGCATCTGTCATGCGGCCTCGATGCAGACCATCGCCTTCTACATGATGGACACTCTCCTCTTCGATCCGGAAGAGGCGGCGCGCAAGGTGGGTTTCGGCCTGACACTGGCAGCCGTCGCCGCACTCGTCTTCCAGATCGTCATCGTGCCGCGCCTCAATCTGGGTCCGGGCTTCCTTCTGAAGACCGGCGCTCCGTTGGCCCTGGTGGGCTTCGTCGTCATCCTTGTCGCCGACTCATATTCGCTCATGGTCACGGCCATGATTTTCTTCGGTGTCGGCATGGCCATGCTGCGCCCCGGATTCGCCACGGCGGCTTCACTCGCAGTCTCGCCCCGGGAACAGGGAGCGGCAGCGGGGACCCTGATCGGCACCGGCGCCGCAGGCCATGTGCTGAGCCCGCTGATCGCCATGCCGCTCTACATGGTCTGGACCCCGGGTCCCTTCGTCATGAATGCTCTTCTGATGGCCTTCCTGGTGGCCTACGTCCTGACAGAACCCAGGATCCGCGCCGTCATCCAGCGGACCTGACGTGGTTCAGCTGTCGAGTTCCGGCAACGCCGGCAGTTCACCGAACTCGATCCCCTCCTCACGCAGTTCCCGGGACTCGACTGGCGTTGCCACACCGTGAATGTTGCGTTTTTCCGCATCACCATAGTGAATCTTGCGCGCCTCATCGGCGAACCGCGGACCGACGTTCTCGAAGTTCTTCTCGACATGCGCCTTCACCGCCCGGGCCATCGCCATGACCCGCCGGGTCTCTTCCTTCTGCTTGGCGAGCGCCACGGTCCTGGCGTCGGGGGGCGCTTCCTCCGCCGAGCCACCGGTGCGAGGCGCCACGGCGACGCTGGGAGTCATCAGGGCCTTCTCGACGGAGGTGTCGCCACACATCGGACAGGCGACATCCTTCGCCTTGACCTGGGCGTCAAAGGATGCGGAATCGGCAAACCAGCCCTCGAAAACATGGCCATTGCCGCACTGGATATCGAAGACGATCATGAGAACACCCTGAACCGTCCCATGAAATGTAGGCAAAAATTCTGGTAGAACAAGAGATACCGTGACCATGCACCCCATGAGGACCCTGATCACGCACCTCGCCGATCATGGCGTCATCCTTGTCGACAGCAACGGGAATTCGCCTGACCATCCGTTCCGGCAGGGCCCTTGATGACACCCCCACCAGCCCATTCCGTCACCTCTGACCCCAGTGACTGGGTACGGCGCTTCATTCCCCTTCTTCCGCCGGAAGGGGACATACTCGATCTCGCTGCCGGGAGTGGTCGTCACACGCAACTCCTGCTCGAACACGGCCATCGGGTCACCGCTCTCGACCGTGACACCGGACCGCTGGCCCACTTCGCCCAAGATGAACGCGTCACGATTTTGGAATGCGATCTCGAGGATGGTGGCGCGTGGCCCCTTGCCGGCCGGACCTTTGCCGGCGTCGTCGTTACCAACTACCTGTGGCGTCCGGGACTGAAGGACCTCGTCGCCAACGTCGGTCCGGGCGGTCTTCTCATCTACGAGACCTTCGCTGTCGGCAACGAGCGCTTCGGCCGGCCGCGCAATCCGGCATTCCTCCTCAGACCCGGAGAACTTCTCCAGGCGGTGGCCGGCAGCCTACGCGTGCTGGCGTACGAGGACCTCGTCGTCGTCGATCCCCGCCCGGCGGCCCTTCAGAGACTGTGCGCCCGCCGGGAAACCTGAGAGCGCAAAGGGCCGGTCATGTTCGAGGGCCGGGACGGTGCTTCGGACCCGCGCCACATCGGCAAGATCGACGTCGGCGATGCAGAACCCGACGTCCGTGCCGGCATCGGCGAGGACCACACCCCAGGGATCGACAATCAGCGAATGACCGCAGGTGCGCCGGTTGCCCGGATGGTGACCTGTCTGGCAGGGGGCGAAGACGAAGGCACCACATTCGATGGCACGGGCCCGCAGCAACACCTCCCAATGGGCGTCTCCCGTCACCTTCGTGAAGGCCGAGGGGACCGTCAGCATGACCGCGCCTGCCTTCGAGAGTTCGCGGTAAAGATGGGGAAAACGCAAGTCGTAACAGACCGTCATGCCCAAGAGGCCCCACGGCGTGGGAGCAAGGACCGCGGTGTCACCTGGATGAAACATGGCCGATTCCCGGTAGCGCGATCCGTCGGGAAGATCGACGTCGAACATGTGGATCTTCTCGTAGTCCGTGGTTTCGCCATCGGGACCGAAGAGGAAGGCATGGTTGGCCAGCGTGCCATCATCACGAAGCGCTGCCACGGATCCTGCCTGGAGCCAGATTCCCCGCTGTCGCGCGAGACCGGCGAAGGCGATGAGTGCCGGATGATCGGCGGGGCGCCAGGCGTTCTCCAGGCGATCTTCCTCACTCGCAGCCATGAGAGCGACATTCTCCGGCAGACCGACGAGGTCCGCTCCGGCATCGGCTGCCTGGTGCACCAGGGCCGATGCCGCCTCGATGTTGGCCTCCATGTCGAGCTGTGCGTTGACCTGGACGCAGGCAATCCTGAGTTGCGTCATGCTCGCTCTCCCAATCTGGCTGCTAGTTCGCCGTTGCGCTCGAGACGGACGAGATCGTCGTAACCGCCGATCGCCTCCCCGTCGATGAAGATCTGGGGCACGGTGTGCCGGCCACCGGCCATGCGGGCCATGGACTCTCTCCTGGGGGCATTGAGCGTCACGTCGATTTCCTCGAACGCAATACCCCGCGACTTGAGCAGTTTCCGGGCACCGGTACAGTAGGGGCAGAACATGGTCGTGTAGACGACGACCTCGGCCATGGCGGTTCTCTTGAGCGTGCCTCGCACGGACCATAGCAGTCCCGCTCCAGGTTGTGCCACCCCGTCCCGCCCGTCACCATGGGTTCCATGAACGATGGTCCCTTCGATCGCCGCGCCGTCCAGCTCCACCGCACTGTGGCTGCAAGGGGCGGTGAAGCCGACTTCCTCTTCTGCGACGTCGCCGGCCGTCTCGCCGACCGCCTCGACGACATCACACGACGCTTTCCCGTCGCCCTCGAACTCGGCGCCCGGCACGGTGCCTTCGCCCAGGCCATTGCCGGCAAGCGCAAGACGGACTTTCTCATCGAGGCCGATCTCTCGCACGCCTTCGCCCGCCATCTGGCTGTCGACGAGGAGAGCCTCCCCTTTGCTCCCTCCTCGCTCGACGCCGTCATCAGCAATCTCGCCCTTCACTGGGTCAATGATCTCGTCGGCACGCTGATCCAGGTCCGCATGGCGCTCAGGCCCGACGGCCTCCTTCTCGCCGCGCTCCTCGGTGGAGAGACGCTCGTGGAACTCAGGCACGTGCTGGCGGAGTCCGAGATCGCCGTCACGGGCGGTCTTTCGCCGCGCCTCTCGCCGATGGTCGATGTCAGGGATGCCGGCGCCCTCCTGCAGCGCGCCGGATTTGCGCTCCCCGTCGTCGACACCGACCGCATTACGGTGACCTATCCCGACGCCTTCGCCCTCATGCGCGACCTCAAGGCCATGGGGGAAAGCAATGCCCTCTCTGACCGTCCCCGCACCTTCTCCCGCAGGGACGTCTTCCTTCACGCCGCATCCCTCTACCAGGACCGCCACGCCGATCACGAAGCGAGAATCCCCGCCACCTTCGACATCATCTACATGACAGCCTGGGCTCCCCACACCTCCCAGCAGCAGCCCCTCACACCCGGCTCCGGCAACATCAGCCTCACCCAGGTCCTCGAGGACCCCTGACCGCCTTGCCATTGCACAAGGCTGTCATTGAGATCATGGCCGGCCTTCATTTCAAATCGACACATTGGAAAGAGAACACTGTTTTCCCGACTGATAATCCAAAGACATGGGCCTTGAGACCATGCCCAGAATCAGCGCCAAACGCCGACTCACGCTGCCGCTTCACCAGTGCCGTCTCATCGGCATCGAACCGGGGGACGAGGTCCGCACTTTTGCCTTTGACGGTTGCATCACGATCATTCCCCAGAAGCCCGGCAACGCGTGGGGTTGTCTCGCTCATCTCAAAGCGGACGAAACGGTCCCCGACGAACAGTCGCGTCAGGACGCAGTCACAGCGAAGCATATCATCGCCCAGGTTCGGTGAAGTCGTCGCGCATTCGGCGCTTTCCTTCAGATGGAAACGCCTGCCGAAGCCGCTGTCTCGCGCATGAGGTTGAGGAACCTCGTGGATGCGACATCTCGTCCGAATGGCTGGAGTGAGCAGCGGCGAGGTCCATCAACGCAACTATTCCGGCGGGTCGAACGGTGCCGGATCGAGGAAGCGACGGACGACGTTTCCGGTGATACTGGCCACGTTGTTGTCGTAGCTGTTGTGGCACAGCCCGTCGCACCAGGAGATGGAACCGCTGGAGAAGACGGCACCGCGGGCCGGTGTCTCGAAGAACACCATGTCCGCCCTGACGAGGGGGGACGTCTCACCGTTGATGTCGGAGGTCAGGTGGTAGAACTCCTCGGGCAAGGTGAGGTAGCTGGCGGGAAGTCGGGTAGCGCTGGCGACGACAAGCGCATGTTCGGGCGTGCCGAGATTCGTATCGGCCCGGTCCAGCTCCGCCCCCGCGGCGCCGCCCAGGGCGAAGCCGAAATCGCCAATCCTCTCGTCCTCGCCGACGCCCTCGAAGATCCACGCGGCGCGCGGGTCACCGCTGGCTGCGGTGCGCTCGTAGTAGGAGGCCGAGTCGAAACCGCAGGCGGTGTAGCCCACGCCGAACAGTTGCTGCGGCGTGCGGCCGTTGCGCCGCCACAGGCCGGAGAGTTCGCCAGTGAACCCCATGTGGTATTCACCCGGCTCCGCGATCCAGTTCCGGCCTCCATCCTCGGCCCGGCGCGTCTCGATGAGGCCGGAGTCCTCGGGATGATAGGCGATCTTCCAGTAGAAGCCGTTTCCGCCCAGATACATGAACCGGCCGCCCTGCTCTAGGTAGGCAAGCATCGCGTCCGACATGGACTGGGAGGTGTATTCGGGATGGCTGCCCGAAATGACACAGCGATAGGGTTCCAGCAGGGCCGGACCTTCCCGGTCCAGCGCTTCGTCGGTCAGGACATCATGGGCAAGGCCGTTCTCCTCGAGCCAGTCGAGAATCAGCGTGTCCGCACCGAAGTTCCACACGGATGTCCCCGGCGCCATGTCCACGAACGGCCGGTGCCGGGAGGCGTAGCAGACCCCGCTGCCGTCGCTGTGCATGTCGTAGGTCGAGGCGCCGAGTTCCGGATGCATCTGCAAAAACATCTGGTTCCTGGAGAGGGTCGCGAACCGGTTCATGGTCCGCTCCAGGAAACGCCGGCGCTGCACGTGGGTGCCGTCGTTACCGTAGCAGACATAGGTGGCCGTCGGCATCAGCACCGCCAGCCGCGAACCCGGCTGCTCCCTGGGAGGGAGCACGTAGAAGCTGGCGTAGGAGGTGTCCGCTCCCTGATGAAAGCGCCCGCAATAGACGCCGCTCTTCCAGGATCCCGGGATTGTCAGCGACAGGTCGTCATCCCAGCCGCAATCCACCACGTCGTCCTCGTGAAGGTGGATGGCGCCGTAGTGAGCCGGGTTGTCCGACCATCGATGGGCCGTGGCGTCCCAAAGGCTGCCTTTCATCGCCCGGGCCGGAAGATTGACGGTATGGCCGTTCCAGGCGTTGGGCGAGGTGTCCACGATCGCGGTACCGGACGGTTCGCGGGAAAAGTCCCAGTTCGCAACGAGCGAGCCCGCGTCCAAGAGCGGTGACGAAAACAGCGCCGGCGCCTCCAGTTTCCCGTTGAAGTGCGCCGTCATGGATCCATCGGACGCCTTCGAAGCGCCGATGAAGAAGGCCCGCGATCCGAGATCCGGCTGAAACCCGATCGCCTGTTCAATGCTGGCCTCGCGCAGGAGCAGGTGTCCCCGCTCCAGACAGCGATGCGACACGGCGAGTCTGCGGTCGGCGGGATCAAAGCTTGCCATGACTTCGTGCCAGGACTGGAGGGGCAGCGGCCTCGCTGTTGCGATGGTGACGACCTCGCCGGGGCCGGCGCCGACGGTTACGCCGGGGCGGCCCCTGCCGTCGAGACAAAGGGCGAAGCCGGTCTCGCGCTCCGCATCCCAGGCATCGACGAGTGCCTGTGGTTTGCCGGTCCTGAGCGTCGGCTTCACGTTCACGCGAACGGAGAACGCCTTCAGCGACACCGGACACGGGCGATCGAACGCAATGTATGAGCCGATCGATGTCGTCTGGTTGCGCCCCTCGTAGTCACCGTCCACCGCCGTGGGCAGGGGAGTGAGGTGGAGGCCCGGTCCGTCGGGGTGACCGACGGCAGAGCGGATTCTGGCGACATCGAAGCGGTAGCTCGACGTCGGTTCGACCGTGGACACCTTGAAGCTGACAACTTCTCCGGGGCGCACGTCCCATCGGTCCGCATAGGCAAGCAGCCGCTCGTCCACCACCGGGTGCCGGGGACAGTCGTCCAGCACGATGTCTTCGCCCAAGGGCAATGGATGCCCGGTCAGCATCTCCCAGCGGAGCTTGAACATGGCTCGCAGAGCGTCTCCATAGGTCTCGAAGCGCACGCCCTCGTAGATACGGACCGGCTCCCCGCGCCGGTCGCTTGCCGTGCCGAGCCCGAACGCTCCGTCTTCGGTTTCGACGATGACGTGAGGATCGTCGACCGTGTCGGCCCGCATGATGGTGAGCAGGCGCTGAAGATCCGGACTATGCGGGCCTGAGGGGTTCTCGAAGAACTCCTCGCACGGAGCCAGTTCACACGGATCAATGTTCAGCATCGTGATCTCCCGTTCGCAGTCCGACGGCTGCACGTCGGAGACGATACAAGACGGGAGTATCCGGTGACAGCCGGGGAACTGGACTGGCTTCAGCCTCAAGCGAGACGAAGCAGGGCGACCGCCGCTGCGAGCAGGATGATCGCGGCGATGCGGACCGGTCCCGGTCTCTCCCGGAGCACCAGCACGCCAATGAGGGCTCCGAACAGAATGCTGCTCTCACGCAGGGCAGCGACAACTGCGACCGGAGCATGGACCATGGCCCAGATGACAATGGCGTAGGCCAGCATGGAGAGCAGGCCACCGGTCAGCGCCTTCACAATGTCGCGTCCTGGTGCCCGCACGAAACGGCCACGGCGCAACCAGAAGATCACCGCGATGGTGGGCCATGCGTCGAGGAAGAAGAGCCAGACGGCATAGGCAAGCGGATCACCGGACGCCCGGCCGCCGAGCCCGTCGGCGATCGTATAGGCGGAAATCGTGACGGCAGTCAGTCCGGCGAAGAGAAGGGACCGATCACGGAGGTGACGACGCGCATCGGCCCTGCGCCATGCGACACCCAGGATCGCCAGCAGGATCAGGCCTATCGCGACCAGGGCGCGACCGCCGAGATCCTCATGGAGGAAGACCAGTGATGCGAGCGTCACGATCAAAGGCGCGCCGCCGCGGGCAATCGGGTAGACACGGCTGAAGTCGCCATGGCGATAGGCCGCGGCCAGCCACAGGTAGTAAAGTGTATGCACCGCCGTCGACACCAGCAGGAAGGGCCAGGCGGCCGCAACGGGAACCTCCACGAACGGCAACGCCAGGCCGACTGCCACCCCCCTGGCGACCGACATCCATGCCATGCCGATCAACGGATCGGATTGCGCCTTGGCCACGGCATTCCAGGCTGCATGCAGCAGGGCGGCGCACAGCACCGCCAGCAGGACCGTCGTCGAAATCATGCCGGTGCCGGGCTGGAACGGCGGTGATGAAGAATCGTCACCGGTTCGAATGCCAGCGCTACAGCAGGTCGCAGAGCATGGCGACGAGGGGCGCGTCGGCCGGTGGCATGGGCCAGGAGGCCATGCGCCGGGGACGGACCCAGGCGAGGTCGGAGTGCTCCCGGGGTGCGATCACGCCGTTCCATTGACGGCAGACGTAGAGCGGCATGAGAAGATGAAAGTCGCGATAGGCGTGACTGGCGAATGTGAAGGGCGCAAGGCAGGCCTCGCTGACATCGATGCCGAGCTCCTCGCGCAACTCCCGTATCAGGGCGTGTTCCGGAGTCTCGCTGGCGCGCACTTTCCCGCCCGGAAACTCCCAAAGACCGGCCATGGGTTTCCCCTCGGGGCGTTTGGCCAGGAGAACACGGTTGTCGGTGTCCACCAGAGCACAGGCCACCACGAACAGCAGGTCTGATCGCCACGTCATGTGCGGACCTGTGACCAGAACACCTGAAAGACCCGGCACAGAACCTCCCGCTCTCTCGCCGGGGCCGGCATCATGCGTTCATCGACCTGGCGCATGCCGATTCTGGTGAGCAGACGTTGGGAGGCCTCATTCTCCACCATGACGAAGGCCTCGATCTTGTCGAGACGCAGGACCCGGAAGGCGAACCCGATCAGGGCCCGTGCCGCTTCGCTGGCATAGCCGTTGCCCCAGCTCCAGGGGGCAAAGGCATAGCCCAGTTCGCCTGAACGGTCCTTGTCGCAGAGCGTGATGTCGATGACTCCGATCACCTCATCCTCATCCGCCACGGTGACTGCATAGACCCAGCCTCCTCCCGCTTCCCTTTCGCTGGCAGCCTCCTTCGCGAAGGCCTCTGCGCAACCCGCAGGATAGGGGTGAGGAATGTTGGCCGTGTACTGGGCCACCTCCCACAGGCGGCAGAAACGCGTCACCTGGGTCGCGTGACGCAACTCCAGCGGTTCAAGAACCAGGCGTGACGTGGTGATGGTTTCCGGTCTGATCGCCCGCGTCATGGATTGTCACGTAGCCTGAGGTGGGACCAGGAGATCGATGGCGGTCCGGAAACCGATGGTGGCGCAGCGGTCGAGACCGGGCCACATGAGGAGGTACTTGGCGGCAAACGCCGCATCACGCACCCCTCCATCCGCATACCAGTCGGAGGCCGCAAGGTGGTGATGACTGCCCCCCTTCACAATGCAGAACCGTGTTCGTCCGTCGCTCATTTCAGGCTCGGTCCAGTTCCAGACATGCACCGGGTCATCGTCCAGCAAACCGTCCTCAGCGGCCCGTTGCCACTCCGCTTCCGTAGGCAGACGCCGCCCGAGCCAGGATGCATAGGCGCGGGCATCGTCGGGATCAACCCGCGTGACCGGCTCACGAGGCCCGGCCCCGGGTTCAAGGAAGAACCCGGGAGTATCGGGCGAGTACCCGGTTTCTTCCACAAAGCGCCGGAAAGCCGCCACGGTGACGGAATGCCGGTCGATGGCATAGGGCGACAGTTCCTCCCTGAACTCCAGGGACGCCATGGAATGAAGCCCGGGGAGAACCAGGTCCGCGCTCTCGCCGGCACGGGCACCTTCGTACATGCCGCACTCACGCACTCTGAAACGGGTGCGCCGCAGGTACACGCCTCCGGTCACGCGGACCATCCCGTTCGGCGCCTTCGCTGAACACTGGTTCTTGGCAAGCGCTCGGGCCCCGGGGACGAGACGGGACGACTTCTGTGGAGCATGGTCGAGTTGCCGGGACCGGTCGGCCTGGCCTTCCAGGAAATCACTTTCCACGGTTTCCTCGATGACAGCGCCGAGACCGACTGCCGGGATGTCGATCGCGACCTCGTTACCGTTGACGGCCAACTGGCGTCCGGCCAGGGGTTCACAGGCTGTCGGGGCCTCGACGGAAACGCGAATACCCGATACAGGTTGGCGATTGCGATTGACGAGCGTCCACAACCGGACGCCGTCAAGTTCCCAGCTCGAAGCGAACACCCCGGGCGCCGGCATGCAGGCGAGCGGTGTCCACACCCCTTCGGTGAAGTGACGGGACCACCGGCGAAGGACCTGGCTGGCCAGATTCCACTGAACGGCATCCCGGTCCCTCCAGCCGTTCCATGACCCGAAGATGTTCTCCCACACGACCATGCCGGCGCCGTTCATCCATGCCAGCTGGATCTCCGGTGTGTGATCCGCCATCCAGCGGCGAACGACATGGATCATGTGGTGGCGATCCAGAACCCTGTTGGCGAGTATCCCCGGCGCCCATGAATCGTCCCATGATTCCGCCCATCCCATGGGATGATCGGCAAGCCGTTCGGGCGGCACGGGGGCCTGGGACTGCAGGACGATACCGGGCCTGGCATCCTCAAGGGCGGTAGCGAGATCACGCCCTGCAGACGACAGGGTGTCGAGGTAGAGGCCGTCCGCGTCGAGTTCCGTCACGAGATCGGCAAGGCAGGCGGCATCGTCGCGGCCTTCCCTGCGGGTCGCCACATCCCAGGGGTTGTAGGCTAGGAGGACGCGGCTGTCGCGGGCATGCAGACAGGCGATCATGTCGGCGAGACCCTCCAGGCCGCCCGGCATGCTGCGCCAGAAGTCGAACTGGTTGCGCTGGTCGAAACCGAGGTTGGGGTAGGCGTGCCAGAGGATGACGCAATCAAGGGAGCCGAAGCGCGCCTCGAAGGCGTCGACGTAGTCCTCGACGAGCCATCTTCCGGATTCTCGATCGAGGAACCGTTCGTCCCAGAGCAGGATCTTGTGTGCCGTGAAGCAGCGGCCCACCCAGTCGCGGGCAGGATTGGCCCCGGCGAGACCGCATGACTGTCGCCATGCTTCCAGACCATCACGCCAGGCAGGCCAGTCGCCTGGCTCATCGGGTGCGGCAATCAGGCAGCGTGACATGAGAACAGGGGTTCGCCGATGACGTCGTCGCGTGGTGTGACGCCGAGGCCGGGACCGACTGGAGCACGCATGACGCCGTCGGCGACGTCCGGCAGCCCGGTGGCATTCGACACCGTGGTCCAGTTGTGAAAGTCGACCGTGTGGAGCCGCATCGCTTCCGGCGTGGAAAGTGACATGTGGGCGATGGCCGCACTCGCGATGTCGGCCCCGCCGACACACTCGACCGTCACCATGAGTCCGAGATCGACCGCGAGGTCGCGGATCCGCCTGGCGCGGGTGATGCCACCGAACCTGGATATCTTGATGGTGACGCCGTCGGCCATGCCTTCCCGGTGAATGCGCAGCAGCGCATCGAGACTGTCGGCACTCTCGTCAAGAACCATCGGAACTGCCGCGTGGCGCCTCACCACCAGGTTCTCGTCGAGAGTCCGGCAGGGTTGTTCGAGAACATAATCGATCCCCCGCGTCCTCTCGACGAAGCGCAAGGCGTCGTGGCTGGTCCAGGCACCGTTGGCGTCGCAGAAGATGATGACACTGCCGTCCATTTCATCGACAACGGTCTGCAGACGGTCGGCGTCCAGCACCGGATCGTCTCCCACCTTCACCTGGAGACGGCGGTACCCGTCGGCCACATGACGGCGGGCCGAATCCAGCATGATCTCCGGCGATGCCTGCGATACCGGACGGTAGAGGGCGACGGACATGCCGTCACGACCCCCGAGACACTCGGCCAGGGGGAGTCCGGCCGCCTTCGCGGCGATGTCCCACAAGGCGATATCGAGAGGCGACTTGACGTCCATCTGGCCATGCATCTCCGCATCCATGATACGGGCAAGCTTGCCTGTTTCCCTTGGGTCGGCACCCAGCAACACGGGTGCAAGACGTTCCAGTCCGGCGCGCACGCCACCGGTGAAGGCCTCGGAGTAGAAGGTGCCAAGAGGCGCGATCTCTCCCCAGCCGGTGATCCCCTCATCCGAATCGACCCTCACGATGGTCGCCGTCTGTCCGTACTCGGTATGATTGCGGCATCGATAGGAGCCTTCCCGAAAGGGGAGCTCCAGGCCATGGACGGATATGCGGGTGATCTTCATGGGAATGTCCTGCCTTGAGGTGACGAAGGGGATGACCGTTCCGCCATGAGACCCTATCGTGAGGCTTGACGAAACGACATCCCGCCTGTGCAACGCTGAAGGGAAGAGGTCATGGGTGAAGGCAGCCAGCGGGTTGCAATTGTAACAGGTGCCACCGCGGGCATTGGGCGAGCTGTCGCACTCGGACTTGCCGATGACGGCTTTCATGTCGTTCTCGCCGGACGCCGCAAGGAACGTCTTGATGGCGTGGTGGCGGAACGCCCGGATCTCGAAGGGCGCCTTGCCGCGATCCAGTGTGACGTCACGCGGCCCGAATCGGTCGGTGACCTCTTTGCCAGCTTCGAACGGCGCTTTTCGCGCCTCGATCTCCTGTTCAACAATGCCGGCATCGGCGCCAGGGCCGTGCCTCTCGAGGATCTGGACATCGACGAGTGGCAGGCCGTGGTCGATACCAACCTGACAGGATCCTTCCTGATGGCGCGCCAGGCGATGCGCATCATGAAGGCTCAGACCCCCAGGGGCGGACGGATCGTCAACAACGGCTCGGTGTCAGCCCACGTACCGCGTCCGTTTTCCGCTCCCTACACGGCGACAAAGCACGCCGTGACCGGTCTCACCCGCTCCATCTGTCTCGATGGCCGATCCCATGACATCTGTTGCAGCCAGATCGATATCGGCAACGCCCTGACCGACATGACCGCGGGCGCGGGCGATGGCCTGGAACAACCCGACGGCCGCGTCGTGCCGGAGCCTGTCATGGACGTCGCCAATGTCGTCAACACCATTCTCGTGATCGCCAACATGCCGCTCGATGCCAACATCCCCTTCGTGACCGTCATGGCCAACGCCATGCCGTACATCGGCAGGGGGTGACGGTTGCGCAAGCCCGGGCGATCTCCCTATAATCGCGGCTCGCGGACCATCATAACCGCCCGGGGACACGATCCATGGAACTGACTGGCGCCGGACTTGCCATCTGGATGTTCTGCGGCTTTCTGCTCGCCGCCATCCTGGCCATGCTGTGCCGCGGGTTTGGCAAGGCCACGGAAATGAACACCGAATTCCTTGCCAACATGGGGTTCTTCTGGTCGATCCTTCCCGTGGGCATCTTTGCCGCCAGCGGCTACTTTCCCTTTCTGGACATCAGTGTCCTGGCACCCTTTGGCTATGTTCTCGGCGTCATCCCACTGGCCGTCATCATGACGCAACGGACCGCTCCCGAACTCGCACCACCGGTCTTCGGCCATGACAGGCAGGGGCGGGTTGCCCTGTTCGCCTGCACACCGCACGAGGTGCTCACCACCCTGCTCTATGTCCTCCTCGCCTTCATGGTGTGCACCATCTTCCTGTGGGACGAACTCTATCGCTGACGGTGGCTGAGGCCTTCGCGTGATGTTGACTTTGCGGGGGCTCGCACTATAACGCTCGTCTGCCATGGCGGCAGCGCGAAGACTGGCGGAACCGACGATGTATGCAGTCATCCAGACCGGCGGCAAACAGTACCGGGTGGAGCCCGAGGGCGTGCTCAGCGTGGAGCGCCTCGATGGCAACCCGGGCGATATCGTCGAGTTCACGAGAGTCCTGATGGTCGGTAGCGAGGATGCGATCGACACGAACGCCACCGGCGCCAGCGTGAAGGCCGAGATCCTGGAACACAAACGTCAGGCCAAGATTCTCGTCTTCAAGAAGAAACGCCGGAAGAAGTACCGCCGGCGCGCCGGCCACCGCCAGCAACAGACCGTTGTCCGGGTGAGGGAAATCCTCGACAAATCCTCGGGCGACGACGCCTGACGAGAGAGGATTGATCCATGGCCCACAAGAAGGCAGGCGGCAGTTCACGCAACGGGCGTGACTCCCCGGGGCAGAGGCTCGGCGTCAAGAAGTTCGGCGGCGAGAACGTGATTCCCGGCAACATCATCATTCGCCAGCGCGGCACCAGGTTCCATCCGGGTTCCAATGTCGGAATGGGCAAGGACCACACGCTCTTCGCCACGTCGACCGGTACCGTGCAGTTCCGCCGTGCGGGGCGCACCCGGACCTACATCGACGTCATTCCATTGGCACTTGCCGCGGAGTAAGGCTTCGATGCCTGGCCAGGACTGCCGGCATGAAGTTTCTCGATGAAGCGAAAATCTGTCTGAAGAGCGGAGACGGCGGCAGGGGTGCCGTGAGCTTCCGCCGCGAGAAACATGTCGAGTTTGGCGGGCCTGACGGCGGTGACGGCGGACGCGGCGGCGATATCGTGCTTGCCTGTGTCGAAGGCCTCAACACCCTGATCGACTTTCGCTACCGGCAGCACTTCAGGGCCCGGACCGGCATGCCCGGTGGCGGCAGCCAGCGCACCGGCGCCAGCGCCAGCGACATCGTCATCAACCTGCCACCTGGCACCGAGGTTCTTGCCGAGGACAGGAAGACGGTTCTCGCGGACCTGACACGTCCTGGCGAACGGATGACCCTGCTCCCCGGCGGCATCGGTGGCCGCGGCAACGCCCGCTTCAAGTCGTCGACCAACCGCGCGCCGCGGATTGCCGAGCCGGGACGTCCCGGGGAGGAGATGTGGGTGTGGCTGCGCCTCAAGCTCATCGCCGACATCGGCATGGTCGGCCTTCCCAATGCCGGCAAGTCAACCCTGCTCTCGGTGGCGACACGGGCCCATCCGAAGATCGCCGACTACCCCTTCACCACGCTTCATCCCCATCTCGGCAAGGTCGAGCGGGATGATGACGGCTTCGTTCTTGCCGATCTCCCCGGTCTCATCGAGGGCGCGCACCAGGGAACGGGGCTCGGAGACCGTTTTCTTGGTCATGCAGAACGCTGTGCGGCCCTGCTTCACCTCGTGGACGGAACGACCGGCGATCCAGCCGCCGACTTCCGGACGGTGCGCCACGAGATCGAATCCTATGGCCATGACCTCGCGACGCGTACCGTGGTGCCGGTTCTCACCAAGATCGACGCCATCAGTGACCGCGACAGGAATGAGGCCCTGCGACAGATCTCCGGCTCCGCCGGCTGCAGCGCCCATGCCATTTCGGCGGTCACCGGCGAGGGCGTGCCGGAACTTTTGCGGCTGCTGGCGGGACTCGTCCGGCAGCGCAACGACCGCTGAGGCTTGACGTTCCATGCCCCGGCTGGACCAGGCCAGCAGGATCGTCATCAAGATAGGATCGTCACTGCTCGTGGACGAGCATGACGGACGGATCCGCCGGTCCTGGCTGCACTCCCTGGCCGACGACATCACTCTGATGCGCAAGGGCGGCTGCGAGGTGGTGATTGTCACCTCCGGCGCCATCGCCATCGGCCGGCGCCATCTTGATCTTCCCCCGGGACGCCTGCGTCTCGATGACAGTCAGGCGGCGGCCGCCGCCGGCCAGGCCCGGCTTGTTCATGCTTACCAGGAAGCTCTCGGCCGCCACGACACGGGCACCGCACAGCTCCTCCTCACGCTCGACGATACCGAGGATCGCCGACGCTACATCAATGCGCTCAACACTCTCAACCGTCTCCTGAAGTACGGCGTCGTCCCGATCATCAACGAGAACGACACCATCGCCACCCATGAAATCCGGTTCGGCGACAACGACAGGTTGTCGGCCCGTGTCGCCATGATGGCGAGTGCCGATACCCTCGTCCTGCTGTCGGATATCGACGGCCTCTACGAGAGGGATCCGAAGGACGATCCCGATGCGCCCCTGGTGAAACGGGTTGACTCGGTCACCCCCCGCATCGAGGCCATGGCCGGCCGGGTCCGGCCCGGCGACTCGTCAGGCGGCATGAAGACCAAGCTCATCGCCGCCGGAATTGCCATGACGGCGGGCTGCCACATGGTGATCTCCAACGGCCACATCCAGCATCCCCTGCGCGCCATTCTCGAAGGCAGGTCCTGCACGTGGTTCATTGCCAAGGACAATCCGGCCGGCGCCCGCAAGCGCTGGATTGCCGGTTCCCTCAAGCCCTCCGGCACCATCACGGTGGATGCCGGAGCTCACGCCGCCCTCAATCGCGGCCGCAGCCTGCTGCCGGCCGGCGTGACAAGGGTTGCCGGCGCCTTCCGAAAGGGGGATGCCGTCATTGTCGAGGACCCGGACGGAGTCGAGATTGCCCGCGGACTCATCGCCTACTCCCGGGACGACGCCGAATCCATTGCCGGCCAGAAAAGCAGTGAAATCGAACGGCTCCTGGGCTATCGAGGTCGCGAGGAACTGATCCACAGGGACGATCTGGTGTTGTCATGACCCGTACTGCCCGACGCGAGGACACCCATGCCATCGCGGACATGATGGAGGATCTTGGCGAGGCCGCTCGCCACGCTGCCGGAGTTCTGGCCCATGCGCCGGATTCCCAGAAGCGGCGGGCCCTCAATCGCGCGGCCGCCTGTCTGCGGGACGAACGCGACGACATTCTTGCCGCCAACGTCACCGATCTCGACAAGGCCCGGTCGGCGAACATGTCGGCGCCGATGCTCGAGCGTCTCACTCTCGATCATTCCAGGATCGAATCCATGGCCGCCGCCCTCGACGCCATTGCGCTCCTGGACGATCCGGTGGGGCGAGAACTCGCCCGCTGGAGCCGGCCCAACGGCCTCGATATTGCGCGGGTCTCCGTTCCGCTCGGCGTCATCGGAATCATCTATGAGTCGCGCCCCAACGTGACGGCAGACGCCGGGGCGCTCTGTCTCAAGTCGGGAAATGCGGCCATCCTGCGCGGTGGCTCGGAGAGTGTCGCCACCTCCCACGTCATTGCGAGGTGCCTGCGAGAGGGACTTGCGTCCACCGACCTTCCCGAAGATGCCATCCAGATGGTGCCGGTCACCGATCGTGCGGCTGTGGGCGAAATGCTCACCATGACCCGCTGGATCGACATCATCGTGCCGCGCGGCGGCCCTTCGCTCGTGGAGCGGGTGCAGCGGGAGAGTCGCGTCCCCGTGCTCGCCCACCTCGTCGGGCTCTGCCATGTCTACGTGGATGCCGATGCCGATCCGGACATGGCATGCGACATCGCCATCAACGCCAAGATGCGGCGCACCAGCATCTGCGGTGCCGCGGAAACGCTGCTGCTCGACACCTCCCTTGGCGACGCCACGAGAAGGACCATCGTCCAGTCCCTCCTGGATCAGGGATGCGAGGTGCGCGGTGACCGCTCCACAGAGCCACTCGATCCCAGGGTGAAGCCGGCTTCCGCCAATGACTGGTCAACGGAGTACCTCGATGCGGTCATCTCGGTCGCCTCCGTCAATGGAGTCGAGGGCGCCATCGACCATATCAGGCGGCACGGCTCGGAACACACCGATGCCATCGTCACGAACAACGAGACCGTCGCCGAGTACTTCCTCGCCCGCACGCCCAGCGCCATCGCCATGTGGAATGCGTCGACACAGTTTGCCGACGGTGGCGAGTTCGGCATGGGGGCCGAAATCGGCATTTCGACAAACAGGCTGCATGCACGGGGGCCGGTGGGTGTCGAGCAGTTGACAACCATGAAGTACGTCGTGCGCGGCAACGGACAGACCCGGCCCTGACCCACCCGATGCCCCACGCCGGCCGCGGCCGACGCATCGGCCTTCTCGGTGGCTCGTTCAATCCCGCTCACGAGGGGCATCTCTTTGTCAGTCACATCGCCCGCCGTCAGCTTGGCCTCGACGAGGTCTGGTGGCTGGTAGCGCCGCACAATCCTCTCAAGCCCGTCCACGGCATGCTGTCCTTTCCGGAACGGCTGCAGAGGGCCCGGATGTTTGCGAAGGGCACGAGAATATCGGTGACCGGACTCGAGGCTGATCTTGGCACGCACTTTACGGTCGACACCGTCGCCTGTCTCAAACGCCGGGCTCCGCTCTGTCGATTCGCCTGGCTCATGGGGGCTGACAACCTAGCCGGGATCCACCGGTGGAAGCACTGGGAGCGACTCTTCGCCATGATCCCCATTGCAGTGTTCGACCGGGCTCCCTATTCTCTGACAAGTCTGACGGGCAGGGCAGCCATACGCTACCGACGTTGCCGCATACAGGGACACCTGGCGAGATCCCTGGTTCTGAGGAAGCCTCCGGTCTGGGCGCTCATTGCCGGCCACAGACACGATGCCTCGGCAACAGCCATCAGATCGGGCGACTCGCGTTTCGCCTTCGCCGACCAAACCAACCGTGACATGAGCAAGGGGAGATCCATCCATTCCTCATGAAACCGCTTCCAGGGATGAGGACCTGGACCTCGTCGCCGTGACGACGAAGGTACTGGAAGATGGCAAGGCAGATGACGTTGTGATCATCGACCTTGTCGGGAAGACCACGTTCGCCGATTCCATGATCGTGTGCGGCGGACAGACCCGAAGACAGGTTACGGCCCTGGCCGACAGGGTCGCCACAGCCCTCAAGGGCCATGGACGACGTGTTACCAGCATGGAAGGATACGATCCTGGCGACTGGATCCTGATCGATCTGGGCGACGTGATCGTCCATATTTTTCACAATGAGATGCGCAACCTCTAC
Source organism: Alphaproteobacteria bacterium (assembly GCA_965221115.1). GTDB lineage: Bacteria > Pseudomonadota > Alphaproteobacteria > SP197 > SP197 > SP197. The sequence goes on along the minus strand of CBDCRU010000002.1, from coordinate 1,418,289 downwards.
AACCTGGAACGGATGTGGGCTATGCCCGCCTCACTTCCGGTGGAAGCCACTGCCTGACGCCGCTGGTCGGCTCTGACGAGGGTCGAACCATGTCCGCATTCATCTCCCGGCCACTGGTCCTTTGCATCCTTGACGGCTGGGGTCTTGCCAAGGCCGGGCCCGGCAATGCCATCAGCCAGGCTGCAACACCCAACTGGGCTGCGTTCGCGGACACCCATGCCATGACGACGCTCGCGACATCCGGTGAAGCCGTCGGACTGCCGTGCGGCCAGATGGGGAACTCCGAAGTCGGTCATATCACCATGGGTGCGGGCCGCATCATCATGCAGAACCTGCCGCGCATCAACGCTGCCGTCCGCGATGGATCCCTGGCCGGCAATCCGGTCCTTGGACACCTCGCCGGGGCACTCGGGCGCAGCGGAGGCGTGTGTCACCTCGCCGGGCTCCTGTCGCCCGGAGGTGTCCACAGTCATCAGGACCACATGGCAGCGCTCGCCAACACGCTCCATGATCAGGGGATCCCCGTTGTCGTCCACGCCTTTCTTGACGGCCGCGATACGCAGCCATCAAGCGCCACGTCCTTTCTCGAACGCTTTGCCGCCGCCGCTCCCCACGCCCGGATCGTGACCCTGACGGGACGCTACTATGCCATGGACCGGGACCGGCGCTGGCCACGGGTTAAGCGGGCCTGGGCGGCCATGGTCAAGGGTGACGGCGCTCGGTTCGGCACGATCGGCGAGGCCATGGCGAGTGCCCGGGCGGCGGCGCTGACCGACGAATTCGTCACGCCCGCCGTCATCGGCGCCTATGCCGGCATGCGTGATGGCGATGGCCTCATCATGGCGAATTTCCGTGCCGACAGGGCACGACAGATCACAGGCGCCCTCATCGATCCTGCCTTCGCCGGTTTCGACAGGGACAGGAGACCGCAACTTGCCGGATGCGTCGGCATGGTTCCCTATGCCGCCCATCTCGATCGACACCTTCCGGCGATGTTCCCGTCCCCGGAGGTGAATCGAAGTTTCGGCAGCCTGATTGCCGACGCCGGCATGCGCCAGCTGCGCATCGCCGAAACCGAAAAATACGCTCACGTCACGTACTTCTTCAACGGCGGACGAGAGCTTGTCTTTCCGGCGGAGGAACGCATTCTCGTGCCATCGCCTGACGTCGCCACATACGATCTCAAACCCGAAATGGCGGCATTCGAGGTGACGCAACGGCTCGTGTCGGCCGTGCGCGACAACACCTTCGATGTCATTATCTGCAACCTCGCCAATCCCGACATGGTCGGCCATACCGGAGTCTTTCCGGCGGCCGTGAAGGCGGTTGAAGCCGTCGATCAGTGTCTCGGCACCATGGCGAGCGCGATTGCCGACGTGGGAGGCAATCTTGTGGTGACCGCCGATCACGGCAACATCGAGACCATGCTGGATCCGGTCAACGGTGGTCCTCACACGGCCCACACGACCAATCCCGTGCCCCTGGCCCTGGTCCATGGCCCGCCTGACGGGAAACTTCATGAGGGATCCCTGCAGGATCTCGCACCCACCCTGCTCCACCTCCTCAACCTCGCACAGCCGGACGAGATGTCGGGGACCTCGCTGCTCTCGAAACGTCGATGAACCGTTTCCGCCTGGCGCCCCTTCTCCTCACAGCAGGTCTCCTCGTTCACACACCTGTTCCGGGTGAGGACGCTCCGGGCGACCTCGAAACCCTGATCTCCTCGGGCAATGATGTGCCGGACCCGGAACCCTCCCCTTCGACGACCGACCTCGCTTCCCTGCGCGACACACTGTTGTCCGGAGAATCCGAAAGGCGCCGCCTCGCCGACGTCCTCGAGTCGATTGAGGAGGATCTCGACGCTATCGATCGCAGGATCGATAGCGGACTGATGGATCTCGAACCCCATCGCGAGGCCTGGGGCACCCGTATCAGCATACTCCACCGCGTGTCCGGCATCCCGCCAGGCGTGGTCATCGCGATGCCTGCTTCGTTGTCCTTCGTGCACCGTTCTTCGGTTGTCGCTCACGCTCTTGTGACCGGCATCGAAGGGCACATAAAGGACATGACACGGCATCTCGATGAGCTGAGTGCGCTTGGTGCCATCCGCGAAGAGAGGGATTGGGCCCGACTCGACACGCTCGGGCGACTCCGCGCCATCGAGGCGGAACTCGACACCGCAAGCAAACGTGTCCGGGAGATTCTGGCACCGTTGACGGTCGAGCGGAAACCCATGATCAGGACTCCGGAGACACTGACATCATTTCTCCATCGTCTCGCGGCAGGATCGATGGCACAGGCATCCATGGACAACATCCTGACGTCGGACATCCGTACGGCCCTGATGGTGACGGACATCGAATCCCGGAAGGGCACCCTGCCCTACCCCGTTCGCGGCGCGCCCGACGGGAGCCGCCGGCTCCATGTCTCGACGGCGCCGGACGAGCCGGTCATCACGCCCTTTGATGGCATCGTCCTCTATTCGGGCTCCTTTGCCGGACATGGTCCGCTTCTCGTCATCGATCACGGTGACAACTACCAGACGGTTCTTCTCGGCTTTGACCACAGCGCTGTTGGAACCGGCGAGTGGCTGGTGGCCGGACAGCCCGTCGCCGTCATGGCAGCGGATGACACCGAAGAGCGAACCCTCTATGTAGAAGTCCGCTACAAGGGGATTCCCGAGGACGCCCCGGACTGGCTGACTGCGGCCTTCACCGAAGAGAGCAACCGATGAAACGAACGACTTGCCTGGCGATCGTCCTTGGTCTTTTCGTCCTACAGGGTCCGGGGCACGCGACGGCCGCCGGAGACGACACGTGGCGCGCCCTTGATCTCTTTGGCGACGTGTTCGAGCGCCTGCGCTCGGACTATGTCGAGGAGGTCTCCGATTCCGATCTGATCGAAGCCGCCATCGAAGGCATGCTGGGCTCTCTTGATCCCCACTCGAGCTACTACTCGCCCGATGCCTATGCGGAGGCCCAGGTCCAGACCACCGGAGAGTTTGGCGGACTGGGGATCGAGGTCACCATGGAAAATGGCTTCGTCAAGGTCGTGGCGCCGATCGATGACACGCCGGCGCAGCGCGCCGGAATCAAGGCCGGTGACTTCGTGACCCATCTCGACGATGAGCCCCTGCTCGGTCTCACTCTCAACGAGGCGGTGGACAGGCTGCGCGGGCCACCCGACTCCGAGATCAGGCTCACCATTGCCCGCGAGGGCGTCGACGAGCCCATCACCTTCACCATCGTCCGTGCCATCATCACCATCCAGTCGGTGCGATGGCGTCTTGAGAAGCAGGTGGGCTACGTGCGCATCACGTCGTTCACCCAGCAGACCCAGAGCGGTATCGACGACGCCATGGAGGCCATCAGGGAGACCACGGCCGGCGATCTCCAGGGCATCGTTCTGGATCTGCGTAACAACCCCGGAGGTCTGCTCGACCAGGCCATCTCCGTCGCCGACTCCTTCCTTGAACAGGGAGAAATCGTCTCGACCCGCGGCCGGCGGGAGGGCGACGCCCAGCGCTTTCATTCCCAGAGCGGCGACCTTGCGGACGGACTGCCGATGGTCGTGTTGATCAACGGCGGTTCTGCCTCGGGTTCCGAGATCGTCGCCGGCGCCCTGCAGGACCACCGCAGGGCCATCATCATGGGAACACATTCCTTCGGAAAGGGATCGGTCCAGTCATTCATGCCCCTGGCCAGCGGTGGGGCCATGCGCCTGACGACCGCTCGCTACTACACACCTTCCGGCATGTCGATCCAGGGAACCGGCATTTCGCCGGACATCATCGTCGAGGAAGCGGTCATCCAGTCCAGCGACGTGGAACGCTTTGGCGAGGCTGATCTCGTCAACAGCCTTGACGCCGGGGACACCCTCCCCGCCGAGGACGAGGACGGGGACGCCTCCACCCGGCGCAGTGAGCAGGCGATGGAGGACTATCAGTTGAGCCGGGCGCTCGATCTCATCGAAGGCATCGCGCTGGCATCACGATGACGTCCCAGAACCCGCGCCTGCCATTACGGCAAGGCGTGGGCATCGTTCTCCTCAACGGCGCAGGCCTTGTCTTTGTCGGCGAGAGACTTGACCGCCCCGGTGTCTGGCAGATGCCCCAGGGCGGAATCGACGAGGGAGAGGAACCCCTCAAGGCAGCCTTGCGTGAACTCGCCGAGGAAACCGGAATCCGTTCCGTCACCGTGCTTCGAACGACTCCCGAACCGCTCACCTACGACCTCCCCCCGGAACTCGTCAGCCGGACTTGGAATGGCCGGTATCGCGGCCAGAGACAGGTGTGGTTCGCCATGCGGTTCGAGGGATCGGATGACGCCATCGACGTTCACGGCACCGACCATCCCGAATTCAGCGCCTGGCGCTGGATGCATGCCAAAACCGTCCAGGCCGGCATCGTTGCCTTCAAGCGTCAGATGTACCGCGACGTCTTCGCCGCCTTCGCCGATCTCCTCGATCGACGCGACAGCTGAGCTTCCCGGCGCGAGGATTTCAGTAGGCGGGAGCCTGGTGCAGAAGGCGCTGGCGGCGCCATTCGAAGAGGCGGCAGACGACCCACGCAATCAGGGAGGCCACGCGGCTCTTCGGTCTGAGCCCCATGGCCTTGGTGGTCATGTTGACCGCCAGGCGGATGTGGTTCCGCCGGTAGTGCGGCAGGGCCCGGCTGCCATAGGCAGCGGCGCAGGCCTTCCGGTCGTAGGCCTCTGGTACGTCGTTGGCGATGTAGTAGGCGAAGGCGAGTTCGTCGTCCTCCGACTCCGCAAGGCGGGTCACGGCAACACGGACCCGTGTCAGGAGATTGGGATTGTCGATCACCCGGTACCGCTTCATGTGGTCGTAGAACAGCTTGTAGTGACGGAACTCGTCGGCCGCGATCTTCCTGAAGATCTGCCTCAGGACGGGCTCTTTCGTCGCATCGGCAAGGGCGGTGTAGTAGGACGACGTCCCGACCTCGACGATGCAGCGGGCAACCAGTTCGCTGAAACGCGAGCCACGCACCGAGTGTTTGAGGCTGAGATCGACCTGGTTGTACTCGGACCTGAATCGCTCCCGGGCCGCCTCGAAATCCCAGTCTGGGTCAACCATGGTGGCCCAACGCCCCAGGGCGACGCCGTGGCGCACCTCTTCCGTGGCCCAGGTTTCCGCGGCGGCGACGAAAGCATCGTCGCCTGCAAAGATGTTCGCAAGATACCGGCCATAGAGATCGCCGTTGTACTCGACCAGCGACGCAGCCTTGACGATGCGAACCATGTCGGGATCGACACTCGCCCGATCGAAGGCTCGCCAGTCGATATCGTCAAGATCCCAGTGGCTCATGACCCGCCCTGCCGGTGCACCCCTCCTGACCTCGGAAGGTCCTTCGAGAATTGTGACATAGTATACATGAGACCGGGGAGCGCTCACAAGATCGCCATGATGGTGACATTGAAGGCGTCCCCAGTCAGGAGTGACATCATGGGTGAACTCGTCGACTGGCATACCCATGCCTTCCTTTTCGAACACCGCACTGACGACGACAGGGCCTTGCAGTCCCTGCGCAACGTCCTCGGCGACGGCAAGGCCGATCCCGATCTTCTCTCGGAGGCCGTCGATGAGGCCGGGGTTGCCCGCTTCGTTGTCGTCGCTCTCCCCAAACATGCCGGCAATCACACGCCTTCCGAGTTCATTGCCGACGTCGCTCGCAGGCACCCGGGACGGGCCGTCGGTTTCTGTTCGGTCCATCCCGACGATGCCGATGCCGGCGATGATTTCGAATCGGCGCTGGCGCTGGGACTCAAGGGCCTGAAACTCTCGCCCACATACCAGGCGATGGACCCCAGAAGTCCCGCCTGCGGGCGCCTTTACGAGATCGCCTGCCACCATGACGTCCCGGTGATGTTTCACTGCGGAGGCGCCTACACGGGCAGCCTCGAGTTCGCCGACCCCTGCCTGCTCGACCGGGTCGCCATGGACTTCCCCCACCTGAAGATCATCGTCGCCCACTTCGGACAGCCGTACATGGAGCAGACGGCCATCCTTATGCGCAAGAACGACAACATCTTTGCCGATCTCTCGGCGCGCTATCACAGGCCCTGGCAACTCTACAACGGCCTCATGATCGCCCGGGAGTACGGGGTCACCGACCGGCTTCTCTTCGGTTCCGACTTTCCGGTCCGCCGGCCGGCCGTCGCCATCGCCGAATTTCGCGCCATCAACCGATGGGGTGAAGGACTGGTCATGCCGAAGATTCCCGAGGCCCTTATCGAGGAGATCCTCCACGAACGGCCTCTCGACCTTCTGGGCATCGCCCCATGACGAGCCCCGTCACCATCATCACCGGTTTCCTCGGCAGCGGAAAGACGACGCTCATCAACGCCCTCGTCAGGCATCCGGCCATGGCCGGGAGCGCCGTCATCGTCAACGAGTTCGGCGAGACCGGAGTCGACCACCTCCTCATCGAACACCTCGACGACGCGACCATGCTGGTCGGAGCCGGCTGCCTGTGCTGCGAGGTACGCGAGGACGTGGTGGTGGCCATCATGCGCCTTCTCGACCGGCGCACTCCGGACCACATCCTCATCGAGACCAGCGGCCTCGCCGATCCCGCACCCCTGGTTCACACACTTCTGCATGACGAGAGGATCAATCGTCAGGTGATGGTGGCGGGGATCATTGCCACCGTGGATGCGCAGGCCGGCGAACGGCCGTTCGAAACACAAAAAGAATGCCTGCGCCAGGCGGCAATCGCCGACACGATCATTCTCACCAAGACGGACCTCGCTCCCGGAACGGATCGCCTCGAGGCGCGCCTGCGGGCCCTCAACGGCGCGGCGCGCATCCTCTCATCCCCGGTCACGCCGGACGATATCGTCCGCCACGTTCCTGACCCGTCAACGTGGATCCACGCCAGCAGCTCCACACATCATGACAGCACCATCACCAGTCTGTCGCTCGCCACGCACCAGCCGCTCGAGGCTGCTTCGCTCATGGACTGGATCGAGGGGCTCATTGTCCGCCAGGGCGACCAGCTCCTGCGCTTCAAGGGCATTGTCGACCTTCTCGGCAGCGACGTGCCGATCGTCATCAACGGCATCGGCCATGTCTTCCACCCCCTCTCCCGCCTTGCCGCTTGGCCACGAGGCACACGCGATTCACGCATCGTCCTCATCGGACACCATCTCGACACAGTCGCCATCGAAGCGGATTTCTCCCGCCTGGCCAACTCAGGCGAGTGCCGCTCTCCTCTGCCTGATGCCGGCATCGCCGGTCAATTGTCTGCGAGACGCACCTCCGGGAGTTCGTCTTCGCCTGAGCGCGACGTTGACGCGTGTCGCCACATGAATCAGCATCACGCATCATGCGCATGACCGTGGATGTCCCTCTGCCCCGATACTGGACGCGTTGAAGCCACTCCAGGCGACTGCAGGGGGCTCCTTGAGCGATGTCGTGTCCAGACTGCTGACCGACGCCCTCGCGCGACAGCGAACCTGCTCGGTCGAATCCGACCTGAACTGGAACTCCAGGGCCATGCAGACTCGTGTCGATCTCACTGGCAAGAAAGCCGTACACGCGCTACTCAACGGGGAGCGCCTCTCGCCGAGCGGCGCCCCAAGGTGAACCCGTTGCTTCTGCCGATTGGTACCAGTCTCTTCGCGTCCTCGATGACTTTGGGGTAATCCAATCGAGGAGAGCGAGACTCGGTGATTGAACAGATGGCATCGTACATCATTGGCTCGACCCCCCGCAGTGGAAGCACGCTCTTGTGCGATCTCCTCACCGATACCGGGATGGCAGGAAGACCCAATTCGTACTTCCGGCGTGAGGACTTTTTCTGGTGGGCGGAACAACTCAGCGTGTCGACCGCAGAATGGCGCAACGAGCACGAGTTTGATCAATCCTACCTGGCAGCCGTGTTGCAACGGGGGGCCGCCGGGACCCCGGTCTTTGGCTTGCGGTTGATGTGGGAGAGTGTTGCCGATCTCTCGAAACGGCTCGATTCGCTTTACCCGAATCTGGGCAGCGACAACGCGCGCTTCCAAGCAGCATTTGGAACACCGATCTACCTGCATCTATCCCGCGAAGACAAGGTCGCCCAGGCGGTCTCGCTCCTCAGGGCGGAGCAATCCGGATTGTGGCATGTCAACTCAGACGGCACCGAACGTGAGCGGCTCAAGACAGGACATGCTCCCGTCTACGATGCCGATGATCTTTCAACGCTCTTGACAGAGTTGGAAGAACACGACGAGTGCTGGAACCGTTGGTTTGATGAGCAGGAGATTGAGCCTGTCAACATCACCTATGAGGGCCTTGTCGCAGACCCGCAGGGGACGCTCGCGGCCGTCTTGTCCGCCCTTGGCCTGGACCCTGCGGTTGCGGAGGCGGCTGAACCCAGAACCGCGAAGTTGGCGAATCGTGAAAGCTGCGAGTGGGCAACCCGTTTCCGCACGGAACAACACCGTACGCCAATATGACCTCTTCGGTTTACAGGCGGCCTTGCGCATGACAACGCGCCGTCGCATCCATTGGCGTCTGTTCCTGGCCCTCCCCACCCGACACCCATCGCTCGCCGGGCGCAACACGCGTGAAGCCACCTGACCAACCGGAAACCAGGCCCTCCGGTTGAGATACGTGCTCAGGAGTCCGGGACGGCCTCGAGCATGGCGTTGAGGACCGCGAGTTCATCTCTGGCGCTGGCGCGTTCGGTGTCGCTCTCCGCATCGCGCAGGTCGAGTTCGGCAGCCTCGATCCTGGCACGGACGTCTCCGGCATCGATACTTGCCACCATGAGGGCCTTTTCCGCCAGCACCGTGCAACGGTCGGGCAGGACCTCGGCAAAGCCGCCGGCCACGAAGACCTGATGCGCCACCTTGTCGTCCTCGTGGATGTCGATCACGCCGGGACGGATGGTGGAGATGAGGGGCGCGTGATCGGGCAGCACACCGATGTCTCCGTCGCCTCCGGGTATCACGACCATGTCGAAGGTGTCGGAGACGAGAACGCGTTCCGGGCTGACCAGTTCGAAATTGACCTTTCCGACCATGGTGTCAGGCCGCTTCCGCTGCCAGCTTCTTGGCCTTCTCTATCGCCGCGGCAATGTTCGAGACCATGTAGAAGGCCTGTTCGGGAAGATCGTCGTACTCGCCGTCAACGATGGCCTTGAAGCCCTTGATCGTGTCGTCGAGCTCGACGAAGACACCCGGGACACCGGTGAACACCTCGGCCACGTGGAAGGGCTGGCTGAGGAAGCGCTGGATCTTCCGCGCCCTCGCCACCACGAGCTTGTCCTCTTCGGAGAGCTCATCCATGCCCAGAATGGCAATGATGTCCTGCAGGGACCTGTAGCGCTGCAGGACCTCCTGGACCGAGCGCGCCACCTGGTAGTGCTCCTCGCCTATGACCCTGGGATCGAGGATGCGCGAGGTCGAATCGAGCGGATCCACGGCCGGGTAGATGCCCAGCTCGGCAATCTGGCGCGACAGCACGGTGGTCGCATCGAGATGGGCGAACGATGTCGCCGGCGCGGGATCGGTGAGATCGTCAGCCGGCACGTAGATCGCCTGGACCGAGGTGATCGACCCCCTGGTGGTCGAGGTGATGCGCTCCTGGAGGTTGCCCATCTCCGTGGCCAGCGTGGGCTGGTAGCCGACCGCCGAGGGAATCCGCCCCAGCAGTGCCGAGACCTCGGAACCAGCCTGGGTGAAACGGAAGATGTTGTCGATGAAGAGCAGAACGTCCTGGCCTTCCGCATCACGGAAGTACTCGGCCAGCGTCAAGCCCGAGAGTCCGACACGGGCCCGCGCCCCTGGCGGCTCGTTCATCTGCCCGTAGACCAGGGCGGCCTTGGAATTGCCGCCCTCGAGATCGATGACGCCCGATTCGATCATTTCGTGGTAGAGATCGTTGCCCTCGCGTGTGCGCTCGCCCACGCCGGCGAAGACCGAGTAGCCGCCATGGGCCTTGGCGATGTTGTTGATGAGTTCCATGATGATGACGGTCTTGCCGACGCCGGCACCGCCGAAGAGACCGATCTTGCCGCCCTTCACATAGGGCTCGAGCAGGTCGATGACCTTGATCCCGGTCACGAGAACCTCGGCTTCCGTCGACTGGTCCGTCAGTTCCGGCGCTTCCCTGTGGATGGGCAGCGACTCAGCCGCCTCCACGGGTCCGCGTTCATCGATCGGCTCGCCAATCACGTTGAGGATGCGACCGAGGGTCTCCGGTCCCACCGGCACCCTGATCGACTCCCCGGTGTCCCTCACGTCCTGGCCGCGCACCAGCCCCTCCGTGGCATCCATGGCAATGGTGCGCACCGTGTTCTCTCCAAGGTGCTGCGCCACTTCGAGGACGAGGCGCTTGTCCTGGTTGCTGGTCTCCAGCGCATTCATGATGTTCGGCAGGTCGCCCTCGAACTGCACGTCGACGACTGCGCCCATGACCTGGCTGATGTGACCTGAAGAGTTGGTTGCCATCGAGACTCTCCTCGCCCTTGACCGTCCCCTAGAGCGCTTCCGCGCCTGAGACAATTTCCGTGATTTCAGTGGTGATCGCAGCCTGGCGCGTACGATTGTAGACCAGATTGAGACGATCAATCATGTCGCCGGCATTGCGCGTGGCATTGTCCATGGCCGTCATGCGCGCCGCATGTTCCGAAGCCTGGCTCTCGAGAAGACCGCGGAACACCTGCACGCCGAGATTGCGCGGCAAGAGGTGCTCGAGGATGGCGCCCTCGTCCGGTTCGAAGATGTAGACCGCCCCGCCGAGATCGTCAGCGGGTTCATCCGTCGCCACCGCGGGAATCAGTCCCTGCCAGGTGACGACCTGCGTCATGACCGACTGGAAACGATTGAAGACGATCATGCAGCGGTCGAATTCACCGGCCTCGAACAATCGCGTGACCCGTTCCGCAGCATCCCGCGCGGTACCATAGGAGAATCCCTTGTCGAGACCCTGCAGGGTCTCGATGATCAGGTCCCCATGATCGCGCCGCAACAGGTCGCGGCCCTTGCGTCCCAGGCAAAGCAGCTTGACCTCTCGCCCCTCCTTGTGGAGTTCGGCAACGCGCTGGCGCACCGACCTCACCACCGATGCGTTGAAACCGCCACACAGTCCGCGGTCAGAGGTGACGACGATGATGAGATTCACCCTGTCGCTGCCGGTGCCGGCCAGCAACTTCGGAGCATCCTCGCGGCTCGCAAAGGCGCCCGCCAGCGAGGCCATCATGCGTGCCATGCGCTCCGCATAGGGACGCGCCGCTTCCGCGGATTCCTGAGCATGGCGCAGTTTCGCGGCGGCGACCATCTTCATCGCGCTCGTGATCTTGCGCGTCGAACGGACGCTGTTGATACGCGTGCGGAGTGCCTTGAGGTTCGCCATGGCCGTTCAGGATACGCGATCAGGCCGTGAACGAGCCGGTGAAGTCGTCGAGGAAGGCCTTGAGCTTGCCCGCCGTTGCGTCGGAGAGCGCACCACTCGAGCGGATATCGGCAAGCATGTCGGCGCCCTTGTCGCGCACCGCGGCGAGCATGGCCTGTTCGTAGCTCGTGACGGCAGATGGCGCGATGCCGTCGAGGTAACCGTTCACGCCGGCGAAGATGACGACAACCTGGTCCTCCACGGCCATGGGCCTGTACTGGTCCTGCTTGAGGAGTTCGGTCAGTCGTTCGCCACGCGCCAGAAGTCTCTGCGTCGAGGCATCAAGGTCCGAGGCAAACTGGGCGAAGGCCGCCATTTCACGGTACTGCGCGAGTTCCAGCTTGATCGATCCGGCAACCGTCTTCATCGCCTTGGTCTGCGCTGCCGAGCCGACCCGCGACACGGAGATGCCGACATTGATGGCCGGTCGGATGCCCTGATAGAAAAGTTCGGATTCGAGAAAGATCTGCCCGTCGGTGATGGAAATGACGTTGGTCGGAATGTAGGCCGACACGTCAGAGGCCTGGGTCTCGACCACCGGCAGGGCGGTCAGTGATCCACCGCCGAAATCCCCGTTCATCTTGGCCGCCCGTTCGAGCAGGCGCGAATGGAGGTAGAACACGTCGCCCGGGTAGGCCTCACGGCCCGGAGGACGGCGCAACAGCAGGGAGACCTGCCTGTAAGAGACGGCCTGCTTCGAAAGGTCGTCGTAGATGACGAGGGCGTGCATGCCGTTGTCACGGTAGTACTCGCCGATGGCACAACCGCTGTAAGGAGCCAGAAACTGCATCGGCGCCGGATCGGATGCCGTGGCGGCGACGATGGTCGTGTACTCCATGGCGCCGTGGTCCTCGAGCGCCTTGACGATCTGGGCCACCGTCGAACGCTTCTGCCCGACGGCGACATAGACACAGTAGAGCCTCCGGGTCTCGTCGCCTGACTCCCAGTTCTGCTTCTGGTTGATGATGGTATCGACAGCCACGGCCGTCTTGCCGGTCTGCCGGTCGCCGATGATGAGTTCGCGCTGACCGCGGCCGATCGGCACCAGAGCGTCAAGGGCCTTGAGGCCGGTCTGCATCGGTTCACTGACCGATTCGCGGGGAATGATGCCCGGCGCCTTGACCTCGATGCGCCGGCGTTCGTCATGTTCGATGGCGCCGGCGCCATCGATCGGCCGGCCCAGTGCATCCACAACGCGCCCAAGAAGGCCCTTGCCCACCGGTACGTCGACAATCGAGCCGGTCCTCTTGACGGTGTCGCCTTCGACGATGTCCCGGTCGCTGCCAAAGATCACGATGCCGACATTGTCGGTCTCGAGATTGAGCGCCATCCCCTGGACTCCACCAGGGAATTCGACCATCTCGCCGGCCTGCACGTTGTCGAGGCCGTAGACGCGGGCGATGCCGTCGCCCACCGACAGAACCCGGCCGACTTCCGACACCTCCGCTTCGGCGCCGAAACTGGCAATCTGTTCCCTGATAATGGAAGAAATCTCGGCGGCACGGATATCCATCAGCCGGTCCCCTTCATCGCAAGCTCGAGACGTTGAAGTTTGGTACGTATGGTGCTGTCCATCATGCGCGATCCGATGGTGACCACGAGTCCACCGATCACGGACGGATCGACGCTGGACTCGATCGAGACGTCGCGTCTGACGATTCGTCCCAGGGTCTCCCGCAGGCGGGCCAGTTCCCCGTCGCTCAGGGGCCGCGCCGATGTCACCTCGGCCGTGGTCTCACCGCGCTGCAGGGCATGGAGACGCAGGAAATCCCCGGCGACATCCTTCAGGGCATAAAGGCGTCTTGCCTGGGCCAGCACGCCCACGGTGTTGCGAACCAGTGATCCGCATTCCATGGCCTCGAGCACGCTGGCCATGGCACGGCCCTGTTCGTCACGGGACAGAAGCGGGCTCTCGACAAGACGGCGAAGATCGGACGAGTCCTCGAGAGCGCGCGTGATCGCACGCAGATCGTCGGCTACCTGATCGAGCTCGCCTGCCTCATCGGCAAGCTCGTAGAGCGCCCGAGCGTAGCGTCCCGAAAGACCGGTCACTGCATGGTTGTCGGAGGCCAAACCCGTCAGCCCTCATCCAATCAGACAGGAAGTGAGTGCTCCCGGAACATGCCGGGGCTTTCGCCCCGTCGTGGGCGGGAAGCGGGCGATGAGGTAGCACAGCAGGACTCCGGGCGCAAGACGGATTGGAGCGGCGAGGCGCCTCCGCCACCCCTCTTGGCCTGTCACCCGCTGCCTTCCTTTTGCACTCCCGGGATCCAAAGTCCTCGGACCCTCGCACTCCGGGTCTTCACATGAAACTCTGCGGATCGACATCGATCTGGAGGCGGAGATCACCTTTCAGGCGGACCGGATCGAGCCACGTGCGCAGGGCGCGCTGCAGCGGTGCTTCCGCAGACGCCTTGACCAGAAGGCGCCAGCGGTGGCGGCCACGCAGGATGGCGAGCGGTGCCGGTGCCGGACCGAAGGTACGGATATCCGGCGCCGACGGTGCCTTGCGGGCGAGAAAGAGCGCAAGGGAGCGCACATCGCCCTCACGGGTACCGGACACGATGACAGCCGCCAGGCGGCCGTAGGGCGGCATGCCTCCCTTTTCGCGTTCCCGTTTCTCGCGCTCGATGAAGGTGTCTCGTGCTCCGGTCTCCAGAGCGTGCATCACGGGATGGGCGGGGTCCCATGTCTGGAGGAAGGCCTCGCCGGGACGCTCCTCGCGTCCGGCCCGGCCGGCCACCTGGTGAAGCAGCTGCCAGGTGCGTTCCATTGCCCTGGGATCACCTCCATGAAGACCGAGATCGGCATCGACAACACCGACCAGCGTCAGCAGCGGGAAGTGATGGCCCTTTGCGGCGATCTGCGTTCCGATGAGGATATCGATGCCACCGCTCTCGATCCGTTTCACCAGCTCGGCCACGGCATGCGGTCCGGCGAGGGTATCGGAAGTCATCACCTCCCGGCGGGCATCGGGAAACCGGCGCGCCACCTCCTCGTCGAGGCGTTCGACGCCAGGACCGCAGGCGACGAGGCAATCGGACTGTGCGCAGACAGGACATGTCTGCGGCCGGGGTATCCAGCGACCGCAGTGATGACACTGCAACCGTGCAAGGTACCTGTGCTCCACCAGCCATGCGGTGCAGTCCGGACAGGAGAACCGGTGACCGCATGCCCGGCACAGCGTCAAGGGCGCGTAACCGCGGCGGTTGAGGAAGAGCAGCGTCTGCTCGCCTGCTTCGAGGCGAGTCGTCATCGCCCGGACGAGCGGTCCGGAAAGCCAGCTGTCCCGCGCGACCCCGGCCGTGGTCATGTCGATGGTACGGACATCCGGCAACAGGGCTCCGGCATGGCGCGCCTTGAGTTCGACACGCCTGAAGCGTCCACGATCCACGTTGACGAGTGTTTCGATGGAAGGTGTCGCCGAACACAGGATGATCGGGATGGTCTCCAGGTGAGCCCGCACGATCGCCATGTCCCGGGCGTGATAGCAGACACCATCCTCCTGCTTGTAGGAACTGTCGTGTTCCTCGTCGACAACGATCAGTCCGAGATCCTGGAAGGGCAGGAACAGGGCCGAACGGGCGCCGACGACAATGCGCACCTCTCCGGTTGCCGCACCGCGCCACACCGGATGACGCCGCGATCGCGGCACATCGGAATGCCAGATGGCGGGGGGCGCCTGGAATCGTTCCTCGAAACGATTGAGGAACTGGGCGCTGAGAGCAATCTCCGGCAGCAGCACGAGCACCTGGCGGCCAGTTGCCAGAACCCTTGCGATGGCGTCGAAATAGACCTCCGTCTTGCCCGAACCGGTCACGCCCTCGAGAAGGGTGGGTGCGAAGGTGTTGTCGTCGAGCGTCGCCGCAAGACGTGCGGCCGCCGTCCTCTGATCGGCCCTGAGCTTCGGCCCCGGAGCTTCGGGGTCGGGAGGAGCATAGACGGGCGCCGGAGGCATGAGGACGGTCTCGAAGCTGCCTGTCTCGACGAGTCCCTTGAGTACGGCCACGCTTACTCCGGCTTCGGCTGCCACATCCGAGACCGGCCGTGTCGAACCGTCGGCCATCAGGGAGAGAACACGTTGTCTCTGTGGAGTGATTCTCTCGGGTGGTCGACCGGCCAGACGCAACGCCCGGCGGCCTGGAGGTGGCTCCAGCGCTTCGCGCGATCGCAGGACCATGCGCAGAACGGCTCCTTCTGCGTTGACCGTGTAGCGGGCCACCCAGGTGACGAACCTGAGGAGTGACTTCTTGAGAGGCGGCACATTCCACACGCCCTCGATTGGCCGCAGGCGGGAACGGTCGACGTCGGGACCTTCGTGTCCCCACACGACGCCGGTAACGATCCTGTTTCCCAGCGGGACGCGCACAATGGCACCGACGGACGCCTCGACACCCTCCGGAACATGGTAGTCATAGGGTCCGGGCACCGGCAGGGGCAAAAGGACCTGGACAGTGTCCCCGGCTGTAGCGTGATTGTCGGCCATCCGCTACACTCTGCCAGAGGTTGGCGACCGGTTGGAACACCTGTCGTCCGGACTACGGTTCATGGCAAACAGTGAGGGTGAGCCGGCATGCAGTTCTTTGTCGATACGGCTGACGTGGACGAGATTCGCGATCTCGCCTCTACCGGCATGGTGGACGGTGTGACCACCAATCCGTCTCTCATCGCCAAGACCGGCCGCCACTTCAGGGACGTCATCAAGGAGATCTGCGCGGTGGTCAGCGGACCGGTGAGCGCCGAGGTCACTGCCACCGATTTCGAAACGATGCTGGCCGAGGGCCAGGGTCTGGCCGACCTCGCCCCCAACATCGCCGTCAAGGTTCCCCTGACCTGGGACGGGCTCAAGACGTGCAAGGCGCTGAGCGATGACGGCACGGCTGTCAATGTCACGTTGTGTTTTTCCGTCAACCAGGCCCTGCTTGCCGCCAAGGCGGGGGCCGCCTTCATCTCTCCCTTCGTCGGCCGTCTCGATGACATTGGTCACGACGGAATGGAGCTCATCGACGAGATCCGCGAGGTCTACGACAACTATCCCGAACTCGATACGCGCATCCTCGCGGCATCGATCCGTTCGCCGGCTCACCTGCGTCAGGCAGCCCTTTCGGGCGCCGACGTCGCCACGCTTCCGCCTGACGTCCTGCGCCGTCTGGTGGAGCATCCGCTGACCTCCAAGGGCCTCGATGCCTTCCTGGCGGACTGGAAGAAGACGGGCCAGACCATCCTCAGCGAGAACTGATCCATGGGGAGCCGGATGGCAGCGGCACAGGAGACCACACATCCGGATCCCGCCACGCCCTGTGCTGCCACCGGCGAGGTGGCGGAACTGGCAGCGGCATGGCTTGAGCAACTGGCATCCGAGCGCCGCCTCGCCCACAACACCGTTCTTGCCTACCGCCGCGACCTCAGGGAATTCCTCGCCTTCATGGCCGACCACCATGGTGAGGAAACGCGCCTTTCGACACTGAAATCCCTTGACCACGGGGACCTGCGATCATGGCTCGCCAGCCGGGCGGCGCGTGGCCTCGCCAGGACATCGACGTCCCGCGCCCTGTCAGCCGTGAAGAGTTTCTTCCAGTACCTCGATCGCCAGGGACTGGTGTCCAATCCGGTGGTCCACAATGCACGGGCATCGAGAATACCGCGGCAGGTTCCGCGGCCCCTGACCATGGACGAGGCCACCGACGTGCTGGCCTCGGCCGAGGATTCGGCAACCAAGGTCTGGATTGGCAAGCGCGACCTCGCCCTCATGATGCTGCTCTACGGCAGCGGGCTCAGACTGGGAGAAGCGCTGGCTCTCGATGTCAGGGACATCACCGGTGGCGAAACCCTGCGAATCGTCGGCAAGGGGAACAAGGCGCGCATGGTGCCCTTGCTGGCCCGGGTCAGGGAAGCACTGCTGGATTACCTGCGTCATCGCCCCGACGGGGCAGAGCCCGCAAGCCCCCTCTTCATCGGCACCCGTGGCGGCCGGCTCAATCCCGGCGTCGCCCAGAAGCGCTTCCGGGAACTGAGGGGACGCCTCGGCCTTCCCGCAACCGCGACTCCCCATGCCATGCGCCACAGCTTCGCCACCCACCTCCTCGGCAACGGCGTGGATCTCAGAACCATCCAGGAACTGCTCGGCCATGCCAGCCTGACAACGACGCAGCGCTACACCCGAATCGACGCCGGCGGTCTCCTCGAGGTCTACCAGAAGGCCCATCCACGGGCCTGATCCCCATTCAGGCGTGGATAGCGCGGCCGTCGACTGCGAGCGCGGCCTCACGCACGGCCTCGGAGAAGGTCGGATGGGCATGGCAGGTGCGGGCGAGGTCTTCCGACGAGGCGCCGAACTCCATGGCAACCGCAGCCTCGGCGATCAGTTCGCCGGCAGCAGTGCCGAGAATGTGCACCCCGAGCACCCGATCGGTCGACTTGTCGGCCAGGACCTTCACCATCCCCGCCGTCTCGTCGTAGGTGCGTGCCCTGGAATTGGCGATCATGGGAAAGCGTCCGGCAACATAGTCCACACCGGCAGCCTGCAGTTCCTCCTCCGTCTTGCCGACCGACGCCGCCTCGGGGTTCGTGTAGACAACGCCCGGAATGACATCGTGATTGACGTGCCCTGCACCGCCGGCCAGGGTCTCGGCAACAGCAATTCCCTCGTCCTCGGCCTTGTGAGCGAGCATGGCCCCGGCAATGCAATCGCCGATGGCATGGATTCCCGGCTGACTGGTGGCAAACCGGCCATCCACCTTGATGCGCCCCTTGTCGTCGGTGGCAACACCGGCCTCGGCAAGACCAAGACCCTCGGTGAAGGGCTTGCGGCCGACACTGACCAGCACGATCTCCGTCGTCAGGGTCTCGGCCGACCCGCCCCCGGCCGGTTCCAGAGTGACATCGACGCCCTCCTCTCCCGGCGTCACGGCGGTGACCTGACTGGCAAGGCGGAACACCAGACCCTGACGCCGCAACAGCTTCTGGAATTGCCCGGCGATCTCGCCATCCATGCCGGGGACAATGCGGTCGAGGTACTCGACCACCGTGACCTTTGTACCAAGACGCCGCCACACCGATCCCATCTCCAGACCGATGAAGCCGGCACCGATGACGACCATGCTTCGGGGCACCTCGGTGAGGGAAAGCGCTCCGGTCGATGACACGACCCTCTTCTCGTCAATCCCGATTCCGGGAAGCGTCGCATGGTCCGAGCCCGTGGCGATGACGATGTGGTTGGAGGTGACGGTGTTGCCGTCGACATCGACGGTGTGAGGATCAACGATGCGACCGGTCCCCGAAAGACGCGTGATGCCATTCTTCCTGAAGAGTGCGGCAATCCCCTTGGTGAGCGTCGTCACCACCTTGTCCTTGCGCGTCATCATGACGCCAAGATCGAGACTGACGTCACCGGGCAGGATGCCGTGGCTCTTGAGATGGGCAGTCTGCTCGAAGAGCTCGGATGACTGCAGAAGCGCCTTGGAGGGGATGCAGCCGATGTTGAGGCACGTGCCGCCGAGAGTCGCGCGTTTGTCGACGCAGGCGGTCCTGAGTCCGAGTTGGGCGCAGCGGATGGCGCAGACGTAGCCTCCCGGGCCGGCGCCAATCACCACCACATCGAAGTCCCGTTCGGCCATGATCGCTCTCCCGCCAGCCCGTTCAGATCTTCAGCAACAGGCGCTGCGGGTCTTCGATGGCCTCCTTGATGCGCACCAGGAATGTCACCGCTTCGCGTCCGTCGATGATGCGGTGATCATAGGAGAGTGCGAGGTACATCATGGGCCTTGCCACCACCTCTCCCGCCACGACGACGGGCCGCTCCTGGATCTTGTGCATGCCGAGAATGGCCGACTGCGGCGGATTGAGAATTGGGGTCGACAGGAGGGAACCGAAGATGCCGCCATTCGAGATGGTGAACGTGCCGCCGATGAGATCATCGGGAACGAGGTTCCCGTCGCGCGCCTTCGCAGCGAAAGCGGCGATGGCTTTCTCGACATCGGCAAGGGACATGCTGTCGGCATCGCGCAGCACCGGCACGACGAGACCCTGGGGCGCACTTACCGCCACGCCGACATGGTAGTAGTGCTTGTAGACGATCTCGTCTCCGGCGATCTCGCCGTTGACGGCGGGGACCTCCGTGAGAGCCTGGACCGCTGCGTGCACGAAGAAGGACATGAAGCCGAGGCGGACGCCGTGTTTCCTTTCGAAGAGATCCCGGTAGGTCCGCCGGGCCTCCATGACGGCCGTCATGTCCGCCTCGTTGAAGGTCGTCAGCATCGCCGCCGTGTTCTGGGCAGCCTTCAGCCTCTCGGCGATCCTCTTTCTCAGACGGTTCATGCGCACCCGTTCCTCGCGCCCCTCCGGGTCGGGAGGTGACGGCGGAACCGACGCCGCCTGCTGGGGTGCGGCCGGTGGGTCCGGCACCGTCTGCGGCGGGAGCGCGGCGGCGGTTGCCGGAGGGGACTCGGCGCCGCGCCTGGCGTGCTCCAGAACGTCGGCCTTGGTCAGCCGTCCGTCCTTGCCGGTTCCCGAGATATCCGTGGCATCAAGGCCGTGTTCGGCGAGCGCGCGGCGCACGGCTGGTGACAGGTTCGCTTCCGCCGCCTTCTCCGTGCGAACCTCGCCGGCACCTTCGGTGATGCGTCCCACCACGGCGCCGACGGCGACGTCGGCGCCCTCTGCGTGGAGAACATCGGTGATGACGCCGGAGACGGGCGCGTAGACCTCCATGGTGGCCTTGTCGGTCTCGAGTTCGAGCAATGGCTCGTCCTTGTTGACCGTCTCGCCCTTCTGTCTGAGCCAGGTGGCGACAGTCGCCTCTGCGACCGATTCTCCCAGTTGCGGGACCGTGATGTCGACTGGCATGGCGTGGTCTTCCTTAGGTTCAGGCGCGGCGTGAGGCGGTCAGCCCGTGAGGGCCTTGCACACCAGCACCTCCTGCTCGCGTTCATGGACCCTGATGTAACCCGTTGCCGGCGACGCCGCGTCGGGCCGGCCGGCATAGCGGAGCGCGGGCATCTTCAGCTGTCCTGCCTCGATCGCCTGGTCAACCTTGTCACGCACGTAGGTCCAGGCGCCCATGTTGCGCGGCTCCTCCTGACACCAGATCACCTCGGCGTTGGGATAGATGTCGACGACTTCCTGAACCAGGTCGATCGGAAATGGCGACAACTGCTCGATCCGCGCTAACGTGGTGTTGGCAAGTCCAAGTTCTTCACTTTTCTCGAGAAGGTCGTAGTAGACCTTGCCCGTGCACAGGACGAGGCGGTCGATGTCCTGGCCCCGTTCGGCGTCATCGAGATCCCAGAGCATGCGGTGGAACTGCGTCTCGCCGGAAAACTCCTCGATATCCGACACGCAACGCCGGTGCCGCAACAGGGACTTCGGCGTGAAGATGACGATCGGCTTCCTGAACTTGCGCTTCATCTGCCGGCGCAGGACGTGGAAGTAGGAAGCCGGCGTGGAGCAATTGGCGATCTGCAGGTTGTCTTCGGCGGCCAGCTGAAGATAGCGCTCGGGCCGTGCGGAACTGTGTTCAGGACCCTGACCCTCGTAGCCATGGGGCAACAGCATGACGAGCCCCGACATGCGGAACCACTTGCTCTCTCCGGCCGAGAGAAACTGGTCGATGATCACCTGGGCGCCATTCGAGAAGTCACCGAACTGGGCCTCCCACAGGACCAGGGTGTTGGGGTCTGCGAGACTGTAACCGTACTCGAAACCGAGGATCGCCGCTTCCGACAACATGCTGTCGATCACCTCGAAGGTACCCTGATCCTCGCTGATGTGATTGAGAGGGATGAAACGCTCCTCGGTTTCCTGGTCCACCAGGACGGAATGGCGCTGGCTGAAGGTGCCGCGGCCGCAATCCTGGCCCGACAGCCGCACGTTGGCCCGCTCGTAGCACAGGGTGCCGAAAGCCAGTGCCTCGGCCGTGGCCCAGTCGATGTTGCGGCCCGATTCGATCATGTCCCGGCGCTGGTCGATGATGCGCCGGAGTTTCCGGTGAACATTGTGTGTCTCGGGGAACGTGCAGATTGCCCGACCGATGTCGCGCAAGTCATCCACGGCCACAGCTGTCTTGCCACGTCGTGCGCCATCCCTGTCGGCGACCTCGATTCCCGACCAGACTCCTTCAAGCCAGTCGACCTTGTTGGTGCGGAACCCCGCCGCAGCCTCCAGGGCTTCGTCCAGGACCTGGTAGTAGTTGCGGCTGATCGCCTCGGACTCGGCCGGCAGGATGGCCCCTTCGGTCACAAGTCTCTCGGCGTAGAGTTCGCGTGTGGTTGCCTGCCTGGCGATCTGTCCGTACATCAACGGCTGCGTGAACGCCGGCTCGTCCCCCTCGTTGTGGCCATGCCGGCGGTAGCAGAAGATGTCGACGACGATGTCGCGTCCGAATTCCTGGCGGTACTTGATCGCCAGCTTGGCGACGTGGGCGACCGCCTCCGGATCGTCACCGTTCACGTGGAAGATCGGCGCCATCACCATCTTGGCCACATCGCTCGGATAAGGAGACGACCGCGAGTACTTCGGGCTCGTCGTGAAGCCGATCTGGTTGTTGACGATGAGATGGATGGTGCCACCCGTCTTGTGTCCACGCAGTTCCGACATGCCCAGCGTCTCGGCGACCAGGCCCTGGCCGGCGAAGGCCGCGTCACCGTGCAGAAGCAGGCCCATGACCTTCTTGCGGTCGTCGTCATCGGCGAGGGACTGCTTGGCGCGCACCCGCCCCTGCACCACGGGACAGACCGCCTCAAGGTGGGAGGGATTGGCTGTCAGCGAAAGGTGAATGGTGCGGCCGTCGGCAACCTGCCGGTCGGAGGAGGTGCCGAGGTGATACTTGACATCACCGGCGCCCTGCACGGCGTCGGGATGCCCGGCCTCCCCGTGAAACTCCGAAAAGACCTGGGCGTACGGTTTCCCCATGACATTGGTGAGCACGTTGAGGCGACCGCGATGAGGCATGCCGAGGACGATCTCCTCGACGCCCAGGTGGGCGGCGCCGCGGATGATGGTCTCCATGGCGGAGATGGTGCTCTCGGCGCCCTCGAGGGAAAACCTCTTGGCACCCGGGTACTTGATGTTGAGAAACTTCTCGAAACCCTCGGCCCGGCTGATCTCCGAGAGCACCCTTTTCTTCTCTTCCGTATCGAGTTCGGCATCGCTGCGCGACCCCTCAAGCTTGCGCTGGATCCAGGACTTTTCCTCCGCACTCTGAACGTGCATGAACTCCACGCCGATGGTGCCGCAGTACGTCCGGCGCACGACATCAAGGATCTGTTCAAGGGTCGCCCTCTGCAGGCCGAGAACACCGTCGACGAAGAACTCGCGGCCATAGTCCTGCTCGATGAAGCCGTAGGTACGGGGGTCGAGTTCGGGATGATAGCGGTCGCTGTCGAGTCCAAGGGGATCGAGGTCGGCCGCCAGGTGCCCGCGCACGCGATAGGCGCGGATCATCATCAGAATGCGGATGCTGTCGCGGGCGAGAGCGAATTCGGCCACCGATTCCCGGCTGCCCGGCGGTGGCGGCGCCCCGGTCGGAAGCGGCATCGCAACGGGCGACTCGTGGCCGCCATTGTGGTGCTCGGCTACCCCATGGTTACCGCGGGTAATCGACAGTTCCGAACGCGTGGCCGCTTCGTCGCTCGCCAGATCATCGAAGATCTCCCGCCAGGCCTCGCTGACCAGGGACCGGTCAGTGGCATACCGTGCGTAGAGTTCCTCGATGTAGTTCGTGTTGTGTCCGTAAAGGTAGGAGACGTCGTCCGTATGTTCGTCCATTGTGTCACGCTGCCCGATAGCGGGGCAGCCTCCTTCAGTCCTTCATCGCGGCCAGCATGGTCGTTCCCAGGCTCGCTGGTGAGTCGGCGATGTGGAATCCCGCATGCCTCATGGCCTCGACCTTGTCGGCCGCACCGCCCTTGCCGCCGGAGATGATCGCCCCGGCATGGCCCATGCGGCGTCCGGGCGGAGCTGTCATGCCGGCAATGAACCCGGTCACCGGCTTGCGGCGTTTCTCGTGTGCCATGAAGTCGGCCGCCTCTTCCTCGGCCGACCCGCCGATCTCGCCGATCATGATAATGCCTTCGGTCTCGTCGTCACCCAGAAACATCTCGAGACAGTCGATGAAGTTCGTCCCGTTGACGGGATCGCCACCAATGCCGATGCAGGTGGTCTGGCCCAATCCCGCCATAGTGGTCTGGTGGACGCCTTCATAGGTGAGCGTGCCCGAACGCGACACGATGCCGACCCGACCCCTCCTGTGTATGTGCCCGGGCATGATGCCGATCTTGCATTCCCCGGGCGTGATGACTCCAGGACAGTTGGGCCCGATGAGGCGGGATGAGGAGCCTTCAAGGACACGACGCACCCTCACCATGTCGAGCACCGGAATGCCCTCCGTGATGGCAACAATGAGGGGTACGCCGGCATCGATGGCCTCGAGGATGGCGTCGGCAGCGAAGGGCGGCGGGACGTAGATCACCGATGCGTTCGCTCCTGTCGCCTCGACACAGTCCGCCACGGTGTCGAACACCGGACGATCCAGATGGCGTGCTCCACCCCTCCCGGGCGTGACACCACCGACGACGGTCGTGCCGTAGGCGATTGCCTGTTCCGAATGGAACGTTGCCGTCTTGCCGGTAAATCCCTGGACAAGGACTCTGGTCGCGTGATCGACAAGAACGGCCATCATCCGTCCCCGGCGATGGCCGCCACGGCCCTGGCAGCGGCGTCGCCAAGGTCGTCGGCCGGAATGATCGCCATTCCCGACCGCTCGAGGATCGCCTTTCCCTCGTCCACGTTCGTGCCCTCGAGGCGGACAATGACAGGCACCTCGAGATCGAGTTCGCGCGCCGCATCGACCACACCCTGCGCGATCACGTCGCAACGCATGATGCCGCCGAAGATGTTGACAAGGATGGCACGAACGTTGGCGTCCGAGACGATGACC
Organism: Alphaproteobacteria bacterium; assembly: GCA_965221115.1. Taxonomy (GTDB): domain Bacteria; phylum Pseudomonadota; class Alphaproteobacteria; order SP197; family SP197; genus SP197. The sequence goes on along the minus strand of CBDCRU010000002.1, from coordinate 1,393,955 downwards.
CTGAAGGCAGCCGCCACCTGGTCCCTCGTGGCGCCACCGCCGACATCAAGGAAATTGGCCGGTTCGCCGCCGGCGAGCTTGCAGATATCCATCGTCGCCATGGCAAGACCGGCGCCGTTCACCATGCAACCGATGGTGCCATCGAGCTTGACGTAGTTGAGGCCAATGGCATTGGCCTCCCGCTCGGCCGGATCCTCCTGGTCGGGATCACGCATGGCGACGAGATCGGGATGCCGGAAGAGGGCGTTGTCGTCGATGTTGACCTTGCAGTCGAGAACGACGAGGTCGTTCGAGACGGTGACGACGAGAGGATTGATCTCCAGCAGACTGGCATCCGACTCCTGGAACACCTCCACCATGGAGCGGAGAAGGGCGGATGCCTGCTTTGCGGCATCGCCAGCGAGACCCAAGGCAGCAGCGAGGCGGCGGCCATGAAAGGGCTGCAGGCCGGAGGCGGGATCAATGGCGAGGGTGACAATCCGTTCAGGCGTTCTGGCAGCGACCTCCTCGATATCCATGCCACCATCGAGCGAAGCAATGATGGCCACGGAGGCGGTGGCGCGATCGACGAGAAGCGCAAGGTAGAGTTCGGCAGCGATCGAAAGTCCTTCCTCGATGTAAACGAGGTTGACCGGGTTGCCTTCGGGGCCTGTCTGGTAGGTAACGAGGCGGCTGCCGATCATGGCGTCTGCGGCCTCCCCCACCTCGTCCAGGCTGCGACAGACACGGATTCCGCCGGCCTTTCCGCGGCCACCGGCGTGCACCTGGGCTTTGACCACCCACAGATTTCCGCCGAGTTCGCTCGCAGCGGCAATTGCTTCGTCAGCGTTCGCGGCAACCTGGCCACGGGGAACGGGAACGCCTCTGGCGGACAACAGGGCCTTGGCCTGGTATTCGTGAAGATTCACGTCACTATCCGGTTCATGGACCCTCCGGCCTCACTCTACCCACCACCCGGAAAATGACAACCGCTGTCACCGGTTGAACGCTCATACGCTGATGTCGCCGGCATAGATTCCGCAACCGAAGACGAAGCCGTCGTGGCGTACCACCCAGGACGATTTCGGCGCGGGTTTTCCGGCGAACGGGTCGAAGGATATGTAGTCGATCCACACACCGTCGGGCGTTGCCCGCTGCAGCATTTCGCGAACGTATCTCACACCTTCGGGGTCACGGGCATTGAGAGCGTTCATGCCCACGAGGCGGGGATCGAGGCCGTTCGCGGCGACCGATCCGATCCTGTCGAGCACAAAGACGTAGAGGTCGTGATGAATGTAGGAGGGATCCCTGGAGATCGCGTAGAAGGCCCTGAGACCGATGGCGTCATAGAGCTCGATGGCGCGCCCAACGAGTTCCTGGGCGTCCCGGGCGGTCCCCCGTTCCTGAGCCTGCATGCCTCCCGGCGCCAGGACCAGAAGGGCCGCGACCAGTCCCCGCAAGGCCCATGGCCGCGCGCTGGTCCATGCCGCGGTCACGGCTCCCCGGCCGCCGAGACGACGGATTCAAGCGCTTCCATCAGTGTCTTCACCGCCGCCACCGAATGATCGAACATCGCCTGTTCGGCGTCATCGAGACGGATTTCGACAATGCGTTCGACACCGCCCTTACCGATGACCACCGGAACACCGACGTAGAGACCGTCGACTCCGTACTCGCCGTTGAGGCGCGCCGCCGCGGGAAGGACGCGCTTCTTGTCCTTCAGATAGGATTCGGCCATGGCAATGGCCGAAGACGCCGGAGCATAGAAGGCAGAGCCGGTCTTCAGGTGGCGAATGATCTCGGCGCCACCGTCACGGGTGCGCTGAACGATGGCATCAAGCGTTTCCTGCGAAAGCCAGCCCATGGCGACGAGGTCGGGCAACGGGATACCCGCAACGGTCGCATACCTCACCAGGGGCACCATGGTGTCACCGTGGCCGCCGAGGACGAGGGCGCTGACGTCTTCGACCGAGACATCCATCTCCTCTGCAAGGAACGCCCTGAACCGTGCCGAATCGAGAACGCCCGCCATGCCGACAACACGGTTGGCAGGAAGTCCCGATTCACGCTGCAGGTGCCACACCATCACGTCGAGGGGATTGGTGATGCAGATGACGAAGGCGTCGGGAGCATGGCGGGAAATTCCCTCACCCACCTTTGAGATGACCCCTGCATTGATGCCGATGAGATCATCACGGCTCATGCCGGGCTTGCGTGCAACACCCGCCGTCACGATGACGACATCGGCGCCCTCGATTGCGGCATAGCCGTTGTCACCGCTGATCGACGCATCGAATCCCTCGATCGTGCCCGACTGCGCGATATCGAGCGCCTTTCCCTGGGGCACGCCTTCGACGATATCGACGAGGACGACATCGCCGAGTTCCTTCAGCCCGGCAAGGTGGGCCAGTGTGCCACCGATCTGGCCGGCCCCGACGAGGGCCAATTTCCTGCGAGACACCCGATCTCTCCCATGAACGACACCGGCCCGGACCATACCACGCCGCGGACACGCCCGCACTCCGGTCAAGCTGTCCAGGGTCCGCAGACTCGGCCAGATCTTCTCCGGAACCGGATCCCGGCGCTCTGTTGCACCATGCGTGTCTCCGGGCCAGCAGCTGCCCGCTGACACGGCCCGGTTCAGACACCACCGGTACCCCGCTCGAAGCACCGGTATGCCCGACTAGGCCCTTGTCGGAAGCAACGCAAGGAAGCGAGCAGCGCGCCGCCCGTCGAAATTCACCGGACCATCCGCCCGAGATATGATCGCCGATCATCCCGCTTCGGCACCTTCCCACATAATGGCCTTCATGAAGACCGTCTGTGGATCAGTGGTAAACTGATGTGGCGTCGCACGGCGTGGCGGCACAACGACCAGCCCACCGTCAACTCTTCCACACCCGCCAACCACGAGACTTCGGAGGTCATTTCTCGCTATGTCAGCACCGCAAGATACGGAGTTTCATGCAACTTGGCAGAAGCTCTGCTCCATTTTTGCCAAGCGAAGCACGATACTGCCCCGGTGGAAGGAACTGCTTCCCACCTTGCTGAACTTCAGCAATGATCAGTTTTCATGGCATCGCCAGCACAACACGTTCTGGAAAGATGCCACGGAGATCCTCCGGACATTGCCGAAGCCATTACTCGAGTCGCTTTGCCAATCTTCCGAAGAAAACTACAGTCACCTCAAGAGCAGGATGTCCATCGGTGGCGCGGTGTTCTCGGCCGTGTTGGTTTTCTTGGGTCTCACAATCCCGATCCAAATCGCTTTTGTCGGTTTCATGGATGGCTCCACCGGGTCCCTGTTGCAAGGACTGGAAATCGTGTCCAATCAGTGGATGGTCACAGGAGTGATACTCGTTGCATACCTTTGGTCAATCTTGAGGACTTGGGACACACTGGAGCAGGGCCGTGAACTCAAGTGTTGTGTCCACGCCGAACTTGATCGACGACTGGCCGCCGAAAAATATGGCAACGCATAGCCCGCGCGTCGGACGAGTTAATCCGATCAACGGGCATCAACAGGGTTCTAAATCACGATCTCATTGCGCCTCGTCAACCCTGTTGCTGCGTTCTGCTCTGACGAGAGGACGCTGGAAGTGATCCCGGTTTGTCCCACGATCAAAGCTGCACGCCGCTCTCCCAGGCGGGTCGCGTGGGACATTCTTGACGACGAGGCGCTGTTTGGCTCGGGTGAATCGAGAATCAGAGGCGATGGGCTACAACGCCATCTGTCCCATGAACGACACCGGCCCGGACCATACCATGCCCCCACGCGCGCACACATTTGCCTGAGCTTCCGGGGCCATCATCAGCCAACAACCCGAATACGCAGTCTACCGGCGCAAACACAAGCATCGACCGTCACCTCTCCATGTGGTGGCCTGCCGCAGTTGTCGGCAATGATGCGCCTGGGCAACCTTGCGCCACGACGTATCTAGCTATATGGTTAGCTAGAAATCACCGGATCGAGGTGGAAACGCCATGTATGTCGTCAACGTCCATCAGGCCAAGACCGAGCTTTCCAAACTGCTTGCGCGGGTGGAAGCGGGAGAGGATGTCGTCATTGCGCGGCGCGGCGAACCGGTTGCGCGCCTGCTTGCGTGCAAGGCCAGGGCCCAGCGTCGCCCCGATATCCTCAAGGGAAAGATCCAGGTTCCCGACAGCTTCTTCGACCCGCTACCGGAGGAAGAACTGGCCGCCTGGGAAGGCCGGTAGAGGTGCAGGTACTGCTGGACACGCATGCGTTTCTCTGGTGGATCGCCGACAGTGATCGGCTCTCGAAACCGGCACGCAGCGTGATCGAGGACGAGGTGAACGACATTGTGGTCAGCGCGGCGTCCGCCTGGGAGATCGCTACCAAGTTCCGGATCGGCAAACTGCTGGGCTGTGAGGCCTTGGCGCTCAACATATCGGGTCACATCACCAGGCAGGGATTTACGGAACTCGAAATCGGCGTCGCGGATGCCGAACGCGCTGGGCGCCTGCCCGGCCCGCACCGCGATCCCTTCGACCGAATGCTGGCCGCGCAGGCCCTGAGGCGCGAGTTCCCCGTTGTCTCGATCGATCCCGTACTCGACGGCTTCGGCGTCATACGCCTTTGGTGAAGGATGCGCCTGGCCAGCCGCAGGGATGGAGCTACGGTCGCAACCGGAATGAGGAGGCGCTTATGGACAGGTCGAAACTCTCAAGCCGTGTCGCCGAACTGACGGGGCTGGAGTCGGCGGCTACGAAAGACACCGTCGATGCATCGTGATTGATCGCCCTGGTTGAGGAAACAGCGGGACCGGAACTGGACAGGCGGAGATGGAGGGGTCAGTCTTGGGAGTGCCGGATCGGGAGGCTACCCCTTGACGGATCTTGTGCAGTATCTGGAAGTGCAGCGGCTGCTCGATGAAGTGGAGGACGTCGCCGACGAACTCGCCCAGAACGAGCGGGACATGGTCGACTGGCTGCGGCGGTCCTGTGAGGATCCGTCACACAACGAGGCCCAGGCCGTGCGTCTTCTCGAAACGATCCTGCGCAATGTCCGGATCCGCCGGGGCTATGACATGGACGCCAGCGAACACACTCCGCGAAAGATCGACCTCGGCCACAAGGTTCACTGACCGGTATCAACCACCCTTGAGCGGCGGCATGAGCGCCAGATTGTCACCGTCACCGAGTTGCCGCGTGGCACGCTCGGCCGTCGGCACGGCCATGCCGTTCAGCGTCACCAGGTAGCTCCCGTCGGGAAATCCCAGCCTCTTCATGACATCGGTGATGGTGGAACCCCGCGGCACATCGATCTCCGCGCGGTTCTTCGCGGGCCCGGGCGGCAGGTACTTGCCGAGCAGGCCCGCGGTTCTCACGAGAATCTTCATGCAGCGCGGCGTGACGCGTCCTGGGCCGTGGCAAGATAGGCCGACATGATCTGGTGGGGATCGGCCATCAGGACATCCTTCCACTTCCCAAGCGGCGTCTTCGTCTGGATGAGACCACGCAACACGCCGACGTGCTGCGTGAGGCCCAGCGCCAGGCAGCCCACCAGAACATCGTCACGGAAATTCAGCCTCAGGTACCTGTAGGCCCGGGCATCGACGGCAGTCGCGACATCACCGCCCTCGACGCCGTCCCACAGACCGTAGGAGGTGGAGATGAGGCCGAGCGTGTTGAGCGTGTTCATGACCAGGCTGCCGCGATAGGCCGTTTTCTTGCCCGCCATGTTCAGCGCCGCCACGCGCCCGTGTTCGCTGGCCGTGGGCTGGATGGCATGGACATCATGACCGCCGGTCATGAAGTCAAATCCCGCGGCTACGTCTCCAGCGGCATAGATGCCGGGAACGCTTGTCTCGAGGTGTTCGTCGACCACGACGCCGATGTCGGTCTCGATTCCGCTGCCTTCCAGGAACCCGGTGTTCGACGCGACACCCGTGGCGCACACGACCAGATCCGCGTTGACCGGCGCCTTGCCCTCGAGATCGAGGCTGAGCGATCCGTCGCTGTTCCGGGAGACACCGTTCACCCGGGTCGACACGTGAACGTCGACACCCTTCTCGCGGCACCATGCGGCGATCATGTCGCCGCCGGTCCGGTCCATCATGCGGGCGACCATGCGATCAGCCATCTCGATGACGGTGAGATTGACCTGGCGCGCCACCAGGGCCTCGAGAATGATGCATCCGATGAAACCCGCCCCCATCAGCACGACATTGTCGCCGGGTTTCGTGTGCTCCATGATCCGGCGGGCATCTGCCAGGGTCCAGCAGGACATCACCTTCTCCAGGTCCATGCCCGGAATGGGCGGCCGGATCGGGTGTGCTCCGGTGGCGAGAAGCAGCCTGTCAAATGCAAGGCTGCCACCACCGGCAAGGGAGAGGGATTTGGCTGCCGTGTCGATGGCCGTTACGGAGTCGTGCTTCACGCTGATGCCGAGACCTCCATAGTGGCCGTCCGTGTGGCGCAGGCACGTCCCTTCCTCGTCGATGTCCTCGGCCAGGAGATAGGGAATGGCCATCCTGGAGTAGGGCGGCTCCGGTTCGTCCGACAACACCGTGATGCGGCCACCGTGCCCCATGCGGGCCAGGGTTTCCGACGCGATCACGCCGGCGGGGCCGGCGCCAACAATGACATGATTCATGGTTGTCCCCTCCACGAAGGACGGGATTCCGGCCATGAGGCCGGAATCCCTGATACACACATCCGGCGCCTGGCACCCCTTGACGTCGACCGGATCAAAGACCGAGGCGCGCCAGGGTCTCGTTGGTCGGCTGACCGTTCTCCGTCCAGCCGCGAAGGCTGTAGTACTCGGGCAGCATCTTCGAGAGCTCGCTGACCTTGCCCTTGGCGCTTCCCGACGGAACCGGCTCGTTCAGCATGCGCGGTGGCAGGGTGTCATCGGCAGCCGTCAATCCGGCGGCCATGTTGAACATGCGCTCGAGAGTCCATGTCCTCTCACCCGATTCGATGCACCGCTCCAGGGTCCATTCCCCGGGGAGTGCCGCGTCAAGCTGGGCAACGAAGTCCTCCGGTCCCCAGCCGGCGGTGGTGAAGAGGCAGAGACCGGTGGAATCGATCATCGAGACCATGTCCTGACTCTCCTTGACCGGAGCCGCCTTGCCGTTGCCGGAAATGTCTTCCATGTCGGGGCCGAAGACATCGTGCTTGAGATGACAGGCACCGCGGTTGGAGGTGGCGTAGCCCAGCCCCATGCCCTGCAGGGCCCTGCTGTCGTAGCCGGCGAACTCCTGGCCCTTCACGCCCATGAAGAGCTCCGGGTGACCGTACTTCTCGCACAGCCGCTTGGACCCCAGGGCCAGTTCCTTGCCGAAACCTTCGCCCTTGCCGGTCTTCTCCGCCATGACGGCCAGTCCCTCGGAACTGCCGAAGCTGAGGTCGATGCCGTCGGTGTCGTCCTTCGTGAGGACACCCATCTCGAAGAGTTCCATCGCCGCCGCCAGGGTCACGCCGAACGAGATCGGGTCCATGCCGTGCTCGTTCATCATGTAGTTGGCGAAGGTGAGGGAGTCGAGGTCGTCCACGCCGACCACCGGACCAAAGGCATAGGCCGTCTCGTACTCCAGGCCACCCGAGGCATGCCGGTACTCAGGCCGGTTGACGATGGTGAAGTGCTCCGGATCGATATGAGCGATCCTGCCGCAGGCGATGGTGCACCCGAAACACGCCTTGTTGGTGATGAGATTGGTGTGGCCATTGGCATTCGGCGCGGTCGTTGCCCCGGGGTTGACCTTGTCGATGCCTTCGAACTGGACCTCGCGGAAGTTCCTGGTGGGAAGTCCGCCCCACTCCTGCATCATGTCGATCATGGGATGGGTGCCACCCTCGGTGAGCTCCTCGCGGCCATCACTGGCAGCCAGCTTGGCGTGGGTGTCCTTCACCACTTCCATGAACTTCGCCGGATCGTCCACCGTGACGCCCCTGGTGCCATAGGCTGCCACCGCCTTGAGGTTCTTCGATCCCATGACGGCGCCGACGCCGCAGCGTCCGGCGGCGCGGTGAAGGTCGTTGACCACACAGGCGTAGAGAACGCCGTTCTCCCCGGCCTCACCGATCGAGGCGACCTTGAGCTGGGGATTCTGGTGACGGGACTTGATCCACTCCTCGGTATGCCAGACGCCGGTTCCCCAGATCTCGTCCGCCGGCAGGATCTCGACGGAATCGTCATCTATATGGAGATAGACCGGCTTGTCGGCCTTCCCCTCGATGAGCAGCAGATCGTAGCCAGCATACTTGAGGAAGGCGCCGAACTTGCCGCCGGAGTTGGAATCGCCGATGGCGCCGGTGAGCGGACTCTTGCAAAGCACCGCATAGCGGCCACTCGTCGAGGCCATCGTTCCGTTGAGCGGTCCGGTGGCGAAGATGAGGACATTGTCCGGCCCCATCGGATCGCACTTGGGATCCACGTTTTCGTAGAGGTACTTCGTTCCAAGTCCGCGCTCGCCGATATAGGCGTTGGCCCATTCCATGTTCAATGGTTCGGCTTCAGCGGTTCCCTTGGTGAGATTGACACGCAGGATCTGGCCTTGCCAGGACATCGTCGTTTCTCCCCGGAGCTGTCGTCAGGCCTTGGCCGACTGATTGGTGTCCACGTGTCCGGCCCATCGCCGCATGCGATCAAGACCGGTCCACGACGAATCCACATAGACAATCGCGTCGGTGGGACATGCCTCGGCACACTTGGGATCGCCGTGGCACAGGTCGCACTTGATGACCTTGCCTGTGTCGGGATTGTAGTTCACCGTCCCGAAGGGGCAGGCAATCGTGCATACCTTGCACCCCACACAGACATCGTCCTTGACCTCAACCGCTCCCGTCGCCGGGTTGCGGACCAGCGCCTCCACCGGACAGGCATGCACGCACCATGCCTCCGCGCATTGTGTGCAGGTATAGGGAACGGCGCGCTTGCCGTGTTCGAATTCAAAGATCTTGATCCTGGAGCGGGCCGGATTGAACGAGCCTTCATGCTCGAACGAACAGGCCATTTCGCATTGCAGGCAACTCGTGCACTTGTCAGGATCAATCAGAAGCGATTTCTGCATACCCCAGCACCTCTCCTCAGCCGTGCCTTCGCCGCACACAATGTGGCAGAGGCGGGGAGAGCGGCGGCCTCCCTCGCGTCCATCGACCATACTAGACACGTTGTTTGCCGATGGGTAGTGCGGAACCCAAGTCTGCCGGTCACTTCACCGTCTGGCCCGGCGTGTCTCGAGAAGGGTCCGGAGGCGTTCCCTGGTCGCCGGATGGGCAAAGCAGGCGCGGTCGCGCTCTTCCTCGTCGGCAAGGACCGCCTCGAGCGTCTCATGGAAGGCTCCAACGAGGGCCTTCATGTGAGCCACGCCACAGCCGGGAAATCCGGCGATGGTCACCGCAACATCGTCCGTGCGGGCGACAAGGTCATCATCATCGACAACCTCTGCCACAAGGCCAATCCGCTGCGCCTCGTCGGCATCCACCAGCCGTTGCGTCAGATAGAGTTCCATCGTTCTCCCGAGACCGATGTGGCGCGGCAGGAACCACGACAATCCGCCCGAGACACTGAATCCGAGCGCCGCGTCCGGCAGGCCGAAGCGGGCCGATTTGGCGGCGATCCTCAGATCACACATGGCGGCAAGTTCAAGCCCGCCACCCAGACAGTACCCGTTGACGGCAGCAATCACCGGCTTTCCGAGACTGCTGATCCGGCGGGCCAGTTCCTGGTAGAGTGCGGTGTTGGCCGCAAAGTCCCTCTCGTCCTGTGTTTCGGCCTCGCCAATGTCCGCACCGGCACTGAAGGCCCGGCCGGTGCCCGTGAGGACCAGGACCGCGACTGCATCATCCCGGCCGGCAGCCCCGATCCAGTCGACCAGACGGCCAAGTTGCGCCTGATCGAGGGCACACAGCACATTCTCGCGATCCATCCTCGCCCATGAGACGGTGCCCGAGCGTGTGACGGCGAGCATGATTCAGGCCTCCTCGCCCGCTGTCAGCGTGGCGCCCACAATGCGTGCTCGCATGAACGGTGTCGTCACGAACGGCGGCGGGAAACGCTGCAGATCCTCGAATGCCGCCATGTCGGCCACCAGATCGGTGTCCTCGCCCGCCGCCATCTCGGCGACGGCCCGCCCGGAGATGGTTCCCTTGGCGGCGCCGACACCGTTCTGGCACACCGCGGCCCAGATGCCGTCGGTCAGCGTGCCGCACTTCGGCACGGAATTGCGCGACATGCACATGACGCCGCTCCAGGTGTGTTCGAAGGTGACGCGCGGCACCATGGGAAAGCGCCTGGCAAGGGTGCGGACGTGGCAACGCAGGACCTTCGCCAGGTCGCGCTCAGTGATCGTGAAATCCGGCCGGTGACGCAAGTCAAGCCGGATGAGCAGTCGGTGATCTTGGGTGTAGCGCATGGTGGTTCCGCCCAGGAGTGCGGGGATTGTTCCCCAGTCGCCTTCCCCTCCCAGAGCCTTCTGCTCGGCATCGTCAAGCGGCCGGGTGAGGCTGGCGAAGGTGTGGACGGTGAGCAGTTTCTGTCTGAGAAACCCGAAGGCTGGTGTCCAGCCGTTGGTCGCCAGAATGATCCGTGACGTCGTCAACCTCCCGTCCGGGGTAACAAGGATCCTGGATGCCCCGCCGTGAAACTCCCGCACGGGGGAATTCTCGTAGATCTCGACATTGTCCGGCATGGTGCGGGCCAGCCCGGTCACGAGCGCTGCCGGCTGCATGAGAATGCTCCCGGGAGTAAAGACGCTGTCGACAAAGCAATCCGTACCGAGGAAGGCGGAAAGGCGTCCTCGATCCCATCGCTCGCAGTCCTCGCCAAGGTCATCGAGACGGGTCTGCATGACGTCGAGATTCCGGCGTCCCTGAGACGTGGCCGCCACGTGCACCTTGCCGCGACGGCTCCACTGACAGCGTATCTGGTGACGTTCCACGAGCTCCCCGAGCCAGGCGATGGCCTGCCGGTTGATGCGGATCTGCCGGTGGTCGTGTTCGGGCTGTTCGCGCGACAGCGCATGGGGAAGGTCGATGATGAAACCCGAATTGCGCCCCGAGGCGTTCTCCCCGATACGTCCCGCCTCCAGGAGTACGACGCGGTCGCCGGGCCGCAGTTCACCCAGGCGCCGGGCCGCGGCGAGACCGGCAAAGCCGCCACCGATCACCACCCAGTCCGCCGCGCTTTCGCCTTCCCAGACACGCGCCGGAGGGTGTTCCTCCAGGATGTTGTACCAGCCGTTCGAATGATCGTTCTTCGGGAAGCCCGTCACCCGCATGGCGCGATGTCAGTCCAGGGGCGCCGGAGGCACGGGTACGTGGTGGTGGGTGCTGCTTCCCGCCTTCGATTCGGTCACCGGAGCCACGGCAAAGAAGAACCGTGCCGGCTCACGCGCCACATAGGTGAGCCGGGTTCCGGCAGGAAGCCACATGATGTCCCCGGGACCGATACGGTGCCGTCCCTCGTCGGTGTGGATCTCCAGTTCACCTTCGATGCCGTAGATGATCTCGTCGTAGGTCACGGTCCACGGAATGCTGCAGTTCTCGAACACTCCGATGCCGCCTCCCAGCGTCGTGCTGATAGCCGAGTTGACAGTTGCCACCACGTTGCCGCCGCTGCCGTCAGCCACGGAAAGATCGAGGTCATACCCACGGAACATGCGTGCGTCGCTCATGATGCCATGTCTCCTTCCAGCGCATCTCTCACCCAGGTCTGGAAGGCATGGACACAGTGCTCGCTGTCTCCTGGTTCACCATCCCGGGTAATGAACCGGCCCTGATAGTAGCCCCGCGACACGATACCCCGCTGAACACCCTCGTTGAGGGCTGCATCTTCAGGTCCCAGCGCTTCGTTGAACCAGACTTCCGACGCGCGTGTGGTCTCGTCGTCACCCCGACCAGCAACGTGGAAGTAGGCATTTTCCACAACCGAAGACTGCGCGCCCGTGGCCCGCATCAGGAAGGTCGAGATCATGTCGGCATGGGGCCAGGAATAGATGATCCAGTCCGGCCACAGGTAAAGCGTGATGAAATGGTCCGTCTGGCCACCGGAACCGGACCGGGGGAAAGGATAGACTTCCGTCCGGTTCTTGCCCGGTGGAGCGATGATGGCCAGCCAGCGATCATGCACGTGAAGCCTGGTGGTCTCCATGTCGATGATGTCGGTGAGTGCGCGATGGGCCGGACCGGAATTCGGAAAGTGGTAGCCCTCGATGGCGTTCTCGACAGTCACCTTCCAGTTGGAGCCAATGGTGAAGTCCTTCTGGCCGCCAAACGTGACCGTCTCGAGATCGGGAAACCAGTGCCGGCATTCCTCCTCGAAGCCGGGCGCCCACTCGTTCATCGGCGGTGCGTCATCGTCCAGGTTGACGAAGATGAAGCCGGCGAATTCCTGAATCCGCACCGGCACGAGGCTGAAGTCGGCCTTGTCGAAGTCCGGCACCCGGTCACACAGCCGGGCGCTCCGCAGCGATCCGTCGGTGCCATAGGCCCAGCCGTGGTATGGGCAGGTGATGGCGGCCTTGACGGTACCGCTTCCCTGAAGCAGTTCGTGGGCACGGTGCTGGCAAACATTGTAGAAGGCACGCAGGCGACCGTCCCGTCCCCTGATGGCGACAATTCCCTGACCGTGGATGTCGACGGTGACATAGCTGCCGGGAGCGTCGAGCGCGCTCCTGTGACATACGGCACGCCACGAGCGGAAGAAGATCGTCTCCTTCTCCCGCTCCAGGACGTCCGCACGGTAGTACCACGGCGACGGCAGGGTGAACGACGTCCGGTGGTCACCGGTCATCCCCGCCACCGGCAGCGATTCAGCCATGACGAACCTCCGCTCTTGCGACGCCGGAAACCCTAGGCATCACCCCGCCCCGAATCAACGCTCCCGGACCACTCCGGTGGCGGCCGGCGTTCAGTCCAGGATGTACTTCTTGGGAACGGCCGCGCCGATCGTGTACTTGGGATCCACGAAATTGCCCAGGCGCACCTTCCCACACTGACTGAGCATCATGTAGGCATCCCACTGGTCGAACCCGTAGTCCGCCGCCATCCACCTGACAAGTTCACGATAGGCAATGCGTGCGCTGTCCTCGAGCGGACGGGTGCTGCCGATGCCCATGATGAAGTCGTCGGCCTCCAGACGCGGCCACTCAATCGGCCAGTTCTTGATGAGATCGACCGTCATGGTGGTGGTGGTCGGATACTCAACGGCTACGCCGCACACCTCACCGTCACCCTGGCAGGCATGGGCATCGCCGATGAAGAGACGGCCACCCTTGGTGCGGACCGGCAGGTAGGTGATCGTGCCCGGCCCCATGTCGGGAAGATCCATGTTGCCGCCATGGCTGTCGGGTGTCAGAGAATTGATCGAATCGATTTCGGGCGAACAGCTGAGTGTGCCGATATGGGGCTTGTAGGGCAGTGTCACCCTGTCGCTCCAGTAGACCTTCTCCTCATCGAGATCGATCTTGCGGACGATCTCGGGAAGCGGTTCGTTGAGCGTTGCCGTCAGGCCCGTTCCGGTCAACGCGCCGAACTCACGGATCATGCAGCAGGTACCGCGGGGGTTCGGGCCCCGTGGGACCATGCTCTCGATATGGACACACAGGACATCGCCCTTTTCCGCCCCCTCAACCATGATCGGGCCGCACTGGGGATTGAGCCAGGGCATCTCCAGGATTTCCGAGGGAATATCGGATTCGCTCTTGATCTTGCCTTCGAAGGCATCGCGTGTCTCGACGACCACCCGGTCACCCGGATTGATGTGAAGAACCGGTTCGGAATAGGGACCAATCGTGTAGTGATAGACACCCTGAACCTCTTCCGTGAGATAGCGGGTGACCCCTGTTGATCCGTAACCGACACCGCGCCGGTACATGATGGACTCCGTTACCCAGTCGTTCGGGTAGGATCGCATGATCATTTCCATAGCCGTCGTTCCCCCTTGTCAGTTCGTGGGCCATTCCGTCAGGCAGGTCAGGGACATGCCGCCATCAGACCGCGAGGTAGGTGGCCACATGTTCCGTGTCCAGAAGGCGCTCGTGGTCAAGATCAGCCACCACCCTGCCCTTGTCCAGAACATAGGCGCGCTGCGCCACGGTCTGAATCAGGTCAATGTTCTGTTCGACGATGAGCACGGTCAGTTGCCGCGACTGGTTGAGTTCGCGGACGAAGGCGCCGATATCCTGAACGATGCTGGGCTGGACGCCGTCGCTTGGTTCATCGAGCAGCAACAGATCGGGAGCGTTGATCAGCGCACGCGCAATGGCGAGCATGGCCTGCTGCCCGCCACTCAAGGTGCCGCCGCGCTGGCGTTGCCGGTCGCGAAGAAACGGAAAGAACGAGAACGCCACCTCGGGATCGGGCGTCTGCCGGTCGCGGTTGATGAAACCGCCCATGCGAAGATTGTCGCGCACCGTCATCTGAGGGAAGATTCCCCGCCCCTGCGGCACATAGCCGATCCCCAGGCGCGCCCTGCGGTCGGCGGGCAGTGCCGAGATATCCTGCCCCTGGAAGTGGATGTTCCCGGCCCGTGTCGGCAGCAGACCGATCAGCGTCTTCATCAGGGTGGTCTTGCCCACCCCGTTGCGGCCAAGCACGCTCACGACTTCGCCCCGTTCGATGGCGAGGTCGAACCCCTGCAGCACATCACCGATCGCGTAGCCCGATCGGAGCCCCGTTGCCGTGAGAAACTCGGTTCCCATCATGCCTGTCCGAGATAGATGCGCCGCACATCATCGTGCGCCGTGATGTCCGCAACGGTGCCTTCCGCAAAGACGGCGCCCTGGTGCAGCACCGTCACGCGCTCGGCCACCTCCCTGACGAAGGCAATGTCGTGTTCGACCACGATGATGGTCAATCCATCATCGTTGAGATGGCGCAGAACCCTGGCTGTCTGCAGTGTCTCCTCGGGCGACAGTCCGGCCGTAGGCTCATCGAGAAGGAGAACCTCGGGTCCGCCGGCAAGCACCATTGCGATCTCGAGCCACTGCAGGCGATGGTGCGGCAGTTCCCGGGCCGGAACATCGCTTGTCGTATCGAGGCCGAAGGTCGACAACGCATACTGGTAGCGTTCCTCGGATGTGGACGAGCGACCGCCCCGGGGAAGCCTGAACGGCGCTTCGAGATTCTGCCTCACCGTGAGATCGTGGAAAGCGCGATTGGTCTGGAAGGTCAGACCCAGTCCCAGCCGGACCCGGCGGAAGCTCGGAAGCGCCGTGATGTCGCGATCTTTGAGGAAGATATGGCCCGAGTCCGGCGCGTGAATACCGCACAGCAACGCGAACAGGGTCGATTTTCCGGCGCCATTGGGTCCGATGATGCAGCGCAACTCCCCTTCGGGAATGTCGAGATCGACGTGCTGTGTGGCGACGATGCCGCCAAACCTCTTGTCGAGGGCCGTGGTGCTGACGATGGAAGGCATGCCCACGGTCTCAGCTCCTCCCCGGCCTCCGCAGAAGGCGGGTGAACGCCTGGCGGTTCATGTTGCGGGCCAGGGTGACGACGATTCCGTCAGGGAAAAAGAGCATCACAATCACCAGCAACGCCCCGATGATCACCAGGGCGTACTGGTTCCCGGCTGATGACAGCGAATAGGTGATCCAGTTGAGGGCATAGGCGGAGATGGCAACTGCCAGCAGTTTGCTTCGTCCCCCCACGGCAACCCAGATCACCGGCAGAGCCGCCTGCACCAGTCCGAGCTGGGAAGGTGTGATGTAGTTTCCCCACTGGACATAGAGAAGACCGGACAGCCCCGCGAGAACGCCGGCTATGACGAAGACCGCGAGCTGGCGCGCACGTATGTCGTAGCCCAGGAGCTCAGTGCGCAACGGGTCCTCGCGCATGGCCAGCATGACCTTGCCGTGATGCGAATTGACCAGGGCCCGGCAACCCAGGTAGCTCACGAGCACGAGCAGCACGACATAGTAGTAGAAGGAATAGCCGAAGAAGGTGAAGTCGCCCAGCTGGAACCAGGGAATGCCTGTCATGCCGTTGTAGCCGCCAAGCTGCACGCTTCCCACGCGCCACTGATAGCCCGCCGTCTGGCCGAGAAAGGTCTCGAGCAGGAGGGCCAGCACCAGCGTCAGGATGGGAACAATCCATCGCTGGACCCGGGCATAGAACATGAAATAGCCGAAGATGGCCGAAACCACGGCACATGCCGCCAGGCCGCCCACCTCACCAAGCAGCGGACCCCAGGGATCGCCTCGCATGTTCCCCGCGATGATGCCGTAGAGATAGCCGGCGATACCGAAGTAGGCGACCTGGCCGAAACTCAGGACGCCGCAGTATCCCCACAGCAGGCACAGACCCAGCGCCATGGGGAGATTGAGCAGGTAGTAGGAGACATTGGACGCCTCGAACTCGCTCATCCACAACGGACCCAGAATGAAGTTGAGGACGAGCAGCACGAAGACTATCCAGAACAGTCGTGACTGCCCGATGTCTTCAGGTCCGGTCAGCAGGGCAAGATACTTCATCGCCGAAGCCGTTCAGCCTGACTGGGCACGACGGTCAGACCAGCGCAGCAGGGCAGCGGACACCCCGTTTGGCATCAGCCGGATGATGATGAGTGCGGCGAGCAGAAGCGCAACGAGACCGAGGAACGCGCCAAGATAGAATCCGACCGGGGTGCGGACGAGGGACAGGAGAACACTGCTCCCCACGGCACCGGCAATCACGTTGGCCGCACCACCGACCACGACGGTGATGAAGGCGGGCGCCACGAACTGCTGCCCCATGAACGGCATGATCGATGCCGTGGGAGCGAGCAGTGCACCACTGAATCCCGCAAGTCCGGCGCCAAGACTGAATGTCAGCATGTAGATACGCCCGGTGTTGACACCCAGTGCCCTCGCCATGGCGGCATCCTGCATGGTGGCGCGGGCATGGAGGCCAAAGGTCGTGCGGTTGTAGAGCCAGGCGAGCGCCACCACGACAGCAATGGAAACCGCTATGAGGATCAGCCAGTACACCGAAAGAGAATAGGCGCCGACGTCAAGGGATCCGCCCGGGATGGGGATGGAAGGAAGGAACGGACCGAACACCATCAGGGTGCCCTGGCTCAACAGCAGGCTGATGCCCCAGGTCACGACCAGGGCGCTGAGTTCCCGGCCATAGAATCGCCGCACGACCAGGCGTTCGAAGACGGCGCCCACGAAACCGACAACCAGGAAGGACACGGCGACGCACACCGGAAACGGAAGACCCGCCTGGTAGCTGAGCGACGCCGTGTAGGCACCCATCATCATCAACTCGCCATGGGCGAGGTTGATGATGTTCATCATGCCCAGAATGACGATCAGTCCGAGTGCGCACAGCAACAAAAAGGCCGCATTGGTCCCGAACTGATAGACAACACTGATGACGAGGCCGAATTCCTCCACCGGAATACTCACTCAGGTGACGAAGACAAGAACGGATTCCGCCAGGCGGACCCGGAGGTCGCCTGGCGGAACCTGACTGAACAGATCATCCGAACATCGAGAAGAAGGGATCTTCGTCGGGAACGTACTGCTTGTACTCCGGATTGCGTACGAGGTTCACGCCGAGGCGCTGGAGCCACCATGCCTGGATCATCGGCCACTCACGCACGAAGTATACGTCGTGATTCTCGTCACACACCGCCAGGCGGATGTAATGGGCGCAGTGGTGGGTCCCCGGTTCGAGGAAGACCGCACCTTCCGGCGCCTCGATGGCCCATCCCAGTTCCAGTGCCCTCTTGACCGTCTCCTGGTCGGTGGTTCCGGCAAGGCGGGCGGCCTGGGCGTACATATGGACGGTGAAGTAGGTGTTCTGAGCCATCTCGCCGATGTACTCGTCCTCCGGGAACATATCCATCCACCGCTTGACGAAGGCACGGTTGCGGGCGGTCGGCACCTCAAGCTGGTACTGGATGGCGTTGTGCATCTGGTTCAGCGAAGGCGGAGGGAATCTCTTGTGTTCGTAGCCCTGCGCCATGTTGACCGTCGACGCCATCGGATAGCTCAGTCCGGCGGCCGCTGCCTGCGGGTAGTAGTTGTGATGGTTCTGACCCACCAGGAGGGTCATGACCCAGTCCGGCTTGGCCTGCTGGATGCGGGCAATCACCTGACTGAACTCGGACACGGACAACGGCACGAATTCCTCACCGATGATCTCGCCACCGACAAGCGGAGCGAAGGCCTTGGTCCAGGCTGCCGTGAGCTGACCGAAGTTGTAGTCCGCCGCGATCGTGTAGCAGCGGGGTCCGAACTTCTCGACCATGTACTGCACGACGGGAATGACCTGCTGCTCGCAGACCGGTCCGGTGCAGAACGTGTTGGCGTCGGCCACACCGCCCTCGTACTGGTTGGTGTAGAAGTAGAGCTGGTTGAACTGGTCAACGATCGGCCTGATCGCCTCGCGCTCGGCACTGGCGAAACCGGCTACGAGGACATCGACCTCGTCCTCCTGGATCAACCGGCGGGTCAACTGCTGCCACAGCGCATTGTTGCTCTGGCCGTCAACGGACACCAGGTCGACTTCGCGGCCGAGAATGCCCTGATCGCCCGAGTCGACGAAGACATCGTCATCCTCGACGAATACTGTCGCGTCACCGGACATGTCACCGCCGGCGTTGACGATGTCGAGCGCCACACCTTCCTTGCTGATGGTCGGCGCGTTGGCCGCATAGGACGCCAGGGGTCCATAACCGCCGGTGCCGATGTTGGCGCCGCCCTTGAGGGTCTTGCCTTCGTTGATTTCCTTCACGGCCAGCTGCGCGGCGTGCAGTTTCTGAATGCCGTAGACGGACAGGTTGCCTGACTCGTCCTCGATGAAACCGATCTTGACGGGACTGCCGTCCTGCGCCTTCGCCGTCTTGAGATTGGGCAGCACGGTTGCTGCCGAAACGGCGGCAGCGCTGCCCGCGAGAAAGCCCCGCCGGCCAATGCTGAGCCCGGCGTCTTCCGTCGTTGGTGTCGTCGCGTCCTGCGGGACATCCGTTTGACTATCACGTTTGCTCATAATTCCTCCTCGTTTGAATCAGGGGGCCCATCAACTTGACGCTGACGGCGAAGACCGCCTGACGATTCGATTGAATACATTTTCCGGATGGCGGGCAAGCAAACAAGGGAAATCCTGATAACCTGTGGCCATGCGCAATGATCCGTCATGATCTGGACCGCAATCGTCAACGGGTGTTCCAGCTGGTCCGGCAAGCGAACCGGGCGAACCTTCCAGGGCGATGGCTGAAACGTTGGCGCACCCTGCGCGTGCCCGAACGGTTGCCGGCGGTGACCGGATGCCGGACGTCACCGACCATGACAGCATCTCTGCCGTGCACCGGACCGGTGCCGATGCGAGAGATGCCGATGGCGATGATCGGGCAGGACAGGCCGCAGTCATGGATCGACCCGGTGCCGTGCTCGTGTCGCCGGCACCCTGATCAGGTCATGTGAGATGTCGAAGACCCGCTTCCTCTTCAAATGGGGTGTCCCAGCCGTTCTCGTGACGGTCCTGATCGTTGCGGTGGCAGCCGCGTTCGTCACCCGCAAGACCTTCGTCGTGGAGATCTGGATCCCCGCTCCGCCCGAAGCAGTATGGGAAATCCTGATCGACACAGAGGCCTATCCGCAGTGGAACCCGGTCTTCGTCGAGGTCGAAGGCGCCTATGTGGCGGGGAAGACAGTGCTGAACAGGGTACGGGAACCCGGCGGCGCCATTCTGGAGATGACCGCGACGGTGGAGACCCTTCTCCCGGGTGCGGAGCTGCGCCAGTCCGGAGGTATCCCCGGCATTCTGACCTTCGACCATCGCTGGCTGCTGGAGCCCGCAGATGACGGAACGACGGTAATTCAGCACGAGGTGGACCGAGGCATCGGCCTCTGGTTCTGGAACTCGGACTGGATCGAGCCTGCCTATACGGCCACCAGCGAGGCGTTGGCAGAGAGGGTGCTGCTAATGATGGAAAAGCCGGACAGCTGAGAGGTTTCCTTACTCCGTCGAAGGCGCCAGCGCCGGTTTCCCTGCCATCGGTCCGTCGTGTGACAGGGCCGCCTTCCTACAACATGGAGCGTGCGACCCAGCGGTGGAAGCAGTGCGAGGGACCTTCAAGGACAGGCGTGAAGACGCCACCGGCAAATCCCGGCGAGGCGCGCCCCTCCTGCATGCCCTGGACTGCATCCACGTCTTCCTGGAACACCTCGCGCCAGGATTCGCGCACCGTTGCCCTGAGGTCGGCGTAACCGGGGCCGGCGACGTCCTTGCCGACGTAGTAGGTATCGAGGATTTCGCGGCAGCGGCCCGGACCGTCGGGCAGCACGCGGACCGCCCAGAAGTGGTCGTAGTGGATGCCGAGCATGACGTTGGGATAGAGCGCCACGTACTCGGCGCGGGTCTGCCAGGGTTCCGGCAGACCGGGGAAGCGCGACAGTTGATGGCCGTTGCGGTCGGGCTGGTAGACGAGGCTGACCTGCCCCGAAAAAGTCTCCTCCTCGATGTTGAGATGATCCTCGAGACGCGAATAGGAGTTGAGTCCGGGGTGCACCATGGGCAGATGGTAGGCCTCGCAGAAATTCTCGATGGCCAGTTTCCAGTTGGCCTCGAGATCGAAGGTGAGGATCGAGTCCTCGCCGCCGTGACAGAGCAGCGACTCATCGAAACAGGACCATCGTTCGGCAAGAGGCCGGATGAAGTCGGCAAAAGGAGGGGCGTCGCCCGAGAGGTTGACGAAGACCTGGTCGAACCACACCGCGCTCGGCACCTCGTTGAGTTTGAAGCGCTGCCTGTCGAACCCTTCGCATTCGTGCCGACCCGGTCCACCGATGTGGGGTGTGAGACGCAGGCTGCCCTCGAGACCGAAGGTCCAGTTGTGGTAGGGGCAGGTGAGCACCACGCCCGTCTTGCCGGACTTGCCGACGAGCCGCATGCCCCGGTGCGGGCAGACGTTGTGGAAGACACGAACCTGGTGATCATGGCCACGCACCACAAAGAGGGGAATTCCCACGAGATCCAGCGGCATGACATCGCCGGGATCGGGGACATAGGACGCGGCCACCAGGCACACCCAGTTGCGTGACCACAGGCGGGTTCTCTCGCTCTCGAACCACGATGGCGACACGTAGGCCTCGGCCGGAAGCGGCTTTGCCTCTCCGTAGTCGAGGATCACGCTCTCGAGTGCCTGAGGGCTGAAGCCCCGCGCCGAAGGAAAGAAGGCTGTACCGGTCATGTGGCAGTCCTCCGATGGCGTCCAGACCATATCAATCCGGCTGTCATGCTGTCAGTGCCTGATTGACCAGGACCCTGAGCTCCTTGCGGATGGGATAGCATCCCGACGGGATGAGCTGGGTCATGAACACCACAGCCATGTCCTCGAGAGGATCGACCCAGAAAGCGGTCGACGCCATGCCGCCCCAGGCAAATTCTCCCGGTGAGGCCATGACCCCTGCCGCAGCCGGATCGAGCATCACCGACACACTCAGTCCAAAGCCGACGCCGTTGTAACTCGTTTCGGCAAAGACCTCCTGGCCCATGGCCGCAAGATCGCTGTCATCTGGAAGATGATTCGTCGCCATGAACTCCACGGTGCGCCGTCCCAAAATGCCGCGTCCTCCCTCCCGGAGCATGTCGGCGAACTTGAGGTAGTCGGTCATGGTGGAGAGCAGGCCACCACCTCCCGAAAAGCAGCTGACCGTGGAAGCAAAGCGGCTGTCCGCAGTGCCATCGACACGCCTGAAGCGGCTGTCTGGAGTGTGTTCGTAGCACGGCACGAAGCGGTCGACGCGATCCCCGGGAAGCTGGAAGAAAGTATCGGCCATGCCCAGGGGCTCGAAGATCTCCTCGGCAAGAAAGCGATCGAACGGCCTGCCCGAGATGACCTCCACGAGGTAGCCCAGGACATCGATGGAGACGCCATAGGTCCACCGTGCTCCCGGGTGATGATCGAGCGGCAGTTCGCCAAGGCGGGTGACGACCTCTCCAAGCGTCCCGGCCCGGGGCCCGAAATCCACCCTTTTTTCCCGGTAGAGTTTCGCCAGACTGTCGTTGCCGTTGAAGCTGTATGTGAACCCGGAGGTGTGACAGAAAAGATCGCGGATGATTATCGGCCGCCTTGCCGGCTCGAGATGCATGCCATAGGGAGTCTCGCCCACCCGCACGGACATGTCGGCGAGTTGCGGGATGTAGGCCTCCACCGGATCGTCGAGCCCGAAGAGACCCTGTTCATAGAGCCCGAGGGCAGCCACCGCGGTCACTGGCTTGGACATCGAGTAGATGCGGCAGATGGCATCGGGAAAGATGTCCCGTCCGGTCTCCACATCGGCGAGACCGGCGGCTTCACGGTAGACGAGGGCGCCTTCCCGGACGATGGCGGTCATGGCCCAGGGCAGCTTGCCCTCGTCGACATAGCGCTTCATCCAGTCACCGACACGGTCAAGCCTCATGGACGAGAGACCCACCGCCTCCGGTTCGGCCCTGTGGATGTCGGTCATGTCGGTCGCTCCTTCGTGATCTCAGGAATAGATGGAGGCCCCGAACCGGACCTTCTTCTCCGTCCAGGCGGGGAAATCGAGCACCACAATGCCATGACGCTCGACGAGACGATCGACGCCACCACGCACCTTCTCGTGATACTGTGGCAGAATGCCGGGATAGATCTCGGCCCGGATTTCTCCTGGATCGAAGGTCAGGCGCTCGATGACCGCCGTGATGCCCGCCGGGCTCATGACGGTGATCAGGCGCGTAGCGCCATGACTGAAACCCTTGAGTCCGAAGAGTGCCGCGTCAGACACCATGAACGTGTTCCTGGACATCCCGGAAGGCGAGATCCGGAGCATCGCTGATGGCCCTGTCGAGATGCCAGGCATTACGCGCGAGAAACACCGGTCGGCCGACGTGGTCGGTCGCCATCGCCCCGCGGTTGCGGTCGGCAAAGGTGCGGATCATCCGCTCCGAGGGCGCATCGAGCCAGCGTGCCGTATGAATGCCGGAGGGCTCGAATCGCACCGGAACCTCATACTCGCTGCGTATCCGGTCGGCGAGGACATCGAACTGCAGGGGTCCCATGACACCCACCACCCAGTCGGAGTCCATTTCCGGACGGAAGACATGGGCGGCACCTTCCTGGGCCAGTTGCTGCAGGGCGCGACCGAGATGCTTGGACTTGAGGGGATCGGCGGCGCGCACGTTCCGCAGGTGCTCGGGTGCGAAGCTCGGAATGCCGGTAAACGTGAGGTCCCCCTCCTCGGACAGCGTGTCGCCGATATGGAGGTTGCCGTGATTGGGGACGCCGACGATGTCGCCGGCATGGGCCTCTTCGGCCAGTTCACGGTCCTGCGCCATGAAGACCTGAGGGCTGTGCATGACGATGTGCTTGCCGGTCCGCGAGTGCTTCAGTTTCATGCCCCTCCGGAAATGCCCCGACACCAGGCGAACGAAGGCGATCCGGTCTCGATGACGCGGGTCGGTGTTGGCCTGGATCTTGAAGACAAAGCCCGTGACCTCGTCCGTGGTCGGTTCAACCGTGCGTTCAAGTGCCGGACGCGGTCTGGGTGGAGGGGCATTCCCCACCAGCCCGCCGATGAGTTCCCGCACGCCGAAGTTGTTGAGGGCACTGCCAAAATAGAGAGGCGAGAGATTGCCCGCGAGGTAGTCCTGCCGATTGAACGGAACCATCAGTTCCCTGGTCATCTCGACCTCGTCACGCAGCTGATGGACGGCGTGACCGGGAAGCAGGGCGTCGAGTCCGGGCGAATCGATGCCTTCGCAGGCAATGCCGTCTCCGATTGTCTCTCCCTTGCCGCGCTTCATGAGAACGAGGCGATCGTGCACCAGGTCCCAGCATCCCCGGAAATCGCGTCCCATGCCGATGGGCCAACTCGCCGGCGCCACCTCGATCTGCAGTGTCTGTTCGACCTCGTCGATCAGATCGAAGGGATCGCGCCCGTCGCGGTCCATCTTGTTGATGAAGGTCGTCACCGGCATGTCCCTGAGACGGCACACCTCGAACAGCTTTCGGGTCTGAGCCTCGATACCACGTGCGGCATCGATCACCATGACCGCGCTGTCGACGGCTGTCAGCACTCTGTAGGTGTCTTCGCTGAAATCCTCGTGACCGGGGGTATCGAGCAGATTGAAGGCACACCCCTGGTAGGTGAAGCTCATCACCGATGCGGTCACCGAAATGCCGCGCTCCTGCTCCACCTTCATCCAGTCGGAACGCGCCCGGCGGCGTTCACCGCGCGCCTTGACGGCCCCGGCAAGCTGAATGGCGCCGCCGAACAGCAGCAGCTTTTCCGTGAGCGTCGTCTTGCCGGCATCGGGGTGGGAGATGATGGCAAACGTGCGCCGCCTGGCGACCTCGTGGTCGAGAGATATCATGTTGACCTGGTGCCGCAATCAGATCCGATGTGTGCCGCCATCACGACAGTTTGTCCAGTTGCAAGAAGCGGGACATTTGATGCTTCCGGGCGATGTTCTATCCTCAGCCCATGAAACGCGTCCTCGCAATTCTTGTGATCCTCATCTCCATGGTGCCGGCACTGGCCAGCGGTGTCACCGGCGTCCTTTCCGCCACCGCCGTCAAGATCGAGGCTTACGTGAACCAGGGCAGGACTCTTGCCGTCACACTTCTGCCGCCTCCCGAGGTGACACTCTCCGGCACACTCGGTGTCGCCTTTGCTCCGGCGGATGACAGCCGGCCATGGACGGGTGAACTGCCACGGGTGGTGACGGTGGACGCCGACTACTTCGACGGCCCGGTTCTGGAGACATTCTCCTTCGACCGCAGCCGCCTTCACCAGCCGGCTGCCATCGCCGTCACCTTCGGAGCCTGTTTCAGCGAAGCGCGAATCTGCGTCCTCGAGGAAGCCCTGATCACGATCAGCCCGGCCACGGACGGGGGTGTGGATGTCGCCATCGCCCTGACCGGCGGGCCTTGAGTCGCAGTCCATCCGGAGGAGTCAGGAATCCTTCGGGTACGCTGCGACCCTCAGCCTAACCGGATGTACAGAAGTATTGAACCCGTCAACATGGACGAATGTGCGCATCGCAAGCCGCCAAGAAGCGGGGGCCGCCGAAGCGACCCCGCGCCCTGCAGTCGAAGCCACAGGGGTGACTGCTCAAGATGTAGGTCCATTGGGACTTGGTATCAAGTCTGTGCGACCCCGTGGTCCCGGTCGCAGTGTTCCCTTCGCTTACTCTTCGATGAGCAGTCCAGACATTCTCGCCCAGACTCTTCGGGCGGCATCAGCACTGAAGTCATCGAATAGCTGACACCGTCGTGTAAGGAACTCGAACCACCATTCCGCGAAACTCCGGTTTGAGCGCAAACCTTCGGCCAGCCGACTGTCGATTTCCGGTTCCTGCATAGTGCGCCAAAGTTCATCGGCCATCGTTGAATGCTCCAGCGCTGAGGTATGTCCCGACGTTCCACCAGGAGCCCGAACAGGTCTGGTTGGTCGACGTGCAGGGCCCAGTCCTCCAAGTCGGTTGCCTGGTATGGAACGCCCCGCGGGTCTCTCCAAACTCTGCTGAGAAACTCAGCCGGTGACCAAGCATGACCGCTATCGGCAGGTCGAAGCACCGATCGTGATCGGCACCATTGACGCATCCTTAGTGACCAACGGCATAAATACAGTAACGTATTGTTGGCAACCGGAGAGATTTTCGGATACGTTTGCCCGAACAACGTCCCGGGCAGCAGCCATGCCGAGAAGAAGTCCGTTCGAGATCACGCTCACCAATGAGGAAGCACAAGTTCTGAAGCGGCGGGCGCAACAGTATACGTTGCCGTACTTTCAGGTGCTACGAGCCCAGATGATCCTCCTGGCCGCGCAAGGACTGCGCAACGATGAGATCGCCGCGAGGCTCAACACCCGGCGCGAGGTCGTCAGCCAGTGGCGCAAACGGTTCTTCCTCGAACGCTTGCCGGGTCTCGACGAACGTCCCCGGCCCGGACGCCCCAGGGCTTTTCCCCCCAGAGGTGGTCGTTCAGGTCAAGGCGCTGGCCTGTGAGCTGCCAGCCAACCTGGGGCTTCCGTTGTCGCGCATGAGCATCGCCGATGTGACGCGCGAAGTGCGCCGCGCCGGCATCGTCGCCAGCATCAGCGACAAAACCGTGTGGCGCTGGCTCAACGAGGACGCCATCCGTCCGTGGCAGCATCGCTGCTGGATCTTCCCGCGCGACCCGGACTTCAGAGCCAAGGCGGGGCGCATCCTGGACCTCTACGAAGGCCACTGGAATGCAACCCCCCTGCGCGACGACGAGTTCGTCATCTCAACGGACGAGAAGACCAGCATCCAGGCTCGCCAGCGCACCCACGGGCCTCTGCCGACCGCTCCCCGCCAGGCCATGCGCGTCGAACATGAGTACGCGCGCCGGGGGGCATGGGCCTACCTGGCCGCCTGGGACGTGCGGCGGGCCAAAATCCACGGGCTGTGCGAACGCAAGACCGGTATCGCGCCATTCGGCCGCCTCCTGCGACACGTGATGACGCAAGAACCCTACCGTTCCGCTCGTCGGGTGTTCTGGATCATGGACAACGGCTCTTCCCACCGCGGCCAGGCCTGCATCACGCGCATCACGGAGCAATGGCCGACCATCGTTCCCGTCCACACGCCCGTGCATGCCAGTTGGCTCAATCAAGTGGAGATCTACTTCTCCATCCTTCAGCGCAAGGCCCTGACGCCCAACGACTTCCCGTCCCTCGAAGCCCTCGAAAAGCGGTTGCAGGGATTCGCCCGTTACTACGAAACCATCGCCAAACCCTTCGAATGGAAGTTCACCCGCAAGGACCTCGACTCCTTGCTCCATCGCATCGATCGCGCCCATGCCTGCAGACAGCCCTTGCTCCAAGCCGCGTAGAATACGTGTCCGAACTTATGACCCACAGGCACTTAGTCAACGAGATCGTGCCAGTGACCGTCCAGGCCGAGGAAACGGCCACCGTCATGGAAGGTTGATGCCCCGGCGTCCCCTGCAACGCGGAGCATGGCCGGCAACGGCTCTCCCGACGCTTCAAGGATGGCGGCCAGCGTGTCGTGTCCGATGTCGTCGATGAGCTCGAAGGGTCCTTTCTTCCAGGCAAACCCCCAGCGCATCGCGCGATCGATGTTGACGATGTCATCGGAAATCTCGCCTACCAGACCGGCAGCGTAGGCGAGAACACCGCCCATGAGATCCCGGGCGAAGTCTCCCGCAGCGCCTGATGCGGTCACGAGTTCCCGTGGAGTCGCCGCGGTTCCGGTAACATCCGGCGGCGTCGTCGGGCGCCATCGGGCGCCATCGAGATCAAAAGTCTCGCGCAGCCTGCCGCCGTCCTCCGTCCTGGTGACCCGGTAGAAGCCGCCCCGCGTCTTGCGTCCGAGCTGGCCCCTGGCAAGCATTGCCTGTTCCTCTTCCGGGAATGTCGTGTAGAGGTGGCCCGTGTCTCCTTCGGGGAGATTCACCGCCAGATTCCTGGCGACAAGGTCCATCACGTCAAGGCCGATGAGATCGATCAGTCCGTAGAGTCCCGTCGGCGGCAGACCCACCGGAGCCGACATGAGGGCATCGATCTCCTCCATCTGCAGACCGCCTTCGCGGCGCGCCTTTCTGGCCTTGTGGAGGCCCGAGAGCATCCAGAAACAGCCGATGCGGTTGCCGATGAAGTTCACGGTGTCCTTGGCATGCACGACGCCCTTGTCGAGCTTGGTCGAGCAGAACGCCGCCATCGCCTCGACCACCTCCGGCCCGGTCTCTTCACCCGGAACGATCTCCAGCAGTTTCATCACCTTCACGGGATTGAAGAAGTGGGTCACCACAACATCCCGGCGCAGCCGTTCGGGCATGTCTTCTGTGATCGACCGCAGCGGGATGCCCGAGGTGTTGGTGGAGATCACCGAACCGTCGCTGCGCCAGTGCTCGAGCTTCGTGAACATGTCGCGCTTGGTTGCGAGGTCCTCGATGATGGCCTCGCAGATCCAGTCGTAACCTGCGATCTTCGCCAGATCATCGAAGGTGCCGGTCTCGATCAGGCTGGCGCTGTCGGGATTGTCGATGGCCGGAGGACGTCCGTCGGTGATGCGGTGCATCGCCGCATCCACGGTGTCGCGGTCCACGTCAAGGAGCAGGACCCTGCATCCCGCATCCGCGCACTTGCCGGCAATACCGGTTCCCATGGTTCCGGCGCCGATCACGGCCACCGAGTTGATCGTGCGTGTCATGACTCTTTACCCCAAGTCTCCAGGCGGGCCTCCCTATAGCACCGAGAGGGGATGCTGCGCGACCGCGGCCACGACGTTCTCCATCGTGCGCGTCAGCATGGCGCCATCGTCCGCCACGACACGCACGAGAAGACCGCACTCCCCCGGGAGCGACGACACGCCGGCATAGGCACCCGCATGCGCCACCGCATCGTGGAGAGTTTCCGCGAGGCCGGGCGCCACAGCGCGTCCTCCAACCAGGCCGATCGTGCCGTGCACCGCCACACCCGCACACGCGAGCTCCTTCCCGGTCGTCCGCACGCGGTCGAGCACCAGGAGAGTACCGTCATCGGTCCGCACAACAATCTCCGATTCAAGGGACGCGAAATGCCTCCCGGGAACGCCTGCATCGTGAGGCAGGAAAGCGTCACACCACATGACATCGGCACCGTCATGAACCACCACTTCCAGTGACGTGCGGACCCGGGCGCCCGGGAACAGCACCAGGGGACGTGGTTGCCAGGCGAGCCGGCTGCCGGGATGCGCGTCGAGACGGACATGCTGCAGGGCGTCATCTGCCGGCATGGCATGGGCGATGGTTGCCCCCTGGGTCCGGATCGTCACCGAGGTTCCCTCGCCAGCGACAATTCCGGCAGCAAACCGGTCGCCCTGGAGAAGACCGGCTCCGAGCGACTGGAGGATCACGAACAGCCCGTCACCATCGTCAAACGGACGGGTGATGTGAAAGGGAAAAGCGACGTACTGGCGCTTCAGGAAGGTCCCGCCGGAAGGCGCCCGCGCGAAATCCAGCGCCAGTTGCCGACCATGTCCCGTCGCAAGCCGGCCCATCAGCCGTCGAACAGCACGTTCCGGACAATGTGATCGACGACATCAGCGATCGCTTCGCCAGTCCGGCAATTGGTGACGACGACGGGCCTGCCGCGGCGTACGTCGCAGGCTTCCTTCGTCATCGCGGCGAGGTCGACGCCGACATGGGGCGCGAGATCCGCCTTGTTGATCACGAGGAGGTCCGCCTGCAGAACGCCTGGACCCCGCTTGCGCGGGATGTCGCCGCCGCCTGACACGTCGATGACGAAGATCCAGTAGTCGACGAGTTCGGGTGAAAAGGTCGATGCAAGGTTGTCGCCTCCCGATTCGAGCAGCACGAGATCGAGGGGGTGAAAACGCATCTCGAGACGTTCCGCTGCATCGAGATTGAGTGTCGGGTCCTCGCGGATGACCGTGTGCGGACAGGCACCTGCCTCGACGGCCACCACGCGTCGGGGTTCAATCAGACCACTGCGCTGCAGCCGTTCGGCGTCTTCCCGGGTCACAAGATCGTTGGTGATGACGGCAAGGCTGGTGCCGCGATCGGCAAAGGCGGGTATCAGGCATTCAAGCAGCGCCGTCTTTCCCGAACCCACCGGCCCACCGATACCGACACGTGCTGCAGAGAGTGTTTCCGTCACCTTGTCTCGTCCCCGTCAGTTGGCGAAGAGCCGCACGTCCCCCCTCTCGTGGCGCATCACTGCGATGTCGGCCAGGGGGGTAAAGGCATGGGGTTCGTCGGGAGGCGGGGCGGCAAGGATGCCGGCGATGTCGTCCGTCACCTCACCCAAAATCGCCTGGGCTTCCAGCGGTCCCGTCAGGGAGAGCCGAATGGCCGCCTGGGCGATGCCGGACATCAGGGTCCAGGCCGACAGGGTCTCGAGAACCTCGATCGACATGCCCGACCCGGCCCACACCGCGCCCTGGACCACCGGAAGATGGCCATCAGCACGGCCATCGGCAACAAGGCGGCGCCATCTGAGGGCGGCCTGGTTGCCGAGACCAGCATGGGCGCGCAACAGGGCGCGCCCTGCCTGGCACGATCCGGCACGCAGTTCACTGGCCAGGGTCATGGCGTCGAGCATCCGGTCGAGACCACTCCACTCCTCGTCGCTGTCGGTCTCGGCCGCCCGCCTTGCCATGACCCGGTCGGCGGTCGCCCAGCGGTTCCTGAGCTGGATCCTGGCGAACGCCAGAACTCCAGCACCGTCGTTCACCTTGCCATCCTCCACCAGGGTTTCGAGACCCCACGAGAAGGCGAACCCACCCGAGGGAAAGGCGCTGTCGCCCATCCTGAGGGCGGCGAGAAGGGTGCGGATGTCAGTCATGTGCCAGGGAGATCCGGCCGTCGGCGAGGAAGGCGTCGAGGCGAGCCAGATAGTCCTTCCGGGGGCCCTCCTGGGCGACGGCAAGGAGAGGACCACGGAAGGCGACGCGCCAGTGAAGATTGCCTGCATGGTAGCCCAGTTCGAGGGCAGCCGCCGTATCCGCAGGCTTCAGGTACAGCCATGTCTCGACACGGGCCCTGACGACGATCGCGCGATCGGTCTCAAGCAAGAGCACGGCGCCATCGTCGAGGGCGGTGGTGCGCGGCAGCGCAATGGCGCAGTCGGTGCCCTTGTCGGTGACGGTACGCAGTCTCTTGCGCAGCATGTCACGGCGATCAAGGATGATGGTCTCGACCCGGTCTTCATGGGCAAGGTCGTGCAGTACCTCGCCGAGACCGGAATCGGACGCCATGCCCACGATCCCCGTCAGTTTCAGCATGCCTGGCTCCCCCGGCGCATGTTCAGTCATGGTCACTATAGCTTGCATCGGGATCGAAGACCGGCGACGAATATCCGTCAGCCCGGCACCCCTCCACCGATGAAACCTGTTGATCTCTTCATCGCGGTCGCCGTGCCGGTCCTGTGGGGTGCAGGATTCGCCGTGGCCAAGGGATCGCTCGACGACTTCCCTCCACTCTTTCTCATGGGCATGCGCTTCACCCTTGCGGCCCTGATTCTCGTGTGGTTCGTCAGGCCGCTGTGGCACATCGCCGGGCGCCTGGCCCTGGTCACCTTCTTCGGCGGCACCCTTGCCTATGGCCTGCAGTTCACGGGGCTCCTTGACCTCGATGCCTCCACCGCCGTCCTCGTGGTGCAGGTCGAGGTCGTCTTCGCCGCCATCATGGCGAGCCTTTTCTTTCATGATCACCTGTCGCGCCGGCAGTGGTGCGCCATGGTGCTGGCCTTTGTCGGAGTGGCACTGATCGCGGGTGAACCCCGGGTGCACACGGCGCCGCTGGCCTTCTTCATGGTGGTGGCCGGGGGCGTGGCCTGGGCCGCCGGCCAGACCATGATCAAGACCCTGGGACCGGTCGGCGGACTGCGGCTGGTCGCCTGGTTTGCCGCCTTCGCCGGTCCACAGATGCTGTTGGCGTCCCTTGTCGTGGAAAGCGGCCATTGGCAGGCCGTGCGCGAGGCGTCGTGGTCCGGCTGGCTGGGGGTTGTCTATCTTGCCCTCTTCATGACAGCGACAGGGTACGCCCTGTGGTTCCGCCTGATCGGCCGCTACCGGATGAACCAGATTGTGCCTTTCCTCCTGCTGGTTCCGGTGACGAGCATTGTCGGCGGGGTGTTCTTTCTCGGCGAAACCCTCTCACCCTGGATCATTGCCGGTGGTCTGCTTGTCATGGCCTCGGTAACCTTCATTCACCTGCAACAACCCCGCCAACCGGCTGCCGCCGGCAAATCGACCCTCGAAGGAAGACAGGAAACATGAGCCAAGACATTGTGACGGCGACGGCCGATGGCATCCTGCAAATCCGCCTCAACCGGCCGCAGAAGAAGAATGCCCTGACCCGCGAGATGTACGGGACCATCGAGGCGGCATTCAACCGCGCCAATGACGATCGCAGGATCAAGGTGATCTGGGTCACAGGGAGTGGTGATTCCTTCTCGAGCGGCAACGACGTCGGCTCCTTTCTCGAGGAGGCGACGGACGATCGCCTCCCCGACGCCGACGGCTTCCTTGACGCCCTGGCTGCGCTCGAGGTCCCGCTTGTTGCCGCCGTCAACGGACTGGCGGTGGGCGTTGGCGCGACCATGCTGCTTCACTGCGACCTCGTTCACGCCGCGGCCGGAGCCACATTCCGTTTCCCCTTTGTCGATCTCGGCGTCTTCCCGGAAGCAGCCTCCACGATCCTGCTGCCGCGCCTTGCCGGCCACCAGCGTGCCATGGAAATGATGCTTCTCGCCGACTCCTTTGATGCATCGAAAGCTCATGCCATCGGCATGGTGAACGATGTTTTCGAGGCGAACGTTCTCGAATCCGAAAGCCTCCGCGTCACCCGCCGCCTTGCCGCAAAGCCCGCCGCATCCCTGCGCCTGACCAAGGCGCGCGTGAAGGCCGGATACGGTGATCTCCGCGCCGTCATCGCCGAGGAGACCCCGCTGTTTGCGCGCGCGTCCCGGTCACCGGAGGCGCGCGAAGCCTTCAACGCTTTCCTCGAGAAACGCCGTCCGGACTTCTCGCAGTTCGACTGAGGCCTCATGCCTGGCCGGCAAAGTCCAGCCATTCCTCCTCGGTCATGACGACGAGCGAGAGTTCGCGGGCCTTCTTCAGTTTCGAACCGGCAGCCTCTCCGGCAACCACGATGTCCGTCTTCGCCGAGACCGAACCCGCCACCCTGGCGCCCAGCGCCTCGGCGCGCGCCTTGGCTTCCTGACGGGTCATGGTCTTCAGCGAACCGGTAAAGACGACACTCTTGCCGGACACAGGCGATTCCTCCGCCACGCGTGCCACCGGCTCGATCGTGAGCCGCTCCAGGAGACCGTCAAGCACGGCCCGGTTGCCGGCATCGGAGAAGAAGGCGGCAAGGGAATCGACGACCGCCGGTCCGATGCTGTCGATATCCTGCAGATCCTCCATGCCCGAGTCGGTATCGAGGGCCTGGCGCATGGCGGCGGGTTCTCCCCAGTGGCGGGCAAGCAGCCTTGCCGTGGTCTCCCCGACGTGGCGGACACCCAGCGCGTTGATGAACCGGTCGAAGGCGATGGTCCGGCGGGCCGCGATGGCGGCATAGAGATTGCGCGACGAGATTTCGCCCCAGCCCTCCTCGCCGGCAAGCGCATCACCGACCGCCCCCTCGAGGTCGAAGATGTCGACAGGGCTGCTGATCCACTCCTTCTCCCGGAACTGGGCGATCTGCTTGTCGCCCAGTCCTTCGATGTCGAAGGCCTGGCGGGACACGAAGTGCCTCAACCGCTCGACGATCTGGGCCGTGCAGCGCAATCCCCCGGTACAGCGTCGCACCACGTCCACTTGGCCGGTCCGCACATTGGTGTCACGCACCGCCTGGCTGCCGCAGACGGGACAGGTTTCGGGAAAGACAAAGGGGAGTGCGTCGTCCGGACGCCGTGCCGGCACCGGACCGAGGACCTGTGGAATGACATCGCCGGCCCTCTGGATGGTGACGGTATCGCCGATGCGCACGTCCTTTCGCCGGATCTCCTCCTCGTTGTGGAGTGTCGCCCGCTCGACGACGACCCCGCCCACATTCACCGGGTCAAGGACAGCCACCGGCGTGAGACTGCCTGTCCGGCCCACCTGGATGTGGATGTCACGTAGCACCGTGGTGGCCTTTTCCGCCGGAAACTTGTGGGCCACGGCCCAGCGTGGCGCCCGGCTGACAAATCCCAGCCTCGACTGCCAGTCGAGCCGGTCGACCTTGTAGACCACGCCGTCGATATCGAAAGGAAGTTCCGCGCGCCTGTCGCCGATACGACGGTGACAGGCGAGAAGATCGTCCAGACCGCAGACGACACGCACGTCGGGCGCCACCGGCAATCCCCAGCCGGAGATGACCCCCAGCATGCCGCCGTGCGTGGCGGCCGGCAGCGTGCTTGCCTCACCCCAGGCATAGATGAAGATGCGCAGGGGCCGCGATCGCGTCACCGAGACGTCGAGCTGCCTGAGCGACCCCGCCGCAGCGTTGCGCGGATTGGCAAAGGGACGTTCATCCTGTGCCACCCGATCGCGGTTGAGCTGGAGAAAGTCCTCGCGGCACAGATAGACTTCACCACGCAGTTCGATGACGTCCGGAATCGCTTCACCCTGGAGGCACTGCGGCACGTCGCCGATCGTGGCCACATTGGCGGTGATGTCCTCCCCCGTGTGACCATCTCCCCGGGTGGCGGCACGCACGTAGCGGCCACGCTCATAGCGCAGGGACACCGCCAGCCCGTCGACCTTCGGTTCCGCCACGACACCCAGGTCCTCGTCGTCGCCAAGGCCCAGGAACCGTCTCACCCTGGCAAGGAAATCCGCCACATCGGCTTCGTCGAAGGCGTTCCCCAGCGAGAGCATCGGTACCCCGTGGGCAACGGTCGCAAAACCGCCAGCAGGGGCCGCGCCCACGCGACGCGACGGGCTGTCGTCACGGATGAGATCGGGAAACTTCGCCTCAAGGTCGTCGAGCCGTCTTCTCAGCGCATCATAATCGGCATCGTCAATCTCCGGTGCGTCGTCGACGTGGTAGAGCCGGTCGTGGCGGCCGATCTCCCGTACGAGTTCATCGATCTCCTGCTTCGCCTCGTCTCGCGTCATGCCATCTCCATCCGGATACGGGTCCGGTGACAATCCCGCCCCAATCGCACCGGCGACTGCGTCACCGCACGTCAACAAACCCCGGCCGACCCTATGTGTCCGCCCCCGGATCATGGATTCATGAAACGGGATGGTGGAATTCAGTGTTCGTTCGGTCTGCGACGATCCGACCAGGGGTTTCTATCCCGGAGGCCGTATCATGGTCAAAGGGATGGCCCGGACCAGGGGGTGGGTATCACCGAAGAGGCGCACGACCTCCGGCATGGTCCTCAAATCGCCAAATCACCCTCTGAATGTCCGCCAAATCACCTGTTGTAAATCCGCCGAATCACCCGTTGGACGTTCCGCATCGTCTTGCCATCAAAAGCTCCAGACCCTACTGTCACAGCACTTCTCTCAGTGACTGCATGCCGAGGAATGGACTACCTGCCACGAATCGTCGATGCCGAGTTGACGGAACTTCTGGAGGCCTCCGGGGCGGTGCTCATCGAAGGTCCCAGAGCTTGCGGGAAGACGGCAACCGCCATGCGTGTGGCCGCGAGCAAGGCCTTGCTGGACGTCGACGACAATGCCAGGCGCATGATCGGCATCGATCCTGCGGCCGCACTCGAAGGCGACACGCCGCGCCTGATCGATGAATGGCAGTTGGAGCCCACACTGTGGAACCATGTTCGCAGGACGGTCGACCACCGTTCCCGATCCGGCCAATTCATCCTCACCGGATCCGCGGTTCCTGCGGACGACATGACCCGTCACACCGGCGCTGGACGCTTTACCCGACTTCGCATGCGCCCGTTGTCTCTCTACGAGGCGGGACACTCTTCCGGCGAAATCTCACTGGGAAGGCTCCTCGACGGGGAGCGGCAGCGAACGCGGCGGTGCGATCTTTCAATCGCTTCCGTCGCCGAACTCGTCTGCGCCGGTGGCTGGCCAGGAAACACCGGCAAACCCCTGAGGTCGGTTCTTCGCATGAACCACGGCTACCTGGACGAGATCCGCCGTGCGGACATCTCCAGAGTCAGCGACAAGAGGAGAGATCCGGTCAAGGTGGCACGCCTTCTGCGATCTTTGGCCCGGAACGTCGCAACCCCTGTCGCCATGGCGAAGCTGGCGCGCGATGTTGAACGCGAGAGTGAGAGCCTCAAAACGGATACGGTCGCCGAGTACCTCGAAGCGCTGGAGCGGCTCATGCTGGTGGAAGACCAGCCCGCATGGTCACCGCACCTCAGGTCGCGGACCGCGCTTCGGGCGACGCCTGTGAGGCACTTTGTGGATCCTTCCCTGGCCGCTGCCGCCCTGAGGGCCACGCCTGCACGTCTGACCGCCGATCCGGAATTCCTCGGTCTGCTGTTCGAGTCCATGGTTATCCGTGACCTGCGCATCTATGCGCAGGCAGCAGATGCCCACGTGTTTCACTACCGGGAGAAGGAAGGGCTGGAAGTTGACGCCATCGTCGAAGCGGCGGACGGGCGTTGGGCGGCCTTCGAGATCAAGCTGGGCGAACGCTGGGTGCCGGAGGGCATGAAAAGCCTGAACAGGCTGGCCAAGCGCATGGAGGGGAGCGACCACCAACAGCCCTCGGCGCTTGCGGTCATCGTGCCGAACGGTTACGGCCACACGGGCATGCGGAATGTGGGAGTCATCCCGATTGGCGCGCTGGGGCCATGAGCGCATCCAGGCACGACCGCGCTGCCGAGCCTGCGACGATCTGATGTTTAGGAATGCTCCCCAGAAGATATCGACATGGCCAGACGGGGGGTGGACATCATCGACAGGACACGTCGACCTCTGGCATGAACCACGAATACCAAGTTCGGGGCGGGATCGTTCATGGTCCCCGATGTACCAACAGCGTTGGAGGGACATTGCCGTGAATGACATCGATCGTGCATCGATCAGAACCACAATTGACACGCTTGCTCTGGCCGACAGTCTTCTGGACGGCGTGACAGTACCGGATGTTGACCAGATTCCTCCGTGGGTGGCAGCCCACGTGTGGATCTACAGGGCGATGTGTCTCCTGCTCGACTCGCTGGATGGTGTTGAAGAGGTGACATTCTCCGACGAAGAACAGGTTCCCGTCTCCCTGACCAGGCAGCCCTACATGCATCTCGCACGACGACACAAGGCACTGTCCGACAGGTATCTCCAAAGGGCACGGGACGCTGAAGGATGAATTGACCGGGACCGGATCGTCTCTCATCGAGACGAGGGTCGCAGAAGAGGCCCCGCACCCTGCGGTCGAAGTCGCGGAAGTTGTCGTCCCCGAGTCGTGCGCGGTCGCGACAGACGTCAAGCGCCGTGCCTGAGCAAACCTCCGGAGCGCCGACAGGCGCGGCGCCTTGCCGGCAGGTTGAACGGCATCAGGATGGGGAACGGTTCACGCTGTTGCTCATGGATCGAGGAGGCTTGCTGCAGCGGCACGGGATTCCTCGGTGATGTGAGCCCCGGCCAGCATGCGTGCCAGTTCTTCCCGGCGATCGTTGCCTGAGAGAACTCGCGCTTCGGCAACCGCCGTGTCGGCTCTCGAAAGCAGGACGTGGTGGTCGGCATGCGCCGCCACCTGGGGGGCATGGGTCACGACGAGAACCTGGGTGCGCTGACCGAGACGGTGCAGTCGCTCGCCGACGGCATCCGAGACCGCACCACCCACACCGCTGTCGATTTCGTCGAAGATGAGGGTGCCGGCGGGCTCGTCGCCCTGTCCGGCGACTCTGAGGGCGAGCATGAAACGTGACAGCTCGCCGCCCGAGGCGATCCTGCCGAGCGGGCCGGGAGCGGCTCCGGGTGTCGTCACCACCGTGAACTGCACGGTCTCGGCGCCATCGGCGCCCCATCCGGCGAACTCCCGCGGCTCGAGGCAGGTGGCGAAAACCGCATGATCCATCCTGAGCGGCGCCAGTTCCGCCATCACCGCTGCATCAAGGGCATGCGCTGACTTGCGGCGGCGGCGTCCGAGATCACCACAGGCGCCACGGAACACGTCCAGGAGCCGGGCCTCATCCTCCCTGGCAGCCACCACTTCCTCCTCAAGGCCTTCCACTGCCGCAAGATCACGGGCGAGGTTCTCCCGTACCTCGAGGAGTCCGGCCACCGTCGTCTGATGGCGCCGTGCGGCGCTTTTCAGGGCAAACAGGCGATCCTCGATCTCGTCGAGCCGATCGGCTTCATTCTCGAGTCCGGTGGCCGCACGCGCCAGGGCGGACGAGGCCTCTGCGGTCTCGACAAGGGCGCGATCGAGGGCGCCAAGGGCTTCATCGATCATGCCGCCTGCGACGTCCCGGACCCGCACCAGTGCGGCGCTGGCCGTGGCGAGACCGTCATCGACACCGCGCTCTCCGGCAAGGGCCGTTGCAGCGATGTCCATCGCCTCGGCCACCTTGCGGCTGTTGGCGAGCCTGGTTCGCGTGGCCGTGAGAATGCCCTCTTCGTCCTCGCCGGGATCAAGTATCTCAAGATCACGCAGCTCGCTGGCAAGGGTGTCAGCGGTCTCCCGTCGTCCAGTCTGGTCGGCCTCGAGGCTCTCGAGCTTCTGCTTCGCCTGTTGCCATGCCGCAAAGGCCTGGCCGACTCCGTCAACGGCGTCCCGGTTGTCGGCAAAGGCATCGAGCAGCATCCGGTGGGTCGCCGGACGCAACAATCCACGCTGGTCCTGCTGACCATGGCACTCGACAATGTGATCACCGATTTCCCTCAGAAGAGCCACACCGATGACCTCGTCGTTGGCATGCGCGAGACTGCGTCCGTCCGCCCTGACCTGCCGGCGGACGACGAGTTCCTCATCGCATTCGATGCCCCGCTCTTCGAGCATGCCGATGATGGCGCTCTCCCGGCCGATGCGGAAGGTGGCCGTGACCGACGCCCGGTCGGCGCCGGGCCGGATCATGGAGATGTCGGCACGGCGACCGACGACAAGGCCCAGCGCATCGAGAAGAATTGACTTGCCGGCACCGGTTTCTCCGGTGAGCACCGTCAGTCCATCGCCGAACTCGAGATCGATGCGTTCGATGACCGCCAGGTTGCGGACGCTGAGCGAGGTCAGCATGACAGTGGCCGGCTTACCTCATGCGGCTGGGGAGGGACGGTCATCGCCGCCTCAGGAAAGCAACCGGTGCTGGGCCAGCAATGACCAGGCATCCTCGTACCAGTCGCTGCCGGGATAGTTGTGAGCAAGGACCGCCGCGGAATCACGGGCCTGGCCAACGAGTCCGAGCGCCAGGTAGGTTTCCACGAGACGCAACAGCGCCTCGGGAACGTGGGATGTCGTCTGGTAGTGGTCGATGACCGTGCGGAACCGGTTGACCGCCGCGATGTAGGCGCCGCGTTCCTGGTACCAGCGGCCGATGCTCATTTCCTTGCCTGCGAGGTGGTCGAGGGTCAGTTCCAGCTTGAGTGTGGCATCGCGGCTGTAGGGCGAATCCGGGAAGAGTCGCAGCAACTCGAGAAAGGCATCCCGCGACCTTTCTGCCATGCGCTGGTCGCGTTCCACGTCCGAAATGCGTTCGTAGTAGCTCTGGGCAATGAGATAGTAGGCGTAGACCGCGTTCTCGTTACCCGGATGGGACTCGATGAAACGGGAGGCGGAAGCGATCGCTGCGTCAAAGTCGCCCTGAAGATAGCTGGCGTACGCGGACATGACCTGGGCATGTTTCGCCCACTGCGAATAGGGGTGCTGCCGCTCGACTTCCTCGAACTCGGCCACCGCGAGACTGCGTTCTCCCGCCTCGAGCAGGTTGACCGCGTTGTTGTAGATCTCCTCGACCGGTCTCTCCACGTACGTGTCCGGATCATCCGTACCGCAGGCAGCCAGAGTCACCACGAGGACGAGAACCAGAATCCCCCTTGCAGCAGTCATGCACATCCCTTTGCCTGCCTGTCTCACGATAGCACCCGACTGTACCCGGCGCACCCATACACAGCACCCTGACCATGATGGCGGGTCATTGCGCAAGCAGGCCATTGCCGGTGATGTCGGTGCAGGGATTCATGGTCCCGTTTCCATGTCAGTGAGGCAACACCGTTGACATAGACGCGGGCACATGATGCGGCAAGGGGTGAGAGAGACCCCTTGCAACCAATCCGCTTCACGGTGAATGTGCCGCCATGCCTCGTTCCGAAATGCGCCTTTCTGCCGTTCTCGGTCCTACCAACACGGGCAAGACACACCTCGCCGTCGAACGCATGCTTGCATACCGCAGTGGCATGATCGGCCTGCCGCTGCGGTTGCTGGCCCGGGAAATCTACGATCGCGTCGTCGCCAGCAAGGGCAAGGGTGCAGCCGCTCTCGTCACCGGCGAGGAACGCATCGTGCCCGCGCGGGCCCGTTACTTTGTCTGCACCACAGAATCCATGCCTCTCGACATGGACGTCGAGTTTCTCGCAGTGGACGAGATTCAGCTCGCTGCTGATGCGGAACGCGGTCATGTGTTCACTGACCGTCTTCTCAGGGCCAGAGGAAGGGAGGAGACCATCCTGATGGGAGCCGCCACCATGCGTCCCGCCATCCGGGAACTCCTGCCCGATGCGCAAACAGTGGTCAGGCCGCGGTTCTCCGATCTCTCCTATGCGGGGTCCACCCGCCTTGCACGTCTGCCGCCGCGCAGCGCCGTAGTCGCCTTCTCGATTCCCGATGTCTACGAAATCGCGGATATCCTGCGCCGCCAGCGTGGCGGCTGTGCCGTGGTTCTCGGCGCGCTGTCGCCCAGGGCACGCAATGCACAGGTCGCCATGTACCAGGCCGGCGACGTCGAGCACATCGTTGCCACCGATGCCATTGGCATGGGCCTCAACATGGATGTCAACCATGTCGCCTTCGCCGCACTGCGCAAGTTCGACGGCAGAAGGGTCAAGACCCTGGCAGCACATGAACTGGCACAGATCGCCGGACGCGCCGGACGCCACACCAACGACGGCACCTTCGGTGTGACCGCCTCTCTCTCGGGCATGGAGCCGTCGCTCGTCCAGGCCATAGAGAACCACAGGTTCGACGACGTCGGCTCGCTCATGTGGCGCAATCCGGATCTCGACTTTCGCAGCTGCCTCCTGCTCCTGAAGAGCCTGGAAAGGCGTCCCCGCCACGCCTTCCTCGTACGTGCCGGCGAAGCGGATGACCACCGGGCACTGGCCAGCCTCATCCGCGATGCCGACATCGCGCGTCTTGCCTGCCACCCCGAGGCGGTTCGCCAGTTGTGGGAGGTCTGCCGCGTACCTGACTACCGCAAGGTCATGCACGACCACCACGTACGGCTTCTCGCCCACATCTATCGTCACCTGGCCGGGCCGAAGATGCGGTTGCCGGAGGACTGGGTGCATCGCAGCATCAGCCGCCTTGACCGGACCGGCGGCGACATCGACCTGCTGATGAGCCGCATCGCCCATATCCGCACCTGGACCTACATCTCCCATCGTTCGGACTGGGTGGATGACCACGCCAGCCTGCGGGAAGAAGCCCGCTCCATTGAAGACCGCCTGTCCGATGCCCTTCACGAACAGCTCATCCAGCGATTCGTCGACCGCCGCATGGCGTTGGTTGCCGTGCGGCTGAGACAGGGCGAGGCCCTTGACATCCATATCGACCCCGAAGGTCGCATCATGGTCGAGGGAGAGTCGATGGATCGCCTGCAGGGATTCCGCCTGATGCGTTCGGCGCGCACGGGACGGGCGATCGATCGGGTTCTGGCCGCCGAGACCCGCCGCGTCGCCGCCCGCGCTGTGGAAAGTCGCGTGGATGAACTGGTGGCGGATGGCGGACGGGACCTTGAAGTGGACAGCTCCCTCGTGGTGCGCTGGCGCGGCAATGCGATCGCCCGACTTGCGGCGGGCCGCTCGGTTGTCGAGCCCGGGGTCACGGTCCTTGCTTCGGAAATCCTGAACGACGAGGACGCCCGGAGGGTGAAGGCAGCGATCGAACATTGGTTTGCCCAGCGTCTTTCCGGGAGCCTCGAACCACTCCTTGCCCTCGCAAGTGCCGGGTTCGAGGGAGCAGCGCGGGGCATCGCCTTTCAACTCGTCGAAGGCCTTGGCGTCGCGACGGAACACACCTGTCTGGACCTGGTTCGCAGCCTCGAAGCCGCCGACCGTCGCCGGCTGACCACGTTCGGGGTCCGTTTCGGCACCCGCGCCGTCTTCGTCAAACCGATGATGTCCTCGACGGATCTCGCCTTGCGGTCCATCCTGTGGGCCCTCGCTCACGACCACGGCACGGTGCCGGGCGTCCCGCTGAAGGGCGAGGTCGCTCTCGCAGCCGATCCATCCCTTCCAGGTTCCTTCTGGCAGGCGATCGGATACTTGCAACTCGGCACACGCGCCCTTCGCGTCGACATGGCGGAAAGACTGGCCGCGCAGATGCGCAAGCTGACGCGCCGCGGATGGGCCCCGGCCCACGGCGATCTGATCTCCTTGTCGGGATCGAGTCGCGAAGCGTTCACCGGCATTGCCGAGGCCCTGGGATTTCGTGTTCGCATCGTCGAAGCAGACGTGCTCCTCGCCCAGGTCCGGCGGCGACCGAGCCGGCCGGTCCCACCCGATCCCTCCTCCCCCTTTGCCGGTCTTGCAGACATGGAGGTCGCCCGATGAATGCTGTCGCCATGCGCATCGACAGGTGGCTGTGGCATGCCCGGTTCTTCAAGACGAGATCCCTGGCGACACAGCTCGTGGCAAGCGGCCGCCTGC
Source organism: Alphaproteobacteria bacterium (assembly GCA_965221115.1). Lineage (GTDB taxonomy): Bacteria > Pseudomonadota > Alphaproteobacteria > SP197 > SP197 > SP197. The sequence goes on along the minus strand of CBDCRU010000002.1, from coordinate 1,351,781 downwards.
GGCTCAACCGGCGCCGGATCACCAAGTCTCACGGCACACTCCACCCCGGCGACATTCTCACCTTCCCGCAGAATCGCCGCGTACGTGTCATCCGGGTGATCGCCATCTCAACCCGGCGGGGGCCCGCCCGCGAGGCTGCGGAACTCTACGAGGACCTGACGCCACCCGATTGTCCAGCTTGACCGCGGCGGAGTCTTTCTGCCATGACGCATCCTCAGATGTTCGCCCGAATCAGAAAACTCCTCGATATGGGGACGTCCGACGCTACTCCAACGCCATCACCGGATGACGAGCTGCGCATGGCGTCTGCCTGCATCCTCATCGAGGCGGCTTTGGTCGACGGCCACGTCGATGAACGCGAGATGCAGCACATCCACGACGTACTCGAAGAACACTTCGGTCTCGGAACCGGGGAGGTGCAGATTCTCGTCGACGAGGCCACACGAATCGCTGGCGATGCGGTGTGCTGGCACCGGTTCACACGGGTTCTCAAGGCAGAGTTCGATGCCGCGGAACGACTGACCATGATGCAGCAACTGTGGCAGGTGGTTCTCGCCGACGGCGAACTCCATGCTTACGAGGATTCGCTCGTGCGAAGAATCGCCGGCCTGCTCCACATCGATGATGGTGAGCGGGCGCTGGCACGGCGGCGCGCCCAGGCGCGACTGGCACGACTGGAGTCGTCTCCTCCCACTTGACCGTGGACGCGGAAGTCCCAGATAACCATGACGACCCGACCCTCACCCTCATTCACGTCCAGGACGTGGAGACCTTCATGACCTACATCGTTGTTGAGTCCTGCATACGGTGCAAACTGACCGACTGCGTCGAGGTCTGTCCCGTGGACTGTTTCTACGAGGGTGAGAACATGCTGGTGATCCACCCGGACGAGTGCATCGACTGCGGGGTGTGCGAGCCCGAGTGCCCTGTGGACGCGATCAAGCCTGATACCGACCCCGGTCTCGAGGAGTGGTTGGAAATCAACAGGGAATATGCGGAAGTCTGGCCCAACATTACCCGCCAGAAGGATCACCCTGCCGATTCCGACGAATGGCGCGACGTGAAGGACAAGAAAAAGTACTTCAGCCCCAACCCCGGAGACGGTTGAGGGTTCAGTCGACACCTGGTCAACTCATCCGCGAGTCGCTGACACACCATTCCAGTCGAGGTTGGCAACAGGACCCTCTTACGTGTGACGGGACGCGTCGCGGGCAAGGTCCTTGAACCACCTGGGAACATCTCGCGGGTCGCCGTCGGCAACACGAACCAGGCCGTCGAAATGCCGCGCCAGACTGCGTACTCGCTCCGCCTGGCGAAAGGCGAGCGTCACCGACCCGACGTAGATCACGCCAAGCAGCGGGCCGAAGACAGTCATCGGTGCCGAGAAGATCTGGTGCGCGTCATGAATGAAGATGCGCAAGGAGGGATAGAGGTGTTCGCAGACCTGAGCCATGCGCTCGAGCTGCATTCTGCGCTCCGCAGCCCCGAGCCCGGACCAATAGCCCTCGCCGCGCGCAAAGCTCTCAATCTCGTGACGCGGCAACGCCACTTCATAATCGGACATGTTCTGTCGCATCCAGTCCATCCGGGCCTCCATCGCCGCGATGGCCTGCCCCGGCGTCTTGCCGAGATGGGCCTGATACTCCCATTGAAGCACCTCGCGGGTCTTGAGCAGCTCGGGCAACGATGTGGGAACGTGGCGAATCTTGTACCCCGCTGCCTCGCGGTGCCATTCGAGAAGCCGGTCATCCGATGACGTGCGGGCTGCCGCTTCCACGCGTATTCCGTCTTCCACCACGTCGCCCGGCCGCTCCATGCGCTCGGTCAGCGCGGCAAGCCAATCCAGACTGACACCAAGTGCCGCTGCACAGTTCGCCGCAAGATGGACACTGGGCAACTGCACACTTCCTTCGGCCAGGATCTTTCCGATGGTCGAACGCTGGGCGCCGGTGGCGCTGGCAAGAGCACTGCGATTGATGCCGGCGCTCTCCATGGCGGCCAGCATTCGTTGCCGAAACTGTACCGCACGCTCACGCTTGTCCATTTCATTCGTCCGATTAGAGTTAACTCTACTACCGCTACTATTATGTAGATAATTTGACTAATTCAACATGCCTTCCCGTTTGCGTATCCATGCAGGGCATCGGTTGCGAAGGGATGACGGAGTTGGATACGAAGTGGCGAACGCTGGTCAAGGCGGTGGTCTGGCAGCTCCTGGGCTTCGCCACCATGACGCTGACGGGTTGGATCTTCACCGGCTCGGCCGCCCAGGGCGGCGCGATCGCCGTCACGGGAGCCTTCTGCGGATTCGTCGTCTACTTCATCTACGAACGTGTCTGGTCCCGGGTACGTTGGGGACAGATCCACGCGCACGATGACAGTCACGGAAGCTTCCTTGAGGAGCGTCTTGCGACCCCCAGCCTGATTCCCGAGGCGGGTGGTCACAACGTTGCTGAATCACGCATCCAGCAGATTCGAATCCAAGAACATTCTTCCAGGTAGTTGAATATCAGTGGGCGGCCCATATATTCAACCACATGGTTGAGCAGAATCTGGACCGCGTCTTTCATGCGCTTGCCAATCCCACCCGCCGGGCAATCCTCGATCGTCTGGCTACGGGGGAGTTGACCGTCGGCGATCTTTCACAACCCATCCCCCTGTCGTTCGCTGCAGTGTCGAAACACCTCGGGGTGCTCGAACATGCAGGCCTCGTGACGCGCGAGGCGCGAGGACGGGAACGCGTGTGTCGGATCAACCCGGCCGCGCTTGCGGATGCGCGGGCGTGGCTGGAGTTTCACGAGCGCTTCTGGGTCGATCGCCTGGAGGCGCTCGATGCCCTGATCGCCTCGGGAACCGACAAGTCAGGCGACCCGCGATGACGAATCCCAAGCCGCCGGAAAGATCTGTCCGTCCGGAAGATCGCGGCAACGTCGGGCAGCCGGGTGAGGCGAACATCTACCTGACGCTGTACCGCGTGATCGACGCACCCATAGGGACGGTCTACGGCGCGTGGACCGAACCGGAGCTATTGCGACAGTGGCTGGCACCCGGCGATGCCGTCGTCGTCAGGGCGGTCGCTGAAGTCGTGGTCGGCGGGACATTTCTCGTCGAGATGCGCGGGGCGGGCGGGCGGAACTGGCTCGTGAGTGGCGTCTATAGGGAAGTCGTGCCGAACCATCGCCTCGTGCATACCTGGCGGTGGCGGGGCAGCGACGTTGAATCGCTCGTCACCATCGAGTTCGAACCGGAATCTGCCAGTTCCACCCGCCTGACCCTGACCCATTCCCGGTTTGCGCAAGAGGAAGTCCGCGATGAGCATGAACGTGGCTGGGCCAGATGCCTCGCGAAACTCGTGGGGCTGTGGGCAGCATGAAACACCCGGTCAAGACCATTCGTCCGGATTGGGTGTCGGACGCCATGTATCCTTTTGAAAGCAAACTCCTGGCTTTGCCTCCCGATCATGGGATGCATTACGTCGACGAGGGCAAGGGCGAGCCGATCGTGTTCGTGCATGGCAATCCGACGTGGTCATTCGAGTTCCGGCAGCCGATCCGGCAGCTTCGCTCGGAGTTCCGTTGCATTGCACCCGACCACATCGGCTTTGGCCTCTCGTCGCGCAGCTCCCGGCGCGAGGACCATCATCCCGAAAGCCACGCGCACCGCTTCGCCGCCCTGCTCGACCATCTCGACCTTCGCGACATCACCCTCTTCATGACGGACTGGGGTGGGCCGATTGGTCTTGACTACGCGCGCAGGCATCCGGAGCGGGTTCGGCGCCTCGTCATCGCGAACTCCTGGTGCTGGCCGGTCGGCGACGACTTCCATTTCAAGTCGTTCAGTTTCCTGATGTCGAGCTGGATCGGCCAGTACCTCATCAAGCGTCACAACATCTTCGTGAACAAGGTCATGCCGAAGGCGGTTGGCGACCGGAACGTCCTGACACCGGACATCATGGCTCATTACCGCCAGGCGCAGCCCTCATCCCCGGCGCGCACGGCATGCGCTGCTCTGCCGGGCTACATCGTCGGTGCGAGCAACTGGCTGCGAATGATCTGGGATGACCGAAAGACCTTTGCGGAGAAGCCGGCGCTCCTGCTCTGGGGATTCAGGGATGTCGCATTCCGCGAGAAGGAACTCGAACGGTGGAAGACTGCGCTCGACGACTTCGAACTGCACGAGTTCGATGATTGTGGGCATTTTCTCTCGGAAGAAGCGCCCGAAAGGGTTGTGTCGGTGCTCCGAGCCTTCATGGTGCGGACAAACACGGCCTGACGGAACACATACCGGCCACATACTGCGACTGGCCCGGTCCGGCAGACGCTCGCTGCAGCGCAAACGTCTCGGTAGGCCTTCCTTTCAGGCTGCCTTTCTGCTAGATTCGTGGCTCCCTCACCCCGGGACCGGCGGCAAGGCCTTGGTGTCTTCCCGGCAAACGGGATCACTGATGACAGAGTGCGGTGCCAGCGCCGTGATGTCGTGCGCGGTCCCCGGGGTAGTGACCAAAGAAGAAGAAAGGGTCAGCAGGTTACCCGACAATGACAAGTGAACAGCTCAATCTCAAACCCGGTGATCACGTTGTGTACCCGACACATGGCCTTGGCAAGGTCGAAAAGGTGGAAACCCAGATGATCGGCGGGGCCAACCTCGAAATGGTGGTTGTCAACTTCGAACAGGACAAGATGGTCCTGCACGTTCCCGTCGCCAAGCTCTCCTCTTCGGGCATGCGCAAACTCTCGTCAAAGGATATCATGAAGAGCGCGCTCACCACTCTGAAGGGGCGAGCTCGCAAGCAGCGGTCCATGTGGAGCAGACGTGCCCAGGAATACGAGGCCAAGATCAATTCTGGTGACCCTGTCTCCATTGCTGAAGTCGTACGCGACCTCCACGTCAGGGTTGGCGAACCCGAACAGTCCTACAGCGAGCGGCAACTCTACGAGGCCGCACTTGATCGACTGTCGCGCGAACTTGCGGCAGTCGAGGGCGTCAAGCAGGATCAGGCGGAAGGCAAGATCGAGAAGTCCCTGCGGGCTGCCTGATTTCCCCTCCCTTTTCCGTGTGCCTTCGGCCCTGACCGGAGGATCTCATGATCACGCAACAGGATAGGAACGCGGCTCCGGCACTCGATCCCGACCGGTTTGCCGTCTTCGGACACTGGCGGCGTATCTGGGCCGTTGCATCGATCAACGGCCGTCGAAAGGGCCTCGTTGCCCTGCATGACATGCTTGCCGATCGGTTCCGTTTCGGTGACCGGCTCGTCTACCTTGGCAACTATCTTGGAGACGGGGAGGATCCCTCCGGTACGCTTGACGAGCTGATCGCCTTTCGCCGGTCCATACTCGCCATGCGCGGCATGGCGCCCGGTGACATCGTGTTCCTTCGCGGCAGCCAGGAAGAGATGTGGCACAGACTTCAGCAACTTCACCTGGCGGTTGACGCTTCCGGCGTACTTGCCTGGATGCTGGACCATGGAGTTTCCGGCGCCATCGAATCCTACGGGCACTCGGCCGAGCAGGGAATGCAGGCTGCCGGTCGCGGAACACAGGCCCTGATGACCTGGACCTCCAGACTGAGGGACGCCATGCACCGCCGTCCGGGGCATGACACGCTGATGAGTCAGCTCAAACGGGCCTGTGTGACAGCCAATGGTACGTTGCTGTTCGTGCACGCTGGTCTCGACCCCGGGCGGCCTCTCGAAATCCAGTCCGATGCCTTCTGGTGGAATCCGGGAGGATTCCATGCCCTCAGCAAACCCTACGGCAACATCCGTTACGTGGTCCGCGGTTTTGATCCCGACCAACGCGGCATCGACATCGGGGACTACCGGGCATCGCTCGATGGCGGAACGCAACGCAACCTTGTGGCAGGCTGCTTCGACCGCGAAGCGCGCCTCGTTGACCGCATTATCGTGTAACCGGCGAAGAGAAGGCACATGACCCGCAATCTGAGGATCGATGGCGACCGCCTGTGGGATGCCATCATGAACATGGCCCAAATCGCGGCCACCGCAAAGGGTGGCAACTGCCGCCTTGCACTGACTGACGACGACCGCGAAGGGCGCGATCTCTTTGTTCGCTGGTGCGAGGCGGCCGGCATGACATGTACCGTCGACCGCATGGGAAACATCTTTGCCCGCCGTCCGGGCACGAACCCGCAAGCCCTTCCCGTCGCCACCGGAAGCCACCTCGATACCCAGCCCACCGGCGGCAAGTTCGACGGCGTCTATGGTGTCCTCGCCGGACTCGAGGTCGTACGTACGCTCAACGATGCCGGGATCGAGACGGAAGCGCCCATCGAGGTTATTTGCTGGACCAACGAGGAAGGGGCACGGTTCGCTCCCGCGATGATCGGATCAGGCGTGTTCTCCGGGGACTTCAGCCTCGAATACGGTCATTCGCGTACCGATGCTGAAGGCAACACCCTTGGCGGAGAGCTCGAACGTATCGGCTACCTCGGGGACGAGAAACCAGGAGGTCATCGGCTGGGGGCTCATTTCGAGGCCCATATCGAACAGGGACCCATCCTCGAGGCAACGGGCAAGACCGTCGGCGTCGTGACAGGTGTTCAGGGAACGCACTGGTTCGACGTTCGCCTTGCCGGCATGGAAGCCCATGCCGGGCCCACTCCGATGGAGATGCGCCGCGACGCCGTCGTCGCGGCAGCCGCGCTGATCGGGGAGGTCAACAGCCTTGCCCTCGGGGAAGCGCCTCACGGACGCGCCACATGCAAGATCGTAAGCTGCATGCCGTCCGGCACCCGGAACACCATCGCCGGAGAGGTGACCCTGACAGTCGATCTCAGACATCCCGACAAGGCGGCCTATGAACGCATGGCCGAAACCCTCCCCGCGATCGCGGCACGCACGGCGTCGGCCACCGGTGTGGCCATCGAAGTGGAGAAGATCTGGTCGTCACCCCCCATCGAATTCGACGCGGGGTGTATCGATGCCGTACGTCGCGCTGCCGCACTGGCGGGCTGCGATCACATGGACATGGTATCGGGTGCCGGTCACGACTCCGTCTATGTCAGCCGGGTGGCGCCAACGGCCATGATCTTTGTTCCCTGCGAGGGGGGCATCAGTCACAACGAGACGGAACATGCCACATCCGGTGATCTCGCCGCAGGGTGCAACGTTTTGCTCCATGCCATGCTCGACCGCGCCGGATCCGTCACTCAAGACGGACCACCTTGACCAGCATGCCGGGAGCAAGTTCGGTCTCCTCGTCGAAGCCGTTAAGGACCATGAACCGTTCCCGGCGATGGTTCTCGAACGCCATCATCCGGCTCAGTGAATCGACGGTATCTCCCGGGGCGACCTCGACGACCCTGACACGCAACGGACCGGTTGCTTCGGCCTCATCGGCCGACAATCTTCTGAAGCTGGCCAGAGTCTGCTCCGTCAGATCGTCAAGACCGCCGGCCTCGTCTGCCGGCATGGAGAACAGGAACCGCGCCACTCTGCCCGGGTTGAGGGCTATCGCCACCATCCGGTAGAGCCTGTCGCTGCCATCAGGGGCGGCACGGAAACGTCCTCCGGCCGCCTGGAATCCCGCAATCTCGAAGGCCTCGGGGTCGTCGACCCTCACACGCAGTTCATCCGCCCAGCGGTAGAGGTGAGGTGTCACGCCGCGATGGATGTCCTCGACGCCATCGAATGTGACAAGGCCGCCGGAATCGTCGTACGCACGCACCTCGCCGCCGACCCGAAACATTGCCAGGCCTTCAGGTACATCGAAAGCGAAGCGCCAAGCGGGATGCACGAAGCGGCGTTCGAGGATGCGCCCCTGGTCGGCGCGCTCGCCGTAGGCGATGCCGTCAATCATCCGCAGATAGGGCTCCCGGTCGAGAATGGGCGCGTCGGTCGTGGACCGGGCCTCCTGGGCGGCAAGGACGACGCGCTCGGCTGTCCGGGGATGGGTGGCGAACCAGCGTGTCAGAATTGACGGGTCACGATCGAGAGGCGACAGCGCATCGAGCAGGTCCGAGTGCCGCTCCAGCTGCCTCAAGAAGGTCGCCATGGCGTAGGGGTCGTAACCGGCGCGGGCCAGGTATCGGACCCCGAGAGTGTCGGATTCGATCTCCTGCTCGCGGCTGAACCCGGCAATGACCGCATGGGCCGCCAGCCCGGAAAGGTCGGTGGCAAGCCCTCCGTACTCGAGATGGGACGTTGATGCATCCACCACTGTAACGGCGATTTCGGCAACCCGGGCCCAGGTGAGTCGCTGTGCCGTGTGGCGGGCGGCCACGTGACCGATCTCGTGGCCGATCACACCGGCAAGTTCGGCCTCGTTGTTGGCGAGTGCCAGAAGCCCGCGAGTCACGTAAATGTAACCACCCGGCAAGGCGAAGGCATTGACCATGTCCGTGTCGAGAACCGTCACCGTGAGCACCTGGGAGGAGATGTCCGATGCCGCCAGAATCCTGGCGGACACCATGGCTACGTAGGCGTTGATCCGGGGATGTTCCTCGTAGAGGCCGTATTCGTTGAGAAGCTCCGGGTGGTGTTCGGCGCCGATCGCCCGTTCCTCGTTCTCGCTGACAAGCGAGAACATCGATCCGCCGGTAGCGGGATTGTTCGTGCACCCTGCTGCCGCCAGGAAGAGAGCACAGAAGACGACCAGCGCCGGGGCGAGGCGCCTGGCGTCAGTCATCAGTGATGACCAAAGGTTCGAGATGGGCGCGTATGTCGTCGGGAATGGTCTTCTTGACCCGTTCCGCAAGATCAAAGCACAGCGTCGTGCATCGCAGGCGCGCCGTCACCGCACCGGTTGTTCCATGGCGCATCGTCGAACGGAAGGTGACCGAGGAGTTACCCAGCTTCTCGACGCCGGATTCGATGACCAGGGGATCGTTGACGACCAGCTCATCCACGAAATCGATTTCCACGCGGACGTCGACAAATCCCAGGTTGTCCCTCTCCAGCCTTTCCCGCGTGACGCCCGAGCGCTGGATCATGTGCCAGCCCGCCATGTCGAACTTCGCATAGTACTGGACAGCGTTCATGTGGCCCTGGTGATCACAGTCCCAGGCTGTCACCATCGATCGGTGCGTCTCGATCCATCCGCCCATGGCGCAAGGATTACTGTGCCGGGGCCGGCAAGGCAATCACCGGAATGCGGCAGGTGTGCCTCATGCGACTCGGATCATCTTCCCTGTCGGACAGTTCGTCCCGGACATCTGGCGTTGACCTGCCCTGGCCTTGAGGCTCGTGGGTTGCACTCGTGGTCAGGAACCCGCGAACAGAGAGCCGCACTGAGAAGGGCAGGCCGCAGTTGATGCTAGTCGAGGTGGCGGGCCACGTCGCGGGCAACCTCCTCGCCCGAGAGTCGCGCGCCCGCGGCCGTCGCCCACAGGGACCGGTGACAGGCCTCGCCCGCGAAGAAGATCCGGTCACCGACCGGTTGCCGCAGCACAGACCGCATGTCATGAGCGCCCGGCTCCGCCGAGGCGTAGGAGCCCACGGTCAGAGGGTTCTGGCCCCATGAGGTAACCGCCCCCTTCACGAAGCTGCGATCAATGCTGCTTCCCAGCATGCCGCGCAGTTCGCCCATCGCGTAGTCGATGCGATATTCGACCGACTCCTCTTCAAGGTCGCGAGCCCAGCTGCCGCCGACATCGCAATAGGCAAGCCCGTGTCCGCCGGCGTTGGTGAGCACGCCGAATCCCTTGCGGTCGGGGGCCATGCGGAACAGCAGATAGCCGTCGGGACCCATGCCGAAGACATCCTCGGAAAACTGCAGCGTGATGTGGTTGTAGAGTCCCATGGAGATCTTCTCGAAAGATTCCAGCTTGCGCGCCGGAAGCATCGGGGCAAAGGCGATCGCTCCGGAGGCCATGACGCCGGTCGATACCGTGACGATGACCGCGCGGGCGCGAATCGAGCCCTGGTCCGTCTCGACGATGACCCCTTCTCCGCTCCAGTCGATGCGACTGGCCCTGGTGCCGAGTGACACCGGAATGTCACCGGCCCAGTGGGCGATCAGGGCGCCGAAACCCTCGCGGCAGAACCAGTCGGCACCATCGGCGCCACTCCACCAGTCGACGACGGAGAAATCCTCGAGGTCCTTGCCCATGCTCCAGGGTCCGTAGCCAAAGGCCGCCGTCTCTGCCCAGGGGCCCTCGATTCCGGCCGCAGCCTCGGCGGCGGAGATGTCATTGCCCTTCTCGCCCTGGGCGCCGATGGCTCGGCTGAGCTCGTTCCAGGCTTTCCAGAACGCGTTCTCCTCCTGGACGTCCAGTTCACGATCGCCGTCGAACACACGGTAGACGTCCGGTGCCGGGTAGACGTCGAAGCCATGCTTGCGACCGTAGGCCACGAAGGGATTGCTTGCGGCAACATGGAGCCAGTGCGCACCATGGTCGTAAGGCACGCCGAAGGTCGTCGTCTCGGTATAGGCGCGTCCGCCAATCCTGCCGGACGCCTCGATCAGGGTGGCTTCAAGGCCACGCTCCATGAGCATGCGCGTTGCCGCCAGCCCCGCGGCCCCTGCGCCGATGACGACCACGTCGGGATTGGATGAAACCTGGGCGCGTACGAAGCGAGGCGCGACCACAGTTGCGCCAAGACCGGCAAGGAGCGAGCGCCGGCTGACGAGGGGCAGGCCACGACGGTGCACGGATCGAGTCTTCGACAACGGAGGAGTGTGCATCATGGGTCATGCCTTTGCTGGTGGAAACAACGACGGCACCGGAGATGACAGGAGTGTGCGAACAGCGGACCAGGATCGACATCGTCATCAGATCATTCAAGGGAGTCTACCCAACTCCACAGGAAGTCAACCTTGGCTTGACTGCGGCCCACCGCGTCGGCAACGCTCGCCGCGGAACGACAACTCGGAAGCCTCCGGGAGAACAGGGCCGGGAGCGTTGAAGGGATTCTCCTTTCGGCAGGCGCCTTCTGGACCGCCCAACTCCTGATGCTCTCCGGGTCCGGTCGACGCGCTGCGACGCCAAGGGATCCCCGTCGTCACCGGTCTTCCAGGAACAGACTGCAATCTCCAGAACCACATGATTTGACCGGCGCACCAAGCGGTCGAAGGATGGTTGCCGATGGCGCCTTGACGGGCGCGAGACTTCGAGGGACCGGATGACGTGATCGCTCAGGCCATACTGCGCCGGCCGCCAGCGCTGATCGCTGTTATGTGCCTCGCCGAGGTGCTCGCGATGACCGGTTTCGCGGCCTACTGGTCACTGCAGCCGGTACTCCAGGCGGAATGGCACATGAGCAACGCCCAGGCCGGCTGGCTTTCAGGCACGTTCTTCGGCGGCTACGTGCTCGTTGTCGCATTTCTGACCGCCATGACCGATCGGGTCGATGCCCGGTACGTCTTCATCCTGGGTGCGGCGCTCTCCGCAGCGGGTCTGGTCGGGCTGGCGCTCCTCGCAACGGGATTCTGGTCGGCGTTGCCCTGGCGCGTCATCGCCGGCGCCGGCCTCGCCGGCACTTACATGCCGGGCCTCAAGGTGCTCACAGACCGCCTGCCCGAGGCGCGACAGGTGCGCGCCGTGGCCTTCTACACGTCCTCTTTCAGCATTGGCACCGCGGTGTCCTATTCCCTCGCGGGCGGTGCGCTGGAGTGGTTCGGGTGGCGCGGTGCCCTGCTGTTCACCGCTGCCGGCCCGATCCTCAGCCTTGTCGCGCTAGCGACGGTGGTCGCGCCGAGGAGGCCGGAACGGGCCACCGAAGAACGCGGTCACGTACTCGACTTCCGCCCGGTTCTGCGATCGCGGGAGACAATGGCCTACATCATGGCCTATGCCGGCCACGGGGCGGAACTCTTCGCCATGCGCTCCTGGATTGTGCCCTTCCTGGTATTCTGCCTCGGCAGCGGCAGTGGTAGCGAGCTCAACGCCACGCTCTTTGCCACCGCGATCGCCCTCATTGCGGTAGTTTCGAGCATTGCTGGAGCGGAGTTGGCCCTGCGCATCGGCCGCGTGCGTCTGCTCACCTGGGTGGTGCTGGCGACCTTTGCGATCAGCATCGCCGTCGGCTTTTCCTCGCCGCTGCCCTTCGCCGCCGTGGTGATGCTTTGCCTGGTCTACTCTGCCGCAATCCAGGCGGATTCGGCGGCGCTCACCGCCGGCGCCGTTGTCACCTCGCCGGTGGGTCACCGCGGCGCGACGCTGGCGGTGCATTCGACGCTGGGCTTCGGCGGATCGCTGTTCGCACCGGCGCTGGTGGGCGTGGTGCTCGACGTTGCCGCACCGCTGGGCGGGGCGACCGCCTGGGGTCTTGCGTTCCTGACGATGGGATCGATGGCGCTGCTCGGCTACGTCTTCTTCGTGCTGGTGCGCCGACGCCCGGCACACCAGGCAACCTCGGAATAGACGGGTGACGAGTCCGCCGCTTCCCGAATACCTGTGAAATCACGCCCTTCGCCCGGAGTTCACCTGCCGCTACCGGTGGTCCGATCACGTCGTCGGCGTCTGGGACAACAGGGTGGTCCAACACTACGCCATCAACGACTGCTACGGGCAGAGCGTCTCCGTCCACGAGCCTTCGCGCCCGGTCTGAACCGCGGCTTCACTCCACTCCCGGAAACCGTTCCCGATCCTGCAGCACGGCCCAGACGTCGATTTCCATGTCGAGCCAGGGTCGCGCAAAGGCGCTGATGACTGCCGTATCGAGGATGATGGGGATGCCGCGAAAGTGCTCGCCGAGCACCCTTGATGCCGGTTCGATGAAGGCCCGGTCCCTCACCCACAGCCGGACCTTGCAGACATCCTCGAGGCCGCCACCCGCTTCGGCGAGCAGAGTCCTGAGGTTCTTCATCGCCTGTCCGGTCTGGCAGGCGACGTCGCCTCGACCGTGGAACGTGCCGTCAAGATCGTGCCCGGTCTGGCCACGTATCGCCAGCCAGCGGCCGGCCCGCACCACCATGGCAAGGCGCGATCCCAGTTTCTGCTGCCCGCGGTACCACTGGTCGGTGTCGAAGACCCGGAAGCGTTCGTGCGCCGTCATGCCGTGCCGATCGTCAATACCTGTGGCGAGTGCTGATCCGGTTGCGCAACCGGGCGCCACGAAGCCGACGCGAAAGGTTGTCGAAGAAGAGGTCAAGGGTGTCGGGAATGTATGTCCTGACATCGTCCGACGAGCAGTGGGGCGACATGAAGAGATCGGGGATCGACCACAGGCGCGAGTCGGGGGGCAGCGGCTCGGGATCGAAGACATCGAGATGGGCCGCCGCCAGATGACCGCTCTCGAGGAGGTCGCCGAGCGCATCGACGTCGACGATCGCAGCCCGCCCCATGTTGAGGAGCGTCGCCCCCGGCTTCATCGACGAGAGCCGGCGGCGGTCCAGAAGATTGCGGGTTTCTGGCGTGAGCGGCGCCATCACGACCACGGTGTCCGCTTCGCCCAGCACCGTATCGATGGCATCGACAGCGACCACCCTGTCGGCCCAACGGAACGGCTGGCCACGGCGCGTGACGCCGATCACCGTCATGGCGAGGCGTTGACGCAGCCAGCGCGCCGTCGGGCCGCCCATGCCACCCAGGCCAATCACGACGGCCGTCCCGCCCTCGATGCGCGTGGTGAACCGCCGCGACCAGCGTCGCTGTGCCTTGGCGTGGGCGAAGTGCGGCAGTCCGTGGGCCATGGCGAGCACCGACGCCGCGGCAAACTCGGCGGCCTTGGGGCCATGGACGCCGCTGTTGTTGGTGATGGCGAGGCCCCGCCAGGTCCAGTCGAAGGGCTGCAGGTGTTCGGTTCCGGCTCCGGTGAGCGTGATCCACGTCAGCCTTGGCGCCAAGGTCCTCAGTTCGCGCATGGGAAACCGCCAGCCGATCAGGATGTCGGCATCAGCCACGCCCTCGGTAAAGCGGTCGTGGTCGACACTCCAGTCGAAGCGGACATGGCGTGCGAGGTGCGGATGACGCGCCAGAGCGTCGGTCACCAGTTCCTCGGTCACGTGGAAGACGCGCGCCTGGGTGGAAAGGGCGCTGACGTGAACCTTCAGGGTCATGGATCGAGCACGCGGTCGAGGACCCAGTTGTCGATGGCGTGGACCAGGGGTTCGAGGTGGCTGAACCTGCCGGGTGCGACAAAGGGCGAGCGAAGGCCGATCTGCTGGAGATTGGAGACGTCGTTGTCCTCGACGATCGACCGGTTCCAGCGTTCGTAGTAGTTGGGTACCAGTTCGGCGAAATCGCTGCGCCGTGCGGTTGATTCGGGAAAGCAGGATCCGACGATCAGCCGCGACTTCCCGGCGGAGAGCGGGTGGAGTTCGAGCCACCACATGCAATCATAGGTCAGGCCGAACATGGTCGAGGGATAGAGAAGGATGTAGTAGGTCCCCTCGGCCGAGTGGCCCTCGAGGGTGGGGATATGGGGAAAGCCCTTCATGCCCTCGAGCAGGGCGCGACTCCCCTTGTGGCGCGTGAACAGACCGCAGTACTGGCCATGGGCCGGAATGGGCGGATTGTGATCACGCTTCTGCTTCTGGATGGTCTGCTGATGCACGGTGGGAACGTGGTAGCTCTCCATCGCGTTCTCGACATAGACTTTCCAGTTGCAGTCGAGGTCGTACTCGACGCGCCTGGTCGTCACCATGGCGTCGAGATCGTAAGGGGCGAGGACCTGCGGCAGGTCGCCGAGCCAGGTCTCCAGCGGCTCGGCCTCGAAATCGAAGTTGAGGAACATGAACCCGGCCCAGATCTCCAGTCTGAGTTCGATGAGACCGAAGTGCTTGCGCTCGAAACCGACCGTCTCCTCCATGTCCATGGCGCCGATGAGACGTCCGTCGTCGATGGCGTAGGTCCAGGCGTGGTAGGGGCAGGAAAAGGTGTGGCACCGGCCCTCACCCGACACCACCCGGGCGCCGCGGTGACGACAGGTGTTGGCGAAGGCGCGGACCCTTGAATCCCGGCCCCGGACGATGACCACGGGAACGCCGACGAAGTCGAGGGAAAAATAGCAACCCGCCTCCGGTACACGGTCTTCCCGACCGATGAAGTTCCAGCATTTCATGAAGATGGTCTCCACCTCGCGGCGGAAGAACTCCTCGGAGGTGTAACACGCCCCGGGCAGAGTCTCGGCATCCAGCAGCGGCCTCCTGGTGGCCTCGTAGCGATACGGGTCGAACAGGTTCTCGTTCATCATGACTCCTCTTCCTTGCGTCGTCGCACGAATGCCTCGAGTTCCTCGGAGCGTGCAGGATCGAGCGGTGGCGGCTCGAAACGTCGCAACAGTTCCTTCCAGATCCGGTTGGCCCGCCATGTGGCATTCCTAGCGCCGTCCTCGTGCCAGGTTTCGAAATTGCGCCAGTCGGACAGCATGGGCTGGTAGAACGCGGTGTCGTAGTGGCGAAGGGTATGACTCGCGCCGAAGAAGTGCCCGCCCGGCTGAACCTCGGCAATGGCTTCGAAGGCAAGCGTCTCGTCATCGACAACGAGGGGCTGGAGGAACTCGCTGATCATCTGCAGCATCTCGGCATCGAGGACCGCCTTCTCGAAACTTGCCGTCAGACCGCCCTCGAGCCAGCCGGCGCCGTGGTGAAGGAGATTGGCGTGGCCAAGCACCGCGCCCCAGATCGACATCTGGGATTCGTAGGCCGCCTGGGCATCGACGGTGTTGGAAGCGTTCGTGTTGCTGGACCGGTAGGGAAGGCTGTAGCGGCGGGCCAGTTGACCGCCCACCAGTGCGGCCCTGGTGTACTCCGGTGTCCCGAAAGCCGGCGCGCCCGTTCTCATGTCGACATTGCTGGTGAAGCTGCCGTAGAAGACGGGTGCTCCGGGAGCGACAATCTGGGTGAAGGCGATGCCCGCCAGGGCTTCGGCGTTCTGCTGGACCAGCGAACCTGGAAGGGTTGCCGGACTCATGGCGCCGGCAAGCGTAAAGGGTGTCAGCGACACCGCCTGGCCGTTGGTTGCCGCCTCGATCAGCCCTTCGAGCATGGGGCCGTCGATGCGCCGTGGCGAGTTGACGTTGATCGTGGTGAAGAATCCGGGTTTCCGGCACACCTCCTCCCTGGTGACGCCTCGCACGATGGCCAGCATGTCGACGGCATCGCTCACCCGCCTGCGGCCCAGGCCCGTGGCATGCCAGACCTTGTCGGAGAGCGTCAGGATCGCCTGAATGCAGTCGAGATGGCGTGTTTCCGCATCCAGATCGATGGGCGCGATGGGGACGCCGCCACACAGCTGCAGGACGTCGAGACTCTGCATGAGCCGAATGTAGTTCCGGAAATCAGCGAAGTTCCCCTGTCGGCGGCCGCTGTCGAGATCACTGGCGTTGGCCGGACCACCCACCGAATTGAAGGCGATGTGGTTGCCGCCGAACGTGACGGCGCGTTCAGGGTTGCGCGGATGGAGCGTGAACTCTGCCGGTGCCCGAGACACAAGTTCCATGACCAGCGCCCGATCAAAGCGCACGCATTGGCCCGTCACTTCGGCGCCGGCCGCCTTCAGGTGTTCGAGCGCCTCGTCGAGAAGAAACTCGATTCCGAGTTCCTCGAGAACGCGCAACGACGTCTCATGAATGGATTCGAGATGGTCGTCGGAGAGAATCCCAAGTGGTGGATAGGGATTGACGAGGCGCCGCCATGGCGTCTGTGGCACGAGGTCAGCAGCGGGGCGTCGTGCCCGTCTCTTCGCATCCCGCCGTCTCACGTGACCCTCCCGAATTGGCGGGCAAGAGGTTCCGAGACGAGAAGGAGAGCCCGGCGAGTCTCCGTCATCGCGACGGCGGGCCGGTCGGATGGATCTTCCATCACATGTGATCGCGTGGAACGGACTCGTTCCACTGGCGCTCCAGAAAACGCCTGTCACTGTTGAAGGCTTCGAGAGTGGCGGCGATGTGAAAGCTCTCGGAATCGCAGGTGACGGCAATCCGCGTCGCTGTCCCCGGCTGCCAGTCGCCCCGTTCAGCCTTGAAGATTCGGACCATGTCGGTGCGCGCACTCGAGGGATCGTCCTCGCGAATACGGAAGATCTCTTCCGCTCTCTTCGACACCACGAGGTCGATGTCGTCGAGACGGACCCGGCCGCTGTCATCAATGCGGTGGAGCCGCACCTCGTCGAGGCCCAGGTCTCTCGCGACTGTCAGGCGTGCATCTCCCTCCTCGAGCACGGTCACCGGGTGATCCGCCGCGAACTCGGGCCCGGCGGGGGCGGTTGCAACCGCCGTATCCCGGATCACCGGCAGTTGAAGCAGGGACCCTGCGACGTTGAGCGTCAGCGTCGCCGATTCCGGTGACGGCCAGACCATGGGCCAGTAACCGGTTGCGATGGCGAGGCGTATCCTGTTGCCCGGACGAAAGCGCCATGCCGTATCGTTCAGCCTCACGACAATGCGCTCGCTTTCTCCGGGAATCATGGGCCGGGGCCATTCGTGGGAATGGCGGTGCGCGAGATTGAGAAGACCGAAACTCACCCGGGCCGACCGGCCTTCCGGCGTGACCTCGCAGAGCCGGACGGCCACCTGGGCCTGGCCGCGGTCGCTGGCGAGTTCGAGTGTCACTTCCGGAGCACCGAGGATGGACAGCGGTTCGGCGAGAACCGCGCTGTCGAACACGAGCGACAGCATGTCGTCCACCGCCTGGTCTGATGCGAACTCCGGACCGAGGCCACCGCCATCCCGGGGACACCACTCCCCTCCGGCCATGCCGCAGGAAAGCGGTGTCGCGACGCGATGCACCAGGTCCCGGGCTGGTGTGCTGTCGAGTGTCCCGTCGCCGGGAAAGAAGGAGCGGGACGACGTCGCCGCCGGCCATCCGTCCACACTCATCCAGTGACCGCCGATCACCGGGTGCATCGGATGAGGTCTTGACTCCTCCTGCATCCACACGGTGAGTGACGGCTCGCGGTCGACACCGTTCTCCATGCCTTTCAGCCAGCGGTCCCACCATCGCAAGGCCTCCTGGAGGAAACCGACCGGCTCACCTGGAAATCCGAAGTGGGGATAGACGTGGGTCCAGGGCCCGATGAGGGCGCGCCGCGGCGCCTGGAGTCGCTCCATCATGCGCAGCGCCGCATTGGTGTAGCCGTCTGTCCAGCCGCCTGCAACGAAGACCGCGGCCTCGATGGCGGCAGGGTTCTCGATGATCGAACCGTGTTTCCAGAAGGCGTCGCGGCGCTGGTGGTGGAACCAGTCGATGAGCGGGCACCCCGTGGTCTCGAGGCGCTCTCGCCACATCTCCCGCCAGGCGTCACCCACGATGAGGGGATCCGGCCAGCGAGACAGGCACGAGAAGAGGCCGCTGCCCCAGCTGATGTTGTCGTTGAGCAGACAGCCGCCCATGTAGTGGACATCGTCATGGTACCTGTCGTCCGTGGAACAGCAGGTCACGATCGCCTTGAGCGACGGCGGCCGACGGGCAGCGACCTGGAGAGCCGCGAAGCCGCCCCAGGAGATTCCCACCATGCCGGTGGTGCCACTGCACCACGGCTGCGCAGCGATCCACGCCAGGGCCTCGCAGAGATCGTCCTGCTCGCACTCGAGGTACTCGTCGAGGAGCACACCATCTGAATCGCCGGAGCCGGCGAGATCGAGACGGATGGCGGCATAACCGTGACCCGCCCACCAGGGATGTGTCACCGCATCCTGAACGATGGTTCCATCGAGCCGCCTGTATGGGATCGCCTCGACGATGGCCGGCACAGGGTCATGGCTGCTGTCGACGGGAAGCCACATGCGCCCGGCGAGGCACCGTCCCCGCGACACCGGAATACGAAGATAGCGTTCCTCGCGAACCTCTCGCGGAAACTCCGTGCGAACCGTCATGCCTGGATGCTAGACCGCAAGGGCCACCATTCCAATCGACGCCGGGCCGAAATCGGCAGCGTTCCTCTTGATCGACCATTCCCCTTTATGAGTGGGCAAGCACGGGACGGCGTTCCGGGCAGTCGAGCCAGGGACGGCGTTCCTCCAGCACATGGCCGATGCGAAACACCGAACCGTCGGCGAAGGGCCGGCCGACGATCTGGATGCCGGTCGGGAGACCGTCAGCGGTCAGCCCTGACGGCACCGCAAGGACCGGTGAATGCCCGAACATGTTCCACAGTACCGTCATGGCGGTCTGGGTGTCGGTGACATCCTTGCCATTGACGCTGATGGTGTCCTGCTGCCATGCCGTCGCCGGGAGGTGCGGAGAGGACACCGTGGGTGTGATGAAGGCGTCATGGCGCTCGAAGAGGGGGCCGAGATGGTCGTTCCAGACCTCGCCGGCGACATCGAGCGAGCGACGGTAGTCGGAGGCCGTGAAGCGCCTGGTGGTTGCCACGAGCTCGGGCATGTAGTCGCTGACGATGTCGCCATGCTTCTCGAGGATTTCCGCGAATGCATCGGCCGCAAGGAACTCCTGGCCGCCGTGACCGAGGTGAATGGCCTCCTTTGCCCAGTCCACCGGCACTTCGGTGATGATCGCTCCGGCATCCTCGATGGCCGCCAGGGCCAGGCGCGTCTGACGCTCCACCTCGGCAGTGACCTCGTAGCAACCCAGATCGATCGAAAAGGCAATCCTCATGCCGGCGATGCTGTCGGGGTCTTCCGGCACCGTGACCCTGTCGGCGAGACTGTTGTGATCGAGGGGATGGGAACCGGACATGAGATTCGCCATCCACGCCGCGTCCCTGACCGAACGGGTCATGGGGCCATGATGCAGGTACATGGCAAAACTGCTCGGTCCGGGCATGGGAATGCGCCCGAAAGGCGCCTGCCAGCCGACGACCCCGCACTGGCTTGCCGGCTGCCGGATCGAGCCTGTGCTGTCGCCTCCGGTGGCGATGGTGGTGGCGCCGGCGGCAAGAGCGGCAGCCGAACCTCCGGAGGAGCCGCCTGGGGAGATACCATGGCGCCAGGGATTGTGAGTGACGCCCCACAGGCGTGAATGGGTCGTATAGAGCCATCCGAACTCTGGCATCGTCGTGCGGGCGAAGAGGATGGCGCCGGCGTCCAGGAGCCTCTCGATGTCGGGATCGGTCACCTCGTCAACGTGATCCCGGTAGACCATCGAGCCCCTTGCCGACCTCCTGCCGGCGATGCGAGAGGAATCCTTGACCGCCAGGGGGATGCCGGCGAGCGGTCCAGGGTCCGCGCCACCGCTCATGAAGGCCTTCTCTGCCTCCCTTGCCTGCCGGCGTGCCTCGTCGAAGTAGCAATCGCCGAAGGGATTGATGGTGTCGGAAATGGCCTCGGCCCGATTGATCAGGGCCTCCAGCAAGTCCACCGGTGACAGTTGTCGTTCCCGAAAACACCGCGCCGCCTGGAAGGCAGACATGTAGTTGAGATCATCATTGCCCATCACTGTTCTCCCCTCTTCCGCCAGCACCCGGCTGACGAAACCATCCGGAAAGGAAACGGGTCACAGCTTGACGCTGACCGGGCCAAGACTGCAAGGAAGGGACGTCTGAGATGAGTTCGACCCATGACACGTCCCAACCGCCCCGGATTCGCCTCCCGCGCCATCCACGCCGGTCAGTCGCCCGACCCTTCGACCGGCGCCATCATGACACCGATCTATGCCACGTCGACCTACGTTCAGGAGAGCCCGGGTGTTCACAAGGGATATGAATACTCGAGATCCCAGAATCCGACGCGCGGGGCCCTCGAGGCCTGCGTCGCCGATCTCGAGAATGGCAGCCGGGGTTTCGCCTTCGCCTCGGGTCTCGCTGCCACGTCGACAATCCTGGAATTGCTGGAATCGGGAAGCCATGTGGTGGCGGGGGACGACCTCTACGGCGGCACCCGCAGGCTGTTCACCGGGGTTCGCCAGGCTAGTGCCGGGCTGTCGTTCAGTTTTGTCGACATGACGGACGAGGCGGCCCTGCGCGCCGCCATGACCCGCGAGACCCGGATGATCTGGGTGGAGACACCGACCAATCCCCTGCTGTCCGTGGTCGATCTATCCATGGTCAGCCGCGTCGCCCGCGAAGCAGGGTGCGTCGCGGTCTGCGACAACACCTTCGCCACACCGTGGATCCAGCGGCCGCTCGATCACGGCTTCGATCTCGTTGTCCATTCCGTCACCAAGTACCTCAACGGCCATTCGGACATGGTCGGAGGTCTCGTGGTGGCGACGGACGACAGCGGCCTCGTCGACCGGCTCACCTATCTGCAGAATGCCGTCGGTGGTATCCAGGGTCCCTTCGATGCCTTTCTTGCCCTGAGGGGGCTGAAGACCCTGCACCTCAGGATGGAGCGTCACTCAGCCAACGCTTTCGCCATAGCCCGGCACCTCGAGAGGCACCCGCGAATCAGGCACGTCCACTATCCGGGCCTCGCCACTCACCCGCAACACCGCCTGGCATCGACCCAGATGAACACCTTCGGGGGCATGGTGTCGGCCGTTCTTGACACCGACCTCGCCGGGACATGCAGGTTCCTCGAGACGTGCCGTCTCTTTGCCCTTGCCGAGAGCCTGGGCGGTGTCGAGAGCCTGATCGAGCACCCCGCCATCATGACCCATGCCTCGGTCCCGGCTGACGTACGCGAAGATCTCGGCATCTCCGACAGCCTGGTGCGCCTCTCGGTGGGGATTGAGGACGAGACCGATCTCATCGCCGAACTCGACGCCGCACTCGCTTCCATCGGCTCCTGAGCCCCGCGAGCACGGCCCGGAGTTACTGGTGCGCATCTGAGGCCCTGCAGCGGATGGGTGCTACCAGCGTCCTGAAGCGGTCGCTGCATCGGTTGCGAGGGTCCTGAGACAGAAGCGTTTGATGGACGCCAGGATATCGTCGGCAGTCTCGTGCCAGCGGAACGGCTTGGCCCTCGTTGACGGTCTCGATGCAGTCGGTGATGGTCCGCACCAATTCGCCGGTTGATCGGTGGGCGCCGCGCCGGATCTGTTTCTCCGTCAAATCGGCGAGGAAGCGCTCGGCCCGGTTGGGCCACGAAGCGGATGCCGGGGTGACGTGAACAGGAGGCGTCCGTGGTCGTTGAACGACCGCCTGACGGCGGGGTCGCTGAACGGTTGGTCGGCATGCAGCTGTGTGGCGACCGTCGGCACGCCGATCAGACGGCCGGTCGCATCATCAAATCAGCCGCCACACAAGGGATCTTGCAAGTGCATCATTATCATGGTTATATTCGTCAATTGTGTCCAGAATCCTTGCGATCGTGCCAGGGGGAGGACAATTGGTTCAATGGTGACTCACGAAATAGCAGTTGGAACGGACCAGGAGGCGTCCGCGCTGAGTCTGCCGGAAGAGCTGCTGCTGGCGCTGCTGGACGAGGAGAGGGGTTATTTTCGTCAGGTTCCTGGCTGGAACCTGAACTGCGCAACGGTTGGCGCAGCGCTGGGTGAACTGTCGCTGCTCGGTCGCATCGACACTGATCTGGAGTCGCTGACGCTGCTGGATGCGACCGACACCGGTCGTCCGCTGCTCGATCCGATCTTGGGGGAGATCGCGACCGAAACGGAACCACACGATGCCCGCTACTGGATTGAGCGGCTTGCGCCACAATCCGAGTCGATGATTTCCCAAGCGCTGGACGGGCTCGTTCAGCGACAGATTCTCAACGTCCATCCGGGCGGTTTCTATACCTTCGCCAGGCGCCAGCGGCCGGGCGAAACATCGCCAAGAAGGGATCGCCTCGCGGCCGAGTTCGTAACGGCCCAGTTGGCCAGGATCATCTTCACGGACGAGATTCCGAGTCCGCGTGAAGTGATTATCACCGGCCTCGTCAATGCCTGCCACGTGTTCCATCTGATGTATGAGATCGACGAGGAGGTGGAAGAACGGATCCAGTTCGTCAGCCAGATGGACCTGATTGGCCAGGCGATTGCGGCAGCGGTAGGCCAGAGCATCCTTGCGCCCTCGCTTCGCCGACCCTCGCTGACCAAGCCGATTCCTACCGTGTCTCCGCTTGATCTGGTGTTCAACCGCGAACTGCGAGAGGGCAGGCTGCCGGCGGGTTTCGCCAATTTGGCCGACAAGTATGGTCCGGTCTTCGAGCTTCGGCTCCCGTTCCGCCAGAACGTGATTTTCCTGGCAGGGCCGAAGATGAATGAATGGGCCCATCGCATGGGGCGGGTGTTCCTGCGGTCGAAGGAGTACTTCGAGGGCGTCGACAAGGCATATGGCGTGTCGCGCTCAATGCACTCGATAGACGGTGCCGATCACTTTCGCTTTCGCAAGTCGTTGCATACCGCCTACTCTCGCAGGACTTTGACCAGGCGTCTGGACGAGGTCTACAACCTGGCCCGCACGCACATGGCGAGTTGGGACGTCGGCAGCACGATGCCGGCGCAGGTGATGCTGCGACCATTTGTGAATGCCCAGACCTCGCCGCTCCTGGCCAACATTGACACCCAGGCCGAGATTGTTGACGCGCTCAAGTACAAGGTACGGGTGCTCAATGTAGGCATCGTCAAGATGATGCCGCGCTTCATGCTCAAGACCCCGTCGATGCGCCGCCGGGCGAAGGCCACGCAACAGATCATAGACCGCATGCAAAGGACGCATACGGCCGCGCAGCGGGTTGGGATGCATGAGGACGTGGTCGACGCGTATCTGGCCCTGCACGCGTCTGATCCCCAGTTCCTGCCCGAATCGGACCTGTCACTGCCACTAGGGGCGATCTTGATGACCGCCATGTACATGGGCGATCAGATTGGCTTTGCCCTTTACTGGTTGCTGCAGAATCCCGAGTTGTACGAGCGAGTCACGGCTGAAGCGGACGCACTGTGGGCCGAGGGCGATCCCGCCGAGGATGACTTCAGTCAAGAGCGGATCGACGTGACCCACCGAGTGCTGATGGAGGCTCTGCGGATGTCGCCGATCGTGCCCATGTCGATGCGCACGGTGATGAACACCTGCGTGGTGGAGGGTTACGAATTGCCGGTCGGGGCGCAACTCGTGATTGCGCAAACGGCCTCGCACTACTCAGAAGAGTCGTTTCCCGATCCGTGGAAGTTCGACATCGACCGCTACGTGCCCCCGCGAAACGAGCACATGGGCAGAGGCTACGCGCCCTACGGGCTGGGCACACACTCATGTCTCGGGAGCCGCTGGGCCGACTTGCACATCGTGATCAACCTGCTGATGCTCACGCACTACTTCAAGATCGAGCTGGCCCGCCCCTACAAGCGATTGCCGATGGATCCGTTGCCCTCACAGTCGCCCAGCAACAGGCTCAAGTTCAGGCTCGCCGAGCAGCGGCACGAAATCCGCGTCTGAGTTCGCCACGCCCGGTCTGGTCCACGATTCGGGAATTGAGCATTTCGCAATGACATCATCTGGCGGCGAACGACCTCACACCCTACGGGTGATCACGGGAGCAAGCGGGCAGATCGGCGGAGTCCTCGCACGGGCCCTGGCCGATCGGTACGGGGCCGGTCGGATCCGCGCGATCTACCGGGAGCGTCGAGGTGCGGCGGCGGACCTCGATATCGCATGGGTCCATGGCGACATCCTGGACAAGGAATCGCTGATCGCCGCCTTCAAGGGCGCACAGACCGTGTTTCATCTGGCCGCGCTGGTCTCGATCGATGCCGTCAGGGCGCAGGAGTTCCATCGCGCGAATGTCGTGGGCACACGCAACGTCGTGGAGGCGGCCCTTGAGTGTGGTGTTCAGCGCCTGGTTCACGTTTCCTCGATCCACGCCTACGACCAGCACCCCTTGGACAAGGTGCTCGATGAGAGCCGCGGTCCTGCGGACGGCCCGCATCACGATCCTTACGACCGTTCGAAAGCCGCCGGCGAAGTGGAAGTCCGTCGCGGCATCGACCGGGGCCTCGATGCCGTGATCTTGAATCCAACCAGTGTGATCGGTCCCTGCGACGCCGGGCCCTCCCCCATGGGGCAGGTCTTTCTCGACCTCTACCGCAGGCGCATTCCCGCGCTCATCGCGAGTGGCTACGACTGGGTCGACGTGCGTGATGTCGTGTCCGCCACGATGGCCGCCGAGACACAGGCGAGATGCGGCGAGAACTACCTCGTCTCAGGTCACTGGCACACCGTTCGCGAACTGGCCCAACTCTCCCAGCAGGCGACCGGTGTAGCCGTACCCCGTCTCCAGTTCCCGGTGTCTGTCGCCCGGTTGTGGGCACCCTGCCAGGTTATCCTGGATCGGGCTCGCGGCCGCCGGCCGCTCTACACTCCGGCGGCGGTTCGCGTCATGGCCCACGGCAATCGGCGGATATCCAGCGCCAAGGCGCGGGCGGAACTCGGGTTCCACCCGCGCCCTCTCGCAGAATCGGTCCACGACACGTATCGCTGGTTCGACGAACACGGCATGCTGGGTGATGGGGCATGAGATGACCGAGGAACAACTGCACGGAATGCTGGTGTGGGCTGTCCTCGTGATGGCGGTCCTGACGTTCCCGTACCTGCTCCGCAAGACCGCGCCCTACGGGCGTCACTACGCGGGCGCTGGCTGGGGACCCCACATGTCAACCAGACTCGCCTGGATCGTCATGGAAATGCCGGCGCCCCTGCTCTTCCTCGCGGTCTTTCTTGACGGCAGGCACGCGTTCCAGATCGTGCCGTTGCTGTTTCTGGTCATGTGGCAGGGCCACTATCTGAACCGTACGTTCATCTATCCGTTTCGCGTCCGGGCACGCGGCCGGAAAACGCCCCTGCTGCTGGTTGCGTCCGGCTTCTTCTTCAATGCGATAAACGCGTACATCAACGCCCGCTTCATCTCGGAATTCGGCGAGTACGCCACTGAATGGCTCGCCGACCCCCGCTTCCTGATCGGCGTCGGGATTTTCCTTGCCGGGCTCGCGCTCAATCTCCACTCCGACGCAACCCTCATGCGCCTTCGCCGGCCCGGCGAGATCGGATATGCGATACCGCAAGGCGGCGGGTTCCGGTTCGTCTCGTGCCCGAACTACCTCGGGGAAATCCTCGAATGGCTGGGCTGGGCGATCGCTACCTGGTCGTCGTGCGGCCTTGCATTCATGCTGTTCACTGCCGCCAATCTCGCTCCGAGAGCGCGGAGCAACCATCGCTGGTATCAGGACACGTTCAGCGACTATCCGGTGCGCCGCCGGGCCCTGATACCAGGCATCTACTGACTCCTGCACGATCGCGCATGCCTACCGGCAGCACCGGATTGACGGGGTCTGCGAAAGGTTGTCTTACCGCGTCATGGCAATGAGTTGGATCGGAGCCGTTCCTGCCGGTCTTCAACGCGCAAGCCGATCCAGACAAGCTCCCGGCCCCGCACGTTCACCGCGACCGCAACCGTTCGGGCGGGCCGTGGATCTCGCCGGTCTGCTGCGTGTTCCGTGCGCCAAAGCGGCGGGAAAATGCCTATCCCGGCAGTCGTCCGGGCAGCGCGGCACGCAGAGGACGGATGTACTCCAATTCGATCCCGCAGCATCCGCCGATCACCTGTACGCATTGCGAGACCCAGCGCTGGGCCCGCGCTACGAACGCATCGGGGGTCATCCTGGTCTCGACGGAATCGTTGCGGTGGGCGTCGACATAGTCCGTTCGCTCCGCTTCCGGGTAAACACAGATCGGACCGTTCCAGTGCGTCCTGACCGTGTCGATTGCTGCTTCGGTGGCGTCCACCGGCGAGTGAAACACGGTGACGACCTCGCCTCCGAGAGCGGCGAGTGAGGCGAACTCGGCGTCGAAGGCCTCGGCGGACGCGTTGCCCACCTTGAGCGCGCCGTCGGCGGAGTCCTGGCGGCACTTGAAGCCGGACCACCGTGGCGAAGCATTCCTCGATCACCCAGCGGCGCTGCATGGTACTGCCGGTCGATTCGGCAATCAGGAAGTCCACTCCGGCCTCGGCAAGGATCTCCGCCTGCTCGCGGAGATTGGTGCGGGCCTGGGTATAGCTCGTCTCCTGGCGTCCGCGGAAGTACTCAAAGTCCTGCCAACCCGGCTCCGCGCCGGCCATGAGGCCATAACTCGAGACAGAGCCGCCGATCCACACCGTTCTCTCCTTCGCCCTGCCGTCACGGGCATCCTGGGCCAGCATGACGGCGCGCAGGTTGAGCTCGTGCACCTTGTCCCCGAGACCGATTGGCAGGAGGTTGTGCCTGGCGCTGGAGCAGGTGTTGGTGGTGATGACGTCGACGCCAGCCTCTATGTAGAGCTCATGCATGCGCCACACCGTGAACGGGTGGGACTCCAGCGCGATGGCCGCCCACGCATCATGGTTCATCGGCACCTTCATGCTCTGGAGCTGGGTGCCAATGGCACCGTCGAGAATGATGACCTCACGTCCAGCGATCCGTGCCCTCAGGCTCGCGTATTCGCTCATCGGTTGAATCGTTGACCGACCCGTCGAAAACTCACGGCTCGCGCTTCAAACCGGAGCCCGGCCTTCCGGAGGCGCGATTCTATCATGGTGTCGATTGCAGGCGATGTTTCCTCGAGTTCCTGCTGTCGCAACCGACCGGCTCACGCTACCTGCCCTCTTTGCCAGCCATGGCTGCGCGGCGGAATGGTCGCCGTGGACGTTCCGGACTCCGCCCATCACCTTCCCGCCGCGCCCCGAGGCGTTCAGGAGACGGGCGGAAAAAACGAGCCTTCGTCGCGCAGCGAACAGCGGTTCCCGTCGGGATCAACGAAGTCGCCGACGGTTCCCCAGGTCTCCCGCCTGATGGAAACGCGCACGCCGTGCGCCTCCAGACGCCTGGCCGCAGAGTCGACATCGGGCACGTTGAACCTCAGTTTGACCGGGCTTTGCTCGATGGATCGTCCGCCCGGTATCGCCGTGCCGCCGGTTTCGATCATCAGGTAACTCCCGCCCATGGCCAGGCAGGTGAGTGTGGAGTGCTCGTCATCGAGTGAGAACAATTCCGGCAGTTCCAGGATCCGGCGGTAGAAGTCGACACACGCTTCGTACTGCTCGGTGAACACGATGACGCCGCTTCGCTTGAGATCCATCATGGTTCGCTCCTCTTCCAGCCGCTCCTGATCCGTCCGGAAGCGGACAGTACCGTGCGCTTGTGACCAACGTCGCTACTACCGTCAGACGCTCGGGGAACATCATCTGCCCACAACCGCTTCACAAGAGGAGGGAGTGTTCCGTCTAGACAGCTCCGAAGCCGTAGAGATTGGCAGGGTTGTCGACCAGAATGCGGCGGCGCAGCGCTTTGTCACGGACCCAGTGGCCCAGCATGTCGAGCAGGGCGCCGTCGTTGGGCATCAGGACATTGATGCCTGGGTGCGGCCAGTCGGTGGCCCAGAGGCACCGCTGCGGGTTGGTTTCGATCAGGGCGCGGACATGAGCTCCGATATCCGCATAGGGGGGGCGATCCTCGGCCGTCACGCGATAGGCGCCCGAGAGTTTGACCCACGCGCACCCCTCTCCCACGAGCCGGACCATGGCCCGGAAACCCGGATCGTCCGTGCCGGTTCCCGGTCGCAGATGGCCGATGTGATCGAATACGACCGGCACTCCGAGACGACCAAGACACTCGGTCAGGTCAGGATCGGAGGAGACGTCGGTCATGACCTCGATATGCCAGCCCATGCCCTTGATACGTTCCGCAAGACGGTTGGCGTCTGCGATCCTGATGCCGCCTCTCGTCAGCATGTTGAAGCGAACACCGCGGGCGCCGCGGGCATGCAGGCGCTGAAGCTCGGCGTCGCTCACCTCGCCATCGACCGCCACGATGGCACGGGCTTCAATCGGCAGGGCCAGGAGAGCATCGAGCGTGCAAGCGTTATCAATACCGTAGACGCTCGGCTGAACGACCACCGCTCGCCGGATGTGAAGCACACGGGCCAGTCTCTCGTAGGCTTCGACCGGCGCTTCCGGCGGAGTATAGGCGCGGTTCGGCACCATCGGATAGCGTGTGCGGGGTCCGAAGATGTGCATGTGAGTATCACAGGCCCCCTCCGGCATCTCGACCCACGAAGGGTGAGGAGCTGGATCGGCTCCCTGGCAGAGCGGCAGGTGTCCCTCGTTTGCGTTCATGACCTCGCCTCGACGTGAGCTCCCGCAACGTGTTTCCCTCGTCGCATCAGGGCAAGTCTGACGCCAGGCTCGCAATGCCCGGCTGCTCGACAATCCGGCCCCATGCCGGATCATCACTCATGCATGGCGTCCAACCGAGGAATGGCCAGGTCTTCCTCATCGACTGCGCCTGGCGCCCTGGCAAACAGGCGGCACCGGGAACAATGCCGTGAAAGCCTCGAGGTGGCTGATCATGTTGAGGCCCGCGGCAATTCTGGCCTGTTTCACCATGTCGATCGGACGGTCAATCTCACTGTCATCGCGCAACCGGAAACCGATGGCAGGAACTACGGCTGCGTTCATCCCGTGCAACTGGATTCGTCAGCCCTTGCGTTCCCTGATGATGCGCAGCGCTTCCTTGAGATAGACGCGGAACAGCTCGTGGTTCTCGCTCATCGGGAAGTGTCCGATGTCCTCCATCTCAATGTAGACGCCGCCCTTGATCTGGCGCGCGGTGTTCTCGGTGGCGTCGGGTGGGGTCAAGTAATCATATGTCCCCGTCATCATGATGACGGGGCACCGCCGCCCGTCGATGTTGACGAGCTCGTCACGCAGGTCATGGTCGACCGAATAGAAGTAGAGATCACCTTTGAATGCTTCCGAGCCCTGCGTGTAGTAGTGCCAGGTGAGCCATCGATCCATGTCAGGGGACTGCGGAGCCATCAGGTCCCACACCCCCGAGGCACAGACCTGGGCGGCGTTGGCGTGGGGATGGCGCCACCAGTCGAGAAAGAAGCCAGGCGCATAGTCGGCTGCCTCGACGGGAATGACCGCCTTGAAACGGTCCGGACGCCTGAGCGCGAGCTGCAGCGCCACGTTGCCGCCGAAGGACGAGCCCATGAAGATCGGGTCCTTGAGCTCGAGTGCGTCGCACAAGGTGACGATAAAGTTGACGTAGTGGTCAGCGGTCAGGCGGTATTCGTCTTTCCACCATTCCTTGTTGTGTGGCGGATCCGACTTGCCGTGACGCGGCAGGTCATAGGCGATGACGTTGTAGTCCCGGGTGATCTCTTCATCCTCCAGGAGGCCGCGCCATTGATGATTGTGTGCACCCGCCGTGTGCTGGCAAATCAACGGCTGCCCTGTGCCGTTATGCAGGTAGAAGACCTTGTACTCGTTGCCGTCGACTTCGATCGTGACGTAGCGTCCGGTGACTGGCGAATGCTTGACCATGGTTGTTGTCCTCGACTTGGCGTTCGTGTTTCGTGGCGTAGCGGCGATCTGCCTAGACCGGGACGCCGGACTGGCGTAGCAGCTCGAACTGCACGGTGAAGTTCCTCAGGTTCTGCATCAGCACCAGCAAATTGCCCTCGAGTCTGAGATCACGCTGGAAGCTCGCCGAAAAGATGCCGTGATACATCGGCTTGGGCATTGGCTGGGCAAACTCGCGCCAGGTCTCGGGACTGGCGCGCAAGGCAAAATCGTACGGATCCATCGGCGCCGGATCCGTGTTGATGCCCTTCACCTTGCCGTCGTGCATTTCGACGATGACCTTCCGTGTACCCATGTCGTACATGAAGGTGCAGGTGTAGTACTTGCCCATGCACTGAATGGTCTCGTCAGCATTGGTAAGCTGCTTGTACTTGGCCGCCCAGCTGTTGACATCGATGCTCATGTCCCAATCCTCTCAAGTCAGTGACGTTCCGCATACGCCGGTCGTCTAATTGTCGTCGTCTGATGGCCCGTTGTCCTTGACGCTACCCTCACCGGAGTCATCTCCACCCGGCTTTTCGTCCGCGATATCCTCCGGGGGGGATTCGGCGAAGTTGCGGAAGGAGAGGCCACCCGCGCTGCCGAGGTGCTCCATCGGCAATCCCAGGTCCTTCATCAACCCGTCGACGAATGCCGCCTGAGTGCGGTACTTCATGGCAGAATTCACGATACGGTCGGTCATGCTGCCCCCGCCAATGGCGGGGTCGCCGGAACCGGCTCCGCCTGATCCAAGGTCCGACGGACTGTTGACGCCGGGCACGCCGTCGACCTGCAGGATCTTGATGGAGTCGATGTTCTCCAGCGGCTTGACGCTCTCGCGCACGATGCCCTCGATGTGCTCCAGCAGCTTCATGCGCAGGGCATGCTCACGGTTGTCACCGGTACGGATGTTCTCCGCCTCGTTGAGCGCCCGCCTGCCCTCGGCATCTATCTCGTAACGCAGCTTCTCTGACAATGTGGCGAAACGGTCGGCAGCCGCCTTCTGTTCGGCTGCATTGGTCTGCGCAGCCGCGATGGTGGTGAGCTGAAGCGCTTCGCTCTCGACCGCACGGGCAGCCTCTATGAGCTCCACAAGCTTGCGCCGCTCGGCCGCCTCCCGCTCACGCGCAGACGCAACCTTCTCCTCGGCTTCGACGGCTCGGGCGCGGGCTTCCTCGGTCTCGGCCTGCGCTTCAGCCTTGTCCTTTTCCTTGCGCGTGACGGCAATGGCGCGTTCCTGCTCCTCGAGCTGCAGAACCTTGCGGCGCAGCACCTCCAGGCGATCAACCTCCTGATTGCGCGCAATGCGCTCAGACTCCACCGCTCTTTCCTGAAGAATGCGGGCGCGTTCAATGGCCTCCAGCGCGGCAATGCGGGCAGTCTCTGCTTCCTCTTCGCCACTCGATTGACGCTTGGCAATCTCGGCCATCTGCGTCGCGCGCTGTCCGGCAATGGCCTCCTGCTGATCGAGCCTTGCAAACTCGATTTCCTTTTCGATCTCCAGGATTTCCACCTCAGCCTGGCGGTCCTTGGCGCGAATCGCGATCTGGGTGTCGCGCTCCACGTCATTGCGGTGCTTGCGTCGGGCCTCGATCTCTTCCGTCAGCGTCGTCTCACGCAGGGAGCGCTCGGCTTCCAGCGCCTTTTCGCGCTGGATACGGGCAATCTCGACTTCCTCCTCGGCGCGAATCTCAGCCTCTTGCGCTTCGCGGTCCCGAGCTGATCGTTCCATCGTGATCTGGGCTTTCTCCAACGCCCGCTGGTTGGCGACCTCACGCTCTTGTTCGAGCCGCGCATATTCGCTCCTGCGGTCAATCTCGAGGGCCTCGATCTCGGCCTCGAGGTTCTTTGACCGGATCGCAACCATCGTGTCCTGCTCGATGTCGTTTCTGGCCTTCTTGCGTGTTTCGATCTGTTCGGTCAGCCGGGTCAGGCCTTCGGCGTCAAAGGCGTTTGACGGGTTGAACTGCTCGATGCTGGTCTGGTCGAGACCGGTGAGCGACACTGCCTCGATCTCCAGCCCGTTGCGCGCCACGCTCTCCTCGATGATCGCGCGGACATCCTTCATGTAGACGCCACGGTTTTCCTGGATGTCGTCCATGGTCATCTGGGCGGCGACGCTGGCGAGGGCATCAACGAAGCGCCCCTGAACAACCTCTCTGACCTCATCGGCGCTCATTGAACGCCGCCCCAGCGTCTGGGCTGCCAGAGACACGGCCTCTGTGTCAGGCCGCACGCGCACCGTGAACTCGGCCACCACGTCGACTCGCATCCGGTTCTTCGTGATGAGCGCCTGGTCGCCGCCGCGCCTGACCTCCAGACGCAGCGTGTTCATGCCAACCAGCGTCACGTTGTGGACGATGGGCAGTACAAGTGCACCACCGGTGATGACGACCTTCTCGCCACCCAGACCTGTGCGCACGAAGGCGACTTCCTTGGACGACCGCCGGTACAGCCAGTACAGCAGATAGACGACGACCGCGATCAGGATGCCCGCAAGCAGGATCGCGGTGATGATGTCAGCTCCGGTCATGCCTCAACTCCCCTCCTGCGCCCCGCACGGCGGTTCGCGGGTCTTCTATTTCTTTGTCCGCTCATGCGCCTGCCAGCGGCGAGCGATGCCCGTCCTCCTCCCTGTCGTTCGCTGCGACCTGCCAGACGATGAGGCCAAATGCGAGCTTGTTGAGGAAATCGGCGAGATTGTAGATCAGGTTGATCGCTTCATTGTCAACGCCGCCGCCGAGGTACTCCATGAAGTAACCCAATGGATAGATTGCCCAGCCAATGGTGGCGACAAGGCGGATGGCGTTGAACGCAGTCTGGGCCCTCTGGTTGCCGCTGTTGGCATTGAGCCTGCCGGCCTCGCCCAGGTAGATTTCTCCCAGAATATAGAGACCGCCGGCGAGCGCGACGAGAAAACCCAGGGTGGCGCTGACGAAGCCCGCCGAACCGAGATAACCTGCGGCCGAGAGTACAGCCGAGGCCACCAGAAGGCGCCAGAACAACGCCACGGGGACCTTCGTCACAGCACACAACACCAGGTAGAACGTCACCGTGAGAAGCGGCACCGTCAGTTGCCACTCTGCAAAACGGTAGACGGTCGACACCTCGCCCGCTCCAGCCCAGACGCTGGCGAGATTCACGTAGCTCAGCGCCGAGACCAGCATGGCGACGCCAAGGGTGGTCAGCGCCGCCTGCCAGCGGCGCTCCACGCGACGGCGCTCCAGCAGGAAAAACGCTGCTGCTCCGGCCATGGCGAGGGTCATGAGCCAGAACGACATGCCGACAATGTCACTCGGTTGCAACATCTCACTCATGTTGTGGTTCCTTGATCGAACGTCCTGATGTCATGCCTGCCTCGTTCAGATCTGCGTTCGGATATGTGGCGAGCGGGCGTACATGGCGACCATCGGCAGGATCAGCAGGCCGAAAACAAACTGCTGGCCCTCGAAGGACAGGCCAATACCGACCAGGAAGGACGACAGGACCTGCAGCACGAGTACGCCGATCACCGTGAAGCCGTAACCGCCCCAGCCGCCCAGGAGCGAGGTACCGCCGATCACCACGGCCGCGAGTGTCATGAAGAGGTAGGGATCGCCGACACCGATGAATCCGCCGCCTGACCAGCCCAGCAGCAAAGCTCCTGTCATGGCCGCGATAAGGCCCGATGCCCCGTAGACCGCAATCCAGTACTTGCGCTCGGAAATCGAAAGTCGCCTGGCCGCCGTGCGACTGCCACCCAGGGCGTAGAGATTGCGCCCAAAGACCGTGTTGCGCATGGCGACGGTGAGCAGAATAGCCGCAACGATCCAGATCAAGATCACCGGCGGGAAGTCGAGCCCGAAGGTGCGTCCGTTCATCGCTGCGATATTGGTCAGCCACTCGGGCACCACGCCGAAGACGTTGCCGGAGTAGCGCGTGCCGATGCTTGTCAGAATCTGCGTGCCACCAGCGACGGCAAAGCCGACACCAAGCGTGACGATGAGTGCCTGGCCCTGCAGCCGGAAACTGAGGATACCGTTGATGATTCCGATGATGGCGCCGAGGATCAGAATGGCGATCACCGCGAACCAGGACGGCAGGCCGAGTCCCAGAAGATAGAGCAGAGCCACGTTGGCTGAACCGATGACGAAGGGGATCGAGAGATCGAGTCCGCCCAACAGGACGACCAGAGTCTGGCCGACGCATGCAAGCCCGAGGAAGGACGCAAAGACCAGCATCGACTTGACGTTGATCGCCGAAAAGAAGCCCTCAACGACAAGCGAGCCGACGATGAAAAGACCGAGCAGGACCGTAATGCCAATAAAGGCAGACGAGTTCTCCGAGACCGTTCGATTGAGCATGAAGGCGATGCCGATGAACACCGCGACCACAGCAGAGGCAACGATGTTGTTCCAGGTCCAGAAATCCTCCACCGAGAAGGCGACAATCAGAAACAACCCGAGCAAGAGCAGGAAACCGATGATGAGGTGCTTGTATTCCAACGCGAGGAATCGCACGTAACGGCCGGCGCTTTGCTCGTGATGAGGCACCTCGGACGGCTCTTCCGGGGATCCCTGGTTCTCCCGGCTCATACTGTCGAGCGCCATGCCGTCGAGGTCGTAGACCCAGCGCACCGAAAAATGATGCCACGCCCACAGCACGATGGCGAAGGTGGCGATCGCCGAGAACAGGATGTACTGACCCTCAATCTCCTCAACGATCCCGAGAATCACACTGCCACCGGCGACCAGCAGTGCGAACAGGAAGCCGAGCCACTTGTAGAAGCGATGCTGCGTCGACTTCATCCGACCCTCCTCGACACGCGAAAGGCGCGCGGTGTCTTGAGACGAGGCACGGTTCCGTGCCGGTGCCGGTAGTCACGCAGGAAGTGATACCCGAACTTGGTGGCTATCAAAACGGCGATGGCAGCGACCACGACTTTCAATAACGACACGCCCGCAATCATCAGAACCGCACTCGTGAAAGCCGTTGCCGCAATCGAAACAAACAACGTGATGTAGGAATAGGAACGAGTGCCTGCGCCAAGCGGTACGTTCGACATGACGTGGCGACGCACGCCCGGAATCACCAGGAGGTAAAGGATCACGCCCGCAACAAGCAGCAGTCCAACGGCAAGAAGAAGGCCGTTCGACAGTGAGGCGGGCTCCAAAGGTTCTGGCGCCGCGGTCAACAGCGGCACCGGCCCCGTCCCGGGGGGCGGAACATTGGCGAGGAACATGCTGATCAACGCCACGAGCGCGATCAGCGTCACCATCACCATGGTGATATCCCGAATGCGCTCCTGGAACCGGGGGAGCGTCACCACGAACAGCATGGCGCCTACGACCATCGCGCCGACCGCACCTGCGAACAGCTTGCTTGTTCCCGCACCATCCTGCAGCCAGTAGATCAGCCCCGCGGCGACGATCAAGCCGATGACAGCCATGAAAGACAGCGATTTCTCGTCAACCCTTTGTTGCTGTATCTGCGGCACGGTCGTGAAAATCAGGATGGTGCCGAGGATCAAGGTCCCGACACCTGCCAGTGCGGCACCGAGAACTGGCGACTCATCGAAGAACGAAACCTGCTCCGCCGTGTCAGGTGGTCCCTCGGCACCCAGCACGAATGGGGTCTGTGCGCTCTCCATTGCCCAGCTGCCGGCCGTCGCCATGAAGCGCTGCTCCGGTGGAACTCCGTCATGGACCGCATAGCCCAACACGATCAACGCAACGACACCTATCAGGATGACGGAGGCGAAGCTCAAGTGTCTGTAGAGCAGCCAGATGAGGTAAACCGCGGCGGCGATCACCACAGCCGCGACCACGATGGGTGTACCGGTGGGGTCGGCGGGCGCTTCGACTTCAGCCGTCAGGGACGTGCCGCTCAGTGAGGTTCCACTGAGAGATGTGCCGCTCAACGAACTCCCGCTGAGAGACTGGCCACTCAGAGAGGTCCCGGCGAGCGACGTCCCCACGGTCTCAAGCACGACGTCCTGGGCATAGAGCATCACGCCGGCAGCGGTGAGGCCAAGGAAGGCGAACACGACATACGGCGACACGTAGCGCATGGCTCGCTGGATCTGCGGGAGGAGAATTGTGAGCAGCAAGGCAACAACGAGGATCACGCCATAGGCAAGCTGAGTGACAAAGCTCTGCACCATGCCAAAGTTGAACGTCGCGAGCACATAGGTGATGAGATAGATGTTCAGCGCGCCCAACAGCGATCCGACAATGCTGCCGCGGCCGCCGGCCAGGCTGGTGCCGCCCAGAACCAGCGCCGTTACCGCCATCAGCGTATAGGTGCTGCCCTGCGTCGGATCTCCGGAACTGATCAACGACGTAAAGCAGATCGCCGCCAGGCCTGCATAGACTCCCGCGATAGCATGCGCACCGAGCCGCACGACAACGATATTGACGCCCGCCGTATAGGCAGTTCTCTCGTCCGCTCCCATGATGCGCAGGTGGTTGAAGAAGGCAGTGCGCGTGAACAGGAACCACACGGCCGTCGCGACAACGAGGATCGCCAGCACGGGCGTCCATATCGACTCGCCCAGAGCCCAGGAACTCATCCACTGCGGCGCAACCCCACCGGGTCGCGGCAGTATGACGAGATTGAGACCGGCGAGCGTGAGAAAACCTGCCAATGCCACGATAATCGGCTGAATCCGCACGTAACAGATGATCAGACCCATGATCAACTGATAGGCGATGCCCACGGCAATCGCGTACAGGAACACATCGACCACCGAGGTCACCACCCCGATCGCATGGAGCTGGATCATGGTGACGTTGATGAATCCGATGAGCGGACCGATCGAAAGATCGACGCCGCCACGGCCCGCCATCACGATGACCGTCAACGCATAGGTGGCCAGAATCAGCGGCGCGGCGACAATGACCGCGCTGCCGAGTCCCGGTCCCGTCACAAGGCTGGGGCTTCTGAGGACGGCAACCACCATCAGCACGAACAGAAGAATGATCGGCACCATGAGAAACGAATGGGCCGACGAGGACGGACGTCTGACGGCGGTTTCGCTCATGGCCGCCCTTTCCTCTTCCGCATCTCCCTTGCCCGGTCGGAAGACGGATGCTCAGTCAAATTCGACAATCTTGATACCAGGCGGGCCTGAACCTTGCTCACGGCGCCTGGCCTTTCCGTCTTCGAACTCGACAACCTTGATGCTCTTTCCAGACGGAATCCGGAAGGGCTTCGGCTCTTCCGCCAGCCTCCGCGCACCCGCACCGTCGAATTCCTTGATCTTTATCTTCCGCCCGCCGGGTGCGGTCGCCACGCCAGGGTTGTCATCGGGTTCGTCGCCGAAGGCCACGATCCTGACCGGTCCCCTGATCTCTACCTCCGTGCGAGGCGAGGCGATCGGACTATGCCGTTCCACCGGTCTTCCCTCGTCGTCAAACTCCACGATCTTCATGGGCTTCGTCTCCATCG
Organism: Alphaproteobacteria bacterium; assembly: GCA_965221115.1. Lineage (GTDB taxonomy): Bacteria > Pseudomonadota > Alphaproteobacteria > SP197 > SP197 > SP197. Next base: position 1,314,298 of record CBDCRU010000002.1, on the reverse strand, counting down.
CTCCTGCCCTCAGCCGTCCGAATAGACGATCTTCATGCGCTTCTCCGGGGGTTGCGCGGTGTCCACAGAGCCCTGGCTGCGGCGCTCCTTTCGTTCGGCGTCGAAATCGATGATACGGATTGCCTTCGGTTGAGGTCGCTTTGGCCTGCGTGGCGTTTCCCGTTGGGGCTCCGGTGCCGAAATCCCATGCACGTCGGTTGGCTGCGAACCCGATCCTGCAGCGAGCCGGGCGCCACGGCCGGAGGTCTGGCCGAACATGGCTTCCAGGAGGCGTGCCGGCTCAATATCCTCGCCAGCGAAGGCGTCGAAGATCTCGCCATGACGGAACACGATCACGCGTGTGCAAAGACCGATGAACTCCTCAAGCTCGCTCGACATGAAGACGACCGATTCGCCTCGGGCGGCAAAATCACGCAGATGATCGTAGAGTTCGCGCTTGGCCTCGACATCGATGCCGCGTGCCGGATCGTTGAGCACAAGGATTCTCGGGTTGAGAGCCATCGCGCGGCCGATCAGCACCTTCTGCTGATTGCCACCCGACAGCGAGGTGACATTGTCGGACGTCAGACCAATCTTGATGGACAGCTTCTGGCGCCAGTTCTCGAAGACGCTGGCAAGCGAGGACCAGTCGATGACATTGCCGAGGCGAGTCTTCAGTTCCTTGGGATAGAGCGCGATCGTGAGGTTCTCGAAGATCGAGAGATTGGGGAAGATCCCCTCCGACTTCCGGTCGCCCGAGACATAGGCGACACGAAACCGATCCGCGTCCTCAAGCCCGCGAAGCTCGACCAAATGGCCGGAGCTCCTGCGCACCAGGGGTACGCCTTCGAGTGCGGGCTGGACGCCAGCGAGGACGCGCACAAACTCATCCTGGCCCTGTCCGTCGAGACCGGCGACGCCGACCACCTCGCCACGGTGGAGATCGAAGTCGATACCCTTGCTGCCCTCCCAAACCTTGAGCCCACGTACGCGCATCACGGTGTCGTCGCGGGCCGGGAGCACGGCTCCGGCGGCCTCACTCTCGGTGGACTGGCTCCTGCCGGTCATCAGGCCCAGCAGATTCTGCTCGGTCACTTCTTCCTTGGCCAGCACGCCAACATCGCGCCCGTCACGCAAAACCGTAGCCCGGTCGGAAATGCGAATCAGTTCGGCGATGCGATGGGTCACGATGAGCACAGCGGTGCCCCTGTCGCGCAATTCGCGCATCTTCTCGAACAGCTTCTCGGTCGAATCGAAATCGAGAGCTGCAGAGGATTCGTCGAGGATCAGGACCTGGGGCTTCTGGATCAATGCGCGGCCGATGGTAATCCACTGCTTGATCGACAGTGACAGGCCACCAACGATCTCGTCAGGATCGATGTCGACTCCGGTGAGGTCACGCATCAAGGCCTCGCCTCGCGCGTATTTTTCGCGGAACGACAGGGATTTGGACCAGAGTCCGTCAGCGCCGACAAACAGATTGTCGAGCACCGTGAGATGGTCAGCTACCAGAATTTCCTGAAATACCGTCGCGATACCGGCCAGACGAGCTTCGCGCGGGCTGCCTGGCGCATGTCCCAGGATCGATACCTGGCCGCTGTCAATGGGAAGGACGCCCGAGATGACCTTGGCCAGCGTCGACTTGCCGCACCCGTTGCCACCCACGATTGCATGAATCTCGCCACATCGCGCACTGAAGGAAACACCGTCGAGCGCGCGCGTGACGCCGAACGTCTTGTGGACATCGGTGATGACGATATCCGCATCAACGAAAGCCGGCGCCGCCGACACCTGGTCGGCGGCGCCCGGGAGCCCCTGTTCGGGACCCACGGTTTCTTCGGAAGGCATCAGCGATCCGGAGTCAAACAGCTTTCAGTCTACACCGGCCTGGTCAGGGCTGGTACTGGGTTGGATCTGCAGGGCGCAGGAAGAACTGGTCGAGATAGTCTTCGGCACCCCAGGCTGCGGGCCCGACCTCAAGCCACAGTTGGGAGTTCTCGTCGCAATTCTCGTCGAGAACACCCTCGAGATCCGCATAGGTAAACTCAAACGGATCCACGAGAATTGACTGTATCCTGGGACCCTGGCCCTGAAGCGTCCGCATCATGATGTTCCAGATCAGCTCGAAGTCGTCACCGGGAGGCCAGACCTGGAAGGTCGTGCTGATGTAGTCGGGATTCTTGCGCCAGTAGCAAAGGGCGCCAAGCTCGCCGCCAATCGCTACAGGAGCCATCTCCCGGCCCGACTGCTGCAAGGCCCGCAACACACCCATCTCCGCAGCAGACTGCACGACGATGCCGTCAAGCTGGCCGGGATTGGTGGAAAGCCACCTCTGAACCTCGCCCTGGGCAACCTGATCCGTCCACATGCCCGCAATCTCGCCGACAATGTTGATGTCCGGGTACGCCTCGAGACCGAGCAGGACACCTCGATGCTGCGAGTCCGAACCGGATGTACCAGGAATTCCTTCGACCACAAGGATGTTCCCTTCGCCGCCGACCTCTTCGGCCATCCACTCGCCGATCTCGAAGCCGGCCAACTGGTAATTCACGGACGAGTTCACGGAGTAGGGTGACGTCAGGTATCCGGTGAACGAGAAGGTCGGCACACCGCGTTCATATGCATACTTCACCGTGGCATTGAGTGCTGTCGGATTCGAGCAGCAGACGATGATCGCGTCCACACCCTGATCAACAAGCTGGCGCATCTGCTGGATTTGCACCGAATCATTCAGGTTGGACTGGGTGACAATGACGTCGTCCACCAAACCCAGCTCCTGCCATTTGGGCAGAATGCTCTGGATCAGCCGGTCCATCACGGCCGCACGCCAGGTGTTGCCTGCATAAGAACTGGCGTAACCGATCGTCCAGGGCGGCTCGCTCGGCGATTTCCAGTCGCGGTAGATACTTGCCTCGACCGGCTGGGCCGGATCGATCATCTCCGAGTTGTAGGTCCGGGCGACGATCTCTTCCGGCAACTCATCAAGACCGTCCGCCAGCGCGGCACCCGTCCCGATACACAGACTGCCGGCCATTGCGGCCGCGGCTCTCATTAAATGTCTCATTCCCTTAAACCTCCCAGTGTGAATGGGCGTGAATCCGGGCCATCCAGTCGCGCTTCCCGATCAGGCGTGAGGATTTGATCCCACAGGATCGGCAGACGACAAGCCAATGGCCGTGCACACCCGAAATGAGCCTAGATCGGATAATAATCGCAATGCAAACCTTTGCAACACGGAATCAAGCGCCTTGCAAAGGTTTGCAGCGGAGCTTAGGGTTCAAACAAACTCAATCCGTTTCGATAGGTCGTTATCCACGGCCCGACGGAGGAAGGGATGTTGGCACGATGAGCAGAATCACTGCGGAGCGCTGATCGGGTCAAGGGCGATGGACAGCACCGGAAAATCGAAGTCAGCAGGCAGAACGATAGCCGCGCGCCACATCGCCGAAGAACTCGGTGTTTCGATCTCGACGGTCTCGCGTGCGTTCTCGCCCGACTCGCAGATCGCTCCGGACACTCGCCACCGCATACTCGCACGCGCCAAGGCGATGGGATACCAGCCCAACCCTTTCGCCCGAAGCCTGATCACCCAGAAGACCCGAATCGTCAGCATCTTCATCTCGGACGTCTTCAACCCGTTCTCTCCGGAGGTCATGGCGATCCTGACGGGCGAACTGCAAAAGCACGGTCTGCGTGTCATGCTGTTTCACGTCCCCGAAGGAAAGACAACCGACGAGGTGCTGCCACAGGGCATGCTGTATCAGCCCGAGTACATCATCCTCATGACCGCGACGGTCTCGTTCCAGCGCACCATGGCGACGATCGATACCGGAACTCACCTGATCTTTTTCAACCGCTATGTTCCCGAAACCGAGACCTTTGCGGTGACCTGCGACAACAAGCGGGGTGGTCGTGACATCGCCGAATTCCTGATCGAAACCGGCCACAGCAACATGGCATACATTGCTGGCACGCCCGATGCGACGACCTCGATCGACCGCGGCCACGGATTTGTCGAGCGCTGCGCGGAGGCGGGCCTCACGATCGTCAGGGACAACCTTCCAGAGGTGTTCTCCTACGAGGATGGATATGCTGCGGCCTGTCGCCTGATCCGCGCCGTTCCCGATCTCGACGCAATCTTCTGCGCCAACGACATCGTCGCCTTTGGCGCTGTTGATGCGCTACGTCACGGAATGAAGCGCGATGTACCCCGCGACATCTCCGTCGTCGGTTTCGATGACGTTGCCATGGCTGGCTGGCCTTCTCATGCGCTGACCACCTATCGTCATCCCATGCGACGCATGGCAGCCGAGACCGTGAGGTTGATCCGCGAGATCGACGACAATCCAGACATGGCGCCCGTTCACCGCTCAATTGCGGGCGAGATGGTCCCGCGCAATACTCATCGCGACCGGCGGGTGGAGCGACGGCCCGGTGACTGACAGCGGCCTCTACGGGTCGAACCTGCTTTGGCTTGGCCTCTTCGCCGTGCTCTATTGGGCTTACTGCATCTTCTGGGGTGTCAGGGGCGCGCGTGAGGCAACGACCGCCAGCGCCTACTTTGTCGCCGGGCGCAGTCTCAACACATGGGTTTTCGTCATGGCGGCGACCGCGACCTCGTTTGCCGGGTGGCTCTTCATCGGCGGTCCGGCACTGATTCTGCGCGATGGTCTTCAGGCAAGCTATATCGCATTCGCTGCTGTTGTCGTGCCACTGACGGGGGTGATCTTCCTCAAGCGGCAGTGGATACTCGGCAAGCGTTTCGGTTTCGTCACACCAGGCGAGATGTTCGCGGCCTACTACGGCTCCGATATCATCCGTGTGTTCACAGTCGTCGTCGCCCTGCTGTTTGCCATCCCGTTTCTCGGCATGCTGTTTGGCTTTGCAGGGGATCTCGTCAACCTCGTAACCGGTGGCCTGCTGTCGCGCGACTTGTCAATGTGGACCCTGGCCGTAGTCCTGGTCATCTACGTGACGCTGGGCGGACTCAGGGCGGTGGCGTACGTCACGACGCTGCAGGTCCTGTTGATCGCTGTTGGCGTCACCACCCTGGGGCTTGTGACGCTCGATCTCGTGGGCGGATTTGACCCGCTCAACAGAGCCCTGGGTGCAATCGCAGGCACACCCACAGGAACCTGGGGAACGACGCTGGGCTATGGTGGCGGCGACTTCAACGGGTTGTTCGCCACACCCGGCGTGGTGCAATGGAACGATGGGCTCAACAAGGAAGTGCCCCGGGGTGGTCCCTGGACCGGTGTCATGGTGATGAGCTTCATGGTCGCCTTGATGGGCATCCAGGCATCGCCGGCGTTCTCCATGTGGGCCTTCGCCAGCCGCAATCCCAGTGCTTTCGCACCGCAGCAGGTCTGGGCGTCTGTCTGCGCGGCGGGTGTGCTCCTCTTCGTATTCGTCACCTTGCAGGGCCTCGGCGGACTGTTGCTGGGCGCGAGTCCGGAGATCAACGCCGCAGGCCTGGAAATCAAGCGTGTTCTTCCGCCGCTTGGCAACGGCGAAGAGGGTCGGCTGGTTGCGAACCTGATCGACCTTGTCGGCACTTCGGCTCCATGGCTCCTAGGCATCGTGACTGTATGCATGATCGCTGCCATCAAAGCCGCGGGTGGTGCCTACATGACAAGTGCCGGCGCGCTCGTCACCCGTGACCTCTACATGCGCTTCTTTAATCCCCATGCCGATGATCGGCTCCAGAAACGCTTCGCCCGGGTAGCGACCCTGTTGGCCACGGTCGCCGCGCTTCTCATGGCAACGCTCGAGCGCGACGGCATGGTCGTGCTCGGCGGTCTGGCTTTGGCGCTTGCAGTCCAACTCTGGCCCGCGCTGCTGGGCGTCGCTTGGGTCCGCTGGTTCACCCGGCAAGGCGTTGCGGCTGGAATTGTGGTGGGCTCCATTGTCGTTGCGTTGACGGACCCGCTGGGTCAGGCGCTCACCCGCGGCACATTGCCCTGGGGCCAGTGGCCCTGGACGATCCATGCGGCGGCCTGGGGCCTCATCGCCAATTTCCTTGTCTGCATCCTTGGCTCGGCCCTGACACGCGATGACGACGAGGCGGAGAGCCGCTACCGCATTCATCGCTTTCTGGCCGTGCACGCCGGCCTCTCCATGCGCAAGCGGCGCTTCGCCACCTTCGCCTGGGTCGCGGCAATGATCTGGTTGTTCTTCGCGGTCGGGCCATGCATCGTCATTGGCAACTATCTGTTTGGCGCGCCGGACACGGGCTACGAGGGCTGGGATTTCCGCATGCCCTCGATCTGGGCCTGGCAGTTTCTGTGGTGGGGTCTGGGCGTTCTCCTGATATGGCTTCTCACTTACAAGATGGAACTTGCGACCTCGACGACCAAGGAGGTTGTTGCGCTCACCGACGACATTGCCGCAAGCGGCGGGATTCCCCGCACCTCGGACGACGCGTACACCACAACAACAAGCGGAGGGCGCAATGGACCCGCGTGAGAGCAAGCTTGGCCTGGAACGCAACCAAGCCTGGTGGGAGACGCTGAAGGGGGCCCGCTCAACTGCAATCGCGCGTTCGTCGAGTCGGTCATCCGCTGTCAAGCTCTATGCCATGACCTGCGGCTGGCTCAGCGCTGACGTCTCGATGATGCTTGCGCGTGAATCGGGTCAGATCCGCTTTCCGATCCCGACCTACCTGATCCACCACCCCAAGGGCCATGTTCTGTTCGACACCGGTCTGCATCCCGAGAGCGGACACGACCCGCACGCCCGTATTGGTACTCTGGCAAACTTCTTCAACGTCCACTTCCGCCCCGGCGAGGACATCGCCTCGCGCCTTGAGCAACTCGAGATCGACCCAAGTAAAATCGAGTACCTCGTGAACAGCCACCTGCACTTCGACCATTCCGGCGGCAATGAGCTTATTCCCAATGCCAAGATTATCATCCAGCAGAAGGAGTGGGAGGCGGGTCATACGCCAGAATTTGTGGAAGCCAACGCCTACAACATGCAGGACTACGACCACGGTCATCTGGTCCACCAGGTCCACGGCGAGCATGACGTCTTCGGCGATGGCACTGTGGTGACGATCCCCACATTCGGGCACACTCCCGGTCACCAGTCGCTTCTGGTTCGTCTGGAAGCCGGTGATATCGTGCTCGCGGCCGACGCCTGCTACTTCCGTCAGACACTCGAGGAACTTCATCTGCCAAAGCTGGTCCACGACCGCTCGCAAATGCTGGACTCGCTGCTGTTGCTGCGCCGTATGCGAGCCAGGGGCGCCCGCATCTTCTACGGACACGACCCCGAATTCTGGAAGGAAGTGCCCCAGGCGCCGATGGAAATCACTTGAGGTTCCATCGAACGACCAACCCGGCCTGGAGGGCATTGCCTGCAAAAGGACATAACGGGCGCAGTTGTCTGGTGGCGCCCCGCACACTCCATGACCGACACGGAATCGGGATTCCGATCTGAACCCTGTCAACTTGCAGCGTTGTGACAACGATTCACCAGGGGTTCGTCATGACAGGTCGACACGCGCGCGCCAGCGACACAGGAATCCTGCGCCGGTCCGGCAATGAATGATCGGGCCACTGCAGTCGATGCCTGGCACCGTGCCCGCAGGCCGTCACTCCAGGGGCATGGAACAAGATCAACAGGACGACGACCGGTGCGTCATCCAGGCGGTGTACGAAGATCCGATCAGGCGGCGCTGCTGGCGGGTCGTGGCGGGCGCACGTCTTCAGACGCGGCGCTGCGGAACGCGGCGAAGGCCTCGGCGTCCTGTGCGCGGGCTCGGGCGATGGCTGCTTCCTTGACATGGCCGAAGCCGCGAATTCCCGAGGGGACGTTGGCAAGGTCCACGGCGGCAGCATGGTTGGCGGGCGTCAACGCTATGGCAACCTCGTTCATCCTCTCGAAGTAGTCTTCGATCAGCCGGCGTTCCTCGCGACGGTCCCGCTGCCAGCCAAAGGGATCGAGCGCGGTGCCGCGCAGCCGCCGCATGGCCGCGAGACAGCGAAACACCACGAGGACCCAGCTGCCGAACGTCCGCTTGGTCCGGTGACCGGTCGCCGGATCGCGGCGCGAGATCAGCGGCGGCGCCAGGTGGAACTGCAACCCCGTCTTGCCCTCGAAGGTCTCCTGCAGCCTCTTCTGAAATGTGCCGTCGGTATAGAGCCGCGCCACCTCGTATTCGTCCTTGTAGGACATCAGCCTGAAGGCCTGGCGGGCGACGGCAACGGCAAGCCCGGTCCGGCCCGGCGTCAGCCTGCGCTCGGCATCCGAGATCAGATTGACGAGATCCAGGTACCGGTCGGCCCAGGCACGGTCCTGCCAGGATGCGAGGAAGGCGGCGTGGCGCTCCACGAGCGTCCCCTCTTCACGGTCGTCGGGTTCATCACCGGCAGGGACCATGCTGCGGACCGCCGCCATGTCGTGGGCCGCATATCGCCCCAGGAGCACGGCCTGCCTGTTCATCTCGACGGCGACGCCATTGAGTTCGATGGCCCTGTCGATGGCATGGAGCGGGAGCGGCAGAAGCCCCTTTTGCAGGGCATAGCCAAGCATGAAGAGATTGGCGGCGATGCCGTCACCGAGCAGTCTGCTGGCGAGTCGCGTGGCGTCGACAACGTGGATCGCCGTGCTGCCAACGGCATCCTCGAGGGCTTTCTCAAGGGCAGGAAGCGGATACTCGAGGTCGGGGTCGAGGGCAAAGGCGCCGGTCATCGTCTTCTCGGTATTGACGATGGCCGTGGTCGTGCCGGGCGCCAGTTTGCGAAGAGTGTCCGGTGCCGCCGCCGTGACCATGTCGCAGGCCAGCAGCAGGCGAGCCCCGCCGTCGGTGATGCGCGGTGCGTGGAGTTCATCGGGAGTCCCGGCGATGCGGACGTGACTGACCACCGCACCCCCTTTCTGGGCCATTCCGATCATGTCGAGCACCGTGACGCCCTTCCCCGCGATATGTGCCGCCATGCCAAGGAGAGCGCCGATCGTGACCACCCCGGTACCGCCAATACCCGCCACCACGATGTCCCACGGCCTCTCGAGAGGTGCTGTGGCCGGTTGCGGCAGCTGTCCTGGCGCCAGGGAGTGAAGCACTCCTCTGTTGCTTCGGCGCAGCTGGACACCTGTGACGGTCACGAGAGCAGGACAGAATCCCTTGATGCAGGACATGTCCATGTTGCAGGAAGACTGATCGATCTGCCGCTTGCGACCGGACGGAGTCTCCACCGGCACGATCGCCACGCAGTTCGACTGCAGACCACAATCGCCGCACCCTTCGCACACCTCCTCGTTGATGATGACACGCTGAGCGGGAACCGGCAGGGTGCCGCGCTTTCGGCGCCGGCGCTTCTCTGCGGCACAGGTCTGGTCGTAGATGAGAACGGTAAGACCGGGAACCTTCGCCAGGGCACGCTGGACCAATTCCAGGTCATCGCGGTGATGCACCGTGCAACCCCGTGGCCAGCGCGTCGTCGCCGGATACTTCGCAGGATCGTCGGTGACGACACGGATCTCCCGTGCCCCTTCCGACGCCACCTGGCGGGCGATTCGCGGCGGGCTGACATCGATGTCGGCGCTCTGCCCGCCCGTCATCGCAACAGCATCATTGCACAGGATCTTGTACGTGATGTTGACGTTTGCCGCCGCGGCGGCGCGGATCGCCAGCAGACCCGAGTGGCTGTAGGTACAGTCGCCCAGATTGACAAAGACATGGTCCGTGTCGACGAACGGGGCCTGGCCGATCCAGGAGGCGCCCTCCGCACCCATGTGGGTGAAGGTCGCGGTGTTTCTTTTCATGCCGAGCGCCAGGTAGTGGCAGCCGATGCCGGCGAGCGCGCGGCTTTCCGGCGGCACCCTGGTCGACGTGTTGTGCGGGCAGCCTGCACAGAAATAGGGCGTGCGCTCGAGGGGTGGCGCCTCCCCGGCAAGGGCTGGCTGGTGGCGGGCACGCAATCGTCCGGTGAAGGTCGTGGACCCGGTGAGCGCGTCGAGACGGGGCGCGATGATGCGGGCGATCGTCGACGGGTCCAGTTCGCCATCCGACGCCACGAGAGGCGCTCCTGCCGGATCACGCTTGCCGCTCACACGTGGCCGGTGCGTCGCCGGCAGATGATAGAGAGCCTCCTTGATCTGCGTTTCGATGAGTGCGCGCTTTTCCTCGATGACGACAATGTCCTCGAGACCCGCGGCGAACTCCCCGAGACCCTCCGGTTCCAGGGGCCACGTCATGCCTACCTTGTAGAGGCGCAGGCCGACAGCCTCCATGGCGGCGTCATCGAGTCCGAGATCGTCCAGGGCCTGGGCCAGATCAAGCCAGGACTTTCCGGTCGCCACGATTCCGAGACGCGCCCTGTGGCGGCCCCCGACAATGCGGTCGAGACGGTTCGCCCGGGCAAAGGCCCTGGCGGCGGCGAGCTTGTGGTTCTGCAGGCGCTCCTCCTGGCGCATCGGGTCATCGGGCCAGCGGATATTGAGCCCACCGGGCACCGGATCGATCGAAGGAGGTGCGATGACGGACCGGTCCGCCACGAGTTCGACCGAAGAGGATGCGTCGAGGTTGTCCGCCGTCGTCTTGAAACCGATCCAGCATCCCGAATGACGGGACATTTCCATGCCGATGATTCCGAAGTCGAGAATCTCCGCCACACCCGCCGGATTGAGTACCGGAATGCCTGCCGCCACGAAGGCTTGCTCGCTCTGGTGCGGCAGCGTCGAGGACCGGCAACCATGATCATCACCGGCCATCAGCAGCACGCCGCCATGCTTCGCCGATCCGGCCAGATTGCCATGTCTGAAGACATCGCCGGAGCGGTCGACCCCCGGTCCCTTGCCATACCAGTAGGCGAACACCCCGTCGTGGCGCGCGTCATCGAACAACTGGGCCTGCTGACTGCCCCAGATGGCCGTGGCCGCGAGATCCTCGTTGATGCCGGGCTGGAAGTGGATGCGGTGCTCTTCCAGGTGTTCCGCGGCACGCCAGAGCTGCTGGTCATAGCCACCTAGGGGGGAGCCGCGGTATCCGGAAATGAACCCCGCCGTGTCGAGTCCCGCACTGGCATCGCGCCGGCGCTGCTCCAGGGGCAGGCGGACCAGGGCCTGGATGCCCGTCAGGTAGACACGCCCTTCTTCAAGGACGTACTTGTCATCGAGGCTGACCTCGCCTTCCGGCATGAATGAAGGACCGCTTTCCTGGAGGGGCGAACACCGATCACCATAGCTGTCATGGGCCATACCGGCGAGTCGCGATTGACCACCCACGAGTATGGCCTTCTGCGGGGAAGTGGACTAAAGAGAACGGAACCTGACCAGACCTGCCAACGAGGATCCCGTCATGACCGTCATCCCGAACTCTCCCCACGCACGCGATGCCGCAACCCTCATCCACCCCTATTCCAATCTGGTGACACATGAGAAGGATGGCCCGCTCATCATCGAGAAGGGCAACGGCGTCCATGTCGAGGATCTCGAAGGCAACACCTACATCGAGGGACTCGCCGGCCTGTGGTGCACATCACTCGGTTTCAACAACGAACGCCTTGTGCAGGCCGCGGCCGCACAGATGCGCAAGCTCCCCTACTACCACGCCTTCTTTCACCGCTCCTCGATGCCGTCCATCGAACTGGCCGAACGCCTGATCGACATGTCACCCGCACCTATGGCGCGTGTCTGGTTCGCCAATTCCGGTTCCGAGGCCAACGACCACGCGGTGAAGTTCGTCTGGTACTACAACAACGCCCGCGGCAAGCCCGAAAAGAAGAAGATCATCGCCCGCCTCGGCGGATATCACGGTATCTGCGTGTCGTCGGGCAGCCTCACCGGCATTCCCCTGATGCACCAGGGCTTCGATCTGCCGATCGCCAACATCATGCACACCGGGTCACCGCACTGGTACCACGAAGGCCTGGAAGGTGAATCGGAAGAGGATTTCGCGACCCGAAGGGCCGAGGAACTCGAACAGATGATCCTTGCCGAGGGGCCCGAGACGGTGGCCGCCTTCATCGCCGAGCCTGTCATGGGTGCCGGCGGCGTCATCGTGCCACCCGCCGGCTACTTCGAGAAGATCCAGGCCGTCCTGGCGAAATACGACGTGCTGATGATCGCCGACGAGGTGATCTGCGGTTTCCACCGCACCGGTCAGCTGTTCGGTTCCAACACCTACGGCATCAAGCCGGACATCATGGTCGTGGCCAAGCAGCTCTCCTCGGCCTATCTGCCGATCAGTGCGGTGATCGTGAACGAGAAGGTCTATGGACCGATTCGTGACTTCTCGGACGAAAACGGCGTGTTCGCGACAGGCTTCACCTATTCGGGCCATCCCGTTCCGGCGGCGGTTGCCGTCGAGACCCTCAAGATCTACGACGAAATCAACATTGCCGACCACGTCGCCAGGATAGCGCCGGTCATGCAGGAGCGACTCATGGCCCTCGGCGATCACCCGATCGTCGGCGAAGCGAGGGGTGTCGGCCTCATCGGCGCGGTGGAGCTCGTCAGGGACAAGGAGACCCGGGAGAACTTCCCGCCCGCCATTGCCAACTACTGTGGCGAACGGTGCCTCGCGCATCGCCTCATCGTGCGGGCGGCCGGTGGAAATTCTGTCGCGGTCTGTCCTCCCCTCATCATCGAGGAAGAGCAGATTCACCAGATCTTCGATCGCCTGAAGGCGGCACTCGACGACACCCTGGAGTACGTCCGCCAGGAGAGCCTGCTCGACGCAGCCTGATCACCCGTCACGGGCGCCCGCTGCCAAGAGGAAGGTCAGCGGGCGCCGCCCAGTCTTGACGGCGACAGGGTTCCCGGATCCAGACCGGCGTCGAGGAGATCCTGCGGCAGGCTGTTGCCGAGGATGACGGAGGCGGCATAGGCGGAGAGACCCGTGGACGTCTGGATTCCGGCACCGCCCTGGCCGACATTCCAGAAGAACCCCTCACATGCAGGATCGAAGCCTGTCACCGGAAGCCTGTCCGGGACGAAGCTTCGCAATCCCGCCCATCGGCTTTCCATGCGCCGGATGTCGAGCGTGGTCCACTCCATGATCCGGTGGGCCGCAAGGGCGAGGTCCAGTTCCTCGGGCGCAGCATCGCAGGGCTCACTTGGCTGTTCATCGGCCAGGGAACCGAGAATCAGTCCGGCCTCCGGCTTGAAGTAGAAGCTCTCGCCATCATCGGCCACCAACGGCCAGTCGCCATGGTTCATTCCGTTCGGCCCCCGGAACGTGAAGGCGGTGCGGCGCATGGGTACAAGGCCGACCGGCGCTGCTCCGGCCATGCGGCCGACGACATCGCCCCAGGCACCGGCGCAATTGGCCACGACGGGCGCTTCGAGGGTCTTTCCGGGCACCGTCACGTGCCAGGCCCCGCTACGGTGTTCCATCTTCGTGACCGGCGCATTGAGGAGCACTGTGGCACCGGACGCTCGCGCCGCCCGGAGATAGGCGCCGTGAATGGCATGGACGTCGATGTCGCCGGCGGCGGGTTCCCAAAGCCCGGATTCGATCTTCTCCGGCTTGAGGACCGGACACCGTTCGAGGCACCCGTCGCGATCGAGTTCGAAGAGCTGGTGCCCGATCACATGGCTCAATCCGTTGAGCGTGAACGACGCGTCCCGGGTGCCGGTTCCGAAGAGAAGGAGGACGGGGCGTCTCCCGATCAGCGGCACATCGGTGAACCCTGGCGGCGGATTCTCGAGAAAGGGCCTGGTGGCGGCGCTGAGAGCCTGGATGACCGCGCCACCGATCACATCGGTGTAGTGGGCCGCCGATCGTCCCGTGCTGTGATAGCCTGGCTGGTCTTCCGCCTCGACGATCATCACCCTGCAGAATGGCGCAAGGCGCCAGGCAAGCGACGCTCCCACCACGCCTGCGCCTATGATGATGACATCAAATGCGGTCATGGTTCCCGATTGATCCGGTAGAATGGTGCCGAAGGGGAGATTCGAACTCCCGACCTACTGATTACGAATCAGTTGCTCTGCCACTGAGCTACTTCGGCTGGGTCACCCGGTCAGGGCGGGGAACCTAGTCACAAGCCACCTCCAGGGTCAATGCCGCAGGTTCACGAAAGCGTGACGGGTTCCGCCGGCCCCGGTGATGCCAGGACCGAGGGGCCGGTCTCTTCCACGGCGCCCGGACTGCGCCAGACCATGGAGTCGAAGCGCCCGCAACCTTCACAGACAGCATGCCATGTCCGGGTGATATGGCCACAGCCGCTGCATTGCCAGGTCCTGTCCGGACTCGCCTCGATCATGCTCGCCTGCCACTTGGCGGCCTCCCCGGCGTTCTCCTCGCTGGTCTCGAGGTCGACCCACAGGCGGATCTCCCGAGGTACCAGGCCCGTCGTGCCGATGGCGTTGAGATGGCGTCGTATCTCTCCCGTCAGCTTCGATTCCATCGCCACCCGAGCCGCAGCCACATGGGCCTCCCGGTCATCCTCGTTGAGGTTGAGCAGGCGTTCCATGCGACGATAGCGGTTGGCCCCATCATCACCCCAGGCTTCGATGTAGAGATCGGCGAGATCCGGATGCGGCGCCATCTTCCAGGTCTTCTCGACGACACGGACGGCCTGGGTTCCCTTTCCGGAGTCGATGAGAAGGCGGGCGAGGATACAGCCCGCAGGCACCAGATCAGGCGCCTCTCCGTGGGCTGTGCGGGCAAGCTTGAGAGCCTCTTCGCGACGCCCTTCCTCGTGGGTCCGCACCGCTTCCTCAACCAGCAGGACGGCATGGCGCCGCCGTCCCGGCGCGGCCTCGACGACCTTGCGATCGCGTGCGGATTTCAGGGTCTGACGGGCCGCGGTCCAGTCCCCTGCCCGTGTCTGCAATTCGAAGACGGCCTCGGCCGCCCACGCGGCATCGGGTCTGAGAGCATGGGCCTTGCGCGCATACCCTGCCGCAGCCTCGTGATCGCCCTTCCTCAGGGCCGCCGCCATCAGGCCGCGAAGACCCAGAAACTCCGTCTCCGGGCGCTCCAGCATGGCGCGAAAGCGCTTATCCGCCTCGTTCTCATCCCCATCGAGCTGAGCGGCCTGGGCCGTCAGAAGCAGGGTGAGCGGTGGACGGTCGAGCAGCCTGTCGGCTCTCTTCGCATGGGACCGGGCGCCCGGGGCATCGCCGGCTGCCACCGCCACAAGTCCCGACGTCAACGCCTGCCAGCCCTTTTCCTTGCGGCGATCGCCCAGGGCGAGTCGGATGCGGCGCGGTCCGCGCCAGATCCACTGGAGAAGCAGCACGGCCAGAACAGACACGACGACGAGGACAAGGACGCCGAGAATCAGAATCGGCGTGTCGGTCGTCACTTCCCAGACATCCCAGACGAAGGTGACGCTGCCCCCGCGATCGGCAACCCACACGATGCCGCCGATCACCGCGGCCATGACAACGACATAGAAGAGGAGAGCGATCATGGTTGCACGATGCCGGCGACGGCCTGCTGATGGAGGCGACCGAGAGCGGCGTCGGCCTCGATGCGCGCCCTCGCCTCACCGGCCCATTGCGCCATGATTCCGGCAGACCGGGCAGGAAGGGAATCGATCTCCCGCAACGCCTCTTCAAGGTTTCCTGCGGCCACCGCCGCCTCGATCCTGAGCATCGTTGCCTGACTGCCGCTGCCGGCATTCTCGCCGTCGATCCGCCTGACGCTCACGAGACTTTCGATATGGGCCAGGGTTTCGTCGACCCATCCGCTGGCCTCCGCCACCCGGGCGGCATTGCGGGCGGTCGCGAGTATGTGACCGAGAGACGCCTCGAGTGCGTGATGCGCGGGAATGCCCGTGCCGGCATGAGGGGCCAGGATGTCGAGGTCTGCCTCGACTTCGGGATCATTCCCTTCGAGGGCGGCAACGGTTTCGTGTTCCGCAGTGAACGGCCGGCCGCTGTCGACGGCATCCCGCAGTTGGCCAAGGGCGACGACGAACGCCGCACCGTGATCACCGGACCGGGCGGCAAGGGTGTCCATCATCTCGCGAAGGTCCGCCACATCCCGACGAAGCTCGTCAATCAGGCGGGCTCGCTCCCGGTCCGCGACATCGGGAGTTTCGATGTCCGTGCCCGGAGCAACCGGAGGCGGTGCATCGTTCAGGGTTTCATCGATACCGTCGATGCGCTGGACAAGCTCCGCAAGGTCCGTCTCCAGTCCGGTGCGATAACTGCCTTCAGCGGCAAGCGCAGCTTCCGTCGCATCAAGGCGTTCCGCGAGTTGCGTCACGGTGAGGCCGATGTCCGTCTCGCCATCCTCCGCTGCGAGGTGAAGCACCCGCTTCTCGAGATCGGCAAGGCGTGCCGTGTTGTCGCGCATCCCGGACCACAGCCAGGCCAGACCGGCGACAAGGGCCGCCATCGCCAGAATGAGGATCCCTGACGCCAACCATCCGGAGTATCTTGCCAGAGACAGCTTCACGGCTTGCGCCGGTTTTCTGGTCCAGGGGGCATCGGTGGTGTCGTCTTTCGCCGGATTGCTGCTGTCGTCAGACGTCATGAATGTTCTCCGGCAAGGACGATGCACCCCGCAAGACTCTCTGCATCACTGCGAGGAGCCACGACAAGACCTTTCCAGCCCGATCCCTCAAGGGTCCGGGCGACAGCGTCGCTCAGACAGAACCCGATGAGCGACTGCAAGCACGTTTCGACACCCGCTTCGCGAATGAGCCTCATGAAGATTGCGGCCGTTCGCGGCGAAAAATGGGCCACGCCCCGAAGATGGCCTCCCCGCAACGCGCTCAGGGCCACCTGTGGAAGGCCACTGACAGCGTCCGCATGATAGCCGACCACTCGTTCGACGACGAATCCGTCCCCCGCCAGGAGACCCGCCAGATCGCCTGCGACTTTCGAGCCCGACACGTGAATCAGTCGCCCGATCCCGGGATCGAGGTGCTGGCGGATAAGGATTGCAAGGCTCTCCAGGTTGCCTCCGGCAGCGCGGACACCGGTGAAGCCGTGCTCCCGTGCCCGGCCTGCCGAGACCGTGCCGACTGCCAGGACAGGAACCGAACGGTTGGCCGTGGCCCGTGCGAGGGCGTCGGCACCATTGGCGCTCGTCACCACGCATCCCTGGACACCGTCAAGGTCGCCAAGCGTGACGGTGATGTCGATGATCGTCAGCAACGGAGCAATGAGGCACTCGATGCCGCGACGCCGGAGAATGGTCGCAAAGGCAAGGGAGTCCCTCTTCGGCCTTGTCACGAGAACGGTCACGACATCCGGCTTCCGTAAAGATCCTTGCCGGCACGGTTCAGAAGCCTCTCGCCAACCGCCCTGCCCACGGCCTCGGCCTCTTCACCCTTCTCTTCGCTCATAGTCCACCGGCTGCCATCATCCGACAGCACCTGGGCCCGAACCCGCACGCCGTCACCGGATCGTGTGGCGAAGGCAGCGACGGGTGTCCGGCACGATCCATCGAGCACCGCGAGGACGGCACGTTCCGCCTCGACACACTGTCTGGTGGGCACATCGTCGATGGCCTCGAGCAGGGCCAGGATGCCGGACTCCCCGGCACGGCACGTCACGCCGATGGCGCCCTGTCCGGCAGCAGGGAGCATGTCGCCCGGATCAAGGAGCGTCGTCGCTTCGTGGAGAAGGCCCAGGCGTTCCAGACCGGCAGCCGCGAGCAACGTCGCTGCAGCCTTTCCCTCCTTCAACCGGGCAAGGCGCGTGTCGACGTTGCCTCGCCAGGTCACGATCTCCAGATCGGGCCGAAGGCTGAGGAGCTGTGCCCGGCGGCGTATCGACGACGTGCCCACCCGGGCACCCCCGGGAAGGTCGCCGATCGAGGCCGCAACGGTCGAGACGAAGGCATCGCGAGGATCGGCGCGTGTTAGGATTGACCCCAGCACCACTTCTTCGGTGACGGTGGTTTCAACGTCCTTCATGGAATGAACGGCAAGATCGGCATCGCCCCGGACCACGACGCGGTCGATTTCCGCTGTGAAGACACCCTTGCCCCCCACCGCGACGAGAGGGCGGTCCCGGACCCGATCGCCTGTGGTGCGCACGATCACCAACTCCGGCGGCTCGAGACCGGGATGACGCATCATCAGAGTCTCGCGGACGAGGTTGGCCTGGAACCGTGCCAACCGGCTTCCCCGCGTGGCAATTCTCAAGGGTTCCACGTTCTATCGTCTCTCAAAGAACCTTGTTGTGGGCGATGGTGACCGTTTGCCATCATCCGGAATCCAGGCGCAATGGCATGGAAGCCTCTGGCTATGGCGTCCATTTCCAACGTCAGGCATGCCAGTCAAATGCGCCGCATGCCTGGTCAAATTGCCGCAGATAGGCAGACCTCTGCTGGCTTGTCATCCAGGCCGATTGATAACCATTGCGCATGAGTTTGATCAGGGTCTCAGTCGGCAGGTTCCCGTTTCTCTGGGCCTCAAGTATTGTCCTGTTCAACCACCCTGAACCAAACTGTTCTGGATCATCCGAGTTGATCGTTATCACAACACCGCGATCCATCAATCTGATCAACATGTCCAGATTGCCCGCAGATGCAGTCTCATCCTCGAACACATACCGTGTAGGGCACCCCGTCAACGCGATCCCCTTGTCCACGAGGAGTGATACGAGATCATCATCTTCGATCGCGTTCAACCCATGATCGATGCGTTCTACCCCCAGAATTTCAATGCAGTCGCGAATATGCCGGAGGGAGTTTGGCTGGTGCACGTCACAATGAGAGGTGAGCCTGTAGCCTTGCTCCCTCGCCCGAGCAAAAAGGGGCGAGAACTTGTTCGGAAAGTCGTTTATCTCCGGGTTGTCTAGACCGACTCCAACGATGTCGTCTCTGTATAGCTTGACGCTATCCAGGACAGCGCAGGCGTCATCCAAGCTTTGATCCCGTTGGAAACACATGATCCATTGGGTTACGATTCCGAACTCGTCATGTGCAGTCCGTGCACCCGAAAACAACCCTTCGAGCAGCGCATCGAGACTGACGCCCTGGCGCAGTCCCTGTTGCGGATCGAACATGATCTCGGCATACACGATATTCTCGCCATGGCATTTCTTGAGACACCTGTACGCAATATCCTCGTAGTCTCGACCGGTACGCAAAACCGAACGACAAACGTCCAGGCATTCAATAAAGCTGATAAGGCCTGCTTCTCCGTCTCCGTTGCGTCCGTTCGCTCTCTGAGCCATCAGGATGTCATCTGCCGAATCGTACGGTAATCGGACGCTATTCCGCTCGGCGATGGAAAACAGCAAGTCAGGTTCGATTGTTCCCTCGATGTGGATATGCAGCTCCACCTTTGGCATTGCTTCGATGAACTCTGAGATCCTGGTCATGGAAGTCTTGCCCATGATCAATCGATTGCTGGTGTCTCGATGCTAATACCGGTTCTCCGATTTGTCGCTGACGACAGACGTGCTGGTCCACACAATCGGAGGTTCAGTTTCGGAGCTGCCCCGGCGCGACAGTCCCGTCTGTCCGGAGATGCTGGTGAGCCATGATCACCGGGCCGTGCGGGCCTTCTGAATCCGGTCAGATCCTGGCTTCGATCAGGAACGGGCCCGGTGTCGCAAATCCTGCGGCCAGCGCCTCGTTGAATTCTTCGGCGGTGTCCGCCCGGCTGGCCTCGACGCCCATGGAATGCGACATCTCGACCCAGTCGATCTCGGGTCGGTCGAGATCGAACATGTCGTGGGCCTTCGGTCCCGGCGTGGCGCCGACATTCAGAAGCTCGGTGTGGAGAATGGCATAGGTCCGGTTGGCATAGACGACCGTGACGACATCAAGCTGTTCACGTGCCTGGGTCCACAGGGCCTGGACCGTGTAGAGCGCACTGCCGTCACCGGTGAGGCAGAGCACCTTGCGGTCGGGGCAGGCGACCGCGGCTCCCGTCGCCTCGGGCACGGCGCGGCCGATGGACCCTCCGGTTCCGAACAGCCAGTCATGGTGCGGACAACCGCTGGTGTAGGGGTGAAGCATGCGTCCCGATGTGATTGCCTCGTCGGAGACGATGCACCCTTCAGGCATCAGGTGGCCGATTGCCGCTGCGATCTTGTGGATATCGAGGTCTCCTGATCCAAGGTCGGGCCTCTTCGCCGCCTCGCGGCGGGGCTCGCACGCCATGGCACCCAGATCATCCGCGAGTCGTTCGAGCCCATCCACGACATCGTCCGCCACCCCCGCAAGCTCGACGGGGCGGGCCGTCTCGGGAACGAGCAGGCTCGGCTTGCCGGGATAGGCAAAGAAGGCAACCGGCATCTTCGCACCGACAAGAACCACATGACGTATTCCGGCGGTGGCGGCGAGGGCGACATCAACCACATAAGGCATGCGTTCGGGGTTGACCCGTCCGGCCCCACGCTCCGTACGGGCGCCGGCAAACTCGCTCATGAGGAGGGCGCCGGTTCGTTCGGCGATACGCCCGGCCAATTCCGATGCATCGGCGCGCAACGCCCGGCCGCCGAGCAGGATCAGCACCGGCTCGCCGGACGTGAGCACATCCCGGCATGCCCTGATCCGGTCCTCGTCCACACGTTGCGGCGCCGGCACACGCGGAACCGGCGATGGGCCTTCCGCATCGTTCCAGGCCGTGTCCGCCGGAAGAACGAGGGTGGCGATCTGACCTGGCGGAGTCCGCGCCGCAGCAATCGCCGCCGCCCCGTCGGGGGCGACCGACACCGCGTCCGCGCTCGTCCTCACCCAATCGGAAACCGGCCAGGCAATGCCCTCGATATCGGCTGTCAGCGGTGCGTCATGGGCAATGTGGTAGGTCGCGTGCTCGCCAACGATGTTGACGATGGGTGTTCGCGCCTTTCTGGCGTTGTGCAGGTTGGCCAGACCGTTCCCCAGTCCGGGACCCGTGTGGAGAAGCGTTGCCGCAGGGCTGTCCTTCATGCGTCCGTAGCCGTCCGCAGCGCCTGTCACCACCCCCTCGAAGAGGCCCAGGATGCACCGCATGCCATCGACCTTGTCGAGGGCGGCGCAGAAGTGCATTTCCGAGGTGCCGGGATTGGTGAAGCAGGTGTCCACTCCGCCGTTGACGAGGGTACGCACGAGGCTCTCGGCCCCGTTCATGACATTGCCTTCCATGGGATATCCCGTCAGTTCCTGTCAGGGTTCATCGAGAAATCGGTTGAGTTTGCCGGCAAGGTCCTTCACCGACGCGTCCACCAGGCGACGTCCCGCATCGGGCGTGGACAGCGACGGCAGGCTGCCGATCCGCCCATCGGGATAGCGCCTGCGGTAATCGTCCGAATCGTGGAACCCCGACCAGGCAGGCGCCCTGCCCTCAAGATTGACCTTCTTGATGTGGTCGGGAAAGGCAAACCAGGTGACCGAAACCTCGCTGCACGTCGCGTGCTCGCCCTCGTTGGCCCCGTAGAGCTCCTTCGAGATCGACCGCACGCCTGCCGAATCCCACCAGTTCGACAGCGTGCAGCGCAGCGGCCGTTCCGCGGACCGGGTACGCATCGAGACCTCGGAGTGGATTTCGGCGATCGCCGCATGGATGGTGGCAATGTTCCCGCCGTGCCCGTTGAGAAAGAAGAACCGGTCGAATCCGTGACGGGCAAGGGAGATGACACAATCCCGGATGACACTCATGAGCGTCGAGGGACGCAGGCACATCGATCCTGAAAAACCGAGATGGTGCTGGGCGACGCCGATGCCAAGGGTGGGCGCCACAAGGACACCGGTCTCCTCGCCGAGACGACGAGCGACGATTTCCGGGCAGATGGCATCTGTTCCGATCAGACCTCCCGGGCCATGCTGTTCAGTGGAGCCCACCGGCATGATGATGCCGGAACGCGACTCCAGATAGTGCTCCACTTCCTGCCATGTGGAAAGACTGAGCTGCATGATGTCCCCCGCCGCGTCTGCGCCAAGACTATCGCGCCCGGCCATCACGGGACAATGGTAGTACCAGGGGGCAAGCGCCAGAATCTCCTGAGTTTGCCGGCAACGTCCGTGACGAGCCCGGGCTTCAGACAAGGGGGACAAGACGGTGGTTGGCATGACAGCAGCTTTCGCTCGGAGTTCGCACCCGCAGGGAAAATGGCCACGGAGCCCGTGAATCACCGGCTTCATTGCGAAGGACTGGCGACCCGACGCCAACACGATGAAGGGTCGTGCCACCTGAATTCAGCGATGGAAGCCGTTTCTCGTCACAGGAGGTCCGAATTCCGACCCGGGGCATTCATGTTCCGCAGATCCACATGTCGGTCGTTTCGCGTTTCACCCCGCGTGGCGAAGGCGAGGGCACCCCTGCACGAGGCTGGTCGAGGTCTTGCAGGAAGTTCGATTCACGTCTCCCGGGTAAGCACCGCTTCTTCAACAAGACGATGACAGTCAACGTTACAACCCAGGCTGGCACAGACGACCTGACAATCCTTCGCCGGGCAGGCATCCGTTGTCAGGAACCTCGCGAAACTGCTGCTTGTGCCGGACACCTGGATTCTTGATTCCCGGAGCCGTGTCGGGTCACACTTCCGGGCGTTCAGCGACGAGGTTCCCATGACCGACGAAGTTGTCCACGACGTTCCATCCGGATGGGCTTCGCGGGCCCATGTCGACAACGACGCCTACCTTGCCATGTACGAGGAATCGATCGGTGACCCCGATGGTTTCTGGGCACGGCACGGCCTGCGAATCGACTGGATCACGCCCTATTCGAAGGTCAAGAACACGACCTACGACGATGGTGTGGAAATCAGGTGGTTCGAGGACGGCGAACTCAATGTCGCGGCCAACTGCCTCGACCGGCACCTTGCAGCGCGGGGCGATCAGGCGGCGATCATCTGGGAGCCGGACGACCCCGGGGAAGCCTCGCGCACACTGACCTACCGGGATCTCCACGAAGATGTCTGCAGGATGGCCAATGCTCTCCTTGATTTGGGTGTGCGCCGTGGCGACCGGGTCACCATCTACATGCCGATGATCCCTGAGGCGGCCTCGGCCATGCTCGCCTGCGCCCGGATCGGTGCCGTTCATTCCGTCGTGTTCGGGGGCTTCTCGCCCGACGCCCTTGCCAGCCGGATTCACGACTGCGACTCGCGTTTCCTCATCACGGCGGATGAGGGCTTGCGTGGCGGCAGGAAGGTTCCACTCAAGAACAACGCGGATCAGGCGCTTGAGGATTGTCCGGATGTCAGTGCCGTCCTGGTGGTCCGCCGCACCGGCGCCGATGTGACGATGAAGGAAGGCCGCGACCACTGGTGGCATGACGTGAAGGCTTCGGCCGGCGCCGACTGCCCGGCGGCGACCATGAACGCGGAGGATCCGCTCTTCATACTCTACACGTCAGGTTCGACCGGCAAGCCCAAGGGAGTGCTGCACACCTCCGGCGGCTATCTCGTCTATGCCTCCATGACCCACAGTTATGTCTTCGATTACCACGATGGCGACATCTACTGGTGTACCGCCGATGTCGGCTGGGTCACCGGTCACAGCTACATCGTCTACGGACCGCTGGCCAACGGCGCCACCACGCTGATGTTCGAGGGCGTACCGAACTGGCCCGATGCCAGCCGCCACTGGCAGGTCGTCGACAAGCACTCGGTCAACATCTACTACACGGCGCCGACGGCCATCCGCGCCCTCATGAGGGAGGGTGACCAACCGGTCACATCCACATCGCGTGCCAGTCTGCGCCTGCTCGGCTCGGTCGGGGAGCCGATCAATCCGGAAGCCTGGGACTGGTACTGGCGTGTCGTGGGCGACAGCCGCTGTCCGATCGTCGACACCTGGTGGCAGACCGAAACCGGGGGCATCCTGATCACACCCCTGCCCGGCGCCACCGATCTCAAGCCGGGGTCGGCAACCAGACCGTTCTTCGGCGTCAGACCGGCCATCGTCGACAATGACGGCCGGATCCTGGAAGGAGCGGCCTCCGGAAATCTCTGCCTGCTGGATTCCTGGCCGGGTCAGATGCGGACGGTCTACGGCGATCACGAGCGCTTCATCCAGACCTATTTCGCCACCTATCCCGGCAAGTACTTCACCGGTGACGGCGCCAGGAGGGACGAGGACGGCTACTACTGGATTACCGGCCGGGTGGACGACGTTCTCAATGTCTCCGGCCACCGCATGGGGACCGCCGAGGTCGAAAGCGCACTGGTCGCACACCCCAAGGTTGCCGAGGCTGCCGTGGTCGGCGCTCCGCACGACATCAAGGGACAGGGCATCTATGCCTATGTGACGCTCAATGCCGGCGAAGAACCCGGCGACGAGCTGGCCCGCGAACTCGTTCAGTGGGTGCGCAAGGGAATCGGCCCCATCGCCAGCCCCGACTGGCTGCAGTGGGCCCCGGGTCTACCCAAGACCCGATCCGGCAAGATCATGCGGCGCATTCTCCGCAAGATCGCCGAAAACGACTTCGGGAACCTCGGAGACACGTCAACCCTCGCCGAACCCGGTGTCGTGGATGACCTCATCGAGAACCGGCAGAACAGGTAGTCCCGCCACGTCAGGGGAATCGGGGTCATGCCGACGCTTGATGCGGATGTCCTGGAGGGCTTCTGCAAGGACATTCTCGTTGACGCCGGCATGCGTGATGGCGACGCCGGCGCGGTTGCCGCCCATCTCGTTGACGCCGAACTCAAGGACGTTGTCTCCCATGGCGTCAACAGGATTCCCTACTACCTCTCGTTTTTCGAAAGCCGCAGCGCCGAACCGGTTGCCGATATCACCGTGACACGGCACGGGCCTTCGGTGGCACGTGTCGACGGCGGCAGCGGACTTGGCATTCTGGCCATGGAACGGGCGGTCGATGAACTGATTGACATGAGACGTCACCAGCCGGTGGTGACAGCCGGTATCGTCAATGTCGCCCACACCGGGCGCATGGGCGCCTACGCCGAACGACTGGCCCGGCATGGCCTGCTGGCCATGATCTGCGGTGGTGGCGGAAGGGAGCGCTGGCGCATGGTGGCCGCCCATGGCGGTCGCGGCGGGGTGCTGTCGACCAATCCGTGGGCACTTGCCATGCCGGCTGGTGAGGCCGGACCCGTATCGGCGGATTTTGCCACCTGTGTCGTGGCAAACGGCAAGATTCGCCTGCGACGTCGAACCGGTGAGGAGGTGCCTGAAGGCTGGCTGATCGACCGCGACGGTCATCCCACCACGAATATCGATGATTATGACAACGGCGGAGCCCTGCTCCCGGCCGGCGGCCACAAGGGTTACGGTCTCGCCATTATTGGGGAGATTGTCGGAAGCGCCATGCTTGGCCCGGCATTCGAATTCAACTGGTTTATTGTCGCCATCGCCACGGACGTCTTCAGTTCAGCCGAACACTATGACGAAAACGCACGGGCCATTGTCGAAAACCTGCGTGCCTCACCGCCCGCTCCCGGTTTCGACCGCGTGCGGGTTCCGGGCGATCCCGAAAGGGAAAGCGAATGCCGGAAACGGAAATCCGGAATCGAACTTCACTCGGAAGTCTGGCAAGGCCTCGTCGATGCTGCCCGAAAAACCGGGGTGCCGGTACCGTTGGCCTGAAGGCGGCACCGGCCCTGACTTCAGCTGGCGACGTATCGATATCCGTCGCGATGCACCCTGCCTTCCTGCAGGAGGTCCTTGACAGCCCGTGTCGCGTCGGCGCCGGAAAGCGACACACCGGTCACCTGCTCGACGCCAGCACGAATGGCGGACATTTTGCAGCCTGCTTCCCCAGCCCGGGCGATGACGCCGGCAACTTCGGCCATCGCCTGCGCGACCTCGTCGGAAACAGGCTTGCGGGGACGCCCACGCCTGGCGCCTCCCGAAGGTGCCGCCGGTGTGGTCAACTCCAATTCGTCGGATCCGCCTGACGCCGGATCTTCCTCGAACGGAATCGAGTCGCCCTCGGACTGCGCCACCACCGGTTCCTGACCGCCATCATCCGACGGCGCTTCGGTTTCGGCCTGAACGATCTCGGGCGCGGCCTCTGCTGCAGCTTCCCCGGCAGCCACGAAGCGGTAGCCCTCGCGTCGAATGCTCATTTCCGAAAGAAGCGACTGAAGAGCATCGTCAAGCGCCTTGCGTGTCGGTTCCTCGCCCTTGCGATTGGCCAGCAATCCGCTCAGGGCTGAACGCTTGACGCCGCGTTGACCGGAACCGGAAATCACAGCGAGAACTTTCGCAGGCGCAACCCTGTCATGTCCTCCAGTGGCTTTTCCGGAGGCCTTCCGGCCGCGCCCCTTTCCGGACCGGGTCTTGCCGGTTTTCCTGGCGGGACGCCTGCCTCTCCCTGACGGCTGGCGCTCCGCAGCGACATCGCCGATCAGCGCTTGCAGGCTTTGTGCCGCCTTTTGCATTTCCTCGATGGATTTCCCGACTGTTGCAGCTTCAGCCAGCAACGTCTGGTGCCTTTCTTCTTCGGATGCAATTTCCCTGTTAATCATCGCCAGGGCTTCTGCAATCTTGGCGTTGCTCACGTGGTCTCCCTTTCCCGGTTCGCTTCGAGATTCCGGTGTACTCCAATATGCACTAAGGCCGGGGTAGGCAAACGTCAATCCTTTTGTGCAGGAAGACGAAGAATGTACGCGGAACTATGGTAGGTTCCGCATTCAATTGCAGCTGGAGTTCAGCAGATGGCAGACAGTGACACCAAAGAAGGCTGGAGTGAGGATGATTCACGCCACTTCATCGACTACGGCGCCTACTTTGTGCCCGAACGGGAAACACAGATTGACACAATTTGCAGTGTCATTCCCCGTCCGAAGGAAAACGCCCTCATTGTCGATATCTGCTGCGGTGAAGGCCTTCTCGCGTCGGCCCTGGCACGAAGATTCAGCAAATGCCATATCCTGGCGCTTGACGGCTCATCGGCCATGCTCGAGGCAGCAGGCAAACGCCTCGACAAAACCGGGGCATCCTGGACGACATCGATCATGGATATTGCCGATTCAGGCTGGCGGCAATTCGACCGCCCGGTCCACGCCTTCGTGTCGTCGCTTGCCGTCCACCACCTCGACGGACCGGGAAAAGCCGGTCTGTTCAGGGATCTCGCAACTGCCCTCGCACCCGGAGGCGTGATCGTCATCTGCGATCTCGTCGAGGCGCGGAATCAGGAAGGTCTCACGCTTTGGGAACGCCACTGGGACGACGGTGTCAGGGAAAGGGCTATCCGTCTCGATGGCAATGAGGACATGCTGCACTTCTTCCGCGAAGACGGCTGGAACTACTACAGCGATCCTGAAGCCGATCCGGTCGACATGCCATCCGGTCTGTTCGAACAGCTCAAGTGGCTGGAAGAGGCCGGTCTGGTGGATATCGATGTACACTGGCTTCTGGCCGGACACGCAATCATGTCAGCCCGCAAGCCCTGAGACCTGACGTCAGGCGCATTTGGAGAACCCGCAGGATGTACAGAGGTGGCACCCTTCCTGATGGATCAGGCCGGGAAGACCGCATCGCGGGCAACTGGCGGAGTGGCGATCCGGCTCGCCGACGGAGCCGATGCTCTCACTTGTGTCGCTGATGAAACCGATGCTGGTCATGTGGGTCTCAAGCACATCGCCGATGGCGGCCAGCAGCGAGGGCACATAGCGACCGTTCATCCATGATCCGCCGCGCGGATCGAACACCGCCTTCAGTTCCTCGACCACGAAGCTCACGTCACCGCCACGGCGGAACACCGCCGAAATCATCCGGGTGAGACCCAGTGTCCAGGCGTAGTGATCCATGTTCTTCGAGTTGATGAAGACCTCGAAGGGCCGCCTGCGGCCATTCCTGACCACATCGTTCACGGTCAGGTAGATCGCATGGTCGCTCTCCGGCCAGCGCAGCTTGTAGGTTCTCCCGGGGAGAACCTCGGGACGATCGAGGGGCCGGGTCAGGTGAATGACGCCGGCAGTCTCGAATGTATCCCCCGGGATTTCGGATCCGGGCTCGTCAAGGGGCAGAAGGGGCTCGGCGTCCGCGGCCGCGGGCGCCTCGAGGACAGCACCCGTGACATCGTTCGGCCTGTATGTCGTGCATCCCTTGCATCCCAGCCTGTAGGCCTCGAGATAGACATCCTTGAAGTCCTCGAAAGGCATGTCCACGGGCACGTTGATGGTCTTGGAAATCGAACTGTCGATGTACTCCTGGACGACCGCCTGCATGCGGATGTGGTCGGCCGGCCTGAGTGTCTGGGCATCCACGAAGTAGTCGGGCAGCGGAGCGTCCTCTCCGCGCATCCGGCGCCACAGGCGGAGCGCGTAGTCGGTGACCTCCTCGCTTCTCCTGGTTCCGTCGGGCATCAGCACATTGCGCGTATAGGAGAAGGCAAAGACCGGCTCGAGACCCGAGGAGATGTTGTCTGCGAAGAGCGAAATGGTGCCGGTCGGGGCAATCGATGTCAGCAGTGCATTGCGGATGCCATTGGCAGCAATCGCGTCGCGCACGTCCCGGTCGAGTCCGGCGACGGTTTCACCCGCCAGATAGGCTTCGGCATCGAAGAGCGGAAAGGGTCCCTTCTCCTCCGCCAGGCGTGCCGATGCAAGATAGGCTTCGCGACGCAAGCATGCGAGCCAAGTGCGGGCCAGCGTGACCGCCCTTTCGCTGCCGTAATGCGCCTTCATCATGATGAGCGCGTCGGCAAGACCGGTGACGCCCAGACCGATGCGCCGCTTGGCGGCAGCCTCCTGACGCTGTTCCTCAAGAGGAAACTGCGACACGTCGATGACGTCGTCCATCATCCTCACCGCAGCCGCCACCGTGCGGGAAAACCCCTCGTCATCAAACCTCGCTTCGTCACCGAAGGGATCGGTGATGAAGCGCGTCAGGTTGATCGAACCCAGGAGACAGGCGCCGTAGGGCGGCAGGGGCTGTTCACCGCACGGATTGGTGGCGGAGATAGTCTCGCAGTAGTGGAGATTGTTCCGCCGGTTGATGCGGTCGATGAAGATGACGCCGGGCTCGGCGCAGGCATAGGTGCCGCGCATGATCCGGTCCCACAGGTCGCGGGCCGACACGGTTCCATAGACAACACCGTCAAAGACAAGCTCCCAGGCATCGTCCTGCCGGACCGCGTTCATGAAGGCATCGGTCACGAGCACGGAAAGATTGAACATGCGCAGCCGTCCGGCTTCCTGCTTGGCGTCGATGAACGCCTCGATATCCGGGTGATCGCAGCGCATGGTCGCCATCATCGCGCCGCGACGGTGGCCGGCACTCATGATGGTGCGGCACATGGAATCCCAGACATCCATGAAGGTCAGCGGTCCGGAGGCATCGGCGCCCACACCACGAACGGCAGCACCCTTGGGTCTCAGTGTCGAGAAATCGTAGCCGATTCCACCGCCGGCCTGCATGGTGAGCGCCGCTTCCTTCAGGTGATCGAAAATCCCGCCCATGTCGTCGGGAATGGTCCCCATGACAAAGCAGTTGAAGAGCGTGACATTCCTCTCGGTGCCTGCGCCGGCCAGAATCCTGCCGGCGGGCAGGAAACGGTAGCCAGACATGGCCTCGAAGAACTGTTCCCCGATCCGGTGCCGGTTGGCGGCGTGCTCCACCGAGGCACAGGCTTCGGCCACCCGTCGCCAGGTCGCCTCGACATTGTCGTCCACCGGCGTGCCGTCAGGTCCCTTGAGACGGTACTTCATATCCCAGATCTGCAAGGCAATGGGGGATTGTGCGTCACTCATCAAGGCATCTCTTCCGTCTCTCGTGACATCATAACGTTCCTGAAATGTACTCTCAACTCCGGCCCCTGTTCCTGGCCTCGGCGACGAGCTTTCTGGTTCCGGATTCGATCCTTGATTCAAGCTCTTCCATGAAACGTGCCCGCGGCAAGGCAGGTGGTATCGCCTCGAGGAAGGCCATGACGGCGCACCCCGGCGTCTTTCTGATCTGCCGGCGCGGCCAGAAGACCCCGCTGTTGAGCGCCACCGGAACCACCGGCACGCCCAGTGCGGCGTAGAGTCCGGCCACGCCACGCTGGTAGGCGACCCTTTCGCCGGGAGCCGTACGTGTCCCCTCGGGGAAGATCACCATGCACCGGCCCTCGCTGGCCACCATTGCCGCGTGACCCAGGATCCGGCGCAGCGCGGAGAGGCCGGCGCTGCGATCAATGGCGAGGCAATCCATGGCCGAAATGAACCAGCCGACAACCGGAATTCGGACGATTTCCTGCTTTATGATGAAACAGGCATCCGGAAACAGCCGCACGAGGGCATAGGTTTCCAGGGCGGACTGGTGCTTGACGGCGATCAGCGCCGGGCCATCCGGCAGGTTGTTCCTGCCCCTCACCTCGATCCTGAGCCCGGCCACCACGTCGAGGAGAAAGAGCTGCACACCGGCGAACCAGACAGGGACCCGGGCGGCCAGGCGGCGTGCAAGGAGCAGTGTCGGCAGCGTCGTGACACCCAGAAACACCATGACTCCAAGCGACAGGGCGAGAAACGCGCATGAGCGGATGAGGGTCATGCCGGAGGCCAGATCAGGCTGACAAGGTACTTGGAGTACTCGCCGGCAAGAAGAAGCAGGGTCCGAGGGTGGCGCCACCAGATATCCAGATGCACCGCGCCTGACACCACCGGGTAGGGAACAACATCGATCGCCGGCATGAACCGGTGGAAGAGGACAAGACTGCGCGGCATGTGGTAGTTGGCGGTCACAAGGATCATGGACGTGCGCCCTCCCGCCGCCATCCAGTTCGCTGTCTCGCGCACGTTGCCCACGGTATGGCGGGCATCGTGTCCAAGATCGATGCAGCAGGCCAGGGTTGTTGGCGCCTGACTGTTGAGATCAAGAATTTCGGCGACATCGACGCCAGTGTGAACACCGCTGACAAACAGGCGCTCCGCCATTCCCTTCTGCAGAAGATCGATTCCGGCGGGCAGTCGTTCCCTGCCTCCCGTGAGCACGACGATGGCGTCCGCCTTCTGGCCGACAGCAGGCGGGGTTTCCGGGGCGATCTGCGTGACAAAGCGCATCAGTCCACCAACCCAGACCGCCGCCAGGATCACCAACAGGACGATGACAAGCCGCGCTCTCAGTGTTCTCTTCCGTTTCACGGCATGCGGCCCAGTGAGGTGATCACCGTCACCCGCGCCGCGACCATCGCCACCAGCGCCGCGACGACGGGAATCGTACCGAGAAAGAGCCACTCGCGAGCCGAGAAGGAGACCGCCGGCAACAGGGGCGCCTCGATATCGCCTGACAGTTCGCCCATCAGGATTATGATGATGATGGCCAGAACGTTGCCGGGAATGCCTCCCATCAACGCCAGGGTGAGGGACTGGTTCTGGAACTGGGTCGCGATATAGCTGTCCTGGGCTCCGACCTGGTGCAGGATCTCGATGGTGTCCTGATGAATCGAGAGCGCCGTGCGCGTGACATAGATGATCGAGACGACAGAGATCAGCGCAATGATGATCAGCATCAGGGCGGTCACCAGTTGAACGGTACCGACGGTGCTGCGTACGGCAAGGAGCCACTGCGGTTCGACATAGACCGTGACGGCACCGACAGTCTCCTCGAGAATCTGCTCGATGACGTCACCTCTCAGGGATTCCGGCGACACGGCTTCGACATCGATCAGCACCGGTAACGGCAACAGGTCCGGGTCGGGTCTGCCACCTGTCCACGCCTCGATGGTCTCGAGAATCTCGTCATCCCCGACCAGGTGGACCCGGCTGATTCCAGGCAACTGTGCCAGCACGTCGATGGAAGTGGCCACGGCCTCTTCGCTGGCGTTGTCCCGGGACATCTCGATGGTGGCGCCATACTGCTGACCGGTGATCTGCCACCGGTCCGCGACTCCTTCCATGGCCAGCGAGGCACTGAGTACCAGGGTCGACAGGAACACCATGGCGCCGATGATGGTCGGAACAAAGCTGGACGAGGGATCCGAAGCGAGCGGGACCTCCTGCGGTCGCTGCCTCCACCTCACCATGGGCGGCCTGCTTTCAGGAACCCTTCCTTGAGGTGGAGGACAGGATGGGGAAACCGCTGTGGAAGCCTGGTGTTGTGGGTGGCGATCACCAGGGTCGTGCCATGCCGATTGAGTTCCATGAAGAGCATCATCAGACGATCCGCCATCGGCTCGTCGAGATTGCCCGTCGGTTCATCGGCGAGCAGCACATCCGGCTGTCCGATCACCGCCCGCGCCACGGCTACCCGCTGTTTTTCGCCACCAGACATGAAGGGCGGCTTTACGTCGGCCATGGTGTCGAGGCCCACCCATTCCAGCAGCTGGTGTACGTGATCGCTCACCATGCCCGGGTCCGTGCCGACCAGGCGCAGCGGCAGCGCAACGTTGTCGAATGCCGAGAGATGATCGAGCAGGTTGTAGTCCTGGAAAACGACACCGATGCGCCGGCGAAAGCCCGTGAGAGCGCTCCGCGTTGCCGTCGCCACGTCCTGCCCGAACATGGTCAGCAGCCCCCGGGTGGGCCGCCGGCCAAGATAGAGCAGGCTCAGCATCGAGGTCTTGCCGGCGCCTGTGGGTCCTACAAGGTAGTGTCCGGATCCCGATTCCAGGGTGAGATCGATGTCATGCAGGACTTCCGGTCCGCTGCCGTAGCGCAGACCGACGTTTTCAAACCGAATCACGCCAACTTTCCCTGCTTCATGCCCGATGAGGGGGCAAGGTCCTCCGAACACTAGCACAGAGCCGGAGCCAACGGCATGCCTTGACCGGACGGAGTGTCAGAATCGCCTGAGCAGGCGGCGGAGATACTCCTGCTCCTCCTGGGGCCTGTGCTGTTCGGCTGCGCGTCGTTTCAGTTCGTCAAGTATCTGGCGAACGCGGATGAGGGATCCCTTGTCGGGAATGTTGATATCGTCGGTGGCCGAACCGATGGCGTTGCCGAGGCTGCGTCCGATAGGGTCCCTGGGCGCCGAGAAGAATCCCTGGGAGTCACCTCCCACACTCTCCCCGAGGAGATCGAGAATTTGCGCCATCATGTCTCCTGCGCCTTCCTTGAGGAAATCGACGGCCTCTGTCTGGTGATCGACCGCATGGCCCGGACGGTTGGCCTTCAGCTGGCGGACGGCGCGGCGCATCGAGCGGTTGGCCCGGCTGTAGTGGCGGGGCACGTCGTAGCCGAACTCTTCCATGCGCTCCATGAAACTCTTGAGAACGTCCCTCACATCGGCCTGACGTACGGCCTGCTCGGTCGTGTCGACGTCCTCTTCCCCTACGTCGCGCAGGATCCTGAAACTCTCGTCAAGCAACTGCTGCTGTTCGCTGATGATCTGGCGGATGGTCTGGATCATTTCCACGGCTTCGGCAGACGAACTTCCCGAAAGGTCACTGAGATTGCCGACGGAAATGCTCTCCATGATCTCCTGGAGTCGGGTCAGCAGGGTCCGGGCCTGCTGGCGCGAACCAGTGCGCACCAGTTCGGATATTCTGTCCACCAGATCGGTCAGTTCGCGGCTGCCGACCGCCTTCAACGCCTCGGTGGGGTCGAACAGTTCTCCTGGATCCGAGCGCAGCCTGTTCGAAAGAGCCCGCATGTAGTCGTCCATGGCGTTGCGCAGCTCTGCGAGCAGGCGTTCGATCTCGGCGTCCGGCGCGCCGCCACTGAGAGCCTCGAGAATCTGCTGCTGCAGATCGCGCACCCGCTGTTCAGCGAAAGCCAGCGGGCCCTCTTCGATGGCAAGCGCCGTTTCCCACATCAATCCGATCACATCGTCGGCTGTCGATTCCCGACCGGCGCTGTAATCGAGGCGCAGTGCGCCCGTCACCAGCGCCAGGTGAACGTCGACTTCCGAGAGGTAGGATTCCGGTTCCCTTGAAAGACGGTGCAGCACCGAAGCCGTCTCGCCTGCAAGCTCCCTGTCGACCGCGAACGCCTTGCGCTGCTTCGCGATTTCGCGTGCCACCGGGTGATGGAAAAAGCGCTCCGGCAACTCGAAGGTATGACGGACGCTCGTACTCCTTTGACCAATCTCGTCCGTGGCAACCAGAACCAGTTCCACCTCGTGACCGGCCCATGGATGCGCCATCAGGTTGTAGAAGGTGGGACCCTGCACGGTACGGATTCCCGGCTGCGCCAGTGGCACGGAAACCCGCAGCACGTCATCGCCGGCACCGTCCGGTCGGCGGATCTCGCCGGTGATGGACTCGAGGCCGTAGTCGTCGCTGGCTGCAACATCGAGGCGCAGCCCTGTCCGCAGTGTCTCGGAGGGCTCCGCCGTGAGAGCGACCTCCGGCGGATCGTCAGCGATCAGCGTGATCGTCCGCCCGTCCAGCAGATTGCCGGACTGGAGGATCGAGAACCGCGTGCCACTGTCGAGCACGTGGGCGATCTGCCAGTTTTCTCCTCCGGCATCGGTGAAGTCGAACGGCACGTCATCAACCGTCAGCACCGGTGCCCGGGAGCCGCCGCGGACCTGCACCACCAGTTCACTGCCGACGGGAACCGGCACCGGGTGATCCACTGCGCTCTGCTCGAACCAGATGGGAGCGACGTCGGTATAGGCCGGGGGCGTGATCCAGAATGTCGCCTCGCCGGCAGCACCGGCGCCTCCGCTCACGGAGTATCCCGGCTGCAGCAGGGCGGTGAAGTTGGCCCGCGCCTGTGACCAGCCGGCAATTGCCCCCCAGACCAGGACCAGCAGGGCAAGATACCTGAGGGCGAAACGGTCACGCGAGGCAAGCGCGCTGCGTGGCCAGCCGACCCGCAGGCGGCGTATCCTGCCGGCCGCTCGTGCCCGATGCATCTCGAACAGCGCCTGACTGGCCCCATCCTGAAGATCACTCGCATAGACATCGTCGAGCGCCATCAGTGGCCTGTGCGGCACACCACTCCCGATTTCGAGACGGCGTCGCACATGCGCTTCCCCAGGCCAGGCGAATCCCCGGAAATCCCGCCACAGGGCAAGAGGCGTGGCAATGGCGAAGACAATCAGGAGGGCGATGTGGAGTATGCCGGGAAGCGATGACACCACTCCGAGCAGGACGAGTCCCAGGAAGAGAATGACGAGGGATGCAGCGCGCCAGGACCGGATGAGAATATCCTCCCAGACGAGCGCCAGACGGGCCAGGAACAACCGCCACGCAACGAAGGCGGGTCCGGCCCTGTTGTCAGCGGACGGTGTCATCGCGTTGCAGGTCCGGCACTGTCTCCAGCGCCATCATTTCATCATGTCCAGGCCGCCTGCGGACCACGGCATGGCGATCTTGGTCCACCATCACCTCCGGCACCAGCAAGCGTCCATTGTAACCCGAGGCCATGACGGCGCCATAGGCTCCGGCATGGCCGATGGCCAGCAGGTCACCGTCTTCGAGACCGGGCAACAGCACATCGTGCGCCAACACGTCTCCCGACTCGCAGACCGGCCCTGCCACCACGGATTCAAAGAGGGGTGGTGTAGCCTCGCGGTGCGGCCAGACCGGATGGCGGGCGTCATAGAGAGTTGGCCGCACGAGATCATTCATGGCGGCATCGACGATGACGATGCGCTTTGATCCGGCTTGCTTGACCGTGTTCACCCCGGCGACAAGGACGCCAGCAGAAGCGACCAGCCAGCGTCCTGGTTCAATGGCGAGCTCCGCGTCCGTTCGGCGGCGGACATCCGCCAGAAGACGTGCATAGCCATCGAGGTCGATCGCTTCTTCCTCTTCGTGGTAGGCGATGCCCAGTCCCCCGCCAAGATCAAGCGAGGAGACACCATCCAGCGTGCCGGCCAGGTTCAGCAACCTGTCGAAGGCGGTGCGGTAGAGTCCAATCTCGTGTATCTGGGATCCAATATGAACCGCGAGTCCGACGGGCTGAATCAGGGGATGAGCCCGGGCCCTTGACCACATGCGCCGGATGGTTGCCGCCGGAAGGCCGAACTTGTCGGTCTGCCGCCCGGTGGAGATCTTCTCGTGCCCGCCCGCATCGACATCCGGATTGAACCGGAAGGCCACGGACGCTTCCCTCTGGAGTTCGTCGCAAATCTCCAGAATGCGATCGAACTCGCCTTCGCTCTCGACGTTGATCTGCCTGATGCCGTTTTCCAGGGAGAAGACGATCTCGTCACGTGACTTGCCGACCCCCGAGAAGACAATCGTGCTCGCGTCGATTCCCGCGGCAAGGCAGCGGTGTATCTCCCCTGCCGAGACGACATCCGCTCCCGCTCCCAGGCCACCGAGGAGATGAATGACCGCGAGGTTGCTGTTGGCCTTGACCGCATACAGGATCGACGTACCCGTCCCGTCCACCGCGTCCCGGAGGTGAAGGAAGCGGCAACGCAACGCCGTTGCGCTGTAACAGTAGAAGGGCGTGCCAATCTCGCGGGCGATGGTCGCGAGATCCACATCCTCCACATGCAACCGTCCGTTGCGGTACGCGAAGGCGTTCAACTGTCGTCCGACTCCCCGTCCGTACCGGGACGTGTCAGATTCCCCTTGCGCCCGCATGCAGCGGTGAGGGCTGCAAGCACCAGCATCAGGACGCCGCGTCTGGTCATGCAAGATACCTCCTGCGGGCTTCTTCCACCGCTTCAGCCACCCGTTGTGGCGCCGTGCCGCCCGGACTCGCACGGCTGGCGACCGAAGCATCGATCGTGAGAACCCGGCGCACCGAGGCGTCGAGACGGTCGTCCACCCGGCGCATCGCGTCAAGCGGCAACGACGCCAGATCACATCCCGTCTCCTCGGCAAGCGCCACGAGACGGCCGGTGGTGTGATGCGCCTCCCTGAACGGAAGTTCCTTCTCGCGAACCAGCCAGTCCGCAAGATCGGTCGCAGTCACAAATCCGTCATCCGTGCGCGACCGCATGGCCTCGGTGTCGACGGTCATTCCACGTATCATGGCTGCCGTGGCCGGAACCACCAGCATCAGCGTCTCGGCAGCATCGAAGAGCGGTTCCTTGTCTTCCTGCATATCCTTGCCGTAGGTCATGGGCAGACCCTTCAGCATGGTGAGCAGCGACACCAGCGCGCCGGTCAGGCGTCCAGCCTTGCCGCGCACCAGTTCGGCGGCGTCGGCATTGCGTTTCTGGGGCATGATCGACGACCCCGTGGTCAGACTGTCGGGCAGGCGCACAAACCCGAAGGCCGGACTGGTCCACAGGACGAGCTCTTCCGCCAGGCGTGACAGGTGCACACCGATGATGGCCCCGGCGGCGAGAAACTCCAGGCAGAAATCCCGGTCCGACACCGCATCCATGGAGTTGGCCGCCGGCCGATCGAAGCCCAGCGAGGCGGCCGTCGCCTCACGGTCCACCGGAAACGATGTTCCGGCCAGTGCTGCAGCCCCCAAAGGCGATTCGTTCATTCTTTGTCGACAGTCCTTCAGCCTGCCGCGATCCCTGCCGAACATCTCGACATAGGCCAGCATGTGATGGCCGAAGGTGACGGGCTGGGCCGGCTGCAGGTGAGTCATTCCCGGCATGACCGACGCCACATGCCGTTCCGCCTGGTCGATCAGCGACTCCTGGAGACCGACAAGCGCGTCATCGAGGTGATCGAGGTGATCGCGCAACCACAGGCGCAGGTCCGTGGCGACCTGATCGTTGCGCGAACGCGCCGTGTGCAGACGCCGGGCCGGCTCACCGATGAGGTCGGCAAGACGCGCCTCGATGTTCATGTGAACATCTTCCAGCGCCGGATCCCAGGTCATTGTTCCCTCCTCGATCTCGCGGGCAATGCGATCAAGACCCTCCTGGATGGCATCGTTGTCGGCGGCAGAGAGGATGCCCGTGGCCGCCAGCATGGAAGCGTGGGCCCTGGACCCGGCGATGTCATAGGGCGCCAACCGGCGGTCGAAGTCCACCGAGGCGTTGATCCGCTCCATGATGGCGGACGGCTCTTCGCGGAAGCGCCCGCCCCGGACAGGGTTGGAGTTGTTGGTTGCTGACATGCCAATCAGGCGCCGGAGCGGAGTGTCGATACTGGTACCGGCCTGCCGACGCATGCCCACCGGCCGGAACGTGGCGTGGAGTGTAGCGGGCGCCGGCAACTGTGTCCAAGACGGTGGCAAGCGTGGCGTTTCCGTTTCAACCGGGTATTCTCCGCACCTCCTCGATACCGAGATGGCGCCCCCTTGTCATGAATGCCTCCGAGGCGCCGTCCCGCGGGTTTCTGTTCCTGGCGGGTCGCGTCTTCCTTCCCTTCGCAGCGGGTTACTTCCTCTCCTATCTCTTCCGGACCGTGAACGCCGTTCTCGGACCGGTTCTCGGCGAGGAAATGGCCCTGGATGCCGCCGCCGTCGGCCTGATGACCAGCGCCTTCTTCCTTGCCTTTGCCGGCATCCAGCTTCCTCTCGGCATGGCGCTCGACAGGTTCGGACCCAGGCGCACACATGCGGTGCTGCTGATCATCGCCGCAGCAGGTGCGGTTCTGTTCAGCCAGGGTGACGGCACTCCCGTCCTCACGCTGGCGCGCGCCATCATCGGCATCGGCATGGCCGGAGGCCTTCTGGCCGCCATGAAGATGTTTGCACTGTGGTTTCCGGGCCAAAAGCTGCCACTGATCAACGGCCTGGTCCTGGCGGCGGGCGGCGCCGGAGCCATGGCCGCATCCGCTCCGGTCCACGCCATGATTGCTCTCATCGGCTGGCGGCAGCTGTTTGTCGTGCTCGCTGCCGTGACCGTGCTGGTGGCAGCGATCATCTACATCGTCGTACCGGAGCGACGGGCCACGGGTGCTCCGGTCACGTTGTCGGACCAGTTGAAGGGACTCCGGCTCATCCAGCGCTCGCCGGCCTTCCTGGCCGTGGCGCCGCTGGTGATGACGACACAGGCGGCGTGGCTGTCGACCCAGGCATTGTGGTTCGGACCATGGCTGCGCGACATGGCCGGCCTTGATGCCGGCCGTGCGGCCGACGCCCTCTTCATCGGCGGCCTCGCGATGATCGTCGGGTATGCCCTCCTCGGCTGGCTCGCCGAGCGGCTGAGCCGGATCGGCATCCCGGTCTCCTTCGTCGCCGCCCCGGTCACATTGGTGTTCATTGCCGTGCAGGCGATGCTGGCACTGGGCAGCGGACTGCCCGCATGGGTGCTGACGGCGGCGTTCTCCGCGACCGGGGGCGCGATCGTCATCTTCTATGCCGACATGACCCAGAGGTTCCCGCCGGCCATGGCCGGCAGGGTCAACACAACGCTCGCCCTCTTGGCCTTCGCGCTGGGCGGCGTTCTCCAGATCCTCGTCGGCCTCGTCCTCGATCTCTTCCCGGCACCCGAAGGCGGCTATTTGCCCTCAGGCTATCTCGCCGCGTTCGGCGGCTGGGTGCTGATCCAGGTCGCTTGCTTCGTCTGGTATCTCGCCCGCCGTCACCACAGCTGACGCCAGGCCCCGAATGCAGAACCGAGGCCTCACGATGACGTCGCGATCCGTTTGTCAGACCCGACTCAGCAGTTCCAGCGCCTTGCGGGCGGTCACAACGTCCAACTCGTCGCGCAACCACGCCTGATACAGGTTTTCCGGCAGGGTGCCCCCTGGTGATGAAGACGTTGGTGTCAGGAATGACCCGCACCTGCTGCACTCACCTCATTGTCGATCAAGTCGAGAATCCGCCGTTGGTCCAACTCGGCATTGCGTTCCTTGACCTCTGTGATGATGAGTTCGAAGACACGTTGGCGCACTGCTTCTTCGACAAACCGGGAGAGGTCGCCCTTCTTGCCACCATTGCGGGCAAGGAAGGTGCGTACGGCACGGTTCGTCTCATCGGAAACGGAGAGATTCCAGCGAGTCATGGCAGCAGTCCGGCGCGAACACTTGTGCGCCTCTCCTGTTCCTCGGGGATCGGATTGTCAACCCCAGACGGTGCTGACTGAACGGCACATGAATTCGATGAACCTCTGCACGGGATTCGTCCCTCTGCGAGCGTGGCGAAAAGCACGGCCAAGCCTCTTCGCAAGGCATTTGGAGAGGAAACGGAGGCGATCCTGGCGCTTCGGCATCGCGATGAAGCGCCCGTGGACGCCAAAAAGGGCGATCAGCGCGTCGGGACCGGGGTTTCGCCTGAGTAGTCGTAGAAACCGCGGCCGGACTTGCGGCCGAGCCAGCCCGCCTCGACATACTTGGCGAGCAGCGGACACGGACGGTACTTCGTGTCCGCGAGGCCGTCATAGAGCACCTGCATGACGGAATAGCAGACATCGAGGCCGATGAAGTCGGCGAGTTCGAGCGGGCCCATGGGATGGTTGGCGCCGAGCCGCATCGCCGTATCGATGGAATCGACGGTGCCGACGCCCTCGTAGAGCGCATAGACAGCCTCGTTGATCATCGGCAGGAGGATACGGTTGACGATGAAGGCCGGAAAATCCTCGGCGTTGGCCGGCACCTTGCCGAGTTCCAGCGTCAGGGCACGGATGGTATCGAAGGTCTCGCCGTCGGTGGCCAGTCCGCGGATGAGTTCCA
The DNA here is from genome assembly GCA_965221115.1 of Alphaproteobacteria bacterium. Lineage (GTDB taxonomy): Bacteria > Pseudomonadota > Alphaproteobacteria > SP197 > SP197 > SP197. The sequence continues at coordinate 1,274,147 of CBDCRU010000002.1, read as the reverse complement.
CCAGGTTCATCATCGGCACCGGGTTCATGAAGTGCATGCCCATGAACTTCTCCGGCCGGTCGGTGGCCGCCGCCAGGCGTGTGATGGGGATCGACGAGGTGTTGGTGCAGATGATGGCATCCGCCTTGAGGCACGAAGTCAGTTCGGCAAGAATCTCCTTCTTGACCTTCTCGTTCTCGATAGCGGCTTCGATGACACAGTCGCAGTCAGACAGTCCGGCATAGGAGTCGACCACGGCAATGCGGCCGAGTGCGGCATCCATCTCATCCTGATCGATGACTCCACGTCGCCGCTGACGCTCCATGTTGGAGCGCACCACCTCGACGCCGGCCTCCGCAAAAGCCCGCGACATGTCCATGATCAGGATGTCATATCCCGCCAGGGCACAGACGTGTGCGATTCCCGACCCCATCTGACCGGCACCGATCACGCCAATGCTCCTGATCTCCATGCCCAATAACCTACCCCCCGGTCACCGCGGCTGGATGCCTCTTTGCTCCAGCTCGGCCTTCAGTTCAGGAACGGCATCGAAGAGGTCCGCAACCAGACCGAAATCGGCAACCTGGAAGATCGGCGCCTCCTCGTCCTTGTTGATGCAGGCGATGACCTTGCTGTCCTTCATGCCGGCCAGGTGCTGGATCGCGCCCGAGATGCCGACGGCAAGATAGAGTTCCGGCGCCACCACCTTGCCGGTCTGTCCCACCTGGTAGTCATTGGGCACGTAGCCGGCATCGACAGCGGCCCGACTGGCGCCGACGGCCGCTCCGAGAATGTCCGCCACCTCCTCGAGCATGGCGAAGTTGTCACCGGACTTCATGCCGCGGCCACCTGAAATGACCACGCGGGCCGTGGTCAGTTCCGGGCGCTCGCCGCCCGAAAGCGCGGCGCCCTCGAAGCTCGAAAGACCGGCATCGGCCGCGCCGGACACCGTCTCGATGGCAACCGCCGTGTCGCTCTCCTCCGCGGCGTCGAAGGTCGTCGTGCGAACCGTCACGAATACGATGTCATCGGTTGACTGGACCGTGGCCATGGCGTTGCCGGCGTAGATCGGGCGCACGAAGGTATCGGCAGCGACCACGGCGGTGATGTCCGAGACCTGCTGCTTGTCGAGAAGCGCTGCGGCCCGCGGCATGATGTTCTTGCCGGTGGTGGTTGCCGGCGCCACGACGTGGCTATAGTCCGGCGCCAGGCTGGCGATGAGAGGGGCAACGTTCTCGGCGAGCTGCGCTTCAAGCGGCGCCTCGTCGGCAAGAAGGACCCGGGCGATGCCGGCTGTCCGGGAAGCGGCTTCCGCCACCGCACTGCAACCGCTGCCTGCCACCAGGACGGTGATGTCGCCGCCCATTTCCAGGGCGGCCGTCACGGTGCTTGCGGTGGCCGCCGCAAGTTCCTGATTGTCGTGTTCCGCATAGACCAGTATCGCCATGTCAGATCGCTCCTGCGTCGTTCTGCAGCTTGTCGACCAGTTCCCCGACAGAGCCGACCTTGATGCCGCTCTTGCGTCGCGGCGGTTCCTCGACACTGACCACCTTCAGGCGGGGTGTCACGTCGATCCCGAGCTCGTCCGGCGTACGCTTGGCGATTTCCTTCTTCCTCGCCTTCATGATGTTCGGGAGTGACGCGTATCGCGGGTCATTGAGTCGGAGATCCACGGTGATGATCGCCGGCAGCGTCAGCATCACCGACTCGAGCCCGCCATCAACCTCGCGCACGACCTTCAGCGAACCGTTGGCCGCCTCGACCTTCGAGACGAATGTGCCCTGGGCCCAGCCCAGCAGCCCGGCGAGCATCTGGCCGGTCTGGTTGGCATCGTCATCAATCGCCTGCTTGCCGAGGATGACCACATCGGGCGACTCCTCGGCGACGATGCAGGCGATCATCTTGGCCACGGCAAGCGGCTCGAGATCACCGTCATGAACGACATGGATGGCGCGGTCGGCGCCCATGGCCAACGCCGTGCGCAGGGTTTCCTGGCTCTGGGTCGGTCCCAGGGACAGGGCGATCACCTCGGTGGCGGTTCCCGCCTCCTTCATGCGGATGGCCTCCTCGACGGCAATCTCGTCGAAGGGATTCATCGACATCTTGACATTGGCAAGGTCAACGCCCGAACGGTCCGCCTTGACGCGCACCTTCACGTTGTAATCAATGACCCGCTTGACCGGGACGAGCACTTTCATGGCGTGCCTCTCCAGGCGCTTGTTGTGACAGGGATTATCGGAATCCGCGGCAGGATTTCGCGAGGCACACTATGACCGCTCGATTGCCGGAGTCAACGGAACGTCGGCGCATGCCGGCTCACCCGTCCCGGGTGGCGCCGGGAGTCCACAGGTGATCGGCGCGACCGTTGTCGTTGAGATGGCGCGCCATCACGAAGAGGTGATCGGAGAGCCGGTTGGCGTATTCGAGAACTGCCGGATTGACGGTCTCGTCGAGGGAGAGCGCGGTGATCAGTCGTTCGGCCCGGCGGACCACCGTACGCGCCAGGTGAAGCCACGCCGAAACATCGCACCCTCCCGGCAGGATGAAGGATTTCAGGGGTTCGAGCCCAGCGTTCATGGCATCGATTTCATTCTCGAGACGCACCACCTGGACAGGCGTGATCCGCAGCGCACCGGCGCCGCGGCGGCCTTCCTCGGGCACGGCCAGGTCGGCCCCGAGATCGAAGAGATCGTTCTGGATGCGCGCCAGCATCGCGTCACAGTCGCCGTCTGCATGCACTCTGGCGAGGCCGATCACCGAGTTCGCCTCATCAACGGTGCCGAAGGCCTCGATCCTGAGGGCGTGCTTGGCTACCCTGCTGCCGTCGCCCAGGGACGTCTCGCCCCGGTCTCCGCCGCGGGTATAGATCCTGTCCAGCCTGACGATGGTTCTACCCTCCCTGCATGACGAGAAACATGACGGCGAGAAGGACCAGTGCAGCCAGCTGGAATCCCACGCGAAAGCGCATCATGCGGTTGCCGTGACGCCGGTTGAACTCGCCTCCCCGGGCAAATCCGCCGATGCCGACGAAGAGGGCGATGAGAGTGAGGGCGACAAAGCCCAGGATTGCATAACCGATCCAGCTCATGACGTCACCCTGCGCCGCGCCGCCATGGTCAGTTCGCCACGGCGAGCAGGCGCCTGGCGATCACCTGCGCCTGGATTTCCGCCGCGCCCTCGAAGATGTTGAGGATACGGGCATCGCACAGCAGCCGGCTGGCTTCGTACTCGAGGGCGTAGCCGTTGCCGCCATGGATCTGCAGGGTGTTGTCGGCCGCCGACCAGGCCACCCGGGCACCGAGAAGCTTGGCCATCCCCGCCTCGAGATCGCAGCGTCGGCCGGAGTCCTTGCGGCGCGCCGCATACCAGCACAATTGACGGGACATCATCGTCTCGACGGCCATCCATGCCAGCTTGTTGGCAACGCGCGGGAAACCGGCGATGGCGCGACCGAACTGATGGCGTTCCAGGGCATAGGCCAGGCCCGCTTCAAGAGCGGCCTGGGCGACCCCTGTGGCCCTGGCCGCGGTCTGGATGCGCGCCGACTCGAATGTCGCCATGAGCTGCTTGAACCCCTTGCCCTCCTCGTCGCCAAGCAGGTTCCCGGCAGGAACCTCGAAGCGGTCGAAGGCGATCTCGTACTCCTTCATGCCACGATAACCGAGAACGCCGATCTCGCCACCCGACATGCCGGGAGCGGGAAACGGGTCCTCCTCGGTGCCACGTGGCTTCTCGGCCAGAAACATGCTCAGGCCCCGGTAGCCCGGTTCATCCCCATCGGTACGCGCCAGGAGAGTCATGAGATCGGCCCGGGCGGCATGGGTGATCCAGGTCTTGTTGCCGGTAACGAGATACCGGTCGCCGTCGCGTACCGCGCGAGTCCCGAGGCTGCCGAGATCCGAGCCTGTGCCGGGTTCGGTGAAGACCGCTGTCGGGATGATATCCCCTGAAACGATCCCCGGAAGCCACCGCCGCTGCTGCTCGGGCGTACCGCTGGCGATGATGAGCTCGGCGGCAATCTCCGTGCGCGTGCCAAGTGAGCCGACGCCAATGTAACCGCGCGAGAGCTCTTCGGTGACCACGCACATCGCAACCTTGGAGAGACCCAGACCCCCGTGTTCCGCAGGCACGGAGAGCCCAAAGACGCCGAGGTCGGCGAGTTCCCGGAGAATCTCGAGGGGAATCAGTTCGTCACCTAGATGCCAGGCGTGTGCTCTGGGCCTGATGCGATCGTTGGCATAGCGGCGGAACTGGTCGCGGACCATGACAAGGTCGCCCTCGAGTCCGGAATCGGCGACACGCCCGTCACCGAGGAGGAGGGCGAGCCGGGAGAGGCTCTCCTTCGTCGATCCGCGGTTGATCAGGTCCGCCACGTCATCGGTCCACAGGGCATGGAGATCGTCGCTGCTGACCGAAAGGTCACGCAGCCGCACGATTTCCCCCTGGCTCATGGCAATGCCGCCGGTCAGCTGGGCCAGGGACTCCTGGAAGGCGCAGTCGAGTACAAGCTTCTCTGTTTCGCCGAATCGTCCTTCCGGCTCCAGGGATTCGGCCCATCGGAGCATCTGGCGGAGGCTCTCGACCAAGGTTGCCACCCAGGCAAGGCCGTGGACCGCATGCTGGCATGAATCGATGCGCCGGGGATCAATGGCGCCACCGTCATCGACCACCATGCTCCTCGTCCCCTCGCGGGCCGCACCGAGAAGCCGGTCGGCGGCGTCAAGGGCACCGCGGCAGCGTGCGAGAAGAGTGTCGGCGTTCATCCGATCCCTAGCCTTCGAGGACGTCCTCAAGGGTGCGCAGACCCGGTCGCGGAGACTGCACGAGAACCGCCATGTTGCCCGGCTTGTGCTGATTGGCCCGCATCTTCATGTGGGCGCGGGGAATGTCGTCCCATGAGAAGACTTCCGACATGCAGGGGTCGAGGCGGCGTTCCAGCATCAGCCGGTTGGCCTGTGCCGCCTGCATGAGATTGGCAAAGTGACTGCCCTGGATGCGCTTCTGGCGCATCCACACGAAACGGGCATCGAAGGTGATGTTGTACCCGGTGGTTCCGGCGCAAAACACCACCATCCCACCACGCTTGACGACAAAACACGAAACCGGGAACGTCGCCTCGCCCGGGTGTTCGAAGACAAAATCGACATCATTGCCCTTGCCGGTGAAGGACCAGATGGCCTTTCCGAACTCGCGGCACTTCTTCATGTAGGCGCCATAGGCCGCCGTGTCCGATACCTCCGGCAGCCGCCCCCAGCAGTCGTAGTTCTTCCGGTTGATGACGCCGCGCGCACCAAGCGACAGCACGAAATCGGCCTTCTCATCCTCACTGATGACACCGATGGCATTGGCGCCGGCAGTGGCGATCAGCTGGACGGCCATGGATCCGAGGCCCCCCGAGGCGCCCCACACCAGCACGTTGTGACCGGGTCTGAGGATATGCGGCCGGTGGCCGAACAACATGCGGTAGGCCGTCGCCAGGGTCAGGGTGTAGCAGGCCGACTCCTCCCAGGTGAGATGGCGCGGACGGGCCATGAGCTGCTGGGCCTGGACGCGGGTGAACTGGGCGAAGCTGCCATCACCGGTCTCGTAGCCCCAGATGCGCTGACTGGTGGAATACATCGGATCGCCGCCATTGCATTCCTCGTCGTCGCCATCGTCCTGGTTGCAGTGGATGACGACCTCGTCACCGACCTTCCAGCGCTTCACCCTGGACCCGACGGCCCAGACTATGCCCGAGGCATCGGATCCGGCGATATGGACGTCACCCTTGTGAACATCGAAGGGGCTGATGGGAACGCCGAGAGAGGCCCACACACCGTTGTAGTTGACACCCGCCGCCATGACGAGAACCAGGACCTCGTTGCTGTCGATCTCGTGCGTCGGCAGCACCTCCACCTGCATGGCCGTCGAGGGTTCGCCGTGACGTTCCCGGCGGATGGCCCACGCATACATGTTGGCCGGCACATGCCCCAGCGGTGGAATCTCGCCGACTTCGTAGAGATCCTTGATGGGCGCCTCGTAGTCTCCGGACGGCGCATCGGCTGCCATGACCATCACTTTCTCCTGTCGGTTTCAACACAGTCACTTTCATGTTGCATTGCAACATGTCAACGGGGAACCGGCTGCAATCCCATTGTTTTTGGCCAATCGGGTGTTTGCAACGTTTATTGCATCGCAGCATGATTGACGCGTGACCGTGCGTGGATGGATGTCATGACAAGTTCCTCCCCCTCCAGTCCCGGCCGGAACAGGGATCGTCCGTGGCTCATGCGGACCTATTCAGGCCACAGTACGGCAAGGGACTCCAACCGGCTCTACCGCACGAACCTGGAGCGCGGCCAGACAGGTCTGTCGGTGGCCTTCGACCTGCCGACCCAGACGGGCCACGACGCCGACGAGGCGATCGCCCGCGGCGAGGTCGGACGGGTCGGTGTTCCCGTCTCCCATCTCGGCGACATGGAAACCCTGTTCGACGGCATCCCCCTCGAGCGCATGAACACGTCGATGACGATCAACGCCACCGCACCATGGCTCTTCGCCCTCTACATCGCGCTTGCCGACCGGCGCGGCGTGGCCCGCAAGTCGCTCCAAGGGACCATCCAGAACGACATCGTCAAGGAGTACCTGTCGCGCGGCACCTACATTTTTCCGCCCGGGCCCTCTCTCAGGCTGACGACGGACACGATCCTTTTCTCGGTCCGTGAAACACCCGCCTGGAACCCGATCAATGTCTGCCCCTACCACCTGCAGGAAGCAGGGGCGACGCCGGTCCAGGAGATCGCCTTCTCGCTGGCCAACGCCATCACCATTCTCGATGCGATCAGGGACTCGGGCGAGGTCACGGACGAGGGCTTTGCCCGGGTCGTGGGACGCGTCAGCTTCTTCGTCAACGCCGGCATCCGGTTCATCACGGAAATGTGCAAGATGCGGGCCTTCACCGAGCTTTGGGACGACATCACTCTCAAGCGCTACGGCATCCAGGATGCGAAGCTCCGCCGCTTCCGCTACGGCGTCCAGGTCAACTCGCTCGGACTGACGGAACAGCAACCGGAAAACAATGTCTACCGCATTCTCCTCGAGATGCTCGCGGTGACCCTGTCACGGAAGGCGCGGGCCCGCGCCGTCCAGTTGCCGGCATGGAACGAGGCCCTCGGCCTGCCACGGCCGTGGGACCAGCAGTGGAGCCTGCGCCTGCAGCAGATCGTCGCCATGGAGACCGACCTGCTGGAATTCGACGACATCTTCGACGGCAACGCCGCCATCGAGTCGAAGGTCGAGGACCTGAAGCAGGCCGCCCAGGAGGAACTCGATGTCATCGACAGGGCCGGTGGCGCCCTCGCCGCGGTTGAATCAGGCTACATGAAACAGCGTCTGGTCGAATCGAACGCACGGAGACTTGCCGCGATCGAATCGGGCGAGACGCCGGTCGTCGGCGTCAACGTGTTCACCGAATCGGCGCCTTCGCCGCTGACCGGCGACGGATTCATGACCGTGTCGCATGATGCCGAGGAGTCACAGATCGCCGGCCTGGCGGCATGGCGCGCCAGCCGTGACGAGAGTGCGGCAGGCGCAGCCCTCGATGATCTGAAGGCGGCCGCCCGCGAGGGCCGCAACATCATGGAGCCTTCCATTGCCTGTGCCGGGGCGGGAGTGACCACCGGAGAGTGGGGCGGAGCCCTGCGCGAGGTCTTCGGCGGCTACCGGGCGCCCACCGGACTGTCGGCGGCACCGGCGGTGTCCACCGGTGACCTCGCCACTGCCCGTCGCCACGTGGAACGGGCGTCGCAGGCCCTGGGTCGCAGGCTGAAACTCCTTGTCGGCAAGCCCGGGCTTGACGGTCATTCCAATGGCGCCGAGCAGATTGCCCTGCGCGCCCGCGACTGCGGTGTCGAGGTCGTCTACCAGGGGATCAGACTGTCGCCCGAGCAGATTGCCTCATCCGCTCTCGAAGAGAGTGTGCACGTGGTCGGGCTCTCCATTCTCTCGGGCGCCCACGTCCGCCTCGTGACGGAGATCCGGCGCCTCATGGACGAGGAGGGTTGCGGCACCGTTCCCATCGTCGTCGGCGGCATCATTCCCGATGCCGACATCCCGCTCCTCAAGGAGGCCGGTGTGGCAAGAACCTACTCGCCACGGGACTACGACATCACGGCCATCATCCGCGACATCGCCGACATCGCCGCCGGAACACCTTAAGGGCGGGCTTACCGTCTCACCGGAAGTCGCGTGATTTCGGGATCGTGCGCACGTTCCGCGGATGGCGCGAGGGGAAGGCGACGGGGCCAGGCAGCGGCACGGTCCCGTCTTCCGGCGTCAGCAGGTCGAGCCAGCCGGTCCGATCCTCCAGCCGGTCGGCGACGAGGTGGACAATGTCACCGGCACGCTGGATGCGTCCCCGGACCAGAACGAGGCGCGCGCCCAGCACCGCCCTGCGGAAACCCTCCAGTACCCTGGGCCAGACCACGATGTTCACAACGCCGGTTTCATCTTCCAGTGTCATGAAAATGACGCCGCTGGCGCTGCCCGGGCGCTGGCGGACCAGGACAAGGCCAGCCGTGGAAGCGCGCTCGCCGTCCCGGGCACAGGCCACCATCTCGGCCGCAAGCACGCTTTCTTTCGCCAGGTGCTCGCGCAGGAAGGCGACCGGATGCGACCGGAGCGAAAGTCTGAGTGAGCGGTAGTCCTCGATGACCTCTTCGCCGGGCGCCATGCGAGGCAGCGCGGCCGGCGGGTCTGCACCCTCGATCAGCCCCGTCGCCGCCTCGAACAATGGCAGCGGCTCTCCTTTCGGCAAGGCACGGGCCTGCCAGAGGGCCTGGCGTCGGTCGAGCCCCATGGAGCCGAAGGCGTCGGCGGCAGCCAGCGTCTCGATGGCAGCGTCACCAAGGCCGGTGTGGCGCTGCATGGCGGCGATATCGGGCCAGGGCTTGTCGTCGCATGCGGCCTGGATGCGCTCCGCGTCCTCCTTGCCGAAGCCGGTGATCTGGCGGAAGCCCAGCCTGAGCGCCAGGCCTCCATCCGCCATGCGCTCCAGGCTGTTGTCCCAGCTGCTCGCATGGACATCAACCGGGAGCACCTCGACCCCGTGTTCGCGTGCGTCGCGCACAATCTGGGCGGGAGCGTAGAAGCCCATCGGCTGGGAATTGAGCAGTGCACAGGCAAAGATCTCCGGGTGGTGGCACTTGAGCCAGGAGGAGACCCAGGCCAGCAACGCAAAACTCGCGGCGTGGGACTCGGGGAAGCCGTAATCCCCGAAGCCCTCGATCTGGTGAAAACATCTCGCCGCAAGCGCCGGGTCGTAGCCGCGCGCGATCATCCGGCCCACCATCCGGTCCCGCAAGCGGCCGAGTGTGCCGCGCTTGCGGAAGGTCGCCATGGCATGACGCAACGCATTGGCCTCATCGGGCGTGAACTGGGCGGCTTTCATGGCAACGCGCATCGCCTGCTCCTGAAAGAGCGGCACGCCGAGTGTCTTCTCCAACACCTCGCGCAACTCGTCCGGCGGCCCGTGCTCGGGCGCGGGCGCGGGATAGACCACCTTTTCCAGCCTGTCCCGCCGGCGCAGATAGGGATGCACCATGTTGCCCTGGATCGGGCCCGGCCGCACGATCGCCACCTCGATCACCAGATCGTAGAAGCGGCGCGGCTTCAGCCGCGGCAGCATGTTCATCTGCGCCCGGCTCTCGACCTGGAAGACGCCTATCGTGTCGGCCCGGCAGAGCATGTCATAGACCTGCCCGTCCTCCATCGGCACGGTGGCGAGCGTGAGGTCCAGGCCCTTGAACGTGGCCAGAAGTTCGAAGGCCTTGCGGATGCAGGTCAGCATGCCGAGGCCGAGCACATCGACCTTCATCAGGCCCAGCGCCTCGAGATCGTCCTTGTCCCACTCGATGAAGGTGCGTTTCTCCATCCCCGCATTGCCGATGGGCACGGTCTCGTCGAGTCGGCCGCGCGTCAGCACGAAACCGCCGACATGCTGCGAGAGATGGCGGGGAAAACCTTGCAGTTCCGTCGCGAGCGCGACGGTCCGGCGGAGCAGCGGATCGGCAGGGTCAAGCCCCGCCTCGCGGAGGCGCCGTTCGGACACGCCCTCATGGTGCATGTCGCGGACGGCGGCAGCCAGCGCTGCGGCGGTGTCTTCGGAGAGTCCCATCGCCTTGCCCACATCACGTACGGCACTGCGGGCACGGTAGGAGATGACGGTGGCGGCGATCCCGGCACGTTCGCGGCCGTAGCGCCCGTAGATGTACTGGATCACCTCCTCGCGCTTCTCATGCTCGAAATCGACGTCGATATCGGGCGGCTCTCGGCGCTCGCGAGAGACGAAACGCTCGAACAGCAGGTCGATCTCTGCCGGATCGATGGCGGTGATGCCGAGGCAGTAGCAGACGGCCGAATTCGCCGCCGATCCCCGCCCCTGGCAGAGGATGTCTTTCTCGCTGGCGAAGCACACGATGTCGTGGACGGTGAGAAAGTAGGGTGCGTAGTCCAGCTCGTCGATCAGACCGAGCTCGTGGCGGAGCGCGGCGGAGACCTTCTCCGGGATGCCGTCCGGATAACGCCAGGCCGCACCCTTCCAGACGAGCGCCTCCAGGTGACGCTGCGGCGTAGAGCCGGGTGGCACCGGCTCATCGGGATATTCATAGGCGATCTCGTCGAGACTGAAGTCGCAGAGGGAGACGGCTTCGAGGCTCCGCGCTACCGCCTCCTCATGACCTCGGAAGAGACGCGCGATCTCGGCTCCCTCCTTGAGGTGGCGCTCGGCATTGGCGGCAAGGCGCCAGCCCGCCTGCGCCACGGTGACATGCACGCGAATGGCCGTCAGCACATCCTGAAGCGGACGTCGCTGCGGGTGGTGGTAATGGACGTCGTTGGTGGCCAGAAGCGGTGTGCCGGTGCGCTCCGCAAGCGCCGCCAGACGGTGGAGACGGGCGCGGTCGCCGCCTCGATAGAGCATGTGCGCGGCGAGATAGAGCGGCCCGTCATGCTTGCAGCGGAGCCCGGCGAGTTCCGTCTCGAAACCTTTGCCGCTGCCGTCTTCCGGGGGCAGCGCGATCAGCAGCTGTCCCTCGGCATGGGCAAGCAGATCCTTCCGGTAGAGCAGGCATTCGCCCTTGCCCACACGCTGCTGACCGAGGGTGAGCAGCCGGCAGAGGCGGCCCCAGGCGGCGCGGTCGCGAGGGTAGCAGAGCAACGAGGTGCCGTCGGCAAGGTCGAGCCGCGCCCCGGTCAGGAGTCGGATGCCGGCCCGCTTTGCCGCCACGTGGGCGCGCACCGCGCCGGCAAGGGTGTTGCGGTCGGCAATACCGATGGCCGCGAGTCCGAGACGCGCGGCCTCCTCCACCAGCTCTTCCGCATGGGAGGCGCCGCGCAGGAAGCTGAAATTGCTGCTCACCTGCAATTCTGCATAAGCGACGCCGCTCATCCGTAAAGCCCGTGGATGTACCAGCGGGGCGGCACCCTGCCGCCGGCGTCCCGGTAGAGCCCGGCGCGGAAGAGCCAGTAGCGACGGCCGTCCTGATCCTCGACACGGTAATAGTCGCGCGGCCTCTCCTGCGGGCAGCCGGCCCACCATTCCGGCTCAATGCGCTCAGGCCCCTCGGCGCGGACGATACGGCGGCGGAGCCGGCGCCAGGTGAACAGCGCCGGCGGTCCGTCCGGCACTTCCGCTACGGCGTCCACCGGCTCGGGCCGGTCGAACAGGCGCAGGGGCCGTTGCGGCGTCCCTGGCTGCGCGGGCCACATCGCGCCCTTGCCATCGGGGTCCGTCCGCCGCTCGGCACGCTCCGGCAGGTGGCTTGCGACCGGTTCGAGGCGAAAGACGGATGCTTTTCCGAGACGGGCCTGCAGGCGGTCGATCAGGCGGGCGAGTTCCCCGCCGCCTTCCCTGCCCTCCAGTCCATCAGCCGCCAGCCGGTATTGTTCCGGCACAAGCGGCTCGGTGCGAACCGCGTGGAGCACCATGGCATCAATCCCGAAGCCGGGGTCCACGGTCCCGATCTTTACGGCGAAGAGGCCCCCAAGATGTGCGCCATCGCGGGTGGCGCGTGCGGTAGAAACACGGCGCTGCGCCGTGCCACCATCCACCCGGAAGAACAGGAGCACGAGTTCCCGCACGCCCAGTCCTTTCCGCTCCAGCGAGGCGGAGAGATTGTCCAGCAGGCGAACCAGAGCCGCCTCCAGCGCCGCGAGATCGATCAGCGGTTCCTGAAAGACAAGGCGCGCAAGGCAGGCGGGCGGCGGCGGCAGGGACGCGACAGGGTCGGCCCGGCGCCCGAGTGCGCAGTCGAGACGACGCAGCACGGCACCACTGTGCCAGCCGAAGCGGCGGGCAAGCGCCGCGTGCGGCAAGGCTTCCACCGCACCGACGGTCGCAAGGCCGAGGCGGCGCAACAGGCGGGTGTCTTCGGCTGCAAGCCTGAGCGCCTCGACCGGCAATGGCGCCAGCATGGTCAGGGTCCGGCAGGGTTCGGCGATACGCCGGCCCCCGTCGCCGAAGCGGGCGAGCGCCCAGGCGGCAGCAGGGGTGTCGGCAAGGCCGGCCCGCACCTCGAAGCCAAGCCCCGCAAGGCGCGCCTCCACCTCCACCGTCATCGCCGCCTCGCCGCCGAAGAGATGGGCGCAGCCCGTGATGTCGAGCAGCAGGCCATCCGCACCGTCGACCGCGCTCGAGGGCGTGAAACGGCGGCACCACAGTGCGAGGCGTTCGAGGCCGCGCCGGTCTTCTTCAGGCCGGGATCCGGCGGTGGCGAGGCGGGGCAGGAGGGCGCGGGCATCCGCAAGGCGCATGCCGGTGACGAGTCCTCCCGCTTCGGCCTGCCGGTTGACCGCCGCCAGCACCACGCCGTGCCGGCCCGGCGCGGTGAGCGCGAACGGAATCGGCTCAGCCGGCAGCCCGTTCGAGGGCGGGGCGGCGAACCGCCGCGCGCGACGCAACCGGTCGATCGGCCAGCGCGGCAGCCATATCGAAATCACCCGTCTCACGGTTCCACTCCACAATGCAGGTCACGGGTCGCCCGCCCCGGCAGCGTGTCAGCTCCAGGCGCCAGCGAGGCAGGCCGGGAGCGGTCTCATCGAACGGCGAAGCAGAACCCGGCCACGCCGCAACACGCCAGCGCGAGAAAGCGGCACTTGCCGGGGCGAGCCCGTCGCCGCACAGCAGAAGCAAGGGTGTCCCACCCTCGCGCGCGGCCAGCGCCAGGCGACGACTGGCGACGAAGGCAAGCCGTTCCGTCTCGCCCAGAACCGCCGCAGCCGCACCACTGCGCAAGCTCTCCTCCATCGCCCACAGGACATCCCGCTCGCGCCGGACCTCGACGATCACCAGGTCCTCCGGATTCGCGCCGAGATCCCGCCAGCCCGGTCCGTAGAGCCGGCCCAACCCGGCGATGCTGCCGGGGCCCTGGCAGACCGTTACCGGACCGTGCCGGCCGAGTCGGACCAGCAGGGCGGCAAGAAAGGCCAGGGCCGCCGGTCTGTCGGCCGGGGATGCGCCAGCCGCCTCGTGCACTCCGCCCAGGATCAGCCCGGATGCCGCCGGCAGCGCCCCGTCCAGCACCTCGATCCCGGTTCGCCAGGGCCGCGGCAGGTCAACAAGATGCGCCGGCTCCGGCGAGCGCCGCTCCAGCGCTGCGATGCGCCGGCGCAGCACCGCAAGGCCGGCGCCCTCCGAGGCAGCAGGCGTGCCGGAACCAGTGTCCACTCTTTCGGGGAAGCAGGAAGAAGTCATGTTTGTTCTTTATTTGTTCTTCTCCAGCATGTCAAGCGACACGAGGATTCCCCGCCGACAGCGCGGACCACCCCCTCGTTCGATGCAACTACGACCGGCCTTCCTCTCCGGAGAGAGTCGGAAGCTGTCTCAAAGGGGCTGGACTACCGACCGGATTGCTCCGTTCATGGACACCTGGACAGCAGGCCCAACAAGACGATCCGACCAGCAGCCGGGGTCATTGCCTGTCGAGGGACGGCGATGCCGCGACGAGACGTATGCCTTCCAGCATGACGCAACCGGCGAGATAGGCGGTCATGCCACCCACGTCGTGGGGCGGGGAGACCGTGTTGACATCGACCGACACGATGTCGAGACCGGCCAGTGAACGCAGGAAACCCAGTCCCTCGCCGGCACTGAGACCTTCCCAGGTCGGCGTGGCGACACCCGGAGCGCAGGACGGGTCGAAGACGTCCATGTCCCAGCACAGGTAGACCTTGCGGCCGGCAAGGCGCTCCTGAAGCAGGGAGGCGGTGGCTTCGAGGCCCTGTCGCCGCATCTCGACATCGGGAATGAGGTGATAACCGATGCCCTTCGTGTGCTCGAACACACCCCCCATGAAGACCGGACCGCGGGCACCGACGTGGAACGTGGACGCGGCATCAATCAGACCTTCCTCGGCGGCAATGGTGAACGTGGTGGCGGGCGAGATGCGATCCTGGCCGGTGACGGGATAGGCATCCGTGTGGGCATCGACATGGATGACGCAGAGATCGTCATGGACACGGCGCCATGCGCGCAACTGTGGCAACGTGACGAGGCCGTCGCCTCCCATCGTCAGGGTCGCCACACCCTCGCGGGCAATCCGCCACACCGCTTCCTCCATGACCTCGAAGGAAGGTTCGGGTCGGCCGGGCGTCACCAGGGCATCGCCGCAGTCGATGACACCGAGTTCGCTCAGCGGGTTGGTGTCATCGAGGGGCGGATGATAGGGACGCACGAGTCCGGACTGCTCACGAATGGACGCCGGTCCCAGACGGGATCCGATGCGTGTCGGATGAATGCCACAGTCAAAGGGCATGCCGACGATCGCCAGACGGCAACCGTCGAGAGTCCAGGTGACGGGCGCATCCATGAAGCCAGCCGTGGGACGGTAGACCCTGGAATCGAAGATCGACGTCGTCATGGCGGGTCCTTTCCTCTCTGATGGAGAACGTGCGGCAGATACTCACCGATCAGCCCCGGTGGCGCCACCGCTGCGCGATTCCGGCCGACGGGTTCTGGGAGTGGCAGAGACCCTCGAGGCAGGCTTTGCGCATTCACCATTCCCGCGGAAGGGTGGACGCGATCGGACCGGACCGCCTGGCGCCGCCCATTCGAGAGGACCCCGTCAGCCGTTCGACCGACCGCGGGGTCATCATGGCCGTGCCATGGCGAGCACGTCTTCCGGCATCAGACCCCTCTCGCGCAGCGACCGGACCGTGACCGAGCGATCGCGCTTGGCATGACGCCGGCCGTCCTCTCCGACAAGCAGGCGGTGGTGGTGATGGAGAGGTTCCTTCCAGCCCATGAGCCGGCGGATCAGGCAGTGGACATGGGTGGCGGGAGCGAGATCGCACCCCCGCGTCACCACCGTCACGCCCTGGACATGATCGTCATGTGTGACGGCAAGGTGGTAGCTGGTCGGAATATCCTTGCGCGCCAGAACCACGTCACCGGCTATTCCCGTATCGACCGGGATCGTGCTGCCATCGAGCGTGCGCCACGCCAACGGGCCCGTCTCGTCCATTGCCCTGGTGACATCGAGCCGCCAGGCGTGATGGTCGCCGGCCTCCAGTCTTGCCTCGACCTCGGCAGCGGCGAGCGTGCGACAGGTTCCGGGATAGATGAGGCCCAGCGGGCCATGGGGCGCTGTTTGCGCCTGTTCAACCTCGCGGGCGATCTGGCGGCGCGTGCAGAAACACGGGTAGACGAGCCGGCGCGCCCTCAGTTCGGCAAGCGCCGAGGCATAGTCTGCAAGATGGTCCGACTGGCGCCGGACCCCCCCGTCCCAGTCGATGCCGAGCCAGGCGAGGTCCTCCAGGATGGCCTGCTCGAACGCGTCGCGGCAGCGTGCCCGGTCGATATCCTCGATGCGCAGGAGAAATCGTCCTCCGTGGTCGCGGGCCAGGTGCCAGCCCTCGAGTGCCGAGAAGACGTGGCCGATGTGCAGCAACCCCGTGGGAGAGGGCGCGAAACGCGTGACAATGACGGACATGGGCGGAACCTCTCATAAACGATACAGCCTTCATGCCTCTATGGAAGGTCTGGACAACGACGAGGGACAGGATCGATCCTGCGAGAGATGACGTGAACACCCGGGGAGTCGACCGCCATGCCCTTGTCCGGACCGGCCGTGCCGCCCCGAAAGGGAAATGCACGCCAGCTTGTCGTGCTGCTGCATGGCTGGGGCGCCAACGGCAATGACCTGATCGGTCTTGCCGGGCCTCTGCAGTCAGTCCTTCCCCAGGCCCGGATCAGCAGCCCCGATGCTCCCGACCCGTGTGATCAGAATCCGGCCGGTCGCCAGTGGTACTCCCTGATGGAGCGGCGCCCCGAACACGCGCGAGAAGGGATCGACCGGGCCTTCGACATGATCAACGCCTGGGTCGATTCGGAACTCGAACGCCTTGGCCTCGACGAGAAGGCCCTTGCCTTTCTGGGATTCAGCCAGGGCTGCATGATGGCGCTGCATGTGGCGTTGCGTCGAAGGCGACCGGTCGCTGCCGTGGCGGGATTTTCCGGCATGCTGATCGAGGAAGAGAGCCTTGGCAGGGAGATCGTCAGCCGGCCGCCGGTCTTCCTGTGTCACGGCGATGCCGACGAGGTGGTTCCCTTCGCCATGCTGCACAGCGCGGTCGACGCACTCGGCCGGCACGACGTACCCGTCCAGTGGCATGTCTGCCAGGGCATCGGGCACGGGATCGATCCTGAATCCCTGGGCTTTGCGGCCCTTTTCCTGAAGAACGCCTTCGCCAGCAGTTGACGGGGCCGCTAGACGACCCCGTCGGCCTCCAGTTCGGCGATTTCCTCGTCGGACTTGCCAAGCAGATTGGCGAGAACTGTCCGGGTGTGCTCGCCCAGAAGCGGCGGCGGGCGCTGATAGGCGGGAGGCGAGCCCTCGAGATTGACCGGACTGCGGACCAGGGGAATCGTGCCGGCGAGCGGATGGTCCATCTCGAACTTCATGCCCCGCGCCTGGATGTGCGGGTCCTCGTAGACCTGCCGGAAATTGTTCACCACGCCACAGGGAATGCCCTCTCTCTCCAGGTGCTCGACCCACCAGGAACGGGGGCGGCGCTTCATCAGTTCGACGACCTTTGCCACCAGGGGTTCGCGATGACGGACGCGAGCCGGATTGGTGGCAAAGCGTTCGTCATCGGCCAGTTCCGGCGTTTCGGCGAGACCGCACCAGCGGCGGAACTGCGTATCGTTGCCGATGGCGATGATGATGGGATCGTCAGCCGTGTCGAACACCTGGTAGGGCAGCAGGTTCGGATGGGCATTGCCGTAACGCTTCGGCGCGATGCCCGTGGTCAGATAGTTCATGTTCATGTTGGCCATGAGCGCCACGGCGCAATCAGACAGCGCCATGTCGATGTACTGTCCCTCACCGGTCGCATGGCGGTGATTGAGGGCGGCAAGAATGGCGATGGCGCTGTAAAGACCGGTGGTCAGGTCGGTAACGGCGATACCCGCCTTTTGCGGTCCTCCACCCGGCAGGTCGTCGCGTTCCCCGGTGATCGACATGAAACCGCACAGGCCCTGGATGACGAAGTCGTAACCGGCCCGTGCTGCATAGGGACCGGACTGTCCGAAGCCGGTGATCGAACAGTAGATGAGCCCGGGATTGAGGGAGCGAAGACCGGCATAGTCGAGACCGTACTTTTCGAGCCCGCCGACCTTGTAGTTCTCGACCAGGACATCGGCCCTGGCGGCGAGTTCGCGGGCGATCGCCTTGCCCTGAGGTGTCGCGATATTGAGCGTCAGTGACTGCTTGCCGCGGTTGGCCGCAAGGTAGTAGGCCGCCTCCGAGGTGTCCTCGCCGTCACCATCCTTCAGGTAGGGTGGGCCCCATGCACGGGTGTCATCACCGGTTCCCGGCCGTTCGACCTTGATCACGGTCGCCCCGAGATCGGCAAGGATCTGGGTGCACCAGGGACCGGCAAGAATGCGCGAAAGATCGAGAACCACAATGCCGTCGAGTGCCAGGGCCATCCGCCTCTTCCCCTTGTCGTTGCATGACCCGGAATCGGGGTCACGAAACTGATATGATGGATGGACAGAATGAGTCCATGGCCCGTGACAGGACAACTCCATCATCACATGGCCGCAAGGGAACGCAATCCCGAGGGTTAACATCTGGCCGTCAGCCGCTATGATGCCGCCGAATGACGCCAATATTTTGGATTTCTCGCCCTCGGAAACACAGCCAGTGGTATCGCTCCAGACATGTCCGGCTCTGGTCCTCAATGCGGACTACAAGCCGCTGAGCTACTTCCCGCTTTCGGTCTGGCCGTGGCAGGAAGCGGTCAAGGCGGTGTTTCTCGATCGCGTGGAGACCGTGAGTGCCTATGACCTCACGGTCCGCTCACCGTCGTTCGAGATGCGGCTTCCCAGCGTCATTGCCCTGCGAAACTACATTCCGATCAACAAGCGGCCGGCCTTCACCCGGTTCAACGTGTTCCTGCGCGACCGGTTCTCATGCCAGTACTGCGGGTTGCGCTTCGAGACTCGTGACCTCACCTTCGACCATGTAATCCCCCGTTCGCGCGGCGGCAGGGCTACCTGGAGCAATGTCGTCACGGCCTGCCGGTCCTGCAACATGACGAAGGGCAACCGGATGCCGGGTGAGGCGCGGATGTTCCCTCTCGCCAGACCGGCTCCTCCGACGACCTTCCAGCTGCGCCGCAACGGGCAGTCCTTCCCGCCCAACTTCCTCCACGAACACTGGCGCGACTACCTCTACTGGGACAGCGAACTCGTCCCGGACTGATACCGTCGGGAACGGCGGCAGCGGTGACCTGTCACAGCCTGGTCGAAAGACGAATGGCAAGGCGTGTACCACGGCGGATGGCGCCGGTGAGAAGGCCGTGCGCGGGCGTCTCCCGGGCTCCGTGCTCCAGGGCGGTGTCGTGGTGGGCCATCTCATCCTGGCGGAATTCCTCGATGGTGGCCCTGAGATCGGCCTCGTCGTCTCCCAGGCGCCGGGCCTGGCTGGCGTAGTGTTCGCTGATGACACTTTCGACGGCCTCCGTGCAGGCCATGGCGGCGCGTGGGCCCAGGAGAGCGGAGCCGACGCCCAGCGCAAAGCCCGCCACATTCCACAATGGTGAAAGCACGGTCGGCCGGACCCGCCGCGTCACGATCAGTTCATCGAAACGGTCGAGGTGTTTCTGTTCCTGTTCCGCCATGCGGCGAATGACCTTGCCGGCTTGGGTGCCACCGAGTACGGCGAGTTGCCCGTCATAGATCCGTTTTGCACCGAATTCTCCGGCATGGTCGACCCGGATCATGGCATTGACGGTGTCTCGCACCGTGCCGTCACCGGGCAGGAGGCCGTCGCGTGTGTGGCGTCGTGCCGTCATCGGCGTCCCCGCAACGAGGCCAGACTGCCGGTGATGGCGACCGCTGCCAGCATGAGGGAAACGATGGCGTTCCATCCGGCCATGGAGATACCCGCCATCGACCACGCGATCTCGTCGCACGGCACGACTTCGATGGAGAGGAAGGAATCGATCGACATCTCCTCGAACTCCGGCGTGCTGCACCCCGGCGACGCCACCCAGTGCCATTCAACCATGACGTGCCACGCAGCGATACCGGTTCCGGCAAGGAAGGCAAGGGCAAGGGCCGCCAACATGATCGCCGCGCGTCCCGGCGTCATCAGGACAACCGAGACGGTCGCAACAGCGATGGATGCGCCGTGAGCCCAACGTTGGTCGATGCACAAGGGGCAGGGCTCGAGTCCCATCACATGCTGGAACCAGAAGGCGGCGGCGAGGCATGCGGCACTGGCGAGGCCGAGCAGGCCGGCGAGCAGCCTGGGGCGTCGCCATGCCACCATGGGTGAGAGAACGGTCATCGCACCCCGAGTATGAAGCCGCTCCGGGGATTCCTACAAGAACCACTTGATGGCGACGAAACCTGCCACCAGCGCAACCAGCATTGCCAGTCCCGCCAGGGTGAGATGGCGTTCCACGAGGCCGCGCAGCGGCACGCCAAACCACGACAGCAGTGCCGCCTCGATGGCGAAGCGCAGGCCGCGCGAGACGGCGGAGGCAACGATGAAAACCCAGATGTCAAGATGCATGGCGCCCGAGGCAATGGTCACCACCTTGTAGGGAATCGGCGTGAATCCGCCGGCAAAGACGATCCAGACCCCCCACTCGTTGTAGAGGGCGGCGTACTCCGCATAGGCCTCCGCGTAACCGTAGAAAACGAGCAAGGGCCAGGCGACGGCATCGTGGAGAAGCAGCCCGATGGCGTAGCCCGTGACACCGCCCAGGACGGTCCCGATCGTGGCGACAAGCGCAAGGAGCCACGCCCTGGAGGGCGTCGCGAACATCATCGGCAGGAGCAGGGCCTCCACGGGCACCGGGAAGAAGGAGGCCTCGGCGACGGCGAGCGCCAGCAGCCACCAGACCGCATGACGGCTGGCGGCAAGATCCATGGTCCTGGCGTAAAGACGCTCAAACATGTCGAGGCACCCACGATACCGCGTCACGGTTCACCGTCGTAGTGACCCGTCTCTGCCGAGGAGATAGGATCAATCGCAAGGAGTGGAGGCAGGCATGGAAGAAGTCAGGTCCCTTGAGCGTACGGCATCCACCGACGAGGCGATGGCCATTCTCGAGGAAGACGGCGCGGTCATATTCCGCAATCTCGTCGATGACGACGTCATGGACCGGGTCAACGAGGAACTCGAACCCTACCTCGGCCGGGCCTACTTCGGTGAAGGCGAGTTCTGGGGCCGCCGGACGCGGCGCGTGAGTTCGCTGATTGCCAAGTCCAAGACCTACGGAGAGGAACTCGCCACGGCGCCGCAGATTCTCGCGGTCATGGATCGCCTGTTGCTGCCCCGCTGTGAGCGCTATCAGCTTCATGTGACCCAGGCGGTGAGAATCACGCCCGGCGAAGGACGCCAGATCGTGCATCGCGACGATGGCCTCATCCCTTTCCGTCATCCCGGACCCCAGTGCCTGTGCAACACCATGTGGGCGCTGTCGGACTTCACCGTCGACAACGGCGCCACCAACGTCATTCCCGGCAGTCACCTCTGGGACGACGACACATACCCCGACGACGATTCCAGGGTCGCCTGCGCCGTGATGCCCAGGGGCTCGTGTCTCATCTATCTCGGCTCGGTGTTCCATGGTGGCGGACAGAATGTCACCACCGACCAGCACCGCACCGGAGCGATCACCGGATACAGCCTCGGTTGGCTGCGCCAGGAAGAAAACCAGTACCTCGCCGTCCCACCCGCGATCGCCCGCGGCCTGCGCGAAGATGTCCAGCACCTGATCGGCTACCACCTGCACGACATCTTCCTCGGCTGGGTCGAGGGGCAGGATCCCCATGTCGTGCTCGAGGACAGGTTCGCCGATGTCATGCCGGCCGCGCCGGAAGGCGGCGAGTACGTGGAGGATTCAAGCGTCTTCAAGACTGCGGTACTGGGAGAGCCGAGCCGTCATTGACAGTTCTTCTTGACCGGCCGCATCAACCCCGACATTGATGACGCTCCTTCAGGCCTCTGTGGCGGAACTGGTAGACGCGGCAGACTCAAAATCTGCTTTCCATCCGGAAGTGGGGGTTCGAGTCCCTCCAGAGGCACCACCCTTCTCGCGCGCGCGGGGTTCGACCCGCCCGAGATCGAAGGAGCGGTAACCATCGGCGGCAACCCTGTCGCAGATCCGCCGGTAGCTGTCGAAGCCCCCGACATAGGGCGTGAACACCCGAGGCTTGCCGGGAATGTTGGCGCCGACATACCAGGAGTTCGCCAGGGGATAGAGGGTCGCATCGCCGACCGCGATGGTGTGTTCGACCCAGGCGTCCTCCTCGTCTTCAGTCGCCTCGATCCGATCGAGATCATGACGCCGCAGCCAGTCCAGACAGTTCGTGACCCACTCCACGTGCTGCTCGATGGCGCTCATCATGTTGGTGAGAACCGAGGGGCTCTGCGGGCCGGTGATGGTGAACATGTTGGGAAACCCGGCCATCGTGAGACCGAGATAGGTGCGCGGCCCCGCCTCCCACCTGTCGCGCAGGCTGAGATCCTCCACGCCACGGATGTCAATCCCGAGAAGGGGCCCCGTCATGGCGTCGAATCCCGTGGCAAAGACAAGGGCATCGACGTCGAAGGCCCTGCCTCCTTCGGTGACGAGGCCTGTCGGCGTGATGTGGCCGATCGGATCGCTGCTGATGTCAACGAGGGTGACGTTCGTCCGGTTGTAGGTCTCGAAGTAGTCGATGTCGACGCACAGCCTTTTGGTTCCGAAGGGGTGATCGGTCGGTGACAGCAGTCTGGCCGTCTCCGGATCGTTGACCCTGCTGCGTATGTTGTCGTGGGCAAAGTCGACGAAGAGCCTGTTGACCTCCATGCTGGTGTTGACGTCATCGAAGGTCGAGAGAACGGTGAAACCGCCGATCTGCCAGCGCCGTTCCATTTCCGACTTGCGCAGGTTGTCGGAGACCTCCAGCCCGGGGCCGACGGCATCATCACAGTTGTAGCCGCTGTGCGACCAGCGGGCGCCTTCCCGGAAGGCGGCGTAGTTCTTCTTGATCTCCCGCACCTCTTCGGCATCGAGCGGGCGGTTCCAGGCAGGCACCGCAAAGTTCGGCGTACGCTGGAAAACAGTGAGATGCCGCGCCTCGCCGGCGATTTGGGGAATTGACTGGATCGCCGATGAACCGGTGCCGATGATGCCGACATCCAGATCCCGAAAGTCGACCGGTTCGTGAGGCCACAGGCCGGTGTGGTACCAGGGACCGCGGAAGGAATCGAGACCGGGAAAGTCGGGGCGCCGCGGCACGGAAAGACACCCGAGCGCCATGATGCAGTAGCGGCCGCGAAAGAGCTCTCCTGCGTCGGTTTCAAGGACCCAGCCCCCGGAGTCCCCGTCCCACCAGGCCCGAGTCACCCGGATGCCGAAGCGGATGTCGCGGCGCAGATCAAAGCGGTCCGCCACGTGAGCGGCGTACTCCAGTATCTCCGGCTGGGCCGAGTAGCGTTCCGTCCACTCCCACTCCTGCTGCAGGTCCTCGTCGAAGGAATAGGAGTACTCCATGCTCTCGACATCGCAACGGGCCCCGGGATAGCGGTTCCAGTACCAGGTGCCGCCAACATCCTCTGCCATCTCGAGCACGACCACCCGCAGCCCCAGGCGCCTCAGGCTGTAGAGCATGTACATGCCCGAAAAGCCGGCGCCCACGATGACAACATCATGCGAGGCGGGGGGTTGCTCCGACACGCCGGAAGCCTCCCGGTTGGTCTTCACCTAGGGTCGAAGATCATCACAGATGCCGGTGAGAGAGCAAGTCCGTTCCACGCAGCCCGGACCCGGCATACCATGAGGATGTCCGGAATCCTGCGAACAGACACCATGCCTGCCTTTGCCTCCTTCTGCGAAGCCGAACACCGTCGCCGCCTCGAACGCACCCGCGCAGCCATGAGAGCGGAAGGGATCAATGTCTGTCTCTGCGTGGCGCCGGAACACCTCTACTGGATCGCCGGCTATGACTCCTGGGTCGCCGTCAACAGTCCCCAGGCACTCGTCTTCACCGAAAGCGACGATGATCCCTGCCTCGTCGTGCGCGACGTCGATCTGCCCCTGGCGATGGAAACCACATGGGTCCGGGACATCCGCACCTACCGCCTGCACCACGACGATGCGGCGGCCCTGATGGCCGACCTGGTGCACGACAGGTCCCACGTCGGCGCCCGGGTCGGCATCGAAATGCGGTCCCACAGCCTCTCCTGGGAATGGGGCCAGACTCTTGCGGCCTCCCTTCCGGCATCACGATTCACCGACATCACGCCGCTCATCGGCGCCTTGCGCTGGATCAAGTCGCCCGCAGA
This sequence comes from Alphaproteobacteria bacterium, assembly GCA_965221115.1. Taxonomy (GTDB): domain Bacteria; phylum Pseudomonadota; class Alphaproteobacteria; order SP197; family SP197; genus SP197. The sequence continues at coordinate 1,250,343 of CBDCRU010000002.1, read as the reverse complement.
GATCGCCTTCATGCGCGAAGCGGCCCGTCATGCCGAGGCCGGTCTTGCCGCCATGCGCCGGTCGCTCAGGCCGGGCATGAGCGAGATCGAACTGGCGGCCGAGATCGAACATGCGATGCGCCGGCAGGGATGCGACTACTGGGCCATCCCTGTCGAACTGGCAAGCGGCCCGAGAAGCGAAGGCGGTCATGCGACACCGCGGAACCGCGTCATCGAATCGGGCGATCTCGTTCACGTCGAACTGGCGGGTGTTCACGAGCGCTACCACGCCGTTGCCATTGCCACCATGGCGGCCGGCAGACCCACACCCGAAAAACGTGATCTCCACGAGGTGGCGCGGCGTTCCCTCGAGGACGGGATCGCTTCGATGAAGCCCGGTGTGCCGGTGGCGGAGGTCGAGGAGGCCTCGCTCCTGGCGGTCCGCGAAGCCGGTCTCGAAGATGCCGCCATGATGCGTTTCGGCTACGGCATCGGTATCGCCTACCCCCCGCTGTGGCTCGAAACCCTGGAGATTGGCCGCCACATGGATCAGCGTCTGCAGCCGGGCATGACCTTCGTACTGCACGCCTGCCTCACGCCACCCGGATCGGGGTGCGGTGTGGTCGTTGGCGGCACCTGGCTGATGCTGGAGAACGGTGTCACGATGCTGGCCGGCAGCGGCGCAACGGACCTCGACATCATCGGCTGACACCAGTCGCCGGGCGCCCGGGGGTCAATGGGCGGGAGCCATGACCGGTGGGGACGGACGCAAGGCGGCGATGAGATAGCCGATGACGACAAGATTGATTGCGTTGAATGCGACCCCCGCGAGGAAGGGGGTGTGGTAGCTGCCGGTGACGTCGAAGCCGATGCCGCCGATCCAGCCGCCAATCGCCATGCCGAGTGTGCCGAAGAGAACGACGATGCCGGTGCACCGCCCGGTCCATTGTGCGGGAAGATTCTCACGGATGATCACGGGATAGGTCGGCGCGATACCGCCGAACCCCAAACCGAAGATTGCCGCCGTGATCATCAATGATGCGGAGCCTTCGAGGAAGGGGAGCAATCCCAGCGTCGCCGTCTGGATGAACGAGAACACGAAGAGAGTCTTCAGAGCCCCGATCCACTCGATCATCAGGCCGCACACGAGAGCCCTGGAGACAAAACTGGCTGCCAGCAGGACCGAAAGGACCGATGCCGCCTCCATCGGTGCTATCCCGACATCGGTGGCGTGGGATTTGATGTGGGCGATGGGCAGGGACATGCTGACGCAGCAGCCGACTATGGCGATGCAGAGCAGCACCATCATCGCGCGGGGCCCCACGGGCGAGGACCCGTGCCCGGGCACGATCGCGTCCGCGGAGGTCCCGGAGGGCGCCAGGGCGCGCGGCGAACGCCGCAGGAGGAGAGACAGCGGCACCATCACGGCCATGCTGGCGACACCGTAGAACAGGTATGTATCGCGCCAGCCCCATGTCGCCAGCCCGTACTCGAAGAGTGGCGGCCACAGGGCACCGGCGACACTCTGGCCACTGGTCACGAGGCCCACGGCAATGCCGCGCCGCCGCACGAACCAGCGTGTCGCATTGGCCACGAGAGGTACATAGAGCGCCGCCTGGCCGAGGAGTCCGATCACCAGCCCGTAGACCAGATAGAACTCCCACTCGTTCGCCGCCATGCTGACCAGCACGGCGCCTGTCCCGATCATGACGGCGCCCACCAGGGCCGGCCATCCCATTCCGGCCCTGTCGAGCCACCATCCCATGACGATGCCGCCCACCCCGCCTCCGATGAACTGCAGGGAATAGGCAAACGACGGAACCGATCGCGGCCAGCCAAAGCTGGCAGCGATATCCTTCATCGAGACGACCAGCAGGAACAGGGCTCCGTTTCCCAGAACGAGCATCAGGAAAGAGGCCGCCACCACGATCCACGCGTAGCGGCTGTCACTCAAGCGACGCAGGTACCGGATCATGGGCAGGATGGGCGTTGGAAGACGGGCGGAATTCTCAAGCGGACTGCCGGGCCGCTGTCAGACGACCCGGCGAGATCGAACACTGACCGCGGTCCGGATTGGGCTCGACTGCACGCCCGAGGATATCGCCGAGGTCGTCAGCACCACCGACATAGTCGCCATCGATCCAGATCTGCGGCACCGTGACCGGTGTCTTGGGTCCGACGATCGGCTTGACCCGTGCCAGCATCTCGTAGAGCGCTGCCGGCTCACGCACCACGTCATGATAGGTGTAGGTGATCCCTGCCTCGTCGAGATAGTCCTTGGCGCGCACGCAGTGCGGACAGGTGGCCTTGCCGAACAGCCTGTTCCCGGCAAGGGGCGTACGCTTGGCGTGCGCCTCGATGATGGCCTGGGTGAGCACCCCCCGGTTGAGTGCGGCCCCCTGGCTGACAAGGCGCCCTTCCACCAGAACGATGGGGGCGTGCCAGCCGCCCTTCGGCAAGGGTTTCCACCAGTGTGTCAACCAGTCACGGGTATCAACCTCGACCGGCACGCCGCCCAGCTCGGTCTCCACGACATCGGCAATCACGTCTCTGGTCAGAGCGCATTCACCACAAGGGATCTTCACGCTGAACGGTCCCCACGCGCCAGCCCATCGGTACAACGTGACATTGACCGGCTTCGTCATGACCGCGTTTCCTCCGCTTCCCGAGACAGTTTCGGGCCGTGATTCCGGCCTGCAGGGTTCGAACCGGACTGATTCGCCAGGCTCTCGTTCACCCGCTTGTCCAGGAGAGGATGAGCCGGTTGACCTCCGCCGCCTTTTCCATCTGCACCATGTGTCCGGCCCCGTCGAGCACGGTTGCACCCTCCACTGCCCGGGCATGGGCAGCCGGGATGATGGCATCCTCCGCTCCCCAGATGACGTGGCACGGGCATCCGATGCCGGCAAGGTCACCGGCAAGGTTCGCGGCCTGACGGCCTCCGGGAAAGAGCGCGTCCCCGAGCGCCTCGAGAAAGGCGCCGACACCATCGAGACGCTTGTACTTCAGCACGTCCTCGACCATGGAGCGGTTGACCAGCGCCTGATCCGCAAAGAGATGCACCAGCGCCGGCTTGAGGTCGCGGCGCGACGACGCCGAGACAAAACCGTCGATGTAGGCGCCGTTGATCTCCTCGCCAAGTCCCGCGGCGGCAATGAGGGTGAGTGATGCGACACGATCGGGCCGATCGATTCCAATCCGTCCGGCGACGAGACCTCCCATGGAATGGCCAACGAGGTGAGCCCGGTCCACGCCGAGGGAGTCCATGAGGCCGACCACCGCATCCGTCATGGTCGTGAGCGATGGTGCGGCAACGGACTTGACCGACTGGCCATGGCCCGGCAGATCGAGGGCGACAACAGGGCCGGCCTCGGCCAGTGCATCGATGTTGAAGAGCCAGTTGTCAAGATCACCACCGAAGCCGTGAATCAGCAGCACCGGAATCCCGTCACCAGGCCTTTCGGCATAGCGGATGCGGCCCACGTCCAGATCCAGGAACAGCCGCACCGGCTCTCCATCGTCCTCTTCCTCGGCCACGGGCGCCTCGAAGGATGCAACGTAGGCGTCGACCTCCGAATCGGGGACCGATGGTGGTGCAAGAACGCCGAGCAGTGCGCGAACCGGATAGGTCTCTCCGGCCATGCCGACGCGCCTGCGCAAAAGACCACCGTCAGTTGCCTCCACGGCATTGGCGATCTTGTCGGTCTCGACATCCATGATCTCGTCGCCAGGCGAAATTTCGCTGCCCTCCTCGACAAGCCAGGACGAAAGGGTTCCCTGCTTCATGGAGAGACCCCATTTCGGCATGAGGATCGGGACGATCTCGCCGCTCATGAGGAGTGTTCTCCCATGGTCCGGCGCACCGCCTCGGCAATGCGTTCGGGGGAGGGAATGTAGAGATCCTCGAGCGCTGACGAGAACGGGACGGGTGCGTGGGGAGCGGTCACCATCGCAACGGGTCCCTTGAGAGACCCGAAGGCATCCTGGGCCACTGCCGCTGCAACATCCGAAGCGATGGAGCAGCGCGGATTGGCCTCGTCCACGCAGACGAGACGCCCGGTCATCTCGACACTCTCGAACACGGTATCGAGATCAATGGGCGAGAGCGTGCGCAGGTCGATCACCTCGACGTCGACGCCCTCGCGTTTGAGCGTCTCCGAGGCCTCGAGGGAATAGGGCACCATCATGCCATAGGTGACGATGGTCACATCCCTTCCCTCCCTGGCGATGTTCGCTTCGCCAAAGGGGATGGCATAGGATTCTTCTGGCACATCGGTCTCGCGATCGTAGAGATTCTTGTGCTCCAGGAAGATCACCGGATCGTTGTCGCGGATCGACTGGATCAGGAGTCCCTTGGTGTCGTAGGCGTTGGAGGGACACACGACCTTGAGGCCCGGAATGTGGGTCATGATCGGTGTCAGCATCTGGCTGTGCTGGGCTGCCGCCCTGAATCCCGCGCCGCAGGTGGCCCGGATGACGACCGGGGTTTCTGCCTTGCCGCCGAACATGTAGCGGAACTTGGCGGCCTGGTTGAAGATCTGGTCCAGACACACACCCATGAAATCGATGAACATCAACTCGGCAACGGGGCGCAGACCGCAGGTTGCGGCACCGATAGCGGCGCCGATATAGGCGCTTTCCGAGAGCGGCGTGTCGATGAGCTGCCCTGGGTGCTTGTGGATGAGGCCCTTGGTGACGCCCATGGCGCCTCCCCAGGCGTCGTCCTCGCCGGGTGATCCGGTGCCGCCGACGATGTCTTCTCCGAGCACGACAACGGTCGGGTCCCGGCTCATCTCCTGGTCGAGGGCCTCGTTGATGGCGGCCTTCATGCTCAGTGCGCGTGCCATGTCTCCATGCTCCTCAGGTGTCGGGATGCGTCAGTAAGATACATAGACGTCGGTCGTCAGTTCGGCCGCCGACGGAAGAGGTGCTGCCTTCGCGCTCTCGAGCGCGTCGTCAATGAGGTCCACCACCTCGGAATCGATGCGGGCGAGTTCGCCGGATTCGACGACGCCGGCTTCAAGGATCTTTCCGGTGAAAATCTTCAGGCAATCGCGGTGTGCGCGGTTCTCCTCGTTTTCTCCCGGTGCCCGGTAGGTCTGGGCATCCCCTTCGAAGTGACCGTAGAAGCGGATCATCTTGCATTCGAGAAGGGATGGTCCGCCGCCCTCCCGGGCCCGCCGGATGACCTCGCCTGCGGCCTCGTAGACGGCAAAGAAGTCGGTGCCGTCAACGGTGATGCCGGGCATGCCGAAGCCGGCGGCCCGATCGACATAGGAATCGGTGGCCACCGCGTAATCCACTGACGTCGATTCCGCATAGCCGTTGTTTTCGACCACGAAGATCACCGGAAGATTCCAGATTGCCGCCAGGTTCATCGATTCGAGAACCGTGCCCTGGTTGGAGGCGCCGTCACCGAAGAACGTGATGCCGACCCCGTCATGGCCAAGTTTCTGCGCAGCCAGGCCGGCGCCGCAGATGAGCGGCGCTCCGGCGCCAAGGATGCCGTTGGCGCCCATCATGCCCCTGGAGAGATCGGCAATATGCATTGACCCTCCCTTGCCGGCACACGCGCCGGTCGCCTTGCCGTAGATCTCCGCCATCATGGCCCTGACGTCGACGCCCTTGGCGATGCAATGGCCGTGCCCCCGGTGAGTCGAGGCGATGCGGTCGTGGTCCTCGAGGTGCATCATGATGCCGACGCCCGCAGCCTCCTCGCCGGCGTAGAGGTGCACAAAGCCTGCGATATCGCCCTTGGCAAACTCCACGTGCAGGCGTTCCTCGAATTCACGGATCGTCCTCATGCGGCGGTAGGCCGTGAGCAGGCCATCCCGGGACAGGGGGAACGGATTGTTCATCGGGGTTCTCCTTCGTGGCAGGGGGAGCTCGATTGATGGACCATCAGTCCGTGCCTGGCGGCAAAGGCCATGCAAACGGAGACACTGACGGTTCTGAAGGCATCGGTTTCGAGATGGATGCTGACGTCATCGGATTCGCCGAAGGTCAGTTCGCGTTCACCGTCGAGGGCAATGGAACCGGCGGCGACCGAGGGCCTGCAGGGGACGCCGGGCGTCATCGTTTCGACCGACAGGACGCCAACCTTGCCAATCAGGCCGGGAGCAACCGGGAAGGCGAGTGTGCGCCGCGCGGTGCCGGCGGGCGCAAGCCTGATCCTCCTTCCCTCCGGCGTTGTCCGGTCGAGGGGACCGGTGAGTCCGACAAGGGAGGACATCCCTATGCCGTCCGCCTCACCGAAGGTGGCGAACAGGTCACGGAAACTCTCCGTCTTCCAGATGGCGCGCGCTCCCACATAGCGTTCAGCTACCACGGCGGCATCCACAAGCGCAATCTCGTGGCGTCCGTTGACGGTCACCACCAGACGCTTGTTCAGGGCAAGGGCGATGTCGGCCGGAACGCGGCCGCTGACTGCAAGGCCGACAGCGAGACCGGTGATGGTCGGTTCGCGAAACTCCGGAAAGGCATTGTTGGTCCCGGTGGAAACTCCGGCGATCGGTGTCTGGCCGCACGACGAGGCAACCACCCGGTGGGTGCCGTCACCGCCCAGGACCACGATGGCGCCGACACCCATGTCGTCCATTCGCCGGGCGGCCACGGCACTGTCAACGAAGGTCGAGGTCACGGGCATGTCGAGATAGGTGACCGCCGGCAGGCGGACCGTTCCCATGCGCCGTTCCCGCTCAATGGTGCGCATGAGCTGGGTGCGGATACCGCCGTTCTCCGGCATGACAACCACATCGGCCACGTCCGCCGCCGCCAGTCCCGTCAACAACCTGAGAACGATGTTGGCACGATCATTGATCGGCAGGTTGCCGGCGTGGGAGACAATCCTGCGTATGTCCCTGGCCGATACCGGATTGGCAATGATCCCGACCGCCCTCATGGGCACCTTTCCCCTGGATCCGGCGGCGTGATCAGTACTTCAGCACCTCGCCCAGAATCTCCGTGGCATCGCCACGGTAGCGGGTATCGTGGCGGCCTTCCCGCGCCCGGATGCCATGAGTGCGATAGATCTCGATGGAGTCGTCCACAGGCCGACGATCACCCTCGTGGGCGGTCAGCCACAGGCGCAGGAGAAGGCGTCCCTCGTCTTCTCCCGGCGGATCGTCAAATCCCCGGCGGGCGTGAAGTGTCGTCAGATTGTTGCAGACAAGAAGCTGACCAGGCTCCATCTGGAACTCGATCATGTGGTCGGGGCGCAGGGCCACGTCATCAAAATAGGAAAGAGCCGCGCGGTCCAACACCGGAAGGTCCTCGCCGAGTTCCTCGCAGGCCATGTAGATGTATCCGGCCACATAGCGGCAACTGACACATCCCTCGCGTTCCGACAGCACCGGGACGCGATGCTCGGTCACCGGGGCTTCGCCGGGCCCTTCCTCGCCAAACCGGTGGTAGCGGAAGCCGCGATAGAGGGGGCCGAGGTATTCCGGTTTTTCGTCGAGTATCGTGTTGTGAACGGCGAGTGCGCTGGCGTACTGGGACTCCCCGCCCTCGATACTCTTGCGTATGGAGAGCATGCACAGGATGTCGCAGGCATCGGTGTGCAGGGTCAGCGGCAGGGAGTTGCGATAGGCGCGCTCCTTGTGATCCTTGCCGCCCACGTTGACGACATGACCGAGGCGGTCGCCGATGACCGACTGGGACTGGCCCGTGCCAAAGTGGGTCCCGAGTCCCCAGTAGATGATCTCCGCCTTGGCGAGCGGCCATTCCTCGACCGGCAGGCGGTCGACGAGAACGATGCCGCGGCCCCACATGATCTCCTCGTAGATGTCGCGCAGGTCATCGGCAATGGCCGGCAACCGGAAATGATGGTGCCCGATTTCATCGAGGGTCAGTCCCTGACGGTCGACCTCGCGCCACGCCTCATCGAGGGCGTCGATGTGGCGCTGATCCCAGTTGATCCTGATGGCGTCGAGGGATCCAAGACCTGCCGAGGTCCACGCAGATGGATGGTGAACCGGTTGAAGGTAGACGTCAGCCATTTCATGTCCTTCTCGTCCAGGCGGATCCTACCAGAGCCGGGGATGGAGCGTGAAGGACTTGCACCGGCGGGCTGCGGAAGGCAGCTTTCAGACACAGGACCAGGGAATCACGACCATGATCGATCTCTATTTCGACCACACCCCGAACGGGCAGAAGGTCCATATCATGCTCGAGGAATGCGGACTCGCCTACAATCTGATCATCATCGACATCGGCAAGGGCGAACAGTTCGACCCGGACTTCCTGAAGATCAGCCCGAACAACAAGGTCCCGGCCATCGTCGACCACGAAGGCCCGGGAGGCGAAACCCTCGCCCTCTTCGAGTCGGGCGCGATCCTGCTCTATCTCGCCGAGAAGACCGGCCGGTTCCTGCCGGCGGAACCGCGGCAGCGATGGGACGTGTTGCAGTGGCTGTTCTGGCAGATGGGAGGCTTCGGGCCGATGCTCGGACAGGCACACCACTTTCTTGCCTATGCTCCGATGAATCCTTCGGGTCCCGAGGTTCTGCCCTATGCGCAGAACCGGTACCGCAATGAGGCCTCCCGGCTCTACGGCGTGCTCGACCGGCAGCTCGGAGAGAACAACCACGTTGCCGGCGACAGCTATTCGATTGCCGACATGGCGATCTTTCCCTGGTGCCGGCTTCATGAACGACAGGAACAGGATCTCGACGACTTTCCCAATGTGAAGCGCTGGTATGGTGTCGTCAGCGAGCGTCCGGCCGTGACGCGAGACATCGCCGCTTCGGCTGACATTGTCACCGGTTTCACGCCGGAGAGCTGGTCGGTTTCCTTCGGTGCCGACCAGTACCGGAAGCGCCCGTGAGATCCCATCCATGTCGGGCCTCCTCAACCAGACGGAGTTCAAGTCGTTCCTGTGCTTCTGGCGATCGCGTCCCGGTGTGTCGTTCAGCGTCGGCGTGAGCGGCGTGATCGCGGAGTTTCACGCTCCTGGCGATGAAACGGTCGCCTGGCATGCGACGGCGGGAACGATGACCGGCACATGTCCGGGCGGCCGTATCGAGATCATGCCGACCGACCACGTCCTCTGCCTCCCCTACGACATCGCCGGCCGGATCCGCGGATTTCTTCTGTGCCTGGAAGAGGAGACGGCACGAATGGCCTGTCACAGGGTGCTCCGGCATGCCGGCAGCCGGGGTCATGCCGCTCTCTTCGACATCGGTGCCGGTGCCGCCACCGTGGATGCCCTCATCATCGTGGAGGATCCCTCGCTTCACCTCGCCCTCACCCGGGCCGAAGGCGAACGTCTCGTCGGCACCCATCATCCGGCGCTGGCAAAGATCGTCGAGACAGGCCCGTCCCGCCTGTTTCGTTCGCGGCTGGCCGAGATCACCGTCACCGGCCCCATTGCAAAGACGGTGACTCCCGATGGTCCACACACCCATCTTCTTGTCGATCTCATCGACGGCACCACGCACGATGAACGCATTCCCGTACCCGGAGGCTGGCTGCCGTGCCTGACTTTGCACGTTCCCTGTTCCGATCCGGCCTTTCCGGGCGGAACCATCCCGTGATCAGCGTCTATGGCCTGAAGAACTGCGACACCTGCCGGCGCGCACTTGCCTGGCTCGTCGAGCAGGAGATTCCACACACGTTCCACGACGTCCGCAAGGACGGATTCGGTGACGTCGAGTCGTGGATTGCCGCATGCGGTCACGAGGCGCTGATCAACCGGCGCGGCACCACATGGCGCAAACTGCCGGAAGAGGAAAGACGGAATCTCGACGAAACCCGGGCCGCCAATCTTGTCAGGGCCTGGCCCGCGGTCATGAAACGACCACTGTTTGTTTCCGGACATCGCGTGCTGGTGGGATTCACCGCCGCCACACGGTCGGCGCTGACCTCGACCTGTTGACGGACCATGCGCCTCCCCCGGAGGGCACGGCTTGGACGCACGGTTCCTGGCCGGGCACAAGTCGATCCCCTTGCGCCTTCACCTGGAGCCGCCAGTTTCGGGGAATTGGGCCACGAGTGTGCTGCTGACCGTTGGCCTGTTCCATATGTCCTGGGGCACTGTGGGACACGGACTCTGCCTTCCCCTTGACAGGAGAGGCGCCGCCGGTGAGGGCGAGGTCAGCCCTTCAATGCCCCGATGACAATACCTTCAGACACTGCGGGAACCGGAAACATCGCCAGTGTCATCACCACCATTGCCCGCAGCAGCCCGGCATCCCAGTGCGTGTTCGAACCGGCAAACCGGGATCAGGCCTTCTTCCGGTCAAGAAGCATCAGGAGGGGCGGCAGGAACAGGAAATCGGCGAGGAGCGCAAAGGTAATCGTGAGCGAAACCAGGAGACCGAGTGCCCAGCTCACCTCGAATCCGGACGAGGCAAACACCAGAAATCCCAAAACGAGCACGACGGTGGTGGTCATGAGCGCATGGCCCACGGTGCGCATGGCGGAGCGCACCGCATCCGGTGCGTCCAGCCCGTCGTGGCGGGCCCGCTGATACTTCGTAAGGAAGTGGATCGTATCGTCGACTACGATTCCGAAAGCGATCGCCGTCATCACCGAACCGGCAAGTCCGACGTTGCCGACCGCGTATGCCCAGAGTCCGAGGCTCATCGCGGCGGGAATGAAGTTTGGCACGACGCTCACGAGCCCGACCCGCAGGCTCCGGAAGATGAACACCAGGATCAGCGAAATGAGACCCATGGCGATGATGGTCCCGGTCAGCATGCTGACGATGTTCCGCTGCGACAGGTGAGCGAAAATGATACTGACGCCCGACGCCTCGGAAGCAAGGCCTGGCGTGTTGCCCCGGATCCACTCCTGGGCGCGCGCATCGAGCTCCCGCTGCGCCTTGGATGTGAGGCTGCGCAGTACGACACTCATCCGTGTGGCCGACTTGGCAACACTGATCCGGTTGTTCAGATCCCTTCCGAACGGAAGGGAGAGTTCGTAGAGCAACAGATACTGCGCCGCCAGTTCCGGATCGTCCGGCAGACGGTAGTAGGCCGGATCATCTGCGTGCATGTTCATGTTCAGGCGCTTCATGATGTCGGGAAAGGCCTGAACGTGGAGAACTTCAGGTTGTTCCCGGAACCATTCGGCGAAGGCCTCGACATCCTCCAGATAGGCGGGTTCGGTGATGCCTCCCTCGCGACCCGATTCGAGCGTGTACTCCAGGGTTTCAATGCCAGTCAGATTCTCGATCACGAAATCCGTGTCCTGCCGGAACTGGTAGCGCTCGCTCAGATAGCTGGTCCAGTTGTCGGTCAGCTCGAGCCTGGGGACGCCCGTGATCAGCACGATGGCGACGACTGCGGAACTCCACAGCAGCATGGTTCGCCGGGCGACCACGAACTCGCCAAGGCGATCAAAGAAACCGGGCATCAGGGCGCGAACAGGGCGCGGCCTCAACGGCAGGACGGACAGCACGGCGGGCAGCACCGTCATGGAATAGACGAGAGCGCAGAACACGCCAAACGCCACGAGGTTTCCGAGAACGCGGAAGGGCGGTGAATCGGATGCATTCAGGCTCAGGAACCCGATGACGGTCGTCAGCGAAGTCAGGAACACCGGCCATGCATTGACCCGGATCGATTCTGCGATCGCGGCGTTCCGGTCGAGGCCCCCGGCCATACCGGCCAGCGTCCTCTCGACGATGTGGACCGAGTGGGCAACCGCCACTGTCATGACGATGATCGGTACACCGGAGTTCGCGGGGTTGAACACGATTCCAAGCCAACCTGCGAAGCCCACGGTCGTGTTGACCGTGAACATCAGCACGGCGACGATCGCCGCCGTCCCCATGACGGACCGCAAGAGGATGGCCGCCACGCCTGCAATGATGGCGAACACGATCGGGACCAGGGTCTCCATGTCATCCCTGGTGGCGTCGGCGAAGGCACGGTTCAGCGGCACATCCCCGGTCAGGTAGTAGGCGATGTCAGGATTGCCGGCGCGAGCGTCATCCAGAAGGCGATGGAGATGGTCGGTGATGTCGAACACCGCCGCGTCCGGGTTCTCCGGCAGGGCAAAGTCGATCACGAGCCCGGCGACCTCTCCGTCGTGCGAAACCAGTCGCCCGGCGATCTCGGGTGTGTTCAGCGCGACCTCCCGGATCCATTCGAGATCAGCGTCCGTCAAGGCGTCCGCATCCTCGACAAGCGACTGGACAATCAGCTCGTCACCGTCGGCCCAACTATGGAAATGGTTGGAAAGCGAGTCGACCCGCGTGGAATAGGGTGTCTGCCACGCCGCCTCGGTAAGATCCTCGATGGCTCCCAGCGTTTCCTGGGTAAAGACGGAGCCGTTCCGCGGCGCAACGGCAATCAGCGCCCTGTTGGACGTGCCGTAGGTAGCCTCAAGCGCATTCAATGACGCAAGCTGCGGGTTGTCTTCGTCGAACAGGCTGCGGTAGTCGTTGGTTACGCTGACGAAACTGACGCCAGCGGTCAGTGCGGCCATGGCCAGCGCCGCCAGGGCGAGAACCAGCCACCGGCGATGCAGGATCACTTTGATGAAGGATTCGACGATACCTGTCATTACGGAACGGGATGAGGTCGACACCGCACGGGTGCTACCATTTGGACGACAACTCGGCATAGGGGTTATCGGGCAACTTGTAGCTGATCCCCCCTTCGTCATACATCGAGATGTCAAGGATTCTGGTGATGTCCTCGACAGGCCGGGAGTAACGGGGGTTGAGCTTCTCCGCCAACCTCTTGATCCGGCTCAGCATGCGTATCTTCCACAGGATCCCAAATGTGGCGCTCTTGGGAATCATGAGTTCGTCTGCGAGCGTTTTGCCGACAAGGGCGCGCGACACCCGCCCGATATCTCCGGCCAGCATCTGGCGCTTGTCCGTCTCGGTCACCCCGGCGACCAATGGCGCGGAATTCAGGAGTGACGAGGCGAGCGCGATCGACTCCATCGACGGCGGAGGTTCGCACATACGACCGATCCTGTAGATGTCGAGCGCATCCTCCAGGTCGCGGTAGAGGATGGTTTCCGGAATGCCCATCAGGTAGCCGGAATACCGCCACACCGCCATGAAGCTCCTGCTTTCCTCCTTGCTGAAGGAAGCTCCGAGTTTCTTCAGATAGTCCAGCGATCTTGCGGAAAAGGCCACGATGGCAAAACCGACATGGGCCGCGCTGATAGGCGTGCCGAGTTCGCCTTCGTCCCAATCGTCAGACTGGCTCAGAAGATAGCGGACCTTCGCGTGAACCAGGCGCACCCGAACGGAATGGGCCCACCCGTCATTGTACACATCCATGCCGCCCGGCATGAATATCTCCAACATGTGGCGGTTGTTCTGCTTGAGCCGCCGCACACCCTGATCACGCAGTCTGCCGGTGATGAAGAATGACTTGGCAATGTTGGTGGAAAAGCCCTCAACGAGAACGCCACCCACCATGCCTGCAAGAACCAGCGGAACATTCCGGTGGAACATCCGGCAGCCGGGCAGGAACTCGAGCAGATCGACCCATGCCGGCGGTTCCGCACAGTGTTCGAAAAAATCCCTGACGGATGCCGGTGCGCTTCGAAGCGCTTCGCCTCCCTTTCCGGCCATGCAATGCCCAATCAGCTTCGTAGACCTTTCGGCTCCGAGCGCTTCGAGATCAACGATCATGGCATCGGCCAACGGGTCTCCGATGACTGTGTGCGCGACGTAGTTCGCCGCCCTCTCCCGGTCAACCGCACACGCCTTCGGGTAGTGGTCCAGGTAGGCGTCAGGAATCCTGGTCGGCTCCAGGGAAGCCTGCCCTGCTCCTGCGCATCGATCCTGACGCACTTCTGGTAAATCCATGATCATGTTCAGTGCCACAATTTGGAATCAGGATCAACATCACCGAGAGTCGTCGGTAGCGCCATCGGCAGGCAGCATCAAGGCTGAGAGGCACACAAGGGGTGACAGTCCCGAACGTCCCTTCGTGATGCCTGCCGGAACAGTGGATTCAGTATCCCAGCACGCTGTAGTCACCGTCCAGAATCAAACGGATGGACACATACAATCCCAGAAGTGCTCCCAGAATCCAGGGAGAGTTCTTCACCCGGACATAGATGTACATGTCGCGCCGGGTGACACGGCGCTGTCGCCCGGCCATGAAGAAGCTGACCCAGTAGATCGACGTCGCATACAGCAATTGCCAGAACAGCATTGCCCCGATCATGCCGGCGATGAGGACGGGCAGGATGTCAAACGTGAAGGCAGCGTAGAGGACCAGGGCCGGCAAGGGTGTCACGAAGCCATTGCCGATATCCACATTGAAGCCATAGGTGCGCCGGTCCGCGCAGGACTCATCGTATTGCGAGTAGGCGGCCCAGACATCTGCCCATACTGTTGCCGACAACACCTTCGTCCACGGCACTTTCCCGGCAAGGAACTCGACGGCCGGTGCCCTGCCCGTGTCCTGCCAGCGCCGACGCCAGTACACGGCCCTCTGCTCGATGTAGTCCCGTCTGAAGAACAGGCACAACTCCCAGTAGCAGATCACCAGATTGACCGAAAGAAACAGTGTCAGCGTTCCATGGATGATGTCGACATCGCCGCGGAACCAGTACCGTGCACCAACGGCAACCGATGCCATGAAGACGACCACCAGTGCCGTGAACAACGCCGCCGGGATTCCCCCGTCCCGGTTCCAGACGATGCTCTGCGAGCCTGGCTTTCAGGCATGGTTGCACGATCCCTGGGAAGCATTCGACGCTATCGGTCGCCGAAACTGCGCCTCGCGTGCTAGTCAGATATGCTGAAACCTGCAGGAATGCCGGCGTGAGTGATCGCCCTGTCAAACCATCGGATTCCCGTTCGCTGGCAAATCTCTCTTCCGACGAGGTGCAGTCTGTCGTCGACGAGTACGCCGAGATCTACGACGGCGGCGCGGAAAACCGAAAAGAGCGATACCGTTCGCTCGTCAATCACTTTTACGACCTGGTCACCGACTTTTACGAGTTCGGCTGGGGCCAGAGCTTCCACTTCGCCCCGCGACGCCGGGGCGAGGGATTCAGGGCATCGTTGCGGCGCCACCAGGAGTTCTTGGCAGAACAGCTGTCGCTGCAGCCCGGCATGGAGGTACTCGATGTCGGGTGCGGCGTCGGCGGCCCGATGGCCAATCTGGCCCGCTCTTCGGGAGCGAGTTTCGTGGGCATCAACAACAACGCCTACCAGATCGAGCGCGCGAAGCTGCACACCCGTGATGTCGCGCCGCTGTGCCGGTTCATCCATGGCGACTTCATGCAGATCCCGACGGATGACTGCAGCTTTGATGCCGCCATCGCCATTGAGGCCACGCCCCATGCACCGGACAAGACGGCGGTGTTCCGGGAGATCTTCCGGGTGCTGCGCCCCGGGGGCCGCTTCGCCGCATACGAATGGTGCCTGACCGCGGAGTTCGACCCCGGCATTGCAGAGCACCAGCGAATCAGGAATGACATCATGGTGGGCAATGCATTGCCGTACATCGCGTTCACGACAGAGGTCCGTGCAGCTTTGGGCGCAACAGGCTTCGAGATACTGGATGCCCGGGACCGCGCCTCCGAGTCAGATCCGGAAACACCCTGGTACCGCCCCCTGCAGAACCGCGATCTGAGTCTTTCAAGTATCCCGCGCACGTCTGCCGGTCGAGCGTTGACCAACCTTGCGTTGCAGGCCGGAGAGCGGTTGCGACTGGCCCCGCAGGGCGTGCGCGCTGTCAGCACCCTGCTCAATGCGACGGCAGATGCACTGGTCGACGGCGGTCGGACCGGAATCTTCACGCCGATGTACTTCTTTGTTGTCCGCAAGCCCGGACGCCCGGAAGATTGTTCCTGATCATCAGGATGTTCCCCGAAGCGCGTACAATCCGCTCGTCCCGGTACGTCGCACGTCGCCTCGAGTCAGTGCGAAACATGGTCCACCAGAGCGCTCTCAATCACACATGGTCTCCCGTTCGGAAACGGCAAACGGAGAGGAGCCATCTGTGATATCGCATGGAACGACACCACGAAGGGTCGCCATCATAGGCGGAGGTGTTTCAGGACTGGCAGCTGCCTGGGCGTTGCAACAGCATCCGGAGAAGTTTGATTTTCGACTGTTCGAGGCTGGGCCCCGGATCGGCGGGAACGCCGTGACGGCCGACATGCCACAAGGAGACGGCACGTCAATCCCCTTCGATATCTCCGTCACCGCATGCATTCCCACTGTCTATCGCCACATCCTTCTGTTTCTGCAGCAACACGATATCGAACTGGTCGATATCCGGTTCAGCTACAGCGTGAAGCATCATGGTGACATCTATGCCCACGATTACGATTCTGCACTTCGCAGAGAACTGCAGCCTGAAATCGCAAAGTTCCAGAAACTGCTCCGATTCATGAAGCGCATCGGCTGGTTCAACCGGACCAGATCGAGATTTCTCAATGCCCTCAATCCATTCAACTACGTCAGCATGGGCATGGTCCTCAGCTTCAGCGGATTTTCCGGAGATTTCAGGTACAAGATACTGAAGCCGATGTTTGTCAATTTCCTCATGGCCACGAACGTCTTCGACATGCCCGCCTCCCTCTTTTCTCGCTATCTGGAGTTCTTCGACATCGAAACGGCGACTCCGATGCGGACCTGGGATCAGGGAACACGGCGAATGTATGAGGAAATGACAGCAGCCTTCTCTGACAGAATCTGGCTCGACCGGCCAGTCAGAAAGATCCGTCGAAGCGCATCCGGCGTTGAGGTGGAAGATGGCAGAGGGACCAGGCACGCGTTCGATGATGTCATTGTCGCGTGCAACGCCAACCAGACACTGATGATTCTTGATCGACCAACCTTCATGGAGAGGTGGCTTCTGTCTTCAGTCCGATACGAGAGCGAGTTGCACAATCACACGGTCGTGCACTCCGACGTTTCCGTTCTTCCCGACGACGAGGTCAGGCCTCTTGCCACCAGGAGCAATCACATCGAGCAGTACGGCGCCCGGCCGGACAATTACGAAATCACGTACGTCATGCACAACCAGCAGCCTGGGCGAAGCGGTCTGTGAGGCCGTGCCTTGTGACCTACAATCCTGTCAGCCGCATTGACGACCACAAGATCGTCAAGCAAGAGGTGGTGGTTCCAGCACATCGTGCACGACGTGCGCCATGTTGCCGTGCTGATTCACCTGTTCCGTCTTGTCCAGGGCAGGAGACGGACCTGGTACTGTGGTGCCCATACGCTGATCAACAGCCAGGAAACCTGTTTCGTCACCGGACTTGCAGCGGCACGGCAGTTGGGAGCGGACTATCCGTTCAAGGATCCCGAGGCGAGGAAATGGTTCAACTTCTACGGGCGCATGATGTTCGGCTCGCGCTTCAGGAAGGCATGATACGGGGAACTCCCTGAGGCAGACGGCTCGTGCCGCTGCATGCGGGGAAGGCGCAGGTGGTCGGGGTCCGTCCACACGATGGTGCCATCAGCATGACCCGGAAGCGTGCATGTCGTTCTTCGTGAGCCGGCCGCTGGCTGACCATTCCGGTTTCACGGGTTGTCACGGGGGCTCTCTGAGTGACACTGTTCCAAGGCGGATCCAGGAGACCGCCGGGTGTACGATTTCACGGGAGGGCAGGGTTGCGAGTTTTCTGCTCAGTGTGGGCTGTTTCCCGAAGACACGCGGGCAGCAGACAAGGGGGAAATCGTCGATTACCTGCGCACGATTGCGGCTGAAGCGCGGAAAGTGTATTCGCGCATCATCGACCAACTGGGCAGAAAGCTCGTTGTCAATCGTTCCGTCCGGGATGTGCAGAACGAAGCCATGAACATCTTCGGTCCCGCCACGTTTGCCGTCATCCTGTCCGTTCTCGTTCCGGAGCGCCACGGGCTTTCTCCGATGGCCCGTTCCCTTGTCATTCACTCCACGTCGGCGCGCCTGAATGCCACAGCTTCCTGAACTCTCCGCCAGCGGGGTCGCGTCCCGGGCCGATGTCCGCATAGGAATAGACGTGGGCGGCACGTTTACGGATGTCGCGCTTCAAACGAGCGAAAGACGCCTCGAGACGTCAAAGGTACCTACGACACCTCGGGCGCCCGAACAGGGCGTGATGACAGGTGTCAGACTGGCGCTGGAGAAGGCCGGCATCAGTGCCGATGACGTCCTCTCGGTGATTCACGGCACCACACTCGCCACCAATGCGCTCATCGAACGACGGGGTGCCAGAACGGCCCTGGTGTGTACCCGCGGCTTCCGCGATACGCTGCGCCTCGCCTACGAAAACCGGTACGATCAGTACGACATCTGGCTGAACAAGCCCGAGCCTCTTGTCCCCCGCCACCTCACCTGGCCCGTGACAGAGCGCATGGACGTCAACGGAACACCGCTCCTCGAACTCGACGAGACGAGTGTCCTGGAGCTCGCCGGAAAGATCCGAGGCGAAGGAATCGAATCCATCGCCATCGGTCTCCTGCACTCCTATGCCAATCCGCGTCACGAAGAGAGGGTACGGGATCTTCTCCTGCGCGAGTGTCCCGGCGTCTCCATCACCCTCTCATCGGAGGCCTGTCCCGAGGTCAGGGAGTACGAACGGCTCACCACCACCGTGTGCAATGCCTACGTGCGTCCGCTGATGGCCCGCTATCTCGGCGCGCTCGCGGCAGAACTTGCCGGTGCGGGCATCTCCGGGCCATTGCTGCTGATGACCTCGGGCGGGAGCGTCTGTTCCCTCGAGACGGCGGTCAGCTTTCCGGTCCGTCTCGTCGAATCAGGACCGAGTGCCGGAGCCGTGCTCGCCGCACGGGTGGCGGGCAGGCGCGGAGATTCCCGCGTGCTGTCCTACGACATGGGCGGTACCACGGCCAAGATCTGCCTGATCGACGATGCCAGGCCGCAGACGGCCCGCATTTTCGAAATTGCCCGTGCGGCACGTTTCATGAAGGGGAGCGGCATGACGGTTCGCCTGCCGGTGATCGAGATGATCGAGATCGGCGCCGGCGGGGGATCGATAGCCGGTGTTGACGGCCTCGGGCGGATATCGGTCGGTCCTCGCAGTGCCGGATCGGAACCGGGACCGAGCTGCTACGCCAGGGGAGGCACCGGTGCCACCGTCACCGACGCTGACCTCGTTCTTGGCCGCCTTGAGGCAATGGGGTTTGCCGGCGGCAGCATGACCCTTGATTCGGATGCGGCCCGGAAGGCCATCCGGCAGAACGTTGCCGCCCCGCTTTGCATGGATGTCATGGCCGGAGCGCTCGGCATGTCGGAAGTTGTCGACGAGAACATGGCCAGCGCTGCCCAGGTCCATGCTGTCGAGCGAGGCAAGGTCCTGAGGCAATGCACGATGATTGCGTTCGGGGGCGCAGGTCCCCTGCATGCCTGTCGCATGGCGGAAAAGCTGGGCATCCGGCGTGTCGTCATTCCGCTCCACCCCGGCGTCGGTTCCGCCGTCGGCATGCTGCGCGCACCGGTCGCATTCGAGGTCGTGCGCAGCCGCTACATGACACTGGCCACGTTCGATGCTGCGGTGGTGGCAGGTATCTACTCCTCCATGGCCGAAGAGGCATCGGCCATCGTCCGCCAGGGAGCAGGACATGTCCCCCTCGAGGAACGCCGCAGCTGTTTCATGCGCTACCTCGGGCAGGGCCACGAAATCGAGGTTCCCGTCAGTGGCGGGACAATCGACGATGGCGAAAGGAAGGCCCTGCAGGCGGCATACGATGATGAGTATGCCCGGCAGTACTCCCGCAGCGTGCCGGGAATGGACGTCGAGATTCTCGGCTGGAAACTCGTGGTGGCAGCGCCGCTGCCTGACGATCCGGAAACGGTGACGACTGCCACGAAAGACGAAGGTGCAGGTCCATCTCGGCGCCAGGTTGTCGATCCCGCCACCGGAGAGATGATGGATGTGCCGGTCTTCAGCAGGGAGTCGCTGGCCCCCGGTGCTGTCTTCGAGGGTCCCTGCGTCATCACCGAAGGCCAGACCACCACAGTGGTCACGGCATCATTCCACGGAGAGATCGACCGCCACGGATACATCGTCCTCGAGGCTAGGGAGGCAACCCCGTCATGAGCGACGCGCTCGAGAGAATTCACCTCCAGATCATGTGGGATCGTCTCATCTCGGTTGTCGAGGAGCAGGGCCAGACACTGATGCGCGCCGCGTTCAGTCCCATCGTGCGCGAGTCGGGTGACATCTCAGCGGGTATCTTTGATCTCGAGGGGCGCATGATGGCCCAGGCGGTGACGGGCACACCAGGCCACATCAACACCATGGCGGCCTCGGTCCGTCACCTGATCCGCCACTTTCCCCCGGGTGAAGCTTGTCCCGGCGACCTCTGGATAACCAACGATCCCTGGATCGGGGCCGGGCACCTCAACGATTTTGTGCTGGTCAAACCATGTTTTCTCGATGGCAGTGTGGTTGGCCTCAATGCCTGCACCTCGCACCTCGCCGACATCGGCGGCAGGAGCTTCGGTCCCGACGCCGCCGACGTTCACGAGGAAGGCATGTTCATCCCGCCCATGAAACTCATCGAAGGCGGCACGATCAACCGCACGCTGATGACTCTCCTCAGGGCCAACAGCCGGGTTCCGGTACAGAACGAGGGAGATCTCTACGCTCTCATCGCCTGCTGCGAAGTGGGTGAGGAACGGCTTGGCGACATGATGCGCGAGTTCACCCTCACGTCGCTCAACGGCCTTTCGGAACACATCATCAGCACGTCGCGCGAGGCGACCCGGGAGCGCCTTCGCTCCTGGCCTTCCGGAACCTGGTCGAACGAGATGATGGTCGACGGCTACGAGTTCGAGATCAGGATCGCCGCCCGGCTCACCATTGCCGATGGTGCCCTCGCAATCGACTTCGCCGGCAGTTCGCCGGCCTCCCGATACGGCATCAACTGCCCCCTGACCTACTCCCAGGCCTATACGGTGTTCGGTCTGAAGTGCGTCATTGCGCCCGATATCCCCAACAATGCCGGAGCCCTGGAGCCGTTTTCCGTCCTGGCTCCGGAAGGTTCGATCATGAATGCCACAAAGCCGGCTCCCGTGGTCATGCGCCACATCGTCGGACAACTGCTTCCCGATGCGGCCCTGGGCTGTCTGCACAGGGCGCGGCCCGGAAGTGTACCGGCCGAAGGAACATCCGTGCTCTGGGATCTTCCCCTGCGGGGTGGCTTCGGAATCTACCATTCCAGCGGGCAGACGCGCTTCGCCCTCGAGATGGTCCACAACGGCGGCACCGGCGCCCGCCCCTCGAGTGACGGTCTCGATGCGACTGCCTTTCCATCCGGTGTCATCGGAACCCAGGTCGAACTGGCAGAATCCGTCGCTCCACTCATCGTCTGGCGCCGCGAACTGCGCCCCGATTCCGGCGGCGCCGGACGCTATCGCGGTGGCCACGGACAGATCATCGTGGTCGGATCGTCCGAGAACGCAACGCTCCAGTTGGCGGCAGCACTCGACAGGATCACCTATCCGCCGCGGGGCCGGGAGGGCGGCCGCGACGGCGCCTGCGGCATCCTGCGCCTTTCCTCAGGACGACCGCTCAACGGCAAGGGCGAACAGGACATTCCCCCGGACGAGACGCTCCGGATGGAAACGCCTGGCGGCGGCGGTTACGGCGATCCGGCAGCACGGGACCCGGCCCTGATTGCCGCCGATCTCAAGAGCGGCCTCGTAACACACGCCGTCGCCAAGAGGGACTACGGATACCGCCACTGACCGACAGCCGGGCGAGTGTGCTGAAATTGCGGCGGACCGTCGGCAAGGAAGCGGTTCGGTGCCCGGAGAAGTGTGACGATGGCCGATGGCCATTGTCCCGTTCTGGAATTCTGTCCTAGTCTTGCCGATGAACAGAATCGCGGATCGTGCGATGCCAACCCTGTGAGCCACGTCGGCGTCGTTTCCCGGCATGCGCGATGGCGAGGCGTGGAGGCGCATCAACATGAGTGAACATGCAGAATCACCCGGAAGCAGGCTTGTGGCCGACTCGAACATTCGCCCCTTTCCTCTTGAGGAGTACGAAGGGCGCTGGAAACGGGTTCACGAACACATGGCGACGCTGGGCCATGAGGTGGCGGTGGTTTTTGGCAAGACATCCGGAGTCTACGAGCGCGCCGGTGACGTGCTCTACCTGACGAACTTCTTCTCCACCCACTCCGGCCAGGAACCCGATACCACTCTGTGGAACGCGCGGTCCTACTGCGCGGTCATCCTGCAGCCGGGCGAGGCCCCGGAACTGGTGACCGACGAGACCGAGCCGCGCTACGATCAGATCGCGACAGACCGCTTCAGCGGTCTCTACGATCCGATCGCGGGACTGGCCCGGATCCTGCGCGAACGCGGAATCGAGGGGCGCGTCGCTCTCGTTGGCAGTGACTGCCTGCCCATGAAGTACTGGCTCCAGCTTCGGGCCGCGACGCCCCAGATCGACTGGGTCGTGGAAGACGATCTCGTCCGCGACGTCCGTCTGATCAAGAGCCCCCGGGAACTGGCGCTCTACCGCGAGGCCGGTGAGTACGTGACCCGTGCCCATGTCGCCATGATGGAGGCGCTCATCGCCGGAGAGTCCGAATCGGAGGCTGCCTCCCGGGCCGGCGCACGCCTGCTCGAGCGGGGCTGCAACTGGCATCGCATCGCCATATCGCACGGTGCCGTGAGCCAGTATCTGGAAAGCGATCCGATCAACGGTTTCAGTACCAGGACACCCCGGCAGGGCGACATCGTGCACGGCTTCATCTACGGGCCGATCTACAAGGGCTACTGGCTCGATCCCGGCCGCACCGCGGTTTGCGGAGGCCGGCCGACCGCAGATCAGAAACATCTCATCGAAACCCTCGTCGATGTCATGGAAAAGCTCATGGCTGCCATCAAGCCGGGCGTTGCGGTCATGGATGTCGCCCTTCTGGCAGATGAACTTTCGGAACAGTCCGGCTACCAGTCCGATGTCCTGAAAACGAGCTGGCCCTACTACGGGCACAGCGTGGGATGCATGTGGGAAGCGCCCTACATCGAGACGCGCCTGTGCAGTAAGGAGGACGTGTTCCTGGAAGACATGGTGCACAGCGTGGAGGCCTTCTTCGAGGCCGATGACGTCGGAACCGCCACCTTCGAGACCAATTTCATCGTCACGGCGACCGGAGTGGACGAGATCACGACGACGCCTCACCTCTTCTGGTAGGCGGCCTCGCTGCGACGGATACTCCCGCTGGTTGGTGCCGGGAGACCGCCAAGTACGTCACGTTTGTCCGATCATGCGCTGACCTGATTGTGACGCGGCGTGCCAGCTAGCCCGACTTCCGCAACTCGGGGGTCGTGAGGATGCTAACTCATTGAATAGTCTTGATCGGCGCCCCAAAGGTCGGCACTACAAGGCGCCGAACGGAGAGGCGGCCCGGCGTGCCGTCAGGCGGAGATCCGTGGCGCAGGCTGTTGCGGCAGGGTCATGCCGAGCTGGTGCAGCAGAACCTCGTGCTCCTTGTTCGGTCGGGTGTGGCGCGGCAGGACGAGGTGCCGGCCGTCGGTGGTGGGCAGATGGACGTCGACCATCTGGATGGTGGCGAAGGCCTCGAGGATGGCGCGCGGGGTGAGGCCCGAGGCGCGCGGCCGGGCGAGGTTCTTCAGGGTCACCAGCAGGCAGTAGGCGATGAACGAGACGAAGATGTGCGCCTCGATGCGCTCCTCGCGTTGATGGAAGATGGGGCGGATCGCGAGGTCGTGCTTGAGTTCCTTGAACGCCTGTTCGATCTCGACGAGCTTCATGTACAGATGCCACAGCGTGGCGGGGTCTTCGGCGACCATGTTGGATCGCAGCAGGTAACGGCCCTCGCGGCGGCGGACCCGGCGCAGCCGGTCGCGCCGCAGGCGGAATGAGAAGCCGTTGGCGGCGAGTTCCCTGTCGGTCCCGGGCACGGCGATGTCGACCAGGCTCCAGGCCCGGCCCGCCTCCTTCCTGGCGCCGCCGAGCTTGAGCAACAACTGATCCCGGCTGTTCGACTGTCCCTGCAACTCGACCAATCGACGCCACAGCCTCTTCAGCCGGCGCCGGCGCATGCCACGCTCCTTCTCCTGTCGCCCCTCGCTGTGCACCAGGACGTAGAGCTCGCCGTCCTCGACCAGAAGCTTGACGTTCACCGACTGGCGCACCTCCTGCCAGGGCAGGCCCAGGAACACCTTCTCGAGCCGCGTCAGCCGGCCCTTGGGCGTGCCCACCAGGTAGCGCACCGGCGCATCGCCCTCGCGCATCGAGGCCAGCGTCTCCTCGGTGGGGATGCCGCGGTCCATGATCCACACCCGGTCGGAGCGGCCATACTGATCCTCGATCTTCTCGAGGAACGCCGCCAGCGTGGCGTCGTCGGAGGTGTTCCCCGGCATCACCTCATAGGCCAGCGGAAAGCCCTCCGGCGTGACGATCAGCGCAATCACCACCTGCACGCAGTCGGGCCGCTTGTCCCGGCTGTAGCCGAAGCGGCGCTTGTCATCGAACGCAGGATCGCTCTCGAAGTAGGTCGAGGTCAGGTCATAGAGCAACACGTCGAAGCGCGCCTCGAACAGGGTCGCCCAGCGGTCGCGCAAGAACGAGAAGAAGTCCTGCTTGTGCGCCAGCAACTTGTCGAGACAGCGATAGAGCGTGTCGTCGGCGATCGCCCGCTCGCTGCCCAGAAGATCGCGAAGCGCGCTGTGCTCGTACCAGTGACGGTGAAGCCGCCACTCGCTGCCCGGGTCGATCAGCCGGTAGCAGACCTGGATCTTCAGGATGTCCAGCCACCGCGTGCCCTGCCGGCTCGGCGGCAGACGCTCTTCCCAGAAGCGGTCCAGGTCCAGGCGATCCCACAAGGATAGCGCCAGCCAGCACGCCCCCCACTGGCGCGGGTCGTGAAGCGCCACCTGCGCAAGGTTGATCTTCACCACTTCGCAACTCAGCGCCGGCGCCTCCCGGTCCTCGGGAAACAGCGCCATCTGCCGCGATCGCGACTTGCCCTCCACCACCTCGATCGAGCGGCACCACGCCGCGCGTTGGTTGTCGTTGATCTCGCCGAGATAGAGCACCTGACGCTGAACAACCCGGCCGCCGTGGACCCGGACGTTCTCCACGACGCTCCAGTAGCGGTGCTCCTTGCCGTCCTTGAAGCGTCTCTTGCAGCGCACGAACATGGGCGCAGAGTCCGGATCTTCGCCAGCCCAATCAAGGGGGTAGGTCGGCACTACACGCCGTTCCGGAGAGACAACGCACGGAAAACCGCCGCTTCTCGGGCCGGAAAACCGTCAAATCAGTCGAATCGCGCGACGAGTTGCGGAAGTCGGGCTAGGGTCCGTATGCTCCTGCCGTCGCGTCGTTCCCGCCGTCAACGACCAGCGTCGTTCCGGTTACGTAGCTCGCGTCATCGGAAGCCAGAAACAGAATGGAGCGGGCTATCTCCTCCGGGGTAGCGACGCGGCGCATCGGTATTCCGGCCGCGAAGTTCCGCAGGTTCTCGTCGAAGTCTCCCCCCTGGTCTTGCAACATCCTGTCCAGCATCTCCGTATGGGTCTCGCCCGGGCAGACAGCGTTCACGCGGATACCCTGGGCCGCATGATCGAGCGCCATGCAGTGGGTCATCTGCACGACAGCACCCTTGCTGGCGCAGTAGGCGACGAATCCCGGTTCGCCGTTGAGGCCCCATTCGGACGCCGTGTTGACGATGCAGCCGCTTCCCTGCGCACTCATCTGCTTGAGGGCAGCGCGACTCATGAAGAAAACGGCGGTGACGTTGACCTCCATCGTCTCATCCCAGGCGTGATCCGATGTCGTGAGTGCCGTGCCCTCATGCAGAACACCTGCATTGTTGACGAGGATGTCGAGACGGCCGAAGTGGTGGACGCTCTCGGACACAAGACGGCTGCACTGCGCACGATCGGAAACATCTGCTGCGGAGAACACGGCAGTTCCGCCGTCTGCTTCAATCTCGGCGCAGATCGCTCTACCCCGCTCTTCGTTGCGCCCGGTGACGAGTACCCTTGCCCCCTGCGCTGCAAAGGCGCGGGCACTTGCCTCGCCGATCCCGGTGGTGGAACCGGTGACAAGAACTGACTTGCCTTGAATGCTCATCGTGCTTTTCCTCCGGCGTTCACAAGCCGGGCTGGCGGAGGACCGCGATCACGGTTGGGTGCTTGCATCCCCGGACACCGCTGCCCTTCCGCCGGATTCTACGCTTGCGCTTGAGACGTCACAACGGTGACCGCCCGACAGGCATGCGGTTCTGCATCGCGGCGAACGGACGCACGAACGCGGTCGAGGAGAATCTGAAGAGCAGGCAGGAACAGGGGTTGACGACGGGTCTTGTTATCCTGACCGGCGTCACGCCCGGCCTTCGATGATGGCGCGGATGGTGGCGTTCACCACCTCGTGGCGGTGGCCACAGAGGGAGAGGTGGCTGAGGCCTTCGAGGTGATGATAGTGGCCGTTCACCGCCAGCGCGGCGCACTTTCGGCCAAGGGATGGCGGCGCCTGCATGTCGAGTCCGAAACCGATGACGTGGATCGGGACCTCGCACAGGGGGAGCCTTTCCGTCGTGTCGAATTCGCAGCACGCCTGCCACTGGGCGTCGAGCATGGCGCCGTCCCGTTTCCCGTAGGCCGCCTCCGTCACCTCCCGCAGACGCCCCCAGAGTTCCGGGTCATCCAGCACCTCCGGTGGATACATGAAGACCGCGTAGTGGGTGACGGCAAAGTCGAACGGCAGATCGCCGCGTGTGCGGCGATAGCGGATCTCTGCCTCCATCCACTCCCGCGAAAACCCTTCCGACACGGCAAAGGTCCCCATGGGGATGGCAAGGCGCACGAGGTGCGGCCAGTTGATCGCCAGTTCCTGGACGATGAGAGAACCCATGGAAAGTCCCGCTGCCACCACAGGGGGCGAACAACGCGCCTCGATCAGTTCGGCGCAGTCGCGCGCCATGTCGAGAATGGACCATGGCGGGCCAACGAGGGCTTCGGTCTCGCCGACGCCGCGGGGATCCATCGTCGTGTTGCGAAAGTCCGGGAATCCCTCCACCTGCCAGCGCATCTCCGAGCCGCGCTGATCGCCGCCGGGAAGCCAGACGATGTCAGGACCGGAACCGGTCTGCTCATACCACAGCGAGGCACCGGATGTGGTGAAGTGGGGCACGACCCTATTCCTCCTGCTCCAGGGACTTCGTGATCTTTTCGCCAAGGTCGGGCGACAGGTTCTGCTTCGAGCGTATCCGCTCCAGTTCGTGGCGCATGAGCGCCTGGCGGTCGCGGTCCTGGCGACGCCAGCGGATGAGCGGATTGATGATCCTCGCCGCCACCTGCGGATTGATGTCGTCAAGTTCCAGCAACCGGTCCGCGACAAAGCTGTAGCCCGACCCGTCCTGACGATGGAAATTCAGTGGATTGGCCATCGCAAAACCGCCGATGAGGGCGAAGACCTTGTTGGGTTTCTCAAGGCTGAAGATCTCGTGGGCAAGCAGGTCACGGACCCGGGCGAGCGTATCATCGAGAGGCGATGCCGCCTGGACGCCCAGCCACTTGTCCATCACCAGGTCATCGTTGCGAAACCGGTCACGAAAGTCCGCGAGACAGTCGTCGCGATGGGGCGTGTCGATGGCGGCGATCAGGGACAGCGCCGCAAGGCGGTCCGTCATGTTGCCGGCACCGGCGTAGGCTCCGGTGACGAGCGCAACGGCTTCCGCGTCGCCGGGCGCGGCACAATAGGAAAGGGCCACGCCTTTCAGGGCACGCCTGCCGGCCTGTTCGCCGTCGGGACTGTAGGGTTCGTCATCCCCTTCGATCATCGCCCTCCAGCTGTCGGGGAAACGGTTCGCTGCGGCCAGCCTCATGGTCTCCCTCGCCGCATGAATGGCCTCGACGTCCACCGTTTCCATCTGCTCGGCGAGCCAGGATTCACCGGGGAGTGCGAGCGCACGGGCCTTGAATGCGGGATCGAGGGACGTATCGCCAATGGTCGTCGACATGGCCTCGAGCCAGCGCTCGTCGGTTGCCGGAGCGCCACCCTGGTGGATGGTCTCGACCATGGCGAGAAGCAGGCGCGTTGCGTAACTCTGACCAGCCTCCCAGCGGGCGAAAGGGTCGCTGTCGTGGGCCATGAGGAAGGCGAGACCGGTATCATCGATATCGGACGTCACGCGCACCGGCGCTGTGAAATCCCGGTTGAGCGACAGGACTGGCCGGGCCCCGACGCCCTCGAAACGGAAGGTCCGGGAGGGCCGATCGAGGTCGAGGACATGGCTCGAGGCACTCCTGTCTTCGAGACTCACCTCCATGTCGTTGCCGTTCGGACCAACGAGACCGACTTCAAGGGGAATGTGGAGCGCCTCCTTGGTTGCCTGGCCCGGCGTCGGTGGCGTTTCCTGTTCGAGCACGAGCTCATAGGCTGCCTCGTCGGCAAGCCATCGACCCGACGCGGTGACTTCAGGCGTGCCGGCCTGGCTGTACCACAGACTGAAGTGGCCGAGATCGACCCCATTGGCGTCCGCCATGGCTGCGATGAAGTCGTCGCAGGTCACCGCCATGCCATCATGGCGTTCAATGTAGAGATCCATGCCCTTGCGGAATCCGTCCCTGCCGAGGATGCGCTCCATCATGCGGATGACTTCCGCTCCCTTCTCGTAGACCGTCGGCGTGTAGAAATTGTTGATCTCGACGTAGCTCGACGGGCGCACCGGGTGGGCCATGGGCCCTGCGTCCTCGGGAAACTGCGCGGCGCGCAGACGACGCACGTCATCGATGCGCTTGACCGGGCGGCTTCTCATGTCGGCAGTGAAC
Source organism: Alphaproteobacteria bacterium (assembly GCA_965221115.1). Taxonomy (GTDB): domain Bacteria; phylum Pseudomonadota; class Alphaproteobacteria; order SP197; family SP197; genus SP197. Next base: position 1,221,662 of record CBDCRU010000002.1, on the reverse strand, counting down.
TCCTGGTCGCGGTAGACGGTGAGTCCTTCCTTGAGAGAGAGCTGGAACCAGTCGCGGCAGGTCACGCGGTCACCTGTCCAGTTGTGGAAGTACTCGTGGGCAATGACGCTCTCGATGGCTTCGTAGTTTCCGTCCGTTGCCGTCTGCGGACTGGCGAGAACCAGGCTCGAATTGAAGATGTTGAGGCTCTTGTTCTCCATCGCACCGGCGTTGAAATCGGCGACGGCGACAATGTTGAACGAGTCGAGGTCGTACTCCAGACCGTAGTTCACCTCGTCCCAGCGCATGGCCCGCTTGAGGGAATCCATGGCATAGAGACACTTCTCCCGGTTGCCGTGCTCACTCCAGATCCGCAAGCCGACATCGCGACCCGAGGCGGTGGTGAAGGTATCCTCGAGGCAGCCAAGATCTCCGGCGACCAGGGCGAAGAGATAGGAGGGCTTCGGGAACGGATCATGCCAGACCATGCGGTGCCGTCCGTCTCCGAGATCGTGTTCCTTCACGAGATTGCCGTTGGAGAGGAGAACCGGACAGCTGCCGCGATCGGCATCGATGGCGACGGTGTAGGTGGTAAGCACGTCGGGACGGTCGGGAAAGAAGGTGATGCGGCGAAATCCCTCGGCCTCGCACTGCGTGCAATAGATGCCCGACGACGTGTAGAGGCCTTCCAGGGCCACGTTGCGGACCGGCGCGATGGTGGTTCGGGTCTCCAGGGTGAAGCGGCGGGGCGGCTCGTGGATGACGAGTCCGGTCTCGTCATGATGATAGGCCGACGCCGCCAGTGGCACGTCGTCGATGGCCACCATGTCGAGGGAGAGGCTGTCTCCATCGAGTTTCAGTGGCTGGCCACCGGGCGCCGCCTCGACGGCCAGCCTGGCGTGAACGACCGTCGCGTCGGGATCGAGTGCGACATGAAGCACGACGGTATCGATGCGCCAGGGAAAGGGTCGGTAGTCGGCAAGGCGGGTCTCTTCCATGGTCATGCAGCCAATCCCTCATCTCGTATGGCGGGCACTCATCGACGGTCACGCTCCCCGTTCCGGGACGACGGCAAGACGCGCCAGGGGCCTCTCGTTTATGGGAAGATGGACCAGGCAGGCAAGCAGCCCAAGCACCGCACTGATCCACCAGATCACGTCGTAGGAGCCGGTAGCATCGAAGAGCCGCCCTCCCAGCCAGACACCGATAAAGCTGCCGGCCTGGTGGCTGAAGAACACGATTCCGAAGAGTGTGGCCATGTAGCGGGTGCCAAAGACCTGGGCGACGATCCCCGACGTCAGGGGCACGGTGGCCAGCCAGACGAGACCCATGCAGCCGGCAAAGAGGTAGATCGTGGCGTCGGTTCTGGGAACCAGCATGAGGGCGACAATGAGCGCGGCCCGAAGGAAATAGATGACGGAAAGACTGTAGCGCTTGCTCCAGCGCTGTCCGACCACCCCCGCCAGCAGGCAGCCGACGATGTTGAAGACGCCCACCAGGGCCAGCGACCAGGCTGCCACCGTGGCATCGAAACCGGATCCAGTCACGAATGCCGGGAAATGCACCGTGATGAAGGCAATCTGGAAGCCGCAGACGAAGAATCCGAGAGTCAACAGCACGTATCCGGAATGCCGCCCGGCCTCGACGATGGCATCCCGCATGCCCTGTTCATGCGCCGCTTCGTCAACGGCCGCAGACGAGGCTGGCAGCATGAGGGCCAGCGGGATCATCACCAGGGACGCTGCCGCCAGGATCATGAGTGCGCCCTGCCATTCGAACAGGCTGATGGCGAACTGGGCATTGGGCGAAAAGACGAACTGACCGAAGGAGCCGGCGGCGGTGCCAAGCCCGAGGATGAAGGAACGCCGCTCCGTCGCCACGACCCGGGCCATGGAGGCAAGCGCCAGGGAAAAGGCGGTGAAGGCGACACCGAGACCGACAAGGACACCGGCTGCCAGAACGAACATGGTGCCGGATTCGACGACCGACATCGCCCATATGCCGAAGGCATAGACGATCGCTCCAAAGATGATGACCCGGCTGGGACCAAAGCGGTCGGCGATCATTCCGGCGACCGGAACGCCCAATCCCCAGAGCAGGTTCTGCACGGCAAGCGCCAGCGCGAACACTTCCCGGTTCCAGCCGTGGTAAAGCGTCACTGGCTCCTGAAAGAGCCCGAAGACGGAACGAACGCCAAAGCCGATCATGGCAATGACGCACCCTGCGGCGATCACGACAAGGGGTGATCTCCAGGAACGATCCATGGTCCGGAGGGGAACGATCAGCCGTCGAGAAACCGCTTGAAGGCACGCCCCACAAATCGTGCGGGATGCTCTTTGGGATCCCGCATGGCTGCCTCCTCCTTCAGTTCACGCGCCTTTCTGGCAAGGACCGGGCGGGCCTTCTCCTCGTAGATCTCCTTCGCCTTCGCCCTCACCCTGGGATCGGACGCGGCCCGCCTGGCCGCAGCAAGGAGGAGATGGCGGAGCACAAGAGGCATTGGATCACTTCCCTTCGGGTTGCCGTTTCAAGAACCGGCGATGGTGGCTATCTCGTCGATTTCCTCGGCCGTCATGCTCCAGGCGCTGGCAGCCGCCGCATTGGCCTTCACCTGATCCTCCCCGGTGGCCCCGCAGATCACGGTGGTGACGGTATCGTGACTCGCCAGCCAGCCGATGGCCAGTTCCAGGAGACTCCTTCCATGTTCCGCAGCATAGGCCGCAAGGCTGTCGAGGCGTTCGAAGTTCTCCTTCGACAGCAGCGCGGCATGGCGTGCCTCTCCCGACGCCAGGCGCGACGATTCGGGCGGTTTGGCGCCTGATGTGTACTTTCCGGTCAGAAATCCCATGGCCAGCGGAAAGTAGGGCATGATGCCAAGTCCGAACCGCCGGGCTGCGGGAACAACCTCGGTTTCGGTCTCCCGTGAGAGAAGACTCCACTCGTTCTGCGCCGCAACGAATCGGGGAATGCAGCGGGTATCGGCCTGCCAGGCCGCATCCGCGATCTGCCAGCCCCTGTAGTTGGAACAGCCGTAGTAACGGATCTTTCCCTGGTCGATCAGGCGGTCAAGGGCATCGAGCGTTTCTGCTACCGGGGTCCGGGGATCGGGCGCGTGATGCAGGTAGAGATCGATGTAGTCGGTGCCGAGCCGGCGCAGGCTGCCCTCGCAGGAGCGGATGATGTAGTCACGCGACCCGCGCGGAATGTCGCGCTGGTCGCTTGCCGTCTTCAGGCCGAACTTCGACACAATCGCAACGTCCTGCCGGCGGCCTGCAAGCGCCTTTCCCAGAATGCGCTCCGAGGTTCCGTCATCGTACATGTCCGCCGTATCGAAGAGGGCCACCCCGACATCGATGGCCGCATGAACAACCCGAGTTCCCTGCTCCTCGTCCACCGACCAGCCGAGCGTGTTGCAGCCCATGCCGGCAAGCGACACCTGCAGGCCGGACTGACCGAACGTTCTCTGCTCCATGAGCGGGCCCCTTCGTGCATCGAGCGGACATCATGCACGACGAGGGGCGCCGTTGCACGATATTGCCCGGGCTCTATCTTCCCTCGAGCAGGACCGAGGCGACGGCGTCGGCGAAGACCTGACACCCGAGAACGATGTCTTCGGGTGACGTGTCTTCCTCGAAGGCATGGCTGATACCGCCCTTGCTTGGCACAAACAGCATGGCGCTGGGCAGAATCTGGGCAAGGTTCTGGGCGTCATGGACCGCTGCGCTCGGCATGGACATCCATGCCCCCGGAGCGTGACACTCGGCCGCCGCCTCGAGGTGCCGCTGCAGATCAGCATCCATGAGGGCCGCGGCGGTCCGGTCCTTCGTCGCGTCCATCGACACCGCCACCGGGCCACGTGCATTGCTCTCACGGACAAGGTCCCGCACAAGGTCCTCGAACCGGTCCATTCGCGCCTCGTCGGCGTCGCGGTACTGCAGGTTGAGCCAGGCTCGCCCCGGAATGATGCTGGCGGCACCCGGCTCGAGACGAATGTTGCCGATGGTCCACACGGAACGTGGTCCGGCATGTGCGGCAAACACCTCGTGAACGCGCGTGGCGAAGGTCACCAGTGCCGCACCGGCGTCCCGCCTCCGGGCCATCGGGGTCGTGCCCGCATGGTTTTGCTGGCCTTCGAACCGGACCGACACGTCCCTGATGCCGACGATGCCCGTGACCACGCCGATGCGCCTCTTCTCCTCCTCGAGCCACGGCCCCTGTTCGATGTGGGCCTCCATGTACGCCCGGTACCGGTCGGGTACACAGCGTTCAAGGGAACGCCCCTCGAGACCGGCATCGCGAAGCGCTGCACGCAGGGTCGTCCCGTCGGCATTGCTTGCCCCGTCAAGGTCGCCCTCCCCGACGAGACCACAGAACATCTTGCTTCCCAGAAGGCCGAAGAAGGTTCCTTCCTCGTCGATCCAGGAGGCGACATCGACGGCAAGGTCACGGGTTTCGCGGGATTCGGCGAAGGCGCGCACCGTTTCGAGGCCATACATGACCCCCAGGGTGCCATCGAGCCAGCCCCCCGTGGGCTGGGTATCCGTGTGGGAGCCGACGAGCAGCGCCCCGCCGGGATTTCGCGAGCGGCCGAAGACCGTGCCGATGCCGTCGATGCGAGCGTCGAGTCCCGCATCCGCCATGCGCTCCACCAGCCAGCGGCGGGATTCCATGTCGACCTCGCTCAGGGACTGGCGAACCACACCGTTGCCGCATTGGCCGAACGTGCGAAGCATCTCGAGGTCGCGCACGAGTCTGTCGCCATCGATGACGGGCATGGTCACGTTTCTCCCGACATCATCGCGAGTTCCCGCATCACCGGGGCCCTCCCTTCACGGGAGGCGGGATGAGGACGAGTTTGCCGACATGGGTCTTGGCCATGAAGGTGCGTTGCGCCTGCCTGATCTCGCTGAGCGGGAAGGTGGCGGCCACCAGGGGGCGGACCGTGCCCCCTTCGACGGCACGCACGAGGTTGTCGAAGACGATCTCGTCCTGGGCCGTACAGCCCACGAGTGTCAGGTCCTTGAGATAGAGTGTCCGCAGATCGAGTTCGACCAGCGGCCCGCCGATGGCCCCGGATGTCGCGTAGCGGCCGCCGCGTTTCAGGATGTCAAGGAACCGCGGCCACGTCGCGCCACCCACGACGTCGATGACCGCGTCGACCGATTCCTGACCGAGCACGGCAGCGGGGTCCGCATCGCGGCCAATCACCTCGCTGGCTCCGAGCGCCCTGACATCTTCTGCCTTGGCCGCGCCGGCCATCGCGATGACCGTGGCTCCCCGGTACCGGGCCAGTTGCACGGCTGCCGATCCGACGCCGCCGGAGGCGCCAGTCACGAGAATCCGTTCCGCCCCCACACTCGCTCTCTCGAGCATGTTTTCGGCGGTCGACCAGGCACAGGGAACGGAGGCCAGTTCGATGTCCGTCCAGTCGCTCGTCACGGCAAGGGTTTCGGCAGACGGCGCCACCGCGAACTGGGCAAAGGCGCCATCGCACTCCGAACCGAAGGTCCAGCACTCGAACGGGCTCGAGGCACGGGGTGCGCGCATCACGCTCCGGACAATGACACGCTCGCCCATGCGTGCAGGATCGACACCCTCGCCGGTGGCGACGATCCTGCCGCAGCAGTCGGCTCCCTGGATCCTCGGAAACGTCATCGCCACGCCGGACCATGACGCGTCGGACGCGTCGATTGACGCCGCTCCTTCAGAGGTGCCGCCGGTCACCTTCTTCGAGTACCAGCCGATCCGCGTGTTGATGTCCGTGTTGTTGATTCCCGCCGCGGCAACCCTGATCAGCACCTCGCCCCGTGCGGGATCGGGTCGTGGCACGTCCTCCCGGTACTCCAGCATGTCCAGCCCACCATGTCCGGTCAGCAGGACGGCTGCCATGCTTGAGGGAATCGTCGTCATGTGTTCCTGCCGGATCGCCCATCACCTTCTGCCGAAGAGATGGCCCAGGTGCAAGGGGCGCGTTGACGCCCCTTGACCAGACCGTCACAGTCCACGCCTGTACTCCGGGAAACCGGTGGAGAACCCTGCCATGAACGCGGACAGTCTGGTCAACGGCCCTGCCCTCAAGGAGCGCATGGTGCAACATCTTGCCGGATTCGAGACACGGCAGATCGCCCCTGACGGGCGCAAGAGGGCTGCCGTGACCATGACCGTCATTTCCGACCGCAAGGGCCAGGGCGCCTTCATCCTGACACGCCGGGCAGCACGCATGAACCGCCATGCCGGACAGTGGGCACTTCCCGGAGGCCGCCTCGATCCCGGCGAGACGCCCGAGGAGGCGGCACTGCGGGAACTCGCCGAGGAGGTGGGCCTTGATCTCGACGAATGCGCCGTGCTGGGTCGACTCGACGATTATCCGACACGTTCAGGCTACCTCATCACACCGGTCGTCATCTGGGGAGGGGGCAAAGTCGAGTTGAAGGCCAACCCGCAAGAAGTCGCGGCCGTCTACCGTATCCCCTTCACCTCCCTTTACAAGCCAGGATCCCCGGAGTTCGTCACCATACCCGAGAGTGACCGCCCGGTGATCCGCATGCCGATCGCCGGAACCAAGATCCATGCTCCGACCGCTGCCGTGATCTTCCAGTTCCGCGAAGTGGTACTCGGGGGGCGGTCAACCCGGGTCGATCACCTCGAGCAACCGGTGTTCGCCTGGAGCTGATTTGAGGCGGGACTCAACCACACTGAAGTGTCGTGGAAGAGACCGCCACCGATGGGCGCGCCGGGTTCCGCTGAAACCAGGAGATTGATGCCCATCCCTTCGTCGAACGCACTGTTGGGCCAGACGCTCTCGACGATGACCGTGCCGGCCAGCTGATCGTCCGCGATACGGGCTCGCAGCACAACGCTGCCCTTGTCGTTGCCCAGGCGCACCCTCGATCCGTCCGTGATGCCGAGGGGACGGGCATCATCGGGATGCAGCTGGGCGGTGGGCGTTTTCTCGTTTCGGATGGACGTCGGCGTTTCAGTGAAGCTCGAATTAAGATAGTTGCGCGCCGGCGCCGTCACGAGTCGCAAGGGATGGCGGGTATCAATGACATCCCAGAAATCGGGAAACCCCGGCATGGTGTGCGGCACCCCTTGCGGACCGAAGACATTGTGCCGGTGCGACCAGTCCGCGCGGAAGCGGAAGCGACCGTCTGCGTGACCGAATCCCTTGATGAAATGGGCATGCTCGAAGTCGGGCTGGACGTCCATCCATCTCCTGGCAACGAGATCGTCCAGCGGCCCCCATCCCGACGCCTGCATCAGGTGGTCGGCCAGTTCGACGGGTGTCATGGAGAACCCGGGATGCTCGTCCGCCACCCCGAGACGGCAGGCGAGATCGCAGATGACGTCGTGGTTGCTGCGACACTCTCCCGGGGGCGAAACCAGCGTGGGGCCCCACATGATGTGCTGATGGCCGCCCCCCTGGTAGATGTCGTCGTGTTCGAGGAACATCGTGGCGGGCAACACGATATCGGCCATCCTGGCCGTTTCCGTCATGAATTGCTCGTGCACGCAGCAGAAGAGATCATCCCGTGCAAATCCCCTGTGCACGCGGCCGAGATCGGGAGCCACCACCATCGGGTTGGTGTTCTGAATCAGCATCGCGGTCACCGGAGGCCCATCGCCGAGATCGCGCCTGTCGCCGTCAAGGACCGGACCGATGCGCGACTGGTCGAAGACACGAACCGACGCGTCCCTCCGGTCGATGCCCTCGATCATGGTGCGGTCCCAGTGGTAGATCTGGCCGTTGTTGTGAAAGGCGCCACCACCTTCGTGACGCCACGAACCGGTCACCGAGGCGATGCAGCTGGCGGCATGCATGGAGACGGAACCGTTGCGGCCGCGACAGAATCCGTAGCCCAGGCGCAGGTAGGTCTTCGGCGTTCGACCCACCAGCCGGGCAAAGGTCTCGATCCTGTCGGCCGGCACGCCACAGATCGCTTCGGCCCACTCGGGCGTTCGGGTCTCGAGATGCTTCTCGAGACCTGCCGGATCATCGGTGTAACGCTCCATCCATTGGCGGTCGGCCATGTCATCTCGGAACAGAACGTGCATGACGCCACAGGCCAGAGCTGCGTCGGTTCCGGGTTTCACGCACAGGAAGAGGTCTGCCTTCTCGGCCGTGCCAGTCCGGTAGGTGTCGATGACCACGATGGTCGCGCCGCGTTCCTTGCGTGCACGCATCGCGTGGGTCATGACGTTGACCTGCGTGTTGACCGGATTGGTGCCCCAGATGACGACACAGTCGGACTTCGCCATCTCGCGGGGATCGGGGCCCATGAGCGCTCCGGTACCGGCGATGTAGCCGGCCCAGGCCAGAGTCGTACAGATGGTGTTGTGCTGTCCGCTGTAGCGCTTGACATGGCGCAGCCGGTTGATGCCGTCACGCATCACCAGGCCCATAGTGCCGGCGTAGTAGTATGGCCAGACCGTTTCAGGGCCATGGCGGGCTTCCGCTTCGGCGAAACGGGTCGCGACCTCGTCCATCGCCTCATCCCAGGTGACGGGAACAAAATCCGTCGACCCCTTGTCCCCGACGCGGCGCAACGGTGTGGTCAGACGCTCTGGGTGATGGATCCTCTCCGCATAGCGCGCCACCTTGGCGCAGACGACACCGGCGGTGTAGCTGTTGTCCTTTGCCCCCCTCACCCTGCCGATCCGGTCTGCCGAAAGAATGTCGACCTCAAGGGCACACGTCGACGGGCAGTCGTGTGGACAGACGCTGTATCCCTTGCGGACCGGTTCGGACAGCACCGGTCATTCTCCCCGGATCTGACGAAGCCGGCGGCGTGCCACCGGTGACGCAACTCCGGTGCTGAACGGAACAGTGACGCACTGAATCAGCATACGTTCTCTCGCAAGTGCTTTCGTCGGGCGAGCGGGTGCACGTCGTTTCCGTACCCTCGGTGCAGCAGGATCAGGGCCGAATGCTATGCTGAAAAGACGCCTCACTCAACGACAGGTCGATGCCCTCAAGCCACGAAGTGAAACCCCGGACATTCGCGATTCCCTCATCCGGGACTCTGGTGTCCGTATCCTGCCTTCAGGGCGCAGGCGTTGCTTCCTCAACAGGCAAATATCGACGGAAGGCGAGTCCGGCAATCGAAGGGCGATGCCACCGCCATGGCCTGATGCGCGCCGGAAACGGGCGACACAACACTGACCGATAGAACGCTTGAGGCGGCGGTGCCTGGCAACCGGGTATTCGGGATCAGGAATGACTGTCGAACGGACTCTCGTTTCGCAGGGCGCTCGATCCCTGCTGTCCGCCCCCAGGTTCACGGACAACGCATCGCCACATTGGGCGAGGCTCAGGCGTCGGCCAGGATCGCCATTGCCTCGGCATGCCTTCGCGCGTCGCCGGCAGCGAGGATGCGGCTGCCGGAGGCCATGGTCAGCGGAGCGCCCTGCCAGTCGCTCACGATGCCACCGGCGCCCTCTATGACGGGCACCAGCGCAAGATAGTCGAAAGGGTCGAGTGCGACGTCGATGCCGAGGTCTGTACGTCCCGAGGCGAGTTGGGCATAGGCTAGGCAACTGCCGCCATAGACCGTCCAGCATACCGCCGCCTTGAGTCGCGCGAAGGCGGTGCCATCGTCGACACCGTAGAAGTCGGGATTGCTGGTCGACATCAGCGCGTCGGCGAGACTGTCGCAAGGACGCACCCTGACGGCCGTGCCATTGCGTGTCGTCGGACGAGCCCGGCAGCCGAGCCAACGTTCGGCGGTCACCGGCATGTCGATGACGCCGATCAGCGGCACGCCATCCTCCACCAGTGCAATCAGCGTGCCGAACACCGGAATGCCGGCGAGGAAGGGCAGCGTGCCGTCGATCGGGTCGATGACCCAGACCGGGCCATCGCTGGCCGCCGTGGCGCCGCGTTCCTCGCCGACGATCCCGTGGTCCGGATAGGACGTCGCGATCATGGCGCGCAGCCGGTCCTCGACGGCACGATCGACATTGGTAACCGGGCTGCCATCGGCCTTCGCCTCGCTCGAGAAGCCGCCTTGATGCGCCCTGCGGATGATCGGGCCGCTCGCATCGGCCAGCCGGCCGGCAAATCCGGCAAGCTCATCGATAAGGGTCTGGTCCACGTCGCCGGCCTCAGTATGACAGGACCTGGCTGAGGAACAGCCGGGTGCGTTCGTTCTTCGGGTTGTCGAAGAACTCCCCGGGCGGATTCATCTCAACGATCTCGCCTTCATCCATGAAGACCACATTGTCGGCCACCGAGCGGGCAAACCCCATCTCGTGGGTGACGCAAATCATGGTCATGCCCTCGCGCGCCAAATCCGTCATGACATCGAGCACCTCGGCGATCATCTCCGGATCGAGCGCCGAGGTCGGTTCGTCGAACAGCATGACCAAGGGGTTCATGCACAATGCGCGGGCAATCGCGACACGTTGCTGCTGGCCGCCGGACAGCTGGCTGGGATACTTGTCGGCCTGCTCCGGGATCTTGACCCTTTCCAGGTAGCGCATGGCCGTTTCATAGGCCTCCGACCTTGAGGCCTTGCGCACCAGTTTGGGCGCCAGCATGAGATTCTTGACCACCGTCATATGGGGAAACAGGTTGAAATCCTGAAACACCATGCCGACTTCGCGACGTACCGCATCTATGTTCTTCACGTCATCGGTCAGTTCGTGTCCGTTAACGGTGATCGTGCCGCTGTTGTGTTCCTCGAGCCGGTTGATGCACCGGATCAGGGTCGACTTGCCTGACCCGGACGGACCGCAAACGACGACGCGTTCTCCCTTCCTGACCGTCAAATTTATGTTCTTCAGCGCCTGAAATGTGCCGAAGAACTTGTTGACGTTCTCGAGGTGAATGATGTCAACCGGGTTGCTGGAGTCCATGTCACACCTCTTCTCGTACGTGCCGGCTCATGCGCTTCTCCACCCAGCCGAAACTTCTCTGAATCATCCACGTCAGGATCAGGTAGATGGCCATAAGCGAGATGAAAATCTCATATGGTGCGTAGGTTTCGGCCACGATGGTCCGCGCGATACCCGTCATGTCCAGGAGCGTGATTGTGCTGGCGAGAGCCGTGCTCTTCATCAGGCTGATGACATCATTGCTGTACGCCGGAAGAGCCAGGCGAATTGCGATCGGGGTCGTGATGTAGATGAATCTATGCGGCGCGCGAAGCCCGAGTGCCGCACCTGCCTCTTTCAAACCACGGTCCACGCCCAGAACGCCGCCACGCAGGATTTCCGACACGTAGGCAGCGGTATTCAGTGTCAAGGCAAGAATCGCACAGCCGAACGGTTCTCGTAAAATCGGCCAGAAAATGCTGTCGCGCACGAACTCGAGCTGAGGCAGACCGTAGTAGATGATGAAAATCTGCACCAGTATGGGAGTGCCACGAAAGATGTAGATGTAGGCCATTGTGGGCGCTGCGAGATACCAGCGGCCGCTGATTCGCATCAACAACAGGATGATGGCGAGGGCCAGGCCCAATGCCGCCGACAGGAACAGCAACTGAAGCGTCAGCCCAATTCCCATGAGCATCTTCGGAATGCTGTCCAGGATCAGCGCCATGTCGAAGCTCATCGCGCGATCTCCAAATGCCGATTGGCATACTTTTCCAGTGCCATGACGGCCAAGGTAATAATTGTTGAAAATCCCAGATATATCGCGCCGACTACAATGTACATGGTAAACGGCTTGTTCGTGGTACCAATCGCCTGCGCAGCGACAAACAGCGTCTCCTCCAGGCCGATGATGGCAATCAGCGCGGTGTCCTTGATCAGTGAGAGCATGTGATTGCCGAAGGGCGGCAGAGCCAGACGCCACATCGCCGGAATACGCACATGGACGAATGTTTGCAGCTTCGAGAGACCGAGCGCCCGGGCAGCCTCGACCTGCCCTGGCGCGACACCGAGGAAGGCGCCGCGGAAGGTTTCCGTCGCGTAGGAACCGACGATCAGTGCAATGGCAAACGAACCAGCCCAAAATGGCGGAAGGTCGACGAACTTGATCTCGGGATCGAAGATCTGGGCGATAGCTGTCAGGGTGATGGCGGAACCGAAGTAAATCAACAAGAGGACCAGAATTTCCGGTGTGCCGCGAAAGACGACCGTATAGCCACTGGCAATCGCCTTGGCGGCGCGATTCCCCGACAGTTTCGCGGCCGCGCCGGTCAATCCAAACAGGATCGTCAGGATCAGTGCTACAACAAAAACCTCGGCGACAACTACAGATCCCCAGAAATAATCATCCCACCAGCCATCTAGTGCGTCCACGGCCACTCATCCCATTTGGCGAGACAGCACATCATCGTGAGGGGATGCCAAATCATCAGAAAATGCCGCGATGGGAGTCAACTGAGACTCCCATCGCGGACACCACGACTGATCTGAACTGCAATGCTGAGCTTGGTCAGTGGATAGCGAAGGGGAAATACTGCAGAGCGTACTTCTCCAGCGAACCATCATCAGTCAGCGTCTTCAAGGCAGCATTCAGACGGGCCTTCAATTCGTCATTGCCCTTTCGAAGCCCGATACCGACACCAATGCCGAAGTACTTCTTCTCATCGATCTGCGGGCTGACAAACTCGAACCCCCCGCCGTCCTCCTTGCTGAGAAATCTGAGGTAGGCCTTCATGGGGTTGGTCATGATCATATCGGTTCGGCCGTTCACCAGATCGAGATACAGCGCCTCGTTCGAATCATAGAGAACCACCTCAGCTTCCGGAAGTTCGTTTTCGAACCAGTCGGAATAGGTCGTTGCCCGTTCAAGGCCCACCTTGAGGCCTGCGAAGTTCTCGGGGATCGGATTACCCGCATCGTCGAACAGTTCCCAACCGGCGTCCTTTCTGCCCACCAGACGGCCGACCGAAATGCGGTACGTGTCAGAGAAGTCCATTTTCTCCATGCGTTTTTCGGTGATCGACATGGACGCGATGATCAAATCGAACTTGTTGGCGAGGAGAGCCGGGATCATGCCGTCCCATTGCTGGCAGACAAATTCCAGATCAGCGCCGATAAGGCCAGCGACACCCTTGGCAACGTCGACGTCATAGCCCATGAGTTCACCATCGGCATTCTTGAAATTGAACGGTGCATAGGTGCATTCCATTCCGACGCGCAGCGTCTCGGCCGTGGCGACGTTGACCACGCCGAATGCAACGACGGCGAGTACCGCCGCCAGGAACGTACGTAACTTTTTCATCGTAACTCCTCCCAGTTGACTTGGCTTATCAGGTTATGGTTTCGACCGCTCACGGTCAGGTGAGTTGGTCCAAGGCACCGATCAGGCCGTCGTCATCACTGCGACCCATTGTGGCAAGCCAGCGACACGTGGACGACATCATTCTGAGGCCGTGCGCCGATCGCGTCAATGCAGCGCGCCGCATGGAAGCCATCGACATGGACACCCATGCTGCGCTCCCGCAGCGCGATAGGGAGTTCGCGTGATTCGGGACCGTCAACGAGGAACGAGCAGGCCCCGACGTGGTCAAGTTTGGCGCAGGCGCGAATGTTCGTACACCCCTGATCTCTCCTGCTACTAGGCCAGCATGGGCATGATCTCCGCCGGTGTGACGCCATGCTGCCGGCACGCTTCATCGACCAGGATCCGCGACGGAACCCGCTCTGGTTCGATGCTCCAGAAATGGACCGGCAGGCCGCCTGTGATCCATAACTGCATCGATGCCACCGTCGCGTACCCCGACAATGTCCGGTCTGTGGAGATCAACACGTCCTCAGGGTCGACAACGCAATCTAAGGTTGGGATAACTGAGAGTATGGAAATGCCGGCGGCCCTTTGGGCCTCCGGAAGAATCATGAAGTCATGAAAACCGCTGTGGGACAGACAGATGCCACTTAATCAGTCATTCATGTTGATGCTGCGTCGCCGCGCGATGACTTGCAGCCATGTAGATGCGGCTCGCGGCCTGATCGAATCGATGCCGGATCTGACTGCACTGATACCTCAGATTGGTACAACGCGGTCAGGACGGCCACGTCGGCCTGACAACGTGCGCGATTGGTTCGGAGATCGTGAAATTTCCGAACAGGCAGTCATCATGGGAAAGATGGCGGTCATTAACGTCAATCTCGGCTATGCGTATGAATCCGGTTTCAAGCTGTTGCTGGACATTGAGGGAATCGCATATCCAACTGGAGGAGATGGACACAATCTGCCGAAGCTCTACAGGAAACTTCCGGAACCGATGAAGCAAGCAATCTGCAGGTTGCACCAGAGTGTCGATCTCACCGATCTGGAGTTCATGGAGTCCTTCTCAGTCGCGGCCCAGTCGCATCGACTCCCAAAGGGGCATGGGCGCCCCACATTTTTCAGGGACCTGAACTACTATCATCAGCAGCAGTACTTTCAGCAAAGCCGCTACAAATATGCCGATGCGAATGGACAAGAGCCCATTCCAATGCTGCTTCCGCTCAGGTTCGAGGCGCTCATGCGCAAGATTGTTGAACAAGTGATCGATCCGAAGTTCGTCCGGTAAACAGGGGAGCATTCCCTGCCCTGTGCGAGATGGTGACGACAGCCGCGATCATGACGCCAAACTGGCCAACCGGATCGCAGAACGCTATATCATCGCCCTTGAGGTTCGACAGAACAGTGTCTTCACCTTGAGTGATTCGTGTCTCACCGCTACGCAACTGGCCCTGTGCCTTCCGGCTACTCATCAGGACCCGCACCTAGAAACCTTGATCCGTATCCGGCCCTCCACCTTCCACTGTCATTTGCGCCGCAGCATCCCTCCCCATTAGTCCAACCAACATCGAGGCCCCGGACGGCTTCGCTAGGCAAGGGGCCGATTCGTTCCCACCGCAGAGGTGAGAGAAGAACCGAACGGAATTGAAGTCGCCGGCGGATAGGAAATGGCGGCAGCTGCAATCGGGAAATCGAACACGGCGGCATTGCGACATCGGGGTATTGGGCGAGGCGATACCGGCGGGTATGATGTCGGATATGCTGAAAATGACCTGCTGGCATCTGTTTTCCGCTGGGGCGGATGGGGTTGACCACGCGTTCTCGGCGAACGCGTCGGTGGAACAGCGGACGATCCGACTGCCATGGCGGGTTCATAGTGGACACCACTATGCAACGGTCAGAGAGCGGATAGCGGTCTCGAGGACGCCCGACCCGGAGCCCTTCAGCGGGTTCGCGATAACCATCGTGCCACCGACGATGGCCGTTTCACTGCCGCGGTTCAAACCGAAGAGTTCTCCTGCTACCAAGCCAGCATGGGCATGATGCCTGCCGGTGTGACGCCATGGCGCCGGCAGGCGTCGTCGACCAGAGTCCGCGGCGGAACCTGTTCCGGCGGGATGCCCCAAAAATGGGCCGGCAGGCCGCCTGTGATCCATACCGCATCGATTCCGCTGTCGCGTGCCCCGACAATGTCCGTCCCGATGCCGTCTCCCACGGCGAGGACGCGTTCCGGGAGCATGCCCGCCAGCATGTCAAGACACCGCCGGTAGACCGACGGGAAGGGCTTTCCCTCCTGGCGCATGCGCCCTCCACGGGCCACATAGGCATCGGCGATGGTGCCGGCGCAGATTTCGCGCACCTCGCCTCGCAGCACGAACCGGTCCGGATTTGCCGACAGCATCGGCAGGCCGCGTTCGAGCGCCGGTTCGAGTTCGGGCATGATGTCGTCAAGGGTCTCGCCCGGGCGACGGATGCCGCAGCACAGCACGAAGTCAGCGTCATCGACGCTGGTGCATCGCTCGCGGGCGAGACCTTCAAGGAGGCAGGCATCCCGTTCCGTTCCCAGGTGCCAGAACCTGGGACCCAGCGCCGCATACCAGGGGTCCTCGCCTTCCTCGACGGCCAGACGCGTCGCCAGGCCGGCTGTCATGATTCCGTCCCAGGCGCAGTCGGGAACGCCCATCGCCTCCAGTTGCCGGGCAACGGCCTGTGGCGTGCGCGGCGCGTTGGACAACAGCACGACACGCCCGCCAAGGCGGCGGAACGCCACCAGTGCATCAACTGCAGGACCATGGGCGTCGACACCGTCGTGCAGGCACCCCCACAGGTCGACGAGCAATCCGTCATAGCGTCCGGCCAGCGAGGAAAGCCCGTGGATCAGCGGGATCGTCATCGGTTCCATGGCATCCGGCATGAGTTGGTTCCTGCCACCTTGTCCTTCGCTTGCCAAGGCTCGGGGGTTGTCCAGAGAATGGTGCACCGGCACAGTGTCATATGAACGGCCGAGGTGACAGGCGTGTGACAATTCTTGCCACAGGGCGGCTCGTGTTGCGTCCCCTCGAGAGGGGTGACCTCCCGGCACTCGAGGACCTGTTTGCCGACCGGGAGCACATGTGGGATCTCATGGACATTCCAGGACGTTCCAATGACCCCGACAATCTCTCCCGTTACTACCTCGAACGGTCACTGTGGGCTTTCGAACACCATGGCGTCGGCATGTGGGGCGTACTGGAGAAGGACCGGGCCAATGCGTCCATCATGGGCTACACGGGATTCGTCATCGACATCGGCGATAACGTCAATCCTGCCGAAAGGCTGGAAGCGGGCTGGGCCATCGCCCGCCAGGCAGCCGGAAAGGGCCATGCCGCGGAAGCCACCGCACGGATCCTCGAGCATGCCTTCATGGAACTGGGCACACGCAGCATCCAGGCCATCACGAGCCCGCACAACCTTTCCTCGAGGCGCCTGATGTCGAGACTCGGGTTCACGTTCAAGAGAGATGTCGTCGCCTACCAAGGACCCCAGGTTCTCTATGCGATCGACCGGCACGACTGGCGGGCGGGAATCCGTTCCGCCGAGCTCCAGGCGTCATGATGACGACCAGGACCGCCCGCCCTGCCGGAACCAGGGGGCTTGTCTCGTGGTGCCTCTTCGACTGGGCAAACTCTCCCACGCCCACCATCGTCATCACGTTCATCTTCGCTCCCTACTTTGCCCGCGCCATTGCCGACAGCGAGGCGGAGGGTCTTGCGTTGTGGAGCTGGGGTATCGCGGTATCGGCGCTCGTCATCGCCATCCTGGCTCCGGTGACCGGCGCCATCGCGGATGCCGGCGGCCGACGCAAGCCATGGGTTCTGGGCTTCAGTCTCATCATGGTTGCGGCGACGGCTGCGCTCTGGTTCTGCGCCCCCGAAGCGCGCTGGATCATTCCGGCCCTGGTCCTCGTCGCCCTTGTCAACGTCGCCTTCGAGACATCGATCGTCTTCTACAACGCGATGCTGCCGGATCTCGTCGAACCCTCCCGCTTCGGCCGCCTGTCGGGATGGGCCTGGGGCCTGGGATACGCGGGGGGAATCGGCTGCCTCGTCCTGGTCCTCGGGTTTTTCGTTCTGGCCGATCCGCTCCCCTTCGGTCTGGAACGCGACAAGTCGGAGCACATCCGTTTCGTCGCCGTGGTCACGGCGCTCTGGTTCGTCATCTTCAGCTGGCCGTTCTTCCTGTTCACGCCAGACCGACCGGGCACCGGACGGGCTCCGGCAGAAGCCGTGCGCGTCGGCCTCAAACAGCTCGTGGACACGCTACGGGAGTTTCGCCAGCACCGCACGATCATCAGGTTCCTCATCGCCCGCCTGCTCTATGTCGACGGCCTCAACACGCTCTTCGCCCTGGGGGGCGTCTATGCCGCCACCACCTTCGCCATGGACGAGGAATCGGTGTTGCTGTTTGCCATCCTTCTCAACATCACGGCGTGCGCAGGAGCCGCGGTCTTCGGATGGGTGGACGACCGGATCGGAGCGCGGCGAACCCTGCTTGTCACGCTCGCCGCCCTTATCGTGTTCAGTATCGTCATGCTGATCATCGAATCGACGCTCTGGTTCTGGATACTCGGTGGCCTGCTTGGCGTATTCATCGGTCCGGTGCAGTCGGCAAGCCGATCACTCATGGCCCGCCTCGCCCCGCCGCACATGACCGGCGAAATGTTCGGTCTGTTCGCGCTCTCCGGCAAGATCACCAGCTTTGCCGGGCCGCTTCTCGTCGGCGTGATCGCCTATGCGACGTCGAGCCAGCGCCTTGGCATGGCTGTCATTGTTGTCCTGATGGCAGCGGGCTGGCTGGTGCTGAGCACCCTGAAGGAGGAGCAGGGCCGCTCCTGAACCGGCCGTGGTTACAGCCTCTCCCCAGTCATCAGCCGCGGCAACCGCCCGGCCACGCCCATGGCATCCCTCATGAGCAGGCGCTTGACGGGTTTCATGGATCCTACGAGGGCGAGACCAAGGCCGCGGGCCAGCGCCACCGGAGGCGAGCGCATGGCAAAGAGGCGGTTGAGACCGTGGGTCATGGTAACCAGCATCCACGTGTCGACACGGCGCCGGCGGGCGTAGGCAGCCAGGACAGCGCCCGAGCCCGGACCAAGCCCGAGACGCGCCATGTCGGCCAGAACCTCGGCGAGCACGGCCGCATCGCGGATACCCAGATTGAACCCCTGGCCGGCAATGGGATGAATGGCATGGGCGGCATCGCCCACCAGGACCAGCCGGCGGTCGATGAGACGGTTGGCGACCGCCAGGGAAAGATGATGGTCAAGGACCGGTCCCGTCACGTCCAGCGGCCCCAGAAAGTCGCCGAACCTCCACGCCAGCTCCTCTGCGAACGTTCTGAGGTCGAGTTCGAGGACTCGCCTGGCAACATTCTCGTCCTCCGTCCACACGATGGAGGAGCGATTCCCCGGCAGGGGCAGGATGGCGAAGGGGCCACCCGCAAGGAAACGCTCGTGGGCGATCCCGTTGTGTGGTCTTTCGTGGCGTACCGTGGCGATGATGGCCGTCTGCCGGTAGTCGTGCCGCCAGGTATCGATGCCGGCCATGGTGCGCAAAGGCGAGCTGCCGCCGTCGCAGGCAACGACGAGACTGCAGCGCAGCCTGGAATCATCGTCAAGGCCCAGGGTTGCGACCGCATCGTCGCATTCCATGGAGACAACGCGTGCGCACACCGGATGCACCCGTGCGGCGCGCCCGACCGCGTTGTCGAGCGCCTGCCGAAGGACCCTGTTTTCCATGATCCATCCCATGGGATGGTCACCGACATCCCGATGGTCGTAGTGAAGGAAGAAGGGCGACTGTCGATCCGAGACGCGGATATCGAGGATAGGCTGGGCATGGGGAACGGCGTCCTGCCATGCATCGAGTCGTTCAAGAACGAGCTTCGAACCCCAGGAAATGGAGGACACGCGTCCGTCGAACGAACCGTCAAGAATCGTCTGGCGGGGAACCCTCTCGACCAGGGCCACCTCGAAACCGGCCTGTGCCAGGGCAAGGGCGGTCGTCATGCCACTCATGCCACCGCCGACGACGCAGATGTCGAAACGCGATTCCATGGCTCCATTCAACATCACATCCGGTGCGACGTCATTACTGGCAGCGCCCGCGCGACAATGGTAGCAAGCAGCCGGGAACATCCCGTCAGGGACAGCAGGGGAACCGGGGCGATGACGTGGCACGACATGACGGCGCTGCAGCTTGGCCGGGAAATTGCCGCCGGTGTGATCGATCCCGCAGATCTTGCCGAGCACTTTCTCGAGCGCATCGCGTCACTTGATGCCGATGGCCGAATCTTCATCCGCATCGTCGAGGATCGTACCCGCGCGGAGGCCGAGGCCGCCCGTCGCCGCCAGCGCCAGGGTCTGCTGCGGGGACCTCTCGACGGAGTCCCGGTGTCCTGGAAGGACCTGGTGGATGTCGCCGGTGTCGAGACAACGATGGCGGCACGGGCTCTCGCTGGTCGTGTATCCGAGCGCGACGGCGTCCTGCTGCAGCGCGCCACCCAGGCAGGCACTGTCTTCCTCGGCAAGACCAACATGACCGAATTCGCCTTCTCCGGACTCGGCATCAACACGACTCATGGAACGCCCGCCAATGCCCATGACGCCACCGTCGACCGCATTCCGGGAGGCTCATCGTCCGGAGCCGGCGTCGCCGTTGCCCGCGGGCTGGGCCCGATCGCAATCGGCAGCGATACCGGAGGGTCGGTGCGCATACCCGCAGCCCTCAATGGCGTGGTCGGTCTCAAGACCACCATAGGCGCACTTCCCATGGATGGCGTGATGCCCTTGGCATCGCTCTTCGACACCATCGGTCCTCTTGCCGCGGACGTGGCTGATGCTGCAGCCATGTGGTCGGTCCTCTCGGGCAGGGCGATGGCTGACCTCGACGGCGCCCGGATCACGGGCAAGCGCATCATCGCGGTCGCCTCGCCAATGTGGAGCGGTATCGATGAGGGAGTTGATCGCTCCTGCCGCGAGGCGCTCTCACGTCTCGAGGCTGCCGGCGCAAGCGTCGAATGGCAGGATGTCGACGAGTTCACGGAAGCCATGAAAGTCGCCGGACGGCTGATCACGACGGATGCCTGGTCGTGCTGGTCCGGTGTGGTAAGCGACATGCCGCAGAAGATCTTTCCCTTCATGCTGCCCCGCTTCCTCTCCGGCAAGGTCCAGGCGGGACACGAGGTACTGAAGATCCTGCGTGAACTCGACTCCCTGGCTGACAGGCTCCATCGCAGAATGGGCGGTTGCGATGCCCTGGTCGCCCCCACCGTCCGTATCAGCGCTCCGAAGATCGCCGACCTCCTTGAGGACGAGAAGGTGTACACAGATGCGAACGCCGCCATGCTGGGGAACACGACACCGGGCAATCTCCTGAAGGTCTGCGCCATCACCCTGCCGTGCGGGAAGGACGCGTCAGGCATGCCGGCAGGCCTGATGCTGATGCAACGGCCCGGCAGGGAGGAGGTCCTGCTGCGTCTCGCCCGTGCCGTCGAGGCTGCCGGAATGGCACAACAACCTTCGTGACCCGATTTCATCCACACGCGGCCGGCATCATCCTGATGCTGCTGTCGCTGTTGCTGGTCAACACCTCCGACGCCATAGCGAAGTGGACCATCCAGGATCTGCCGATCTTCCAGATCATGGTGTTCCAGGCCTGCGGCCTCGTGGTCATGGCGCTGCTGGTGTCGCGCCAGCCCAATCCGCTGCGCCTCATCCGGACCGCCGACCCGGGTTGGCAGATCGCCCGTTCTGCCTGCCAGTTCGCCATGGGGTACACGTTCTACAGTGGCCTCAAGGCTCTCCAGTTCGCCGACCTCATCGCCATTCTCTTCATCGGTCCCCTGGTGATCACGGCCATGGCCCACGTGTTTCTCGGCGAACGCGCCGGATGGCATCGCTGGGCCGCCTGCGCCGTTGGCCTCGTCGGCGGTCTCATCATCGTGCGCCCCGGCTCGGGGCTCATGGGATGGGGTGCCATCTGGCCGGTGCTGGCAGTCATGATCTGGTCGGTCTATGTCGTCATCACGCGCAAGATTTCGGTGAGAAACTCCACTCCAAACATGATGTTATGGTCATCGCTGGTGACCCTGGTCGTGCTTGCGGCCATGATTCCGTGGTACTGGCAACCACCCGCTGGCTGGCAATGGGTGGCGCTCGTGGTGATCGCCCTGCTCTCGTCGGGCAGCAACGGTCTCGTCATCAGGGCCTATACCCTGGCGCCGGCCTCTCTGCTGGCGCCCTTCATCTATACGGAGATTGTCGGCGCCACGTTCTACGGCTGGGTCTTCTGGCGCGAGTTTCCGGACACATGGACGTGGTCCGGCGCCATCATCATCGTCCTTGCTGGCCTCTATGTCGCTCGCAGGGAATCCCTAGCACGCCAGCGGGAAAGTTGACCAAGACCGGGAGGAATACCATTTAACAGACCATCAACAATGAATATTTTGATAAACGGGGTTGAAGTGTGCGACACTCCCGACCGTTCTCGGAACGACGGCATGATCAGCGACAGACTTGAATCACTGAAGGAATACCCTTTCCGGCGCATGAACGCGCTCATCAAGGACATTCCGTTGCCTTGCGGCAACAGCGAGGCGATCGCGATGTGGATCGGCGAACCGCGCCACGGTGTGCCGGAGATCGCACGCCAGCCGCTGTCTGATTCTTTCGCGGATTACGGCAGGTATCCCCCGGTGGAGGGGACACCGGGCCTGAGACGCGCCATGGCCGCCTGGCTCTCCCGGCGCTACGGTCTCGCTGATGGCTTCATCGACCCCGAACGGAGCATCATCCCGGTCCAGGGAACCAGGGAAGGGCTCTTCATGGTCGCTCTGGCAGCCGTGCCGACGACGCGGGCGAAGGGCGCACCGCTGGCACTGATGCCCAATCCCTTCTACCCGCCCTACAAGGCGGGCGCCGTCGCCGCCGGGGCACAGCCGGTCTTCATGCCCTGCACCTCGCGGACCGGCTTTCTGCCGGATCTCGACAGTCTCACCGATGACGTTCTCGACAGAACGGCCATCTTCTACCTTTGTTCACCGGCCAATCCACAGGGTGCGGTGGCCGACGCCGACTATCTCCGGCGAGCTGTCGCCCTTGCCAGGCGACATGATTTCCTGCTTGTCGCAGACGAGTGCTACGCGGAAGTCTGGGATCGTGCGCCACCGCCTGGTGTCATGCAGGTCTGTGCCGAAGACGGTGATCTGTCACATGTCGTGTGCTTCCATTCACTGTCCAAGCGCTCCAGCATTCCCGGTCTGCGACACGGCTTCGTCGCCGGCGATCCTGATTTCATTGCGGCCTACATGCGCCTGCGCAGGTATGCAGCCGCGGCAAGCCCGATGGCCGTCCTGACCACCGCTGAGGTGCTGTGGTCCGACGAGGAGCATGTCGAGGAGAATCGCCGGCTCTACCGGGAGAAGATCGACATGGCCGAGGCCATTCTGGGCAACCGTTTCGGATTCTTCAGGCCGCCTGGCGGTTTCTTCCTGTGGCTGGATGTCGGCAACGGTATCGAGGCTGCGAGAAAGCTGTGGGCCGAAGCGGCCGTCAAGGTTCTGCCAGGTGCTTTCCTTGCCGAGGACAGGAACGATGGCACAAATGAAGCCCTTCCCTACATCCGCGTGGCGCTGGTCGGCGATCACGACTCCACCAGGGAAGGTCTGACCCGTCTTGCGGAAACACTGGTAGAAGGGAACTGAGTCATGGCCACACGACCGGTATCACCCTTTCCCAACCTGTTTCCGGCGACAGCACTGGCGTGGATGAACCGGCGGCTGATGGAGGCGCTCGGCATCGCCTGCATCGCTGTTGCCGGCTGGCTCATCCTGGCTCTTGTCACGTTCGAGGCTGCCGATCCATCGCTGAACTACGTGACGGGCAGCCCGGTGCTCAACCTTGCCGGCGCCACTGGTGCCACCGTGGCCGAAGCCATCCTCACGTTCACCGGCGTTGCCGGACTCCTGCCGGCCGTCGTGCTGCTCGCATGGGGACGTTCCCTCATTTTCCGTCACCGGCTCAACCATCCGTTCTGGCGCGCCCTCGCGATTGTGGCGGCGACAATGCTCTGGATGCCTGCTCTTGCAGCAACGCCGGTGAACGAGTGGTTCAATGCCGGTGCGGGCGGCATCGGCGGGACCCTGATGGTGACCTGGGCCGCACAGACTCTCGGAATCTCCATCGCCATGGTTGAGGGCTATGCCCTGGCTCTTCATGTGCCGGCACTGGCCACCCTGGTGTTCGCTGCAGCTGTTCCCTGGGCCGATGTCAGGCTGGGCTGGCGATTGTGCCGTGCCGCGGCGCGCGGTCTGATGAGCCTGAAAAACCGTGTCGCGTTGTGGCGCGCCGGCAGAAGCGAGTCTGCAACCCACAGTGAGGCGATGCCCGAGTTCCCGATACCCAAGGGAGAGCTGTCGCGGCGCCCGAGTCAGAAGAAGTCCCGCAAGAAGGGTTCCGGAACAGCCGATCGCCGGAAACCCGCCGGTAACCGGCGGCCGGCGCCACGCAAGGGCCCGCGCCTTGACGGGACGTTCCGACTTCCGCCCCGCGAACTCCTGGTCAATGTCGATTCCTCACGGCGACGCGAAACCAACAGGAGCGCGCTGGTCGAGAAGGCGCGGATGCTTGAAGAGGTGCTGTCGGACTTCGGTATCCGCGGTCACATTGAAGATGTGCGAACGGGTCCGGTGGTGACGCTCTACGAGCTCGAACCCGATGCCGGCATACGCGCCAGCCGCATCATAGGTCTGGCCGACGACATCGCACGGAACATGTCCGCGGTGTCGGCCCGCGTGGCCGTGGTTCCCGGACGCACCGTACTCGGCATCGAACTTCCCAACGACGATCGAGAGATGGTGGTTCTGCGCGAACTTCTGGAAACCCGCGACTTCGCCAGGAACGACGTGAGGTTGCCGATCGCCCTGGGCAAGCAGATTTCGGGCACCCCGGTGATCGAGGATCTTGCCAACATGCCTCACCTGCTGGTGGCCGGCACCACCGGGTCCGGCAAGTCGGTGGCGGTCAATGCCATGATCCTGTCCCTCCTCTACAGGCTTTCACCGGACGAGTGCCGGCTGATCCTGATCGATCCAAAGATGCTGGAACTCTCGGTCTACGACGACATACCGCACCTTCTCGCACCGGTGGTCACCGAACCACACAAGGCGGTCATGGCCCTGAAGTGGGTGGTCGGCGAAATGGAAAGGCGCTACCGGGGCATGCAGAAGATCGGGGTGCGCAACATCGAGGGCTTCAATGCCCGCGTTGCCGCGGCGCTCGCCGAAGGCACCGCGCTCACACGGACCGTGCAGACCGGATTCGATTCGAGAACCGGTGACCCGTGTTTCGAGGAGGAGGTCATCGCCGACAAGCCCCTGCCCTTCATCGTCGTCGTGGTGGACGAGATGGCGGATCTCATGCTGGTGGCAGGCCGCGACATCGAGGGCGCCATCCAGCGCCTGTCGCAGATGGCGCGGGCCGCCGGCATCCACCTCATCATGGCCACCCAGCGGCCTTCCGTGGATGTCATCACGGGCACCATCAAGGCCAACTTCCCGTGCCGGGTGTCGTTCAACGTCACCTCCAAGATTGACAGCCGCACGATCATTGGTGACCAAGGTGCCGAGCAACTGCTCGGCAAGGGCGACATGCTGTTCCTGCGCGGCGGAGGCCGGCTGACGCGCATTCACGGACCCTTCGTCAGCGATGAGGAGGTGCGCGAGGTCGTCGCCTACCTGCACACGCAAGGCACGCCCGAGTATCTGGACTCCGTCACGGAGGAACCCCTGGAGTCCGTGGAAACCCTGCCGGACATGGCGGCTGGCGGAGCCTCCGACAAGAACCGGGTACTCTACGACCGGGCCGTCTTCATCGTGACGAAGGAACAGAAGGCATCGACCAGCTTCATCCAGCGCCACCTGCAGATCGGGTACAACCGCGCCGCTTCGATCATCGAACAGATGGAGAAGAACGGTGTGGTCAGTGCTGCCAATCACGTCGGAAAGCGCGAGGTTCTCGCTAATCCGCCGCCTGACGATGGCTAAAGGGCCATCAGGGCGCGCACGACGTTGGCAAAGGGGCATTTTCTTGCCCGCATCCCTTGTCTCCGGCAGCAGGCAGGCGCACAAGGGATGAGACGCCGTTAACCAGCGACCACTGCCATGTTCCAGATCTATCTGCCGATTGCGGAGATGTCCGTGGACATCTTTCTCCTGCTCGGCATGGGCGGTGCGGTCGGCTTTCTGTCAGGCCTGTTCGGAGTCGGCGGCGGATTTCTGATGACTCCCCTGCTCATCTTCATCGGCGTCCCGCCTCCGGTGGCCGTGGGATCCGAGGTGAATCAGGTGGTGGCAGCTTCCGTCTCGGGTTTCATGGCGCACTGGCGGCGGCGCCAGGTCGACTTCAAGATGGGCGGCGTCCTCATCGCCGGTGGCGTGCTCGGTTCCATTTTCGGCGTGTGGCTGTTCGGCATCCTGCGCCAGATCGGTCAGATCGACCTTGTGATTTCGATCTCCTATGTCGTCATGCTGGGCTCCATCGGAACGCTGATGATGGTGGAATCGCTGCGCGCCATCCTGCGCCGGCGCGGTGGCACGAACGTTCGCCGCAAGGCCCATGTGCATCACTGGGGGCATGGCCTCCCCTTCAAGATGCGCTTCCGCACATCCAGGCTCTACATCAGCGCCGTGCTGCCGATCATGCTCGGATTCGTCATCGGCATTCTCGCAGCCATCATGGGTGTGGGCGGTGGCTTCTTCCTGGTGCCCGCCATGATCTACCTGCTCGGCATGCCGGTCGGTGTCGTCATCGGCACATCGCTGTTCCAGATCACCTTCGTGACGGCCACGGCAACCTTCCTGCACGCCACAAGCACGCAGACCGTCGATGTCATGCTGGCCGGCATCCTGACACTGGGGGCCGTGTTCGGCGCCCAGTTCGGCACCAGGGTCGGGGCGGAATTGCGCGGTGAGGAGCTGCGCGGGCTTCTGGCTCTTGTCGTGCTGGGCGTCTGCGTGACCCTGCTTTGGCGTCTGGTGGCCGAACCGGCCAGTCTCTACACCCTCTCGCCCACGGGGTTCCATTGAGACGCCTGATGACCCTTGCGCTCCTGGCGGCGGTCTTTGCCGGACCCGGCACATCGGCCGCGCAGGAGATCATGGCGGGTCTGTCACACCATGCCATCGGTATTACCGCCGACTTTGACGGAACCGAAATTCTCGTGTTCGGAGCGATCGAGAACGAAGGCGACATCGTCGTTGTCGTTCGTGGACCGCGCCAGGAGGTAGTGGTCCGCAAGAAGGCGCCGGTCTTTGGCATCTGGGT
Source organism: Alphaproteobacteria bacterium (assembly GCA_965221115.1). Classification (GTDB taxonomy): domain Bacteria; phylum Pseudomonadota; class Alphaproteobacteria; order SP197; family SP197; genus SP197. The sequence goes on along the minus strand of CBDCRU010000002.1, from coordinate 1,195,143 downwards.
CAATGCCCAGTCAGCCGTTTTCCAGTCCGTACCCGGTTTCTACGGCCTCGCATCGACACGCCCGCTCGGGGAGATTGTCGATGCCGACATGCGCCGGGTCATGGAAATCGGCATTGACGGGTTGCGACTCGAACCTGCCGACATGGAAGCGTCCGTGCGCGACGAATTCCGTGCAGCGCTGATCGAACTGAAGCAGGCGGAAGGGCTTTACCCGTTGGAACCGAGCACCGTGAGCCTCGCCGGTGGCCGGTTGTTCCGCGCCACCATCGCCCTTCCGGCGGGCGTACCTGTGGGAACCTACGCCGCAGACACCTTCCTGATACGCAACGGCAATGTCGTGGCGGCACAGTCGTCACCGCTGATCATCTCCAAGGCCGGTTTTGGCGCTGAGATCTACAATTTCGCCCACCGCGAGTCCGAGTTCTACGGCATTGCCGCCGTCATCGCTGCCGTCATCGCCGGTCTCACCGGCAACCTCCTGTTCCGGCGGACCTGATCGTGACACAATCCGGGCCACGATGAGCGAGACAACTCCAGGGGACGCCGGGCGTCCCGGACATGTCGCCGGACAGGTCAAGTTCCTGGTCTGCGTCGATGCTTCGCCTCCGAGCCGGGTGGCGGTGCACTACGCCTGCCGCCGGGCCAAGAACACCCATGGCAGGGTCGCGCTTCTCCATGTCGTGCAGCCGGTGGATTTCAGGCAGTGGTCCGGAGTCGAGCACATGATGCGCGAGGAGCAGCTCGAGGCCGCCGAGGAGCTGCTCAACGAGCTCGCGCAGGATGTCAACTCCTGGGCGGGTGTGATGCCGGAACTCCTGGTGCGCGAGGGCCGCATTGGCGACGAAATTCTGGGCGCGGTCGATGACGACCCGATGATCGACCTGCTGTGCGTCGGGTCGAACCCCGCGGAAGGCCGCGGAAAGCTGGTGTCCTGGCTCGCCGGACATCTCGCCGGGCGCCTCACTATCCCGCTCGTCATCATTCCGGGCACCATCTCCGACGAGGACATCATCAACATCACCTGACGGCCAGGCCGGTAGCGCTCGGCCGAATCCCGGCACCAGGGAGGCGCGGATGGTGATGGTTGAGCCTCCAGCCTTGAAATCCTGCGGGCAAATAGCCACTATTAGGGTCAAGAGAACACAAAACGGGCTCGAACCGTGTTCATCCAGACAGAAGACACACCCAATCCGCTGACCATGAAGTTCCTTCCCGGAAGGACCGTCATGGACTCGGGAACCGCAAACTTTCCGGATTCCGATTCCGCCGACATATCACCACTGGCTCGCCGTCTCTTCGACGTTGCCGGGGTGACCGGCGTGTTTCTCGGCCGGGATTTCATCTCCGTGACACGATCGCCGGAGAACGACTGGCAGATGATGAAGCCAGTCCTTCTCGGGGTCATCATGGAGCACTTCGTGACCGGTGCTCCCGTCATGTCCGTCCGCATGGACGAACCGGCGAGCGATGAAGCCGACAGCGAGGTCGTGGCGCAGATCAAGGAACTTCTCGATACCAGGGTGAGGCCTGCCGTTGCCCAGGACGGCGGCGACATCGTGTTCCATTCATACCGGAACGGGGTCGTCTCGCTGGCCATGCAGGGCGCTTGTCACGGTTGTCCAAGCTCGACAATGACCCTCAAGATGGGCATCGAGAATCTCCTGAAGCACTACATCCCCGATGTCGTGGAGGTACGCCCGGTTCTCTAGTCGCCACCGGGTCGACCTGCATCATTCCCTCTTTTGCCTTCACGAAGGTCTGCGGATTCATGAGGTTCATTCCTACAGTCTGCGTGTGCGTGGCATTCCTGACGTCGAGCCATGCCATCGCCGAGTCCGAGGGCGCAGCCACGACGGTGCCGCTTCCGTCCCAGCGTCCGGTCGCCCTTGCGGCCGTGCAGGACATCGATGGCGCCGCCGCCTTCCTCGACACGGCGCTGTCGACGGCCGGCCTCAGGCTCGATGAGATCCGTCTCCAGACCATTTCCGTCCCCCGCGTCCTGGTGAGTCGCATGCCGGCTGACATGCACCTCATCGACGATCCCGCCGAACGCAAGAAAATCTTCCTGAAGGTCATGTTGCCGCTGGTCCTCAAGGTCAACGAGGAGATCCTCGCCGAGCGTCTCCGTCTCGAGCATCTCGATCAGGTGATCAGGAATGGCGCCAGTCTTTCTCTGCGCGATGCGGCCTGGCTCGATTACATGGCCTCCTTTTATGGGGTCGAGAGCGGTGACATCCGCGAACTTTTGCGTCGGGTCGATGTGGTGCCGGTTGCTCTGGCGCTGGCCCAGTCAGCCATCGAGTCGGGCTGGGGAACCTCGCGCTTCGCCCGCAACGGCAATGCCGTCTTCGGCCAGAAGTCCTGGAACAGCCACGCCGGCCTCGTGCCCCGCAACCGCGATCCCGACAAGACCCACGTGGTCCGGTCATTCCGCGATCTCAAGGCGGCTGTGATTGCCTATGCATGCAATCTCAACCGCCACCCCGCCTATGCGGCGTTCCGCGACCTGCGCGCCAGACTGCGGGAGAGCGGAGAACCGCTCGACAGTCACGCTCTCGCCACCATGCTCGACCGCTATGCCGAGGAACCGGAGTACATCAGCCACGTTCACACGGTGATCGACCAGAACAGCCTGACCGATTTCGACACCGCACGCCTCGCCGCCCTTACAGCCTGACCGCTGCCTGCCAACCAGCTTCGCATTCCCCTCCCCTTCTCCCGGAACGGGAGACCGGTCATCCTTGCCTCCGCACAGGAAAAGGGCTCAGGCTGATATCACCGGGCAGTCCTGCTTGTGCGTGTCCTGAACGGCAGGCCTGCTCACTCCTCGCCGCCCGGGACAAGAAAAGGAATTCCCAGCCAGCGAAAGCGCCCCTCGGCCGCCGGAAGGGTGCAGTTGATGCGATTGCGACCCGGAGGGAATGGTCTGTCGAGGCGCACTTCGACTCGCCTGCCGAGTATCTCAAGCACCGCCTCGCCGTGTGACGGGAAGCAGGCCAACCGGTCGAGAGGGCCGACGTATTCGGCGACCGTAAACCCGATGTGGGGCGGATTGGGGCTATCGCTGCGGATGACCATGTCCAGCGGAAGGGAGCCCGTGACAGGCATGGGGAGCGCCTCGACGATGGTGCTGAACCTCTCCGGTGTGCCGAAGCGCTCATTGAGGGCAAAGCGCGGCAGGGCGAACAGGTTCGCTCCCTCGACGGCAACGCCAGAGTGCTGGCCGAAGGCGGCGTCGTATCCGACATCACGGAGCATGGCGGACAATTCAGAACTGAACTCCCCGTAAGGATAGGCAAACAGCGTCGGCACGAATCCCAGTTGGTTGATAAAATCCGATGTCATGCGCGCCAGGTCTTCCTCGACCCTGCCGCGGTCCATGAACGCCATGTGGCCATGACCGGCACTCTGGGCACCGATGGCGACGCCGGCCTCGTGCATGGCCCGGACATCATCCCAGCTGATCGAAGACAGGGAGTTGTTCACCGCATCGGTGTTGATGAAGACGGTGAAGGGGAACCCCCGCTCAAGCAATCGCGGCATGGCCTCGGTGAGGATGGACCGGTAGGTGTCATCGACGGTGATGGCCACGGCCCTGTCGGGAAGCTCACGTTCACCGGCAAGGCCGCTGACAATCTCCTCGAGTGGCAGGACCTGGTATCCACCCTCCTCGAGAATCGCCAGGTGTTGTTCAAACTGTTCAATGGTGACACTGGTCGAGGGATAGGCATCCTCGCCGAACCGGTGATAGACAACCACCACTGCGGACTGCGGTTCCTCCGCCATCGCCGACAGCGACACGACGGCACCCGTGCATGCCATCGCGCCCCACCACATGATCCCTGTCAGGGCCACTATCCGTGCATATCGCATGGCAGTCTCCAGTATGCCTGCGCACACAAGACGATCAACCGGCCGGGAACGGTCAGGACATGATACCGGTTCCGGCCTCGCTGTCCGACAGCACCGGCCAGCGGCGCGAATCGAACAACTGGTAATGCCACCACTCGGCATTGTACCAGTCGAACCCTGCCGCCGTCATGATACCAAGAAGGAGGAGCCTGTTGGCACGCTGCCCGGGCGTGATGCCCGGCGCATCGTGACGCGCGTTCTCCGTCAGTTCGTCAACGAGCCCGCCCATGTCAAGGCGTACGCCAGCGTCCGTCTCGAGCGTGACATCGACGGCCACGCCACGGCTGTGGGGTGAACCGCGTTCGGGGTGGGTGAGGAATGTGTCATCCGGCGTATGGGCCCACAGACTCCACTGCGCCTCCGAGGGGCGGAAGGCATCGGCCACCACAAGACGCAGGTCCTGCTCGCCAGCGAAACGTATGGCGCGTTCGAGGCAGGTTGCCGCAGCGTCCACGAGGAAACAGCGAGGGCGGGCATAGATCACCTTGCCCGTGAAATTGTCTGACTGGCCGTAGACGAGATCCAGCGTGACATCCCACGAAGGGGGTGCGATCTCGACGAGACCTGCTACCGCCATCGGGCACCCTCCAGAGTTCTCCCGTCACGATGGCACTTTAGCAAAGTCTCCCGCAAGACGGTTTGACAGGGACTGTCAGGATCGCCCATTGAACACCTTCAGGCCACCTTGAGGGGATTCCGGGATGTCGGAAGCGTCGGGCCTCTGCACGCCATCATCCTGCCAGGGCAACTCCGGTGTCTGCCTGGTGCTCGGTGGTGCGCGCTCCGGCAAGAGCCTGTTTGCGGAACGTCAGATCGAAGCCACCGGGCTTTCCGCCTGCTACATCGCCACTGCCGAAGCCCATGATGCGGAGATGGCAGAACGCATCCGCAGGCACCGGTGTCGGCGCGGCGATGCGTGGGTAACAGTCGAGGAGCCCCTGCGCCTGGCAGACGCTCTCGACAACGCGACATCACCCGGCAGCGCCGTCCTCGTCGACTGTCTGACCGTATGGCTCGCCAACGTCATGGCAGCCGGACGCTCTCCCGAGCAGGATGTCGACGACCTTCTTCGTGTACTCGGCAAGACCGAGGGTCAGGTCGTCCTCGTCTCCAACGAAGTGGGAATGGGAATCGTTCCGGAGAACGCGCTGGCCCGCACGTTCCGTGACGAGTCGGGAACCATGCACCAGCGCATCGGCGCCATCGCCGGACGCGTCATCTTCGTGGCAGCCGGTCTTCCCCTCGTACTCAAGGGGCCACCAGTGGACAGCCCGTCTCCGGCTTCAGAACCCGGGAGTTGGCCACGGTGATCGACTGTTCCGGCTTGTTCCGTCCCTCTACGCCTGCTAGGCTCGACTTCCTGGAACGAGGCGAGGGAAGCCGGTGCGGATCGAAGGATCCAAGGCCGGCACTGCCCCCGCAACTGTAACGGCGAGACACGGGACACGACATCCACTGGCACCTGGTGCCGGGAAGGAGTCCCTGGATCGATGACCCGGAGTCAGGAGATCTCCCCCGTTCCGGCACAACAGGCCAGCGCACCTCGGAGGGAGGGGCCGATGTCCGTTCACATTGCTCATTGTCGCTGTCGGGCCGCAATTCCAGGCGAGCATCACTGACATGTTTGCCGCCAAGATTCCTGCCACCGTCCTCACCGGCTTCCTGGGATCCGGCAAGACGACCCTGATCCGGCATCTGGCCGGCGCCGCATCCGGACGCCGGCTTGCCTTCATCATCAACGAGTTCGGGGATCTCGGAGTGGATCGGGAACTGATCCGAGGCTGCGGGCTGGAGACCTGTCCCGACGACGATATCGTCGAACTCGCCAACGGCTGCATCTGCTGCACCGTTGCCGACGACTTTCTGCCGACCATGCGCACACTGATCGAGCGCCCCGAGCCCCCGGAGCACATCATCATCGAGACATCGGGACTCGCCTTGCCCAAACCCCTGATCAAGGCCTTCACCTGGCCTGAGGTGAAGACACGGGTGACCGTTGACGGTGTCATCGCGGTGATCGACGCGAGGGCCGTGGCGGACGGTCGATTCGCTGATGACCCGGATGCTGTCGACCGTCTGCGGCGCGACGATGCCAACCTTGATCACGAAAGCCCCCTCGAGGAGGTGTTCGAGGAACAGATCCTGAGTGCCGACGTGGTCGTCCTCAACAAGACGGATCTTGTCGACGACGCGCTGCTGCAAGCGGTGCGACGGATCGTGGACACCCATCGCAGACCCGGAACCAGGGTGATTGCCGCGTCCGGAGGTGTGATCGATCCCCTGGCCATGCTCGGCATCGGCGCCGCTGCGGAGGACGACCTGGCCAACCGTCCCTCCCACCATGACGGGGAGGAAGACGATCACGATCACGACGACTTCACGAGTTTCACCATCACCCTCGATCACATCACGGATCCCGGCGCCCTGGAAGGATCACTGCGCGCGGCGGTGGAGCACCATGACATCCTGCGCATCAAGGGCTTCCTCCATATTGCCGGCAAACCCATGCGTCACGTCATCCAGGGCGTGGGACCACGCATCGAGAGGTATTATGACCGGCCCTGGGAACCGGACGAGGAGAAGCGCAGCGAGCTTGTCGTGATCGGTCTCAATGGCATGGACCGGCACGCCATCGCCAGCGACGTCGGTGGCCGGACAACCTGATGCATCTGCTGACCACGCAGCCGGGCGTTGTCCCGGATGGCACGGAAGCGCTCGATCTCGGTCAGACCCCCGGTGACATCATCGTTCTTTCCGCTGCGGACACGGAACTTGCCATGCTGGCGGCGGCCGCGGCCCGCCGTCCCCCGGGTTCTCCCGCGGTGCGCCTCGCCAACATCCTCCAGCTCGGTCACCACCTTTCGGTGGACACCTACGTCGAGGCCATCATCGTGCCGGCGCGCGTGGTCATTATCCGCCTGCTTGGCGGCGCTTCCTACTGGCGCTACGGCATCGATGAAATCGCTGCTGCCGCCAAGGAGCACGGCATCGCGCTTGCCCTGCTGCCCGGAGATGACCGCCAGGATGGGGAGCTTCGCCGCCTTTCGACCGTGGGCGATGCCGACTATGACCGGTTGTGGAGCTACCTGATTCACGGAGGCCGGGAAAACGCCGACAACGTCCTCGTTCATGCAGCGGCGCTCGCAGGCCATGAAGGGGCGGCTGGAGCGCCCGCGATGTTTCCACGGGCGGGATACTACTGGCCAGGCGAGGGAGACGTGGCCGGCGACACGTTCCCCGGACGCTGGACCCAAGGACAGGACGTGGCGCTCATCCACTTCTACCGGGCTCTGGTCCAGGCCGGTGACACCCGTCCGGTCGATGCCCTTGTCCGTGCCCTCGAGGAGGAAGGGCTCAACCCGCTGCCGCTCTACAGCCAGAGCCTCAAGGATCCCGCGGCGGCCGTCCTTGTCGAGGAAACGCTGACCACCTTCCGCCCGGCGGTGATCGTCAACGCAACCGGCTTTGCGGTCTCGAGTCCGGGCGCCGATCGTGGCCCCTCACCCTTCGATGACGCTGATTGCCCGATTCTCCAGGCCGTCCTCTCCGGCGAAACCCTCGACCAATGGCAGGCGCGCACACGCGGCCTTGCCCCCCGTGACATCGCGATGAACGTGGCGCTTCCGGAAGTCGACGGACGCATTCTCGCCCGCGCCATATCCTTCAAGGCCCCCGGACCGCGTCTTCAGGAAACCGAGATCAGTGTCGTCACCCATCAGCCGGTCGCTGATCGTATCGCCTGGACAGCACGGCTGGCTGCCAGCTGGGTGCGCCTCCGGCGCGCACCTGCCCGGGAACGCCGTGTCGCCATCGTTCTCGCCAACTACCCCGGAAAGGACTCACGCCTCGCCAACGGTGTCGGACTCGACACCCCGGCCTCGGCAGCCACCATCATCGAGGCGATGAAGGGCGCCGGATACCGCGTGGATGGCGTTCCCTTCGACGGTGCCGAACTCATCGGAACACTGATGGCGGGACCAACCAACCGGAGAGCCGGCCCAACACCCCGGCAATCGGATGTTACGCTCCCTCTCCACACCTACCGGGAGCACTTCGAGACCCTGCCCATGGATGTCCGCGAGACGATCCTCAGCCGGTGGGGGGATCCGAAGGAGGATCCCTTCTTCTCGGATGGCGCCTTCCACCTTGCCGTTCATCGCTGGGACAATCTGGCGATCGGCATCCAGCCCACCCGGGGCTACGACATCGATCCGGCCACGAGCTACCACGATCCGGATCTCGTCCCGCCTCATGCCTATCTCGCCTTCTACATGTGGTTGTCGGGGCCGTTCGATGCCCATGCGGTGATCCACCTTGGCAAGCATGGCAACCTGGAGTGGCTCCCGGGGAAGGCGCTGGCGCTGTCATCGTCGTGCCTTCCCGAAGCAGCCTTCGCCCCGCTTCCCCATCTCTATCCCTTCATCGTGAACGATCCCGGGGAGGGCACCCAGGCCAAGAGGCGGACGTCGGCGGTGATCGTGGACCATCTCACCCCGCCGCTTGCCAGGGCTGGTGCCTATGGTGAGCTCGAGACACTCGAACGGCTAGTCGACGAGTACTACGAGGCCTCACAGACCGATCCCAGGCGTCTCGAGGTCATCGCGACGGATATCCTGGCACTTCTGGCCAGCAGCGGTCTCGAGGAGGACTGCGGCATCACCGGAGCCGATGACATGACGGCGAGGCTGACCAAGCTCGATGGCCACCTGTGCGAGATCAAGGAACTGCAGATCAGGGACGGCCTGCACATCTTCGGGCGGTCGCCGGAAGGTTCCCTTGCCAGTTCCTCACTCGTTGCCCTGGCTCGTGCGCCCCGGGGAGACGGAAAGGGCACCGGGCAATCGATCACGCGCGCACTCGCCCAAGATCTCGCGCTCGACTTCGATCCTCTCGACATGACCCCCGCCGTTCCATGGGCAGGGCCACGGCCGGATGTTCTCGCCGAACTCGACGGAAGGCCGTGGCGCACCACGGGGGACACGCTCGAGCGCCTCGAGAGCCTTGCCCTTGCCCTCATCGACGGCACGATCTCCCTTGATCCATCCTGGTCCTCGACGGCACGGGTGATGGATGATGTCGAGAATCGCCTTCGCCCGGCGCTCCAGGCCTGCGGCACGCACGAGATCAACAGCCTGCTCGCCGGACTCGACGGCGCGTTCGTGGAGCCCGGACCATCGGGCGCCCCGACGAGGGGCCGCCCGGAAGTCCTTCCCACGGGACGGAACTTCTATTCGGTCGACACGCGATCTGTGCCCACACCCGCTGCCTGGCGCCTGGGATGGATGTCCGCCAACCGGCTTGTGGAACGTCATCTCCAGGATCACGGCGAATGGCCACGCGCCGTGGCGCTGTCGGCATGGGGGACAGCCACCATGAGGACGGGTGGCGACGATATCGCTCAGGCTCTGGCGCTGATGGGAGTCCAGCCGTCCTGGGATACCGTCAGCGGCCGTGTCACCGGCTACGAGATCATGCCCGCCGGAGTGCTGGGACGGCCCCGGGTCGATGTCACCCTGAGGGTGTCCGGCTTCTTTCGCGATGCCTTCCCTTCCCTCGTCGATCTCGTGGACGCCGCCGCGCGCGCCGTTGCCGCGCTCGACGAACCGGCGGACGTCAATCCCCTTGCAGCGATGGTGCGCAACGAGACCGCCGACGCCGGGAGTACTTCCCTGCGACACGCCGCCACCAGGGTCTTCGGATCGATGCCGGGCGCCTACGGCGCCGGTCTCCAGGCGCTGATCGACAGCGGTGTATGGGATGGACGCGATGATCTTGCCCAAGCCTATGTCGCATGGAGCGGGTTCGCCCATGGCGCCGGCGCCGAAGGCGAAGCCGCGCACTCTCTCCTTGAGACCCGGCTGCGGCACGTGGAAGCCGTCATCCACAACCAGGACAACAGGGAGCACGATCTTCTCGATTCGGACGACTACTACCAGTTCGAGGGCGGCCTTGCGGCGGCAGTGCGACGCGCCTCGGGGCGGCAGCCGGCTGTCTACCACAACGATCATTCGCGCCCCGAAAACCCGCGAATCGCCACGCTGAAGGAGGAGATCGCGCGCGTCGTGCGAGGCCGTGTCGTCAATCCCAAGTGGATCGCCGGAGTCATGCGCCACGGCTACAAGGGCGCCTTCGAAATGGCGGCCACGGTGGACTACCTTTTCGGGTTTGCCGCAACGACCGGTGCGGTGCCCGGGCACCACTTTGATGCCATTGCCGATGCGTGGCTGGACAACGCGGAGGTCCGTTCGTTTCTTGAAGGGGCCAACCCCGAGGCCTTGACGGATATCGCCGGGCGCCTGCACGAGGCCTTCAGACGCGGTCTGTGGACACCGCGACGCAACAGTACGATACATGCCCTCGAAACGCTTCTCACCGAAGGGGACCTCCCATGACGACGTCCGACGATGACTCCATCAACCAGCGTCACCGGGAAAGGATGAAGAAGCGCAAGGCTGCCCGTGATCGCATGATGGCAACCAAGACCGAGGAGCGCGGACTTCTCATCGTCCACACGGGCAAGGGGAAGGGAAAATCGACCGCGGCGTGGGGCATGGCCCTGCGCTGTCTGGGTCACGGCTATCGCATCGGCGTCGTGCAGTTCATCAAGGGGCGCGACACGATCGGTGAACTGAAGGTGTTCCGCCAGTTTCCCGAGCAGGTCACCTGGAAGGTCATGGGCGAAGGGTTCACCTGGGAAACCCAGGACCGCGAGCGCGACACCGAGATGGCCATGGCCGCCTGGAAGGCCTCCTGCGAACTCATGGCCGATCCCGGAATCCGCCTCGTCATACTCGACGAACTCAACATCGCCCTGCGCTACGGTTATGTCGATGCAGACGACGTGCTCGATGCGCTCAACGCCCGGCGCGATGATCTCCATGTTGTCGTCACCGGGCGCAATGCCCCGGATGCGCTCATCGAGATTGCCGATCTCGTCACCGAGATGACCCTCGTCAAGCATCCTTTTCGCGAGGGTGTGCGCAGCCAGCCCGGCATCGAGTTCTAGGGCAAGGGAGAACATCCTGTCGTGGCGACACCCGCAGTGATGGTCCAGGGGACCGGTTCGGATGTCGGCAAGTCCCTGATCGTCACCGGTCTCGCCCGCGCCTTCACCCGGCGCGGCCTGAAGACCGCGCCCTTCAAGCCCCAGAACATGTCGAACAACGCCGGCGTGGCTGCCGACGGCGGCGAAATCGGCCGCGCCCAGATGCTTCAGGCGAGGGCCAGTGGCCTCCCGGCCAGCGTTCACATGAACCCCGTACTCCTCAAGCCCCAGTCCGACCGCACATCCCAGATCATTGTCCAGGGACGTGTCCTTGGTTCGAGCAACGCCCGGGACTATCGCGGTCTCGCTGGCACACTCATGGCGCCCGTCATGGAGAGCTTCCGGCGCCTGGAAGCCACGGCCGATCTCGTCCTCGTCGAGGGGGCAGGGTCGCCGGCAGAGGTCAACCTCAGGGACGGGGACATCGCTAACATGGGTTTTGCCCTCGAGGCCGGGGTTCCCGTCGTGCTTGTCGGGGATATCGACCGTGGCGGTGTCATCGCCAGCATCGTCGGCACCATGGCGCTCCTCGAAGAAGAAGAAAGGCACCTCGTTCGCGCCTGCTGCATCAACAGGTTTCGCGGCGATGTCTCGCTCTTCGATCCCGCGATCGACATCATCAGACGACGCGCCGGTCTCGACTGTCTGGGAGTCATTCCCCACCTTGCGGCAGCAAGGCGGCTGCCGGCCGAGGACGCGGTCGCCCTCGATCACCCGAGGCCGCGCCATGGACAGTCCGCAGCGGTCATCCGCGTTGCCTTCCTGCGCTTCGAGCGCATCGCCAACTTCGACGACCTTGATCCCCTGATGTCCGAACCGGACGTCGACCTCCAGATGATTGAACCGGGCGAGCCGCTTCCCGGAAACTGCGATCTCGTCATCCTGCCCGGCTCGAAGAGCACGCTGGCCGACCTTGTCTCGCTCAAGGCCAACGGCTGGGACATCGATCTAGCCGCCCATGTCCGGCGCGGCGGGTGGATCGTCGGACTGTGCGGCGGCTACCAGATGCTGGGCCGCGAGGTCGCCGATCCCTGGGGCATCGAGGGAAGGCCGGGCTCGGAACCCGGTCTCGGCCTGCTCGACATCACGACCACGCTTGCCGGAACCAAGCAGCTGGCCGAAGTCCGCGGCCGCGATACCACGACAGGAGAACCGGTCACCGGCTACGAGATGCACATGGGTGTGACAACCGGTCCGGACCTCAAGCGTCCCATGGTGGAACTGGAGACGGGCTCCGATGGGGCGGTCTCATGCTCCGGCCGCATCATGGGTTGCTACATGCACGGGCTTTTCCGCTCGGACGGCTTCCGCCACCGCTTCCTCGAACGCCTTGGCGCTCGTCCGGCGAACAGCATCGCTTTCGAGGAAGAGGTCGACATCGCCATCGACGCCGTGGCCGACGCCATCGAATCCTCGACCGACATCGATCGCTGGCTGGCCATCGCCCGCACACGCAAAGGGAATCAATGAACCGGCAGGCTGGTATGCAGCACGTCGCCGCTTCCGGCACGGACCAGACGGAGGAAGGCTGACGCGATGACACGCTTTGCCGTGTTCAGCCTGAGTGGATGTCAGGTCGACGATGGGCCCACGGTGCGATCCGCTCCAGCGCCGAGCCGATCCGGAACAACGCCGCTTCGTCGCCATACGGCGCGACGAACTGCACGCCGATCGGTACGCCGTCCCGGTTCCAGTAGAGCGGGACGGACGCTGCCGGGTTGCCCGTCGCATTGAACGGTGCCGTGAACGCGATCGTGCGAACGACATCGCGCCATTGCGCTTCACCGTCATCGCGCGACGGAGAGAGCAGACCGAGCGGCATCGGCGCCATGGGCATGGTGGGGGTGAGCAGAAGATCGAAGTCGGCGAAAAAACGCCCCACAAGGCGGCCGAGGCCGTGAATGCCATTGAGAGCGTTGACATAGTCGGCACCAGTACCGCGGTCGTTGCGGGCCATGCGAAGATTGTTCGGCTCGACGTCGTCTTCCGTCATGGGGCGGCCAAAGAAGGAATCCAGCAGTTCTACCGTTTGGCGGGCATTGCTGTAGATGATCTGCAGGTCCGCTTCGAGCATCGACCGGGGAACGGGAAGGGCGGCATCCTCGACTGCGAGGCCCAGATCGCGGCAATGCGCGACCGCCGCGTCGACGGCCTCGAGGCAATCGGAATCCGTTTCGGCATCGAACCACGGTTCGCGGATGACTGCGACCTTCATGCCGGCGACATCGCGACCGACTTCCTCGACGAACGGCCGTTGCGGCGCTTGCGCCCAGTACGGCGCCCCGAGGTCGGGACCTGCCGTGCAATCGAGCAGGAGCGCGCTGTCGCGCACCGTCCTCGACACCGCGTGCGCGGTCGCGAGGCCTGACCAGCCCTCCCCGACGTCGGGACCCATGGGATTGCGGGCGCGGGTCGGCTTGAGGCCGAACAGTCCGCAGCATGAAGCCGGGATGCGGATCGAGCCGCCGCCGTCGGATGCGTTCGCCATCGGAATGACGCCGGCCGCAACCAGAGCCGCCGCGCCGCCTGACGAGCCGCCCGGCGTGACGCCCTGATGCCAGGGATTGCGGGTGACGCCGTGAAGCGCGGATTCGGTCGTCGTCGAAAGCCCGAACTCCGGTGATGTCGTTCTCCCGAAGATGTTGAGGCCCGCCGCCTTGTAGCGACGCACCAGCTCGGCATCGTGCTCCGCGACCGTGCCTGCAAGCGCACGACAGCCGTTGCTGTGCGGCTGGCCGGCGTAGTCCTCGTAGAGATCCTTCAGCAGAAAGGGGACGCCGCAGAGGGGACCGCCGGGCAGACCTTCCCGGACGCGGGCCCGGGCGTGGTCGAACCACGGGTAGACGAGCGCATTCAGCGCCGGGTTGACGCGCTCGGCACGGGAAATCGCCTCTTCGAGCACTTCCGATGCAGAAAGTTCTCCCCGGGCAATGCGACCGGCGAGCTCCGTGGCATCAAGGTCAGCGTAGTCTTCCATCATCATCGAGTCCTTTCACGAGTATCACCTGTGACAGTCATGTCACGAGTATCACCTGTGACAGTCATGCGGATTGCCGTATCGATCGAAACATGATGCAGGCCGACCCGTCGAATCCAGATAGCCGTGTGTGACCGTACAGGCAACGATCGCAAGACGGGAGCGCACCAGCAAAATCGGCCTGAAACCCTGTGCGACATACGAGCAGCACGTCGAACCTGCTCTCAATGATCGCCCCCTGCAGCGCCCGGGGTTTGTCTTTGTACGGGTTGCGAATGGCCGCAAAACGCAGGCCCGTACGCAAGTTGATCAGCGCCCTAGGATGATCAGATGACGAGGAGGAGGCACAAGCCTGCGACAAGAACGCAGGAACGCACATAGAGACGCAGGGCCGCATCGATATCGTCCGGGGTGCAGGCGGCGCGTCCGTCACCCATCCAGGCGTCGAACACCGGGATACCTCCGTAGCACCGCGGGCCGGCAATGGCGATGCCAAGGGCACCGGCGAAGGCCGCTTCGGGCCAGCCGGCGTTCGGTGACTTGTGGTGACGGGCGTCACGCCACGCCGCGCGCCACGAGCCTCGCGGATCTGCACCCGTCATGAACATCGCTGCACCGCCAACCACCATGGCTGACAGCCTCGCGGGCAGAAGATTCAGCAGGTCATCGCATCGCGCCGAGGCCTGACCGAAGGCGCGATGATGCGAATCGCGATGACCGATCATGCTGTCGAGAGTGTTGACCGCCTTGCAGACGAGGAGACCCGGCAACCCTGCCACCACATACCAGAAAAGGGGCGCCACCACGCCGTCGGCAAAGTTCTCGGAGCAACTCTCGATCGCAGCCCGGCACACGCCATGACCGTCCAGTTGACCGGTGTCGCGACCGACGATGCGTCCCACCATGCGGCGCCCTTCCCCGAGCCCGTCGCGACGCAAGGCCGTGGCGACGTTCCGCACTTGGTCGTGGAGATCCCTCTGGGCCAGCAGGATGGCCATGACAATGGCCTCCACGATCCAGCCCAGGGAGGCGAGCAGGACCCCCGCTACCGCGGCGAGAACCACGATCGCGACAAGCACGGCGAATCCCGCCACACGTCGCCTGGCGGAACTGCCATGATTGACATATCTGTCGAGAGCATCGATGAGAGACCCGAGAACCACGACCGGATGCTTCAGTCGTCCCCACAGCCAGCGCGGGTCGCCGATCAGCCAGTCGAGGACGACAGCCACCACGAGAGCTGCGGGTACGGCATTGTCGAAGATCATGAAGACTTGCGGCGTGACATGGCGCGCCCCAATGATAATCCAACCGGCAAGGGGTGAAGAACATGAGTGACACCGCCGTCATGCTGTGCGGTCACGGCAGCCGCGACGAAGCGGCCATCGCCGAATTCACGGCCCTTGCCCACATCCTCTCTTCCCGATTCAAGTGGCCGGTCGCCCACGGCTTTCTCGAGTTCGCAACCCCGGTCATTCGCGAGGGCCTCGACCGCCTTCGCGAAGGTGGCGCGCGGGATATCCTTGCTGTTCCCGGAATGCTGTTTGCCGCCGGCCATGTCAAGAACGACGTCCCCGGGGTCCTCAACACGTGGTCCCGCGATACCGGGATCCAGGTCCGCTACGGCCGCGACCTCGGCCACGACATGAGAATGATCAAGGCAGCCGGCGAGAGAGTGGAGGAGGCCATCCGGAAAGCGGATGCGACCGAAGGCCATGTCGCGGCCAGCGACACCTTGCTGATGGTGGTCGGGCGTGGCACATCGGACCCCGACGCCAATGCCAACGTCGCCAGGGTCACCCGACTTCTGACCGAAGGACTCGGTCTGGGTTGGGGAGAGACGGCCTATTCGGGTGTCACGTTTCCGCTGGTTGCACCGGCGCTCGATCATGTCGTCAGATTGGGCTTCCGGCGCATCATCGTCTTCCCCTACTTTCTTTTCACCGGGGTTCTTGTCAGACGGATCTACGATGCAGCGGCGAGCGCTGCGACCCGCTATCCCGACACCTCAATCGTCCAGGCCGGTTATCTCAACGATCATCCCCTGGTGGTCGAGACCTTCATCTCCAGGGTGGACGAGATCCTGAACGGAACCGGCAACATGAACTGCCAGGCCTGCAAGTACCGCGAGCAGGTACTCGGGTTCGAGGACGAGGTCGGCCTGCGCCAGGAAAGCCACCATCACCATGTCGAGGGGATCGGCACCGGTCACCATCATCACCACGGCGGGCACCACCACCCTTACCCTCACCGCGATCATCCTCTCGGTCCGGCATCCATGAAGGACTGATCCAGCCACCCTCGAAGAACGTCCCTCCAGACCGAACTGGCGATTCACCTGGCGAGGTAGTCTTCGGCCATGGTCAGCCATGGCCAGCGATCCAAGTAGCTCTGGCACTTTGTACGGAAGAGATGGGGAGTGGGGTTGTCCGGGTTGGGGCGCAGGATTCCCGAGAAGAGATCGTGGAGTCCCTTGGGGGCATGGAGTTCAACGTCTTGGTGGCCCCGCGGGCGCACCCCGACGCAGGTGCAGGACACGACAAACCGGCCGATGCTGTCGGCACTCCTGCTCGTAGCCGGCCAGGGCTTGCCGAAACGCTGCTCGAACCAGAGGGGAACGCGGGCCTGGTTGCGTACCTGGTGCGCGATGCCGAGATCGGCAAAGAGGTCGTCGGCCCGTCGAATCACGGCATCCTCGGAATCCCAGGACGTGTCGGGATCCCAGTAGAAGATGTCGTAATCACGGATTCCGGCCCCTGAAGGCTGGTTTGAAAGGGCATTCCAGACCGGGCCGAAGAGGCAGCCTGCCACCAGCCACGCCTGGCTCACGCCAAGCGCCGGAAGACGTTCAAGTATCAACCGGTTGGTGTCGTGAGCGAGAGCCAGTGCCAGGAACTCGTCAGATCGGCTGTCCATCGTCCCCTTGATGGTCCGGCAGGTGGGATTGCCGCTGCAGGATCGGACAGCAAGTCTATCCTGAGGCCCTGGCCTCCATGTGGCGGACAAGGGCGCGGATATGGTCGATCGTGGTGCCGCAACAGCCGCCGATGATGCTGACACCGCTGTCGACCCAATCAAGACAGGACCGGGCAAACTCCTCCGGCGTCAGGGATTCCGTGGTGCGATGTGTGTGCCGGTCGAAGGTTTGGAGAGTTTCCGGATAGGCCATGACCGGTCCCTGCCAGCGGCTGGCAAGGCACTCGAGTGCGGGGCCCGTGACATCCGCGGTGGAATGCATGATCCCGTAGACATCACCGCCCTTTTCCATGAGTGCATCGATGACCTCGCCGAGAGCCGGCGGTTTCGCCTTCTCTCTGGACTGGATGTTGTCCCAGCCCACAAGATTGCCGTCATCATCGTCAATGCAGCTGATCCCCACCCAGACCGGCAACCCCGTTGCGATGGCAGCCTCGACACAACGGCCGGCACTGTCGATATCCAGCATCATTTCCAGGACAAGAAGGTCCACGCCGGCCTCGGCGAGTGTTTCGGCCATCTCGACGAAGTTGCCGGCTTCCGTCTCGCGGTCCGGCAGAAAGGCGGGATCCGCTTGGAGGGTACCCTCCTTCCAGGCATACATAGTCGACATGGAGCCGGCCACGGCGACAGGCCTCGATGGTTCAAGGGACTCGATGGCTTCACGCGCCAGTTCGACAGCCCGCCGGTTGATGGCGACGGTCTCGTCTGCCAATCCGGCTCCGTCCAGCACATGACGGCAGGTGCCGAAGGTGTTGGTGATCACCACATCGCACCCCGCCTCGATGTAGGCCTCGTGAACGCCTCTGACGATGTCGGGGTGGGTCTTGTTGGCGACGCCGCACCAGGCGGCACTGTTCATGGCGCCACCCAGCCGGGCGATTTCCGTGCCCGTGGCGCCATCGAGAATGATCGGGTCGCCCGACCGCAGCTTGTCATCGAGTATCATGGCTACCTCCTTGTCCCCGACAGTCGGCAACCATAACAGGACCGTCTAGCAGAGTCGTCCGACCGGGACGACAGCTACACGCTGTGCTGGAATCATCACCAAGTCCTGGCGTGGCACCTGCCGAATGTGCTCAAGGAGCTACCCGCATCATCCGGGCATGAGTGGCGGTAACGCAGGGGGCCAAGTCACGGCAAGTGGCGAGCGGTGGGGTCGATCACGCGTTTCGCCGGGTCGGCACACGGACCAGGATTCGACCAGCATCAATCCTTGTCTCGAAGGTACGAATGTCCCTGGTGGCGGGTGAGCTGAGCACTCGGCCGGTGGGAATGTGAAACCTGGACTGATGGAGCGGGCACTCGACGGTGTCACCTTCGACATAACCGTCTGTCAGCCTGGCACGCATGTGGGAGCAGTAGCAGTCCGTGGCATAGATCCTGTCATCGACCACGAAGAGCGCAATGGCGCGCCCCGCTGCCTTCACCGGCTCCGGCAGCTCCGGGTCGAGGTCATCGGCGGCGAGAACGTCGTGCCATTCGTCATCCACGGCGCGACAGTCCGTCACGCCTCATTCGGCCGCATGTCATGGGCTCGAGCGCGAGATAGCTGAAACGCGACCGCAGCAACGTAGCCCTGGCGAACTTCGCACAGATGGTTGGCCAGCAGGGAGTTGAGCTTCGGGAGGGCATGAAACGGAACCAGGGGGATGGCGTGATG
Organism: Alphaproteobacteria bacterium; assembly: GCA_965221115.1. GTDB lineage: Bacteria > Pseudomonadota > Alphaproteobacteria > SP197 > SP197 > SP197. Next base: position 1,176,570 of record CBDCRU010000002.1, on the reverse strand, counting down.
GGCGGTATGGAAGGGCATGTTCCATGACAGCCATCGCACCGGAGGCCAAGTCAGGATCGTGCGGGAGTTCTCGAGCATGTCGGGACTGTGCGAGCAGGCGGTGTGTTCGGAGAGCCGAATGATCCGTTCGACCGGCTCCGCCACGAGACGCGGCAGGAGCCAGTAGATGACGGCGAACCAGCTCTCCAGCCAGATCGAGACAACCGCCAGGGACAGGTAGACACCCCAGAAGATCCAGGCCTGCAGGCGCACGGTGCCCAGCATGTGAGACGGGAGGTAGCGACGTTCCGCAGGGCTGAACCGCCCCAGGGCGTGGAGCACGAGGGACTTGAGGATTGCGGAGAAGTAGGGCAGTGCAGAAGCGTAGAAGATATACCCGAAGAGGCGCTCACCCATTGGAATCATTTGGGGATCGCGTTCGCGATCCTGTGTGTAGGTGTGATGGTCGGCGTGCTGGAACCGAAAGGCCAATGGCATGAGTCCGAGGATCAATCCGCAACACCAGTAAACGGATTCGTTCAACCACCGACACCGGAAGGCCGTCCTGTGGCAGCACTCGTGAAAAGGGGCAAACAGGTGCACGATCATGACGCCGTGAAGGAAGACTGCAGGCGCCACCCAGAGCGTGTCCAGCGAGACCCAGACCAGAGTGCCCGTCGCCAGCATTGCCGCGACATGCAGACAGAGAAACAGGAGACCAGGCCCGTTTCGCCTTGCCATCAGCGCTCGCACGGGCTTCCTTCCGAGAAGATGCACGATTCTCTCGGAAGAACTGATTGTGGTACGCGCCGGGCCAGCGCCGGCATCACGGGAATGAATGGTGTTCCGGATCACGGTGACGCTTAATCCAGAAAATGGAATATGTTTTGCATACTGATAGAATACTGTAGATCGTGATTCTCGCAGTGTCCAGCGTCGACACGCGATGGAGCGACCTGCCTGACTGTCAACGATCCAGACGGAAACGGGAACCCACAGACATGCGCACGTCACGGACACCACGGACAACCGGGGCGGATGCAGCCCGGACTACCTTGCGTTCGACGAAACGACAGCCTCGAGGTCAGGGTGCTGCCCTGGTCTACGAGCATCTTCGCGACATGATCCTGCGCCTCGAGCTGGCGCCCGGCACCAAGATCGACGAAACGCGCGTCGTCAACGAACTGCAGGTGTCCCGGACTCCGGTGCGCGAAGCGTTGGTCTGGCTGTCGTCCGACGGCCTGGTCACGATCCTGCCCAACCGCGGCGCCCTCGTCACGCCCCTGGACGTCATGGAACTCACCCAGTACTTCGAGGCCCTGGAGCTTTCCCATCGGGCGGTCCAGCACTGGGCGGCAGCGCGCCGAACTCCAACCGATCTCCAGAACATCCGGAACGCCATGCATGCCTATGAAACGGCCGCGGCCTCAAAGGACGCGATTGCCATGAGCAAGACCAACATGGCGTATCACGAAGCGATTGCGATAGCGGCCCGGAACGGATTCTTCGAAACGATGATCGCACAGTTGTCGGCCCAGGGAATGAGACTGAGCTGGATCTGGTTCGACAGCTTTTCGCGCGACGATCCCCACAAGGACATCGAGCGGACGATCGAGGAACACCGAACCATCTGCCAGGCGATCGAGAATCGCGACGTCGAGCAGGCGGAACATCTGGCATCCACCCATGTCGAGGCCTTCCGTGAACGTCTCTACGCACAACTGAGCAGCACGATGGGAAAGGTCGTGCCGACGATCCCCGGCTGAAGCACCGTCAGGCACGGGAGAAATCGACACGCATTCACAGCGTATACATACTGGATGACACGTTCATCGGCCATGGACAGTGTCCGCCTGGACAGGAACCGGGAGAACGACGATGCAGAGACCCATTGAAACGATTGCCCTGACATCCGAAGACACGGCGCTCCTTGCACGCTCAAAGCAGGCGATTGCCATGAGTCTCGCTCGATTGCGCGACCTTGCGCCCTGCATACTGGACATGTCCGCGCGAGAGGCCACGCTCTCCTCGCACTATGGTCATACGCTGAAGGACAAGATCGAGTTGTTCGAACTGGCGCGCGACTTCGGTCTGACCGATTTCGGTCTCTCCAATTTCTTCGACTTCCCGTCGGTTGCGGACCAGTTTCTCGACTACCTCGTCGAAAACGGGATCAGTCTCGACGGGTTCCTGGCAACCATCGCCGTCGAACCGGTGGCCGACCCTGAGTCCCTTCCCATGGGTCCGGCCGCACGCCGAACCCGGGAGCACGGGATCCCCAACGTGATTCTGCTCGTGGAAATCACCCCGTCTGTCATCGTCAGCACGGGACGAAGGCCAGACGATGTCCTGCGGGACCTCGATGCCCACGTCCGTCACTACCGCGCGCAGCTTCCGGCGGAAACGGAACGCACGGGACGAATCTATGTCAGAATTGGCGACGCTTTCGACGCATTCGACGAGGATCCAGAGTACGTTCTCAAGGTGTTCAAGCTGCTTGGCGCATTGCCCGTCACCGGCATTCTCTTCGAGGACGTGCGTGGCACCCGCTTCATATTCGAATCAAACGAGCTCATCCGGCTGATGCGCCACTACAATCCGGCTCCCCGCAAGATTCTCGTTCATCCCCACTCCGGCAACGGAATGGAAGACGCGACGACGGTGGAAGCCGTTCTGGCGGGCGCGGATGGCGTCTGGTCCGGGTTCACGCCCCAGGCCGCCCAGGGAGGCCACGGTTCCGTCCTGATGTTCCTCACCAATCTGATGCGCGCCCGCAACCGTCACGTCGTTCAGCAATACAACATGCATCGCCTCATGATCACGGCGGAGAAAATGTGGCAGATCCATGATCATCATGGCATTCCACCCAACACACCGGTCGTGGGCGCCCGCGCCTATCGCTACGTCGACCCCCTGTTCGAGCAGACCGATCGTCCACGGGACCTCGACCCCGAACTGGTCGGAGTGGAGCCGCGGTATCAGATCACCCCGAGTTGGGCGCCACCGGCGTGATCGCCGGAAGGCTCCGGGAACTCGGTTACAGTCCCGATGTCACGGAGGACCGGCAGCTGTTGTCCATGATCCGGGCGTGCATCAATGCTGAACTCGTCGCAGGCCGTCAGGAGAACTGCGACGAACCCGATCACCTCGCACGACTGGTTGACATGGCCCGCAGGCGGATCGAGCAGGGCGAGGCCTGGATCTCCGGCAGCCCGGATCCCGCAGCGCCTTTGACGGCCCGCTATCGCTAGGTTTCGCCAACCGTCACCCATCCCGACTGTCGACCGCGCACTGCGTTGACGTCACTGGAATGCGATGTGTATTGTTTTTGTATGCAAACCATGACTGGCCGGCCCTCGCGGGACATACAGGCTGCTTCGGCGAAACACACAACGAATGGGAAGAAGGAATGAGATCGAACATTGCGTATGATGCACAAGATCTCTGGACCAAGGATCGCGATCACGTCGTCCATGGCTGGGCTGATTTCGCGACCTTCCACGAGACAGGTTCGGAGATTCTCGTCGAAGGCGAAGGGCCCTACGTCTGGGATGTCGACGGCAGGAAACTCATCGATGGCATCGGCGGTGTGTGGTGCGTCAATGTCGGCTATGGCCGGTCGGAAATCGTCGATGCGATCGCTGAACAGGCACGTCGCCTTCCCTACGCCAATCCGTTTCACAGCACGTCGACGCCGCCGGCAGCCCAGCTTGCCGCGAAACTCGTCGAACTGGCGCCCGACAACATCGACCACGTGTTCTACGCAACAGGCGGATCAACCGCCAACGACACGGCGCTGAGAATCGTCCAGCACTACTTCAATCACCTGGGGCAGAGTGAACGCAAGATCGTCATCAGCCGGACGAGCGCCTACCACGGCAGTACAGCCGTATCGGCCGCCCTGTCGGGTCTCGACTTCAACAAGGTCGGCTTCGACACTCCCGAAGAGAACATCCGCTATGTCTCGGCACCCTATGCCTATCGCCGGCCCGACGGCATGTCGCTCGAGGCTTTCTGCGATCACCTCGTGCAGGAGTTCAATGACACGGTCCTCGAGATCGGGCCGGAAAGGGTGGCCGCCTTCTTTGCCGAACCCATCATGGGAATGGGTGGCGTCATCGATCCTCCCCCGGGCTATTTCCGGCGGATCTCTGAGATCTGCAAGCGCCACGGCATCCTGATCATTGCCGACGAGGTGGTGACCGGATTCTGCCGCCTGGGAGAGTTCTTTGCCTCCGATTCCCTGTTCGAGATGGCTCCCGACCTGATCAGTTGCGCCAAGGGTCTGACGTCGGGTTATCTTCCGATGGGCGCGACACTGATATCGCGCGAGGTCTTCGATGTCATCGGCAAGCCCATCTCGCCTGGCGCCATGTTCACCCACGGTTTCACATACTCGGGCCATCCCGTGTGCTGTGCCGCGGCTCTCGCCAACATCGAACTGATGGAGACGATCGACCTGTGCAGCCATGTCCGGAAACTGGGGGCCTATTTCGAGGAAGGAATCCGCTCGCTCATGGATGTGCCAATCGTGGGCGACGTCCGTGGCCAGAAGTTCATGATGGGAATCGAGAGCGTTGCCGACAAGGAGACCAGAGAGCTGCTGCCGTTCGAAGCGGACGTGGGACACCGCACGTCGAGCCATGCCAGAGAACTGGGCCTTATCCTGAGACCGCTGGCACACCTCAACATCCTGTCACCCTGCCTGATCCTGGAGCGCGACGAGATCGACCGCATTGTGGACATCCTGCGCACGAGCCTTCTTCGCACACAGGATGACCTCGTGCGGGAGGGCTTCTGGTCCGGATAACCAGGCCATTGATATCCAGCGACGGACTCCGGCAACATGCAGGCCAGCTGAATGGTCACACGTGGAAGGCCTGCGCGGATGATGTTGCGGTCCATGACGTACACCGGTCATCGGCTACCAGCCGATGTCGAACTGCGGTCAGGCTGAGCCGAAGGCAACCGCATTCAGGTTGAATGCAGCCTTGAGCCCTACACCACCCACAGCGATCAGCACGGCCATCGAACTTCGTTCCGTGACCAAGGTTTTCCAGGCGGGTTCTGCGGAGTCCGTGACGGCCCTTGAGGAGGTCTCCCTTGCCATCCGGGACAACGAGTTCTTCACCCTGCTCGGCCCATCGGGGTGCGGCAAGACAACGCTTCTTCGTCTGATTGCGGGGTTCGAACAGGTCACGCAAGGCAACATCCTGCTGTTCGGCGACGATGTGGCGGGTCTTCCGCCCCACAAGCGGCCGATCAACACAGTGTTTCAGCACTATGCGCTCTTTCCCCACATGACCGTTGCGGAGAACGTGGCGTTCGGACTGCGCATGCTGCGCCGGGACAAGGCCGAGATCAGGCGCACGGTCGAGACCATGTTGACCCTCGTCAAGATGCCCGACCTCGGGGAACGCAAGTCGAGCCAGCTTTCCGGCGGACAACAACAGCGCGTGGCGCTCGCCAGGGCGCTGGCGAACCATCCCCGGGTCCTGCTCCTCGACGAACCTCTCTCAGCGCTCGATCTCAAGCTCCGACAGGAGATGCGCCTCGAGCTCAAGACCCTGCAGCGTGAGACCGGAATCACATTCATCTTCGTGACGCACGACCAGGAGGAAGCGCTCACCATGAGCGACAGGATCGCCGTGCTTCGGGCCGGAAGGATCCAGCAGGTCGGCGCGCCCGATACCATTTACCAACAGCCCGCCAACTCCTTCGTCGCCAACTTCATGGGCGAAACCAATCTGTTGCCGGCCATCCTCGGCACCGCTGAACACGACATGATCCGCTGTCTTCTCGAAGGAGGCGCCGAAGTCCTTGCACAACCGGTTGGCGACGAGACGGCGGGGAGCCGGGTCACGCTGTCGCTGAGACCGGAGCGGATCGTCCTGTCTGCCGATCCAGGGGCCGGACTTGCCGGTCGAATCACGGATCGCCTCTATCGGGGAACCGACACAAGCTACCGCGTCAAGCTGGAAGACGGACCGGAACTGCTGGTCTACGAGCAGAATGTCGCCGATCGGAGCAGCGGCATGTCAGCGGGAAACAGCGTGGGGGTTCTCATCGCACCGGGCGCAGCCCGGATCCTGGTTGGCTGAGCTCCCCATGGCTGAACGGCGCGATGCAGCGGACCAGGCGACATGGATCGACCGCTTCAGCGGTCTCCCGCAGGCACGGCGCAGTCTGATCCTGCTCTCACCGGCATTCGCTCTCATTGGCGCCTTCGGACTTGTTCCGCTCTGCCTGATCCTGGTCTATTCCTTTCTGGTTCCCGGCACCTACGGAGGTGTGGTCTGGGAATTCTCGCTCGATGCCTACATCCAGTTCCTGTTCGAACGCGACATCTTCGATGGAACGCTCGCGTTCAATGCGTCCTATCTCCAGATCGGTGCCCGCTCCGTCATTCTGGCGGGGCTCGCGGTCGTTGGCTGCCTTCTGATCGGTTTCCCGACGGCCTACTTCATCGCCACCCGTCCCCCCGGACTCCGCAACATCCTGATATTCCTGGTGACCGTTCCATTCTGGACCAACCTTCTGGTGAGGACGTTTTCAATGATGCTGATCCTGCGGGACCAGGGACCACTCAATTCGGTTCTCATGGAGATCGGCATCACGGCTCAACCGCTCTCGTTGCTGTATACCGATTTCGCGATCGGCCTCGGCCTGCTCTACAGCTTCCTTCCCTTCATGGTGTTGCCCATCTACGCCAGCCTGGAACGAATTGATTTCCGGCTCGTGGAGGCTGCCTATGACCTCTACGCCAATCGCTGGAAGGTGTTGCAGCGCATCCTGATCCCGCTCTCGCTCCCTGGTATCGCCGGAGGCTGTTTCCTTGTCTTCATCCCTTCACTGAGTTCGTTTCTGGCCCCCGACCTGCTCGGTGGTGGCAAGCACCTGATGATCGGCAATCTGATAGCACAGCAGTTCGGCACCGCGCGCAACTGGCCATTTGGCGCGGCAGCGGCGATGATTCTCCTTTCTCTCGTGCTGATCGCGCTGATGATCTACGCCCGACAGACCGCCCGCCGGGAGCGGAAGGTGACCTGACATGAGCGCCGGTCCCCGAACCTTCGATCTCAAGCGCTATCCGGGATTCGGGTTCATGGCTGCGGTCTGTCTCGGTCTACTCTACCTTCCGTTGTTCGTTCTGGTGTTCTTCTCGTTCAACGAACGGAGCTCCGTCTCGAACTGGAGCGAGTTCAGTCTGGACTGGTATGCCAAGGCGCTTGCCAATGACGCGATTCGGCAAGCAGCCACGAATTCGTTTCTCGTCGCAACGGTCGCCACCATTGCGGCAACGATCCTGGCGACGGCGGCTGCGTTGGCGACAACGAGGGTGCAGCGGTTCCGTGGCCTGACGGCCAGCTACGCCGTGATCAATTCACCGCTCATGGTGCCCGAGATCGTCACTGCCGTGGCCCTGCTGTCGTTTCTGAGCCTCATCGGGCTGAAGCTTGGTGTCGGCAATGTCATGATTGCCCACACGGTCTTCTGCGTGCCGTTCGCCTACCTGCCCATACGGGCCCGGCTGCATGGCATGGACACCACCCTGGAACAGGCGGCCGCCGATCTCTACGCGGACCCCGTGCAGACGTTCCGCCATGTCACGTTGCCGATGCTGATGCCGGGAATCGTCGCCGGCGCGGCACTCGCCTTCGTCATCTCGCTCGACGATTTCATCATCACCCAGATGGTCGCGAGCGCCGGCGCCACGACGTTGCCCGTCTACATCTACAGCCAGGTCCGCATGGGCGTCACGCCCGAGGTCAATGCCGTTTCCTCCATGCTGCTCGGCGTCTCCATCGTCATCGTCAGCATGGCAGTCCTTCTGCGCAGGAAGGAGACGGCCTGACCCGCTTTCAGGCAAGGCGATCCGGCCAGATCAGGTGCGGCATGCCGCCCGCCTTGTCCGCTGAGCGGGCACCATCGACAGGTTCGGGTCTCTTCCGCGTGCGACACCTGCGGCGACCCCGCGTTTCCAACTGGCCTTTTTCCCGGACCGGGTTAAGGTTACAGTCTGTATTCAATTCGTATTCAAAGGGAGGTCAATCATGTTGAGACAATTGCTTGGCGTGGCGGGGGCCATCTTGCTGGTCGCCTCGATCGGCATCCCCCGGGCCAGCGCCGAGGGAGAGGTGAATTTCTACACCTGGGCGGACTACACCAGCCCCGAGTTGATCGAGAAGTTCGAAGCCGAGACCGGGATCACGGTCAACATCGACACGTTCGCAAGCAACGAAGACCTGCTCGCCAAGATGATGGCCGGAGCGACGGGCTACGACATCATCGTGCCGGGCGACTATCTCGTCGAGATCCTGATCAAGGAAGATCTGCTTCTTCGTGTCGAGCCCAACCAGCTTGCCAACTTCAAGAACGTCGAACCACGCTGGGTCGATGTCTACTGGGATCCGGGTCGCCACTACTCCATTCCCTGGATGTGGGGCACCACGAGCTTCAATGTGAACACCGACGTCTACGATGGCGACATTCACACACTGGCCGTCCTCTTCGATCCACCGGACGTACTCAAGGGCCGCATCAACATGTTCCAGGACTCCGTGGAGGTCATCAACATGGCCTTGCGCTATCTCGGATTCCCGCGTTGCAACTCCAATCCCGACGAGATGCGCCAGGTTCAGGAACTGCTGCTGCGGCAAAAGGAGTGGGTGCGCTCCTACTCCATGGACCCGAAGGAGCTGATCGTCTCGGGCGAGGTCGATGCGACGATGAACTGGGACGGATACGCCATCCGCACACGCGCTGAAAAACCCTCGGTGGCGTTTGCACACCCCCGGGAAGGCTATACCGGGTGGATGGACAATCTTGCCGTTCCCAAGGGTGCCGAAAACGTCGAGAATGCCATGATCTTCATGGACTTCATGATGGTGCCTGAGAACATCGCCCTCGAATCGAACTATGTGGGGGTGAATGGCGGCATCATGGGCGCTGCGCAGTATTTCGATCCCGAACTCGCCACGGCGCCGGAACTCAACGCTCCGGAAGGAACGCCCGACCCCGAGTTCGTACCAGCCTGCGAGGACGATGTCGTGAGGCTCTACGACCAGGTGTGGACGAATGTCTTGAAGTAGTTCGTTCCTGTGTGGGACGGGGTGCTCGTGCACCATCGTCCCACACATCGTTCTGCCGCTCACGGGGCAAACGAGAGTGCCCCCTTGCGGCAGGGCGACCGCATCGTGGCCGCCGGTTCTACTCCGGGTAGAACGGAACGAGAATTCCGATCTCCGACATCCAGCGTAATGTCCTGTTCGAACTGCTGCGGCAGGCGTACTCTAGCTCGATCAGGAGGCGCCCCGCCGCCGTTTCGTCCCAGAACCATCTGCCCAGATCCGTGCTCGTCGTGAGTTCCCCCTCGAAGCTCTTGGCCTCGGTGTAGTAGGCCATCAGGTCGTCGAGTGCAAAACGGAACGTCTGTGGAAGGGAGAGGCTCCTGACCGGATTGGCAGGTGGATCCTTTTCGAGGAAACCCGTCAGGAAGGGAGCGAGATCATCAAGCGCCACACCGCTGGCACCGACGCTTGAGCGCCCGCGGCCTGCCGCCGCCCTGGTGTAGAGAGACCGGATGGCCCGGTCTTCCGTCCTGATGCGGGCCAGCAATGCCGCAGGATCGGTTCGTTCGGCGTCGGATTGCAGCTTCGGCGAGCGGCAGGACCAGCCAAGGTCCCTGTCGTAGTCCGAGATCAGGCCGGGGTAGTCAACCAAGACCGGTCCGCTGGGCTCCTTGAGGAGATCGAGCGCGGCACGCAGTACGCGCATCTGAAATGGCGCATCCATGGGCTCACCGAAGGGCTTGCCGAGCTCGAATGGGACCCACAGCGCCCGCGGCGGGCGCATGGCTTCGACATGGGGGCGCACAAAGGCCAGCGTGACTGTCGTCAGTCCGTCTTCCTCGAAGTAATGGGCAAGCCCGCTCACGGCGCGCGTGCAGAAGGGTCAAACGGGACAGAGCAGCACCGTGTCGACGCCCTCGGCCTTCATCTCCTGTGCCGCCTTCCGGGCGGCTCGCTCCATCTGGTCGGGTGGCGATCCGCCCAGGAATGAATAGTGTGTCGGCCCGATGGAGCCGAGTTCACCGGCCTCGACCAGTTCGCCAAGACGGTCGAATGGCAGGATCAGGTTGAGATCCTGCTGAAAACCGGTGCGGTCATGATCGCCGGAATGGTGGCTCTGGATGAGATCCCGGTCATTCGTTCCAATGCGGCGGAAATCCCGGGCCGAAAGACTGAAACGCTTGTCGTCCCGGCGATGAACGGCGGCCGTGGACACCAGAGCGATGCGAGATTCAGCGAGCGGTCTGGCCGGCGTCCAGGGCTCTGTCTCGTAGAGTGTCAGGGGCAGATTGATGACGTCATCGTAGGCCCAGGGCCACGACTTCATGCGATTGAGGTGAACCATCTGCATGTCTCCCACATGCCGGCCGCTGACGCGGATGTTTGGCATGATGTTGATCGAACTGCCGCACGGTAGCACGCGCCATAGGTCCCACCAACATATTGAGTTGACGATACTATTGGGCTGCCTTCAGGAACGCGAAAGGCAGTCCGGACCGGGATCGTGACGATCCGCCATTGAATTGCGATGTATGGCTGACATTCTGTAGACAGGCAGCTGACATGGCACATCACGTTCCTTCGGGACACTGCGGAATGGAGGTCTCCCTGCATCAGGACTCGTACAAGGGGCCAATGCCGTCACGGCTTCCCGCCTGGCAAGGCCCATGATACCGGACTACATCATCGTCGGAGCCGGATCATCGGGCGGCGCACTGGCGGCACGCCTCAGCGAGGATTCGGAGGTTCGGGTGCTGCTTCTCGAGGCCGGCGGCAGGGCGCGGCACTGGTCGGTTGCCATGCCGCTTGGCTACTACCTCAACTGGACCGAGGGACCATACAACTGGGCCTGGTGGTCCGAACCCCAGGACAACATGGCGGGACGGCGGATCTTCCAGCCCCGCGGCAAGGGTCTTGGTGGCTCGTCTGCCATCAACGGCATGGCGTTCCTGAGGGGCCACCCTATGGACTTCGATCGCTGGGAGGACGAAGGCGCCACAGGCTGGTCGTATCGAAACGTGCTGCCCTTCTTCAAGCGGCTCGAGACACACGCCGGCGGCGAAACGGACTTACGCGGTGGAAGCGGTCCGGTGCGCACAGGGCCCCTGTCCTTTTACCTGCCGATGAGCGATGCCTTCGTCGAGGCGGGCCTTGAGGCGGGGTTTCGCCTCAGCGACGACTTCAACGGCGAGAACCAGGAAGGCATGGGCTGGTTCGATGCCTCGATTGCCCATGGCAGGCGCGTCAGCACGGCCAGTGCCTATCTCGAACCCGCGCGTCATCGTCCCAACCTCGATATCCGCACCCATGCCGAAGTTGTCGGAATCGAGATCGAGGAGGACCGCGCCACCGGCGTCAGAATCAGACGGGGCCGCGACATCGAGATCGTTCACTGTTCCCGGGAGATCATCCTGTCAGCCGGCCCATACGGGTCACCGCACATCCTGATGCTGTCGGGCGTCGGTCCGGCTTCCCACCTGCGCGACGTCGGAATCGCCGTGTGTCATGACCTGCCCGGTGTCGGACAGAATCTCCAGGAGCATGTCGAACTTCACATCCCGTTCGAAGGTCCCGTTCGCCATTCGCTCAACCGGTATGCCGGCCCGCTTTCCAGAACCCTGGCCGGCGTTCGCTGGTTCCTGAACCGGAGTGGAATTTGCGCCACCAACGGCGTCTTCACCGGCGCTTTCACGAAGACCCGCGACAGCGTGGCGCACCCGGATATCCAGTATCACTTCTTCCCGTTCTTTCTCCATGACCAGGACATCCCGTCCGATACCGGCGGTTTCACCATGTGTGTCGGTACCTTGCGGGAACGCAGTCGTGGCGAGGTGAGGCTCCGTTCTGCCGATCCCGCCATCCGGCCAGCCGTCGATTTCCGCTTCCTGAGTGAGCCCTCGGACCTCGAAGACCTGAGGATCTGTGTCCGCCAGGCGCGCGACATTGCCATGCAGCCGGCCCTTGACCCCTACCGGACACGCGAAGAGCACACCTGGGCCAACGCCCGGAGCGATGCCGACATCGACGAGGTGATCCGGATGAAGGCCGAAACCGGTTACCATCCCTGCTCCACTTGCAGGATGGGAACGGATGACCTTGCCGTGGTCGATCCCGAATGCCGGGTCCGCGGCCTCTCCGGCCTGCGGGTGGTCGACAGTTCGATCTTTCCATCCATCACCAGCGGCAATCTCAACGCGCCCTCGATCATGGCAGGCGAGAAGGCTGCGGACCTCATCAAGGCCAGCAGCTCCAACCGGCCGGCCCCCCTTGAGACGTCTCCCCGGTGATGTCCGGCACGACATTCCCGAGGTTGGCATGTGGGTCCTTTCCCTGGCGTGACAGGCAAAGGCAAGGCACCTTCCTCAAGACAGTTCGGCTGCCAGAACCCAGTTCGGCCTCCACCGATAGACTTCGCGCCGATGAGCGACACGAACAACCAGAACAATGAGTTCGTCGTCGCGGAGTTCGTACAAGACGCGATAGTTGCCGACGCGAAGTCGCATCCCCCTGAGGTCGCCCTTCAGTGACGTTCCGAGATGAGGGCTCTCGCCAGCTGGTCGGCCGCGGCAACGATCCGCTCCCGATGCGTTCCTTCCAGTGCCCTGGTCGCGCTTATCTCAATCCGTGTCGAGCAGCTCACGCCGGACCTAGCTCCAGTCCAGCACCGCATCGCTGGGGTCGCCGAGCCGATCGATGGCGACGGAAAGATCGTCGAAGTCCTCGAGATAGTTCTCGACGGCGAGACGGATGACATCTGCCCGACTGCACCCAAGCTCTGTGGCAGCCCTGTCGAGGGCCGCCACTACCGGGTCCGGAAACTCCGCGGTGACTTGCAGTGACATGGCGTCTTCATTTACGCCCATGTAAGTGACATTGCTTTACTTTATTTCGTCCAAGTGATCAATCTCGTCATTGACTGCATCAGCACTCTGACGTCTGTTTACGCGCTATCATGCCATTCCATCCAGCGTGTCGCGCAGCAGCGCCAGCTTCAAATGGCGGTGTCTCGACGTCCCTTCAATGTGAGGTGGCGCGTCTGCCACGCAGGAACTGTGATCCGAGAACCAGGCTCAGCAGCAACAGGCCGGCCGGATAGATGAGCTCCTTGGGGGGCAGATCAGGCTGTTCCATATCGACGCCCGTCACGTAGTCGCCCCAGTCCATTCCCGCCTGCTCCGCCATGCCGTTCCAGGCAAGGTCGGCCACGATGAACCTGTGCTCGTCCTCCCTTGCCAAGTGGACACCGAAGGTCTCTGACGGTGTCGCCGCCTGTTCGGCTGGTGTTTCCAGCACGAACAGCTTGAACCGTTCGCCGTAGTCCGTCGCGCGAGTCACGTGAAGGCGCACCTGTCGTCCGGGCTCGGGTGTGAACTCGCCCGAGACGAACGCATCGAATGCGACGGGCTCGAACGGCGGCGCCAGCTGGTCCATGAAGAAACCGGGGCGAAAGAGCATGAAGCACGCCACGGCAAGCAGGATCGACTCGTGCCAGCGTACCTTGACGAACATCCAGCCCTGGGTGAGGGAACTGAAGGCGAGGATCGCGAGCAACGACATCACAGTCACCAGGGCGCCATGCCAGATGCTCTCGACGCCGATCAGCAGCAGTTCCGTATTGAACAGGAACACCAGCGGGAGAATCGCGGTGCGAATGTCATAGAGGAATGACTGCACACCGGTCTTCAGGGGATCTGCCCTGGAGATCGCCGAGGCGGCGAAGGCGGCAAGGCAGACGGGTGGAGTCGAGTCCGCCAGCAGGCCGTAATAGAAGACGTAGAGGTGAACGGCGATGAGAGGCAGAACGAGCCCTGCCGCACTCCCGAGTTCCACCAGAACGCCGGCCAGGAGTGAGGCGACCACCAGGTAGTTGGCGGTCGTCGGGAGCCCCATGCCAAGAATGATGCAGAGGATGGCGGTCAACCCCAGCAGGATGTAGATGTTGCCGTCGGCAATCGCCTCGACGACGCCTACCATGGCATTGTTGAGGCCTGTCGATGACACTGCGCCGACGATGATGCCGGCAGCTGCCACGGCAACGGCGATACCGACCATGTTGCGCGCACCGGCGACCATCCCGAGATAGATCTCGGTGAAGCCGTCGCGAGCCGCCTCCGCCAGCGGCTGGCCGTGCCCGCGAGCCGATGCGACCATCCGGCGCGCGATGATGATCACCATGACCGAGAGGATCGAATAGAAGACGGCGCTGTGCGCGCTCCAGCGCTCCACCATGAGCAGATAGACCAGAATGACGATCGGAACGAGATGATGGACGCCGGCGAGGAAGGTCGTGCGGAGCGGCGGAATCTCTGCCGATGGCAGCCCTCTCAGACCGAGTTTCGCCGCCTCGAGATGGGAAATGTAGAGCAGCGCGAGATAGCTGAGGACGGCCGGAATTGCCGCTGCCACGACCACGTCGAAATAGGAGATTCCGATGAACTCGGCGATGATGAAGGCGGCAGCGCCCATGATCGGCGGCATGATCTGGCCGTTGGTCGATGCAGCGACCTCGATGGCGCCGGCCTTCACCGCCGGCATGCCGATCCTCCTCATGACGGGAATCGTGAATGTTCCCGTGGTGACCACGTTGGCGATCGACGAGCCGGAAATCATGCCCGTCATGCCCGACGCCAGGATCGCCGCCTTGGCCGGGCCTCCGCTGAAGCGCCCGACCATGGCGAAGGAGAGGGCGAGGAAGTACTGCCCCGCACCGGCCTTGTCGAGCAACGCGCCAAACAACACGAACAGGAAGACAAAGCTGACCGAAACGCTGAGGGGGATGCCAAAGACGGCCTCACCTGTCAGCCACTGATATCCGATCAGCCGCGTCAGGCTGAGCCCCTTGTGCGAGATGATGTCGGGCATCGACTGGCCGAAGATCGAATAGACCAGGAAGATGCTGCAGACGATGACCAGCGGGATTCCGATCGCGCGGCGCGTGGCGTCCAGCAGGAGCAGGATGCCGGCACCACCGAGAATGGCCTCCACAGGAATGCCGTTCCAGACGTAGAGCAGGCCATGACGGGAAACGAGGCCACCCCAACCGAAGAAGAGATAGGAAGCGACAACCAGGCCCGTGACCGCCAGGGCGATATCCCAGGGCGGCAGCCTGCGCTCCCTCCAGCGCCGCGACACCGGATAGATCAGGAAACAGAGCAGCAATGCGAACGAGAGATGGAGACCTCGTGCCGGCACATCACCGATGACGGCGAAGTTCAGCATGAAGGGAAAGGGCGAGGCGATCCACAACTGATAGACGGACCAGGCAAAGCAGAGCAGGCCGATGACCTGCGCCACGCGCGGACCCTGCCGGCGCCCCTGGTACTCGAATGTCTCCGAATTCCCGGCGTCTCCAGCCGGTTCCGGCACCGGCCCGCTCTTCGTCACGGGCATGTCTGCAAGCGAACGGCCGGCACCCGATGAGCAGTGCCGGCCGTTTCAGGCGCTGGGATTACATCCAGCCCTGTTCCGCGTAGTACTTCGCCGCACCCGGGTGAATCGGGGCGGACAGCCCGTTCGTAATCATGTTTGCGGGATCGAGATTCCTGAAGGCCGGATGCAGGGACCTGAAGTCGTCCAGGTTCTCCATCACGGCACGGGTGACCTCATAGACCACTTCCTCGGGCACATTCTCGTGACTGACGAAGGTCGCCATGACGCCGAAGGTCGTCACGTCATCGGTCGTGGTCTTGTATGTCCCCGCCGGAATGGTGGTGAAGGCATAGTAGGGATTGTCGGCCACCAGCTGCTGCTCGACTTCGCCGTCGAGATCGACAATGTAGGCGCCGCAACCGTCGGTCGCCACGGACACGCCGGCATTGGGCACACCGACGGTGTAGCCGTAGGCGTCGATCTTGCCGTCACAGAGAGCCTGGGACTGCTCTGTCGAGGTCAGTTCTGTAGCCGCCGCGAAATCGTCGGTGGTCATGCCGTAGCCTTCCATCAGCACCTCGGTCGTGCCGCGCTGGCCCGAACCGGGATTGCCGATGTTCATGCGCATGCCCATGGTGTCAGTGAAGGAACCGATGTCGGTGCCTTCACCGGCGATGAGGTGGAAGGGCTCGCCGTGCACGGAGAAGACCGCGCGAAGGCCAGGACAGTTCGTGACCTTTTCGGAACTGCCATTCACCGCGTGGAACTGCCAGTCGGACTGGGCAACGCCGAACTCAAGCTCGCCCTGACAGATCTGGCCGATGTTGTAGGTGGAACCACCGGTGGAAGGCGCGGCACAGCGAATTCCGTGCTGGCGGCCTGACGACCGGCCCTCGGCGGCTTCCTTGTGGACCATGCGGCAAACGGAGTTTCCGACCACGAAATAGACGCCGGTCGGGCCACCCGTTCCAATCGAGATGAATGTCTTTTCGTCTGCGCTTGCCTCGTCGGAGACGCTGAAGCCAAGCCCGGCCAGAGCCACGGCGGCCAGCGCGCATGTTGCAAGTCTGAACAATGTCACGATGTTTCCTCCTTTGAAGGATTGTGCCCATAGATTGACTGATTCGTGGTCTCACTTCAACGGTGACGGAGCTTGCCCGAACGGCCAGCACGACTTGAACGTGTCGCTCCGTTCATCCCTTTCCGCTTCGAGAGACGCTGGTGAGACGAAAGACAGCCGTGATCTGCCCCATAGCGCAGATTCTGTGGATGGAACTCCCGATGACCGCTGCACCGGAGCCGCCGCGTCGGCCGGACTGGATCGACAGCCCCCGGTCGCGGACGTTGTCATACGCCTGCGGCAAATCCGTTACGTTTCTGAAACGAACCGTCGGTAAGGACACGCGATCAAGGGCGGCGCGCCCGCCCGACGGCCTTCAAACATCAGGATGCAGCAATGACTGACAGCATGACCCACTCGACGCCTTTCCAGACAACCGATCTCGACCATGTGATCGAATCAGCCATCAGCCGCCGCGGGATTCTCGGTGTGATGACGTTCGGCCTCAGCACCTTCGTCATGGGGACGACGTCGCTCACGAGCCTGGCGTTCGCCGGAACGGACCGCTTCGGATTCAACCAGATCTCTGCGGATACTCACGACTCCATCACCGTTCCCGAGGGATTCGAGTGGTACACGCTCATCCGCTGGGGTGACCCGCTCTGGTCCGATGTGCCTGAGTTCGATGACGCCACCCGCGGCACAGCTGAGAGCCAGGCGCGGGCCTTCGGCGACAACAACGACGGCATGGCTGTATTCCATTCGGCCAATGGCACCGTCATGTCCGTCAACAACGAGTACACGAACCGGGACATCATCTGGGGCAACCGCCCGGACAACAAGGCCGCCGGTGACGACGACATTCGCAAGGGAATGATGGCCCATGGCGTGTCGGTGTTCGAAATCGCACCCGACGGCGACCGCTGGATGGTGGTCAGGGACAGCGCCTTCAACAGACGGATCACGCCCGACACCACAATGGAGCTGACCGGACCAGCCGCCGGCTCGGACCTTCTGAAGACTGCCGACGATCCGAGCGGTACGCGTTCCATGGGGACCTGGAACAACTGCGGCAGCGGCGAGACTCCCTGGGGCACGTACCTTGCCTGCGAAGAGAACTTCAACGGCTACTTCTCGTCGTCCGATCCGGACTATGAACGCACTGCGTCGATGCAGCGCTATGGCGTCAAGCTCGAGGACTGGGGCTACGGCTGGGCGAAGGTTGATCAGAGGTTCGACATCTCGCGTCATCCCAACGAGCCGAACCGGGCCGGCTACATCGTGGAGATCGATCCCCTCGATCCTGCCTCCACTCCGAAGAAGCGCACCGCCCTTGGCCGTTTCAAGCACGAGAACGCCGATGTTGTCCTGGCCTCCGACGGACGTGTGGTTGTCTACATGGGTGATGACGAACGCGGCGAGTTCCTCTACCGGTTCGTCTCCGAAGGCCGCTACTCGCTCGGTGGCGACAATTCGGATTTGCTGGACTCCGGCACGCTCTACGTTGCCAGGTTCTCCGACGACCAGTCCGGCGAGTGGATGGCGCTGACACCGGATGCCACCGGCATGAGCGCCGAGGAAATCGCCGTCAATACGAGGATGGCGGGATCGATCCTCGGCGCCACGACCATGGACCGTCCCGAGTGGGTCGCTTCCAATCCGAACAGGGTGGAGAGCTTCGTCGCGCTGACCAACAACAAGAACCGTGGCATCAAGCCGAATGCCGGCGGCGACGCGACCCCTGTCGGCGGACCCAATCCGCGCGAGGGGAATCTTTACGGACAGATCCTTCGCTGGCGGCCGGACGGTGAAGACCATGCTGCCCCGACGTTTTCCTGGGACCTCTATGCCCTTGCCGGAAATCCGGTGGTTCACGCGGATGCCAACGCAGGCTCCGACAACATCAATGCTGGCAACATGTTCAATTCGCCCGACGGCATGATGTTCGACCAGCAGGGGTTGCTGTGGATCCAGACTGACGGCAACTACTCGAACAGTGACAACTTCGAGGGCCACGGCAATAACCAGATGCTCGCGGGCGATACCGAGACCGGTGAAATCCGCCGCTTCCTGGTCGGCCCCCGGGAGGCCGAGATCACGGGGATTGCATGGTCTCCCGACAGGAGAACGCTGTTCGTCGGCGTCCAGCATCCAGGTGAAGACGGCGGGTCCCACTTCCCGTCCGGCGGCACCTCGGTGCCACGCTCGGCCATCGTCGCGGTCCGGCGCACCGACGACGGTATCATCGGCTGACATCACCATGGAGTCTGCACCCAATTCTCCCGGGGAATACGGGTGCAGACCCCATCGGCCATTGCCCGGAGTGAAGTGGTCCCTGCCACGACTGAGCGCCGCGAGAACGAGACTTCTCCGACGGTGGATCAGATCCGCATCGCCGTGCGCCAGTCGGACACCGTTGTTGCCACCGGATATGGTACATGAGAGTCGGCTTCGCCGGAACCTTCGAGGTGACTCGGACCAGACGTGTTGGACGTTCGTCCCAGCAGGGGCACACGGCCGACACATCATCTTGGCAGTAGCCAACTGTGAATGTTGTCCAAAATACTCACACCGGCCCGTGATCTTCTTAACCTTAGCCTGACTCATCTTACGATCCGTAGTCCCTACTTCCCACATATGGCAGCACAGAAGAACGTTCCGAAGTCCAGGCAAGCATGGAGAACGCGATCTTGCCTGTAGTGACAGAGCCTGCAAGAGTGTGCTTGACTGGCTGTATCATTGGATGGTCATTTTCTCTTGGGGCTCGCCAAGACTGTGCAGATAGGTCTCAAACCATCTGGATTCCTATGTTGTATTGAAAGCACGAGAAAAAACGAACAAACCCACTGGACAAACCACTGTTGAGGAGATGACTATTCTTAACCTGAGAAAATTTCGCATTGCAGGATTCAAGGCTCTTGACGGAACAACATTTCATTTTCCTGGACAACGTCTATTGCTTATAGGCAGCAACGGTTCAGGCAAATCATCTGTATTGCAAGCGCTATCTCTGGTGAATGAGTTTGGCAATGGCAGTGCCCAGCGATTCTTCGACGACAGAGGATGGTCTGGTACTGATGTCAGGTGCCGTGTGCGTGGCTCTACCGCGTTCAGAGCGGATATTTTACTGAGAAACAATGTCGGTGGTGAATTCTTGTGGCAATTCACTTTCAGCTTAAGGAATGGCGTTAATGTCCGCGAAGTTGTCTGGCACCGAACTTCTGAACTTATGTCTTTTTCCCGTGTGCTAGACTATAACTTACGCAACCGGACGCTAAGGTATGGCAATGATGCCGTAATTGAAGGCTTTCGTTTGCCTGGTTCCGCAATGGCATTCGTTGATTTAAGTTCTGGAGACGACGATCGGCAAGATTTGCAAAGCATTGCTGAATGGGCGCAGAACATCACTTCTCTCGAACTGCTCAGCCCGAACGCGATGAGAAGAGGAACAAGAGGTGCAACTAGTGACATCGGTGTGAGAGGTGAGAGGTTAGCTAGCTTTTTTGCAAACTTGAATGCAGCGAGGAAAAGCGAGGTAGTCAAGCGCCTAAAGAGGTACTATCCCGTTTCCAATATCGAGACCACGAGAAAACGAGCAGGATGGGTAGATATGCGCATTGCCGAGGCCTTTTCTCGGATTGGTGGAATTCGCCCATCTCATGCGAGTGACGGATTGCTTCGCCTAATAGCGCTTTGCAGCATTCCGGAATTTTCTGACGATATACGCTTGGTATTATTGGACGAGATAGAAGATGGTTTGGAGCCCCATATTTTGCCAGAACTAATTGACGAGATTGTGTCTGAATCCCGGAGTCAATTCATATTTACATCTCATTCACCTCTATTGACTAACTTTTTTAGACCGATAGATATCCACGTGTTGTCAAGGCTGAGGGATGGCGCAGCTACGAGCATGCAATTGTCCGGGTTCAAAGACTGGGGAGCAGGTCTAGAGTATCTTGGACCTGGCGAGATTTGGAGCATGGCAGAGCGGAAGTCAATAAATAGGCGTCTTGCTTCCAACGCATCAATCCAGAGGCGTCGAGAGAGGAGGGCGCATCGTATTCGCTTTTCATCTCAATGGGCAATGGATTTCGCTCTGGAGGGGGATGCATGAAATGGTTAGAGTACTAGTATGTGGCGAGGGTACACACGATGTTGGCGTACTTCAGGGTGAAACAACCATACAGGAGGGTTGGCTTCAAGGAGTACTGAGAAAGCTACTTGGAGATGCAATTGAGATTGTTGTTATCAAGCGCAATCGATTGGTGTTTCAAAGAAGACAACAGCTGAACCTTCAGCCACTGCCACCAGGTCACGGAAAAAAGGCTTTGGCATGCAAGCTCCGTGCGATCGGAGGAGAGTACGATCTAGTGATATTTATGGTTGATGCCGACAGCAACGATAGACGAAGATGGTGCGAAATACGCGCGGAGATATGGACGGGTTTTCGTCACGTTAACGGTATCCGTGGTGTGCCTTGTGTACCGATGAGCGCTTCAGAAAGCTGGCTACTTGGTGACAGAGTTGCTTGGAATGAGGTTGGCCTAGATGATGTCAATGCTCTGCCCAAACGCCCGGAGGAAATTTGGGGAAATCGAACGAACCCAAATGGCAATCATCCCCATCAAGTATTTCGACGAGTCTGCATTGAAGCAAACGTGGACGATTCTCGGGAAACTCGCGCGGAATTGGCACGATTGTTGACGGTTGAAGCGCTGTGTTTGTCTTGTCCAATTAGTTTTGTTGCGTTTGCAAATGAAGTTCGTGCTTAGGCGAGTTCAGTCAAGAGTAAGTCTCCGCTGACTAGGCCGTGTACTCATACAGAGACTTCCCCCTCGGTTTGTTCTGTGATTCTCATGTCCGATTGCAAGCAGTCCGGCATGTCAATTGGTTCACCGCATCCGACTTCGCTGGCCCTTTGATTGTGCACAATCGGAGGCGGTGGTGAGATGCGACAGTTGATCAAATTCTGATGTACGAATTGTCTACAGCAGTACCGTGGTTCGTCTCGTGATTTCATCTGTGTCGAGCATGTCGAAGATGGCTACGATGCTAAAGCCAAGGCCACCGAGTTGGGTGCAATAGGGACATTGGCAACGTTGATGCGGCCGGCTTCCAAAGTGTAGCATGCACCTGTATCAGATACAGAGACGCTGCTGCCTACATGGAGATCGTGACCGATCCAGGCGCGGACACGTTACATCCATGCATTTTCAACGACGACGTGCGGGCGCGGCGATTGCCGAACTTGGTGATGGCGCCGCGAGTGATCATGACGCCAGTGGAGTACTTTCGCGGCACCAAGTCACGCCGTGAGCTGGCAGGGATTGGTGTAGTGACGGAAGGGGGCAGATTTCGGCCACTAGTGTGATGGCATAAATCGCGGCTACGCCGCGCACGGCATGAATTACTTCGGGCACCAACCTCGACGATCATCCCGACAACAAGGCATCATCATCTGCTTGAGCCATGAGCAGTATTCTTCGGCCTGCTCGATGGCCCGGGTCAACTCTTCGAAGTGTAGTCCACTGTGCAACGCGCTCGAAACGCCGGATAACAGTAACGCGAATGTTAAAGGTCTTCCTTTCTGGTTTGAAGACAACGACTCGTCGGTGCGTAAGGCGGCTCATCGATATGGCAATTTCCGCGATTTCCTTTGCATCGGGATACGCCAATGACGTGATCCGGTCGCCCGGCAAAAATGCTTGAGAGAGAACGTGACTTACTTCAGTATGTTTTTGTTCTAATAAGCGCCGAAGGTGCGCCATAGGTGTGGAACATACCGGTAAGGTGTTTCTCCACTGTCACTCCCGGTCGCATTGTGCGTGTCGCCATGCGAGCGATTGACTCCGGTCCCACTTGTCAGGCTGATGGATAGGGGCGCCATTCTCATCGACAAGCCTGCGTGCCGGGCGATGGGCCTGGCGACGCCATGTCGCGTCGCAAACACGAATGCGATGCTTCGGCGAGCCGTGACATCGCCGGGCGCCGACAGGGGACCGGCGCTGGTGACCACGATGGGAGGTGCACCATGACGGCCCTTGCCGATTTCGAGGCATCCACGCCGGTGGACCTCCTCCACGAGTTCTTCGAGGAAAACGGCTATCTGGTGGTGCGCTGCCTTGCTCCGGGCGAGACGGAACAGGCCCTCGGCGAACTGGCGCCCCACATCGCCGCCGCTCCCCTGGGACACGACGAGTTTCTGGGGCGCCACACCAGGCGGCTCGGCGGCGTCCTTGCCCGATCCCCGGCGGCGCGCGAGCTCGTGCTGGCGCCCGTCGTCATGGGGCTCGTCGAGAGGATGTTCACACCCTACACGCCCAATTGGCAGCTCAACTTTTCCGGCATCATGCACCTCGAACCCGGGGCCGACGCTCAGGGATTGCATCGTGACGGCAGCATCTACCCGGTACGCCACCCCTCTCCCCCCATGGTCATCGCGACCATGTGGGCGCTCACCGACTTCACCGCCGCAAACGGCGGGACGTGCATCGTTCCGGGCAGCCACCGGTGGGACCATGATCGCCTTGCGAGGACCGACGAGGTGATCCCTGTCGAGATGCCAGCCGGATCGGTGCTGCTCTACACGGGCGGTGTCTGGCATGGCGGCGGCACCAACCGTTCCAATGTTGTCAGGACCGGCCTCGCCCTGCAGTACAGCTGGAGCTGGTTGCGCCAGGAAGAGAACCAGTACCTCGCCAACCCTCCGGACATCGCCCGGACCTATGACGAGAGGCTCGCTCGCCTCATCGGTTACGACTTCGGCGGCCCCTACCTCGGATTCGTCAACGGCGACGACCCCCATCGTCTGCTCGAGCCTCCACGCGACGGCCTGCCACAGCGTTCACGCCGGGAGATCGACCTGCGCAGCCACGCCATCGAGCCCGTGCGCCTCGGCGACATCGAGGCTGCGGCCAGTCCGGCTACCGATGGAGACGTGGCGAGGGGATTCACCGGCCCGCATCTTTCGAACCTGCCAGACAAGGAATAGCCATCATGTCAGCCATCCGCCGTGTCCGGCCGCCCGAGCGCGTCTTCAACCAGATTGGCGGCCCTCCGGGGACCATCACCGTCTCGCGTGACGTCTCGACGAAGGAAAGCCAGTCGTTCGGCGCGTCGATCGGCCTCTTCGAGAACTGCGACATGGAGTGGACGGTCCTCTACGACGAGTACATGTACATCCTCGAGGGCACACTCAGTCTCGAGACCCGCGAGGGCACGTTTGACCTCGAACCCGGCGACGGCATCTGGCTGCCCGATGGCACCTGGATGGTCTACCGCGCCGAATTCGCAAAGGCGGTGATTGTCGTCGCGCCCGTCAATTGGCGGGAAATCCACGGCTACGAATGACGGATGACAAGAGCACTCGTCTGATCGAGTCCCGGAAGGATTGCCAGGAGATCTTCGCGTGCAAAGGCAACGCATCCGGCGGTCGGCGCAAGATCAGCCGATGCAAGGTGCACGAAGACGGCGCTGCCGGCACCGGGAACCGGCGGATCGTCATTGAATCCGACGGTGATGACGAGGTCATAGAGATGGTCGTTGCGCCACATGACCTCATGCCTTCCAGCGAAGGGCAGGGAAACAGGCCTGTTGTAGTCGTCGTGCCCAGGATCGTCACACCATCCGTCCGTCGGCGTGATGGCCGAGACCGGCAGCGAACACTCCGGCCACACTTCCCTGTCCGGCCTGAAGAGCACCCTTCGAAGCGGCCACACACCGGCCGGGGTACCGCCGTCACCTTCCACCTTTCGATCGACGATGCCGGCGCCACCGAGCGCACAGCGACACTCGTGGTTGCCGATACGCGCGCTCCCCTTCCCGTTCACCACGATGTCAGTCACGTCGGCAATGTCCCTGTGGCAGGCCCATGAACGTAGCAGGCAAGGCGGTCCTTGTCGTGACAGCCGACATTGCCCTCGGCGACGCCATCGCAGAACAGCTGGAGGTGAATCCCGGCACGACACCAGTCGTCTGTTCGGGGTCGAGAGATGCCCTTGATCATCTCGGAACAGACCGGTTCGCGGTTGTCATTGCCGATGACGACCTGGCGGACGACTGTGCCGAGTCCCTTCGGCAGACACTCGCACGCGTGCACGCAACCCTGCCGGTCATCCGGATCGGATCCGGAATACCTGACGACGGGATCACCAAACCGTTCCGGCTTGGTACGTTGATGGCAGCGGTGAAGGAACTGATCGAGCATCCGGCGCAGGCCCTGCTGGCACCGGTGGAGGTCGGACCCTTCACCTTCCATCCCGACACTCGTCTGCTGGAGCACCGTTCGAGCGGCACGTCGGACCGCCTCACCGAGAAGGAGTCGCTGATTCTCGTCGAACTTATCCTCGCAGAGGCAGCCCCGGTCGATCGCAATACGCTTCTCGGAAGGGTCTGGGGACACGATACGCGTATCAAGACGCACACCCTTGAAACCCATATCTGGCGACTGCGCCGCAAACTCGGAGAGGACCGGTCCCGGGCCCGCATTCTCCTCAATGTACCAGGCGGCTATCGCCTGAAGGCCTGAGCCTCCTAGCGGCTTCGTCGCGTCACAAGAGCGGCCATCAGGCCACCGGCAACAGCCGAAGCGAAGGTGAGGACTCCATAGGTCGAGGTGAAGACCGTCCAGCCTTCGGTGTCGACAAGGCCACCGGCCACAATGGGAGCCAGGAGAACGCCCAGGCTGCGCCCGGTCATCATGGGCGCAAAGGCGGAAGGCCCGGCACGTTCCCCGCCGAAGAGACGCGCAGGAACGGCGAACATGCAGGTGGGTGGCGCGCCGGCGACGATACCGTAGGCCGTGATGGCGACGAGCCCGGTGAGGCTGTCAAGATACGGGCCGGCAAACCAGACAACGGCCTGGATGAGGGTGGCCCCGGTGAAGAGGAGACCGAAGGACGCTCCCCGGCGCAGCAGCCATCCCGTCGCCAGGCAGCTTGCCAGAACGCCCACCACGGAGATCGCGTTGATGGCGGCGGCCTCGTCGGCGCCCACCTCGAAGTGCCCGACCACGTAGTCGGGCAACCAGGTCATGAAGGCGATGTACTGACCCGCCCAGGCGCCAAAGACACCCGCTGCCAACCACAGGGAGAATCTCTGGCGAAGCTGGGCTGCCCCTGCGCCACGGACCTCGACGCGGAGAGCATTTTCCACGCTGGCCCGACGCGCGAGGAGCCACAGGGCAAGGGCCATGGTGAGGAAGAGCGACAGCCACCACAGGGGCTGCCAGCCCAGGGAATCAAAGAAGAGGTAACCGGTCACAAGGGCCAGGATCTGGCCGACCGGCACCCAGACAGCGACAATTCCGGCCACCAGGGAGAGGTCCGACGGTGCTGCAGAACGGTTGGCAATGGCAGCACCGGCGATGGCGAACACGGTGTAGGCGAGACCCTCGATCGTGCGCGCCACGAGATTGAGCCAGGCAACCTCCGGAAACATGAGCGTGATCGCATTGCCAAGAAAGAAACAGGCAAGCGCTCCCGCAAGCACGTGAAGAGGGTACCGGCCGGTCAGGGTGCCGGCGGTCATCGAAAAGAAGATGCCGGCAAGGGCATAGACCGAGACGAGTGCGCCGGCGATGACCCTTTCGTAACCGTAGGCCTCGATGAGCAAGGGCAGCGACGGCGGCAGTTTCAGCATCTGGAATGCCGCGAAGCTGGACACCGCCAGACCGAGCCAGATACCTCCCCAGTCACTTCTCCCGGGGGAACTCATGGACCCCTGTCGCCTGTGATCCCGTCGAGCGTGAAGAGGGCCTCGAATGAAATGTCCGAATCCGCAAAGAGTGCCGCGCCGCCCCTGAGACGGTCGACCACCGTGATGACGCACATCACCCGCCCTCCGGCCTCGCGAACCGCCTCGACGGCCGCCATGGTGGATTGTCCCGTCGTCATCGTGTCCTCGAGGAGAGCCACCCTGTCTCCGTCCTCGAGAAGACCCTCGATACGACGTTGCGTGCCGCGGGTCTTTGCCTTGTCACGCACGTAGAACCCCCTCAAGGGAGCGTTTCGCCGCTGGCTCTCGCAGACCACCGCCGTGACAACGGGTATGGCAGCCGTCGCCATGCCCCCTACGGAATCAACACCGGAATCGGCCAGGCGATCGTGGATCATGTGTGCGATGGCGCTGGCGCCGAGAGGATGCATGGTCACCCGGCGAAGATCGATGTAGACGGCAGACCGTTCGCCGGACGCAAGTTCGAAATCGCCTCCACTCATCACGGCGAGTTCGCGGATCAGCCGCAGGACTGTCTCCCGATTCCGGTCCATCCCGTTTCTCCCGGCGTGGTCAAGGGGACCGCGACCATATACCCTTGGCAGGGACCTTGAAATGACCGTCCATACCAACGTGAGGCAGCCATGCCATCGGCCCTTGAGTTCCTGGTCAGGTTCCGTGGAGTGCGCGGCAGCATCGCTTGCAGCGACCCCGGGACACGGCGCTACGGCGGCAACACCTCCTGCCTCGAGGTCCGCTGCGCCAACAGGCTGCTCATCTTCGATGCCGGAACCGGACTTGGGTCCCTCTCCGATTCACTCGGTGAGGGACCGGTCGATGCGGATCTCTTCCTCACGCATACCCACCTCGACCATGTCTGCGGCATAGCCCTCTTCAATGCTCTCAATCACCCCGAGACACGCCTGACGGTGTGGGCCGGTCACATCGAATCGCCCCGGATTCTCGAGAACGTGGTGCGCCATTTCCTGGAAGATCCGCAAACGCCGGTCACCGGGGACTCGCTTCGGGCCACCATCACTTGGAAGACCTTCCGCGCCGGGGACTGCCTGGAACCCCACCCGGGATTGAAGATCATGACCGCGCCTCTCAACCATCCCAACGGCGCCTGTGGCTACCGCGTCGAACATGACGGCAGGGCGCTCAGCTACGTCACCGACACCGAGCACGTGGTGGGGACGCCCGACCGGAACATCCTCGAACTGATCGCCGGTTGCGGCCTGATGATCTACGACTCATCCTACACCGACGAGGAGTTTCCGGCTTTCGTGAACTGGGGCCACTCGACGTGGCAGGAAGGCGTACGACTCGCCGACGCCGCCTCGGTGAAGACCTTCGTTGCCTTCCATCACGACCCCTCGCATGACGATGACTGCATGGATGCGATCGCCGCCGAGATCGAAGAGCGGCGCCCTGGATCCGTCGTTGCGCGCGAAGGTCTGGTGCTCATCCCTTGACCGGATACGCCCGGCGCCTGGGAATGGCGCTTGCGACGGTGACGGGACTGGACCGTCAGGGGTACTTCATTCCGTGCCGGCATGCCGGAACCTTCCCTGCCGGCGCCGGCTACCAGGCGATCGACCGGCTGTTTGCCTCACACCTCGAGTCCTTTCTTGACATCATCACCGGTCTCGAACAGTTCCGTGACGACCTGAAGGCAATCGGCCATGACACGCCGGCTCCCGGACCACGCTGGAACCAGGACTGGTTTCCGCGGCTGGACGCCGCCGTTCTCTATGCCATGGTTCGCATGTGGAAACCCTCGCGTATCGTCGAAATCGGTTCCGGACACAGCACCCGTTTCATGATCCGCGCCATCGCCGACGGCGCCACGAACACCCGTCTTGTCGCCATCGACCCCGAACCGCGGGCCCCCCTTCCCGCCCGCGGCGTGACATGGGTGAAGTCCATGCTTCACGACGCCGATCCCGCGGTCATGGCGGATCTGGGAAAGGGCGATATCCTGTTCATCGATTCAAGCCATGTCGCCATGCCGGGAAGCGACGTGGACGAACTCTTCAACCGGATCGTGCCCGACCTCCCGGTTGGGGTCATCGTCCATGTCCACGACATCTTTCTGCCCTTCGACTATCCCCGCTCCTGGGATTGGCGCGGCTACAATGAACAGCTTGTGGTGGCGCCGATGCTGACCGGAGGATCCTGGACACCACTCTTTGCCAGCCACTACATGACCCGCCAGCAACCGGACCATCTCCTCTCGGGTGTTCTCGCAGATCTCCCGCTTCTCCCGGGTGCTCTCGAAACCAGCCTGTGGATGACCCGGTCGTGAAGAACGCTGCCGCCAGACTCCGGATCCTGCTCTTTGGCGAACCGGTCACCGGTCACCTGCCCGAGCGTGTCAGGAGCCAGATAGCCCGCGACCAGGCCGACAGCGAGGTGCTGATCGGCTGGGTGCAGATGATCGGCATCATTCTCTTCGCCGTGCTCTACACGCTCTCGCCCAAGACTTTTCCCGAAGACACCATGCTCGAACCGGTGCCGTGGGCGCTCGGCACCTACTTCCTCTTCACGGTGATGCGTCTCTTCCTCGCACATGCCAGGCGCCTGCCCAGCTGGATGATCGTCACATCGATCGTGGTCGACATCGCCGTGCTGCTGGTGACGATCTGGAGTTTCCACCTGCAGTACGCCCAGCCCCCGGGCTTTTCGCTCCAGGTGCCGACCATGCTCTACCTCTTCGTTCTGATCGCGCTGCGCACCCTGCGATTTGATCCGCGGTACGTTCTGATGGCGGGCGCCACGGCGATCACCGGATGGCTTATCCTGCTCGTCTATGCGCTCTACATGGCGCCGGTTCCCAGCGAGGTCACGCGCGACTACGTCCACTACCTCTACACGAGCGATATCCTGATCGGCGGCGAAGTTGACAAGATTCTGACCTTCCTCCTCGTCACCGGCATTCTCGTCATCGCGCTGACCCGGGCGCACAAGCAGCTCATCCGCTCGGTGGCGGTCAGTGAGGCGGCGAAGGATCTCACCCGCTTCTTCGCTCCGGAAGTCGCTGACCGGATCACCCATTCCGAAGATGTCGTGTCCGCTGGAGAGGGTGTGCTGCGGGACGCCGCGATCCTGTTCGTGGACTTGAGGGGCTTCACCGCGCTCTCCGGCCGCGTCGGCCCGGGCCAGACACTTTCCATGCTGTCGCGGTACCAGCATCTCGTCGTGTCGACGGCGCAGAATCATGGCGGCACCATCGACAAGTTCATGGGTGATGGCGTGATGATCACCTTTGGCGCCACGGCGCCAAGCGAGAGCTTCGCGGCCGATGCCATCGTGGCGGCACTCGACATCGATCGCCAGATGAGCGCCTGGAATCAGCGCCGGCAATCGCGCGGTCAGCGCCTCCTGGCGTGGGGCATGGGCCTCGCCACGGGCACCGTCATCTTTGGCACCGTCGGTGACGACACCCGTCTCGAGTACACGGTGATCGGCGAGGCGGTCAATCTTGCCGCCAAGCTCGAAAAGCACTGCAAGATTCAGGGTTCGTCACTCGTTGTGACCGGTGCCGCCCTCGATCTGGCACAGCAACAGGGGTGGACCGGAAGTTCGCTTGAAACTGTCGCCGCGTGCGATGTCGAAGGGGTGGCTCAACCGATGGATATTGCCGTCCTCAACTCGTGAAGGGGGTAGAAACACATGAAAGACAAGGTGGCGTTGATCACCGGGGGCAACTCGGGAATTGGCAGGGGAATCGCGAAGAGATTCGCTGCCGAGGGGGCACGGGTCGCGATTGTCGGGCGCAACCGGGAGAGGGGGAAGCGTGTCGCGGGTGAGCTCGAGGCAGCGGGCGCCGAAGCCGGCTTCTGGTCGTGCGAACTCTCCTCGGAAGATGCGAGCGCTGCCATGGTCGAGGAGGTGGCGGACCGTTTCGGCGGCATCGACGTTGTCGTCAACAACGCCGGGGTCGGCGGCCGGCGCGCCGGAGTCGAGGATGACGATCCTCCCGGCGCGCGCTGGCAGAAACTGCGTGGTCCCAATCTTGATGCCCCCTGGTTCGTCAGCTCGCATGCCCTGCCGCATCTCGCGCGCCGGCGCGGCAGTATCGTGTGCATCAGCTCGACGGCGACCTGGCATGGAAACTGGGGGACCTACGGGATTGCAAAGGCAGGTGTGGAAGCGCTGGTGCGGAGCTTCGCGGCGGAAGGAGCCCGTCTCGGCGTGCGCTGCAATGGCGTCTCGCCCGGCTGGATCACCACCGAGCGCGATGCCGAGGAACCGCCTTCGGGCGGCGGCGGGTGGTTTCTCCCGCCATCGGCCCTGGGACGCATGGGCACCCCGGCCGAGATTGCCGCAGCGGTCCTTTTCCTTGCCAGTGACGAAGCGAGCTTTGTTACCGGACAGACGCTCATCGTCGACGGCGGCCTGATGATCCTGGACTATCCCTCCATGAAGATGCTGGAGAAGGCCGGTGCCGGCATGATGTCGGGTTCGGGCACCGGCGAACCGGTGGACGCCTGAATGTTCTTCACGGGCGAGGTCGTTTCCATCGCCGGTATGGAGGGCGACCGGCTGCAGCTCTTCCTGATGTCCCTCGGTGTGGTGGCCGTCAGCATCTGGATGCTGTTTCTCAACCCCCGGGTGCCGGTGCCAGAGAGAGCGCCCGGTGTCATCCGCTTCCTGGCGGAGTTCACCAACGACTGGCTGCTCATCTGGGCCACTCCGGCAGGATGCTTCTTCCTCCCCATCAGCTCCGTGCTGGCGCTGGCCTGCCTTGAAGGCGGCCTGGCCTTCTGGCACTGGCCCGTTGCGGTCGCCTTGTTCGCCGTTCTCCTGGTCTGGCGCCTGCGCTGACGGACCCGGAACCTCGCCTTCATGTCACCATTGTGGGACACTGAAGCTGCAACCGGGCAGATCGCAGGGAGGTACCCCTGATCGAGGACTATGCGGCACCGGGCAAAGCACGGGTCGACTCCGACCTGTTGCGCAGCCTCATGAAGAAGTCCGATATGGCGGGCGGTCTCCAGCTGGCAAGCCACCTCGTTGCGATCGCCTGTTCCGGAACCGGACTGTGGCTGACCTGGGGAAGCTGGTGGGGTGTGCCCTTCTTCGCCGCACACGGCATGCTCATCAACTGGCTCTATGCGGCACAGCACGAAGCGAGTCATGACACGGTCTTCCGCCGCCGGTGGATGAACGAGTGGCTCGGCCGCATGACGGGGTTCATCCTGATCTACCCGCGCGACCACGACCGCTGGCAGCACCTGTGCCACCATCGCCACACCCAGGATCCCGAACGGGACTCGGAACTCGTCTTCGAGAACTCCGGGCGCTTCGCCGGCGTGCTCAGTCTCAGCGGACTTTCGTTCTGGCGAGGCCTCGTCACCAATCTCGTCAAGCATGCCGTGACCGGACGACGGCATCCTCGATTCGAGTACTACCTCAACGCCGACATGGAACGCAGCGTCGTCGCCGAGGCCCGCTGGCATCTCGCCGGCTACGCCCTCATCGCCGCGCTCTCGATCTGGTCCGGCTCATGGGTCGCGGTCACGATGTGGCTGGCTCCGATGATGGCCATGTCCTGGACGCACCAGATTCAGAACATCATCGAGCACACCGGCATGCCGTTCACCAGCGACACCTGGACGAACACCCGCACGGTGCGCACGAACCCTCTCATGCGCTGGCTGGCCTGGCAGATGGTCTACCATACCGCCCACCACACCTATCCAGGCGTTCCCTTTCACCGACTCGCCACACTTCACGAGGCCATCATCGAGGCGCGTGGCGAGGAGCCGGTGACCTCCACCTATCTCGAGCAATTTGCAAGGACCCTCGGCGAACCGTTCCGGCGCCCCGCCTGATGGCGCCGGGCACCCTCTTCCTCGTTGTCGGCCCAAGCGGGGCGGGCAAGGACACGCTCATCAATGGCGCACGACGCTGTCTGGAGGACGACGCACGCTTCGTCTTTGTCAGGCGCATTGTCACCCGCTCAGGCGATGCTCAAGGAGACATCGCGATGGCTCCCGACCACTTCGAGACGGAGAAGCGGAAAGGTGCCTTCGTCCTCTCGTGGTGTGCCCATGGTCTTGCCTACGGCGTGCCCCGGGAGATTTCGAAGGCGCTGGAAGAGGGCCGTTGCGTCATCGCCAACGTCTCGCGCGGTGTCATTGCCGAAGCGCGCGAGAACTTCCCCCGGGTCCGCGTCATCCATGTCGATGCCCCGTCCGCACTGCTGAAGCAAAGGCTCGCCGAAAGGCGTCGGGAAACAGCGGACGATCAGGAAGAACGGCTCAACCGCACCCTTCCGGTCGAAGGAAATGATGTGGAGTCTCTGGTCAACGACGGCCCGGTCGATCACGCCGTTGACGCCATGGTGCGAATTCTGCGCCGAAGTTGACATCGCTACGGACGTCAAGGAGAGCCGTCGCACACCGCAGCGGGCAGGACCGGACCCCTTCCCGGTTCAGTCGGTTACGGCGTGTGCCCCATGTCCGCGTCATGCCCTGGAACAACGAACACGTGATGATCCCGCTCGATCTCCGCGTGAAACCGCTCCGGCAATCGCGCCCAGTCCCGCGCCTCAACGAGAAACGGAATCGTGGAATCGTGTATCGCCTGCGCGAAGTTGACCAATTGACTGTCCGGTATCTCCCTGAGTTCCGGCCCCCGAAGAACCAGATCGAGATCGCTGCCGTCATGGCTGCGCCCGGTGACCCTGCTTCCGTAGACCCACACGTCAACGTCCGGCAGATGTTCCCGGATCAACCTTTCCAGAATGTGCCGGTGTCGCCTCGACAGATGCAACCGATCAGCCACTGTTCACCTCTTCGATCATGTCGGCGAGCGCCCTTGCGTCGTCAACGAACGTCGGCAGCAGTTTCAACGTGGCTTCGGCAAAGTTCTCGCCGTAGCCGTGCACTGTATCATTTCGGTTGTCGCGATAGCCCAGCCATCTCTCGACAGTTTCGCAGTCAATCAGATCATGCCGGGCAGCATGACGAAACAGGTCCTTGAAGCTCAGGCGGTCCGCCTGGCGGTTGCTGGCGAAGTACGCACCAAGCCGCTTGCGCAAGAGCTTACCGCTCTGTTCGAGCACGAGTTCAAACTCCTTGACGCAGGCGGCGCGGTAGAGGTCATACAGCACATCGTCGTTGCCCTCGTGCTGTTCGATTTCCTGGATCCCGCGTTCGAGCGAAGAGATGCACCGACGCAGGAAGGATGTGTCGATGTTCACCCCGGCACGCTCCCGATAACGACATTCATCAGCAGTCCTGCGGTCCGCCGCTCCCGCCAGTCGGCGAAGAGAAGCTCCATCTCGCGGACAATCGTCTCGCCATCTGCTTCCTGTGATAGCGTGTCGACATGACAGCCGGCAGTCGTGCCAAGGCCCTCCACCCCATCGGGCATTGTGGTCGCCGAATGACGGAGCGCGAGCCCCGGGCTGGCGTCGCTTTCACCCACCTGCCTCGCCATCAAGACGTTGAGCCCCTTGTTTCCTGACAGGATTCAGTTTGCCCGGTTGGCTCCACGAATGCCACGGTTGCCATGACCGGAACACTCCGGGATACGACCGTGGCGGATGTCAATCGAGACAGCCAGCATGCGACGGAACCGCTTGCCATGCCAGAGGAGGAGGGCGATGGCCGAGCCGTCGAGACGAGAGAGATTGGAGTTTGCACGGAGTACCCGCACCATTCCGTCCGGCTCGTCCGGTGGCAGCGTCTTCGTTCAACAGGAGAAGGGAACTGAATGAAGGCCGTTCGGTGCCGACACGCCTC
Source organism: Alphaproteobacteria bacterium (assembly GCA_965221115.1). Taxonomy (GTDB): domain Bacteria; phylum Pseudomonadota; class Alphaproteobacteria; order SP197; family SP197; genus SP197. The sequence goes on along the minus strand of CBDCRU010000002.1, from coordinate 1,142,617 downwards.
GAAGCCCATGGTCGCATTGTCGTCACCCGGGTGAATGCGCAGCAGTCCAGTCACCATTCTTGACGACTTCGCCCTGCAGAGCGCGGGACAACGCCGGAGCGTCCGTGATGCGTTCCGTATCCGCGATCCCGGTGGCACGATACATCCCCTTGGCAGGAAGTGAGAGGAACATCATGACCAGGACCCAGCCCAACATCGTGATTGTCATGGCCGACTTCATGAGCGCCCTGGCGCTGCCCATGTACGGCGACGGCACGATCAGGGCACCCCACATGAAGCGACTCGGCGAAGAGGGCGTCGTCTTCGAGAACGCGTACTGCAACGCTCCCCTGTGCGGACCGTCCCGCGCTTCATTTCTGACAGGGCTCCTGCCCTCGAAGTTGGGTGTCTACGACAACGGCAGCGAGCTTCCGGCCAGTATTCCCACCTTTGCCCACTACCTGCGCCTGGCGGGCTACCGGACCATTCTCTCCGGCAAGATGCACTTCGTGGGTCCCGACCAGCTGCACGGCTTCGAGGAGCGGCTGACGACCGACGTGGTGCCGTCGGACTTCGGCTGGGGCCCGCCACCTGGAGGCGCACGCTGGGAAGACGAGGGATTTCCCGACTACCCGAATCTCGACGAGGTCATCGATGCAGGCCCCTGCGTGCGATGCCTGGGAATCGACTTTGACGACGAGGTGACCTTCGCCTCCGTCAACAGGATCTACCAGCTGGCCCGCGAAGAAGACGACCGGCCCTTCCTGATGACCGTCTCGTTCATCCAGCCCCATCCTCCCTTCGCTTCACCAGCCGAGTACTGGGACCGCTACGACGACGGGGAAATCCCCATGCCGGCGGTGGCTCCGATCCCGGTCGATGCCCACGACGAACTGAGTCGCCATCTCCATGAGTACGGCGGCATGGGGCAGGCCGGCGTAACCGATGCCCATGTTCGCCGGGCACGTCACGCCTACTACGCGATGCTCAGTCACATCGACGACAGGATCGGACAGATTCTCGGTGCGCTCGAGGCTTCCCGCCTCGACACCGATACCATCGTCGTCATCACCGCCGACCACGGCAACATGCTGGGAGAGCGAGGGCTCTGGGGGTTGCGCACCTTCTTCGAGTGGGCCGAACGGGTGCCTCTCGTGTTCCACTGTCCCGCCGCATTTGCGGCGAGGCGGGTGCGGACACCCGTCTCGCTCGTCGATGTACTCCCGACGCTGGTGGACCTCGCCGGCAACGAGGAGGCAAACGACATCGCAAGTCCGGTTGACGGCAGGAGTCTCGCGCATGCCTTGGGCGGAAGCGGCGCACTCGCTCCGCGCGATGTGCTGGCGGAGTACTGCGGCGAGGGTGTGCCGGCACCGTGGTTCATGATCCGGCGCGGTCGCCACAAGTTCGTCCATTGCGAGACAACGGCCCCCTTGCTGTTCGATCTTGCCGGGGATCCCGAAGAGCGCGTCGATCTGGCGCAGGATGCCGCCCATGCGCCAGTACGGGAGGACCTCATGCAGGAGATCCTGAAGCATTGGGACGTGACCGGTCTGCCGGAAATCGTGGAGGAGAGCGTCCGGCGGCGCACGACGATCTTCGAGGCCAACAGGCGCGGCCGACCGCCGGTGTGGGACTACGCGGTCACCAGCGATCCTTTCCACGCGTACCAGCGCAGCTATCGCGAGGCGTGGCAGAGGACGGAGGAGCGCGCGCTCCTTCGATAACGGCCTCCATGCCAGACCGCCTTACGGGAGCGATTTCGCCGCCGGGCGTCCAACCTGAAACCGCCGTCAGACCGGAAGATGGCTGAGTCGAAGTTTGGTCTGACGCATCCAGAGGTAACCAATCACCAAGATGTTCATCGCGTTGAATCCAAATCCGGCAAGGAAGGCATGCATGTATGTACCGGTGAGATCATGGAGTGCGCCTGCCAGCCAACCGCCCAACGCCATGCCTATGGCCCCGAACAGATAGGTTGTGCCCACTCTCCAGCCAATCTGAGTGCCTGGAAACCAATGTCTGATCATCAAGGCGTAGTTGGGCATGATTCCGGCAAAGCCGATGCCGAACATGAATGCGGCAAGGTAGAGACCGATTTCGGTGGTAACAAAGGCGAAGGCCAACAGCATGACCGCCTGGGCACTCGAAGCGATCAGCATTGATCTGACCGCTCCGATCCTGTCGGCAAGCAAACCGAACCCGATGCGGCTGAAGAACGACGCGGCAAACAGCACCGACAACATGCTGGCACCGGTAGAACGCGAGAATCCTATGTCGGTTGCATGGCTGATGAGGTGCACGATCGGTACCGCCATCGCCGTGCAGCATCCCACGACCGCCAGACACAACAAGGCCTGGACCGTTCCTCGAGAATGTCCCAGCACGGAGAATTCACCCATGCCGGAGCCCTGACTTGCCTCGGCGGACGCCATCGGTGGTTTCGGTTTCAGGAACAATGCAAGTGGCACAAGTGTTGCCAGTGCAAACAGCCCGAAGAGGAAATACGTTTCCCGCCAGCCTGCGGAATCGTTCAGAAGCCTTATGACCGGTGGCCATATGGCTCCGGCCACGCCCTGGCCCGAAGCAATGATCGCCACGGCCAGACCCCGGCGTCGATCGAACCATCGCGTGGCATTTGCAATGAGGGGCGCAATCATCGCCGCTTCGCCAAAGGCGCCGATCAGCAGTCCGTGGCGACATAGAAATCCCATCGCGCATCGGCATGACTGGCGACAATGGCGCCCAGCGCGATCATGACGGAGCCGAACAAGACCGGCTCGATGACGCTTCGCCTGTCCATCCACAGGCCCATGGCAATGCCACCCACGCCGCTGCCGATCATCAGCAGGGAGTACGCCAGAGAAGGGCCCGCACGGGGCCACTCGAAGTCGGAGGCAATGTCCTTCAGGCTGACGAAGAGAATGCTGGGTGCCGCCATGGCGATGGTCCCGATCGCCAGGGATACGGTGAGGATGACCCAACCGTAGCGGACCTCGATGCTGTCAGCGCGTCGGATCATGACATCCGCGCTTCAGGAGCCGGGGGATGACTGACAGACAGGATCGAAGATGACCTCGTCAGGCGTCCAGGACGACTGTCGTGTAGCTCTCTCACGCCGCCACCGCATCTCCCATGACGTCGGCGTAGACGTCCAGATCGGCGAAGTCGTCCTTCATGTGATCGGCGTAGGTGAACGGCCGTTCGTCCTCGTCGAGGGCTATCGTCTCGGCAAAGCCGGGCTCCAGGAAGAAGCCCAGGGAACAGCGGTCCAGACCCGTACCGACGACCCTGTGCGGCGTGCCCGCGATACGTTCGCGGGTCATCAGGGCCATGGCGCGTCCTGCGTGAACGGAAAGCCGCCCGTTGCCTGACGGCACCTCGCGCCATGTGCCGTCGCGGCTTTCGTACTGCAGACCGCCGATCCGGTCCTGCCAAAGCACCGAAAGCACACAGGCATCGATGTGGCGGTGGGTGATGATGCGTCGTCCCGCGGCGTCGACCCGCTCTGGAAGGGTCTCCCTGTGCGCGGCGACGAAGTCGTCGGGCGGTGGCGGATAGTGCAGGATGCGGAGCGTACCATTGCCGTCGTCGAACTTGCTCATCACGGTCCCGGCATCCTCGCTCAGCGCACCGGCAAGCGCGGCCATGACCGCAACGGAAATTGCGCGCAGATCGTCAAAGAGCGCCTCGGCTTCGTTGCGCCATCCGGCATGAGGCTCGCGTGCCGGCCACTGGTTCGTCTCTTCCAGGAATCGCTTTACCGGATGACCTTGCGGCGCGCGGGACGGTTCATTCGGTCCGAAATCGAAAATCTCGTTGTGAGCCCAGCCCCTCTCTTCGGGCAACGGAAAGTAGCCACGGTAGCAATGTTCGGCGTCAACACGATGCCGTCGCGTGGCGATGGCCAGCCGTTCGGGCTCGGGCAATTCGAAGAAGCGGAGCAAACTGCCGATCCGGGTATCGAGAGATGCGGCGCCGGGCAGGCCTGTCGCGACAAAGCCATTGGATGTCCTCATGGCCGCCAGTATGGCCACTCCCGTATCGGCCACATCGGCTTCGGTGCCATCAAACAGGGGTGACAGGTCGACCGCCCCGAGTGTGGAAAAGGCGTCTGGCATGGTCCAATCTCCGTCATTGACAGATCGTGGCCCTGTTGAGCGAAACGCCGTGGTTCCGAACGGCGAAGATACTGTGCTGAACCCGTCGGGATCGGTCAAGAATCACCAGCCGCCTGCTGCACGTCGGGACCGGTCATGGTCACCCGCGAAGGATCAAGGACGATTTCATTGCGGTTCGTGTCCGCAAGAAAACTCCACCCCCGGGTTGGAAAAAATGCGCAAGCGTGGCGACCGGATCAGGATCGTGACTGGAGGTTGCGAGATCGAGGCGGTATGCAACTGCTGCCGGAACACCGGCACGTCACTCATCAGCTTCGACCAGGTGAAGTCCCTGACCGTGTGCCGGAGGACCCTGCCGGATATGACTGCGATTTCGGTGGCCGTCCAGCGTGGAACGTTCAAGCGCCTCGAAGACCAGACCGCGCGATGCCTGGAACGACAGACAATGAGAGGGCTGTCCGCCCCGGCCCGGAGCCGCGGGATCCTCGCAGCGTCGACAAACTCGACCCGCCACCCAGTCGGCGTGCCCGGGGCTTCCCATCGCAACGCTGCGGCCATCCGGCGTCGGGCCTGCCGGAAAGCCGCCGGGGATCCGTTCCGCCATTCGGAGGCTTCTCCTGACCTTTCAATCCGTTCGCAGAACAGGGGGACGGGCCTCTGGGAGACATAGTGGAGGATATCAGCCCGGATCGCTCAGTGCGCCGTGGCCTACCCGACGGTGGCACGGGACGATGTCTGGAGTGTCAAACACAATGTGACGGCCCAGGTGGCCGCAGTGTTGCAGAACCTCGAGGCCACCCGCCCGGCGGTCGGCGCCTCCGGCGTCTTCGAATGGCAGCAGCAGGCCGAGGACACCGAAGAATTGATTGCCATCCTGCCGCCACGCAGCACGGTGAGATGGAGATCGCATTGCCGCACTCGAGACATCGATCCGGACACCGGGCGCAACATGATCCTCGGTTGTTTCCCGCTTCGGCATATCCCGTCTGCTTCCGAAGCATCTGCAGTCCGATTTCGTGCATAATCCGTTCATGTGTCCATGACCTCGCAGGGCAATCGATCCGAAGGGACTCCATCATGCCGCGCGAACCCCGATACGACATCCTGTTCGAACCGGTCAGCGTCGGTCCGCACACCGCCAGAAATCGCTTCTATCAGGTGCCTCATTGCAACGGCATGGGCTGGCTGCATCCAACGTCGATGGCCGTCATGCGCGGGATCAAGGCCGAGGGCGGCTGGGCAGTGGTGTCGACCGAGGAATGCGACATTCATCCCACGGCGGAGGCACCGCACAACCGCGTCATGCGACTGTGGGACGACAAGGACATGCCCGCGCTCGAACGAATGGTCGATCTGGTACATGCCCACCGCAGCCTTGCGGCCATCGAGCTTGTCCATGCCGGGTATCAGTCTGCCAACTATGCCAGCCGGGAGATCCCGCTCGCGCCCTCGGGTCGGCCCGCGTTCGGCTACCACCCTGTGCAGGCGCGAACCATGGACAAGGAGGACATCACCGAGCTGCGGCGATGGCACCGGGCTGCGGCGCTTCGGGCGCAAAGCGCCGGCTTCGACATCGTCTACGTGTATGCCAGCCACGATCTCGGACTGCCGCTTCACTTTCTCTCTCGACGCCACAACCGGCGGCATGACGGCTATGGCGGCAGCCTCGCCAACCGGGCGCGCCTTCTGCGGGAACTCATCGAGGATACGAAGGACGCCGTCGGCGACACCTGCGCCGTTGCCGTCCGGCTCTCGATCGACGGCCTCACGGATCCTGACGGCGTACCGAGCCAGGAAGAGGCGCGGGACCTTTTCGCCTTGCTCGGTGACCTGCCGGATCTTTGGGACATCACGCGAACCACGTTTGCCGACGACATGACGCCGTCCAGATTCTACGGCGAGGGTTCCCAGGAGGAGCATGTCCGGTTCATCAAGGAGATGACGTCGCGGCCGGTAGTCGGCGTTGGCCGGTTTACCTCGCCCGATGCCATGGTGAGCCAGATCAGGCGTGGCCTGATCGACTTCATTGGGGCGGCCCGACCCTCGATCGCCGATCCGTTCCTGCCAAGGAAGATCGAGGAAGGACGCGTGGACGCCATTCGCGAGTGCATCGGCTGCAACATGTGTCTTGCGAGCGACGAACACGCAGCCCCCATGCGCTGCACCCAGAATCCGACGGCGGGAGAGGAGTGGCGCAGCGGTTGGCATCCCGAGCGCATTGCTGCGAGAACCACCGACGACCGTATCCTTGTCGTGGGCGCAGGCCCCGCCGGCCTGGAAGCGGCCCGGGCGCTGGGCCAACGCGGCTACGAGGTTGTTGTCGCCGAAGCGGCAAGGGAACCGGGCGGTCGCATTTCACGCGAAAGCCGGCTGCCCGGTCTGGCGGAATGGGCCCGCGTTCGAGACTATCGCGTGGGCCAGATCTCGACGATGCCCAATGTCGAGCTTTACCTGGAGAGCGACCTTGCAGCCGACGACGTGCGTGAGGCGGAATGCTCGCTCGTCGCGCTTGCGACCGGAGCAGCATGGCGCCGCGACGGCATGGGCCGCAACCACGATCGCCCCATTGCCGGCTGCGACGCCGCCCATGTCCTGACGCCCGACGACATCATGGATGGCGCCACCACACGCTCCTCCGTCATCGTCTACGACGATGATCACTACTACATGGGAGGCGCCCTGGCGGAACAGCTGGCCCAGGACGGCCGCGCCGTAACGCTCGTGACCCCTGCTCCACTGGTGTCGGCATGGACCGAGGCGACGGCGGAACAACACCACATTCAGGCGCGGCTCATTGCCCTGGATGTCACCATCGTTTCGCTCCACCTTCTGCACTCGGTAAGGGACGGCCTTGTCGAACTTGCCTGCTTCTATAGCGGCAAGCTCACTTCCCTGGAGTGCGGGTCGGTCGTGCTCGTGACATCGCGGTCGCCGAACGAGAAACTCTATCGTGGCCTTGTCGAAAACGGCGACCTGCTCTCTGATGCCGGCATCCGGAGAATCGCACGCATCGGCGATTGCTACGGGCCGGGAACCATTGCAGCGGCCGTGCATGGCGGACATCGTTTCGCACGCGAACTGGGCTCCGAGGCCACAGAAGGCATCTTGCCTCATCGCGAGCTTCCCGAGCTTGCCGAACTTGGTCCGCAGTTCGCCGGTTGAGAAGGCCGGGCGCGAGAATTCGTCCCGACAGCCGCCGGAAGGGCGAGCGACGCCCGCGGGAGTAGCAGATGTGGAGACACCGAGGCCGCATCGCGGTCAAGGTCATCATCCACGCGGGCGTGGTCGCGCTGCTTTGTCTCGCGATCTCGTTCGCGCTGTTCCTGGGCCTCCAGGTCCGGCCGCTGTACGGGGACATCGGTCTCGGGGTCACGGCAGTGCTGGTGGCGGCCTATGTCTACTTCGGCTTCATCAGGAGAAGATGACCCTGGCGACCGGATGCCGACGTGCGCCCGGCAAGGCCGCCCCCGTCCGGACCAATCTCGCTTGAGGCATCCGGGCCTGGACCATCCCTCCGCGCCGTGGCGATTTGGAAGCTCCACTGTAGGGATCGGTGACGTCGCCTTTGTCGGCCATTTGGATTGCATGGAGAACAGACACGATACAGATGGCGCGATTGATGCAAGCGGAATACGCCTGAACAGCGCGCTTGCATCCGGTGGGGCTGTTCACATACTTCCACAGATGCTCCTGCAGCCTCGGTGCGGTGGCAGGCGCATGCGAAGGAGAGTTCAATGACGGTCCCTGCAACGCTCGATACCGTTGCCGTTGTCGGCAATGGCCTCATGGGCCACGGAATGGCACAGGTCTTCGCGGCTGCGGGCCACCGGGTCGTCATGATCGGCCGGCGCGAGGAGAGCCTCGCCGCGGCGACAAGCAAGATCGCGAAAAGCCTCGCCGCCTTCGAAGCGCAGGAGCTCGTCACGTCCGGCGAAGCGAGCGCCGCCCTCGAGCGCATCCGCACCTCGATCAGACTTGAGGACGTGGCGGATGCGCAGCTCGTCCTTGAAGCGGTTCCGGCCGACCGGGGCGTGCAGAACGAGGTTTACGGGCGGCTGGACGAAATCTGCGCCCCGCCGGCGGTTCTCGCTTCCGGGAGCGGACAGCCCGCCAGCGAACTCGTGTCGAACGTCACGCACCGGGGACGCGTGGTCGCCGCCCACTTCTGGTATCCGCCGCAGCTCATTCCCCTTGTCGAAGTCTGCGCCGGGCCGGAGAGCGACCCGGACGTGGCGCCGTGGCTCTGCGACGTCCTTCGGGCAGCCGGAAAGGAGCCGGTGATCGTCGACAAGGAGGTTCCGGGCTTCATCGGCAACCGCCTTCAGTACGCAATACTGCGCGAGGCCTGGGAACTGTGGGCGGACGGGGCAGCATCGGCCGAGGCGATCGACACGGTGGTCAAGGCATCCATCGGGCGGCGTCTCGCGATCACCGGACCCATCGAGTCGGCCGACATCGGAGGCCTCGATACGCTACACGCATTCGGAGCCTACCTCATACCGCACCTGAAGACGGGTTCCCGACCCGCTTCGGCGGTGACCGAGCTGGTTGACGCGGGGCATCGCGGCCTGCCGTCGGGGCGGGGCGTGTACGACTGGAGCACCCGCGACGGCGCGGCGCTGCTGAAGGAGCGCGAGGAGGAGCTGTTCCGTTACCTCGCCCGGGACAGGGCCGGTCGCCGGCAACCGTCCACCGCCTGAGAATGCGCATCGTTGCTCTGCACAAGAACGTGATTTGTTGAAACAAGCCTCGGACGAACGGAGAGGAATCGAAAATGTACAAGCTGTTCTATGCGCTAGGCAGTGCCGCCATGGGGGTTCGGGTGATCCTTGAAGAAATCGGCAAGCCCTACGAACTGATCCAGTCGACGATAGACATGAGCAAGCCGCGTCCGCCGGAGCAGCTGGCGGTCAACCCCAATGGCTGGGTGCCGGTTCTCCTGTGGGACGACAAGGGCATGTACGAGTGTGCCGCAATCACGGTGTTCCTGTGCGATCGACATCCCGAGGCAAACCTGGCGCCCAGGTTCGACGAGCCGGAACGCGGACGGTACCTGCAGACGCTGGTGTACTTTTCCAACACCGTGCAGACGGCCTTCCAGACCTTCTACTATCCGGATCGCTTTGCCGATACGCCGGCCGATGAGGCAGGTGCCCGAAGGCGAGGCATCAGGCGCTTGCGCGAGTCGTGGAAAGTGATCGACGACCAGGTTGGCGACAACGAATGGGTCCTGGGCGAACGGTTCAGTGCGGCCGACATCTACCTCTTCATGTTGACCACCTGGCTTGCTCCGTCACTCGGCCATCCGACAACGGCGGAATTCCCCAATGTCAAGCGGATCGCTGACGCCGTCATGCCCCGGCAAAGCGTACAGCTTGTCTATGCGGACTGGATCGCTTCCCGCGGGGACTATGCAAAATGGTTTGCTACCATCGAGAACCAGGGATCATGAACGCAAGATATCGGGGTTCTTCCGGGCTTCGCGCAGATTGAATTCTGAACACGGGACGCTGAAGACGACCAGCATCAACTGGGCGCACCACCCTTCAGTTTGCGCAAACCGGATGGCTGGCCTACACAACTGGTCGACGCCAAGCGAAAGACGCCCGGTTCGTGATTCAACGGGAGAGACAGCCATGATTCCGAGGCTTCAGGGGATAGACCATATCCATGTGTATGTACCCGACCGTCCGCAGGCAGAAAAATGGTACCGTGAGGTCCTGGGATTCGAGCGAGTGGCAGCGCTTGAGAACTGGGCCGCCGACGGGGGGCCGCTCACCATCCAGGATGCGGGCGGCAGCACCCATCTGGCTATGTTCGAGCGCGAAATGCCGCACAATCACGCAACCATAGCATTCAAGGTCGATGGCAAGGGGCTGCTCAGTTGGCAGCAGCATCTCAACGATGCGCTCAATGCGAAGATCGACCTTGTAGACCACGATTCATCGTGGTCGCTCTACTTCAGCGATCCCTACGGCAATCCGTTCGAGATCACGAGCTACGAGTACGAGTGGATCTCGGAACAACGAGGTGTGCAGCCAGGAGCGACCCTGTAGAGCGCTTCCGGTCAGATGCGCTCGCTCGGCGAGAGGCTCTTTCACTTGCGACCATAGAGGCGGACATTCCTCTCGGGGGTCGACACACGGCCCGCGTTGCCGCGGTGCTCAATGGAACCAGCTTCGTGCGCCGTTGAGTAAAGTCTTGCCGGCGTAGCAGACGAAGACTCACGCGGGAAGAGATGTCGTTGACGCCGCAAGGTCCGCATGTTCGCCATGGTGATCGGTATCTGCAGGTTCGGACATGACGGTCATCGGGATCTTGTCACCGCGGATTGCTGTGATATCCGTTGAATCGGCATCCTGTGGTGCGGGTGGCGGCACGAAGCCGAACCTTGCGACAGAACCGCCCCGAAGAAAGGTGCTGCCATGACATCTGGTTCGAATTTGCCAGCGGTAGCGGTGCTGGGCCTTGGCAAGATGGGAAGCGCGCTTGCCGACCGGTTGATCATGAAGGGGTTTGACGTCACCGTATGGAACCGCAGTCGCGAACGGGCGCGGCCCTACGGTGACCACGCGTTCCCTACCATCGCCGAAGCCGTGCGTCGCGGGAACGTCGTCCTGACATGTCTGCGCGACCATGCCGCCACTGTCGCCAGCGTGAAGACTGCGGCAGTGGCTGGAGGATTGCGCGGGAACGTACTGGTCGTCCTTTCGAGCATGACCGCGAAGGAATCGCGCGATCTTGCCGCATGGGCTGAACGACACGGCATCGCCTACCTGGAAGCCCAGATCCAGGACTATCCCTCGACGGTGCGCGCGGGCAAAGCGACCATCCTCTGTTCCGGCTCTACGCCGGTCTTCGAGACCGTGCGGCCTGCACTCTGCGCCGTTGCGGCACGCCCCTTGCACGTTTCCGAAGCGCCGGGCGGTGCGACCACTCTGGTCGCCGCCCAACTCGCCTTTGCCCTGCACGCTTATGTCGGCATGCTGCACGGCACTGCGATGTGCCGGGCCGCCAACATGGATCCGACAGTGTTTCTGAGGCTCATGGTGTCGGATTACATGCGTGAAGGCCCCTTGTCGGCCGACCTCGAGAAGATGATGACGTCGGCCATTGCCAGGAACTACGCCGAAGACGTTGGAGCAACGCTGGATGTCTGGAGGCTCTCACTAGAACAGATCATTGCGGAAAGTCGGAAGGCCGGCATCGACACGGGCCACCTGGAATCCATCCACGCCCTTGTATCCCGTGCTATCGCCGATGGTCACGGTGCGCACGACTTCGAGTCTGTCATTGAAGCCATGGCTCCGGCACCATGACCGGCGGTGTTCCCGCGGGTTCGACTGGCTCATTCGACTATCGATGTCCGAGTGTCGTCGGATGCGAATTCGATGCGCTTCGTTCGACCGATCGATGCGTTCGATCGTGTTGTTCCGTCCCGGAACACGATGTGATCGCGATCAGTCGATCGTCTCTCCGCCATCGACAACATGGACGGAGCCGGTGACGAAACGCGCAAGGTCCGAGCACAGGTAGAGTACCGGTCCGGCGAGCTCGCGCGGGTCCGCGATCCGCTTCAGTGCCGTCGCGTCTTCCTTGAGGATCGCATAACCCTCCTCGACCGAATCGGCGAGTGTAAGGGCCATCTCGCGCAGCATGTCGGTGTCGACACCGCCGGGACAGACGGCGTTGACGCGGACGTCGGGTGCGAGTTCCAGCGCGTGAGTCATGGTGAGGTTGATGACTCCGGCCTTGGCTGCGCCGTAGACCGAAGATCCCGGCGAACCAACCAGACCGAAGACCGACGAAAAGTTCACGATCGAGCCCTTCGCTGCCTTGAGATGGGGAGCGGCAAACTGGGTCATGAAGTAGACGGCCTTGAGGTTGGTATCGAGGGTCCGGTTCCAGCTCTCCTCCGTCGTCGTGCCGAGCTCCGTTACGTCGCCCCAGCCGGCGTTGTTGATGAGCACGTCAAGTCCGTCGAGACCCGCGACTGCCGTTTCCACGATTCGACTGCAATCGGCAACACGGGCAACCGAACCTGGTGCCGCGACCACACGGTTTCCCGCGCCGATCTCGGCGACGGCCCTGGCTGTGCTCTCGTCCGTGCTTGCGTTGAGCGCGATCCGCGCGCCGGACTCCAAAAACATCTCCACGATGGCACGTCCGATTCCACGCGAACCGCCCGTCACCAGGACGCGCCTGTCGGTAAAGTCAATCTGCATGAGTGGTGCTCCTCTCGACCTGCGGCGTGAACCTCATTGCTGACAAGATGCGAACGACACACACGAGGAGAAGCGTTCCATCAGGCTTCGCCAGCCAGGATATCCTCATAGTCCTTGACCCAGAGGCGGTCATAGCCGCCGTCGCCTCCCGGCAGATAGCTGCGCCAGCCGAGCAAGCGCTGGGCTCGACGGGGAAGCCTGAGCGCACGTTCTCTTGTAACAGCCAGAGGATGCGCCTCCTCAGGCGTGAGCCAGCCGGCGTTGAAGCTCATCTGCACGGCATAGCGCCAATGGTCCTTCGTCCTGTTGTGACCGCCACCATGGAACGTGTAGCCGGAATAGAAGAGGACAGAGCCGGCTTCCATTTCTGCCGGCACCGTTTCGCCAGGGTCGGGCCGTCGTTCCTTTTCGTTCCAGCGATGGCTGCCGGGAACGACTCGCGTGGCGCCCATCTCGTCGGTAACGGAGTGGAACGGAAAGAGCGTGTTGAAACTCAACTCCGGCATCTTGGGCCAGGCCCACTCGTAGACACGCTGCCAAAGGTCATTGTCGCGGTGAAGCTCCTGGGCGGGCTCACCCGGACCGATTCCGATGAACTGTGCCGTGTTCATCCAGTAGTCGCTGCCGACCTCTTCCAGGAAGGAATCGGCGACATCCTTGACGAGCGGGTCCAGCATGATCTCGATGAAGGCGTCACTGTGCTGGGCGAGGCTCGCGAAACGGATCGTGTTGCGGCCCCAGAAGACTTCGTTTTCCTCGCCGGGGATGGTCGGGCCCGGTCCGTGCCGTGCCCGCTTGCCGGCGAGTTCATCCCAGCAACGCTTCAACGTGGAGCGATCGAAGATGTCCTCGACCACGACGGCGCCGGCCTCGATCAACGTCTCAAGAATTGCATTCTTGCCGGCACTCGCCGGCAGACGTGAGAGTTCCATGCTTGACATTCCGTGGACCGGGATCAACCCAACAACGCACAGGCGGCACCGCCGCTAGATGCCGGCCTGGACCTCCTCCCACATGGTGGAATACCCGAGTATGACCGAGGTTCCCGTATCCTGCCATCGGTTTTCAACGACTCATCCGCCCCGACTGTTCAATAGACCGTCGACATCCGGCGTGTGCTTGTAAATCGCTTGTCCTGAACGGTCACGATCTCACCACCGGATGACGTGCCGCTCCCCGACGATCACTCGGCAATCTCCAACTCCTTCGCATTGGCCTCCGCGACGTTCCCGGCCCTGAACTGCGTGCGCGGTCTCAGACGAATTGGAAGTAGTCTGCTGTTGCTGCTTCAATTGTGCGCTGTTGCGTACGTGCCGCCACCCGGTTCGATGCGCACAACGGGGTCCTTGACGTCGAGTTCGCGGGCGTAGCGGTGTCCCGAAGCCACGGCATGGACGATCGCGCCTGGCGCATGGAGATCGCCGATACGCCGGATGCCTGCGATGCCGGCGGCCTGGACGTCTTCCGCACGTGCGGCGAGCGCCCGCGCGAGATCATCGACCGGCGTGCGCGTGCCGACCACGACCAGGGTATCGCAGGGCAGCGTTCGCGACGTGGCGCCGTAAACACATGCGAGTTCGGCGCCACGGCCATCGATCGCGACAAGGCGATGGGCCGTCACGACGTCGACCCCACGCTCCAGCAGGCGCACCATGATCATGTGCTGCTCATCGGTGTAGGCCGTCCAGGGCGAGACGACCGGAGCGGATGTGACGAGGCCGACCTCGTGGCCGTCTCGCGCCAGTTTCTCGGCGATCACACCCCCCATGTAGTAGGGGTCGAGATCGAGCACGAGCACGGCGCCCGAGGGGGTGTGGCCGTCCATGACGTCATCGGGCGTCAAGACCTCGACCGACACGTCCGTTTCGCCACCGTCTGGGCTTTCCGGCAGATCGGCCGCCCAGCGCGCCCCGGTGGCCAGCACGACCCTGGTGGCGCCGAACTCGATGACATCGTCGGCGGCAAGACGGCTTTCACGATAGATCTCGACATGGCTCATGGTCTCGAGCCGGCCGAGCCGCCAGGCGCTGACACGGCTCCAGGCAGCAAGGCCCGGCAAGCGGCTTTCCCGGATGACCCGTCCGCCAAGGTCCCTGCCCGCCTCGGCCAGCGTCACGCGATAACCGCGCTGGCCAAGGGCGCGGGCGCATTCCAGGCCGGCTGGTCCCGCGCCCACCACAAGGACACTGCCATCGCTCCCCTTGGTCGGAATTCTTTCGGGATGCCAGCCACGGCGCCACTCCTCGCCCATGGTCGGGTTCTGGGTGCAGCGGATCGGCACGCCCTCGGCATAGGTCGCCACGCAGACATTGCAGCCGATGCACTCGCGAATCTCGTCGATCCGGCCTTCCTCGATCTTCCTGGGCAGGAATGGATCGGCGATGGAAGGCCGTGCCGCGCCGACGAGGTCTAGGACGCCGTCGCGGACCTGACGCACCATGGTGTCGGGCGAGGTGAAGCGACCGACACCGACGACCGGCTTGCCGGTCTTCGTCTTGACGTAACGGACAAAAGGTTCGTGATACGCCTCCTCGGCAAAGCGAGACGTGACGCCATCGTCGGTAAAGCCAAGCTTGACGTCCCACAGATCGGGCAGGTCGCCGATCAGGTCCAGGAGAGCCTCGCCCTCGACCTCGCCGCGGAAACCCCGGGCATCCATGTTCTCCTCGGCGGTGAGTCGCACGGCGACCGCACAGTCGTCACCGACGGCTTCCCGGGTGATCTCGATCATCTCGCGCAGCAGACGCGCACGGTTCTCGAAGGCGCCCCCATAGCTGTCGGTCCGCTTGTTGTAGCGTGACAGGAGAAACTGGAACGGCAGGTATCCCATGCCGGCATAGACGTAGACGATATCGAATCCCGCCGAGCGCGCCCTCTTCGCTGCGTCGCGCTGCCACGAGAGAAGATGAGCGATGTCGGACCTGTCCATCGTTCGGGGCTGGACCGGATGAGTGATCCAGACCGGCTCGCCGATACCGGAAGGAGACAACGGCGCCTCGCGTGTCACCTTGTTGGCGACCACGCCGCCGCCGTGCCACAGCTCGACGCCGGCCAGCGCGCCGTGGGCGTGCACCGCATCGACCATGATGACCTGGGCCTTGACGTCGGCGTCATTCCACAGGCTCGAGAACGGATAGTGCCGATCGTCTGACGTCGGATGGATCGAACAGTAGCCCGTACACACGACTGCCCAGCCGCCCTCGGCCTTGACCGCGCGAATTCCGGCGCGCGTGTTGGGCATGGCGCAGCCGGTGCCCGTCGCGTGAGGCACCTGGTAGAAGCGGTTCTTCGCCGTGACCGGTCCGATCGCCACCGGTTCGAAAAGGACGTCGTAGCGGGAATCGCGTGTCGTCGATGGTTCTTCTTTCGGTGTCATGAGAGTCCCAATGCCACACGGGACCATTAGACGACAACGGCGGTCACAGTTCATCAAGAGGCAAGACCGACATCCGGACCCGGGTTCACGAGAGCATCCTGGAGACATCCGCTGGGACGCCTGCGCGTGGCCCGGCCCGCACCGAAGGGATCGATGCCCGTCCCCTGCAGGCCTTCGTCGGAGGTCATGGGATCGAGCTCCCGACCGTTCCCGAAACCCGCGTCATTGCCGGCTGATCCGCGTGACGCCGTGGTGTGAAGCATGGAGGAGATTGCGCGAACCGCCCCCCGGAAAGTCGTCAGATCCCTGCTGTCCGCATTGTCCTTGAATCGCTTCACCAAGCCCCTACAATGTGTGATCACAGTTTCGAATTGATCGTACCATTGCCCTACGCGGGCGGCCCTGAAACTGAAGAGGAAGCATCCATGACAAAGATCGACTATCTGACTGATTTGTTCGTCAAGCGGCGCATTTCGCGACGCGAGTTTGCCGGCCGCATGGCGGCTGCCGGAGTCGGCGCTTCGGTCCTTCCGGGCCTGATCACGAGCGCCGCCAGGGCGCAATCACCGGTCAAGGGCGGCCGTCTCACGGTTGGTGTCGAGGCCGCGCAAAACATCGATTCGCTCGATCCGACAGCGTTCTACTCGACCTCCGACATCCTGCGCGGATTCTCGGTCTATGACCTCATGGTCAACCGCGGCCCCGATCTGCGTCCGATACCCTGGCTCGCCACAGGTTGGGAGGTCAGCGACGACGCAACCGAGTGGACCTTCGAACTGCGCAAGGGCGTCACCTTTCACAGCGGCAAGACGTTCAATGCCGACGACGTCATCTTCTCCTTCAGCCGCCACCTGACGGAGGACTCGGAGTCGCCTGCCAAGGCCTACCTTGGGCAGATCGTCGAGATGACGAAGGACGGCGATCACGTCGTCAAGTTCAGGCTGTCCTCACCCAACGCGGACTTTCCCATCGTCCTGAGCGATACGCGCGTGCACGTCTCCCAGGAAGGCTGGACCGACTTCAGCAACACCACATCCGGCACGGGACCGTTCAAGGTCAAGGATTTCCAGGCCGGCCTGAGCTATGTCTTCGAGCGCAACGGCGACTATTGGGGTGATGACGGACCCTGGGTCGACGAATTCGAGACGGTGGCGATCGGCGATCCGACGGCGAGGACCAACGCCCTGTTGTCCGACGACATCAACGTGTTGCTCTATCTCGATCCCAAGGCGGTCGGCCTGATCGAGCAGCGCGACGACGTCAAGGTGCTGAACTCGAAGAGCGCCTCGTTCCTCAACATCGCCATGATGCTCGACCGCGAGCCGACGAGCGATCCCGACTTCCGCCTGGCCATGAAGCATGCCATCGACCGCGAGGCGATCATCAACAACGTGATGAAGGGGTTCGCTCACGTCGGCAACGATCACCCGATCTCGCCGATCGATCCCTACTACTGCACCGATATCGAACAGCGCGCCTACGATCCCGACAAGGCCAGGTTCCATTTTCAGAAGACCGGGCTCGAGGGCACGCCCATCGACTTCTACGCCTCCGACGTGCCGGGCCAGGGTGGCCTTGCCGCCGGCCAGGTCTTCCAGGAATCGGCGCGGGCTGCGGGTATCGACATCAACCTGATCCAGCCCCCGGCCGATACCTATTGGCAGACCGCGTGGCTGGTGAAACCCATGTGCGTTTCCGGTTGGGACGGTCGGCCCGTGCCCGATCTCATCCTGTCGATCGCCTTTGCCGGCGGCGCCTCGTACAACGAGACGGCGTGGAACAACGAGGACTTCGACAGGATCATGATCGAAGCGCGTGGTGTCACCGATTTCAACCTGCGCAAGGAGATGTATTGCGAACTGCAACGCATGCTCCAGGACGACGGCGGCCATATCACCATGGCGTTCAGCGACTACATGGACGCCTCCCGAACCGAGGTTCAGGGTATCGTGCCGCACCCGTCCGGGCCGCTCGGTTTCTACCAGATGGCCCGTACTGCGTGGCTTGAACGCGCCGAGAGTTGAGGCTGACCGCCGATCTTGACCTGTGACGGCCACCGCGGGGGAGTCGCGCTTCCGCGGTGGCCGTTCCATGGTAGTCTCGAAGTGGCAGGGAGCGGGGGGCGCGCGAAGCACAATCCATGAACATCCTCAGCGTCATCGTGCAGCGTTTGGGGCTGGGCATTCTGACCGTGCTGATCGTCTCGATCCTGGTCTTTGTCGGCACCGAGATCCTGCCCGGTGATGTCGCCTATGCCATCCTGGGGCAGGGAGCGACTCCGGAACTGGTCGCCAACATCCGGGAACGGCTGGGCCTCGATGAGCCGGCCCACCTGCGCTACCTCGCCTGGCTGGGTGAACTGTTGCGTGGCGACCTCGGCACTTCCCTGGCCAATGGGGCGATCCTGAACGATGTCATCGGCGAGCGCATCGGCAACACGGTTGTGCTGGCAGCCGTCACGGCGGCGATTGCCGTACCGCTCTCGATCGTGCTCGGCCTCATTGCCTCGACCCGGCCCGACAGCGCGATTGACCGGCTGATTTCGACCTCTACCCTGGCGCTCATTTCCGTACCCGACTTCCTGATTGCAGTCCTTCTGGTATCCCTGTTCGCCGTTCAGCTCGGCTGGCTTCCGGCAATTGCCAATCTGAACCGCGTCGACGGCTTTCTTGAGTATGCGCGCGTTCTCGCCCTGCCTGTGACTGCGCTCTCCTTCACCGTCATGGCGCACATGGCGCGGATGACGCGCAGCGCTGTGCTGAACGTGCTCACCTCGTCGCCCATAGAAATGGCGATCCTCAAGGGCGTGCCGAAATGGCGGATCATCCTGGTTCATGCGCTGCCCAACGCCATTGCACCGATCATCAACGTCATCGCGCTCAACCTTGCCTACCTCATCACCGGCATCGTCGTGATCGAGTCCATGTTCAATTTTCCGGGAATCGGCAGATTGATGGTCGAAGGAGTGACGACGCGCGACATCCCCCTGGTGCAGGCCGCGGCGATGATCTTCTGCTCGACCTATGTCGTGCTGAATCTGGCAGCCGACATCATCTCGCTCATCGCCAACCCGCGCGTCAGGCACCCCAAGTAGATGGTCGAGCGCGTCGCCATAGCGCTTCGCGAGGCCAGGCGCGATCTGACGCCGACGGCCACGGTGTGCCTGCTGATCATCACTCTGATCCTGCTTGCCGCGATCCTGGCGCCATTCCTGGCGCCCTACAGGGAAGGCGAGATCCTGACGACCGGCAGCTTCATGTCGCCAGGCGAGGGCCTGTTGCTGGGCAGCGACTATCTGGGACGCGACCTCTTTTCCCGGCTGTTCTACGGTCTGAGGCTCACCGTCGTCGTTTCTCTCACCATCGCATTGCTGGCTTTCCTCGTCGGCTGCAGTCTCGGCTTTCTGGCCGCTGTCCTCGGCGGCCGGTTCGACATGCTGATCAGCCGTCTGGTCGACGCCCTCATCGCTTTCCCGGCGATCATGCTGGCGCTGATCGTCATCACGGCGCTCGGGCCGTCGATCCCGGTTCTTGTGGTCACCATCGCCTTCATCGATTCGACCCGGGTCTTCCGGGTTGCCCGGGCGCTCGGTGTCGATATCGTGGTGCAGGACTACGTCGAGGCCGCGACCGTGCGTGGCGAGCGGTTTGGCTGGCTGATGTGGCATGAAATCCTGCCCAACGCGCTGGTTCCGCTGGCGGCGGAATTCGGTATCCGCTTCACCTATGCGATCCTGTTCATCTCCGCGCTGAGCTTCCTCGGCCTCGGCGTCCAGCCGCCGCAGGCGGACCTGGGCGTCCTGATCCGGGAGAACATGCAGGGCCTCCTCTACGGCACCTTCACGCCGCTCTATCCGGCGCTCTGCATCGCCGCAATCACCATCAGCATCAACCTCCTGGTCGACTGGTACCTGCGCCGCAACGACGCCGCCTCGCCGGAAGATCTCCAGTGATGACCGGCAACGTCATCGATGTGAAGAACCTGTCGGTCGACGCCATCGCCAAGCGCGGCGAACGCACGCCGATCGTCCAGGACATCTCGTTTTCGGTCGCTCCCGGCAGGGTGGTCGCGCTGATCGGCGAGTCCGGTTCGGGAAAGACGACCATCTCCCTTGCCTGTCTGGGCTATACCCGTCCAGGCTGTGCCTTCAAGGGGGGCGAGATCCTGCTTGACGGCACCGACGTGCTGCAGCTGGATCTCGTCGGTCGTCAGCAGGTGCGTGGCGTCGACATCTCCTATGTCGCCCAGAGTGCTGCCGCGTCGTTCAACAGCGCCCTCTCGATCAACCGTCAGGTCACCGAGATCCCGCAGATCCGGAACCTGATGAGCCGGGAGGACGCCACTCGCAAGGCAGCAGCACTCTATGGCGAACTGGACTTGCCGTCTCCGGAGACAATCGGGCGACGCTATCCCCACCAGGTGAGCGGCGGCCAGTTGCAACGCCTGATGGCGGCCATGGCCATGATGTGCAGTCCGAAGCTCTTGATCCTCGACGAGCCGACCACCGCACTTGATGTCACGACCCAGATCGAAGTGTTGCAGGCGTTCAAGAACCTGGTTCGCGAGAACCAGACCTCGGCCATCTATGTCAGTCATGACCTTGCCGTCGTCGCCCAGATCGCCGACGAGATTCTGGTGCTGAAAGACGGCCGCATGGTCGAGTACGGCCCCACGGAAACGATCATCACCGTTCCGCGCCAGGATTACACCAGGCAGTTGATCGCCGCCGCCCATGTCATGCCGGAAGAGGTGACGCAGAGAGCCTCGCGGGGCGACGGAGAGTACCTGCTTTCGGTCAACGGTGTCTCGGCCGGGTATGGTCGCCAGCGGGAGGTGGCGGCCTTGCGCGACGTCTCCCTTGACGTGCGTGCCGCGGAGACCGTCGGCGTCATCGGTGAATCCGGTTCGGGAAAGTCGACACTCGGCCGTGTCATCAGTGGCCTCATGACACCCTGGCAAGGCGAGGTTCTCCTCAGGGGACGGCCGCTCGCCGCTTCACTGAAACAACGCACTCGCGACGAGTTGCGCGAGGTCCAGATCGTCTTCCAGATGGCCGACGTGGCGCTCAACCCGCGTCACGTCGTCGAAAAGATCCTGGGGCGCCCGCTGGCGTTCTATTTCGGTGCGGATCGCCGAACGATCGAGCGCCGGGTCGGCGAGCTGCTGGAGCTGGTCGGCCTCGATCCCGCCTTTGCACGGCGCTTTCCGCGCGAGCTGTCAGGCGGTCAGAAGCAGCGGGTCAATCTGGCCCGGGCGCTTGCCGCCGATCCCCAGCTCATCATCTGCGACGAAATCACCTCGGCCCTCGACACGGTGGTCGCCGAAGCCATCCTGGACCTTCTTGTTTCCCTGCAGGACCGACTGAACGTGGCCTACATCTTCATCTCCCACGACATTTCGACGATCGCGCGCATCGCCGACCGGGTGGCGGTCATGCGTGATGGCGAAATCGTCGAGGCGGGGCCAACAGCCGAGGTGCTGCGGCCGCCTCACCATGACTATACGGATCTCCTGTTGAGGTCCGTTCCCGACCTCCGGGTCGGCTGGCTCGAGAGCGTCATGGAACACCGGCGGCGGACCGGCCAGCAGGCGGCAGGAAACTGATGCAGCGCGGCGGAAACCCACGATCCGCGCGAAGCGACATGTCGCTCAGCGACCAGATCTATGAGCAACTCAAGTGGTCGCTGATCGTCGGCGAACACGGTCCTGACAGCGCACTTTCCATTCGCACGGTCGCCGAGAGGATGGGCACCAGCATGATGCCGGTACGCGAAGCGCTCAAGCGCCTGGCATCGGAACGCGCCCTCATCGCGTCCGCCAACCGCTCGTTTCGCGTTCCCAGGCTCGATCCTGCGCGAGTCTCCGACCTCTTCTTCCTGCGCGCCAACCTGGAAGGCGCGGCGACCGAACTCGCCACGCCGCGCATGACCCCGGCCGAGATCGACCAACTGGAGAAGCTCGCGCACCAGACGAACAGGGACATCGAGAGCGGAGTCAGGGGGGACTACCTCGCCAACAATTACAGGTTCCACTTCACCATCTACGCCGGCGCAGACAATCCGGAGCTGACGTCGATCATCGAGGGATTGTGGGCGCAGTCGGGACCCTATCTTGCCGATGTCGTACGGATACTGGAGACGACCGAGGACTGGCGCCTGCTCCACGCGCGCATTGCCGAGGCCATTCGGGCCCGCAACGCCAGGCTGGCGCGTGACCTGGTCGAACAGGACATTGGCTGGGGTACCAGGGTCTACGATCAACTCGCCGATAGCAGCGCTTCGGTCAGCCAGAGCACCCCGACAAGACAGAGCGCGTGATCGCGTCACGAATCAGGGCGACAAGGGACGCCGCATAACTGCGCGGTGCGAGGATCGCGATCTCGCCGGCCGACCGTGGCATCACGATGGCGGGATGCCTGGCGAGATGGGTGGCGCAGGCGATTCCCTCCAATCCTGTGTCGACGCCGACATCGATCGGGCAGAACTGCGCGATGATGTCGCCGGCATCCTCTCCCTGCAGCCTGAACAGCCTCCACGCGTCGCTTTCGTCAAACACGACGAACGGCTGTTCGAAATCCGTCGGAGGGTCCATCGGACCCTTCGGCTCCCGGTCCAGGACGAGCCATTCTGCCGGGCCAAGCATCATCATTGTCCTTGTCCCGTCTTGCACGGCTTCACTGATCCGTGACGGCAGCTTCGACTCCGTCCGGTCCATGACACCGGCGCCGAGGAGCCGATGAACCGACAGCGGTGCGATCTCCGAGAACGCCGTCATGCGCGCATCCTGCCGCCATCGGCGTCGTAGAAGGGCAGACCGGTGATCTCGACCGTGACATCAAGGCCGGCGACGGGCGAGACGGCACGGAGTTCGCCATCGCCGGGGCCGAATGATCCTTGCAGCATGGCCAATGCGATGGGCTGGCCGAGCGTCGGACTGACGACGGATGCGGTGACATGGCCGAAAGATCGGGATCGTGCCGTCCCGGCCACGAGAACCGCGCCGCGAGGAATGGGCGTGCGCCGGTCCGCCGAAACCAGCCCGACCAGACGTTGACGAATGGAGCGCTGGAGGCCAAGCACGCGACCCAGAAACGGCGTATCACGCCTGGTCATGCGGCCGAGACCCAGTTCGGCCGGTGTCGTGCGACCGTCGAACTCGCTGCCGGCGCAATGGCCCTTCTCGATACGCATGACATCAAGAGCTTCGACGCCATAGGGCACGATGCCGAAGGGTGTGCCGGCTGCCGCCACCGCATCCCACAACCGCTCGCCGTGCCGCGCGCCGACATAGATTTCGTAGGCCAGTTCGCCGGAATAGCTGATGCGGAAGACTCGTGCGGGAACACCGTCGAACCGGGTTTCCCGAAAACCCAGGAACGGCAGCGCCTCGGGCGAGACATCGAGCTCCGGCGTGATGGCGGCGAGAACATCGCGCGCATGCGGTCCGGCCATGGCAAGACCGGCCCACTGTTCACCGACATCGACGAGGAGGACATCAAGCTCCGGCCACTCGACCTGGCGAAGGCGCTCGAGATGACGCCACACGGTGTCGGCATGGGCCGTCGATGCGGTGACGTGCCAGCGGTCCGCGGCCATCCGCACCACCGTACCGTCATCAAGAACGACACCGTCCTCGCGCAGCATCAGCGCATAGCGGCAGCGTCCCTCGGCGAGAGTCTCCACACGGCTGGCATAGGCGCGTTCGAGAAAGATCCCGGCATCGCCTCCCATGATCTCGAACTTGCCCAGGGTGGACATGTCGACAAACCCGACCGCGTTGCGCACGGTCCGCACCTCGCGCTCGATCGCACCCTCCACCGTTTCGCCGTCGCGCGGATAGCACTTCGGGTAGTGCCAGGGTCCGGCGAGTTCCATCAGCGCGCCAGCGGCCAGATGACGGTGGTGGAACGGCGTCTGGCGTGTCGCAAAGAGATGCTCGCCCCTGGCGTGGCCGACAAGCGTGCCCAGCGTTGTCGGCGTGTAGGGCGGACGAAATGTCGTGTGGCCGATCTCTTCGACCGGCTGTCCGGTCGCTTCGGCAACAATGTCGATCGTCATGACGTTGCCGAGCTTGCCCTGGTCCGTTCCCATGCCAAAGGTCGTGTAGCGTTTCAGGTGCTCGATTGCGCCATATCCCTCGTCGACCGCTCGCATCAGGTCGAGGGCCGTCACGTCGTTCTGAAGATCGACGAAGGCCTTGCGTTGCTGCCTGATGTCGAGGGCGCAGAGAGAGTCGCCGTGCGGGTTTCCCGACAACGTCTCCCTCCCGGCGTCGACCTCCGGCATCCGGAGTTCCGGAACGGCCCTGCCCAACGCCTGGAGCACTGCATCGGCCGCCCTGGCGCCGTCGGCGAGGCATTCGGCAAGACCGGTGACACCGGCTGCAGCGCCCGCGACTGTCACATCCTCTCCGCAAGCGGCGTTGTCTGCGTCATGGCGCAGGGTGCCGCCGCGATGGCCCAGCAAGTGGAGCGTCGGAGACCAGCCACCGGCGACACACATGAGATCCGCGTCGATAGACCGCCGGGAACCGTCAGCGGCGCGGGCGTCGACGCGGCGGAGCCGGTGACGACCGGCCGTCGCAATGACCCGGTGGCCGGCCAGCACGTCGACATCGTGGGTCATGGAGAGCGCCGCCTCGCCTATCGCTTCGCGGGGCCGCGTATCGATGATGGCCTTCACGTCGATTCCCGCCTGGCCGAGATGGCGGAGAACGCCGTAGCCGGAATCGTTGTTGGTGTGGATCACCGCACGCCTGCCGGGCACAACGCCATACCGATGGATGTAGGCAGCGGCGGCCGAGGCCAGCATGATGCCGGGCCGGTCGTTTCCGGAGAAACAGAGAGGCCGCTCGATCGCGCCGGTCGCCAGCACGACATGGCGTGGCCGCACGAGCCAGAGCCGCTCGGCAACGCCACCTGCGCAATTTGGGTGCTCGGCCAGGGTCACCAGCCGATGATCTCCCAGCCACACGGCGGACGTGCCCGGCAATACCGACACACCCGGTGACGCGGCGATCTCCTCGGCGGTTCGCTGCGCCCATGCGCTGCCTGCCTCACCGTCGATGCCCTGCATCGTGCCGGTGAGTGATCCGCCGGGCCTCGACCGCTCGTCGCACAGGATGAGGCGCAACCCGGCCTCGACAAGCAAGCGTGCCGCCGCGAGCCCCGCCGGGCCGGCGCCGACGATAAGGACGTCACAATGGCTGTGCCGGTGCTCATAGGAATCGGGGTCATGGCCTTCCGGCGCCCGTCCCAAACCGGCGGCATGGCGGATCAGCCGCTCGTAGAGACGTGGCCAGGCGCCGTGGGGCGCCATGAAGGTCTTGTAGTAGAACCCCGCGCCAAGGAGCGGCGCGGCAAGACCCGCCACG
Organism: Alphaproteobacteria bacterium; assembly: GCA_965221115.1. Taxonomy (GTDB): domain Bacteria; phylum Pseudomonadota; class Alphaproteobacteria; order SP197; family SP197; genus SP197. The sequence continues at coordinate 1,117,544 of CBDCRU010000002.1, read as the reverse complement.
GCACCCACATCGTGATCCACGGAGGGCCAGCAGTTCTGGGAGCGTGCCACGAGCCCGTCACGGAGGACGACTTCCGTGGCCTTGAGATTGGGTGTGCGCGATGACCCTTCGCCGACGGTGACGACGGCATTGGGTTCCTCGGGGCCGTCGGTCATGATGCCGCGCGGCCGGTGGTACTTGAAGCTGCGCGCCACGACGTCGACACCGTTGGCCATCAGGGCCGACGCCAGTGTATCGCCCTCGTAGCCGCAGAGGGCCCGGCCGTTGAAGGTAAAGGCAAGCGGTCGCGCACGGTCGATCAGCCCGCCCTCTGCCAGGCGGCGAGTCTGGCCTCCGGCGGTCACGACGGGTTCTCCGGCTGCCGGCTGTCGACAATCTCCTGGGATACCGTGTGCCTGCGCACGACGATCCACTGTCGGCAGCCGAATTCGTGGAACCACAACTCCTCGCGCCAACCCTTGGGGTTGTCATGGGAGTAGAGGGCGTGGCGCCAGGCTTCCGCGTCCGCATCCAGTGACGGCAGGGGCCGCGCGGTACCGCCGTAGCTGAATTCGCTCTCGTCGCGTTCGCCGCACCATGGGCAGGGAATGATCAGCATGGCGCGGCGTCAGTGGAGCCAGGTGTAGGGGCCGGCGCCGCCTTCATCGAGCAGGGCGCCGGTCGTGAACCGTTCGAGACCCAACGGCCGAATTAGTGGATGGACCTCACCGGTCGCCACCGTATGGGCCATGCACCAGCCGGCGGCCGGTGTCGCCTTGAAGCCGGAGTATCCCCAGCCGGCGTTGAGGTAGAGGCCTCCGACCGGTGTCGGACCGACGATCGCGCTGCCATCGACTGTGACGTCGGCAATACCGCCCCAGGCGCGCATCAGCCGCACACGGCTCAGGAACGGCAGGATACTGACAAGCTTGGCAGCGGTCTCGCCTATCCTGACGACGCTGCCGCGCTGGGCATAGCTCGCCAGGGGTTCAAGACTGCCGCCCATGACGATTTCGCCCTTGTCGGTCTGACTGGCATAGGCGAAGCCGATGTTCATGTTGGTGACGCGGCTGAGAACCGGTTTCAGGGGTTCGGAGACGAAGGCCTGTACGGCATAGGTCTCGATCGGCAGGTCGATCCCCGCCATGGCCGCAAGACGGCTGGAATGGCCGGCAACGGAGACGACGACGGTATTGGTCTCGATCATGCCACGACTGGTCTCGACGCCGGCGATGTGTCCATGCTCAAGCCTCAGTCCGGTCACTTCGCAATTCTGCACGATATCGACGCCGAGCCCGTGCGCGCCCCTGGCATATCCCCAGGCGACGGCGTCATGGCGCGCCGTTCCGGCGCCGTCCTGGACCAGACCGCCATGCACCGGGACCGGTGGTTCCGGGCCGATGTCGAGTGCCGGTTCCAGGTCGCGCAGGGCCTGAAGATCGACAACGCGGGCCGGAATTCCCTTGAGGTTCAGCATGTTGGCGCGGCGAATGAAAAGGTCGAGCTGGGCGTCCGAATGGGCAAGGTCGAGATATCCGCGCGGGCTGAACATGACATTGAAATTGAGCTCGCGCGACAGGCCCGGCCACATCGAGAGCGCATGGCCGAAGAACTCCTGGTTGCCCTCCAGCAGATAGTCGGCGCGCACGATGGTCGTGTTGCGACCCGTGTTGCCACCGCCCAGCCAGCCCTTCTCGATGACCACGATATCGCTGACACCATGCTCCCTGGCGAGGTAGTATGCGGTGGCAAGACCGTGACCACCGCCGCCTATGATCGCGACATCGTAACGTCTGCGGGGAACGCCCCGGCCGAACACGGGACCGGACCGGGGGCCGAGACCCAGAGCGGTCGCCATCAGATGAAAGAAGGAATAGTGGGCCATGGTATGCTCCGGCAATCTGCTTGGTTCCAACCTCGCCTGTCAATCTGTGATCACAGTCTTGACGGGTGGCGGGCCGGCTACCTAGGCTGGCAATCATGGGGGGTCGGTGCTTGGTGAATGCGTCACGACGGACTTTCCGGGGAAAGGAATAATGGCCGACCCGATCTGCAGGCTTGACATTGTTGAACCGGAAGATGCCGGCGGCCTGCTCGTGGAGACCTGTGAGCTGATCCGACGTTCCGACGGATCGGTGCACGATCTCCACAAGGCCATGTTCCTGCGCCCGGAACCGATCCGCTGGGCCGATGGCCACTATCACGCTGTTCTGCACAACAGCGAAAACGCCCTGCCTGAGTGGTGTCTGGAACCGGTTGCGACCATGGTCGCACGGCTCGCCAGCTGCGCCTGCGCCCAGACCCATCATGGCGCCAATCTTCGCCTTCTCGTCGGCGATACTGCCAGGGCAGACGCCATGCTGGGCGCGGCGGCGACAGGCAGGGAAACGGGTGTCCTGGGACCGGCGCCATGAACCATCGGCCAGAGCAAGACCGCTTGCCCGAGGACGGGCGGCTTGAGCCCGACCTCGAGCAAATGCGACGCGACGGCTACGCCGCCATCGACCTGCTGGTGGACCACCTCGCCACACTCGCGGACCGTTCGGTCGGTCAAGTCGGTTCCGCAGACGAGATGGCAGAACTCTTTTCCGCTGATCCACCTGATGAAGGGCGCCCGTTCGAGGATGTCCTGTCACATGCCAAGAAGGACATCTTTGACAACAGCCTGCTTTGCAACCACCCGCGCTTTTTCGCCTTCGTGCCCGGTCCCAGCAACTTCTATGGCGTGCTGGGTGATGTGCTGGCGTCCGGTTTCAACATCTTTACCGGCACCTGGCTCGAAAGCTCCGGACCGTCTGCCCTCGAGCTTTCCATGATCGACTGGCTGTGCCGGTCGGTCGGTCTGCCGCCGCAGTCGGGGGGTCTGTTTGTCAGTGGCGGTTCAGTGGCCAATCTGACCGGTCTGGCCGTCGCGCGCCATGACAGGCTCGATGATCAAACGGCCGACGCCGTCATCTATTGCTCCGATCAGGTGCATGCGTCCGTCGACAAGGCGCTCCACCTGCTCGGCTTCGGATCGCATCAACTGCGTCGAATCGGGACCGACAGCGATTTCAGGCTCGACCCAGACAGCCTTCGCCAGGCCATCGCCGAGGATCGTGCCCTGGGCAAGAGGCCGTTCTGCGTCGTTGCCAACGCAGGTTCGACCAACACCGGCGCCGTCGACCCACTGACTCCCCTGGCTGACATCTGCATCGAGGAGGAGATGTGGTTTCACGTCGACGGCGCCTACGGTGCGAGTGCGGCGTTCGGTCGGCGGTCCGGAGAACTGCTGGCCGATCTCGGGCGTGCCGACTCCCTGGTTCTCGATCCCCACAAGTGGATGTTCCAGCCGTTTGAAATCGGCGCCGTCCTGGTTCGTGACAGGGCCCTGCTGGCCGGGACCTTCCGCACCTCGGCCGACTACATGCAAGACGCGAAGACGATCGGACAGGAGGTCAACTTCTGCGACTACGGCATCCAGTTGAGCCGCGGTTTCCGGGCCCTCAAGCTCTGGGTCACACTTCAGTGCCTGGGGCTGGATGCCATCAGGGAGGCAATCGACAGGGGCATTGTTCTCGCAGAGATGGCCGAGCGCGAAGTTCGGCGCGATGGCCGGTTCGAGGTGACCTCGCCGGCCTGCCTTGGCATCGTCACCTTTCGCTATGTCGGCAACGGGCCTGAGGCGCACGCGAGGCTCGACGAGATCAACGGTGCGATACCGCGCGAGATCATGGCGACCGGTGAGGCTGTCGTCACCTCAACCGTTCTGGACGGTCGCATGGTCCTGCGCATGTGCGTCATCAACCCACGCACCAGCGAACACGACATTCACCGCACCGTCACCATGCTCGCCGAAGCGGGCGACCGCCTGACGCGTGATGGGACCTGAAGCTGATGAACTGGGGCAAGCCCCTTCGGGCGATATCACGCCCGAAGCGAAAGGCAGGTGACCAAATGGCCGCTGGTCATGTGGAGGTCGGCGGGGTCCGCGTCCCGGTCACTCTCGAAGCCGGCGTGGACTCGCACGGTCAATCCCGACAATGTGACGGTTTCCTGCCTGATGACGATATGTACAGAGGAGGCAGTCCATGACGGCCTGGATCACCATGATTGAGGATTCGAAGGCCTCGCCCGAGTTGAAGACCACTCTCGACAAGGCCCGCGGCCCGTCCGGCCGGGTGGACAACGTCATGCGTGTCCATTCGCTTCGGCCACACACCATGATGGGCCATTGGGAACTCTACATGAGCGTCCTCCACAACGATGGAAACGAACTCCCGATGTGGTTTCAGGAAGTGATCGCCTCCTGGGTGAGCATTCTCAACCATTGCGACTATTCCCTTACCAACCACTTCGCCAACGCACGCCACCTCATCGCGGATGACGAGCGTGCCGACGCCATCCTGGTTGCGCTCAAGGCAGGACGTCCGGAGACGGCCTTCGAGACGGCTCAACTTGCCATGCTCCGCTATGCCGAGAAGCTGACCCTTGAACCTGGCACGATGGTCGAACAGGACCTTGCTGCCATGCGGGACAGCGGCGTTGACGACGGCGCAATTCTTGAAGTCAACCAGATCTGCGGCTACTTCAACTACGTCAACCGCCTGCTCAACGGGCTCGGCGTGACCCTCAAGGGCGACGTGGTGGGATTCTACGTTTCGCCCGAGCAAACGGCCGGTGAGACGACTGGAGCGACCTGACATGGGTTACGCCGCACACAAGGAGATCGACACTTCTGCCATACCGATCATCGATATCGGTCCGTTGCGCGACGGTTCCGCCGAGTTCGATGTGGCGAGAGAGATCCACGAGGCAAGCCGGGATGTCGGGTTTCTCTACATCCGCAATCACGGAATCGATCCGGACCTGATCGCCACAGCGCATCGCAAGGGACTGGCGTTCTTTCGCCAGGACGACGAGATCAAGCGGGAAGTTTCCATCAACAGGGATCACCGGGGCTACCTCAGACCCGGCGCCTCGAAAATGGATGATGACGCCGTTCCGGATCTCAAGGAGAGCTTCGTGTGGGGCCATGATTTCCCCCCATCAGAGAAGATGCGGCCCTTGCAGGGTGTCAACCAGTGGCCCATGTCGATGCCGGGCCTGCGCCCGGTTCTGGAACGTTATCTCGCTGCCGCGAGCGACGTGGCCCGACATGTCCTGCGCGGTTGTGCCCTGGGACTCGGCCTCGCACCCGACACCTTTCTCCAACGGACCTCCATGCCGCTCAGCCGGGCGTCACTGACCTACTATCCACCCCAACCGGAGACACTGGGCCCCGAAGTCTTCGGCGTGTCGCCGCACACGGATTTCGGAGTTCTGACCGTGCTTCACCAGGACGACGTTGGAGGCCTCCACGTTGAGGACTACGAAGGCCAATGGGTCGCCGCACCTCCTGTTCCGGGCACACTTGTCGTCAACGTGGGTGACCTGCTGGCAAGGTGGAGCAACGGCAAGCTGCGCTCGACACCGCACCGGGTGATCAACCGGTCGGGGCGCGAGAGACTGTCGATCGTTCTGGCTTTCGACCCTGATTTCGACACCCTGATCGATCCGTCGGTATCGTGCACGAAGGGCGAGGTTCCGGGTCACGATCCGATTGCCTGCGGCGACTATCTGGTATGGCGGATGGCCAGGGCATTCTCTTATGACGATGGGCCTTCCTGAGCGATTTTCTCGACGACAACCTGCGGGATGGTGTGCGCAGCCTTTTCCTTGACTGCGTCGGCATGGCGAGGAACGGCGATGTGCTGCTCGTGGGAAAAGATCACCGGCGCGCCTTCTTCAATTCCGGAGCCTGCCGGGTTCTCGCCACAGCGACACGCGAATCAGGAGGCCGCCCGCAAATGGTGATCACGTTCGAAACAGAGGGGCTCGAGGATGTTCCGGACGAGGTTGCTCGAGCCATGACCCGAGTGGACCACACGATCTTCGTTTCCCGGCTCAGCGAGATTGACGGGCCTGGCACCAGGACGACGTATTACCTCCACGACACCGGGTACTTGCGCAGAGCCTTTGCCCGCGTGCCATAAAGGCGTCTTCCGGGAGGGCGCGCGAACCCGCAACCCCGGCCGCTACTCTCGCCCGTCATCCAGCTTAGCCGGCGGGGTCCAGTATCGAAACTGGGGCGTCCAGTCGTCTTCGTCGATGCCGGCGAGTGCCAGAAGATTCCACAGGGAGCAGTAGAGGTCGCCGGGGCCAAAAATGACGCTGTTCCTGCGCAGCACCCGGTCCCCTGAACGCTCGTAGAGCACCGCCCCCGGCATGTTGTCCCCACCTTCCATCACGGTCTGCTCGCGGATGTAGGATCCGCCCCCGTGAGAAGCGAGACGGAACCGCCAGTTCCTGGAGTTGGCGAAATCGCGCTGGAGGCGGGGCGGATCCCGCGACAGCAGCACCACGGACATGACGGATTCCAAGTGTGCCAGAACACCGTTGAAACCGTCCGCCCACAGGGTGCAGAACCGGCATCCCTGGCCCATGTTGTGGATGGCAAGCAGGTGCTGTCTGTCTGCGAAGAGATCGAGCAGCGAGACATCGCCACCCAGGGTGGCGAAGCTGTAGTCCGGCACCGGCTGCGGCTCTGTTGCCTTGCGCAACTTGTTCAGCCTTGCGGTGAGATCGAAGATCTCCCGTTCGAGCTCGGCAATTTCCTGCTGCGACATGATGATCTCCATGGAACGACACGCAATGGAGGACGACTTCGGTCACTCGACTATACAGCTTCGCGCTCTCTCGCCAATTGCAGATGGCTGACGAGGCGCGCACGACCAGAGCGATGGATTCGCGCCTGAACATGGCCTGGGCTTCGACTTAAGGCAGCCCGAGCTCCTTGCAAAACGCCCTGAAAGGCATGACGCGCACGCCGTTTGACAGCCGGTCGCCTTGGCCCAAATGCACCTGATAGAACTCGCCAATGGGCGTCCTATCGCGAAAGTATGCAATAGCAGGATTCAGTGACCGCTCCCCCGCCTTGCACTCCACGGCAAACAGGGGCCTTCGGTCACGGATCACCACGAAGTCCACTTCGCGACGGTCCGTGTCGCGGATGAACCGCAGTTCCATTCGATGGCCCTGGGTATCCTCTTGATGGTGGCAGCACTTCAAGAGTTGGCATGCGACCAGGTTTTCGAAACGCGGCCCGTCGCCCGGCACCTGGGACCAGTCCCAAAGGTAGAGCTTGTTCTCCTTCTTCACGGCTCGGATGCGGGGGGCGCCGAAGGGAGGGATGCGGAAGCATACGTAGAGGCTTTCAAGGATTCCCAACCAGCGTTCCACAGTCGCATGCGCGACCTGCAGATCCTCGCTGAGGCTGCGCACGGACAAGGGCGAACCAACCCGGTCCGGCAACGCCTCGACGAGCATTTCGACCAATGCCACCTCGCGGACGTTTTCAAGGTCCCGCAGGTCTTCATACACCACCCGTGAAAGCCGTTCGCGCTGCCAGCGCCGCCAGAAACGTGCATCGGCCGCCAGAAGCGGTTCCGGGAATCCGCCAAACTGCAGCAGGGCGTTCAAATCGCCTGGTGACGGGTCAGCATTCAGTTCAGCGAGCGACAGTGGATGCAACCGATAGTGGTGATAGCGGCCTTGCAGCGAGTCGCCGCCTTTTCGGTCATGATCGAGGCGGGCTGAACCTGTCACCATGATGGAAACGTGATGGCCCCGCGTGTCGAAGAGACCTTTCACCAGGTTGCGCCATCGTGGGAACTTGTGAATCTCGTCCAACACCAGCAACGGTTCGCCGCCTGGAAAGTCCCCTCTCATGAGGTTCACTCGGAGCTGAGGGTCGTCCCAATTCAAGTAACCGGGGTGCCTGGGACTTTCGGCTTTCAGCAGGTTCAGGGCCAATGTCGTCTTGCCTACCTGCCGGGGACCGCCGAGAAACACCATCTTGCGCTCAAGGTCGTCCTTGATTGGGCCGGCAAGCTAGCGAGGCAAGGTGTTGGGCACAGTCATCAAGGGAACCAGGCATGTTGGTAAAATCAATCCGACTCTAAATCACTCATGAGCAATGTCCGCTGCAGGTTAAAATGCTAACAGGCTTTCGCCAGTCGAAATGGGAGAGACCCATGGCACGAGGCGGAGACGGCAAGAAACGTCACCCGGGTGACGTTCCGGATCCCCGGATCGGTACTGCGTTCGGGCAGCACAACCCTCGCGGTCTTGCCGGGCGTGGCGCTCGCCTTCCATAATGAGTCCTTGCAGCCATGGCGAGAGAGTGAGTGGCCAGGACATTACCGCGCCAGACTCCGGTAAAGCCCTTGATTGTGTCATGACGGAGGCCTTTCCTCTCATCGAGGCGGCGGGACCGCCCTTCGAGCGCGGGGTGGCGATCGGGCGCCAGAGCGGTGAGAGAATCGCCCGGAGTATCGCGATGTACAGTCGCCTGCTGGAACGTCGCTCTCTTGCGTGGTCAGACGTCCGTCTCCTGGCCGGCCGCTATCTGCCACGCCTCGTTGCCTTCAATGCGGCTGTCGTCGAAGAGATTCGCGGCATCGCCGCGGGATCCGAGCGGCCGGTCGAGGATATCGTCGCTCTCAATGCGCGAACCGAACTGCTCTATGACAGGAACGGAGACACCGAACTCCATGCCGATGGCTGCACGGGGGCCATCGTGTTGCCGGAGGCGACGGCCGACGGTCACCTCATCCATGGCCAGAACTGGGATTGGTTCGATGCCTGCAAGGATACTGCGGTTGTCATGCGCCTCGAGCAGGAGGATGGCCTGCGTCTGCTGATCTTCGTCGAGGCGGGAATCGTCGCCCGCGCCGGTATGAACAGCCATGGCATCGCCGTCACCGGCAACTTTCTCGACTGCCCCGAACCCCCGGCTCAAGACGCGGTGCCGATTCCGTTCATCCGCCGCCGGATCCTGGAATCAGCGGGTCTCGCGGAAGCTGTTGGCAGCGTTCTCAACGCCAGGCGTTCCTTCTCCGTCAACCTGATGATCTCCGACGCGGCGGGTGAAGCCGTCGATCTCGAGACGACGCCGGCAGAGGTCTTCTGGGAAAAGCCGGATCGCGGCATTCTCGTCCACGCCAATCACTTTCGTACCGCCGCCGCCCGGGCACGGGTGGTCGACACCGGTCTCGCCAGTGCGCCGAGCTCGATCTATCGCGACAGCCGGGTGGAAATCCGTCTTGCCCAGTGCATCGGTCACGTCACCCCGAGGGACATGGAGGATGCCTTCGCCGATACCTACGGCGCGCCTTCCGCCGTCCTGGCTTCTCCGGGAGCGGACAGCGCGGGTGCCGCCGAACCCTCATCGACCGTGGCCACCGTGATCATGGACACCACGGAGCGTGTCATGCGAGTGGCCCGGGCGCCCTACGCCGGCAACATCACATTCAGCGAGTATCGCCTCGACGCCTGACGCCCGTCAGGTGAACCAATGTCCGTCCGGCAATGAGCCTGGACGGCCACGTCGGCACTCAAAGACAGGTTGACCGTTCCAGCCGTTTGTTGTAAACAAAACGACAAATTGTTTACAACGTGAAAGGACGCTCCCTTGCGGACCCTTCAACGCCTGCCCGTCGCGCTGCAGACGGTCTACGCGGAACTGGCCGACCGGGCCTGGGCAGGCAGTTTCCAGGAGATCATGGATGCGGGAGGGACGCCGCACAAGCACGTCGTCAAGGGGCGGGACTACTGGTACTGGCATCCTGCAACACGCAATGGGCAACGCCCTCCGGCAAGGTATCTCGGTCCGGACACGCCTGAAATCCGTCGCAGGATCGAGGCTCAGGTAGAACACGCCGAAGCACGGAAGGACCGGATCGGCATGGTCCGGGCCCTGCGTGCCGGGAGAATGCCCGCTCCCGACAGCCTCAGCGGCAACGTGCTCGCCGCTCTGGCCGCTGCCGGCACCTTCCGGCTGAGTGCTGTGGTCGTCGGATCCCTCGCCTTCCAGTGTTACCTGCCCATGCTCGGTTTCAGGGCGCCGGGCACGACGACGCGCACGGGTGACGTGGATATCGGGCGGTTCCCCTCCATCTCGGTCGCCGTGGGCGACCGGATCGAGCCGGACCTGCTGTCTGTTCTGAAGAGCGTCGATCCTGCATTCGAGGCCATCCCGTCGCCCTTTGATTCGCGCCGGACCCTTCGTTACGCGATCCGGGGCAGGAGCGAGGACAGGTTTGTCGTGGACGTGCACGCCCCCATGTGCGGCACGCCCCAGGATCGACCCGTGCATCTCCCCACCCTGGAAGGCGACGCCCAGCCGCTCCGGTTCCTCGACTTCCTTCTGTACCGGGAGATCGATGCACTTGTGCTTCACGGGGTGGGAATCCCCGTCAAGGTGCCTGCTCCGGAACGCTTTGCCGTCCACAAACTGCTCGTCGCGGCGCGCAGGCACACGGATTCAACAGGCCGCGCCAAGGTGCGGAAGGACCTGGCACAGGCCGCGCACCTTGTGCGGGTGCTGGCGAGCGACAGCCCGGAAGAACTCCGGGATGCCTGGGAGGAAATGCGCGCGCGCGGGCCGGCTTGGCGCGAGGCAGCGGATCGGGGGCGCAAGGGCCTGCCGCCCGACGTGCAGAACCTCCTGCCATTGCCGGACACGGCCGGGAACGATGTCTCCCGCGCATCTGAAACGACAACGGAACCGAAGGGTTCCGGCTCAAGCGGCTGAACACCGCCAACACCCTCGCCCCTCGACGATCCGACAGATCCGTTCGGGACATGCTGCCCGCGCGATCGCCGTCGCGCGCTGCGCCCGGTTGAGGCCGATGACATCGTCAGGCGGGTGATGAGCCGCCGGTCATCTGCACGCCGAACGAGGTTCCGGGGGCCAACCACGACGAGACATCCGACTGGTCCGATCGGGGCCGTGCGGGACGCGCACGCCGCCCGATTCGATGACGACGTGTCGGTCGCCTTGCGCGACATTCGCGCGATGCAGGAGGCATCCGGTCGAGAGAACATCCGCCTTCCGCGACAGGGACGAACAGCCGCCCCTGCCGGTTGACGACGACTGCGGCCTTGCTGACCGGCTACCGGTAGGGATCGGCGGCGTCGCGCAATCCGTCGCCGAGGAAATTGAAGGCGAGAACGACTATGATGACGGGAACGACGGGGAGCATGAGCCAGGGGTAGAGCGCCACGATATTGATGTTCTGGGCCTCGTTCAGGAGAACGCCCCAGCTCGTGATCGGCGGCCTCAGGCCCAGGCCCAGGAAGGAGAGCGCCGTCTCGCCCAGGATCATGCCGGGAATCGAGAGGGTCGCCGAGGCAATGAGATGGCTGGTGAAGCCGGGAAGCAGGTGACGGAAAATGACCCGTGACGGCTTCGCGCCCATGAGCACGGCGGCGGTGGCGAAGTCCTCTTCCCGCAGGGCCAGCAGTTTCGAGCGCACGGCCCGCGCCAGTCCGGTCCAGTCGAAGAGGCCGAGAATGATGGTGATGCCGAAGTAGACCAGGACCGGGCTCCAGGTGATCGGCAGGGCCGCCGACAACGCCATCCACAGAGGCAGTTCCGGGAAGCTGCGAATGATCTCGATCATGCGCTGCACGAGACCGTCGATCCAGCCGCCGTAGTAGCCCGAAAGCCCACCCAGGACGATGCCTAAGAGGAAGCTGATGGCGATGCCGATGAGCCCCACCGTGAGCGATATCCGCGCACCCATGAGAATTCTGGACAAGAGGTCGCGTCCCAGCCTGTCGGTCCCCAGCAGGAAGAGTGTGCCGCCCTCGGCCGGACAGACGACGTGGAACCGCATCTCGACCATGCCCCAGAACATGTATTCATCGCCCAGGCAGAAGAACCGCAGACGTTCGACCCGGGTCCGGTCCGGGGTGTAGACCCGCTGCAGGTTGGACATGTCGAGGTGGTAGTCGTAGCCGTAGACGAAGGGTCCGACGAACCGGCCTTCATGAAACAGCCGCACCATCTGCGGCGGCGCATAGATGTGATCGATGTTGCGCGTGTGGAGATTGTAGGGGGCGAGAATCTCCGATATGGCGATGGAAAGGAACGTGGCCAGAAGGATGATGCCCGAGATGACGGCAAGGCGGTGGCGGCGGAATTTCCACCACATCAGCGTCCACTGGTTGGCGAGATAGAAGCGCTCGAGTTCCGGCGTCAGCGTGTCGACGTCATGGGGATCCCAGTGCCCGGTATCGGTCCAGTGGTCGAGATGGCCGGGTGCGTCGCGCATCACCGGCTCCCGCTGCTACCGAGGCGAATCCGTGGATCGAGCACGGCCAGCAACAGATCCGAGACCAGCACCCCGAGGACGGTGAGCAGCGCCAGGCACATCAGAAACGAGCCGGCGAGATACATGTCCTGGGTCTGCAGGGCACGCAGCAGGATCGGTCCGGTGGTGGGGAGCGACAGCACCACCGACACGATCACCGCGCCGGAGATGACCTGGGGAAGGAGATTGCCGATATCCGCGATGAAGGGATTAAGGGCCATGCGCAGTGGATAGCGCACGAGCACTCTCGCTGGATGCAGCCCCTTGGCCTTCGCCGTGACGACATACTGCTTGTGGAGTTCGTCAAGCAGATTGGCGCGCAGGCGGCGGATCATGCCCGCCGTGCCGGACGTGCCGATCACCACAACCGGAATCCACAGGTGTTCCAGAATCGAGAGGAACTTCCCCCAGGTCCAGGGCTGATCGATGTAGACGGGATCCATCAGCCCGCCGATCGACGTTCCGAACCACACGTTCCCGAGGAACAGCAGCACCAGGGCCAGCAGGAAGTTGGGCGTGGCCAGGCCCAGAAAACCGAGGAAGGTGAGCCCGTGATCTCCCCAGGAGTACTGGTGGGTCGCCGAGTAGACGCCGATGGGGAAGGCGACGACCCAGGTAAAGATGATGGTCGCGCCGGACACGATGATGGTGAGCCAGAGGCTTTCACCTATGACCTCGGCCACCGGCTTGTTGTATTCGAAGCTGATTCCCATGTCGCCCTGGACAAGGTCGGCGACCCAGATCACGTACTGCTGCCACATGGGCCGGTCGAGACCGAACTCCTGGCGGTAGATGCCGATCTGTTCCATGCAGCCCGATTCACCCTGGGCCTCGCATTCGGCGATCATGGTCGACAGGAAATCGCCGGGTGGCAGCTGGATGATGATGAACGTGATGAGGCTGATGCCGATCAGCGTCGGCACCATGATGATGAGCCGGTGGACGGTGAAGGCAATCACGGCCGGCCGTCGTCGCCATCGACGAAGAAGAACGTATCGGGCTGCCACACACCGAGCTGGGCTCCGGGATCCCAGTTGTAGATCGCTTCCTCCGGCACGTTCCTCATCCGGTTCGAGACGGCAAGGGGCTGGAGGATTCCGGCAACCAGGCCGATGGAATAGACGCCGTCGCAGTAGAGCTCCAGCATCTCTTCCCAGATGGTCCGGCGTTCATCAACGGTCCGGCTCTCGCGCCATGCAAGATAGAGATCCATGAGGCGACGGGGGGCCTCCATGTCGATGGGCTCCCCGGCGGCGCCACTGGTCTCGTGGTACTGGCCCCACCGCGGCCACATCAGCAGCTGCTGGGTGGTGGGCGCGAACTCTCCGGGACTCATGTCCGCCACCGGCACGCCGTTCTCGTTGCCGAACCACATGGCCATCACCGTCTTTCCGGCGAAGATGCGGTTGCGCAGGACCTCGCGCTGCAGGGGCTTGGGGTAGAGCTTGATTCCAGCTGCGGCCCAGGAATCGTGGATCAGTTCGAGGATGTCGGTCTCTTCGGGGTTCTCGCCGGCGGTCTCGACAATGACCTCGAGGGGTCTGCCGTCGGGAAGCAGGCGCATGCCGTCTTCGACGACAAGCCCCATGTCGTCGAGCAGCCGATTGGCCTCCCCAAGATCGAACCGGGCCCAGGCATCGCGAAACTCGGCGCGATAGAGGGGCGATGCGGGAAGAACGGTGTTCTGCCCTTCAAGGCCGAGACCGAAGTAGATGACCTGGTTGATCTCCCGGCGGTTGATGGCCAGCGAAAGGGCGCGCCGGAAGCGGGGGTCCCGCAGCACCGTGCGCCACACCGGATCGGCCACGTTGAGATTGGGATAGAGCGCAAGCTGGCTCCCCCTCGCCGTCTGCCACAGCCGTACACGGTAGTCGTTGTGTTCCTCTCCTTCCTTGAGAAAGGTGTAGTCGTTGAAGGCAAGTCCCCGCACCTGAAGGTCGGCTTCCCCTGCCCACGTCTTGAGCGGGATGAGCTTGCTGTCGACGACGGTCATGACGACGCGGTCAATGTAGGGGAGTTGCCGGCCCCGGGCGTCCACCTTGTGATAGAAGGGATTGCGCTCGCCGATGAACCGCTGGGCCGGAGCCTCGTTGGTGATGGTCCATGGCTGCAGGGTGGGAAGGTCGGGGTTGTCGAAGCGATAGAGGTTGTCGAGGGCGTTGTGGAGCGATGCCCAGCCCGGTTTGCCGGCTTCGGCAGCCTGGTGCGCAATCGCCTGCGCATCACCATGATCCACATGGAACTGCCTCATGTAGTGGGCCGGACGGTAGATGAAGAGCGGAGCTGCGCCGGCCAGCGCCGGCAGGAAATCGGGGTTGGGAGTGGGCCAGGTGTAGCGCACGACCTCGTCGCTGATGACTTCGAAGAGCGGCAGGACGCCGCCGGCGCGCATCACCGTGGGCGGGCCCGACGGTGAGAGTTCCGGGTTTCCCGCAACATCCTCCCACCAGTAGCGAAAGTCCTCGGAGGTAAAGGGATGGCCATCCGACCAACGGTGGCCGCGGCGCAACCGGAAGGTGAAGATGCGCCCGTCCTCGACGGTGAAGGACTCGAGGATGTCGGGCACCAGGGAGAAGGACGCGTCATATCCGATCAGCCGGGCGTAGCCGAAGACAACGAGGATCCTCGTGTCCTTGGCTCGGCTGATCAGCATGTTCCAGTCACCGCCGTATTCGCCGGTCGCCCGGCCGTCGTCGACGACGAGCGGCTCATCCGGCAGGCGTTCGTGAAGCGGCGGCAGATCGCCGGTGGCGACCCGCTCCGCAAGCCACGCTGCCTCTTCCGCGAGGGCCGGCATGGCAAGAAACGCCACGAGGAGCGCCACGACGGCCCGACCGCTCAAGACAGGACATCCCCCGGAGCGGCCGCGGCCCGCACCCAGTGACCGTCACCGACGCGTACCGTGCCAAGGCCACCGGTCTCCGTGAAGGGTTCCGGCCACTCGCTCGGAACGGAAGCGCGGCCTTCCATGAGCAGCGACAGGTCAAGCCGGCGTTGCGGGTCAGGCTCCGGAACGGCGGCCAGCAGGGCCCTGGTGTAGGGATGCACCGGATTGCTGAAGAGTTCCTCGCGGCTTGCCTGTTCGACGAGCCGCCCGGCGCACATGACGGCGATGCGGTCCGCCATGTAGTCGACCACGGCGAGATTGTGCGAAATGAAGATGTAGGTGAGGCCCAGTTCCCGCTGCAGGTCCTTCAGCAGGTTGAGAACCTGCGCCTGGATCGAGACGTCGAGCGCCGAGACCGGTTCATCGCAGATCAACAGTTCCGGTTCGAGGGCAAGGGCCCGGGCGATGCCGATCCGCTGGCGTTGCCCGCCGGAAAAACTGTGCGGATAGCGCCGCAGGTGGCGGACATCCAGGCCGACGACACTGATGAGATCCTTGACCCTGTCGGCGCGTTCTTCGGCGCTGCCCACGCCGTGAATCAGCAGCGGTTCGACGATGATGTCGAACACCGTCATGCGCGGATTGAGCGATCCGAAGGGGTCCTGGAAGATGAACTGCACCTTTCTGCGGTAGGCGAAGAGATCCGTGTCCTTCAGCGCCGCGACATCCCGCGGCCTGCCGTCGTCAACGAAGGTGATGGTTCCCGCATCGGGTTCCAGGGCCTTGAGTATGAGCTTGCTCGTCGTGGTCTTGCCGCACCCCGATTCTCCGACCAGGCCAAGGCACTCGCCACGTCGCACCTCGAAGCTGACATCGTTGACCGCAACATGCCGGGCCCTGGCGCGGGACGGAAACCCGGACTTGCGGGTGGTGAAGGCCTTCGTCAGTCCCTCGACGGAGAGCAGCGTTTCGCCGGCCTCCCACCGAGGCTCCGCTCGGCCCATGGCAGCGATGTTCGCCATCGGTATCTCGCGCAGCGGAACCAGCCGCTCCCCGGGTCCCAGACCGAAGCGCGGCACGGCCGCCAGCAGGCCCTTGAGATAGGGATGGCGGGCCCGACGGAAGATGTCATCGAGGGAGCCCCGTTCCATGATCCTGCCGTGGTACATGACGACGATGTCCTCGGCGACGTTGGCGACGACACCCAGATCGTGGGTGATCATCAGCACCGCCATCGAGAGTTCGTCCTTGAGGTCGTTCACCAGTTTGAGGATCTGCGCCTGGATGGTGACATCAAGCGCAGTGGTCGGCTCATCGGCAATCAGCAATGCCGGGCGGCAGACCAGCGCCATGGCGATCATGGCGCGTTGGCGCAGGCCGCCGGACAGTTCGAAGGGGTAGTTGTTGTAGGCGGCGCGTGCATCCGGAAAACCGGCGAGGCGCAACATGTCGATGGTCAGTTCACGCCCCTCTGTCCTCGTGCAGCGGCGGTGGAGATGGAGCGCCTCGCTGACCTGGTCACCCACCGTGTGCAACGGCGACAGGGACGTCATGGGCTCCTGGAAGATCACCGATATGCGCCCGCCGCGGATGGCTCTCATCGCCCGGCCGTTCTCCTCGAGAGAGATGATGTCGACCGGCGCTTCGCCATGTTCCTGGGGATCGTGAAACAGGATGCGGCCCGACGTGATCTCGGCTGCCTGCGGCAGAATGCGCATGATCGCCTGGGAAATCACGGTCTTGCCGGAGCCCGATTCACCGACCAGCGCCAGGGTGCGCGCCGGCCACATGGTCAGCGACGCTCCCTTGACAGCCTCGACGGTGCCGTCTCCGACCCGGAAGCGGATGTGGAGATCCTCGACCTCGATGAGGGGGGTCACGACGGGACCTCCTCCCCGTCTCCTGACGTCTGGACGAATCCCATGGCCGCCAGGTTGGCGAGAGTGACCGGATTGAGCGTCAATCCGCGCTCGCGGGCGACCCGGGCGGCCTCGCCAACGACATCATCGAATCCTTCAAGGGAGGAATCGATCTTGATGGCCTGCGGCCCTTCACGAAGTGTGAGCTCCATCCAGCCGCCCGGGGACCTTGCGATGATCTTGCGCCTCGGACGCGTCTGGAAGTAAGCGAGATTGATGGCTGTCAGACCCTTCCAGGAGACCGTGGCGCCGAGCGGTCCCGTGGCCTTCATCCCGTCCGGTGAGAGTTCATAGGTGGTCAGGTGGCGCAGCAGGGTTCTCAGGCCAAAGGCCACGAACAGTGCGCCCACTGCCACCAGGACCCACGCCAGCACGGCCGCCACATCCATGAACACCGGCGGGGCGAGGCACACCACCGCTCCGAACGCTGCGCGTACGTAGTCGGCCGCGATGCTCCGGGTGTCATAGCGCAGGACGCCGGGGGCCTTCATGGGTCCTCTCGCCTTGCGGCGTCGAACACCGTGGCTGCAGAAAGCCAGCGTCCTGCCGGGTGCCGCGCAACGGTATGAACGAACCGGGCGATGAAGGCGTGGCATGCCTCGTCATGAACGAGGTGGTGGGTCATCAGTCCGGTGGCCTCCGAAAGGTCGACGACGCCGCGACGGCGGTTCTCGAGATGTCGCAGAGACGCCTCCAGGCAGGCCTTGACACCGGCAAAGCGTCTTCCGTCCTTCCAGTCGATGATATCGATGTGAACGTTGTTGACGACGAGACCGTGCCGGCGCGCCGCGGACCGCGGACCGAGTGTCGACAGTCCAAGAAAACCGCACCCGGCAAGGATGGAGAGAACAGCCTCATCGATCCTGTTCCACGGGGGCACCATGACCTCGATCAGAGACGACGGGAAGGATGTGCGCAGCACGTTGCGCGACCGTATCAGGGCTTGCCGGAGACCGGAAGGCAGGGCCCTGCCACAGAGTTCCATTCTGCGCCCCCTGCCGGCGCTGTGGTCGGCATGGGCGACGCCGTGCTGCAGGACATGGATGTCGCCGGCCCCGGCGATGAGCGCCGTGACGTCCGGCACCAGCCAGTCCGGCACCACGGCCATAGCGAGAGGAACGCCCAGACCCTGCCGCAGACGAAGAAGCTCTTCGAGTCTCCGGGAGTCGGCGCCGGCATCGTCATCACGCCACCAGAACGTCGCCGTTTGCCCCAATCGCGCCCAAGCGTCGAGTTCCTGCGTCAGCGCCCTCCAGTCAGCCATGGCGCAGCCACTCACCGACGAGCCTGGCACTCTCGCAAGCACCGTCGAGGCCGATGTCGTCGATGTCGCCGGGCCGCAGGTCGAAGGCTTCATCGACGGCTCTCGCAATGCCTCGGGGTGTCAGCGCTCCATCATCGAGAACCACGGCAAGCCGGCGTCGCTGCAGGTGCTTCGCGCGCTCCCGCTGTTCGGTTTCGCCAGACCCGGACCATGGCGCCACGACGGCCCGGGCGCGGGCGCCAAGGAGTTCCGCGACCGTGTTGTAGCCACCCTGCGACACAGAAACGGCACAGCGGCGGAGAAGTTCGGGAAAGTCGGGGCGGTTGGTTTCGATCACCATGCCCCGATGTTCGCACGGAGCAAGGCCGCTGTCGCCGACGAGCAGACGCCATCGTCTCCGGCACGTCCGTTTCGAGTGGGGCGGCGCCGCCATGGCCGCCTCGAAGAGCCTTCTTCCTACGGCCCCGCCACCGGCGGACACCACGACTTCTCCTTCACCGGGCCCATGTTCGTCGACGACCGGTGGCACATCGGCAACGTAGCCCGTGTAGACAAGCCGGTGACCCAGGGCATCCGCATGGATGAATGTCTCCCCGAACGGCACGAAGCTCTCGACTCCGTGCACCATCACGTGATTGCAGTGCCGCAGCGCCAGGTCGCGCATGGCGTCGTGGCGCTCGGGCCGTGACGGGCGCTGGAGAATGTCCCGCACCGAACTCACCACCACCGCATCAGGGCGAACCCGTCGGGCTGCATCGATGAGGGCCAGCACTTCCGGTGTGAACTTGCGCCGGCCGAACGGCCAGGTCTCGATCACGACAAGACGCGCTTCAAGATGGCGGGCCAGGTCTTCGAGGCAGCGGCGGCGTTCATCGAGACAGGCCACATCCACCGGCCGGCCGGTGCCGTCAACCAGCGTCGAGAATCCCTCGTCACCGGCACGGACTGGGGGCAATTGGACGAGACGGGCCTTTCCCGTATCGAGGGTCGCCACAGGCATGCCACCTGACGCGATCACCGTTGCCGTTCCGCTCTCGGCCAGGACCGATGCGATGCGCGCCACGCGCTTGAGATGACCGCTTCCCAGAAGATGCTGAACCCAGAAGAGAACCGGTCCCTTCATCATGCCTCTCCTGTCGCGATGACGAAGGGATCGTCGGGAGACAGCGTCGCATGATCGTCCACTCTCAGCATCAGCAGACCATACCGCGGCATCCTGACGGGCGGTGCGCCGGTGAAGTCCCAGCCGGTGGCCGCCGAGAGAGCGGCGCGCATGACACCGCGGTGTGTCACGACAATTGTGTCGCGTCCGTCAGCCGCAAGATCCCGGACAAGATCGAGGAGTCGGTGGCGGACCTCCCGGGGGCTTTCGCCGCCGGACGGACGGAAGTCGAGACCCGCTGCCTCGTTGGTGGCCATGGCCGACGGATCGGCATGGCGCAGGCCGTCGAGTGTCTTGCCTTCCCAACTCCCCCAGTCCATTTCGCGTAGCCGGGGGTCGATCTCCGGATCCCGCAAGCCTGCCAGCGCGGCCGTTTCCAGTGCTCTCAGCAGGGGACTCGAAAGCAGGCGCCAGCCATGGAGACGGTCCGGCAGCCGCCAGGTCCTGGCCGCAGCCCTGCCGGCCCTCGAGAGGCGTATGTCGCTCAACCCCTGGATCCGGCCGGCCTCGTTCCACGTTGTCGGCGCATGTCTCAGGAGAGCGAGTTTCACGGCTGCATCTCCAGCGCGCGAGCGAGAACCCGCCGGGCCGCATCACACGAATGGTGCCGATCGACATGACGCCTGGCGGCATTGCCCATGGAGCGGCGCAGAACGGAGTCGTCGAGCAGTCGGGAGACCGCATGCGCCAATGATGCCGCATCGCCCGGCGGCGCCAGAAGACCGGTGCAACCATGGCTGACGATCTCGCCCACCCCCGGCGCATCACCGGCGGCCACCGGGCATCCGCAGGCCTGGGCGAGAAGGATCGCCATGCCGTAGGCCTCGTTGATGGCGGGCCACACGAAGAGATCGCATCCGGCCATGATGCGGCGGATCGAGTCCTCGCCGAGAACCCCGGCGAAGACGGCGTGTCCGGCAAGGAGGCTTTCGATCTCGCCCCGTGACGGGCCGTCGCCGATGACGAGAAGCTGCATGTCCTCGCGGTCCAGTGCGGTGAGGGTCCGGGCCAGGACCCGGTAGGACTCGAGCTTGTCGCCGGGGCGCATCATGGCCACTGTGACGGCGATGGCACGGTCCCCGTCGAGACCGAAGTCCCGGACAAGGGCGAGGCGCGCTTCCCCCCTCCCCGCGGAGGTGTCCGTGACGTCGATGAACGGAGGCAGACGGACGATCTTGCGGCGGGGCAGACCTGCGGCAAGGAGGCCCCTTTCGTCCCTGAGCGTGATGGGCAGCAGGGCGTCGGCGCGCTCGATGGCCGCCCGGGCATGAGCCCAGGGGCGCCGCCACCTGCCGTTCGCCTGGGCGGGGGATATCGACGGCTCGGCGACGACATATGCAATTCCAAGGGCGTCGGCGATGGCCGGTCCGAGATGATCCGGCGCCTTGTGGTAGAGATGATAGGTGAACCACATCTGCGGCGGATTGTCCTGCCAGCGGATGAGAAGACGTTCCCTTTCCCGGAGCGACTCCTCCAGGATCGCCTCCTGGCGTTCCTCGTTGCCGGCTTCCCACGTGCGAAGCGTCGAGGCGGTCTCCACGTCGTGTCCAAGTTCCTTGAGAAGTCGCAGGAACTGGCGCGCCATCGTCCGGTCGCCCGAGGGCCGTTCGTGGTCCGGCGCCTTCATGGGCGCATAGAAGGCTATTCGCATGTCACCCCGCTCGACGCGAAGAGATCGACAAGCCTGTCGATGCCACATTCCATGGAGAAGTCCGTTCTCACGCGATCCTCCCCGGTGCGCCCCATGCGCCGGCGCAGCTGCGGATTGCGGACAAGGTGGCACAGCCTGGAGGCCAGTGCCGGAGCATCGCCCGGGGGAACCAGGCAGCCGTTGACACCGTCGCTCACCAGTTCGCCGACCGCCGAGACATCCGTCGTGACCACCGCCAGGGCCTGGCTTTGCGCCTCGAGGAGGACGTTGGGAAGTCCGTCACGGTCCCCGTCACGGGCGATGACGGGCGCCAGAACGAAGAGATCGCCGTTCCGGAGGACGTCCAGGATCTCGTCCTGGCGTCTGGCGCCAAGCCACGTGATTCGCCTGTCCAGTCCGGATCGGGCAGCCGTTTCGACGAGGGAAGAGAGCAGCGGTCCATCGCCGGCATGGGTGAGGTGCCAGTGGAGGTCGCGAGGCAGCAGCGCGAGGGCCGCAAGGAGCGTGCCGTATCCCTTCTTCTCGACGGGCCGACCCACCGTGACAAGGCGCACGGGATCATCCGGGTCGCTGCCGTCACGGTCCGACGGAGGGCGATCCGGTGACGGCCACCGCGCCTGATCGATCCCGTGATAGACGAGTGAGACACGTCGTCCCGGAACCAGTGATTCGAGCCAGTCACGGTTCGTTGCCGTGCAGGTCACAAGCCAGCGGCAGTCGGACATCTTGTCCGCAAGCTCGCGGCGGGGTGTGGTGTAGATGTCCCTCGCATGAGCCGACACCGACCACGCGAGGCCGGTCATCATCGCCGCATAGCGGGTCACCGATGCCGGGGTGTGGAGAAAGTGGGCATGAAGATGGTCCACCCCAGGTGCAATCTCCGCGGCGACCACGCAGGCCTGGCCAAAGCGCCGCACGCGGTTGCGGGTCGGGTCCCGCCGGAGATCGGCAAGCCAGTGCCGCCTCGCCGAGGCGTAGCCGGGCAGCTTCCGGACCTGCCGCCAGGCCCTCCAGGTTCGCCCGGGCTCCTCGTGAAGATATTCCGGCAGCCAGGTGACCGGCGCTCGCACGGCATCGTGGATCGCGTGGCGATCCCCCGTCGTCGGATGACGCAGGGAGACGATCCGGATCTTGAGCCCGCGCTGCTCCAGGGCCAGGATCTCCTGGGCGATGAAGGTCTCGGAGAGTCGGGGCCAGCCCTTCAACACGAAGGCAACGTGACCGGGCACGTGTCAGCAGCACCCGGCAGGAGCGCCGGTATCGGGCGCAGCTTCGGCGAAGTAGTCTCTCCCGGACAGCGGACATCTGGACAGTTCCGTCATGAGCAGCGATTCCCTTCCCGTGCCCGGGGACGCCCCCGGACGGCGCACCATGATACGCAATCTCGTGGTGCTGTTCGCGGGCAATGCCGTGCTTGGCGCCCAGATGCCCATGCTCATCATCATGGGAGGTCTCGCCGGGGCCTACGTGGCGCCGGCGCCAAGCCTCGCCACCTTCACCATTTCCCTGCAGATGCTGAGCGCCATGGTGACGGCCACCCCCATTTCCCTTCTCATGGGGCGATTCGGCCGCCGCGCCGGGTTTCTCGGCGGTGCCGGATGCGCCATGGCGGGAGGCTGGTTGGGCGCGGTGGCGCTCTTCGAGAAGGACTTCATCTACCTCTGCCTCGCCCACGTGTGCTTCGGCGCCATGCAGAGCAGCCTGTGGTACTTCCGCTTCGCCGCCGCCGATGCCGTCCACGGGCCCTGGAAACCCAAGGCGATCGCCATCATCACCGGTTCGGGTCTGATTGCCGCGCTGCTCGGCCCGGAAATCCTGATCCACACACGGGACCACTTCTTCCCCGTGCCCTTTGCCGGTGCCTATGCGGCCATCGTGATCATCTGCCTCGTCGGATGCCTGCCGGTCCTCTTTCTCGATCTTGCGAAACCTCCACCGCGATCACGGACAACGTCTCAGCCGATAGGCCGGATCCTTGGCAGTCCGCCGGTGGTGACCGCCATTGTCTGCGCTGCCGCCGCCCACGCCATGATGGTGTTCGTGATGACGCCCACCGCCCTCGCGATGGCTGACTGCGGGCTGTCGACCGATCAGTCCGCCGACGTGGTGCGCTGGCACGTCGTCGCCATGTTCGGCCCGAGCTTCTTCACCGGATCGCTGATCGCGCGCTGGGGATCGCGGCGCGTCATCGCCATCGGTCTTGCCCTGCTGGCTGCGGCGGCCTTCGTCGCGTGGTCCGGCGTTGCCCTGGAGAACTTCTATCTTGCCCTTGTCCTGCTCGGAGTCGGCTGGAACTTCGGCTTTATCGGATCGACAAGCCTGCTCGCCGAACATGTCCGGCCGGAGGATCAGTCCCGGGTCCAGGGACTCAACGAGACTCTCATCGCGCTCGGGGCTGCCATTGCCTCCTTTGGCTCAGGCGCCTTGACCGTCACCCTGGGCTGGTCGACGTTCATCCTCACCTCGATACCGCTTTTCCTCATACCGGCGCTGTGGCTCGCACGAAGTGCGCTTGTCCACCGCCGTGCCGCCTGACGATCAGCCCTGCCGGCGCAGGGCGTGGTGCCGGGATGGGACTCTACGGCTTTCGGCGAGGTGCATTCCGACCAGCCGATTGACATTCTCCAGGCCATCGAGAAGTCCCGGAACCACAATCTGGCCTGGACGGCGCTGCTGCGGGAGTTGGCGAATCGCCGTCGCCATCACATCGGCCCGGGCAGAGGCCTCTTCGGTCAGCATGGAGACCAGACCGAGCTCGCGGGCGCGACTGGCCCGGATGATCTGCTCGCGGCGCGGCGCCTGCCTTGGAACGATGAGCGCCGGCTTGTCGAACGAGAGGATCTCGCAGAACGTGTTGTAGCCCCCCATGGCCACCACGCCTGCCGCCCGCGCCATCAGCGATTCGAGATGGGTCTCGAAGGTAATGGCCGATACCCGGTCAAGACGGTCGACCCTGGCCTGGAAGGCGGTCTTGGCCTCGGGCTGCATGAATGGCCCGAACACGACGAGAGCCGGCAGTTCGGGCGCCATGGCGCATTCATAGGCTGCCAGCACCCGGTCGACCAGCAGGTCACCATCGCCCCCGCCACCCGTGGTGACGAGCACAAAAGGCTCCTCAATGGCGTCTGGCAGCACCGCTTCCGGGCTCAATTCCGGCACCGTGCGCTTCAGGTATCCGGTGTAGACGACCTTGCGGCGTACGGAGTCCGGCATTTCGATCTCGGCAAGCGGGTCGTGAATCTGGGGCAGACCATAGACCCAGATCTCGTCGTAGAGGTCACTCAGGGCCGGCACGGCGTTCTTGCGTTCCCACTCCGGCTTGAGAAGCTCGGGGTCATCCATGACGTCACGCAGACCGAGGACGATCCTGGTGCCGCGCTCCTTGAGCATGTCGATCGTCTCGCGGACCTCGCCGCGGAGTCCGAGGGGCTCCTTGTCGACGAGGAAGATGTCGGGATCGAAGATCTCGGCGGTGTGCCGCATGATGGAAGCGCGCATTGCCATGGTCTGCTCGATGCCGAGCATCGGATTGAGCGGTGAGTACTCCCCGTTGCGCAGCTTGATGACACCGGGAACGCGCACGAAGTCCACCCGCGCACGAAAGTCGAAGCTGCCAATGATGGGAAGACCCGAAAGGATGAGCACGGTCAGGTTGTCGACGGCCCCCACCATGGCATGGGCAATGGCCCGGCACCGGCGCAGATGCCCCAGTCCGAAACTGTCATGACTGTAGATCAGGACGCGCGGGCGCCCCGGCACCTTGCTCATGACACACCCATCTCCATCCAAAAAACGGCGCGCATACTGCCACACTCACCGTCCTGCCGTCACCGGATGAATGCCGGCACATTCGCAGAGCCTTGATCCGACGCCATGCGAACCTAGTATCCTCGGGTAAGGACTGCCGGCCGGGATCTATGGAATCCACCGTCTACAAGTTCATCTTCCGGTACTCGCGCAAGGAGCAGGTGTTCATCCTGATCTTCACGCTGCTGTCCCTGCCCTTCTATTACGCCTCCCTCGACATTCCCAAGCTCATCGTCAACAACGTGCTGGCGGACCCGGACTCCCTTGCGCCCGGTTCGGCCGACCTGCGCACAATCGTTGTCCTCGGCATTCCCCTGGGCGAGATGGAGCGCCTGGGGCTTCTGGCCCTCTACTGCGGTCTCTTCCTTGCGCTCGTGCTCGCCAACGGCGGCTTCAAGTACGTCATCAATGTCTACAAGGGTCTTTTGGGGGAGCGCATGCTGCGGCGGCTGCGCTACCAGCTCTACAGCCGCATCCTGCGCTTTCCCTCGCCTCACTTCCGGCGGGTGAGTTCCGGCGAACTGATTCCCATGGTGACACAGGAAGTCGAGCCTCTCGGCGGGTTTATCGGCGATGCCCTTGCCCTGCCCATGTACCAGGGCGGACTCCTGATTACGGCTCTCTTCTTCATCTTCATGCAGGATCCCCTGATGGGCCTCGCCTCGGTGGCGCTCTACCCCATGCAGGGCTGGATCATTCCGAAACTCCAGCGTCAGGTGAATCTCCTTGCCAAGGAGCGGGTCCGGGAGGTGCGCAAGGTCTCGGAGCGCATCTCGGAAACCGTTCAGGGAGTCGAGGAACTACACGCCAACGGCATGGCGCGCTGGGAAGTGGCCGAGTTTGCCGCACGCATCGGGCGGATCTTCGACATCCGCTACCAGATCTACCGCAAGAAGTTCTTCATCAAGTTCCTCAACAACTTCCTGGCGCAGATCACACCATTCTTCTTCTACGCCATCGGCGGCTGGTTCGTGATCGATGGCTCGCTCACCCTCGGTGGCCTCGTTGCCGTCCTCGCCGCCTACAAGGACCTGCCGCCTCCCTGGAAGGAACTGCTCAACCACTATCAGATCCGCGAGGATGCCAGGATCAAGTACGACCAGGTCGTCACCCAGTTTGCGCCGGCCGGCATGAGAAGCGATGCCGTCGTCTTCGATGATCGTGAGGTCGCGCCGTTTGCGGGGAGTCTGGCGGCAACCGGTGTGAAGTACATCGAGGACGAGGACACTCTCATCGATGGTCTCAATCTCGACATTCCCCTCGACAGCCACGTCGCCGTCACCGGCGATGCGGTGAGCGGCCGAGACAGGATCGCTCCGCTGATGGCCCGCCTCGTTGACACCGGCCAGGGCCGTCTCGCCTACGGCGCCGAGGACGCCGGCGATCTTCCGGAAGCCGCCCTGGGACGCCGGATCGGCTATGTCGGACCCTCGACGTCGCTGTTTTCCGCATCGCTCCTCGACAATCTCCTCTACGGGCTGCGCCAGACTCCGCAAGCGCCCCGGACCGTCCCGCAAGGGATGGAAGGTGAGGTTGCCCGCCAGGCGCGGGAGCGTCAGTTGACCGGCAACAGTCCCGATGACATCGAGGATGACTGGCTGAACCTCGGTCTCGCAGGTGTGGACGACCGGTCCGGACTGATCGATGCGGTGCGCCACGCCCTGGCCGTCGCCGATTTCGAGGACGATGTCTACCGCATGGGACTGAGGCGCCAGCTTGATCCGTCAAGTCGGCCCCGGGAGGCGGGAAGACTCCTCGAGGCGCGGCGCATTCTCGAGGAGCGCCTTCAGTCCGACACCTTCGCCGGCCTGGTCGAGCCCTTCGACCGCGACACCTACAACACCAATGCGACGGTCGGCGAGAACCTGCTCTTCGGCACCCCTGTCGGTGACACCTTCGATCTTGATCGCCTGCCGGAGAACGACCACATCATGTCTCTCCTTGCCGGGGCGGGCCTGACGGAAGAGTTCCTGGCCATGGGCTGCGAGGTGGCCCGCACCATGATTGAGCTCTTTGCCGATCTGCCGGTAGATCACGAGTTCTTTCCCCAGTTCTCCTTCATTTCGCCGGACGACCTTCCCGAGTACCGCACGCTGCTCGCAAAGGTCGAGCGCAGCGGGGAACAGATACTCGAGGAAGAGGAACGCCAGCGATTCCTCGCACTTCCCTTCCGTCTCGCTCCTGCACGCCATCGTCTCGGCCTGATCGACGATGCCATGCAGGCCCGGCTTCTCGAGGTGCGTCGCGCCTTTGCCAAGGACCTGCCTGAAGACCTCAGAGACGCCATCTCGTTCTTCGACAGGGCGGAATACAATTCCGCGCTGTCACTCCAGGACAACATCCTCTTCGGCAAGCTCGCCTGGGGCATGGCCGGGTCCCAGGCGAAGGTGGGACAGTTGATGGCCGAGGTCATCCGCGACCTTGACCTTCGCCTGCTGGTGATCGAACTCGGTCTGGAGACCGGGGTCGGTATCGGCGGCGCCCGGCTCACACCTGCACAACGGCAGAAAACGGCCATCGCCCGGGCCGTCCTCAAGCAGCCGGCCATCATGGTCCTCTCGGAGGCGACGGCCATGCTCGACGGGGCCTCCCAGGCTGCCGTCATGGACAATCTTCGCGAGGAGTTTCGAGGCCGGGCCCTGATCTGGGTACTTCACAGGCCGAGCGACGCATCCCGGTTCGACCAGGTTCTTGTCATGAAGGACGGCAAGCTCGCCGAGAGCGGCGCCTTCGCGGAACTCATGGATCGCGACGACTCGGTTCTTTCCGACCTGGTAGCACTTGAGTGACATGGGAGGACATGGATCATGAGTCTGCAGGAAGAAGTCGATCTGTTGCGCACCATCCCGCTGTTTTCGAAGATCGAGCCGAGCCGGCTCAAGCTCCTTGCCTTCACGGCCCAACGCCTGACCTTCGCCCCGGGGGACCTCCTGTGCCGCCAGGGTGACGAGGGTGATGCCGCCTACATCATCATCACCGGTGATGCCGACGTTCTCGTCGAATCGGAGTCAGGCGCCGTGAAGGTGGCGACCCTCGGCCCCAACGACCTCTTGGGAGAGAACGCGATCCTGTGCGACGTGCCTCGCACGGCGACGGTGAAGGCGGTGACGAGGGTGGAGACACTGATGATCTCCAAGGAACTCTTCTTCCAACTGGTCAACCAGTTCCCGTCGATCTCGATCGAGATCATGCGCGAACTCGCCCGCCGGGTGGAGAAAACAACGACGATGCTGCGCGACGCCATGGCCGCACAAACCGGAACCTGACAGGCGTGAGCCGGCTCGACAGCGCCATCCGCCGCCTCCAGGCCCAGCGTCTGTGCCTCGACGAGGCCGCCGTCCTTGTCGACGGCCGGCCCGGTCACATCCTCGAAATCGGGCTCGGCAACGGCCGCACGTACGACCACCTGCGCTGTCTCTTTCCGGAAAGGGACATCTACTGCTTCGACCGCCGGATCGCCGCCCATCCCGACTGCATCCCCGATGACGGCCACATGTTTCTGGGCGACCTCGCAGACACGCTCCCTCTTGCCGCGCACCGTCTCGGAGCGGGGGCCGTCCTTGTCCATGCCGACATCGGCTCAGGCGATCGCCAGGCGAGCCTCGATCTCGCCGTCCGGCTCGCCGAAGCCCTGACGCCCCTTCTCGCCGGCGGCGCCGTCGTCATCGGAGATCAGCCCCTTCCCAACACCGCCTGGACCACTCTCGATCTCCCCGCAGGCGTCACTCCGGGCCGTTACCACATGTACCGAACAGCTCCACTCTCAGTCTCATAACCTGAAGATCGCAGGTTCAAATCCTGCCCCCCGCGACCAAAGAAAACGACGCTAAATCGATGATTTAGAGACGTTCTTCATTCCTGGAAAACTTCTCGGAAATAGACCGTCGGAAAGCCACACGAGGGCCTTTCTGGCCTTGTATGACCAGGTTTCATTCCTGTGTTTATGAAGTTATCCACAGCAGTTGAGGTCGGGAGATTGTGGACAACCGCGGCTGTGGGAGAGCCATCCGGTCTATGGTTCCAGGGAGATTCCGCTCCCCCGCGCGAGCACGCACAGGGGAGCGGGGTGTGGGGATCTCACAATCCCCGCGGAGGTCGGTCGGACCGTTTTGGCCTTGGCTTTGTAGAGCCGCAAGAGAGCTTGGTCGGCCGACCTTCCTTGGCGTCCCTCGCGTCCTGAATGGATGCCTGGGCTTGGACCGTATCATCACAAGGCGAGGAGCAAGGGACGATGGACAAGGTAGTGGCAGGGATCGATGTCAGCAAGGCCAGTCTGGACATCTATGCGGCGGGCCAGGAGCGTCGTTTTGCGAACGACGCCACGAGCTGGCGGGAGCTGGGCGCGTGGCTTCGGGGGCTCGAGGTGAGCCGGGTGGTGATGGAGGCGACGGGCCGCTACCACCGCAGGGTTCACCAGTGTCTTCATGACCGGGGCTTCGAGGTCGTCCTGGTCAACCCGTTGCGGGCCCGGCGCTTCGCCGAGGCGCTGGGCCATCTGGCGAAGACCGACCGCGTCGACGCCGTGATGCTGGCCAGGCTCGGGACGGTGCTGGGGGACCTTGAGCCCGTGGCCCCTCAGGATGCCTTCCTCAACCGCCTGGAGGATCTCCTGGTGTCGCGTGCCGCGCATGTCGATGCGCGAACCATGCTGAGGCAGATGGCGGGTGAGGTGGACGGCGAGGGCGAGACCGTCACACGAGCCTCGGTGGCCGGTCTCGATGATCAGATCGCCGTGTTGGATGCGGCGATCGAAGCCGTGATCACCCGTGATCCCGACCAGGCCCTGCGGTACAGCATCCTGACCTCGATCCCCGGCGTCGGTCCGGTGACCGCCGCCGCCCTTCTTTGCTGGATGCCCGAACTCGGCGGTCTCGACCGTCGCCAGGCGGCATCGTTGATCGGGGTGGCGCCGGTTGCCGACGACAGCGGAGAGCATCACGGCGCCCGGCACATCCGCGGCGGGCGCCGAAGGCCACGCGATCTCCTGTTCATGGCCGCAACAGCGGCGGCACGCTTCAACGCGGACCTCAGAATCGTGTTCGAACGCCTCAAGGCCGCCGGCAAGGCCCACAAGGTCGCGATCGTCGCCGTGATGCGCAAGCTCATCGTGCTGGCGAACACCCTGCTGCGGGAACAGCGCTGCTGGTTGCCTGAAGCGCCAGCACGGTCACCGGCGTGATCAGCGACTGAACGAAGGAGACCCCCTCATGGCCCTCACGCCTGCCGAGAAGCAGCGCCGGTACCGGGAACGCCGCAAGGCCGGCATCCCTCCCGTCCACACCCGAAAGCCCCGCGACCGCCGCTCCCGCGCGCAGCGCTGGCGCGATGCCGTGGCCGAGCTCGGTGCGTTGCAGGAGCATTATCGAGACTGTCTCGACAGGCTTCCGGACTCCCTCCGCGACACGGCCTACGGAGAACGCCTGCAGATCATCGTCGAGGCCGAGATCGAAGCCCTCGAGGAGATCGAGCTGCCGTGCGGCTACGGACGGGACACATGACACCTGGAACCCCATTGAACGCGGTCACGTTACCATCCCTGAAGGCGCTGGACGGCCCTGTGGCCACGCCCAACGGTCACGTTACCGCGATCAATAGAAGACAGCCCGATCATGCTGCAGGGATCACGAACTGCATGTCTCCCCGGTCACAGGGCACACACATTGGCAAAGTGGAACGCCAGATCGCATGTGGACAAGCACAGGAAACATCATCCTGGACACCCACAAATAACCTTGCCAGGGAACATGGATGCTCTTGTGAGTACGCCAGGGGCCATCGCTGGCGTAAGGGAAAGACGATAACTCGCTGAAATAGAGGAAAAAACAGGAAATCGGCCAGCTGACTGGACGAGATAACCGATAATCTGAAGGTCGCTGTCGTCAACACGTGCTCACCACGTCCGTGGATGCCGATGTCGGCAGAGGCCGCAGGGCGGCACTGAAGGCATCCGTCTTCGCGCAATTCTCGGAAACGCAGAACGAATCCTTCCCGATTTTCCCCCAGGTTGGGGACGCGAAATCCCTGACGGCGCCTTACACTTCGCTCTCGCATCGGCGACTGCGGGGCACGGTGTCTGCGCCGGGCTTGACGGTTGGGTTTCCACGCGAGCGACGAAGTGGAAGCGAACGACGAATGCCTTTACGGCATGAATGTTGGCACGAACGGCGTTTTCCTTTTCCGTCCTGGCTCGCTAATGGCAGGAGGGGGAGCGGCTCGAATCCGCGGGCGGCAGGGTTTGCTGTCCCTACTTGCCGGTGTCCCGGATGGCGGTCCCGGAGGTGACGTCATGCGCGCCGCGGTTGTCCTGCCGTCCACCGGCAAGGGGTTGAACAGAACCTACGCGGGCCGCACCTGCAGCATGTCGGTCAGCGATGCGCTCGAGTTCGACCTGCCGGTGAGGGACGGACCGGCCGGACCGGAAGGCGACAAGACGATCTGCTGCGACTTCTCGATGCTCCCCGAGGAGCTGGGACGTCGGGCCGGTCGCGCCCTGGCATCGATGGCGGCGGCGCTCCGCGGGGACGACAGCGAGTTTCCCTGGGGCGAACCCGACCCGGTGGGTGTGGGGATCGCGTTGCAGGTGCTGAGCTTCCTGCCCGAGAGGACCAAGGCGGGGAAAGGTCCGGTGTACCGGATCGCATTCCACGAGGTATCGCTGGATGCGGAGGAAGCAAGGGAAAGACCGCCAGCGCCGGATCGATCCGACCCCGCCGTTCTTCCGGGGATAGCCATGGGTGACGACAGGAGGCCGATAAAGCGCTTCCTCAACACCAGGGAAGCCGCTGACCATGTGGGCCTGAGTGCGAAGACGCTCGGCCGGTGGCGGGTCGTCGGCGGGGGGCCGCGCTACATCAAGAGAAGTAAGAGGGTAATGTACGAAGTCGTCGATCTCGACGCGTGGATGGAGGAAGGAAAACGCCGGTTCACGGCAGAGTCGGTGGAAGAATGAGACTTGTCGGTCGCAGGTATAGAGTAGCCGCGGCGCCGGCACGTCGAGCAGAACCAGGTACACGCGAGTGACGTGCGCCGTCCGATCCGGTCCGCCGCAATCCGCTCGTTTCGTGCAAGCCTCGTCGCTTTCGCCGGCGCAACGTGATACGGTCGCACGATGTCCAATATGCAGCACGGTTCTGCTTCCCGTGAGGTGGTCGCCGCGAGCGACCGGCTGGCGGAGGCCGCGCATTTGCAGGCGATCGAGGGCAATCCCCTGACGGCGGAAGAGATCGCCATGTTCGAGATGTTCGAGCGTGAGGGGTGGTCGCCCGAGCGGCGCCGCGCCCATATCCTCCGCCGGATAGAGGACCGCGGCCGCGTCGCCGCGACGGAATGAATGACCGCGACTACTGCTATCCGCCTGACTACATCGTTCTCCGCAGCAGGCTGGACATCAGGACGCCCCGGAGTTGGAGACAGCGGAGCGCCAGTTCCTCGCCCAACGCCTTCTTGAGCCCGCGCCGACGGGTGATTACGATCTTGCCGATCTGAACGCGATCCACTGCCACCTGTTCCAGGAATTCTATGCGTGGTCGGTCGAGATCGGCACGGTGGAGATCGCCAGGGCCGACAGCCGGTTCGATCGCCGACCTTTGGCTCTTTCGCACTCGCTTCGGCTTCCGGCAGGGCCGGCTGAATCCAGGCCCCGCACCGCCGACCGCTTCTTCCGAGGTATTGTTTGGCGTCCAGGATTGGCGCCTCGGAACCGGACGGTACAAATGGGATCGTGCGCCGACTGACACCAAATCCCAGGGCGAAACATCAATTCGTGTTGACATATCCGCATATAAAGCGGAAAATAACATATGCTTCACGATCGACGATCCACCCTATCAGGTTATGTGAGCGGTCTGCTTTCCACCGGCCGAACCGTCTTCACCGCCAACGAGGCCGAGCAGGCGTTGGGCGTCGGGCACGGCGCGTTCCTGGATGCTGCGGAACGGTTACAGCGTCGCAGGGCGTTGCTCAACCTGCGGCAGGGCTTCTATGTCGTCGTCCCGCCGCAATATGCGTCCTGGGGAGCGCCGCCGCCAGCCTGGTACATCGACGCGCTCATGCGCCGCGAGGGTCAGGCCTACTATGTGGGACTGCTCAAAGCGGCCGAGTTGCATGGCGCGACGCACCAGGCGGTCATGGAGTTTCAGGTCGTCACGGCGAAGCGTCTGCCAAGGATCCGTGCCGGGCGGAGCATGATCGTCTTCTACTTCCGCAAGGACATGGAAGCGGTGACGGCGGGGACCGAGGACCGCAAGACCGATACCGGCACGATGAAGGTCTCATCTGCAGCGCTGACCGCCCTCGACCTGCTTCGCTATCCGCAGGCGTCGGGCGGCATGGACAACATCGCCACGGTCCTCTCCGATCTCGGAGGCACGATCGACCGGGAGCAGCTCGCCGCGTTGTCAGTGGTCGTGGAGCGGCCCGTCGTACAGCGTCTCGGGTATCTTCTGGACCATCTCGGCCATGACGAACTGACAGGGCCCATGCAGGAGTCCCTGAAGGCACGAGGGTCGCTGCCCTGGACCGAGCTCGACCGACAGGAGGCGCGGGACCCGGACTTCGCGTCTGAACCGCTCCAACGCGATGTTTGGTGGCGGATCATCGTGCGCCGGCTACCCCAGGCTGACGCATGATCCCGGCGCAGAATATCGTCGCCTGGGGCAACGTCGTTCCCTGGGCCGATCAGCGACAGGTCGAACAAGACCTCATCATCGGCCGTGCTCTGGTGGAGATCTTCTCCGACTACATGCTGCACGCCGCAGTACGGGTTCGTGGCGGGACGGCGCTCAACAAGCTGCACTTCCCGAAGCCGATGCGCTATTCCGAGGACATCGACCTGGTCCGGACTTCCGGCGGGCCAATCGGTCCCATCCTTGATCGACTGCGTGTCGTTTTGGAACCGTGGCTGGGGCGCGCGCGGTTCGATCAGAGTCCTGTTGCACCGAAGTTTCGCTTCCGGGTCGATGCCGAAGACGGCAGTGGCGTGCCGATCCGGCTGAAGGTCGAGATCAAGACCCGCGAGACCCAAGCTTTCGACGGCCCGGCGTCGTTGCCGTTGAAGATCGATAATCCCTGGTTCTCAGGCGAGGCGGCCATTTCGACGTTTTCGCGCGAAGAGATGCTGGCGACCAAGCTGCGTGCATTGTTGCAGCGTGACCAGGGGCGCGATCTCTACGACCTCGCGCACGCGTTGGAAGTCTTCGAGAACCTCGATATCGCACGCATGGTCGAGATGTTCGGGCGGTATCTCGACCTTGCCGGCCAGACGATTTCCCGGGCTCAGGCCCAGGAGCGGATGTTCGCCAAGCTGGCCAACCCGCGCTTCTTGCTCGACCTGCGCCCCCTGCTGCCGGCTGTTCAGGCAGAAGCTCTGACGGAAGAGGCAACAGCGGATTCCTTTCGCCGCGTGTTCACGATGCTCATCGATCGGCTGCCCGGCGAACCCTGGGGGAGGACGCAAGCC
Source organism: Alphaproteobacteria bacterium (assembly GCA_965221115.1). Taxonomy (GTDB): domain Bacteria; phylum Pseudomonadota; class Alphaproteobacteria; order SP197; family SP197; genus SP197. Next base: position 1,083,299 of record CBDCRU010000002.1, on the reverse strand, counting down.
ATGAATGAACGCTTCGGAATCTCATGGTGACACGAGCGCGGTCAACCATGCTCTTCCGTGCCCACCAGTCATGACACGTCGACTGTGTTCCGGGCTTTACGAAGAACTGCTGACCTCCGCTCTGGAGGCGGAAGTCAATGCCCGAACAGCGGAGGGCTGGTGGGTTGACATCGCCACGGCGGACTCAACTGTTCGTCCCGAGCTCCTGGCCCGTCATGTTTATCACCTCCTTCGACGCGCGCTCGAAGGGATTCCCGAAGAAGACGGCGCTCAGCCGGCCAACCAGGTCGCCCTGGCGAATCGACTGGTGGAGGTCCTCGTCGAACATGGCGCGATGGCCGACGACCGGGTCGCGGACGCCGCGCGCCTGCTCCTTGAAGCGGTCGAACGCCGGGCATTGGGCGGTACACAATCGGCAGTCCCGCGCCCGACACTTTCGCTTCGTCGGACCGGCCTGCTCGTCAATGGACGGCGCGACGTTCAGATCGCAAGCGAGATCGCACGGGAGATCCCAAGTGCCGATCGGATCGATCTCTTGTGTGCGTTCGTGCGGCACTCGGGATTGCGGCTGTTCCGTTCCGAGCTGGCAGAACGGGTACGAGAGGGCGCACGCGTGCGTGTGATCGCAAGCGTCTATACCGGGTCGACCGAACGCCGTGCTCTGGATGCGCTTGTCCATCTCGGTGCGCAAGTGAAGGTTTCCTACGAAGTCGCGCGGACCCGGCTTCATGCCAAGGCGTGGCTGTTCCACCGCCACAGCGGTCTGCACACCGCCTATATCGGTTCATCAAATCTCACCCATACGGCACAGGTCGACGGCCTCGAATGGAACGTGCGCGTGAGCGCAGCCGAGAATCCCGAGGTGATCGAGCGCTTCGCAGCGACCTTCGAACAGTACTGGCAAGAGCCCGAGTTCGAGGACTATACGCCCCAGCGTGACAGTGAACGTCTCGACCGCGCGCTCTCGAGACAGCGCAGCGATGCAGGAATAGACGACGGTACCCTGTTATCTCTGCTGGTCGACGTCGCACCCAAGCCTCATCAGGCTGTCGCACTGGAGGCCCTCGAAGCGGAGCGTCTGCGCGGATATCACCGCAACCTCTTGGTCGCGGCAACCGGCACCGGCAAGACCTGGATTGCGGCATTCGATTTCAAGCGGCTGCGCGACCAGGGCGTCGATCATTCCTTGCTCTTCGTTGCGCACCGCGACGAGATCCTCCGTCAGAGTCAGCAGGTCTTTCAGCTCGTACTGCGCGAGCCGGGGTTCGGTGAGCGGCTGGTCGGCGGCGAGCGTCCACGCGCGGGGCACCACGTCTTTGCCTCGGTGCAGTCTCTTGCCAACCGGATCGACGAAATCGATCCGGAAGATTTCGACGTGGTCATCGTGGACGAGTTTCATCACGCCGCCGCCACGAGCTACGAACGCCTGCTGTCGCGTCTGAAACCGAAAATTCTCCTCGGACTCACGGCCACGCCGGAGCGCGCCGACGGCCAGTCGGTGCTGCAGTGGTTCGACGGCCGCATCGCCTCGGAGTCCCGGCTTTGGGATGCCCTGGACCAGGGACTGCTCTGCCCGTTTCATTATTTCGGGGTGAACGACGGAACGGATCTCTCAGCGGTTCGCTTCGATCGCGGACGATATGTGCCCGGCGAGCTCGATAACGTGTTCACCGGGGATCACGTACGAGCTATTCGGATCCGCCATGCCGTCGAGGAATTCGTGACGGACCCGCACCAGATGCGGGCGCTGGGATTTTGCGCTGGTATCGGTCACGCCCACTTCATGGCGAGGCAGTTCTCAGGTTTCGGCTACCCAGCAGTGGCGCTTGATGCCAGCACCCCCTGGGGCGATCGTCGTGCGGCGCTCGCGAGGCTGCGGCGCGGAGACCTTCGAGCCATCTTCGCAGTCGATCTCTTCAACGAAGGCGTCGACCTTCCCGAAGTCGACACCGTGCTCATGCTGCGACCGACCGAAAGCGCCACGGTGTTTCTCCAACAGCTCGGAAGAGGGCTGCGGTGGGCCGAGGGCAAACGGGTCCTCACCGTCCTGGATTTCGTAGGCCAGGTTCGGCGTGAGTACCGCTACGACGTGCGCTATCGGGCCCTGCTGGGGGGCACCCGCCATCAGGCCAGACGCGCCATTGAGGCAGATTTCCCGCTGCTCCCACCGGGATGCGCCCTCAAATTGGACCGGATCGCCAAGGGGACGGTGCTGCGCAACCTGAAAGAGGCCGTGCAAAACGCCCGTGCGCGCCTCGCCGATGATCTGCGTGCTCTCGGACCCGAAACACGGCTCCGCGGCTTCATGGAGGATGCCGGTGTCGAACTCGAAGAAATCTACGCACGGCCCGGATCGGGACACTGCTTTACCGAACTCCGTCGGCGAGCTGGGTTCGAGCAGAGCGTTGCCGGAGACCCTCTCCTCAAGGCTATCGGCAAACTGCTTCACGTAGACGATCACGAGCGGATCGAAACCTGGCGAGACCTCCTGTTGGGGGATCGTTCCAGCGGGATCGCGGGTCTCCAAGGCCGCAAGCATCGCCTGGGCCTCATGTTGTTCGCGCTTCTGGGCAGCCGTCGTCAGGCGATCGGCGAGGCCGATCAGACATTGGAAAGTGTCCGTGGGTCTCCAGAGTTGCGTCGCGAGATCGGCGACCTCCTGGATATTCTCGCGGACCGCATTCGCACGGTCTCTCGGCCGCTTGATCCTGCCAGTGATGCCCCCCTGGCCAGTCACGCCACCTATACCCTTGGGGAGATCGTTGCAGCACATGGACGCACCGATAAACGTGGTGCGCTGGTCTTTCCGCAGGGTGGGGTCCTTTGGAACAACGCGACGCAGACGGATCTGCTGTTCGTCACGCTGGAGAAATCCGATAGGGACTACTCTCCCACGACTCGCTACGCCGACTACCCGATCTCGCCGATCCTGTTTCACTGGGAGTCACAGAACACAGCGTCACCCGATACGCCCACCGGTCGCCGCTACATCGAGCAACCAGACCGAGGCACGAAGGTCGTCTTGTTCGTGCGCGAACGCAAGAGAGATGGCCGTGGAGATACCCCTCCGTACCACTGCCTCGGCCGGGCCCATTACCGCAGTCATGAGTCGGAACGGCCCATGAAAATACTGTGGGAGCTGGAACGCCCAATGCCCGGGTGGCTCTATCAAGCAGGGAAAGTGGTGGCGGGTTGAGGCACATATGAAGGCCCCACTGCGGCCCGGCATCGTCTGTTCTTCGACGCAGGTATGCAACCATCTGGAGATTCGCGGAAGCGACTACTCGGGGTGCGATGGCGTCCAATTGGCGTGCTGATCTACATCGGTGAACACCAGTCGGTTACCGGTATCGTAATGGCCTGCCACCGCCCATGCCGAGCAGAATTCCGCCGAACCGGGTAGTGCAAATCAGAGAGGGATCGACAGTCGTGACACTTGATGACGCTCTTGTTGACGTCGACATCGCGTTTCTCCAGGTCGAATTTTCCATCAAGCTGCTCTCGTACAGCGAACTCGACCGGATTCGTCCGGCAGAATTCGATATCCACCAAGTCGTTCTGTTGGAGCAGGAAAACCTGGCATTCCCCACCGGCCGTTTCAGCACACGGGAGGAAATTGTCCGAGCCGCGATGGTTGCCGTATCGCTTGCGCCAGCGACCCTGGCCTCCCAGGTGGCAAGGATCCGTCGGCGCTTCTCCATGGCCCGCGTGGCCCTGGTGGGGGACCGCGGCATGATCACCACGGCGCGCATCCGCGAGGACCTCGAGCCGGCGGGTCTGGCCTGGGTCTCGGCCCTGAAGACGGCCGACCTGCGGCGGCTCGCCCGCGGGCCCGAGCCGGCGCTCTCGCCGGAGGCCCTGGTGGCGGACCAGGTGGCCGAGATCACCAGTCCCGACTTCCCCGGGGAGAGGCTCATGGTGTGTCTCAACCCGCGCCTGAGGGAGGACCGCCGGCGCAAGCGCGAGGCCCTGCTGGAGGCCACCGAGGAGGTGCTGGAGACGATCGCCGCATCGGTCCGCGCCGGAACCCTCAAAGGGGCGGCGAGGATCGGCCACCGGGTCGGCCGCGAGGCCAACCGCCGCAAGGTCGAGAAGCACTTCGACATCACCATCACCGACACCTCCTTCTCCTGGCGCCGGCGTCAGGAGAGGATCGACCGGGAGGCCCGCTTCGACGGGGTCTATGTCATCCGCACCAGCCTTGAGGACATCGCCCCTGACGCCGCTGTCGAGGCCTACAAGAGCCTGGCCACCGTGGAGCGCGCCTTCCGCGTCGCCAAGAGCGATCTGAAGATCCGCCCGGTCTGGGTCTATGCCGAGGACCACGTCCGCGGGCACGTCTTCCTGTGCATGCTGGCGTACTACGTGGAATGGCACATGCGCCGGCGCCTGGCGCCGCTGCTCTTCGAGGACGACGACCGCGAGGCGGCGCGGCGCCAGCGCGCGACGCCGGTGGAGAAGGCTCAGGTCTCGCCGTCGGCCAGACGCAAGGCGCGGACCAGGGAGACCCCCGACGGTCTGCCGATGCACAGCTTCCGCACCCTCATCGACGATCTCGCCAGCGTCGTCGTCAACGTCATCCGCCTGCCTGGCGCCGGCCAGGAGCGCACGGCCGTCGTCACGCAGCGGACCAGGCTGCAGAACCGCGCCTTCGAACTCCTGGAGGTCAATCCCGACCGGACTGTTCCCATAAAGATGACAGGTTGAAACCAGGGTCCTCAGCCCAACAATGACGTCAAATCACAATGTTGGGAGACGCTCGGCCACTTGTGAACCGATGAAGTTCCGACTAGCTTGTCGAGCTGCAGTTCCAGTTGGTCGCGAAGGCGTTGCCGGGGCGATCCGTGCCGATGCGCATCGGTGTTGTGTGATCAAGATGCGGGTTGCGGGTCCTGGCGGCGCTCCCTGCGCAGCCAGTTGAGGAGGTCGATACGGGTGATGACTCCAAGAAAGGCGTCACCGTCGACGACGATCGCCGTCAGGTCACGGCGGAAGATGGTCATCAGCGTGTCGATGTCCGAGGACGCCTCGACGGTTTCCGGGCTCACCGACATCGCCGATGCCACCTTGTCGGTGAAGGCGCCATGACGGCGGTGAATGGCCCAGAGAATGTCGGATTCATCGATGATGCCGACCACGTTGTCGTCCGCAAGGACCGGCAGCTGGCTGATGTCATAGAGTTTCATGCGCGACAGCGCGTTGGCGAGCGTGTCATCCGGTGACGTCGTGACCGAGGCCCTGTCGGCATGGGGGCGGGCGATGAGGTCGCGCAGGTCGCCGTGGCTCTCGCGCTCGATGAATCCCTGATCAAGCATCCAGTAGTCGTTGTACATCTTTGAGAGGTACTTGTTGCCGCTGTCGCAGACCAGAGTCACCACGTTCTTCTCCTCACCCTGTTCACGACAGAAGGCCAGTGCCCCTGCCAGCAGGGTGCCGGACGACGAGCCTGCCAGGATGCCTTCGTCCACGAGGAGCTTGCGCGCCGCGGCAAAGGCCTCGGCATCCGCCACCTTGTAGGCCTTCGAGACAAGGGAAAGATCGCTCACCTCGGGAATGAAGTCCTCGCCGATGCCCTCGACAAGCCAGGAGCCCAACGGGCCCGGCGTGCCCGTGTTGACCTGGTCGGCCAGCACCGATCCGACGGGGTCGGCCAGGATCATCTCGACGTGTGGCGCCTGCCGGTCAAAGAAGCGGCCGATCCCCGTTATGGTGCCGCCCGATCCCACACCGCAGACAACGGCATCCACCCTGTGCTCCATCTGCTCCCAGATCTCCGGTCCCGTTCCCTCTTCGTGAGCCAGTGGATTCGCCGGATTGCCGAACTGGTTGACGAAGAAGCTGTTGGGAGTCTCTCCGGCCAGCCGGCTGGCGAGATCCTGGTAGTATTCCGGGTGTCCCCTCGTGACATCCGAGCGCGTCAGGCGGACTTCCGCTCCCATGGCCTGCAGGTTGAAGATCTTCTCCTGGCTCATCTTGTCGGGTATCACGAGAAGCAGGCGATAGCCCTTCTGGCGCGCCACGAGTGCAAGGCCGATGCCGGTGTTCCCGGCAGTCGCTTCGATCAGCGTGCCGCCGGGCCCTAGGGCCCCCGACTGCTCCGCGGCCTCCACCATGGATAGCGCCGGGCGATCCTTGATCGATCCTCCGGGATTCTGGTTTTCCAGCTTCAGGAACAGACGGCAGGGACCGGTATCGAAGGATCTCACCTCGACCATCGGCGTGTTGCCGATGGTCTCGAGAATGTTCGTGCTTGCTGCCATGGGGTGTCTTCCGGTAGAGCCGATGATCACTGTTTCTACAACAGGCAATCCTTCATGACACGAAAGTGCTCGGTGTCTGCCTCATGACCCATCCCCAAAACTACCGTGTCTATGGCGTCCTGCTGCGCAACCGCCAGGTCCTCATTGCCGCCGAATACGTCGAGGAACTCTTCGTGTGGAAGTTTCCAGGCGGAGGAGTGGGCGACGACGAGACGGCAAGAGCGGCACTCAGGAGGGAGTTCCGGGAAGAGACCGGCATGGAGATCCGGATCGTGCGAGAACTCCACGATCCGGGAACCCTGATCAGCCCGTGGACGCGGGCGCCCTACACGCCGGTCTACTTCCTCGTCGAGTCGGACGATTCTCCGTGTGTGCCCGCTGGCGAGGAGATCGACATGCTGTTCATGGAGCCTGACGCGGTGTTCGCCAGCACCCTCGTCGCCGAGCCCGAACGGTCAGCCCTTGCCGCCGCCCTGGCGATTCATGACGGTCCGGGATCGGAGTCGGAATCGAGATAGCGCACCAGTTCCGGCAGCACCGGGGAGTCGAGAACGGAGTCCGTTGGCCCGGTGAGGAGAATGCGTCCGTCGTCCATGAACGCCACCGAGTCGGCAATGCGCCGGGCGTCCGCGGGATCATGGGAGACCATCACGACGGTGAGGCCGGACTCCCTCGCCAGCCTCGACACGAGATCGAGCATGGCGCGCCGCAACGCCGGTCCGAGCGCCGCGAAGGGCTCGTCGAGAAGCAGCACGGGGCGTTTCATGACCAGCGCCCTTGCAATAGCGACCCGCTGGCGTTCGCCACCGGACAACTTGCCGGGTCTCCGGTGGACCATGGACTCGAGTTCCACACGGGAGAGGGCCTTCTGGGCCGTTCGCCGGTCGGCTGCCGTCAGTCTCAGACCGGGATCAAGACCAAGGGCGACGTTGTCAAGAGCTGAGAGATGGGCAAAGAGATTGTATTCTTGGAAGAGCGTGGTGATCGGTCTCGATGCCGGGGGAAGATCCGTCACCGCCCTCCCGTTGACGAGAACGCGCCCCGAGAGCGGTCTTTCGAATCCGGCGGCCAGAGACAGCAGCGTGCTCTTGCCGGCGCCGCTGGCGCCGATGAGCGCCAGCAACTCGCCTCGACGTACCGCAAGATCGGCGGCAAGTGTCCAGGCCCCCTGGCGAAAGACGATGCCGTCGAGTTCAAGCCCGGGCGGCGGCACGACCGAGACCCTCGATGACAACGAAGATGGCAAGGCACACCACGACGAGAAGCAGTGCGATCACGGCAGCCTCATCCATGCGATAGCTGCCCAGTGCCCGGTAGAGAAGCAGGGCAAGGGTCGCCTCGCGCTCGGTTCCAAAGAGCGCGATGGCCGTGAGATCGCCTGCGGCCAGCGCCGTCGCCAGGGCCAGCGCCGTCGCCAGCGGGCGCAGCACCAGGGGTCCCTCGAGCCAGACAATCCGGCGGATGCCCGCAAGACCGAGGCTGGCGCACAACCGGTCATGGTGGGCCGCGGTGCGGCGCAGGACCGGAGAGACGAGCCGCAGCACGTAGGGGATGGAGACCAGGCCATTGACCAGGGCAGCAAGCGGCAGGGCCCAGTCGAACACCCGGACATGTCCGAGAAGGAGAACGAAGAGGCCGGCGCCCAGCACCACCGGTGACACGATGAGGGTCTGGCTACCGGCAATCTCGAGCAGATCCGCCAAACTGCGGTGGCGGCGGCGCATCGCCAGATCGCAGGAGGTGGCGCCGAGCAGAAGGCCGACGGTGACGGCCACGACACCGGCGCCAAGACCCACCAGCACACTGCGCAACGCAGCAAGCCAGACATCCTGACGGGCGAGAACATCCGCCAGGGGCCCGCTCACACCGGCAATCGCCACCCCGGCCAGCGGCGCGCCAACCCAGAAGATGCCGGCGGCGATGACGAGGGCATCGCCGATACGACCAGGCCAGCCAAGGGAATCAGGGCGCCTGGTGATCCGGCCCACGCCTGCCTCGCTCCAGGAAAAGCGGGCAAAGCGGAAGAGGACGATGGCGACGGTGGCGCAGATCGCCACCTGGAGCAGGGCAAGGAGGACGGCACGGGCGATGTCAAAATCCAACCTCAGTGCCTGGTAGATCGCCACCTCAAGCGTGGCCGCCCCCGGGCCGCCGCCCAGTGCCAGAACGACGGTGAAGCTGGAGAACGTGAGAAGAAAGACGAGCATGGCAATGCCAGGAAGAACCTCCGCAAGGCGAGGCCACTCGATCAGCCGGAAGATTGGCCAGGAGGTCATGCCCAGCTGTGCTGCCAGCCTCCACGTCTCTCCGGGAATGGACTCCCACGCCGGCAGCAACAGGCGCACGGCAAGCGGTATGTTGAAGAAGGTGTGGGCAACGAGAATGCCCTCGAGTCCGTAGATCGGACCAAGGCCCGCCATTCCAGCCGTGCCCAGCGTGGCATTGACGGCGCCGTTCTGTCCCCACACCGCTACCACCCCGAACACGGCGACGATGGCGGGCAGGACCAGGGGGATGCCAAAGAGACGGATCACGATGCCGCGCCCCGGAAAGACCGGACGGCGCGCCAGTGCCCGGGCAAGGGGTACGGCGAACACAAGGGAAAGCACCGTTGAGAGCGTCGCCTGGAGGACCGTGAACCCGAGAACGTGGAGCGCGTAGCGATCGAGCAGGCGTTCCGTTTCTCCCGCGGGCGCCGCATCGAGAAGCGCCACAAGCGCCAGCACCGCCAGGCCCGGAGAGGCGACGAGCGCCGCCACTCCGGGCCACAGCAGGGGCTTCAGACCAACCATCATTCTCCTATGGCTGCCTCCAGCCACTCGTCGATCCACTGTCTGCGCATGGCACCAACGTCTTGCGGCGGCAACAGCAGCGACACGGCAGGCGCAGGCAGCTCACGGAAGATGTCCGGAAGGTCGTCGCCGAGATCGATGACCGGGTACATCCAGTTCCCGGTGGGGATGGCGCCCTGGAACCCGGGCGTGGCGATGAAGCGCAGAAAATCGCGGGCGAGGTCTTCCTGGTCCGTGCCCTCGACCATGGCGGCCACCTCGATCTGCATGTAGTGGCCTTCCTCGAACATGGCGGCACGGTACCGCGTCTCGCCCTCGACCAGCTGGTGATAGGCTGGAGAGGTGGTGTAACTCAGCACCATCGGCGCCTCACCCTTCAGGAACAGCCCGTAGGCCTCGCTCCAGCCCGCCGTGACCGTGAGGACACGAGATGACAGTGAGCGCCAGGCATCAGCGGCGGAATCACCGTAGACGGCCTTCAGCCACAGCATGAGGCCCAGCCCCGGAGTGCTGGTGCGGGGATCCTGAATGATGAGATCGGCACCGTTGCCCCCCTCTACCAGGTCACCGAGTGATGCCGGTGGCTGAGGCAGCGCCTGGTCGTCATAGATGACGGCGAAATACCCGTAGTCGAAGGGAACGAAGACTGGATCGTTCCATGGAACGGGGAGATCGAATTCCAGATCGCCAAGGCCATGCTGGCGGACAAGTCCGTGATCGAGGGTTTCGGCCATGAGGTTGGTGTCGAGCCCGAGCACCACATCCGCGTCACCGCCTGAACCCTCGAGACGCAATCTCGACAGCAGGATCGCGGCGTCATCGACCGCCGTCCAGCGGATGGAGCAGTCGCAACGGGCCTCGAAGGCCTCCTCGATCTGCGGTCCCGGGCCCCATTCGCTGACAAAGGATTCGTACGTGTAGATATCAAGCGTGTCGGCGCGCGCTGACAAGATGGTCAGCAGGGCTGCCGACAGAAAGGTTGCTGTCCTTGACATGGTCCCTCCTTTGGCGCCGGTACCGGGGGAGGGTGTCTTTTTTGGAGAAAAGACCGTCGCCTCAATCCCTACGCCGGCATGATCCGGATCAGGTTCAACGGGTCGATGCCTTCCGGCATCTCTCAGCTCCCAAGGAGCTCCCCGTGAGTGACTGGGATCAGCCTAGACCATGGCGCAACAATCAACAAGACAGGGATCAACGGCGACGGATCTCGAACGTGTAGACGCCGGCATCCATCGACGTGGCGACCAGTAGATGGCCGGTGGTCTCGGCAAAGGCCCTGAAATCCTTCTGCGATCCGGGATCCGTGGCATGAACGACGAGAATGTCCCCGCTCGCCATCTCCTTGAGGCGCTTGCGCGCCTTGAGCACCGGCAGGGGACAGGCGAGCCCCCGCACATCGAGTTCCTGCTTCATGGCCGCAACGATACCCGCCAGGGACCCGCTTCTCCAGTCCCGGATGGCCACTCCTTCTGCGGACAGAAGTGGCGTGGTAAGGGTCGTCCCGGAACAAGTCCTGGATCATGCATGAAGGAAGTCCGCTACACTTCCAGGTACTCGGCTCGTGTCTTCTGACACTCAGGAGCGGCGCCCCGCCACCCGGCAACTGCCGGACGACGTCGACACGCTTGCTCCCGACGGTGCTGAGGTCCGCATCCTCTGCTCCCTCGCCGGCGGCAGTGCCGCACATTTTCGGCTGGCGCCGGGCGCGGTGTCGCGCGCCGGGCGTCACCAGACGGTGGAAGAAATCTGGTACATCGTCGAGGGCCAGGGCGAGATGTGGCGCCGCATGGGTACGCACGAAGACGTCGTCACGCTGACGCCTGGTCTCTGCCTGACAATTCCGCTCGGCACGTCCTTCCAGTTCCGTGCTCGCCATGACACGGCGCTTTCTGCCTTCGCGGTGACCATGCCGCCATGGCCACAGGACTCAACGGACGAGTGGACCGAAGTCGAGCCCCACTGGCCGGCACGCTGATCGAAGCGCCTGCCGCATGGCGCCGCCTCCGGGAGCCCGCGTTGAAGCACGGCCGGTGATCACCACATGAATGTTCGCCGAGAGTTGGCCCGTCCCGGGAGACGCCCGACTACCTCGGGAGTTCGATGGAGTCGCCAGAACCCTCTTGCGGGACCATCCGGCGCAATTCCTTCGGCAGACCCGCCTTCCATTCAGCGTCGAACGGAAGATGCAGCAGTTGTTCCCGGACCAGACGCATGACGAGTCCCGCCTGCTGTCTGTCCCGCGACCTCATCAGGGAAGCACGGTCCGGTCTGTTGGAAAGCCATGATTTGTGCAGGGCCCAGTAACGGGGATCCGGCGCCCTCATCGGTACCGGAAACCCGCGCTCGTCCAGAACCACGGTTTCCACGGCGGGTGCGTTGACCAACCATTGCAGACCGAAGATGGGCGCGGGCTCAACATCCCCTCTCTCGAGAGGCTCGGCTCCGGGCATTCGTCGATGCATGGGCCTGGGCTGCGGCCTTATGAATTCGACCATGTAGCCTCGTTGGTTGATCAACCGGGAGTCTCCGGGACCCCGCGAACGGAAGGTTCTGTCGACCTTTTTCTGGATCAGGGCAACCAGGCCTCGCCGCTTTCCGTCCTCTGAGGCAAGCTGCAGCCTGTTGCGGCCATCGACCAACAGATCGAGATCCCCCGTGGCGGTGGAGTCCCGGCTGAAGATGACACCGGCAAGCGCCTCATAGGCATAGAGCGCATCGTGCCAACGGTCCGGACACTGTCGGAGCGATGGGACCGCAACGCACGCAGCGTCCGGGCTGCCATGAGGGGGAGCCGCCCCGCACCGAGAGCGCGGAGAACACTGGCCTGGATGCGGATCTCCTCGTTCAACACCTTCAGTCTCTCCGCGTTGACCTTCTTGCCTTCAGTGAACGCGGCAAAGATCCCCTCCGTCTCCGCCGAGCGAGGACCCAGGGATTTCACGCCCCCTGCTCCTCTTCTATAGAGATAGTGTCTTGCGTTCCTGGTCTCCCAGTTCATCGAACCGAGGAAACTGTGACGCCGCAGACTCTCTGTTTCCGACCAGGCATTCCAGAGCTGGACCATTTCGATCCGCTCTCTTGCCACCCTTGATCCCAGTTCGCTGAATCTCATCATTTGGTAAAGTACATCCCGATCTGATGGGACTTGTTACCAATATTCGCATTTTCAGTTGGTTGTCATGTCAATAGTAGACCAATGTTCCGTTTTTGGACCCATCAGTCTGAAGATGCCATGGGACATGTCGCCGGCTTCGACTGTCCTCTCCCCTCGGTCCCGGATGGCTGTGGTTTCTGCTCTTGAGACAAGTCCGTCGAACAGCGCGCTGTCATGCGGAACCGTCCATCGCCATCAGGCGGTATCGGTCGTGGCAGGGCGCCTCAACTCACGTCGGAGAGGAACCAGGTTCCTGCGTCGTCGCCCTTACCGGCCTCTCTGAACAGCAATCGGGGGATGGCGCGATGCCATCCCCCGGTCGCGTGTCACAGGGGGCGGTGAAACACCGCCCCCTGGCTTATGTCACTTGCCCGTCAGTCAAGCATGGCGTCATGGCGCCCTCGATGATCGAGGGCCTTGTCCATGCCGACATCCTTGTAGTGGCTGACCGCGGCATCGTATTCGGAGTTTTCCGAACGGATCTGCCAGACGTGCCAGATCACCCAGATGGCGACGCCGGCCAGGACGAGGAGCCATTCAATTCCCGGGAAGGGATAGATGGCGCCCAGAGACGCAACATCGGACCAGCTTTCAACATTGGTAGACATGGTTTCCTGTCTCCTTTCCGGGACCGCTCAGCTCTTCGCGAGATCGCGGTCGATGTCCTCCATCGCCGTGTCCCGATAGCTGTGATACGGGAAGGCATCCCCGTAGTCATGGGTATCGAGACCGGCAAGTTCGACTTCGCGCGGCACACGCAGCCATCCCAGGCCGTCCAGGATCTTGGCCAGCACCCAGCAGGGCAGGAAACCAAGGACCCAGAACATCATCACGGCGCCAAGGAACTGGCCGAGCGGGTTGATGGATGCCACACCGTCGGTGTTGCCGAACCAGCCTCCCGCTTCGTACGCGACGTTGGAGGGATAACCCCAGAGCATGAAGCCGGCGATCACCGTTCCGGCGAAACCGGCATAACCATGCACGGCAACGGCACCCACCGCATCGTCGATCTTGAACTTCCTCTCCACCCAGTGGTGCATGTTGTAGGCGATCCACACACCGACCATGGCGATGATCATCGCCTCGATCGGATGGTAGAGGTCGTTGCCTGCGGACGCACAGATGACGCCTGCAAGACCTCCCGAATAGCTCCAGAAAGGCTGGCCCCTTGAGACCAGATAGCCCGCCAGGAGACCGCCCGAGAGCGACATCAGGAAGTTGAAGGTAATGGCGGAAAGCGATGTGGGTGTCAGGTAGATGTTGGTCGCCGTGAAGAAGGGATCTCCCTCGGCTCCCATGACATCAGCCGTGTAGTCGATGATGGGAATGTTGCACGCGGCATAGAATCCCCAGAACCCGGTGTAGATCAGGAACAGCCCGACCGTGACGAGCCAGGGGTTGTTCTGGGGAATGTCGCGAGGCGTGCCATCGGCCGCGAACTTGCCGAGTCTGGGACCCAGCACGACCAGGATGCCCAGCGCCGAGCCACCGGCTATGCCATGCACCACCGAGGATGCGTAGGCATCGTGATAACCCCACAGCTGCACCATCCAGCCATTCCAGCTCCAGCCCCAAGCGGCATCGATGATCCATGTCACCGAACCGACAAGAACGACCGCGAGCAGGAATGCCTGGGTCTTGATGCGCTCGATGACGGCACCGGAGACAATGGACGCGGTGGTCCATGAGAAGAGCAGGAACGCTGCCCAGAAGACCCCGTTGATGCGGGACCAGAACATGGTGTCGTCCGCCGTCAGGCTCGAGGCCTGGACGGTGACCGCACCACCCATGTGAGTGCCCATGAGTTCGGACCACGGCACCGCGAAGGGTGCATCAAGAAATCCGCCCATCAGCGGGAAGTGGGGGAAGGCGAAATAGATCCACCATCCAAAATAGAAGAAGGTGATGGTGACCAGCGGGATCAGCATCGTGTTCTTCATCAACGTGTGTTGCAGATTCTTGCGGCGCGACGCGCCGACCTCGTAAACACAGAACCCTACGTGGATCAGGAACATGATGACGACAGTGACCCAGTAGTAGAATTCCGTGAAGATGACCGTAAGCGAAGCTAGTTGATCAGACATCTCCCTGGATCCTCCCAGAAATGATGGACAAGGGCTCAGGGGCCCTTGCGTCAGGCCTCCGGAAGTGTAGGACATTTGACGATGGCCGGAAAGCCGCTACCTCGTTGCACCATTGACCGGATGACATCGCCCATGAACCGACCGACGACGACGATGCCGGGCAAGGCGACACCCGGCGACCTTATCGCCAGGCTTGAAGAGCTCGGCATCGCGTGCACGACCCATGAACATCGACCCGTGCACACCGTGGCCGACAACCGCGCGTTGCGCGGCAGTCTTCCGGGGATTCACTGCAAGACTCTGTTCTTCAAGGACAAGAAGGCACGGCTGTGGCTCACCGTGGTCGAGGAATCACGCGAGCTTGACCTCAAGGCCCTTGCCGGACTGATCGGCTCGGCCCGCCTGAGCTTCGCCCGCCCCGAAAGAGTGCGCGACATACTCGGCGTCGAGCCCGGGGCCGTGACCCCCCTTGCGCTGATCAACGAGACCGGCGAGCAGATCGGTGTCTTCATCGATCGCGCCGTCATGGAAGCGGACCTCGTCAACCTGCATCCGCTCGTCAACGACCGGACGACGGCGCTCCGTCCCTGCGATCTCCTGCGTTTCCTTGCGGCCTGCGGATACGACCCCGGGGTCGTTGATCTCGACCCCGCCACGCGAACCTGACAGCAGGCCTGTCGCTAGTGTTCTGTCCCGGAGATAACTTTACAAAGTCGTTCGATTTTGGCGAGGATTGATTCGGCGGTGGCGACCCATGCGAAGGGGCTGGCTTGAGCATTGTACTGGTCCACGAAGGCGTTGATCTTGCGGGTCAGCTCCTTGACGTTGGAGAACGAGCCGCGGCGGATGGCCTTTTGTGTAATGAGCCCGAACCAGCGCTCGACCTGGTTGATCCAGGAGGCGTAGGTGGGCGTGTAGTGCATGTGGTATCGGGGCCGGCGTGCCAGCCACGCCTTGACCTTTGGATGCTTGTGGGTGGCGTAGTTGTCGACGATGAGATGGATGTCGAGGGACGGGGGCACGTTGGCGTCGATGTGCCTCAGGAAGGCGAGGAACTCCTGGTGTCGATGGCGCCGTTTGCACTGCGCGAGCACTGTGCCGGTGGCCACGTCGAGGGCGGCGAAGAGCGTCGTGGTGCCGTGGCGGACATAGTCGTGTGTCACCCCCTCGACGTAGCCCAGGCCCATGGGCAGCATGGGTTGGGTGCGCTGCAGGGCCTGGATCTGGCTTTTTTCGTCGACGCACAGCACCACGGCGTGATCGGGGGGATTGAGATAGAGCCCGACGATGTCGCGGACCTTTTCGATGAAGAAGGGGTCGTTGGAGAGTTTGAAGTGACGTTGGCGGTGCGGTTGGATGCCGAACAGATCGAACCAGCGTTGCACGGTGGACTTGGAGATGCCGGTGTGTTCGGCCATGGAGCGCACGCTCCAGTGCGTGGCGTTGGGCGGGGTGCTCTGAAGGGCGGTGTTGATCACTTCGGCGACGCGCCCGTCCTCATGGGTTCGGGGCCGACCCGGGCGCAGTTCGTCGTGCAGCCCTTCAAGGCCGAGGTCGAGGTAGCGTCGGCGCCACTTGCCGACGGTCACGTTGCTCACGCCCAGGCGCCTGGCGATGGAGGTGTTGGACTCGCCCTGTGCGCAGTCGAGCACGATCCGGGCCCGTTGCACGAGCCCATGAGGCATGGAGCGGGAGCGGGCGATGCCGAGCAGCTGGTTTTTCTGCTCATCGGAAAGGACAACGGGGACAACGGGACGACCGCGAGGCATGGGCGTACTCCTGACAGTGGACACACCCATTATTATATAACTTAATTATGGGACACAACGCTAGGTGGGGACGAAATTCAACGCTGAACCAATCGAGGGCCGCGCCACAAGAACCTGAAAGCGGGCGTGTCAGTACGTGTGTCCGGCGAGGACCAGTCCGGTGGCCTCGGCGGTGGCGAGTGTGAGGGCGCGCAGGTCCTCGGGCTCCAGGTTGTGCAGATTGGTCTTGCCGGTGCAGCGGGCCATCATCGACGCCTCGCCCACGGCGGACTTGAGGATATTGGCAACCGCCCGCGAGCATTCGTCGACCGTGATGTCCGGGGCGAATCGAAGCCGGTGGGACTCGTCAAACTCGGCTCCGGCGGCCAGGGCCACCGTCATGCCGAAGACCAGCGACTTTGCGCCCATGGCGATGAGCTTGGCAGCATCCGTGCCGGAACGCAGACCGCCGAACCAGAGGATGTCGATTTCCTCTTCCATGTTGAGCCGACGCAGGCAGGCGATGGTGTCGCGCATCAGCGTGAGATCAGGGGCGCCGGTGAGTTCCGGCCAGTCGCGCCCGGTGGCGGTGTTGCCGTTGACCAGCAGGACGTCGAGATCCTGATCGAGGGCGAAGCGGATGGCATCCTCGAGAGCGCTCCTGTGGGATACCGCAAGGCCGAGGATCTGGTTCTCACGGAACCTCCGGATCTCAGCTGGTGCCTCAAAGCGGGGGCCGATGACATGAATGAGGCCCGCGGCGTCCTCCTGCGGCGGAATTTGTCCCCCCACCACCAGCTGCAACCACGGCACATCGTCGGCGACCGGCCGCATGCCGATGTAGCCCGCAGCCGCTTGCGAAATTCCCCGGCCAACCCCTCGCTTCACATCGGCCGGTGCGTTGTCAAAGCCTGCGACGAACAGGGGCTGCGCCACGTCCATGCGCCCGAACCCGAGATCCGTCGCCACCTTGCAGGCCTCGCGATAGGGGTCGATCACCAGTCGCGACAGATTGGCCGGCAGGAAGACCAGGTCGTCGACGGTAGCCGGACGATCCCCGGGAAACGGATTGTCACGCGACCGCAGGCGCTTGGTCAGCATGCCGGCCTGGCGCGGCGTGTCTTCGCGCTTCGTCCTCGCCATCAGGAAGATGTCTTCCCGGTTGGCGACAGAGTAGTCGGCCGAGCCCGTCTCGGCATCGCAGCGATAGCATCTCGCCGCCTCGTTGCGCGCCTCCTCCCAGGTATAGGTCGACTCGATTTCCGGGAATGCAACCGGATTGTCGCCAACACCGTGGAATGGCGGATGGTGCAGGCCCAGGAGTTCCCACTTGAGGTCCTGGGCCACCGGCACACGCCGCGTCCGCCACGGCGTGCGATAGGGAACGGGATCGTCGATGCCATCGAGCCACGCCTTGATGTAGTAGGCAAGCCGCTGTCCATGGCTCATGGCCATGACGATGGTCGAACCTCCGAAGGCGCCGTCACCGGCGGCAAAGACCTGCGGATCTTCGGTCCGCATGGTCTCCCAGTCGGTCCGCACGCGATCGCCGGACATGAGGTCCCGCGTGGCGGGGTCGTCGCAGGCGCCGTACTGGCCGACCGCGGCAATGACCATGCCGCAGATGATGTCATGCTCGGATCCCTCGACCGTCACGGGTCGACGACGGCCATCCTCATCGGGTTCGCCGGCTCTGGTGTGGACACAGCGCAATCTCAGGTGATCCTCATTGTCGGCGAGAACCCCGACCTGCTGCGTGTTGTAGATGAACTCGATGCCTTCCTCGATGGCGCCCTCGAGTTCGATCTTTCGCGCCGGGATGTCTTCAGGACCACGGCGGTAGATGACCTTGACCTCCTCGCAACCCGGCAGGCGCAGGGCGGCGCGGCAGGCGTCCATGGCGACATCGCCGCCGCCGATGACGACGACCGTCGCCGGCATTTCGGGACGTTCTCCCGCGTTGACCCGGCGCAGGAACTCGACGCCGTCGATCACGCGGTCGTCATCCTCGCCGGGGATCCCCATGGTCTTGCCCCACCAGGAACCGATGGTGAGCCCCACCGCATCGTGGCGTTCCTTGAGCCCGTCCAGCGTGATGTCCCGGCCCAGGGCAACACTCGTGTGGATGGTGAGACCGGGACAGCGGGCACTCAGTCTCTCCATGTCTTCCTGCAGGGTGCCGGCAGGTAGGCGAAACGCGGGAATACCCCAGATCATCATGCCACC
This sequence comes from Alphaproteobacteria bacterium, assembly GCA_965221115.1. GTDB lineage: Bacteria > Pseudomonadota > Alphaproteobacteria > SP197 > SP197 > SP197. The sequence continues at coordinate 1,065,035 of CBDCRU010000002.1, read as the reverse complement.
AGGGCGGTCCGTCATCTCGTAGACATCAACCCTGAAGCCGGCGACGGCAAGATCATGGGCTGCCACCAGTCCGGCAGGTCCGGCTCCAACGATGCCGATACTCTCTTCGCGGGTGACCTCCGCTGCCGGCGGCACCCATTCGGCTCCGAGCTTGTCCATGACAAAGCGCTTGAGATTGCGGATCTGCAAGGGACCGTCGCTTGCCGTTCGCCGACATGCTGGTTCACAGGGTGCGTCGCAGACGCGTCCGCAGATCGAACTGAAGGGATTGGTTGCCGTGATGGCCTCGAAGGCCTCGGCAAACCTGCCTTCCCAGATGTGCGCAATGTAGGATGGCGCGTCCGTGCCGACCGGGCAGGCGATCTGGCAGGGAGCGGGTACGAAATGCCGGTCGGCGGTATCGTCCGCGAGTTGTTCCGGCACTAGATTGGCATCCGTCATCGGAGAGCCCGCTCCATCGCTGCATCGATTTCAGGAAGCCCTGCATTCCGGCGCTCGGGACACAGCGGAAGGCCGGTGATCTCGGCCGCCTCGGGTGTGAGAGCCACAAGATCGTCGCGGCAGGGGCCGCGTACGTCATCATATCCCAGTCCAAGTGTGATGGCCGCTATCTGCCAGCGCACGCTTTCCAGGAAGGTGTAGATGTGCTGCGCCTCGATCTCGGGCTTGTAGCGCTTCTCGTGGTCCGGGTCCTGGGTGGCGATACCGGTGACACACTGGCCGACATGGCACTGCATGCAGGCGATGCAGCCACCGGCAATGATGGCGGCGGTCCCCAGCGCCACGGCGTCGGCCCCCAGGCACATCGCCTTGACGGCATCGACCCCGTCTCTCAACCCACCCATGAGGACAATCTCGATGTCCTGGCGGCGGCCGATGGACGCAAGAGCGCGCTCCGCCTCGCAGATGGCAGAGATCGTCGGGATGCCGACATACTCCATCACCTCGGCGCCACCGGCGCCGGTTGAACCCTGCATGCCGTCGAGCTCGACGAAATCGAATCCGTCCTTGACGGCAATCTTGATGTCGTCGTGGATCCGCCCCGCCCCCAGCTTGACGCTGACCGGCAGACGGTAGCCCGTCGCCTCGCGCAATTCCTCGACCTTGATGACAAGATCGTCGGCGCCGAGGATATCGGGATGGCGTGATGGCGAGCGAAGGTCGATGCCCGCCGGGATACCACGGATCTCGGCCAGTTCCTTCGTCACCTTCTTGGCCATGAGCTGACCACCGAACCCGGGCTTGGCGCCCTGGGAAATGTAGATCTCGAGGCCATCCGCCCGGTTCATGTCGTGGATGTTCCAGCCGAGACGGCCACCGAGCATCTGGAAGATGAGCTGGCCTGCCGCATCACGCTGGGCGTCGCTCATGCCGCCTTCCCCGGTGTTCTCGGCGATTCCGGCCATGCCCGAGGCGATGGCGACCGCCTGCTTGGCGGACCGGGAGAGGGCTCCGTAGCTCATCGGAGCAATGAGGACAGGCATCGTCAGGTCAAGGGGTCTGGCACCGTTCTTGCCGCCGATCAGCGTGTGCATCCTGACCCTGGAGACCGGATCGTCGCCGACAGCATCCGGAACGATGTCTTTGGCAAAGGCGAGGTCGGCCAGGTGCGGCAGTTCGCGGGCGCCACCGTACCCTCTCACCCGGTAGCGGCCGATCTGGGACTTGATGTAGACGTCTTCCTGGATCTTGTGATTCCAGTAGTCGCTGGCGCCGGAAAAGTTGAAATAGGGAATCGAGCGCACCTGCCGTTCCGGCGTGCCGTAGCGCAGCTTCTTTCCGGCATTCACGATCTTGCGGAAACTGCCCCGGAAGGGAATCTCGTAACGGTCGAGGAAGGCCCTGATGTCGTCGACCTCGTCTTCCGCGATATCGGTCACCATGGCATCGGAGCCCAGCGATACCAGGTCGCCGCCAAGGAAGATCTCTCCTCCCGTCATGTCCTCGCCGAGGCGCTCGCCCGACTCACCGAGAATGATCATGCGTCCGCCATACATCATGTAGCCGGCCATGAAATTGGCGTTGCCGCAGCACAACAACGTCCCCTTCTTCATGACCTGCCCGGCCCGTGATCCCATGTTGCCCCTGATCACGACCTCGGCGCCGCGAATCGCCACACCGGCTATGGCGCCGGCATTGCCGCCGACGACGACGGATCCCCGGTACATGTTGTCGGCCAGCCCCCAGCCGGCGTTTCGTTCGATGTGAAAGCGGGGGGTGTCTGTCAGTCCGGCGCAGAAATACCCGGCCGAGCCACGGACATGGATGTCAACCGCATGGATGACGCCGACACCGATGTGATGGCGTGCATCGGGATTGAGAACCTCGATGGCATCGCCCCTAGCCGCCGCCTCGCGAATGCCCTCGTTGGCTTCGCGGGTCGACAGGTCCTTCAGATCGATCGTGACCATGTTCTATAGCTCCCCGGAGGCGGTTCACGGGTATCGAGCGCACGGCCCGGGAACAGGCGGTTGAGCGAGACCTCTTCCGAGGCAATGGCAATGAGATCGTCGTTCTCGAACATGATCATCGGCTTGGCAGCAAGCCGGTCCTTCGCATAGCCGATCTCGTCACGGGTCGACACGAGGAACGAGAACGTCCCGTCCATGTCGTCGATGGACGAGGCGAGCGAGTCCTTCAGGGGAATCCCCTGGTTCATCTTGTCGGCGAGATAGACGGCAATGAGTTCGCTGTCGTTGTCCGTCGCGAAAGCGAACCCGCGGCGCTCGAGACGCCGGCGCATCTTCCAGTAGTTCGTGATCTGTCCGTTGTGGACAATCGCGACATCGGCAAACCCGGTAGCCCAGAAGGGATGCGAGGCCTCCGGCTTGACATCGGATTCGGTGGCAAGCCGCACGTGCCCGAGGCCATGGGAGCCCCTGAACAGATGGACGTCATAGGTGCCATCGACGTCATGGGCGCCGCCCACGTCCTTCACGATTTCCAGGCTCTCCCCGATCGACACCACCTTGGCGGCGTGTTCCACGGCGTATGAGAACTTCTGCAGATCGCCGCTGAAGCGCACCACGACCCGATAGCTGCCGGCGATGCGCTCTTCCTCGACCACCCGGGCGCCGTGTTCGTCGAAGACCTCCTTGAGGGCGGCGATGGCGTCACCCGCCTCGTTGTCGGAACCGACATGAAACCGCAGCTTCAACTGGCCGTCCTCGCCGCTCTCGTAGAGGGCGAATCCCGTGGAGTCCGGGCCCCGGTGCTGACAGCCGTCGAGCATGTCGATCAGCGCCGGCCCGGTATCGATTCCACTGTCCCCATTCTTCAACAGGATACCGGCAATTCCACACATGGCCTGTTTCCTCTGATGAAACGAAGTTTCCTGCTATTAATGCTTATAGCGGTTTCACGGTGTCAATGCAAACCGTCTCACCGGATCATCTGATCGACAAGGTCCGCCCCGAGACCGACAGGGTCGAAATGCTCGCGGCACTGGCGGACAAGCCCCAGACTGTCCTCGACGCGGATGACCCGATCGTCGTCATCGACAAGGCCTGTCATCCTTCAGGATTTCCGAGTGGATAGCGTGACCTCATGGCGAAGCACTCGTCACGTGACGCCTGGTGGAAGAGAGAGATGGAATCGACGCACCACTCCCGCCCGATGAAACCTGCCATCCTGTGTCTCAGGAGGCAGGCGATGCGTGCCTGCAGGGCCTCATCGAGACGCCGGGTCAGCGTCATGTGAAAGCGGAACTCGTCGAGGACAAAAGGATAGCCCCAGCAATCCAGCAACGCTTCCTGGCGTATCGTCAGACCTTGCGATCGACGGCGTTCCCTTTCGCTGTCGGCCAGCGGCGCGCGGAAGCGGTCGAGTTCCGTGACGCACGCCTTCGCCAGGGCATTCATGGCCGGGCAGGGTTCACGAAGCATCAGGGCGAGGAACCCGTCGACACTGGCGAGGTCCAGCGGCGGCGCCCGGAATGCGGTGAAGGCCGCCGCCAGGGAAGCGACGGCCGAGGCGAGAGCATCCCCGGTGGTGCCCGGGGCGAGGGCGAACGGAGCCTTCAGCGTGGCATGAAATCCGTACGTGCGGGGAATGCGGACGACGTCACGGTGGAGAACTTCCGGGAGGCCGGGAACACAACCGGCCTCCGCTCCCAGCCAGCTGGCGGCGAATCGTGCCAGTTCCGAGGTGGCCGCAGGCGCGTAGTAGACGGCGAATCTGCCGTTCACCGCCCCGCGCCGTCACCGGCAAGCTTCGTGAAGAGAAGCGAGGCCGAATCGAGGACGTCATCCGGCAGGGAGGCCTGTGACGACGTCACCTCCAGGGCCGTCGACAGCCGCCAGGAACGGGGCAGCATGATGTTCGCCGCCCCGGCGGCGCTCTCGATGCGACCGACGAGGCTGGCCTGATGTCCATCTTCACCCAGCGACAGGCGGATGCCAGTCGCACTCCCGAGGCCTTCGAGAATGATACTCTCTCCAAACAGATCCTCGAGACATACATCATGCCCGGACCAGCCGAGGGCCTCGTCGAGAAGAACAATCGAGCTGTCCCCCTCGTCGAGGAGTTCCGTCACCAGTCCATGTCGGCGAAGGCGTGCGGTATCGGTGCCGTCGAAGAGAATGAGAGGACGACGATTCTCGGCCATGAGAAGCGATGCCAGGTAGCCGCACACTGCCGCACCGCCGCACGGCACCACTTCGATGGATCCGTCAAGCGCACTCCGCCCGGTCCGGGCACAGTGCCGCGACAGTGCCTCCAGGTAGCAGGCATCGCTGACATGTTCGACAAGCAGTGATCGGCCCTGTTCCGTCAGGGAATCGAACATCGCATACCCGGCAGCCGCCTTGAGTGCGAAGACCGTTTCAGGATGGGCCGGCCATGAACCCTTGAGGATGCGGGCATGTCCCGTGTCGTCCTCGAACACCGGACGCACCCGGTCGAGGTGATCACCATCGATCAGGAACGGCGAATGGGTCGTGTAGATGACCTGGTTCTGTGCGGACAGACGCTCGAAGAACACCAGCAGTTCACGCTGTGCCGTCGGGTGAAGGCTGAGACCGGGCTCGTCCAGCAACACAATGGCATCGCCCATGCCGCCCTCGGACTCCGCGGCGAAGACGAGGAAGAAGGAGAGGAACCACTGGAAGCCCTTGCCGCGGGATTCGAGTTCGATTTCCACATCCTCCAGTGAATCGTCAGCGACCCTGATGCGGAAATAGTCTCCGTCGACGTGATAGCGGATGCGATGGCGCCGTTGTGACCACAGTTCGGCACAGCGGCGGCTGATGTCGACCGACGCGGCATTGAGCCGGATGGCCCGCTCCTCCATCTGGCGTTGCATCGCCTCACTCGACGCCCTGTTGCCCGTGGCGCCGAGTTGCGCGATGTCCCGGGGATCAAGACCCGCATGGCGGAAGAGCGCAAGCGCCGTTCTGAAGCGCGGTTCCGGTTCCTCGCGTTCAAGGCCCCTGAACATCTCCGGCAGCCAGATGGCGCTGTCGAGTACCCCATAGTTCTCGAAGTAGACGAGACGCGGCAGCTCGCGTTCCACCAGGGCGTTGACATGATCGATCACCCTGCTTCCGAAGGGCATCCGCAGCATGGCGGTGACGACGGCGCCGAGAGCGCTGAGCCGTTCATCATCGAGCCCCGAAATCTCTTCGTCGATTTCGGTGAGCAGGGCACGGCCGGTGGCGCTCGTGACGTCATCAAGCCCGGCGAACCGGTCGTACCACTCGCTGGACCATGCCGCCAGGCGCGGCGAGTCGTCCGCAAGTGCCAGACCCTCGAGGATCTCCATGACAGGGACTGGCTGTGCCGGCTTGGCCCCGATCTGCGGCATGTAGGAAAAGCCGAGATGGCCGTCGTAATGACGCGTGACGGTAACCGTCTCGGGCACTGTCCGTTCCGGGCCCAGCAGGGTCGGCGATATCGCTCTTTTGCTGTTCCGGAATCTCGAACTCGATGGAACAGACCGGCCACTCCGCACCCGTTGAACCGGCAAGGACGTAGTCGCGCGTGTAGCGGTCACGCGGAAACTCGCGCTGGGCATCGTACGTTTCCGCAGTGCCCGGATTGAACTTGTTGAGTGCCTTCAGAAGGGAGGTCTTGCCCGACTCGTTGCGTCCGACAAGGACCGTGACCGGATCGAGCGTTACCCAGCCGCTGTCCTCGATGTTGCGATAGTTGCGAACCCGAAAACGCAACGCCTTCATGTCTGGTCTCCCGATGCGGCGGCAAGGGATATGCGTGCCGAGGCTTCCCCGGCGGCGGATGATCCCAGGGTCACACTGCCGCCGTGGCGTCTGAGAAGAGCGATGGCCAGCGCCAGTTCGTGGGAGGCGCCGGACGGCCTGAACGTATGTTCCGTGAACCGCGGAAGGGGAGCCCCTCCGGTGATGGTGACGTGCACCTGGTCGTCACCGGCTGTGGTGAAGACTCGAACGGCGCTGTGCCCCAATCCCGATTCCCGGGAGGCGGTGAGAATTCTCTCGATAAGGGCTGTCAGGGCGAGGACAATATCGGATGCCACACCCCTGACATCACCGACATCGGCAAGTTCCGTCATGACGGGCATGCGGTGCCCTGCCCTGATCGCCTCAAGGGCTTCCCTGATACACGCGTTGATGCTGACCGCCGACGCCGGCGCCGTCTCCCCGGCGAGTGTCCACAGGCGCTTGCCCAGCGCCGAGAGTTCACCGGTTTCCTCGCGCAGGGTGGCGAGATGAACGTCCATCGCCTTGACCTCCCGGTGAAGAGGGGCATCATCATTGAGCGACCGGTCGAGTCCGGCTTCCGTGATGGCGTCTCCTAGTCTCTGGCGGGACTGTCTGAGAGCGTTGGTGTGCGAAGCGAGACGTTGAGCCCGCACCGTCACCGCTGCGGCCGTACCGCGGATGAACAGCCTTCCCCTTCCCGGGTCCGCGGCCTGTTGCACCGTCTCACTGCGGCGGCGCCCGCGAATGCCAAGCAGAACCCAGAACAGCGCCAGAGCACCGAGGGCTGCAACCGTGCCATCGTCATAATTGCGCACCACAAGCGCCCGGCGGGCGCGCTCGATCTCCAGGGACATGACAAGCTGCCCGGCAACACCGGCCATCCTTTCGACAGCCAGCCCCTGACGCAGCTCGTCAAGGGTGTGCTTGTCGGTCATCAGCCTGTTTGCTGCACCAACAAGGGTCGCATCGCCGTGGGACCGCACGGCATCAAGGGTCGGGGCGGGCCCGGTCCCGGCAAGATACCGGTCCATGTCCTCCACGAGCCCGGCCAGTTCCTCCGCCCTGGTCCCGGCTTTGCCGACCACCGATTCAGCCGCCGACTTCCAGGCATCGATCGCTTGCGTGAGCGCCGCATCCGCATCACGGATGGCGCCGATTGCGAGCCTTCTCTGTTGCAATCCCTCCCTCAGCACAACGGCATTTCCCGCTATGTCGGCCGCAGGTTCGGGAATGGACTCAATGGTCTCCACCAGCCGTGACATCGTCTCCAGGAGGCCAGCAAGGGCCGACGCTTCCGACTCCGCCACGCCATCGCGAATCTCCGTTGCCATCAAGACGGCATCGGCGGGCACCGCTTCGTCTCCCTGCCTTGCCAGCATGTTGAGCACGCCGGCCGTAGCGATGAGCAACACGGAAACGATCAGGGCGAAGACAGTGGTGCCCCTGCTCATTGCTGGACCTCCCTGCCTTGCCGAATTGCCGCTGGTTTTGACCCATGACCCGGGATCGTGTCGGCCGCCTTGTTCATGTCGCCGTGGCCCTGCTAGACCCCACGATTCACGCAATCGGGATGCCGGGTCAAGTCCCGCCTTTGTCCCGGACGCGTGCGCAAGACCTTCGTGGCAGAGGGCTGGCGGCCGGATTCCAGCCCTGCTGCAGCCCGGGACTTGCAGGCTCCAGGCAACCTGTTCCAGTCTCTTGCGCATCCAAGAAGGGAGGAGGCGATCATGCGTAGGACCATCCTGACGTTGGTTCTCTCTGTCATGCTGGGATCCGTGGCCTGGTCAGGAGACGACGTCGTCAGTCTCGAGGAGGCCGAGAGACTGAGCGAGGAGCGCCACGTGTTCATGAAGGAGCTGGGGATGTCCATGCGGACCATCAAGGGGTTCCTCTCCGGGCGCAACGATGCCGCGGAGGCGCTGGCGGCAACCGGTGTTCTCAAGGACGCTGCATCCGCCATTCCACCGCTCTTTCCTCCGGGGACCGGCGTGGATGCCCTTCCCCGAACCGGCGCTCTCGATGCCATCTGGGAAAACTGGTCGGACTTCGAGATGGCCGCACAACTCCTGGGAGAGCGAGCGGCCATGTTCGAGGCGGCGCTGGCTTCCGGAGATCACGACTCGCAGGCTGCAGCGTTCGAGGCCCTTGGGCGCGAGGGGTGTGGCGGGTGTCACTCGGTCTTCCGCGCCAAGGACCACTGAACGTCTATCCGGCGATCTCCAGCACCCCAAGCACGACTGAAGCGGCAACGGCGAGTGTGACGAGGGCCAGGAGATCCGGGGCGAGGCGCGGGACATCGTGCCCCGGAGGAAGGTGCTTGCGGCCGGTCACCATGGGAAGGACGAGGTTGTCGCGCTTGTAGAGCCAGTGGAATCCGACAGCGGCGACATGGAGGGCGACAAGCACGAGCAGGATGTCGACCGTGACGGCGTGAACGCCCGAGGCGTCGCGAGCCGCCTCGTAGCTCACGACATGCGAAAGCGGTCCCTCGTTCCATCCGTCGACATCCACTGCAAAGAGCCCGGATCCCATGTGGACGGCGAGAACGAACAGCATCATGACAACGGAGAGGCCTCCCAGGGGATTGTGACCGGTGTCATGGCCGGGCCGGCGCTCACCAAGGGACCGGATATGGGCCACGATCTCGCCCGGGGGCCGCAGGAAGCGGCGAAACCGGGCGGTGTCGCTGCCCACGAACCCCCAGATGACCCGCGCCACGACCAGGATCAGCAAGGCCTGGCCCGCCAGGATATGGATATCGAACCGGCCGCGGTCGCCGCTGACATAGCAGACGATGAAGAGGACGACGAGAACCCAGTGGAACACCCGCGTCGGGCGGTCCCAGATGCGAACCGGGCGTCTGGGCTCCGGGTCCGTCACGCCGATGGGCACCCCCTCGTCACCCGGAAGAGCCAGGTCCTGTGCCGGATCTCCGGCTCACCCCCTGGCATGGACTGGAATGGCTCGCTCACTCGCACCTGCTGCCACAATCCGGCCTTTGCGAGTTCATCGAACTTCTCGATGAATCCCGGTGGCGTCTGGTCGTGGCGCAGTGTGAAGCAGACAAGCCCTCCGGGCTTCACGATGCGGATGATCTCGTCGAACGAGGTCGGTGGCGCATGGCCGGGCGTGAAGACGCCCGAACTGAGAACGGCATCGTAGGTGTTGTCGGAATAGTCCAGGGCTTCGCCGAGAACGCCGGTGCGCACCTCGCGGTAGACACCGCGTTCCCTCGCAATCTCCAGCATGCCCGCCGAGAGATCCATGGCGTCCACGTGGGTGAATCCCGCCAGCGACGCTGCCAGCCCGACCATGCCGCTGCCGGCTCCGGCATCAAGAATCTTCGCGTCGTCGCCAAGAAGGGGGCGCACGGCGTCGACAATGAACTCGTGACCGCGGTAACTCAGTGTCCCGGAGATCGTCGAATCGTATGTTTGGGCCCAGGAATCATAGATTCCGCGCAGTTCATCGAGGTCCCCGCACTCATAGACCTTCTGGAGAATATCGAGCTTCACCATCCGCTGTCCCTCTCGCCAGGCACTATACAAGGACCAGCGAGCGTAGCACGATTGTCCCGCTTTCTCCGTCTCCAGGAACCGGACCATGCATGAACCCGTGATCTCGATATCGCGCCGCACCCGCCGCACACCATTCTCGTCACGGATCGAGGCACAGGGCGTAGGCGGCTTCACAGTCTACAACCACATGCTCCTGCCTACGTTCTTCCGTGGGCTCGAGGACGACTACCATCACCTCAAGCGTCATGTTCAGGTCTGGGATGTCACCTGCGAACAGCAGGTCGAGGTGGTGGGTCCGGACGCGGCCCGCCTCGTGCAGCTGATGACGCCGCGAGACATCTCCCGCCTGGCTCCAGGCCGGTGTGCCTACGCGCCCCTGGTGGACGAGACGGGAGGCATGATCAACGATCCGGTCATTCTGCGTCTGGCGGAAGACCGTTTCTGGATCTCCCTTGCCGATTCCGACGTTGCGCTGTGGGGCAAGGGTCTTGCCCTCGGTCTGGGCCTTGACGCGCGTGTCTTCGAGCCAGGTGTCGGACCCATTGCCGTTCAGGGGCCCAAGGCGGACGATCTCCTTTCAAGGGTGCTCGGCGATCAGGTGCGCGACATCCGCTTCTTCGGCTTTGCGGTGCGGCCCTTCGCCGGCCACGAATTCGTGGTGGCGCGGTCGGGATGGTCCAAACAGGGCGGATTCGAGATCTACATCGACGATGCGGCCAGCGGGCAGGCCCTTTGGGACGCGCTGTTCGCCGCCGGAGGGGATCTCTGTGTGGGACCGGGCTGTCCGAATCTCATCGAACGCATCGAGGGAGCCCTGCTCTCTCACGGCAACGACATGACGCTGGCGAACAATCCCTTCGAGTGCGGTCTCGACCGCTTTGTGAATCTCGAATCACCCGTGGAATTCATCGGCCGCGACGCCCTCGAGCGCATTCGCGACTCGGGCGGTCCTGCGAGGATCATCCGCGGCATCAGGTTCGATGGAAGAGCGGCACCAGCCTGTGTCGAACCGTGGCCCGTGCTGCGGTCCGGCGAACCCGCCGGGCAGGTGACATCGGCGGCCTTCTCGCCCGACCTTGCCACCAACATCGCCCTTGCCATGATGGAACGCAGCGCCTGGGATCCGGGAACGCCGGTGGCTGTCGCCACACCCGACGGCACACGAGAAGGAGAGGTCACGGCTCTGCCATTCATCGAGCGATGAAGTCCGGGTCACCGGCACCTTCCGGAAGGCGCCCCGTCACGGAATGATGGTTGGCAAGTCCTACGTCTTGTTGCCGGAGCGAAGGTGCGCCAGGAAGAGCGCAAACAGTTCGCGTTCACACGTGACATCCATTTTGTAGTAGAGCCTCTTGCGCAGGTTCTTCACCGTGCCTTCACAAATGCCGAGCACGTCTGCAATGTGCGGGTTGCCAAGACCGGAAAAGGCAAGGCAACAGATCTGGTGTTCCCGTCGGCTCAACAGGCCTTCGCCGAAGCTCATCAACGCACCGTCAAGATCGTCGGTGTGATGCGAACCTGCGCCAAACACCACTCATGTGCGCGTGGTCGCTGGTCCGGCCTCTGCCTGAGCGGGCGGATCGCCCGGGATGAGAGTCAGCCTGACCGGAGAGACGTCAGATCAGTCGTTCATCGGACGATGAGTTCCGCATCGCCGAGGCTTTCAAGGAGACCGGCCAGAAGGCGCGCCCTGGGAACCAGGGAGGAGACGAGGATGTGTTCGTCATGCGTGTGGGCGCCGTCACCGCAGAGCCCGAGGCCGTCGAGCGTGGGAATGCCGAGTGCACCGGTAAAATTGCCGTCACTCCCTCCGCCGAAGCTGCCGTGGCCCGGTACGAAGCCGATGGACTTCGCAATCTCCTCGGCGCGGGAATAGAGAGCGAGCGATCCCTCTCCCGGCTCGAAGAGGGGCCGCACCGGTCCGGGCTCCACGGTGATCGTGACATCCGCGTTGACCGGCTTCAGGGAGGACATGAACGCGGCAATGGAATCGAAGGCCTCGCGGGTGGGAAAGACCGCCAGAACCTCGGCACGGCATTCGATGGGCACGACGTTGACGAAGGTGCCACCGTTGACGATGCCGACGCTCATCGTGGTCCCGGAGTCAGGATCCGACATCGCCTCGATGGCGTGGATCTGATGGGCCATTTCACGAATGGCGCTGGCACCCCGGGCGAGGGTCGCACCGGCATGGGAGGGTCTGCCCCGGGTGGTCACGATGTAGCGTGCGATACCGTGACGCCCGGTCACAAGCCGACCCTGCTTGGCGGGTTCCGGAACAAGGACGAAGCGGTGGCGCTGCGCTTCGTCCTCGATGCGCCGCCGGGTCGTCGGGCTGCCGACCTCCTCGTTGGGAATGAACATGAAGGTCACCGGAAGAACCGGGGTGCGGCCGGCGCGCAGCAGCTGTTTCATGGCGTAACAGGCGGCATACATGCCGCCCTTCATGTCGTAGATGCCCGGACCGTAGAGCCGGTCCCCTTCGCGACGGAACGGGAGCGGATCCTCCAGGGTGCCGACGCCATGCACGGTATCGAGATGACCGAGAACCAGGATGCCCTTGTCCTCGACAGCACCCTCCACGCGGGCGACGAGCACGTCCCCATACCCGTCGCCTCCCGGTTCCCGGCTGATAGCCGCTCCCAGTGACACCATCTCGGCTTCGGCGAGATCCATCATGGCATTGACGCCTTCGGGCACATTGGTGGGGCTCTCGACGAGCACCCAGGCGCTGAGACCCTCCAGCATCTCGTCCGTGTCGAATTCCGGAACGTTTCTCATGGATACGCGGCCACCACGTCGATGAACCGCTCCCAGAATTGACTGGCATCCACGGCCACCGCAACCTCGGCATTGGGGCAACCAAGGGGCTCCCGCTGGCGACGCAACGTGAGGGGACAGAGGTGGCGAAGATCGCACACTGTCATGCCCCTGGTATGGGCCCCTTCCCGCTCGATACTCACCTCCATGGCCTCGAATCGCAGGATGTCGGGATCACAAAGCGCTGCCACGGCAAGGGGATCATGCATCGATGCCCCGGCGAGGCCATAGCGTTCCTCGAGCCGGTCGCTGAAGAAGTCAAGGAGATCGGCGACCACTTGGCCGGTGCGGTTGCCGAGGGATCTCAGGCGGTGTCGCCGCTCCGGAGTTGCCGCCACCTGGCGGGTGACATTGAGCCCCACCATGCGGATCGGAATACCGCTGGTGAAGACGATGTCAGCGGCTTCCGGATCGGCCTGGATGTTGTATTCGGCAACCGGGGTGGCGTTACCCTGGCCAGTCGATCCCCCCATGATGCTGATACCCGCCAGCGCTGCTCGTGTTCCCGGAAAGGACGTCAGGACACGGGCGATGTTGGTGAGCGGGCCGGTGGCGACGAGATGGAGTCCCCTGGTGGCGGCAATGTTGCGGGCGATGAAGTCCACGACCGATTCATCGATTGCCCCGCCGGCCGGCGGCGGCAGGTCATGGCCATCCATTCCCGTCATGCCATGAACTCCTGCTTCATGCACGAAGGCGCCTTCGAGTGGTGCGGCCGCGCCGGCGGTGACGGGAACGTGGGCGAGTCCGCCGAGTTCCAGAATCCGGCATGTGTTGGCGGTGGTATCGGCGACGGTCGCGTTGCCGAAGACGGTGGTCACTCCCCGCAGGTCGAGCCGCCGTCCGGCCATGAGGATGGCCATGGCGTCGTCATGGCCCGTGTCGCAGTCGAGAAGCGCCGGGATCATGCCTCAGTCTATCGCGGGTAGCGCGTCCACCGGCACGGTATAGTTCACCGGCATGCGGCCGCCGTCGGGATAGATGACCTGGCCCGTGACATAGGAAGCATCGTCGCTTGCCAGGAACGAGACGACGGAGGCAACCTCGTCCGCCTCGCCCAGGCGGCCCAGAGGCGTGCGTGACAGGATCATCCGGTAGGCCTCATCGCTGGAGAGCACGGCGCCTCGCGCCATGTCGGTGAGGATGGTGCCGGGCCCCACGGCATTGCACCTGACATTGTGGCTTGCCAGGGCAACGGAAAAGATCCTGGTCAGCTGATTGATCCCCGCCTTCGAGACGCCGTAGGCAACACTGTTGGGGATTGCCAGCTCGGCCTGGACCGAAGACATGTTGACGATGGCGCCGCCGGATGCCCGCTCCACCATGACGCGTGCCGCCGCCTGGGAGCCGAACAGCACACCCTTGAGATTGACGCCAAGGATGCGGTCGAAATCCTCTTCCCCGATTTCAAGGACGCCGGCGCGCAAACCGACCCCGGCGTTGTTGACCATGATGTCGAGCCTGCCGTGCGTGTCGACGGCACATCGGATGAGGGCGTCGACGTCGTCGCGACGCGACACGTCCGTGGTCATGGCGACGGCGCCCAGCGCCTCTGCCTCCCCGGCAACCTTCTCCCCCTGGATATCCCCCATGACGACCTGAGCGCCTTCGCCGGCGAGCCGCCTGGCGCAGGCGAGCCCGATTCCCTGGGCCGCCCCGGTCACCACCGCAACCTTGCCTTCATGTTTCATCACGTGTTCCTTGCCATGTCAGGGAGCGACAACGATCTTGCCACGGGCCCGGCGGGCGGCGAGGTCGGCGAGTGCCTGCGGCGCCTCATCGAGAGTGAAGGTCCTCGAGACCAGCGGGCGCAGTTTTCCGTCGGAGATCCACGTGAAGATCCGGTCGAAGGAGCGCCGAAGAAGTTCGGGCTGGCTTTCGCGGTAGTTGGACCAGTGAACGCCGATGACAGCGATGTTCTTGACCAGCAGGATGTTGGCAGGCGCCTGGGGAATGCGGCCTGAGGCAAATCCGATTGTGAGCAGCCGTCCCTCCCAGGCAATGCAGCGCAATGACTGGTCGAAGACGTCACCGCCTACGGGATCGAAGATGACGTCCGCGCCGCCCTTCGTGATCTCCTTGACTTCGTTGCGGAATTCACCGGCCTGATAGTCGATGACATGGTCCGCGCCGTGACGGCGGGCCGTCTCCAGCTTGTCGGCGCTGCTCGCCGTGGCGATGACGAAGGCGCCCATGGCCTTGCCCACCTCGACCGCGGCGAGGCCAACGCCGCCTGACGCTCCGTGCACGAGCAGACTCTCGCCCGGCTGAAGCATGCCCCTGTGCTCAAGGCCGATGTGCGCCGTGCCGTAGACGATGGGAATGGCGGCAGCGGTCACGGCATCGATGCCGGCGGGACGCCGCATCACCTGGGAGACCTTGCACACCACCTGCTCGGCGAAGCCGCCGACGCCGGGCATGCCGATGACCGCATCGCCGGGACCGAAGTCCTCCACCCCGGGCCCGGTCTTCAGGACCGTGCCGGCCACTTCCATGCCCGGCGTGAAGGGATGTTCGGGCCTCACCTGGTAGGTGCCCTGGATGATGAGGGTGTCGGCGAAATTGACCCCGCAGCCCTCGACACGGATGACGATCTCACCCGGACCGGGCTCGGGTTCGGGCACATCCCCCACGACAAGGTCGTCAGGTCCCCCCCACGCGTGGCACAGCAAGGCTCTCAACGTCGCATCTCCCGGTTCGCCATCATCTAAGGTACGTCCCCTCTCGTGCCATGCAAATGGGCGATCAGGGCCAGCAGCGCAAGGACGAGCATGATGACGATCACCGGCATCGGGCTTTCTGTCATGGTGTGGCCGACGACGGTCATGGCAATGGCGCCCAGGCCCATCTGCAGGGCCCCGGAGAGGCCGGATGCCGTGCCGGCGCGGCCGGGATCGACGCTGACGATCCCGGCGAAGCCGTTGGGCATGCTGAAGCCGTTGCCCAGGGACATCATGCCGGCCAGCACGAAGAAGTGGACCAGCCCGAACCAGCCGGACACGAAGAGCACCATCATGACGAGCGCGGCCGTGGACGAGGCCACGGTTCCGATGGTGATCATCCGGTCGATGCCGACGCGACGGCTGATGCGTCCGGAGATGAAATTGCCGGTCATGTAGCTGCCCGAAACCAGCACGAACCACAGGGCATACTCCGACGGACTGCGGCCGTAGATCACCACCGCCACCGCCGATGCGCCTCCCAGGAACGTGAAGAACGTGGCCGTGGTGAAGGAGACCTGAAGGGCATAGCCCTGGAAGCGGCGCCTGCGCAGGAGGCCCGCGCAATCCCTCACCATGTCCGGAAACGAGGTTCGGGACGTGCGCCTCGTGTTGGTCTCGCTCAGGGCAACGATGCAGGCTCCGGTGACGAGAACGCCGATGACCAGCACCAGCAGCATGACCGACTGCCAGCCATACCACTCGTAGAGGTAGCCGCCGGCGATGGCGCCGATCATCGGAGCGAGAATCATGCCCGCCGTGACATAGGCGAGCATCTGCGCCGAACCCTCGCGATCGTGGATATCCCTGATGATGGCGCGCGCCAGCACGATCCCGGCGCTGCCACCCAACGCCTGGAACGCCCGGCCGATGATGAGCGGCACGATATCCCAAGCCACCAGGCAGAAGAGAGTGCCGCCGACATAGACCACGAGTCCCGCCATGAGGATTGGACGGCGGCCGAATCTGTCGGAGAGCGGACCATAGACGATCTGTCCCGCCACCATGCCGACGAGGTAGACCGAAAGAGACATCTGCGTGATGGAGAAATCCGTGTGGAAATCGCTGGCCAGGCCGGGCATCGCCGGGACCAGGACCTGCAGCGCCAGGGGACCGATCGACGAGATCATCACCAGGACAAGCAGGGACGGCCTGCGCACAGGAGGCTGGCGCATTGTTCAATCCGTATCCTGTTTCCTGTGGGAGGGTTTCGCCGTGGCGCTCCTCATACCATGGCACAGACCCCGCCGCTTTCGAACAACCGTTTGAGGCGTCGGCGGTCACTCGCCTTCATTCGCGAGCGTCATGCCGAACAGGCGGGCGAACTCCGCCTCGCCCCTGGCAGTCACACTGACCTCGCGCGCTCGCCCGGAACGCTCCAGCCAGTCCAGTTCGAACAGCCGGGTGGCGAGAGCGGCGCCGAGAGCCCCTGCCAGGTGCGCGCGGCGTTCGCTCCAGTCGAGACAGGCGCGGGCAAAGAGGCGCCGCTTCGCCCGTGCGCCATCGACATCGACACCGAGGCGCCGCAGGAACGCGTCACCCGGTCCTGTCAGCCGATAGTCGCGGCCTGACGGTTCGAGCCAGCCGTTCTCAAGCATGGCATCGGTGATACCGACACCGAGACTGCCGGCAACGTGGTCATAGCACAGGCGCGCCCGATGAATCGCAACCGACTCCCTGGGTGCCGGCGATCCGGGGAGAGGAGCCCCGAGACTCTCGAGTGTCTCGAGGGCCGCGGCGATGTCGGCGGAGGCAATGGAGTAGTAGCGATGCCGCCCGTGCCTCTCGACGATCAGGAGTCCCGATGCGACGAGCTTCGCCAGGTGCTGGCTTGCCGAGGCCGACGAAACTGACGCCTGGCGCGCCAGTTCGGTTGCCGTCAGTGCATGCCGTTCCAGGAGGGCGGCAATCATCGCCGCCCGGGCCGGTGAACCGATCATCGACCCGACAGTCACCATGGTCGCCTTGACATTCATGGTTTATGATACACTAAATTATGCATGTCAGGCCGACTGGAGTCGAGATGAAGAACTGGACCACCGACGAGCTCGAATCCTATCTCGAGGAGCGCTACGTGTCGCTCCGGAAGATCGCGGAGAGAACGGGACTGGCAGTCGAACGCCTCGAGGACCTGATCGCCACAGGATGCATGCCCGGCGCCAGCTACGAGCGCCGCCGGCGTGAGGAGTTGTGGGCCCACATCAACGGCGATGCCGACACGGTCTCGCTGAAGACCGTCTCGCGGTACTTCGCGGCTGACGTCATCACCTGGGTCCTGTCGATTGCTCCACGCCTCCACAAGAGTTCCCCCCGACAGCTCACTCCTGTCCTCAAGGAGGAGCTTCGCACCGGCTTTCTCGATGGTCTCATTCGCCATGGCGGCGGCGCCATCGCCTACGGGGGCTTCATGGCTGAAGACGGCGCCATCGACCAGCAGGGCTTCGACATCCACTTCGAGACCTATGTCTGGACCAACTGGCGTGCCGGGACATGGGGCATCTGTGTCCATGACTCCTGGGACATCCGGAACGTCGCCCGCAAGACTGTCGCCGTCGAACGTCTGAAATGGCTCACGTGCGACGGAACGAGGACCTCCTACTCGCCGGCAGAAGCCCGCGAGGTCCGCCACGCCATGAAGGAATACGATGCCATCGTTCCACCCTTCTCGCCCCACGACCGTCACGAGGCCAGCCGAGCCCGCCTGGTGGACGCCCTCGCCAACACCGTGTCGTATGTTCCGGCAGGGTCACAGCCGGCCGCAGCAAGGTGACTCCTTGCCGGAGAAGCTGCATAGTGTTCGCAATGGCCTGCCGTCGACCGGTTTGGTTGTCGGTGAGGGCCGTTCAATCACAAGACTGTCTGCGAGGAGGACAACATGTTCAGGACCCGTTCCCGTAGTCTGCTACTTGCCGCGATGGTGGCCGGCGGCAGTGTTGTGCTATCCGGTGCCTCGGCGGAAGAGTGGTCTCTCAGCGAAGCCGCAAAGCCCTACGAGGGGGTGACCATCCGCGTCATCGGCGAGGCCCTGCCCCCTCTCGAATCCCTTGACCAGCAGAAGGCGGCCTTCGAAGCGGAGACCGGCATCATGGTCGAGGTCGAACAGCATGCCTTCGACCAGGTTATCCAGAAGACGTCGGCCGATTTCATTGGCGGAACCGGTTTTTATGACGCGGTGCTCAACCCGCTGATGCGTGTGCCCACGCTCGTCGTTAACGGCTGGGCTCTGCCTCTGGAGACCTATCTCAACGATCCGGCCCTTGCGGATCCGGAGTTTGCCGTGGTCGACCAGGTGCTGAGCCAGGACTGGCTCAACGCGTCACTGGCCCACGAAGGCACGCTCTACGGTGTGCCCTTCTCGGCGCACACGATCTATCTCAACTGGCGCTACGACGTGTTCGAGCATCCCGATGAGCAGGCCGCCTTCAAGGAAGCATACGGTTACGACCTTCCCTCGCCGCCCGTCACGCTCGACGAGCTTCGCGACACGGCGACGTTCTTTACCCGTGAAGCCGGTGACACGCTGGCCGGCGAAACCCTGGAGCAGCCCTTCTACGGCCTCACCCTTTCGGGCAAGCGCCATGTCTCGATGCTCTACAACTTCTACAACATTCTCTATGCCTACGACGGCCTCGTCATCGACAGTGCCACAGGCCCCGAGTACGGACCCGTCGTGATCAACAACGAGAAGGGTGTCGAGGCCCTGACGTTCTACAGGGACCTGCTGCTTGAGACATGTCCGCCCGGATCGCTCACCTACACCTGGGACGAGCAGCTCGCCGCCATCCAGAGCGGCATCGCTGCCCAGGCCCTGTTGTGGGCTGATGCGTCATACGCCATGGCGCACGACGAAGAGCAGTCGACTGTTGCCGGCAAGATCGCGTTCAGTGGTACGCCCATTGGTGCCCGCAAGATCGTCAACCTGCACCAGTGGGGCATGTTCATCCCGACAAGCTCGAAGAATCCGGAAGCAGCCGCTCTCTTCCTGCAGTGGACGCAGCGGCCTGACGTGCAGGCAAAGCTGATGTCGACGGGCAGTATCTCGCTCACAGAATCTGCCTATCACGAGGATTCGGTAAGGGCACTCGATTATGCCGCCACCAATCACTACATGCTGAGTGGCCGCGTTCCCGAGTACGACGGGCAGCCGGCCCTGCGTAACAGTGGCGAGGCCGACGGAGTTCCAGCGAGTTACGTCGATGCCGTCGACCCGGTGACGGGTGAAACGCAACCGGTGATCTTCAAGCTGGAGAACTTCCCCGAGTACGCCACTCTCGAAGAGATCCTCATGAAGCACCTGAGTGCCGTCCTGGCAGGGCAGATGGAGCCCAAGGAAGGCCTCGATGCCGCGGTCGAGGAGATCTACGCCGAGATTCCGGCACTCGCCGAACACCAGTAAGGCGATTCCAATCCGGCTCCCGGACCCTTCGTACCGGCTTCGGGAGCCGGATTGTCCGTTTTGATGACCCGGGACCATGTGATCGGTATCGATCAGGGTACCTCCAGCACCAAGGCCGTCCTGCTCGATGGCAAGGGACGCATTCTTGCGCAGACCGCCAGGGCATTGCCGTTGACCCATCCGGCCCCTGGCCTGGTGGAGCAGGATGCCGAGGCCATGGTGGCGAACGTTCTTGACTGCACCCGGGAACTTCTCGACGTCACCTCTGTTCCGGCCTCGGCCATCGCCGGGTTCGGTGTCGACAATCACACCGAATCCCTCGTGCTCTGGGAACGGGCTACCGGCCGTCCCGTTCACCCCGTCATCGTCTGGCAGTGCCGCCGCAGCACCGGAGTCACGGTGGATATCGACACGCCGGACAACCGCCGGTTCATTCGCGACACGACCGGGCTCGATCTCGACCCGACCTTTACCGCAACCAAGCTGCGCTGGATCATGCGACACGAACCGGAGGTCGCAAGAGCGCTTGCGCGTGGGGACGTGTTGTGGGGCACGGTCGACAGCTGGCTCCTTTGGCGCCTGAGTGATGGCGCCCTTCATGCCACCGACTACAGCAATGCCTCTCGTACCATGCTCTTCAACATCGGTTCGCTGTCATGGGACAGCGATCTCGTTGCGCTCTTCGACCTCGACCCTGGCGTCATGCCGAGGGTGATCCCTTCAGGAAGCATGATGGGGACATGCGCAAGGAGACATTTCGGTGCGGAGATCCCGCTGACAGCGGCCCTGGGGGATCAGCAGGCTTCCCTGTTCGGTCATGGCTGTCTGCATGAAGGAGCGGTGAAGAGCACGTACGGCACCGGTGCATTCGTGTGGATGAATGCTGGCCATGAACGCCGGACGTCGGCTGCGGCAGGGAGTCTCGAGACCATCGCCTGGCATCTCGGCCAGCCGACCTACGCGCTGGAAGGATTCGTGATGTATGCCGGTGCCATTCTCGACTGGCTCGTCAACCGCCTCAGGTTGTGCGGCGACGCCGGCGAGGTCATCAGCCGGGCGCAGGGCGCCGACACCACATCGGGCGTCATGCTCGTCCCCGCGTTCCAGGGGCTGGCGTCGCCCTGGTGGGATCCGCAAGCCCGCGCCGCCGTGATGGGGCTCGACGCCTCGAGCGATGACAGTGACGTCTGTCTGGCCGCCCTTGAGGCCATCTGCTTCCAGGTGAAGCACGTCCTCGATGACATGAAGACCGACGGCGTCGTTCGCGTGGATGGCGGACTCGCCCGAAGTGACTATTTCCTCCAGTTGCAGGCCGACATTCTCGCGCGTCCGGTTGTCCGGTCTGCACGTCCTGAAGTCACGGCCTACGGCATCGCCCGCATGGCGGGGGTCGGTGCCGGCCTGTGGGCCGGGGACGCGAAGGAATCAGCTGAGGACGACACCTGGTTCGAACCGCGGGACGCCATGCGGTCGAACCGGGACGAACGCTACCGGGCGTGGTGCAGGGCCGTGGAACTCTGTCTCGAGGTCAGAAAATGACGGAATGGACGTGCCTCGTTCTGGGTGACGATTTTACCCCGGCAGCGCTCTTCGAACGTGTCCTTGGAGACCGGTTCGCCGCTGACGGGTTGAGCGTTTCATTTCGCAGCATCGACATCGAGAGCAACGACGTCACGGCGTACCGTTCCGGCGAGGTGTCCGAAGCGTTCGGCGACGTCGACGAGATCGCACGCCATGTCTCCGACTGCCAGTTTCTCGTCACGACCTTCGCGCCGGTAACGGCCGACCTGATCGACCGGGCACCCCACCTTGTCGCCATCTGCTGCGGCAGGGGCGGTCCAGTCAACATCAACGTCGCCGCTGCCAGCGAACGCGGAATCCCGGTACTCCATGCACCTGGTCGCAACGAGGACGCGGTCGCCGAATTCGTCATTGCCGGCATGATCAACCTCATGCGCAGGATCCCCCTGGCGCTGGACTGGGTGCGGCAGGGGTCGTGGACAACACCGCTGGAGGACACCTTTGAGAAGCCGAGTGGTCCGGAACTCTCCAGGCAGACGCTGGGATTGGTCGGCGCCGGTCGGATCGGCTGCCTGGTGGCCCGCCTTGCCGGGGCCTTTGGCGCGCGTGTGCTGGCGGCGGACCCATTCGCCGATCCGGCCGGCCTGGGGGCGGCGGGAGCTGAGATGGTACCCCTGGACCGCCTTCTTGCCGAAAGCAGCATCATCTCCATTCACGCCCGCCTTGCCGCCGGAAGCCGGCCACTGCTGGGCAGGAACGAATTCGCTGCCATGGCGAAACGCCCCTGGCTTCTCAATACCGCACGGGCAGCCGCTCTTGACTACGACGCGCTCCTGGCAGCGCTGCGGGAAGGCCGGGTCGCCGGCGCCCTGATCGATGTTTACCCCGATGAGCCGCTGCCGCCGGACAGTCCGCTGTTCGACATGACGCCGGACCGACTTCTTCTCACACCCCACGTCGCCGGTATCTCGAGTGATGTCCCGGCGCGCACGGCCGCCATGCTGGCCGATGGACTGGCGCGTCTGCTGGCAGGCACGCAGCCCCGCCATGTCGTCAATCCGGAAGCTCTCGCAACAGCATTCCGACGCCTCGATGCCGGACCATGACGCGCACCACGCGCGCCCTGCAGGTCCCTGACGACATCACCGCATGCCCGGAGGACGTTGCCATCAGTCGCGCGGGCCGGGACCGACGAGGCGCTCGCCGCCATCGACGATGAGGGCGTGTCCGGTGATGTAGGAGGAACGGTCGGACACGAGGAAGACAATGGCGTCGGCAATCTCCCCGACCGTTCCGAAGCGGCCCAGCGGCACGCGCGTGGCGACAACCTCCTCGAGTGCCGCCCTGCCGCCGAGCTGGCGCTGGTAGGCGTCATTGAACGGCGTGTCGATCCAGCCGGGGCACAGCGCATTCACGCGAATACCGTGTGGTGCGAGATCAAGCGCCATCTGTTCGGCCATCATGACCACGGCAGCCTTGGTGGTGATGTAACCGGTCATGCCGTAATCCGGGAAGACACCGGCGTTCGACGACGTCAGAAGGATCGAGCCGCCAGCGTCCCGCATGTGCGGCAGGGCAGATGTCACCGCGACGTAGTGGGCATGCACATTGTACCGGTAGGAGCGGTCGAGGTCGGCGGCATGAAGATTGCCGACACCACCCTCGATCTGGATGCCGGCGTGGCTGTGAAGGATGTCGATACGGCCGTGGTCAGCGGCCACGCGGTTCATGAGCGATTCGAGAGCATCATCGTCGCCCGCATCAACGGCGAGAGAGGTCGCTGCGCCACCGGCCTTGCGGATGCGCTCGGCAGTTCCGGCGGCCCGCTCGGCAACGAGATCCGTGGCGATGACCAAGGCTCCCTCGGCGGCCATCGCCTCGGCACCGGCCCGGCCAATACCGGAACCTGCCGCCGTCACGACGGCGATCCTGTCGTCGAGAATCATGATCAGAACCTCTTCTGGAAGAGACGGCGGCGTTCGTACACATCGGCGGCGCTCTCGATCAGTTCGGCGATACGATGTGCTCCGTAGGTCTGCCGGTAGTAACGGGCGAGTTCGATCAGTTCCGCCCGGTTCCGTGCCCGCCCCGGGCGCAGCTTCTCGTAGGTAGCGAAGATTTCCTCGTCAGGGACACCGACAAGCTCGGCGCCGCGCTCAAAATTGTCCGCCAGGCGATCGCGTCCGGCGCCGCGGGCGATGGTGCCCTGGTGGCGAAGCACTGCAGGGCGGATGCCCACATCACTCTCGTCCACCGTACCTGCGAGCACGTTGGCGAGTGTCAGCCCATCAGCCGGTCTCCGTCCCTCATTCATGGAACGTCACCTTCAGTTCCTCCGGTTCCGCGTCCGCCTTCACCATGGCCGTTTCGAGCGCGTAGATGAGCGACGTCTGCACATGAAAGCGGGCGCCGAGGGCTTCTCCCTTGTAGGGAATACTGACAGGTTCCGGGCGCTCGCCGCGGGCATAGCAGGCAGCATTGTGACCCATGCGCCGGTAGTGCTCGAGACCGGTGATCGGCGCCTGGGAGAACAACTCCAGGTTCATGTGGGGATAGTCGTCAGCGGTGTGGATGACCGCGGTTCCCTTGGCCTGGATGCCGATTCCGATTCCCGAGGCCGAAAGGCGTGCCGCAGTGAGACCGAGAAACGAGGTGTCCGCCGTGTGCCACGCCCGCACGACACGCGCCCGGCCACCACCTTCCCGAATGCCGTCGAGCAGCGCCTTCATCACCTCGGACAGGTACTGGCCCGAGGTTGTCTGATGCAGCTTGCGACCGAAGGCCGGGCTGATGGCAATGACCACCTCCCACCGGGAGGTGCCGCAGGTCGCGGGACCGATCGCTTGCAGGTGATACTGCCGCCTCTCCCGGGCAGCGTGGCGCTCCGCCGATTCGAAGATCTCCCGTTTCGTGAGAAGACTGCGGATTCCGGCAATCTCTTCGCGGCGCTCGGCGGTCAGCCGGTGCCCGGTCCCGGGACCGCTGTAATCGTTGGGGTGGGTGACGGCACTGACCACGCGTCCGTCACGAATGACAGCCGCCGTCTGCAGGTAATCGCCACTCACCCGGTAACGCAGCAGAAGCAGGAGGTTTTCGGCCACGTCATCGAAGCCGGTGCGTCCCAGGGCGGCGATGATGTCGAGGAGCGTGATGCCCTTTCGGGCGATCGTTTCCGAAATGACGCCGATCTCGCTCAGCCGGAAGGTGTCGGTGTCACGCGAACCGCTCGCCTGCACCACACTGGCTTTCTGTGCCTCGCCGATATCACCTAGACCAAGGTCGCGGAAAACGGCGTCAAGAGCGTCGACGGCGCGCCGGCGCAGGGCCATGACATGGTCTTCCCCGACATGATGAATTCCGCCGTCAAGTTCGAAATCACGCTGGACGGCTAGGAAATCCTCCATCTCCTCGGCATTGAACAGGGATGCGGCAAAGGAGTTGTCATAGGCCGGGATGGAACCGAACCCGGAACACAGGAAGTCCGTTCCGGACATGAGATGGGGCATGATCTTGGCGCCGACCCGGATTTCCGATTCGCTGATCCTGGTATCGTTGCCCGACGCGCACTCGAGATCGAGCAGTGCAGCGAGCACGTTTTCCGCCAGGATCTCGCGCATGCCACCGGTCATCGATCCGGTGACCGGAGCACCATCGATGCCGCCGTTCTGGGTTCCTTGGACACCGATTGCCCGTTGCACGCACAGGCAGCGTGCCTCGAGATAGAGCAGCGAGCGCGTGTCGTGAAATCCCATGAGCAGTTCCGCGCCACCGCCTGAGGTGCACCGCGCCTTGATGCCACGCGAGGTATAGGCGGCGATCAGGAAGGCCTTCGACCACGGCGTGTCGTCGCCGTCGATGAACGATCCCTCGGTCCCGTAGACGGAAACCGTCTCGGCATAGGACGTCAGGCCGGCCATGCCCAGTTTGAGCTCCTCGGCCTCCTCGCAGGCACACTGGAACAGCGTGCCCGGTTTTCCGACCGCCGCACCAATGAGACAGGCCAGGGCATTGGACCACGAGTTGCGCGCCACGCGCATGGTGGTCTCGATCTCGTCGAACCCCATGGCTGCCGCGGTGGCGGCGTCCGCCGCGAGCTGAACCGGGTCGTCCTTGGCGTTGGTGACGTGGGCCTGGTTGCCGGGCATCCTGCGGGTCCGCAACTTGGCCTGGGCAAAGGAAAGTTCCAGGGTGTTCATGCTGTCGAGGACATCGCACAGCTTGGCGGGGGTCATCCCGCGAGCCAGGCGCACCAGTTCGTCCCTTGCCACGTTGACATCGACAAGACGCCTCGCGAAATCCCCACTGTCGATCGCCATCGCCTCGCCGGCGACAGCCGGATCGATATGGTGACGGGCGATGAAGGTATCGATCATGTCGAAGGCGTCTTGCGCCACGCCGTCCATCTCGACGACGCGGCCGTCCGTCATGACAAGGGACGGCTTCGGATCGGTGGGGCTGTTGGTGGCGCAGAAACCGTCCTCGGGACTGTCCGGTGTGAAGCGGTCGTACCTCAGTGGCCGGTCGTCCCACACATCGTAGCGCTTCCACCGGTTGCCGGACGCCGCCTGCATCATCACTCCTTTACCGAACACCGCAGTCGAACGGATCATAGCGGAGTTGGCCATCTCCACCAAGAGAACGGCCAGCGTGGTGGTTGCCATGGCGATGATGTGTCTGGCAAGTTGACGGTCCGGAGGAGGGCCGAGCCCGTCATGATCGATTTCATCTTCATGCTCACCCGGCACGACCAGACCATCGTCGATTGTCTCGATGTCTTCGACGGCATCCGCGATCTCGGTCTTCGCCACGTCGGGTTCAAGGATGTCGGGGTCGACAAGACCACACTCGAGACACTCAACCGGTCCATCAGGGACTCCGGCGCCATCAGCTACATGGAGGTGGTCAGCACCTCACGTGAGGCCTCGCTCGAATCGGCAAGAACAGCGCGGGCACTCGGCGTGGACCGCCTGCTCGGCGGCACCGATGTCGAAGACACCCTGGAGATTCTTGACGGCAGCGGCATCGCTTACCTGCCGTTCCCCGGCCGTCCGGAAGGACATCCCACGAAACTGGGCGGAACTGCCGGAACGATCGAGGAGGATTGCCGGCGCTTTGCCACCATGGGATGTGCCGGTGTCGATCTCCTTGCCTATCGCGCCACCGAGTGCGACCCCCTCGACCTGGTGCGGGCCGCCCGCGCCGGCACCACGGGCGACGTCGTGGTGGCCGGCAGCATCGACTCGGTGGAGCGAATTCACGCCGTGGCCGAGGCCGGAGCCGATGCCTTCACCATTGGCACGGCAGCACTCGAGGGGACATTCTCGCCACGCAAGGGGGCGCTGGCATCGCAACTGCGTGACATCCTCGATGCGTGCAGGGGGGCTGGAAGCTGACGCTTCACCGGGAGGATCGCCATGGCGAAGGTGCGGCTTGAGAACGTTTCGAAGGTCTACGGTGACGTGGTCGCCGTCCGCGACATCGATCTTGAGATCGATCACAACGAGTTTGTCGTTCTCGTCGGACCTTCGGGATGCGGAAAGTCGACCACGCTGCGCATGATCGCGGGATTGGAGGAAATCTCCAGTGGCAGCATCCACATCGGCGACAGGGTTGTGAACGACGAACCGCCACGCATGCGCAATGTGGCCATGGTGTTCCAGAACTACGCGCTCTATCCCCACATGTCGGTGCGGGAGAACCTGGCATTCGGCCTGACACTCGCCCGGGTGCCGCGTCGGGAGATCGAACTCAAGGTGGCGGAAGCCACCGACATTCTCGGCCTTCACGAACTCCTGGACCGCCAGCCGGCGCAACTCTCGGGTGGCGAGCGTCAGCGTGTTGCCATGGGACGTGCCATCGTCCGTCATCCGGATGTGTTCCTGTTCGACGAGCCGCTCTCCAATCTCGACGCCCAGCTGCGCACCCAGATGCGTACCGAGATCAAGCGCCTGCACAGGAAGGTCGAGACCACAGTGGTCTATGTCACCCACGATCAGGTCGAGGCCATGACGCTGGCCGATCGCGTCGTCATCATGCGTGCCGGCAAGGTCGAGCAGATCGGCACTCCGGATGACATCTTCCACCATCCGGCCAACACCTTCGTTGCCAGGTTCATCGGATCACCGCCCATGAACATGTTCGAAGGCGTGGTCGCCGACACTGAAGACGGCAAGGTCCTCCGGGTGGAGTCAGACTGGCAGTTGCCGGTTCCCTCGTACCTGGCGGCGCGTGTGGAAACAGGCCATGAAGTCGTGATCGGCCTGCGGGCAGACGACATCACCCCCCGGGGGCACGGTATCCCGCCACGTGAGGGCGCGGTCTTCGAGAGCACCGTCAACATCGTTGAGCCTCTGGGCAGCGAAACACTGCTCTTCGTGAACTTCGGCCCCAGCGAGACCATCGCCAAGATGGTGCGCCCCCGGAGGGTGCAAGAAGGCGAGATTCTTTCCTTCGACGTCAATCTTGAGGAACTTAAGCTCTTCGACCGGTCGTCCGGCCAGGCCATCGAGGGGATTCGCGCATGACACGCAAGACACCATGGGGCGGCTGGCAGTGGCTCGTGCCGATGATGGCCTTTCTTCTCATCATCGAACTGTGGCCGTTTCTCGTCATGCTTGACCAGTCCGTCCACCATCTCAGCTACACCCAACCCGGAAAGAACGGCCAGTTCATCGGTCTCGACAACTACCGCAAGGCTGTCTTTGACGACGACCTCTTCCACGGCGTCAGCGTGACGTTGCTCTACATGCTGATCGCGCTGCCCGTGGAATTCGTGGCCGGTCTCGCCCTGGCGGTGCTGATTTCCTACCACATGGTGCTGAAGCGCATCGTCATGCCGCTGTTGCTGATCCCCATGGTCCTGGCGCCCGTGGTGGTCGGCCTCGTCGCCCGTCTCAATCTCAATCCGGATTTCGGTCTTCTCGGCATCATGCTGAGAGAGATGGGCATTGCGCCCGAGGGATTGCTGGGAACACCGTTCAATGCCTTCCTGACCATCGTCGCGGTCGATGTCTGGCAGTGGACTCCCTTCGTCACCATGATCTTCCTGGCCGCCATCATCGGCATGCCGCGCGAACCATACGAGGCCGCGGTGGTGGATGGCGCATCGCGCTGGCACATGTTCCGGCGGATCACCCTGCCGATGCTGCAACCGATCATCGGCGTGGTTCTCCTGCTGCGTCTCACGGATGCCTTCAAGGTCTTCGACCAGGTGTTCATCATGACCGGCGGCGGGCCGGGTGCGGCCACGGAACTCCTCACCATCTTCGCCTACAAAGTGAACTTCGCTTACTGGAACCTCGGCTACGGTTCGGCTGTGGTGGCACTGCTGTTCTTCATCAGCTTCATCATGACGTTCACGGTCATGAAGCTGATCAACCGCATGTCCGGAGGCAGGGCATGAACGGCGTGACCCGCAAGAAGGTGGCATCACGCCTTCTCGGCCGACTGGAACTTGCCGTCATCTGGGTGGTGACGGCGGCCGCACTGGCACCTTTCCTGTGGCTCATGGTGACAGCCTTCAAGCATCGAACCGATGTCATGTCGCCGACTCCGAAGATCCTGTTCTCACCCACCCTGAGCAACTTCCACGAGGCGTTTGTCATCGGTCCGTTCACGATCAACCTCATCAACTCACTGGTGACGGCGAGTGCCAGCACGTTGCTGTGCCTGGTTCTCGGGCTCCCGGCGGCCTATGCCTTCTCGCGGTTCCGGGTCTACGGCGAAAAACACGTCTACTTCTATGTGCTGACCACGCGAATGGCGCCGGGTATCGCGCTCGTGCTGCCCCTCTACATGTTCTTCCAGTCAATCGGACTGCTCGGGACATTGACCGCCGTCACCGTCGCCCAGACCACGTTCAATCTCGCTCTCGTCATCTACCTGATGCGCAACTTCTTCAACGACATCCCGCGCGAACTCGACGAGGCGGCGCTGACCGAAGGAGCCGGCGAATGGCAGGTCTTCGTGCGTATCATCCTGCCGCTGGCGCGCCCGGGGATTGCCGTCACCGCCATGATCTGCTTCCTCTTCGCATGGAACGAGTTTCTCTTCGCCTTCATGATCGGCGGTACCGGCGCGCAGACCCTGCCCGCAGCGTTTCCCGGTCTCGTGACACCGCACGGCACCTACTGGGGACAGTTGGCAGCGGCGTCGGTAGTGGTGTCGATTCCGGTTCTCATCATGATCTGGTTCATCCAGCGCCATCTCACGCGCGGGCTGACCTTCGGCGCGGTGAAGTGATGCTGGAGTTCGGCGACATGGTGTTCTACAGCATCGCGGGGCTGGTTCTCATCGTCCTCCTGTGGCTGAGATTCATCGAACCCCACGTCGATCTCTGGGGTGCTCTCGTGGTGTGGATCGCCTGGACTGCTTTCCTCATCAGCCGGTTCATGAAGGGACGGGGCGCCTCCTCCTGATCCATCCCGCAGCATCGTGATCACCATCTTCTCCTGACCGTCCTGCCGTGGAAGCGATCCCAGGAAGTCCCGGACCCGCGTCGTCATCGTCGGTGTCAGCGTTGTCGGTTGCGCCAATGCGTGGCATCTGGCCCGCACCGGCTGTTCGGACGTGCTGCTGCTCGAGCGTGCCGACCTGACGTCGGGGACATCCTGAGCATCGCCCGCAAGACTGTCGCCGTCGAACGTCTGAAACGGCTCACGCGGGACGGAACGAAGACCTCCCATTCGCCGGCAGAAGCCAGCGAGGCCCGGCGTGCCATGACGGAGTACGATGCTATCGTTCCACCCTTCTCGCCGCACGACCGTCACGAGGCCAGCCGAGCCCGCCTGGTGGACGCCCTCGCCGACGCCGTTTCGTATGTTCCGGCGGTATCACAACCAGCCGGACAGCATCGCCCCATGCTTCACGCATGATGCCGAACATCAGGTTTCGGCGGCGCTTCTGTTCGTTCCGTCTTCCGTGACAGTTGCGATGGCTTCGTCCCCGCTTCCCGGGTGAACGGTCCGCGGGCGGAACGTCAATTCGCACCGGCGACGGCAGGATCAAGGCCGGCAGGGCGGTGACATCAACCCGCGCGAAGCAGTTCCAGCCGGCATTCCGACGCCCGCGGCTCCCATGCGGGCTAGGCTGCGGTCGTTCAGGCAGCCAGTCGATGAGGGAGCTGCCCGTCGAGGGCACGGATGTGATCGAGGCCCATGCCGCAGCAACCACCGATCACTTGCACGCCGTTATCGGTCCATCGCCTGGCGGTCGTCACCCACTCCTCCATCGTGTGCGGATTCTCGGTGTTCGGATCCGCAAACGTCTGCGTGTAATCCTTGCGCCCCGCCTCGGGATAGGCACCGAGTGCGCCTTTCCACTTCGAGCGCACCACCGGTATGGCCTGGTTCGTGTCCTCGATGGTCGAATGGAAGATGCACAAGACGTCGGCATCGAGGGGAAGCCGCGCATCCAGTTCGTCGGAAAGCAAATCGTCGGACATGTAACCGGAGCGGGGCGCCTCTTCTCCCTCGTTGACGTGACACTTGAAACCGGCCCAGTAGGGAATGCCGGCACCGGCGACCGCCTCCAGGACCCACTCGCGCTGAATCGTGTTGCCCGTCGCCTCCGCGATCAGGAGGTCGACGCCGGCATCGACAAGTATGGCCACCTGCTCGGCCAGGTTGCGCCGCGCCTGCGCCTCGGTAATGAGGCTGCGGTCCCGCAGCCCCGATGCCGCGGTGGCGCGGGCTGACTTTCTGAACCACTGGTACTCGGACTCGATCCAGGCGCCAAAGTTCGAAACCGAACCGGCGATGTAGACCGGCCGGTCGGCGACGCGTTCCCGCGCCTGCTGCGCCAACTGCACGGCGCGGATGTTGAGTTCGATCACGAGATCGCTCAGGCCTGCCAATTCATAGTTGTGGCGGGCGGCGGAATAGGTGTTCGTGGTGATCACGTCGGCGCCGGCTCGTATGTAGTCCTCGTGCATCTTCTGCACCGTGGAGGGGTGGGTGTGGTTGCCGATTGCTGCCCAGCAATAGGGGTCCATAGGCACGCCTGTCGCCTGGAGCTGGGTACCGACCGCTCCATCGAGAATGATGATCTCCCTGTCGCGCAATCTCGCCTTCAAGTTGCTGTAATCCGTCATCTGCTGCTCCTTGTGCCGATTCCGGCCGCAAACGTCACGATACTCGTCCACTATGCACGGGCTCGCGAGGTGTCGCCAGAAGCATGTGCTGCCCGCCGTGGGAAACGTTCGGCTTGCGATCGGGTGCACTCCAAGCGCTGCGGACGATACCCGGTTGAGGTTTCCGTAATGTTGTCGCGTTCAATGCGAGTCCGGAGGAGCATTGCGGGCCAGAGATCGCCATCGCGATTTCGGGCAAGGGGATGCGGGAATTGTCAGCGGGCCGATGATCTGTACTGTGCGCCCTGGTGTCGTGTGATCAGGACGCGGGTCGATGCCGGCAAGCCGGGTCCCGAGAGGACGATGCGTATCGCCGCCGCCCCTGCCCTTTCCCTGGAATACCGCACGGTTACCGGAATCCCTGTCTCTGAGGAAGTGTCCTGATGAAGTCCCATGCCCGTGTCGTCATTGTGGGTGGCGGTGTCGTTGGTTGCGCGATCGCCTGGCACCTGGTCCGCGCCGGCTGTTCGGATGTGCTGCTGCTCGAGCGTGCCGACCTGACGTCGGGATCGACCTGGCATGCCGCCGCCAACGTTCATGCCATGCACACCAACACCAGCCTTGCCCACCTGCAGGACTATTCCCTGAGGCTCTATGACAGCCTCGAGGAGGAAACCGGGCAGTCCTGCGGACTGCATCGTTGTGGCGGGCTCTACCTCGCCACAAGCACGGACCGCCTTGACGAACTGAAGGTCCAGCGGGCGCGGGCGCGCTATCTCGGCCAGGAGTTCGAGATCATCGGCCCGGACGACATCCGCAAGCTCAATCCGCTTGTCGACACCAGCCGGATTCTGGGTGGCATGTGGGGAGCGACGGACGGCCACGTCGATCCTTCCGGGGTGACCCATGCCTTCGCGAGGGGCGTGCGCCAGGCGGGCGGCGTCATCGCGAGAAACACGCCGGTGACCGGCTTCACGCGCCGCCGCGACGGCGACTGGGATGTCGCCACGCCCGCGGGCACGGTTGTCGCCGAAACGGTCGTCAATGCCGCGGGGCTCTGGGCCAGGGAAGTGGCGGCCATGGCCGGCTACACGCTGCCACTCGTTCCCATGGAGCACCAGTATGTCGTCACCGACGACATCGCCGAGGTTGCCGCACTGGAGGGCGAAATCCCGCTGACCCGCGACCAGGACAGCGAATTCTACCTGCGCCAGGAAGGCAAGGGCATGCTGCTTGGATGCTATGAGCGTGAAGGTGTCCACTGGGCCGTTGACGGCACGCCGGAAGACTTCGGCATGGAACTGCTGCCAGACGACATCGACCGCATCTCCGCCAACATGGAGGCCGCCATCTCCATCGTGCCCTGCCTCGGATCCGCCGGGGTGAAGAGGGTCGTCAATGGCCCGATGATGTGGTCTCCAGACGGCGCGGCTCTCGTCGGTCCTGTTCCGGGCAAGCAGGGTCACTTTGTCGCCGCCGGCATGATTCCCGGATTCTCCCAGAGTGCCGGCGTGGGCTGGGCACTGGCGGACTGGATTCTCGAGGGTGTGCCGCCGCTCGACATGATGCCGCTCGATGTCACCCGCTTCGGCGACTGGGCGGACCAGACCTTCGTCCTTGCGCGTTCGGCGGAGACCTACTCGAAGCGATTTGCCATCGGCTGGCCGGAAGAGGAACGCGAGTCGGGAAGACCGGTGAAGACATCTCCGGTGCATGACCTGATGGCACGCAACGGCGCGGTGTTCGGCGCCGCTTTCGGTCTCGAGCGGCCTTTGTGGTTTGCCGATCCAGGAGAGGAGGCGCGCGACATTCCGTCGTTCCGCCGGCCCAACTGGTTCACCGCCGTGGGACGCGAATGCCGTGCCCTGCGCCGGGCCGTCGGCATGATCGAGATCACCGGTTTTGCCCGCTACGAAGTCGAGGGTCCGGACGCAACCGCCTTCCTCGATCATCTGCTGACCTGCCGGCTTCCCCGAAAACACGGACGCACGGTCCTGGCGCCCATGCTCAATGCCGCCGGCGGGATCATCGGTGATTTCACCGTGACACGACTCTCCGACACGGCGTTCTGGCTGGTCGGCTCCGGCGCCGCCGAGGCCTTCCACCTGCGTCACTTCGCGCAGTTCCTGCCCCATCACGACGTCGCACTGCGGAGCATCACCGGCGACTATGGCGGCTTTGCCATTGCCGGACCCAACGCCCGGACACTCCTCGGGAAACTCACGCAAGACGATGTCTCGAACGCCGCATTCCCGTTCCTGGCGGCGCGCCACATGGAGATCGCCGGCATGCCGGCCTTCGTCATGCGCATCGCCTTCACGGGCGATCTCGGGTACGAGATCCATGTGGGGCGGGACAACCTCAAGGCACTCTACTGCGCCCTGACGGCGGCAGGCACGGATGTCGACCTCGTCGCCTGCGGGGCAAGGGCCCTCGATTCCCTGCGGCTCGAGAAGGGCTACGGGCGCTGGGGAGCGGAGTTCACCGCAGACACGACGCCTTTCGAAGCGGGACTGGGGCGCTTCGTCGCCATGGACAAGGGTGACTTCATCGGCCGTGATGCGCTTCTCAAGGCCCACAACCAGGGGCCCCGCTACCGGCTTTGCACCCTCCTTGTCGATGCCGATGATGCCGACGCCTGGGGAAACGAACCGGTCCTGATGAACGGCGAGGTGGTGGGCACGGTGTCCTCGGGCGGCTTTGGTCACCATGTGGGGCACTCGATTGCGCTGGCCTACCTCGATCCTGGAATCGACCTTGTGTCCTCCTCGCTTCACGTCGAGATTCTCGGGGAACCGAGACGGGCGCGCATTGCCCCGGAAGCGCCGTTCGACCCCGACAATGAGCGCCTTCTCGGCTGACCCTTGGATCATCGGGAGACAGTGATCTAGGATGATGCCGTCGAAACGGGAATGACCCATGAGCGAAGCGATCAGAATTGAATACTGCCGCTCCTGAAACTATGAGCCACGGGCGCTCCGTGCGAGGGATCAGCTCATCAGTGCAGGTGCAGGCGACGTCGAGATCTTTGGAGGACGAACCGGATCCTTCGAGATCACCAGGGGAGATGAGGTCCTGTTCTCGAAACTTGACCTCGGTCGCTTCCCCGAAGATGACGAGATTCCTGCTCTCGTGGCCTGAAGTGGCCACGAGAGCAGGGTTGCCGGGACTTCCCGCTTCATGATCGATCAGGCCGACCGGATACCGGAGTCGGCTGAGGTCGTTGTCATCGGTGGCGGAATCATCGGCGTTTCGACGGCCTATTTCCTGGCCAGGCGGAACATCCCGGTCGCCCTCTTCGAGAAGGGCCGGATTGCCGGCGAACAGTCGAGCCGCAACTGGGGTTTCGTGCGCCAGCAGGGACGGGCGCCCGAGGAACTGCCGCTCATTGTCGAGTCCCTGAGAATCTGGCGGAGAATCGAAGCCGACATCGACGATCACGTCGGGTTTCACCAGAACGGCGTTCTCTACACCGCCAGGGATGATGACGACATTGCTGCCTTCGAGGCCTTTGTCGATCATGCCAAGGAGTTCCAGCTGGGCTCGAAGCTGTTGTCGACGGCGGAACTGAACGCGCTCGTTCCCGACATGAAAGGGACGTTCAGAGCCGCCCTCCACACGCCGACGGACGGCCGCGCGGAACCGCGCCTTGCGGTCCCCGCGCTGGCGCGGGCAACGGAACGCCTTGGCGGACGCATCATCACCGGATGCGCTGTCCGGGGCCTTGATCTCAAGCGTGGCAGGGTGGCCGGCGTGGTGACAGAGCAAGGCATCACGGCCACCTCGACCGTGGTGCTCGCCGGAGGCATCTGGTCATCGCTCTTCTGTGGCAATCACGATATCTCCCTGCCCCAGCTTCGCATCCAGAACAACGTGATGAGGACCACACCGGCTCCGTCCGTGTTCGAAGGGGCGATCTGGGCGGACAACCTTGCATTGAGACGACGCGAGGACGGCGGTTACACGGTGGCTCATGGCTACCAGGCCGACTTCCATCTTGGCCCCGATGCCCTGCGCTGGATGAGCGACTTCATGCCCGCGTGGCGCCACGAGAAGAATGCCCTCAAGCTGCGCCTGTCGCGGCAAAGCCTGCGCGACATGGTGACCCGCAGACGATGGTCCCTCGACGACACGAGCCCCTTCGAGGCCACCCGCGTGATGAACCCGAAGCCCTACCGGAACGTGATCATCGAGACCTTTTCAAACCTGTTGCAAACCTTTCCCGCACTTTCCGACGTCGGGATCGAGGAGACCTGGGCCGGCCTGATCGACGTCACCCCCGACGCCATTCCCGTGATCTCCGCAGTGGAAGGGGTTCCCGGATTCCATCTGGCGACCGGGTTCAGCGGCCACGGCTTCGGCATCGGTCCGGGAGCAGGCCGCGTGACGGCCGAACTCGTGACAGGCCAGACCCCCTCGGTGGACCTGACACCCTTCCGTTTTCGCCGCTTCGCAGACGGCATGCCCAATCCCTTCGGCGGCGCCGGCTGAGACAGCGGAGCGAGGAAACCTTGAGAACAGTTCTTCATCAAACAGTCTGCCCCTCGCCCTTCACGGCCGGGCCCACCGCGAAGGGTGGATCGGAGGAGGGATGACGTGATGACGGAACAGGACGTTCAGGACTGGCTGGATGCCTATGGCCGCGCCTGGGTCGACGGAGACCCGGGCCAGGTGGTGACGCTGTTCTCCGACACCGCCACCTATCGGGAAGTGCCGTTCGACGATCCGATGCGGGGACGACGGGAGATATGGGAGTACTGGCAGAGTGGCGCGGCGGAGGCCCAGGAGAACGTCGAGTTCGCGTCGCAGGTCTGGGCGGTCAGCAACGATACCGCGATCGCCGGGTGGCAGGCTCGCTACACCGAAAAGGCCACCGGAGCGCGGGTCGAACTCGACGGAACGTTCAGGCTCGTGTTTTCAGGCGAACAGGGATCCCTTCAGTGCACGATACTCGAAGAATGGTGGCACAGCAGGGAATCCTGAGGCGCGACTTGACGGGCTTCAATGCCGGCGTACCGTCAGCATTCTGACCCAGGTCGCCCGTATCTTGACAAGCAAGTCCCGACAACACGCTGCTGATCCGCATGAAGAGCATGTCTATGGCTGTGCCGCATGATTCGGTTGCCGGGGTCGGGACCATGCTTGCAGTCGCCGTATCCGCCGGGATGGGCCACCAGGCGCGTGGTGTCCCCGAGTCTTTGGCGAACGGAATGAAGGATTCGGGCTTCAGCAGCGTTGGTCTGCAAAGCTCGACAAAGCCAGCCAGCGTCCCCGGCATGGCGGCATCGTCGCCGAGGCCGACACTGGGCGCCCTGGCGTCAGGAGGTTGGTGCGTCTTCAGGGTCGGGTTCATGTGACAGCATCAGGAAGCGGAACTGAACCGCTTCTGAGTACGGGCGGACGGGGCATCGGCGGCAATCCGGTCGACGTGTGCCGCGAGTTGTTGTCGACACGGGACGAAGCCTTGGGCACGGCGCTCACGTGCCGTCAGGCACCCTCTACAGGACGGGCGGCGGCGCCGTGGAGGCGCGCGCCACGAGTTCGAGCGGGAGATTGCGCCGGACCAGCGGACGGTGCCGTTCCGAACGCACGAGTTCAAGCAGGACGTCCGCCCCGGCTGCGCCGATCTCGGCCGCCGGCAACCGCACGGTCGTGAGGGACGGAGTCATCTCGGCGGAACCGCTGAAATCTCCGATCCCGACCACGGACATCCGGTCGGGGACCCCAACCGCGCGCTCGGTGGCGGCGAACACCGCGCCCTGGGCAAGAATATCGTTGCCGGCCACGAGCCCTGTCGGGAGGTCGTCGCCACCGATGAGGTCCACACAGGCGCGCTTGGCCGCCGCGACGCTGTAGACCGCCTCGATACGCCAGCGGCCGGGCACGGCGATCCCGCGTTCGCCCAGAAGCGCCTCGGCTCCCTCGAGCCTCGCCGCCGCGCGGTCGTTGCCCCGGACCGGCGGAAACAGCAGGCCGATCCGCCGGTGGCCGAGATCCGCAAGGTGCTGCGCGGCCAGATAGCCCGCGTGGCGATTCTCCGGCCCCACGCAGGACATCCGCGATTCGCCGTCGTGGTTCCATAGCGCGACCGCGGGCACCTGGCGGTTCTCGATCAGGGCGAACGTGGCGTCCTCGTGGTCGAGGCCGATCACGGCGATTCCGTCGACCCGGTGCTCGAGAAAGGAGCGCAGCAGGTCCTTCTCCCGTCCGAGGTCGTAGCCGTGGGCCGCGAGCAGGAGAGTGAAGCCGCCGCGGTTCAGGGCATCGGAAAACGACTGGATCAATCGCGAGAAGATGGCGTTGTCAACGGTCGGAACGATGAGACCGATGGTTCCGCTTCTCTTGCCGTGGATGGACCGTGCCGCCCGGTTGCGGATGTAGCCGAGCTCGTCGACCGCCGCCGAGATTCGCGCCCGGGTGTCGGCTCTCACGAGCGATGGATGGTTGAAGGCGCGCGACACGGTGGCCGGTGAGACCCCTGCCCGTCTTGCAACGTGAACGATGTCGACATGCCGCCCGGCCATCACGCCGCCAAGAATGGACCGAAATTCCCTTGATGAAAACGTTTGCATCGTTGTTTTCATTCCCTACCGTTTCCAAGTGCGGGCGAACAGCCTGCGCTGTCGGAGGATGCGGCGAGAGGCGGAATGGAGTTTCTGACCTACTTCGCGGACGTGTTCACGGTCCCGGCCATGCTCCTGCTCGTCGGCGGGACGGTCGGTGGCCTGATCCTCGGCGCCACGCCGGGACTCTCCCCGACCATGGCGGTCGCCCTGCTGATTCCCTTCACCTTCCAGCTCGAGGCCGTGCACGGGCTGATCCTGCTGGGTGCGGCCTACACCTCCACGGTCGCAGGCGGCGCTGTCAGCGCCATCCTGCTGAAGATACCGGGGGCGCCCGCCAACATCGCCACGACCCTCGACGGTCACGAGATGGCCCGCAGGGGCCAGGGCGCCAGGGCTCTCCAGCTTGCCTTCCTCGCTTCCCTTGTCGGAGGCCTGATCGGAGTCGCGCTCCTGATCTTCCTGACGCCGGTGCTGGCCGAATGGGCGCTTGCCTTCGGACCCTCGCAACTCTTCTGGCTCGCCATACTCGGTGTCACGATCATCGGATCCCTCGGCACGTCCAGCGTCATCAAGGGCCTGCTGTCGGGATCCATCGGGCTGTGGCTCGCAACGGTGGGGTTCGACGACATCCTCGGCGTCCAGCGATTCGTCTTCCATTCATCCCTGAGCGGCGGCATCAGCATCGTGCCCGCCCTCATCGGACTGTTCGCCATCCCCCAGGTTATCGCCATGTTCGCGGAGGGCCGTCGGCGGTCGTCGATCGAGGCCATCTCGGTGGAGAAACATCCGCTCTCCCGGGCGGTTCGGGAACTCCTGTCGAAACTGCGCGCCGTGGCGATCGGCACCGTTTCGGGTTCCATCATCGGACTGATCCCGGGCATCGGCGGACAGATCGCCGGGCTGGTCGCCTACGACCAGGCGCGCAAGGTCTCGCCGGATCGCGAGAAGTTCGGAACCGGCCACTCGGAGGGCATCATTGCGGCCGAGTCCGCCAACAACGCGATGGTCGGCCCCTCCCTCGTCCCGCTTCTGACACTCTCCATTCCCGGCAGCCCGACCGCCGCCGTGCTGCTCGGCGGTCTGTTGATCCACGGGATCTTTCCCGGCACCGACCTCTTCGACAACCATCCCGACGTCGCCTGGCCGTTCATCAATTCGATGCTGATTGGCCAGATCCTGATGTGCGTGTTCGGCCTCTACGTCGCCTCGCTGGCGGCGCGCGTGGCGCTGGTCCCGAAATCGGTCATGGCACCCATCGTCCTGGGCCTGGCGGTGTTCGGATCCTACTCGGTGCAGCACTCCATGGGCGATGTCTATGTCATGGCGGCTCTGGGCACCATGATGTACTTCCTGGAACGGTTCGGATTCTCCGCCGCACCCCTCGTCCTCGGCCTCATTCTTGGACCCATCGCGGAATCGAGTTTCATTCAGGGATCGCTGATCGCCGAAGCGACCGTGGGCCCGTTCGCTTACTTCTTCGGAGGGGCGCTGAACATTCTTCTCGTCGCAATCGTCGTGACGTCGGTCG
The DNA here is from genome assembly GCA_965221115.1 of Alphaproteobacteria bacterium. Classification (GTDB taxonomy): domain Bacteria; phylum Pseudomonadota; class Alphaproteobacteria; order SP197; family SP197; genus SP197. The sequence continues at coordinate 1,025,718 of CBDCRU010000002.1, read as the reverse complement.
GATACTCGCTCTACGCGGAACTGCGCTCCCGGCGCGCCGCAAAGGACGCGTCATGACCGCCCTGCAGCCGCGCCTGGCCTCCGGCATCATCCTGCTGGTCGCGGTCTGGGTCTGCTGGATCAGCTTCAGCCAGTCCCCCGCCGAAGCCTTCCTCTTTCCCAGGCTGATCTCCGTGGCCTTCGTCGCCCTTGCCGGCTGGACGTTCCTGCGCTCACTCCTTGAGCGCCGCATTGCCGAGGGCGGGGTCACCCTGGATCTGGTGAAGACGATCCTGCCGGGCGTCCTCGTCGCCGGCCTCTACATCTTCTTCGCGGCAAAGTGGCTGGGTTTCTACACCTCCTCCACGATCGCCTTCCTCGTCATTCTCTCGCTCCACGATCCGGCGCCTCACGACCAGGTCCGGACCTGGGCGAGGCGCCTTGCCATCACGGCCGCGTATCTCGCCGTCATGTACCTGCTTTTTTCCGTTGTTCTCAAGGTGTTCACACCACGAGGACTGTTCATCTAGACAGGCGCGAGCCTGCCCACAAGAAAGGAGAACCCCCATGAAACACATTCTCGCAGGCCTCGCGATGGCGCTGGCCGCGCTCGTCGGAACTGTCCAGGCCGACGAGTATCCGGAGCGTCCGATCATGCTCATGGTGTCCTACGGCGCGGGAGGCGCCACGGATTTCCAGGCGCGCATCGTCACGATGACCGCCGGCAACGAAGACGCTCTCGGAGTGCCGATCGCGATCATCAACAAGCCCGGCGCGGGCGGGCGGGTCGGCTGGAACTGGTTCGCCACGGAGGCGGATACCGACGGCTACACGCTCGCCGCCTACAACATCCCGCACTTCATCGCGCAGAGCATCAAGGGCGGGGTCGAGTACTCGAAGGACAGCTTCGAGCCCATCGCCAACTGGGGCGCCGACCCGGCGGTATTCATCGTCGGCACGGACAGCCCCTTTGATTCCATGGCGGATGTCATCGCCTGGGCCGAAGCCAACCCGGGCAAGCTCACCTTCTCGGGCGCCGGTCTCTTTGTCGGACACCATATCGCCGCACTGCAGATCGAGAAGGCCGCCGGCGTGACCATGCAGTACGTTCCCACCAAGGGCGGCGGCGCCGCGGCCATGAAGGCGGTGATCGCGGGAGACGTGATGGCCGGCATCAACAATCTCTCGGACGCCTACCGCGCCCGCGAGGCAGGCAACGTCAAGATCCTGGCGGTAGCGGACATCCAGAGGAACGAGGAGTTCCTCCCCGATGTGCCGACCATGATGGAAGAGGGCCTCGATGTCGACAACAGTTCCGTCAACTTCCGCGGCATCATGGTCCCCAAGGGAACCCCCGATGCCATCATCGAGAAACTCGCCGCGATCGTGCCCGGGATGTTCATGAACTCCCGCGTGCTCGGCAAGATGGCCGCGGGAGGATCCCCGGTCCACGTCATGAACCGCGAGGAAGTCCTCGCCATGTGGGAGGAGCGCGACGCCTATCTTCGCGAACTTCTCAAGGACCTCTAACTTGTCGGGCGGACCGGGGCAGAGTCCCCGCCCCGGTCCCTCCCGGACACCCAAGCAGGCGGAAAACGATCATGATCCGTGAGGACGACATCGCTCTTGTCGACGATCTCCTGGCCCGGGCCCGGGCGGCCCAGGCACGCTACGAATCGGGCGCCACCCAGGCGCGCTACGACAGGGCCTGCCAGGCGGCTGCCTGGGCGCTCCTGGAGCCGGACCGCAACCGGACCCTGTCGGAGCTTGCGGTCAGGACGACCGGACTCGGCAATGTCGCCGACAAGGTCACCAAGAATCATCGCAAGACACTCGGTCTGATGCGCGACATCGCGCATGCCGCGACATACGGCGTCATTGCCGACGATCCCGCGAGGGGACTCACCGAAATCGCGCGGCCGGTCGGCGTGATCGGCGCCGTCGTCCCGTCGACCAACCCGGTCGCGACCCCGGCCAACAACATCATCAATGCCCTCAAGTGCGGCAATGCGATCGTGCTGTCGCCATCGCCGAGGGGAACCGAAGCGTGCCGCCGCCTGCTGGACTACATCCACAACGAGTTCTCGAAGGCCCGCGTCGATCCCGATCTCGTCCAGATGATCCCGGCGCCCGCCACCAAGACACGAACCGGGAGACTCCTCGAGACCGTGGACCTGGCCCTGGCGACGGGTTCACAGGACAATGTGAGACGAGCCTACACTTGCGGAACACCGGCCATCGGCGTCGGCACGGGCAACGTGCCGGTCATCGTCGACGAGACCGCCGATGCCAAAGCGGCGGCGAGGCTGATCGCGCGTTCCAAGACCTTTGACAACGCAACGTCCTGTTCATCGGAAAATGCCCTGGTGGTTGTCGATGAACTCTATGACTCCTTTTCGGCGGCGCTCCGGAACGAGGGATGCGCCATCCTGGATTCCACGAGGGAGCGCCACGTCGTCGAACGTCTGTGGCCTGGCGACCGATTGAACCCCCGGGCGATAGGACGGGACGCCCGCGTGCTGATCGACATTCTCGAACTCGCAGACGAGGTTCCGGGCGACTCGCGTTTCATCGCTGTCGAGACAGCGAATGCCGGGCCCGAGCACCGGATATCGGGTGAGAAAATCTCCCTCGTCACCGCACTCTACCGGGCCCGGGACTTCGCCGACGCCAGGGCCATCGTTGCACGAATTCTGGACAATGCAGGTGCCGGACACTCGGTGGGACTCCATACCTCGCACGATGACCGCGCCGTCGAACTGGGACATGTGCTTCCGGCCTGCCGCATCATCGTCAACCAGGCCCACGCCATCGCAACTGGCGGCTCCTTCGACAACGGCGTTCCCTTCTCACTCTCCATGGGCTGCGGCAGCTGGGGAGGCAACTCCATCGACGAAAACCTCCACTGGAAGCACTTCCTCAACATCACCAGGGTGGTCCGGACCATTCCTCCGGAAGAGCCCTCGCTCGAGGACGTGTTCGCGGACTACTGGGCCAGGTGCGGCCGATGACCGCAGGGGGCGATCCTCCTTCCGGCACGATCCGCGACTGGATCGAGCGGCACGCCCACCAGACGCCCGAGAAGGTCAGCCACCTTTTTGCCGATGGATCACCCGAACTGACATGGAACGGTCTGCTCGAGGGAGCAGAAGCGGTCGCCGGGTCCCTGACGGCTGCAGGCGCCACCAGGGGCGAGAGTGTCGTCACGCTCCTTCACAACGGACGGGCGGCCATCCTCGTCCTGTTCGGACTGTTCCTTGGCGGCTTTCGCGCCACACCGCTAAACCTCGCAGCCGGTGCCGACGCCCACCGCCATGCACTGCGTCACAGTGGCGCGCGCTTCGTCGTTGTCGACCACGAGACAGGGCCCGACTTCGGCAAGGCAGGAGTGACCGGTCTCACGGTCATCAACGCCGAAGGGCTTGCCGGTTCGCCATCATCCCGCCAGGAGCCGTTCTCCGCCGATGACGAGGCCCTGCTGATGTACACCTCCGGTACGACTGGACGGCCCAAGGGAGTGCTGCACAGCCATCGAAGCCTGCTTGCGGGTGGATGGACCACGGCATGCGCCCACCAGCTCGGACCGGATGACCGGGGTTTGTGCGTTCTCCCCCACTACCACATCAACGGGCTCTGCGTGACGCTGATGGGACCGCTCGTTTCCGGCGGTTCCGTGATCGTCTGCCGACGCTTTTCCGTGCAGCGCTTCTGGGATGACTGCCACAGGTATGGCGCCACCTGGTTTTCCTGTGTCCCGACCATCGTCTCGCGCCTGCTCCATCACGACAGCGAACCGAATGGGAAGGCGTTGCGCCGTCTCCGCTTCGGACGGTCCGCCTCATCGGCGCTTCCTCCCGAAGTTCACAGGGCCTTCGAGAAGCGATTTGCGATCGTGCTCATCGAGACCATGGGGCTCACCGAAACCGCGGCACAGATTCTCGCCAATCCCCTGCCTCCCGGAAAGCGCAAGGTCGGCTCGTCGGGCATGGCCTTCGGCAACGAAGTGGCCATCATCGACGGTGCCGGGCACGTGCTGGGACCCGACCAGACGGGCGAAATCGCCGTGAGGGGTCCCAATGTCATGCTGGGCTATCTCGATGACTGTGACGCGACCCGCGACACCTTCACGAAGGATGGCTGGCTGAAGACCGGCGATATCGGATCCATGGACAACGATGGCTACGTTCATGTCACCGGCAGGCTGAAGGAACTCATCATCAAGGGAGGCGAGAACATCGCGCCCCGGGAGGTCGATGACGCACTTCACGCCCATCCCGATGTCATCGAGGCGGCGGCATTTGCCAGACCCTGTCCGGACTACGGCCAGCGCGTCGAGGCCGCCGTCTGCCTTTCGAAGGACGCGACGGCGTCCACCGACGATCTCATCGCCCACTGCCGCGCCAGGCTCGGCGCCTTCCGGGCTCCCGACCGCATCCATGTCCTCGCCGACCTGCCCCGAGGCCCGTCCGGCAAGGTCCAGCGCATCAGGCTCGCCGGGATGCTGTGACGAGCGTCATGCCGGCAAGACGCCACGAAGAGCGCGCCTGGCCAGAAGCGATCAATGCACACACCTGCCCTCATTGTCGATCAGGACAACGCTGGCGGGTTGTTCGGCGCCCCATCTCCACATCACAAGATTGGACCTGCGCCGGTGGGATGGCGCTGACCTCTCGTACCCACAGAGCCGACAGCGTGTCTAGGGCTTGTAGATGCCCACTCCGAAGTGGTGGTCGTCATGCAACACCATCCAGCTCGACTTTTGCTCGACCTCTCCTGTGGCCGGGTTCATCCACTTGTAATCCACCCAGGTTCCGTCCGCCGAGGCCGTTTGCTGCATCTCCAGGCCGAATTGCTTGCCGTCGACATCCGTGAAGCTCGAATACGTCCTTCCCAGAAGCGAGGGGTCGACGCCGTGGGCCACCAGCCAGCCATCAGGCCCATAGACAAAGATGTAGAGGTCGCGGTCCAGGAACTCCGGCGCCGGATCGGCATTGAACCTCGCCAGCGCCGCCTCGGCCCCCATCTCGTCGTAGTAGGCGATGGCGCGCGCCACCATGTCCTGCGCCTCCTCGGGGGTGCCCCGGTCGTCGCTTGCCGCGGCGGGCGCCGCGAACGCCAGGAATGGCGCAACGGCAAGGATCAGAAAGTGGTGGATCGTCTTCTTGGTCATACTCTGTTCTCCTGGAATGCCACGTACCGCCGCATGGCGAATGCGCCCAGATAATATTCCGGTGAGACATGTCAACCGGAAACAGTATGCGGGCGTCTCGACCGACCCAGATGGACCGGGAGCAGCGAAGGCCGAAGTGCCGTCACGGCCATTGCATTTGTCGGAAACTTCCACCTTCGGACGTCGCGGCGGCAGCTTCCAAGACTGGCCTCCATTTCCTCAAACATGATCCGGACCCGGGGGTCTCCGGTGGAGAGCAGGCCTTCGGGTTCCCGAGCCCGCCGGTCCTGACCTCTTCTTCGGGCTCATGAAGGCAGCCGGCACGCCCTGGGTGTGCAGTTCGAGAATGCTGCAGATACCGGTGACGGCCGCTTCGTCGATCATCGAAAGACAGTCGGAACAGTTCTCATTCCTTGGTGCGTTCCAGGTGTGGTTCGCCTCGTCGACATGGACCTGCGCGAAGCAGGTGCGGCAGGTCACGGCGATCCGGCCACACGGGGCCGGGCCCGGCTCGTTGCGGTCGCGACAGGGGGCCCATACTCTGTGTGCCTGTTGCAACAGACGGGAGACATGCATGAGGCGAATCAATCTGATGTGCGCCGTTCTCGTTACGGCGTCCGCGACGGTGGCCGCCGGGGATTCCGGCGAGTTCACCGCCATCAGCCTGTGTCAGCCCGCTTACGTCGAGGTAGGCGATACGACAGCCGGCCAGTCGCGCTGCGACGTGGAGATTGCGGACCCTGCGGACAGGCCTTTCGAAGCCGGCCACAAGGGCACGGCGCTGGGGCTTGCCTGGATCGCGGACGGCGACATCGTTGCCGTGTCCGAGTTGAACCTGCCGAATGGCAAGCTGTACGTGCTGTCACAAAGGAGCGGAAACTCCGGGACTCACGGCATGATCGGCGCCGACGGCGCCTACCAGGGTCTCGAGGCCACGTGCGACTACAGCGCAACAGCAAGTGACACTGTCGAGGGTTGGATCGAGATCCATTCCCGGTGTCGTTTCGAACGCCCCGACCCGTGAGCTGTCCCGGCGGGTCTCTTGCGGTCCTGTCGCGCGAAGGCGGAATCTGAACCAGCATCGTCGTCCCGGAGAGTCAGCTGTGCCTGGCCGCTTCTTCGAACCGGCAGAGTGACCGTGACACGATGTCTTTGACGCCGACCGGTGCTGGTTCGATGAATCCAGTTTGTGAGGTGCGAACAGTGAAGAAGTTCTTGATTGCGGCCGCCTGCTGGCTCGCAGCCGCAATGGCCTGGCAGACGGTCCAGGCCCAGGACGGCGAAGCCCTGGCGATTCTGATCCCAGGCGGCGGCACCTACAGCAGACCGATTTCAACCGATTCGGCGCAAGCCCAGGCCTTTTTCGACCAGGGCCTGCGCATGGCCTGGAGTTTCTACTTTCCGGAGTCCATCGCCTCATACCAGGAGGCTTCTCGCCACGACCCGGACCATCCCATGCCATACTTCGGCCTGGCCCATGCCGCGGGACCAAATCCCAACAGCCGCTATGCCGGTCTGCCGGATGACCCCCAGGGTGCCGGCCTCGAGGCCATCCGCAATGCGCTCGAGCGCATCGACAACGGTACCGAGCGGGAACGGGACATGATCAACGCACTGTTCGTGCTCTACGACAAGGACACCATCGCCGATGACCGGGAACGGGACCAGGCTTATCTGAACACCATGCGTGAACTGCACCACAGGTATCCGGACGATGCGGATATCGCTTCCATGTTCGGCGAGGCCTACATGAACACCAGAAGCTGGGATTACTGGGAGCCTGACGGTTCACCAAAGGCCGGCACCTCTGAAGCGCGTGCTGCGTTCGAGGCCGCCATGGCAGTCGAGCACGACCATCCCGGCGCAAATCATCTCTACATCCATCTGATGGAGGCCTCCGGCGAACCGGAACTGGCCATGCCATCGGCCCTGAAGCTGGAAGGCACCGTACCGATCTCGGGTCACATGGTGCATATGCCCGGCCACATCTATCTGCGTGTCGGTGAATACGAAAAGGCCATCGACGCTAACGTGCGTTCCCAGATCGTCGACCGGCAGTTCGCCGAAATCTGGGGTGACAACAACTTTCCGAAGATTGGCACCTATTCGTTGTCGCACAAGTCTCACGCGCCGCATGCGCTGGATTTCGTGCGTTACGCCAACATGCTTCAAGGCAACTATGCCGCCTCTTTCGAAGCCGCCCGGCGCGGCGTGGAGGGTGTCGGCCGGATTGCCGAATCGATAAGGGGCGGCGAAAAACGGGTGGCGCATTCCTGGCTGGTGGACAAGGTGTTCGGCAAGTGGGACCGCATCCTGGAAGGCGAACAGAGCCACTCCGGCACGCCGTATCTCGACGGCATGTGGAGCTATGTGCTCGGCAGTGCCTATGTGACTGACGGTCAGCTTCATGTGGCCGATGCCGAACTGGCCAACATTCAGGCACAGGCCGTGGCCGACGGCGTCGACGATACCGGAGTCGGGCCGACGCCTGCTTCGCACATACTGAAACTGGCCGTCCACGCGCTGCAGGGCGAAATCGCCGAAGCCCGGGGCAACCTCGATGCAGCCATCGCCCATTTTCAGGCGGCGGTGGAAATACAGGACGCCAACAACTACACCGAGCCGCCCGACTGGTCCCAGTCCATGCGCCTTTATCTGGGCGCAGCACTACTCGACGCCGGGCGCCTGGAAGAGGCGGAAGCCGTCTATCGCAAGGACCTGGAATGGAACCAGCAGAACGGCTGGTCCACTTTCGGTCTGGCACAGGCACTCGAGGCGCAGGGCATGGTAGAGGACGCCATCATCGTGAAGCGGCAATTCGATTCGCTTTGGCGCAACGCCGACATCGAGCTTGAGCGCTCCCGGCTGTAACCGGTTCCTGCGCCTGCCGGGGCGACAGTCGCATCGTCCCGGCGATTAATGGAGGGGGCCTCGAGAACTCGGGTCTACCGGCGGCGCATTGGTGACCTCGTGCGTCCGACCTTGCACGCCGTAAACCGCAGGTTGAGGAGCTCGAACCCGAACAGCCTGCCGCCATCAAGCTCGACCGACGGGCGATGAACGCTGCGGTCAGCGGCTCCGGGGCCTCCACCCGGTTGGTTTCAAGTGCGCCCTCGTCCAACAACCCCAACGCCAGGACCGTGAACCACCCCTGTCAGGCGAGAAAGCGGTTGAGGACGTTGCGAGTGACCTGGCAGACGGCGGGGTCAGCAAGGCGCAGGCCATTGACCCACTCGCAGGTGGCGGCGGTGAAGACCTCCCCGGCCCCCTTGGAGAAGGTGACGATCATGCCACTGCCCCGCGTCACCTTCTCCAGCGCCTCGGGCGTTTCCGCACCGTGGAACATGCGGGCGAGGAAACGCCTGTCATGGTCGGCGATGTAGAGATCTTCTGCCCACAGCCCGAAATCGGCCTCGACGGTGGTAGCGGGACCCAGGGCCAGGATCTCGAGGTCACCGGGTACATCCTCGCCTGGAACCGGCCACGGGAGTCCATCGCGGATCACGTGGTCGAGACCGTCGACCTCGTAACCGAAGATCCTGCTGTCGGCGCCGAGAATGTCGCCATAGCCAAGACAGCAATCGGCAAAGGCCCAGTGGGCTGGGCGATAGACCGTGAATCCACCGGCGCCGCGGCCGGCACAGTGGCCGAGGCCAGCGTAAATGCCCTTCGAACCGTTGACCCCGAAGGTGCGGGATCCAGGCCAGTTCACCTCCGGCGATTCCCATGACGTGGTGGCGAGGCGTTCCTGTGCCGTGCCCATGACAGGGTCTTCCTCGGCCGCGACGTACTTGTAGCAGACCTGGGTTCGGCCTTCGTCTTCGAGCCTGACCTGCCAGAAGAAGTTCCCGGCAAACCGAGCCACCCTGCCACCTGCCTCGACAAACCGGTCGATGACATCGCGCATGGGGCGACTCCAGTATTCATCATGTCCGACGATGACGGCGCAGCGGTGGCGGTCCAGCAGGTCCGGCGTGTCATGAATGTCATGGAGCGCCGCCACGTCCACCTCGTGGCCCTCCGCCTCGAGCCAGCGCGCCATGTGGCGTTCATAGCTTGCCCATCCGGCCGACGCGTACTTCTTGGAATAGCCGTGTGACCATGCCCATTCCATGTAGGGATAGCGCGCCACCGTCCCTTGTGGCAGCGGCGTCGCGGGAAGGGCCCTCGGCGCTCCGGGAGGCAGCCTTGCAAAGCCGCGCGACCACGGCCGCTGAAGGCTCAGATGTGTCGAGAACCGGTCGCCGGAGTCGCCGGAGATTCCCTCGTAGGCGTTCGAGCCACCCCATTCGTTGTAGGCAACCCAGGTCGGTGTCGCCGCCAGCAAGAGTACCGGCGCACCGGCTCCATGACGTGGTCCCCCGACAAGGACGACATGGTCGCACGTGACCATCTCGTCGCCGCGCCGCGCCGTGAGGGTGATGATGTAGCCGCCGGGCCGCCAGGTGGCGGGAATGGTCATGCGCCAGGCAACCGGCCAGCCACATCCGGTGGCGGAAGCGTCGTGCGGAGTCGCATGCCAGTGGCCGGCAAGACCCGGTTCGCGATGAACCGGAACGGTCTCGAGGCCGTCCCTCGCGATATCGAGATCAAAGGTGTCGGCGGTCGTCGATACATGGAGTTCGATGACTTCGTCCACGCGACAGGAAAGGCGAGACGTATAGGCCCAGATCTGCAGGACGGACGGATCGTCACTCGCCGCGTCATACCACGTATCGACGATGTGGCGAGGCCGTCTTGTCGTGCGCGGCACCTGCATGGCCATCATGGTGCAGTGCCTGTCACCCGCTTGCAATGATCCCGGTGACGGCGATAAATCGAACGGGGCTTGGCGAGAGGCGCGCGCAATGGCTGACATCTGGACCGACGGGCTCGGACGCAACGACGCCAACCATGTGTCACTGTCTCCCGTGTCGTTCCTCAACCGGACGGCGGCGGTATGGCCGGACCGGATTGCCGTCATCCATGGCCCGCTGAAGAGGACATGGCGCGACACGGCCGGGCGCTGCCGCAGGCTTGCCTCGGCGTTGCAACGGCGCGGCGTGGCCAGGGGCGACACCGTGGCCATCATGGCGCCCAATCTGCCGGAGTTCGTCGAAGCGAGCCTTGCCGTGCCGATGACGGGCGCCGTGCTCAATTCCCTCAACATACGCCTCGACGCCGCCGCCATCCGCTTCATCCTCGAACACGGTGAAGCGAGAGTCCTCATCACCGACAGGGCCTTGTCACCAACGGTGAGCGAGGCCCTTGCCGGACTCGGGCGCCGGTTGCTCGTCGTCGATATCGACGATCCCCAGGCCCAAGGCGCAGGGCAACTTCTCGGTGAAATGACCTACGAGGAACTGCTCGCCGAGGGAGAGGAAACGGGTCACTGGACGGGACCTGACGACGAATGGCAGCCGATTGCGCTGAACTACACGTCAGGCACCACCGGCAACCCCAAGGGTGTGGTCTATCACCACCGTGGCGCCTATCTGAACGCTCTCGGCAACGCCATCACCTGGTCGATGCCGCATCACCCTGTCTATCTGTGGACCCTGCCGATGTTCCACTGCAACGGCTGGTGTTTCCCATGGACGGTGACCGCCATGGCGGGAACGCATGTCTGCCTGCGCGCTCTCTCCGCCGAGTCGATACTGGGCGCCATCGGCGAGCACGGTGTCACGCATCTCTGCGGAGCACCTGTCGTCATGAACATGATGCTGGCCGGCGCCGAGGCCCTGTGGCAGGGCATTCGTCATCAGGTGAAGATGATGACCGCGGGCGCCGCGCCCCCGGCCGCCGTCCTCGAACGCATGGCAGCGCGCGGCATCGACATCACCCATGTCTACGGCCTGACCGAAACCTATGGACCGGCGACCGTGTGCGCGTGGCATCCCGAATGGGATGATCTGCCTGCCTCCGGGCAGGCTGACCGGAAGGCCCGCCAGGGTGTGACCTATGCCGTTCAGGAAGCGATGATGGTCGCCGAACCGGAGACCATGGAACCCGTACCGGCGGATGGCGAGACCATGGGCGAGATCATGATGCGCGGCAACATCACCATGTCCGGCTATCTCAAGAACCCCCGGGCAAGCGCCGAATCCTTCCGCGGCGGGTGGTTCCATACCGGCGATCTGGCGGTCACCCATCCGGACGGCTATGTCGAGATCAGGGATCGCAGCAAGGACATCATCATCTCCGGAGGAGAGAACATCTCGACCATCGAGGTTGAGGGTGTTCTCTATCGCCATCCGGCCGTGGCCGAGGCGGCGGTGGTGGCGCGCCCCGACGACATGTGGGGTGAAACGCCGTGCGCCTTTGTCACGCTCAAGCCCGACATGACGGCCACGGCGGACGACCTCATTGCCTTCTGCCGGGATAACCTGGCGCACTTCAAGTGCCCGAAGCACGTGGTGTTCGGCGAACTCCCCAAGACTTCCACCGGCAAGATACAGAAGTTTGTCCTGAGGAAACGGGCCGCGTCCCTGTGACACGCCGAAGAACCGCATGACGGCCATTGCGCTTGCCGTCATCGCCGTGGTGTTCCTGGCGGCGCTTCTCCAGGCAGCGACAGGCATGGGGTTCGGCATTATCGCCGGACCGGTCCTGCTGATCGCCATGGGCGATACGGCGGCCATCCAGGTGACCATCGTGCTCTCCACCATTCCATCGCTGATACTGGTCCGCAGGACCCTCGACGCGGCCGATCCGGTCATGCTCAAGCACCTTCTTGGCGGAGCTGCCGCCGGGCTGGTCGTCGGCGCCCTCATTTTCGCCACGGCGACGGTGGCCGATCTCAAGTGGGGCGCGGCTGCGGCGGTGCTGGCCATGGCCGTCCTTTCGACAGGGATCCACGAACGCCGGATCGTCGTCCGTCGGAACAGCACCACGGGCCGCCTGCTGACCGGTCTGATGAGTGGCGCCATGACGGCGACACTCGCCATGCCCGGTCCTCCGGTTGCCGCCTGGGCCTCGGCTGCCGGACTGAAGAAGACGCAAACACGCGCTACCCTGCTCATCGTCGCCCTTGTCTGCTATCCGGCAGCCCTGGCCCTGCAGGGCATCACGGAGGGCGTCCCGTACCGGGTCGTCGACGAATGCCTGTGGCTGGCGGCGCCCGCCGTCGCCGGGACCCTCCTGGGTCAGGCGATCGCGGGACGCGTGCCGGAGCAGTTCTTCCGCAGGCTCGTCACGGTGCTGCTCGTCCTCGTTGCCATCGCCCTGGTGGTCCGCTGAAAAGGCCGTGAGAGGACACTACAAACCCACCAACCGCGTCGATATCGTGCCCGGCATGAGACTGAGATCTCATAGACCCCGAAAGTTGGCGCACCTATAGGGATTCGAACCCTCAACTTCGTGACCCGCAGTCAGACTCCGGAACTCGGAGAAACGTTGGCGGCTCCGACCGGAAATGTGCCAGTGCACCAGGGATACGGCAGTCAACGACACGCATGGCGGTACCATGGGGCGGGGTGCAACACCATCACTACCGACGCCAACGGGAGAGATCGAAGGATGGGGTGAGCGGTAGATCCAGTCTTGATGCGGTTGCGAGAGTGTGTATATAGATACACAATGAACAGGGTCGTGGAACGCAACAGCGGTAAGCTCATCCGTATGCTCCAAAAGGACGGCTGGGTACACGTTGCCACTAGAGGCAGCCACCGACAGTTCACACACCCCACGAAACCGGGACGGGTTACCGTGCCGCACCCGACGAGGGACATCCCGCGCGGAACGGTGGCATCGATCTACCGGCAGGCGGGCTGGAACACTTAGGAGGAAGAATCGATGCGCTACGTATCCTTCATCCACCGGGACGACGCCGGCTACGGCGTCAGCTTTCCTGACTTCCCGGGCTGCGTGTCCGCAGGCGACTCGGCCGACGATGCCGTCCACCGTGGCTGCGAAGCCCTCGCGTTTCACGTCGAGGGTCTACGCGACGACGGCGAGTGTATTCCGCCTCCCCGCTCGATTGATGCCATCAAGGCCGATCCGGAACTTGCCGATTGGCGCGAGGGGGCCGACCTGGTGCTGATTCCGCTCCTCCTGGACCGCGGTTCATCGCGGCGGGTCAACATTTCCCTCGACCGCGGCCTGCTCGAAGCCATCGACGACGAAGCCAGGCAGCGCCGCATGACCCGTTCGGCCTTTCTGGCAACCGCAGCCCGACGCGAGATCGAGGGTACGTGACCGACGCATTTGCTGAGCGCCCTGGTGACGCGTACCAGAGGAGACGGCGACAGAGAGGAAGTCCGGAATGAGCGATGGGACCGGAGAGATGCCAAATCGTTGTAAATTTTTGAAAATATGGCGCACCCCGGAGGACTCGAACCCCCAACCTCCTGATCCGTAGTCAGGTGCTCTATCCAGTTGAGCTAGGGGTGCGCTGGTTGACGTGCCTAGGTAGCCGACGACATCGCCGGGTGCAAGTCCCCTGAAGAAAGACGGTCCGGCGGATTGCGAGGTCACGGAGAGAGATGACGGCCCATCTTCATGAACTTGTCGCGGCGCCCGGCGACGAGGGCATCGCCGTCGAGAGGGTCGAGGTCTTCCAGGGCGGCGGCAATGGCCTCGGCGGTCGTGCGTATGGCAGCGTCGGGGTCGCGGTGGGCGCCTCCCAGCGGCTCCTTCACGACATGGTCGATGATCTTCAACCCTTCCAGGTCGGTGGCGGTCAGTTTCAGGGCATTGGCAGCCGTCTCGGCCTCATCGCTGCTGCGCCACAGGATGGAGGCGCATCCTTCCGGAGAGATCACGGAATAGACGGCGTGTTCGAGCATCAGCACACGATCCGCAACGGCAATGGCGATCGCTCCCCCTGAGCCGCCCTCACCGATCACCACGGACACCAACGGCACCCGGATGGTGAGACAGGTCTCGATGCAGCGGGCGATGGCCTCCGCCTGCCCCCTCTCTTCAGCGCCGATTCCCGGGTAGGCTCCGGCCGTATCGACAAAGGAGATCACCGCCAGGCCAAATCGGTCCGCCAGGCGCATCAGCCGGGCGGCCTTGCGGTAGCCCTCGGGCCGCGCCATGCCGAAGTTGTGCCGGACCCGGCTGTCCGTGTCGTTGCCTTTCTCGTGGCCCATGACCACCACCGGACGCCCGTTGAAGGTGCCGATCCCCGCCAGCATGGCGGGATCCTCGCCGTAGAGACGATCTCCGGCAAACGGGACGAAATCCTCAATGAGCGACGAAATGAAGACCGACGTGTGGGGGCGCGCCGGGTGCCTGGCGACCTGGGTCTTCTGCCACGGGCTGAGTTTGCCATAGGTCTGGATGAGGAGACGGTCGAGCTTCGTCTCCAGACGATTGACCTCCTCGACAATATTGACGCCATCGTCGACCGACAGCCGGCGAAGCTCCTCGATCTTGCTCTCGAGTTCGACGATCGGCCGCTCGAATTCCAGTGCCAGACGCATGACGGTGGGGACTCTGTCCCTATCCGGCCGACCTGATCTGCTCGGCCTTGCGCACCATCACCTCGGCCTGCTTGATCGATGCGATATCGATCAGCTTGCCGTCCAGGGAGACCGCCCCCTGGCCTTCCCTTTGCGCCTTGTCCATGGCCTCGAGAATGCGCTGCGCCTGGGTCACTTCCTTTTCGGAGGGGCTGTTCACCTCGTTGGCGAGGGGAATCTGCCCTGGATGAATGGCCCACTTGCCCTCGCATCCCAGGGCAGCCGCCCTGTTGGCCTGGGCGCGATAGCCGTCACCGTCCCGGAAATCGCCGAAAGGTCCGTCGATGGGCCGCAGACCCTGTGCCCGGGCCGCCACCACCATGCGGGAAATGGCGAAGTGCCACATGTCTCCCCAGTGGAAATCCCGCGGGGCATCGCCCTCGGCGTCGGTCAGCACGCCGTAGAGGGGATTGGGACCGCCGATGGTTGTCATGCGGGCACGCGTCGAGGCGGCGTAATCGGCCACGCCAAAGTGCAGGCTCTCGTTGCGTCCGCTGGCACCGGCGATCGCCTCGACGTTGGACATGCCGAGCGCCGTCTCGATGATGAGCTCGAAACCGATGCGTTTCGTGCGCGCCATCGCGTCCTCGACCTGGGTGACGAGCATGTCGACTGCATAGACGTCGGACGGCGTTCCGACCTTGGGGATCATGATGAGATCCAGCCGGCCATGTGTCTGTTCGATCACGTCGACGACATCACGGTACATGTAGTGGGTGTCGAGCCCGTTGATGCGCACGGAAAGAGTCTTGGAGCCCCAGTCGAGGTCATTGACAGCCTCGATCACGTTCTTCCTGGCCTGTGGCTTGTCGTCCGGCGCAACTGCATCCTCGAGATCGAGAAAGACGACGTCGGCATCGCCGGCCGCTGCCTTGGCAAAGAGCTCCGTGCGGCTTCCCGGGACGGCGAGTTCGCTGCGGTTGAGCCGCGCCGGAGCAGCATCGATGATGGTGAAACTCATGATCCGGTTCTCCCCCGGGGTGAACGAGTGGCACGAGTCCATGCCCTGCGCCACTGGTGACTGTCAAGCAAGAGGGTGATGCCTCGCCAGGGCGGACTTGAGGCGTTCCTCAAGGACATGGGTGTAGATCTGCGTGGTGGATATGTCGGCATGGCCCAGCATGGTCTGGACGGATCGCAGGTCTGCGCCGTTGTCCAGAAGGTGGCTGGCAAAGGCATGACGCAGCACGTGAGGAGAGACCGCCGCCGGGTCAAGGCACGAGTCCAGGGCCAGTTTCTTCAGGATCCTGCCTGCGGACTGGCGCGTCAGGTGACCGGAAGCGCCGCGGGAGGGAAACAGCCAGGGAGACGGCCCCGGACGCACGGCGAGCCAGGCCCTGACCGTTCGAAGGGCCCGCTCGCCAATGGGCACGAGACGTTCACGCCCCCCCTTGCCGCGCACGATGATGAAGGGCGCATCCCGTTCGATCGCACGGGCGGGCAGGGACACGAGTTCGGAAACACGCAGACCGGTCGCATAGAGCAGTTCCACCAGGGCCGCCCGGCGCAGGTCTTCCGGCCGGTCACCGCTCTGAGCGGTCTCCAGCAAACGGCTGACCTGATCCTGGGACAGCACCCTTGGCAGGGCCGGTCCGGACCGGGGCGATTCCAGCCTTGCCGCCGGATCGTCGCCGCGCAGTTTCTCGCTGGCAAGGAAGCGATAGAACTGGCGGGCAGCCGACATGCGCCGCGCCGCGGTTCCGGCGCTGGCGCCGCGGCGGCGCAATGCGCCGAGCCAGCGTCGGATGTCTTCGGATGAGGCCTCCAGAAGGGGGCCGGGCGCCAGGTAGTCCGCAAGGTCCGCAAGGTCCCGGCGATAGGCCTCGACCGTGTTGGAGGATGCGCCACGTTCGACCACCATCATCTCGAGGAAGAGGCCGATGGCATCCGCCGGAACCTGACTGTCCTTCATCACCGTCGCACCGTGCGGACCATGAATGCGGGGACTCCCTTCCCGTTCTGTCAGACGGCGTTCGCGAAGGCGACCTCAAGGGCAAGAAGCCGCGCCTCGCGTTCCAGTCCCAGGGCTTTCAGGGCTCCTATCACGGCAGCGGCACTCCGGATGTCAACGCGGGAAGGATCCTGCGACGACAGGAGGACGGTGGAGAGCAGCAGCGCCTCGCCGAGACGACCATCCCTGGAAGCCGCGCCGAGTGCCACGACAAGCCCGGCGTCGCCGGCGCTCTCACGCGGAACCAGTTGCCTGTCGCCGAACCTGGCGAGAAGAATGTCGTGAAGGATCGGCTCGGCGATCCGGTCATCCAGGGCCGCCAGGAGGACAAGGTAGAGTTCTCCAAGTCGACGGGCGCGTTCGGGTGCGACCCCGACGACCGTCCGCCACCAGGTGTGCATCGCGGTGCCGTCATCGAAGAGGTCGTCGCCCATCCACAACCGGAGCAGCGGCCAGAAGACGGCCGCTTCCGCCGCCGCCGCGTGATCGAGGAGCGCACGCTGTTCGATGAGGGGCCACCATCCGGCAGCGTCCTCTGCCGCTCCCGCCGCCAGAAGCGTGAGGACCGCCTGGGTAGAGAACCAGCCAAGCCCGTTGCCCGGAGCCAGCGCGGCAACCTCGGTGGCCGCCACCATGGCCACGGCCCGGAACACCCAGGGATCCGGAGCCCTTGCTCCGAGCTGGACGAACGAGGCGATGAGTCTCGCCCTGTCGTCGGCCAGCGCCGCACCCATCAGGTCCTGGAACATCTGTGCCCGGATGACCGGACCGGTCTGCGAATCGGTGGAAGGACCGGCCTCCAGGTAAAGGGAGGCAAGGTCGCCTGGCGCCATGAAACCGCGGGCTGTTGCCCGCTCCGCGGCGGCCAGACGCAGAGCGTCGGGAAGTCCGGGGCGATCGGCGATCGCGCGCAAGACAGGCAAAGGCGCGTGATCGAGAAATTCGATGGAGACCTCTGCGGCGCCGGCAAGGGCCATGGCAAACATGAGAGGCGTGACGTTTCCAAGCACGACGAGATCCACCGGCGTGGACGTCGCAAGCGCCCTGTCCAGCGCCAGATAGCGGGGATCGATGTCGACGCCGGCATCCTGGAGCACGGACAGACTCAGGTCCGCGGCGGCATGGGCGCCCTCGAGACGCTGGCAGAACACCAGCGCGGTGGCCAGATAGGGGTCATCGTCCTCGTCAAGCTGGGTGCGGACCTCCTGGCATGCCTCCCCGCCATCGCCGGCAAGAAGGAGCACGTCGATCTTTCCCTTGTTGCCCGCTCCCTGCAGTGCCCGGCGCCCGGCACGCTGCATGAGATCAGCGGCATCGTCGGTGAGGCCAAGGGCAATCAGGGTTTCGATCCTCATCCCCAGCCAGTCGTCCACCGCATCGGCCGGGGGATCGGCCGTGGTCAGCAGCAGGCGCCGAGCCAGATCCGGCACTCTCTCGGTTCCGGATCCAAGCATGCCCATGAGGGAGGCGATGAAGGCGCCGTCACTGTTCTGCCAGAGGTCTCGGGAGAATCCGCCTGTCGTCTCGCCGATGGTTCCCACACGACCGGCAACAAGGGCCGGAAGGGCGTCCACCTCGAGGCCGTCAGCCGCCGGTTCCTCCGCCTGCTGCGGCACCGTCTCCGTCGCTGGATCAACGATGTCCTCCATCACCTCGATCGATTCAACCGCCCCGGAGGAGGTGACGTCGGGTTCAACCGGTTCGACATGCGTGATGTCGATTTCAACCGGCTCGAGGGGAATGATGACGAGGGGCTCGGCGTCCTGACCGCGCGCACCGATCGTGGCCAGCATGGCGGCGGCGACCAGTCCGGCGCCGAAAAGACGTCTAGTTGTCAAACCTGTCATCGGGAACATCCTCGACAATCGTGCGCATCGGAGACTTGATGTCCCACACGGCGAGGTAACCGGCTCCGCCCGCAACGGCGAGAAGAACCACAAGGATGAGGAAGCGCTTGATCAATCGCATGGTTGGGCGCAGTCGTGGAACGTTGAACACATCACGAAGTACAATCTATACGTTTATGGCAGGGATGCGGCAATTGTTGCCGCCGGAGAAGGCGTGGTGAAGGCAGACCGGCCGATTGTCCTTGTCGGGACGATGGGCGCAGGAAAGACGAGTGTGGGCAGACGCCTGGCAGCAAGGCTCGGCCTTCCCTTCTGGGATTCGGACGAGGAGATCGAGAAGGCGGCAGGAGCTTCGGTGACAGACATCTTCGAGCGGTTCGGCGAAGAGGAGTTTCGCCGCGCAGAGCACAGCGTCATCATGCGTCTGCTGCGATCCGGTCCGGGGGTCATCGCCACCGGCGGCGGCGCTCTCATGAACGAGGCAACGCGTGGTCACATCCTGGAGGAAGCTCACACGGTGTGGCTGCGGGCCGGTCCCGGCACCCTCCTGCGGCGCGTCGGAGCCGATCACACGCGGCCCCTGCTCTCCCGCGGAGACCCCCTTGTCATCCTCGAGAGGCTGATCGAAGAACGGTCTCCGGTCTATGCTCTCGCCACGATAGTCGTCGACAGTGATATTGAAGACGAGGATGTGGTGGCCGGGAACATCATCCAGGCCCTGAAGAGGCACCAGGCACGATGACAGATCCTGCAGTGATCCGTGTTCCGCTCGGCGAGCGGGCGTATGACATCGTCATCGGACCTGGCCTTCTTGAGGAAGCGGGACAACGCATCGACACCGCCTGCGGTCCGGACAGCGTTGCGGTGGTCACCGACGAAACCGTCGCCGGTCTCCATCTCGCGACCCTGGAGGAGTCCCTCGTGCGGGCCGGTATACGCTGCCACAGCGTGATCCTGCCACCGGGGGAGAAGACCAAGTCATTTCGTCATCTCGAGGACCTGCTTGACGATCTCCTCGATGCGGGAATCGAGCGTGGCGACGGCGTGGTGGCGCTTGGCGGTGGGGTCATCGGCGATCTGGCCGGGCTGTCGGCGAGTCTGCTGCGCCGCGGCGTCTCTCTCGTCCAGGTCCCCACCACCCTGCTCGCCCAGGTGGACAGTTCCGTTGGCGGGAAGACCGGCATCGACACGCGTCACGGCAAGAATCTCGTCGGTACGTTCCACCAACCTCGCCTGGTTCTCGCCGACACGGGAGTGCTGGCAACACTGCCGCCACGTGAACGGCGCGCCGGCTATGCCGAAGTGGTGAAGTACGGTCTTCTTGGCGACCGGTCCTTCTTCGAATGGCTGGAGGATCATGGCGAGTCAGTGCTCTCCGGCAACACCTTCCACCTGCAGCACGCCGTCGAGAAGAGCTGTGCCGCCAAGGCGGCAATCGTCGCCCGGGACGAAAGGGAGGGCTCGGAGAGAGCCCTCCTCAATCTTGGGCACACATTCGCCCATGCCCTGGAAACAGCCTGCGGTTACGACGGTCGCCTGCTCCACGGCGAGGCGGTTGCCATCGGCATGACCATGGCGTTCGATCTTTCCGTCGGCCTCGGATTGTGCCCGGGCAGCGATGCCGCCCGCGTGCGCCAACACCTCGTCCGGACCGGACTACCCGTCCACCCTGCACGCCTCGGGATCGGAACACTCGATGCCGGGGAGCTCGTCCGTCACATGGCTCAGGACAAGAAAGTAGCCGGGGGCAGGGTTGCATTCGTGCTCGTGCGGGGCATCGGCGAGGCCTTCATGACCCGCGAAGTCGCCCTTGACAGGGTCGAGGAGTTCCTGACATCGACACTGGTTCAAACGACGTGATCGTGCACGACCTTGCGCCCCGTGAGATCGTTCACTCAGGCAAGAACGTCCGGCACCCAAAGGTAGCCATCGGGATCCAGGATGAAGGCTTCTCGCGTGCCGTGGGGCTTGGTGGTCGCCGGTTCGATGATGGTGGCGCCAAGTTCTCCGGCCGCCTGACAGGCCGCATCCGGATCGCGTCCGTGGAGACGCAGTTCGGCGCCGACTCCCCGCAGGTGACCGGCACCAAGGCTGGCATGCAGCGGGTGACCGTCATAGGTGTGATCGGCATGCACCATCCACGTGGTCCCGCCAAAGGCAAAGGACGCAAAGTCCACGCAGACATACTCCGCCGTCGCTCCCAGCACACGGGTGTGGAACGGCACCACGGCCTCGACATCACGCGAAAGAAGGTTGACGGTCAGTCCGCTGAGCCGCCTGGCATAGTCGACGGGGGACATCCACCAGTCTTCGGGGTTGCTGAGAACGGACAAGACGATGCTCCCTACCGTTGATGACGATCCATCGTTGCCGGTCATCGACCGGCGGACAACCCACCGTCTTGCGGATCAGGTACGCCGCAAGACAGAACCGGACACACTCAAGGCGTACCTTGCGGATGGCACACGATGACTGATCTCCTGGAAGTCTACTTCGTCCTGATTGTGGTTCTTCTCGTCTTTTCGGCCGTCTTTTCGGGCTCCGAAACGGCGCTGACCGCGGCCAATCGGTCCAGGATTCACAGCCTCGGGCTTGCCGGGGACCGCAGGGCGGCGCGCGCGACCGCACTGATGGAGGACCGCGAACATCTGATCAGCGCCATTCTGATCGGGAACAATCTCTTCAACATCGCCGTGGCATCGATGGCCACCTACGTCTTCACGGCACTGGTGGGCGAGGCCGGAGTCGCCTATGCCATCGCCGCCATGACCGTCGTGGTGGTGATCTTTGCCGAGATCATGCCCAAGACCTACGCCATCAGGAACGCCGAGTTTGTCGCCCTCACCGTCGCCCCCTTCATGAGAGGCGTCGTGTGGCTGGCCCAGCCACTCACCTGGGCACTCCAGGGAGTGGTCCAGATCATGTTCCGCCTTGCCGGAGCCCGGGATTCCCGTGACGAGACGATTCCCTCGGACGAGGAACTGCGGAGCATTCTCGATCTCTACCGGCACGAAGGCGGGCTGGTGAAGGACCAGCATGCCATGCTCGACGGTGTCCTCGATCTCTCGGACGTCGTTATCGGCGAAGTCATGACCCACCGTCGTTCCATGGAGACCATCAATGCCGACGAGCCTCTGGAGAACATCATCGAGGCGGCGTTGGCGAGTTCCCATACACGCATCCCCCTGTGGCGCGACGATCCCGACAACATCGTCGGCATCCTGCACGCCAAGAGTCTCGCGCGTGCACTCTATCGCCACCGCGACAAGGGCGTGTTCGACATTACGGAGGTTGCCACCGAACCGTGGTTCGCGCCGGACACCACGTCACTGAGCGAACAGCTGGCCGTGTTCCGCGAGCGTCAGCTCCACTTCGCGGTCGTCGTTGACCAGTACGGCGGCATCATGGGGGTCGTCACACTCGAGGACATCCTCGAGGAGATCGTCGGCGACATCGAGGATGAGCACGATGTCCCGGAGGTCGATGCGAAGATCGGCGAGGACGGAACCCTGATACTGAACGGCGCCGCCACCATCCGCGACCTCAACCGGGAGTTCGACTGGAATCTCCCGGAAGACGGCGCCATCACCATCGCCGGCCTGGTGATTCAGGAGGCCCAGCAAATCCCGGATTCCGGACAGGTCTTCGAGTTCCACAACTTTCGCTTCGAGGTGCTTGAGCGCCAGCGCAACCAGATTGTCCAGTTGCGCGTGACACCCCCCACCGGAGAGACGGGCGAAGACTGACCGGAGCGGACTCTTGGCCCTTGTCGATGCCCTGGTACCGGTCCTCGTTCCGGTCCTGGCAACGATCCTTGTCGGAGTGGCCTGGGCTCGCTGGGGGAGGCCCGTCGAACCCGACCGCTTGACACCGGTCATCCTCAACGTCGGCACTCCGTGCCTCGTGTTTTCGACGCTCTCGACGCTCGTGGTGCCGGCCGTGGAACTCGGGATCATGGTTCTCGCTGCCCTGCTCATGATCGGCGCGTTCCTGGCTTCCGGCCGACTGCTGATCAGGCTGACGGCCCTGCCCGCGGGTGTCTTCCTGCCGCCTTTGGTGTTCGGCAATCTCGGCAATCTCGGCCTGCCGCTCAACCTGTTTGCCTTCGGCGATGCCGGCCTCGAACTCGGCCTCATCATGTTTGCCACACAATCGGTGCTCTTCTTCACCGTTCACTTCTGGCTGATGTCCGGACGGGCGTCGCTTGGCATGATCGCGAAGACGCCCCATGTCTACGCCATCGCCGTGGCGCTGGCCTTCACCCTTTCCGGAACCACACCGCCAACCTGGCTCACCAACACCACCGATCTCGTCGGCGGACTGACCATTCCGATGATGCTGATTCTGCTTGGCACGTCTCTCGCCCGATTCAGGGTGTCCACCGTCGCTAGACCCCTGGTGCTGGCGATCCTGCGGGTCGTCGCGGGGCTGGGCGTGGCGTGGGCTCTCATCGCCGTCCTCGACCTTGACGGAACGGCGCGCGGGGTTGTGGTGATCTGCTGCGTGATGCCCGGAGCGGTCTTCAACTACCTTGCGTCGGTGCGCTACAACCGTTCGCCGGACGAGGTGGCAGGCTATGTCGTGGTGTCGACCGTCGCGGTCCTCTGCCTGTTGCCGGCCATCATCCCGTTGGCCTGGTGGGTGGCAGGGACAGGCCCGTGAGTCTCTTGCAATACGGGTCGGGCACCGTCAATGTTGCAACGCACAATGGACGCGGACCGAGGCATGCCATCACCGGAACCTGATACCCGGACGCTCATTCACAGACGCCAGATATCTTGCGAGGCCTACGAACGCGACGACGGATTGTGGGATCTCGAAGCCAGCCTGAGCGATACCAAGACCTATCCGATACCCAACAGGGATCGCGGCACGATCGAGGCCGGAGACCCGATCCACGGCATGTGGCTGCGCCTCACCGTCGATCACTCGTTCGAAATCCGGGACGTTGCCGTCAGGATGAAGAAGACACCCTTTGCCATCTGCCCGGCCATTGAGCCCGACTACGCCGGGCTCGTGGGTGTCAGGATCGGACCGGGCTGGAATCGCCAGGTGCGCCATCTCTTCGGTGGCACCCGGGGGTGTACACACATCGCCGAAATGCTGGGCCGGCTCGGGACCGTCGCCATGCAGGCGATGTATGGCCGCCGGCGTTCCGGAAAACCCGTCGACAACACGAAGAAACCTTGGGTGATTGACGGCTGTCATGCCTGGGCCGCCGACGGACCGGTGGTCGAAAGGGAGTTCCCTGACTGGTACACGGGCAAGGGTTCATGAAGGCCTCCCCTACACGGGGGCTGGCGCGCATAGGCGTCATCACGCCTTTTTCGAACACCAATCTCGAGGCCGACCTCGCTCTGCTGCGCCCGCCTGGCGTCTCCTTTCACGTGGCGCGCGCCGGTGGCTACGATCTCGACCGCATCCCCGATTCCGACGAAATGCGCCGTTTTGCCCGCGCCGGACTGAGTGACGTCCTTGACCTCATCATGGCGGCGCGGCCCGATATCCTTCTCTACGGCTGCACCTCGGCAACGCTCGCCTCGGGGCCCGCCATGGATCGTGACTTCCGCCTTGCCATCGAAGCCCAGGCAGGCGTTCCCGTCGTGACGGCTGCGGGTGCGCTGGTCAGCGCCCTCGAGGAACTCGAAGCCCGCCGCGTCGCCTTTGCCTCGCCCTACACGAGGGCGCTCAATCTCGAAGGCGCGGCTTTCCTCAGTGACGCCGGCTTCGAGGTCGTCAACACCGCCGATGTCGGCCGGGACCTCGGGAGCTACGGTCAGGGCGATCTCGCACCGGCCGACGTTCTCGAACTGGGCCTGCGGGCCAGCCACGCCGATGCCGATGCCATCGTCCTTTCCTGCACCGACATGCGTGCCGTCGAGATCATCGACGAACTCGAACAACGCACCCATCGGGCGGTCGTGACAAGCAACCAGGCGATGGTGCACACGGCACTCGTTCGCCTGGGGCTTTCGTCATGTGTCCCCGGCCGCCTGGCTCAACGGGTTTCGCCGGGAGCGCGCGCATCGATCGCCAGCGCGTGAATGTCGCTCGCCATCTCCTCTGCCAGCGCGCGGTAGACCAGCCTCTGTCGGGCGACGCGGCCGAGGCCGTTGAAGGCCGGCGAGACGATGCGTACGCGAAAATGGCTTTCGCCTTCCTCGCGCGCCCCGGCATGGCCGGCATGAAGGTGTGATTCGTCGATGACCTCGAGCTCGTCCGGCTCGAGCGCTCGCGTCAACTTGTCAACGATGGTCGCGCGAACCTTCATCGCTCCACCCCCTGCAGTCAGCTCGAACACTTGACCATTGCCCAGGCCAACGCAACGTCCCAGGCCCTCCGCACATGACTCGCCTGGTGCGGCTGTCGGTGACGGCGCCTGCCTCCGGATCGTCACCCGCACCATCAATCGATCGAACCGCCAGCCCGCTGCCAGGGTCCCCGAACCCGGCGAAACAGCGACGTGTGGTCGACGTGCCGCGGCCAGAAGAACCGGGAAATCGCCTTGACGAGTGCCCGGGTTCAGATTGGAAATGGGTCAGGTCTTGCGCAGCCTCCGGAGTTGAAGGAACGACGCCCGTCAACTCCCGGCCTCAGATGGCCGCAAGCATGATCCGGCCACACGCCTGCAGGCGGGCAACACGTCCGGCAGACCGTGCCCGCCCGCCACGATGCGATCAGGATGCCAGGGCCATGGGTTCAGCGTTCTCCTTGATCGCCCGCATGACGGCCTCGGGGGTCATGGGGACATCCACCCAGACGCCGATGGCGTTGTGCACGGCCTGGCAGATCGCCGGTCCGGCAGCGGCCGCCGGCGATTCACCGGCGCCGCGCGCGCCAAAGGGCCCGACCGGATCCTGGGACTCGACGAAGAAGACCTCGGCATCGGACGGAAAGTCACCGGTGCGCAGGAGCTTGTAGTCGAGCAGGCTGTCGTTCAGGACCCGGCCGTCGGCGGGGTCGAACTCCATGCCCTCGTAGAGGACGAAACCAGCACCGCAGATAGCCCCGCCGATCACCTGGTTCTTCAGCACCTTCGGATTCATGACGGTGCCGCTGTCCTGGCCGGCGAGATAGTCCGTGATTCGGATTTCGCCGGTCCCGACGTCGACCTCGACCTCGGCAAACTGGGCAGCCCACTGTCGCGCAAAGGCGATGGTCGGCGGCATGACGCCGTTGGGCCGGCCGGTGATCACGGAGGTCTGCGACAGGGAATCCGAGCAGAGCACGTTCATCATCTCGTCGATGCTCACCCGACGGTTGTCAGCCGGATCGTCCGCCACGTGGATGATGCCGTCCTCGATGTCGAGCTTCCCGTGGTCGATTCCATCGAAGAACTCCCTGGCGGCAATCTTCAGAAGCTGGGTCTTGGCATCCCGGCATGCCTCCCTGGTGGCCCATCCGGTCCGGAACATGGTGGTGCTGGCGGATGAACCCGAAGCCCACGGCACGACATACGTGTCCCCGGTGACGATGCTGACCTTCTCCACGGGAACGCCCATCTCCTCGGCGGCCACCTGGACAAGTGTCGTCTCGCTGCCCTGGCCCTGGCGCCCGGCGGCACTGAAGACGTTGACGCTGCCGTCGTGGTTCACGCGCACCACCGATGAGGTGTTGCCGCCGAACTCGACGCCGCAGCAGTGGGCGCCTGTGCCGACTCCGACACCCCAGCGCTTCGAACCCTTCACACGCGTCGGGACGCCCCAGCCCTTCCAGCGCTCGCGCCAGCGGAACTTCTCCGCACCCTGGAGCAGGAGTTCGTGGGTCGAACCGCTGGAAAGATGGAACATCTTCGGCCAATTGCCTGTCTGTTCCTCGGTCAGGCCGTCGATGTAGTCCGTCAGATTGCCCTTCATGTGTTGCCGCGGTTCCTGCATCCGCAGCTGCTGGCCGGCCTTGATCTGGTTCTTGATGCGGAACTCGAGGGGATCCATGTCGACCGTCTCAGCACACTTGTCTGCAAGGCGCTCGACCGCCAGGCCCATCGTGATGTCGCCGACAGCACGCATGCAGCCCGAGGTCACGAGGTTCGTGTTGACGCCGCGTACGCGATAGTCGCCGTTCCGTGCTCCTCCCCAGAGGTCGCAGCAGAAGAAGTAGACGTCCGTCTTGAAGCCGTAGGCGCCGTTGTCCATCAGGTGGGAGAAGTCCGCCATGGTCAGCGTGCCGTCCTTCGTCACCCCCATGCGCCCGCGCGTGATCTCGATGTGGCGGCGCTTCACGGCGGCCATGCACTCCTGGCTCGTCAACTCGATCTTCACCGGCTTGCGCACCTTCTTCGCAAGAAGGGCCGTCACCATCATGAAGTTGTTGCTCCACCACAGTCCGAACGAGCAGCCCGAGGGAAGGGCCACGACCCGCACGTTGCTCATCGGGATTCCGAAGGCCTGATGAATGCCCGTCTGCAGTTCCGACGGCGTCTGCGACGAGGTCCACATGGTCACCTGGTCGCCATCCCAGTCGCAGACGCAGGCGTTGCGCCCGATGCCTGCATAGTTCTGCGCCTTGTAGCGCATCTCCTGATCGATGACGTAATCGGCCTCCCTCTCGCCTTCCTCGAGGTCGCCCCAGACAACGCGATACTCGTCGCGCACGTTGCCCTCTTCGCGAACCTGTGGCGCGTCGTCGAGAAGTGCCTTTTCCACGTCGAGAACCGCCGGAAGGGCCTCGTACTCGACGTCGATCAGATCAAGGGCGGCGTCGGCAATCTCCACCGACGTCGCGGCAACCGCGGCCACCTCGTCCCCGACGAATCGCGAGATGCCGTCCAGGATCTGGCCGCGGTAGTTGTCCCAGACTCCCATCCAGTTGAGGCCGGGAGCGTCCTCGTGAGTCACCACGCCGAGGACACCGGGCAACGCCATGGCCCTGGTGGCGTCAATGCGCTTGATCCGGGCATGGGGCACGGTACTGCGCTTGATCTTGCCGTGAACCATCCGGGGAAGAACGAAGTCGACCCCGTACTCGAGCGAGCCGGTGACCTTCTCACGGGCATCAATGACCGGAATGCCCTGACCGACGATCTTGAACTTCTTGGGCTTGTGATGAACGTTCATGTCACCGACTCCCGTTCGAGTGGGTTGGTTTCAGGCGGCCACAGGTCCGCGCGAACCCGTTGTTCGCTTCGACCCGTGTCGTTCCCGCATTCTTGTGGCGGCGTTCAGAACAGACTTGACGATGTAGGGATGGGCCCCGCAACGGCAGATGTTGCCGCTCATGGCCATCGAGGCCTCTTCCTCGGTGGGATCCGGGTTCTCGTCGAGAAAGGCCTTGGCCGTCATGATGAACCCTGGCGTGCAGAACCCGCACTGGAACCCCTGCTCCTCGATGAATGCCTCCTGGATGGGATGCAGTTCGTCGTGAGTGCCGATGCCTTCGATGGTGGTGATCTCGTGCCGCTCGCCCTGCATCGCCAGCATCAGGCATGCCGTGGCCGGTATGCCGTCCACCAGGATCGTGCAGGATCCGCACTCGCCTTCCGCGCAGGAGACCTTCACCCCGATGAGACCGAGCTGATTGCGCAGCACGTCCGAAAGTGTCTCGTGGGCCTTGCAGTCGACATCGAAGGACTGGCCGTTGACGTTCAATCTGATCATCACGCAGATCCCTCGAGACTGTTGACGCACTGACGAATGGCCCTCGCAGTCAGCGTCGCGACCATGTCCTTGCGGTATTCCTTGCTGGCGCGGATATCCGAGATGGCCCTGGCCGCGCTGGCGGCCTCCTCTCCGGCAGCTGCCGTCACGCTGTCGTTCACCTCGCTCACATCGCGCCCCACCAACGCTTCCTCCGCCCCGTTCACGCGTATGACCGACGGCGCCACCGCACCCAGCGCCACCCCGGCTCTCTCGATCCGGTTGTCGTCATTCGCCTTGAGGAAAACGGCCGAACTGACGAGGGCGATGTCGACCACGGTCCGCGCTACCCGGTCATAGCGTGCCGCCACCTTGCCGTCGGCATCCGGAACATGGATCTCCGTCAGGATC
The DNA here is from genome assembly GCA_965221115.1 of Alphaproteobacteria bacterium. Classification (GTDB taxonomy): domain Bacteria; phylum Pseudomonadota; class Alphaproteobacteria; order SP197; family SP197; genus SP197. Next base: position 997,340 of record CBDCRU010000002.1, on the reverse strand, counting down.
TCGGCGTCCGTGAGCGCCGTCTCGTTGACTCCGAGATGGAAGTCCTCCAGCGGCATGGTGCGTTCCCCTTCGGGGCCCTGGAGCCTGCAACGGGCGCCCATGGCGACGAGCGGCGGGGTCAGGTCGGCCGACGGCGATGCATGGCACATGTTGCCTCCGACCGTGGCGATCGTGCGGGTCTGTTTCGTGCACATGAGACGGGCCGTATGACCCAGGGTGTCCGCCAGAGGGCCCAGATCCGACTTCAGATCGAGGTCGTCGAGACTCGCCATGGCGCCGATCCTCAACGTGCCCCTGGAACACTCGATGTACTTCAGCGCCGGCACGTAGGTGAGATCGATGCAGTAATCGAACGCGACCTCGCGGCGATTCCACAGGAGCATCATGTCGGTTCCGCCTGCCCAGTATCGGGCGCGGGCTCCATGGGCGGCCTTCATCTCGATTGCCTGCTCGACAGTCTCCGGCCTGAGATACTCGAATGAGCGATGCACCATGGTTTCCATCACATCCCGGAATTCGCTTCCTCAAGGTAACCCGAACCGTATCTCCTGTGACCTGAAACGGTGTTCCTGCCGACGCGGGTCGCGGAGATCGTGCATCCCGTCTCCGTCTCGATCAGGAACGATGGCGTTCGGGACTGCATGACCCTCCCACGCGAACACGTTGATCCCGCTGTCAGCGAAGCCTTCGGTGGGCGCGGCAGATGAGATGACAACTGCCATAATGAAACGTGCGCCTCATCAGGCAGGCGTGAAGCCATACCGAGGCCGAGCCGAGTGCGTTCGACCAGTTTCGGGGAACTATAACTGTTGGTCGAAGGTTCCGAACAATAGATTGGGCTTATGGTTGCATAAGTGATACAAATGATGCGCGGCAACGGACCCCATTGGACCCGTGGATTGGTCGGCGAGGTTCGTGGGTCCTGGTTCCCTTGAATGCAGGGGCCCATCAAAGACAAACCTGAGGGCCGGGACGCCGTGGATCCGGTGTCCCTGGACGAATCCCGCAATCGGCGTCCTGGCGCCATGGCCGCGGACAAGGTGGAGGGCGGCGCATGATCGTCCTCCGCTCGTGCGGACCGGCCGCATGAAGCAGGACAGGTCAGCGCCAGTGGCGGGGCTTGAAGTCCGGTTCTACCGCTTCATCGAGCTTTCCGACGACGAAGTTGACGAGCCGGTTGACCGGGTCGGTCTGGTTGACGTGCTTGCAGTAGAGGCCGACGTGAATCTCGGCCAAAGGCGGAAATCCGTGCTTCTCGCCGAGTGTCTTCATTCCGTCGAGGTAGGTTCTCTTTGTCAGGGCGCTGACGCCCAGTCCTGCGAGAACCGCATTCTGCAGTCCCGTTATCCCGGGACTGCAATAGGCCAGCCGCCACTCCCGGTGCACTGAACTCAGGGCCTGCGCCATGCGGTTGCGGTACTCGCACCCTTCAGGATGAGCGACAAGCGGGACAGGAGACTGCCGGTGCGGGCTGCCTTTCCTGGCCGTGACCCATATCGGCCGTTCAACCCACTCACGCGCCAGGTTCCGCTCGGTACGCTCGCTCGTCATGGCAATGACAACGTCAAGCGCATCCCGTTCCAGGCTGTCGAGAAGGTCCCGGCTCAGTTCGCACTGGATCTTGAACGTGATTTCCGGGTGGAGCTTTGCGAACTGTGTCAGCGCCTCCTGGAAAAAGGCAACTGCGTAGTCGGTGGGCAATCCGACCCGGAGCTGCCCGGCGACATCCTGCCGTGAAGTGCGGGAAAGCGCCTCGTCATTCAGACTGAGGATCTGGCGGGCGTACACCATGAGAAACTCCCCCGCCTCCGTCAGGCGCGTTTCGCGTCCGACATTCGTGATCAGCTTGGCCTGGGCGATTTCTTCGAGACGGCGGATCTGGAGGCTGACGGCAGGCTGTGTCCGTCTCAGGACCTCCGCCGCCCGCGTGTAGCTGCCAAGGTCGATGACGGTCGCGAAGGTCCGGAGAAGTTCCATCGGGAGGTTTTGTCTCGTTCGGTCGGACAACTCCCATCCCCCCAACGTCGTCAAGGCTCGCGCGACCATGGAACATGGCTTATATGGACATCACAACTATAAATTTAACGTCACGGATCGGAAAGCCCATTCATGGGGCACGACCTTCAGGATCATGGAGGAGGACGCGACATGGCCGACGCAACCGTTCTTGCCTACGAACTCACCTGGCCCGAGTACGACAGGAGGATGCGGGACGGTCGCACGCCCCTGATCGTGCCGATCGGTGCGCTGGAGCAGCATGGACATCACATGCCCATGCACGTGGACGTGCTGCTTCCGAACGAGTTTGCCCAGCGGGTGGCCCGGCGGATCGGGGCACTGGTCGCCCAGCCCTTCACCTATGGCTACAAGTCCCATCCGAAGTCAGGTGGTGGCAATCACCTGCCGGGCACGACCAGTCTCGACGGCGCGACGCTGGTGAATGCCCTGAAGGATGTCATCAAGGAGTTCGTGCGTCACGGAGTTCGCAGCATCGTGCTGATGAACGGGCACTTCGAGAATTCGTGGTTCATCATAGAAGGCGTCGACATCGCCCTGCGCGAACTGAGATGGGACGGCATCAGCGACGTGAAGATCGTCGTGCTGTCGTACTGGGACTTCGTGAACGACGAGACCATCGAGAAGCTGTACCCGGAGGGCTTCACGGGGTGGGATCTGGAGCACGGCGGCGTTCTCGAAACGTCGCTGATGCTCGTGCTGTTCCCCCATCTCGTCTGGATGGACAAGGCGGTCGACCACCCCCCGGCAAGCTTTCCGCCCTACGACGTCTACCCGGTCAGGCCTGAATGGGTCCCCGCAAGCGGGACGCTCTCGTCACCAAAGAACGCGACCAGGGAAAAGGGCGAGATCCTGCTTCAGGTCTGCACGGACGGCATCGTCCGTGCCCTCAACGAGGAGTTTGCGGGCCCGCCGAACTGAAGGGCGGCTGCGCAGCCGTGTGCCGAGCGTGACTCTACGGCCCTCGGCCCCTTCACCCCCGGTCTCGTCAGTTCCTGACGATGTTGTGATCGGGCCCGTAGGGGAAACCGGTGATGTTCTCGGCACCCTCCTCGCCAACCACCAGGATGTCGTGTTCACGGTAGCCACCGGCTCCGGGCTGGCCCTCCGGCAACATGATCATCGGCTCCATGGAGACGACCATTCCGGGCTTCAGTTCGGTCTCCACGTCCTCTCGCAGTTCCACGCCTGCCTCACGACCATAGTAGTGGCACAGCACGCCAAATGAGTGGCCGTATCCGAACGAGCGGTATTTGAGAAGATCCCAGTCCCGGTACATCTCGTTGAGTTCGGAGGCGATGTCGCAGCACCGCGCACCCGGTCTGATCAGTTTCAGCCCCTTCTCGTGCACGGCGACGTTCTTTTCCCAGAGATCCAGGTGGACATCCGATGCGTGGTCGCAAAAGAGCGTACGCTCAAGGGCCGTGTAGTAACCGAAGATCATCGGGAAGGCATTGAGGCTCAGAATGTCTCCGGATTCGATCTTCCTGTTGGTGACCGGGTTGTGGGCGCCGTCCGTGTTGATCCCCGACTGGAACCAGGTCCAGGTATCCATGGGTTCGACGTAGGGATGGTTGCTGGCGATCTCCCTCACCATGGCGTCCGTTGTCGCGATGGCCACTTCGTGCTCGGGAACACCGGCCGCAATCGCGTCGACGCATGCCCAACCGCCTATGTCGCAGGTGCGGGCACCCTCCTTGATGAGTTCGATTTCCTCGGCGGACTTGATGGTGCGCATCCACATGGAGGGTTGCGCACAATCGACGAACTCCACTGCCGGAAGCGCTTCCTCGAGAAGGCGCCTGTAATCGAGACTGACGTGATCGAACTCGATGCCGAGCCGCCTGACACCCCCGGCGAGCTCCTTCAATGCCCGGAAGAAGTTGTCGCGACGCCAGTCCGTGTAGGTGATGTTGTCACCATGGCTCCGCCGCCAGGGCTGCCCTCCGTCAATGCCTGCGGAGATGGTCACGGCCTTGTCGTGGTCGATGACCATGCCGTACTTTCGGCCAAAGTAACAATAGAGCCAGCCGGAGTAGTAGTTGATGCAGTGATACGAGGTGAACAGCACGGCATCGACATTTTCGGCCGACATCCACTGACGGATGGCGTCCTGTCGGCGCTGCATTTCCGCGTCCGAAAAGGGCGAATACTCCTTGTCGCCATTGTGCCACTTCATCACATGGAGCATGTCGTCTGTCATCGTGATCACCCGTTTCAACTGTGAGCCCAGAATGAACCAAATACGATACGCGATGCCGTCGGCACCAGCTAATTTGATCTTCTTATGCCGTGATTAGGCGGTCAAATCCGGCCGAGCACGATCTGCCCTGTCAACGGTCTCCGGCTCAGGCGGCAGGGGCGATTCGTGCGCTGCCGCCATCTCCGCACCCATGCGCAAGCGAAGACTCCGAGGCTGGGTCATGGAGCGGCGGCGGAACCCTGTGGCCGCCGCTGCACGCGTCATCCTATACTGGAACCATGTCGCGACGGTCGACCAGGAAAGACGTCCCTGAGAGGGTGTGCTCCCACGCCGGGTGTGAACGTCCCGGGGAGTACCGCGCGCCCGTGGCGCCTGACAGGACCGGCAGCTTCCAGTACCTGTGCCTCGAGCACGTTCGCGAGTTCAACCGCTCCTGGAACTTTTTCGAAGGCTGGTCAAAGGAAGCCATCGAAGCGTGGCAGCACGCTGACCTCTCCTGGCACCGGCCGACATGGCCTGCCTCGGCGCCGCATCACCTCCACAGGGTGTGGACCGGTGACGGCGTGCGGGACGTCTTCGGCGTCGCCGGAGATGGGACGTGTGATTCGGCAACGACACGCCAGGCAGCGATGTCGGTGACGGAACGCAAGGCACGCTCCATTCTCGACATCGGACCCGACGCTGACGCGACGGCCATCCGCAGGCGATTCAAGAAGATCGTGAAAGCATGCCATCCGGACATCAACGGCGGCAGCGGCAAGGCGACTGGCCGGCTGCGTGACGTCATCTGGGCCTACCAGCACCTCACCGGTTCCGGACCCGACTGAAAGCGGCCCCGGCAGCAGGCATGCTGTCGGCCAAGGTCCCTTGCGCGCCATCCCGCGGCCATGCCATTGTTGGCCCATCCGGATCCCGGTGACGATGAAGTGGTCATCTGCCCCTCCACGAGGCATCCGGACCGGCAGACAATCAAGACGTGTGAGACCGTGAAGAACCCCAGCGAAACCAGCCTGCTTCCGCAGGGCGCCCCCGATATGACCATCAAGGTTGCGTCGGTCTTCGACCTCGACACCACCATGGAAGTGCCGGGCTATTCGAGCCGTGGCGAACACGTTCCGGATATCGACGACGCCTATGTCTTCGACCCGCAGACCACGCTGGCCATTCTCGCCGGCTTTGCCCACAACCGCAGGGTGATGATCCAGGGCTACCACGGCACCGGAAAGTCCACCCATATCGAACAGGTGGCGGCGCGCCTCAACTGGCCGTGCATCCGGGTCAACCTGGACAGCCACATCTCCCGGATCGATCTCATCGGCAAGGACGCCATCATCCTGCGTGACGGCATGCAGGTCACCGAATTCCGCGAGGGCATCCTGCCCTGGGCGATCCAGAATCCGGTCGCCCTGGTGTTTGACGAGTATGATGCCGGCCGTCCCGACGTGATGTTCGTGATCCAGCGGGTGCTCGAGGTCCAGGGCAAGATGACGCTGCTCGACCAGAACCGGGTGATCGTCCCCCATCCTTCCTTCCGCCTGTTCTCCACGGCCAACACCGTCGGTCTCGGCGACACCACGGGGCTCTATCACGGCACCCAGCAGATCAACCAGGGACAGATGGACCGGTGGTCCATCGTCTCGACGCTGAATTACCTCGAGCACGAGGAAGAGGAGAAGATTGTCCTCTCCAAGGTGCCGCACTACGCCACCACGCGGGGCATGGAGACCATCGGCCAGATGGTGGCCGTCGCGGAACTGACGCGCGGCGCCTTCGTGGCCGGCGACATCTCGACTGTCATGTCGCCCAGGACTGTGATCACCTGGGCGGAGAATGCGGAGATCTTCGATGACATCGGTTTTGCCTTCCGGCTGACCTTCCTCAACAAGTGCGACGAGACCGAGCGTGCGCAGGTTGCGGAGTTCTACCAGCGCTGTTTCGGGTCCGAGATCAGCGAGGCCGTCGTCGCCGGAACGGCCGCGGAATAGACCTCTTGAGTCCCTGGAGGAAGTCCCCTGACTCAGGACAGCAACCCGGCTGAGCCCTTCAGAAGGGTCGTAGCGGGAACCATGCGCGCCATGGCCCGTGAACCCGAACTCGAGGTGAGTTTCGGTGTCAGGGAGTCTGGTGCCAGCGGCAAGACGGCGCGACTGACGCAGTTGCCGCGGGAACTCGACCGGCATGCCGTCTCGATGGCGCGCGGCGAAGCCGATGCTCTGGCGCTCAAGCTGCGCCATCACGACAGCCGGACCCATGCCCGTCGCCGACCGGCGAGTGAACTCGGACGCTCCATCTTCGATGTCGTCGAGGAGGCGCGTTGCGAATCCATCGGCGCGATGCGCATGAAGGGCGTGGCCGACAACATCCAGACGGTACTCGAGGAGCGTTGCCGAACCAAAGGGTTGCACCGCATCGAGCAGCGCGAGGATGCGCCACTGGCCGACGTGATCGGTCTTCTCGTCCGCGAGAGACTGACAGGCGTGGCGCCGCCGCCTTCGGCGACGCAGGCCACCCGGCTCATGCGCGGCTGGCTCAATGAGAAGATCGGCGGTGAACTGGATTCACTTCACGAGGTCATCGGTGACCAGGCTGCCTTTGCCGAGGCCTTGCGCACGCTCATTCGCCATCTCGACCTGCCCGATGACGAGGCCGACTCGGCGCCCGAGGACCAGGACGACAGCGACGAGGTCGATCCCGAGCAGGCTGAGGCGGAAGGGGAGAGCGAATCCCCTTCCGAGGCCAGCGCCGAGGAAGAGATGTCCGAGGATTCCATGGAGGCCGATTCCCGGGAATCCGAGGACGAGGAGATGATGTCGGCCAGTACCGACGACACCGATCCTGCCGGCGAGATGCAACGCGCCGACGATCCCCTGAACGTGGCCAGCAACCGGTTCCTCTACCGCACGTTCACCCAGGAATTCGACGAGGTCATCGACGCTACGGATCTGTGTGACGCCGAAGAACTGGCGCGCCTGAGGGCCCAGCTTGACCAGCAGATCGCCCACCTGCGCGGTGTCACGTCACGTCTCGCCAACCGTCTCCAGCGCAAGCTCATGTCTCAGCAGAACAGGGCCTGGGAGTTCGATCTCGAGGAGGGACTTCTCGACTCGGCGAGACTGTCCCGGGTGGTGGTCGATCCCCTGATGCCGCTCTCCTTCAAGATCGAGCACGAGACCGAATTCCGTGACACGGTCGTCTCGCTCCTCATCGACAATTCCGGCTCCATGCGCGGCCGGCCGATCGGCATCGCCGCCATGAGCGCGGACATCCTGGCGCAGACCCTGGAACGCTGCGGCGTCAAGGTCGAGATCCTCGGGTTCACCACGCGCACCTGGAAGGGCGGACGCAGCCGCGAGAAGTGGCTGGCATCCGGCAAGCCCGCCACGCCTGGCCGTCTCAACGACCTTCGCCACATCGTCTACAAGTCCGCGGACATGCCTTGGCGGCGCGCCCGGCGGAGCCTGGGCCTGATGCTGCGCGAGGGGCTCCTCAAGGAGAACATTGACGGAGAGGCGCTGCTGTGGGCCCACGAAAGGCTGATCGGGCGCCCCGAGCAGCGGCGCATCCTCATGGTGATTTCCGATGGCGCTCCGGTCGACGACTCCACGCTTTCGGTCAATTCGGGCAACTACCTGGAACGCCACCTGCGCGAGGTCATCGACAGGATCGAGGGACTCTCGCCGGTGGAACTGATTGCCATCGGCATCGGTCACGATGTGACGCGCTACTATCGCCGCGCTGTCACGCTCACCGATGTCGAACAGCTCGGCGGCACCGTGCTCGGCGAGCTCGCGTCGCTCTTCGACGAGGAAACGCCGGCCACCCGTTCCCGTTCCCGTCGACCCGGAACGGCACGGCCTCAGGCGGCGGCCGGAGGCGGCGCATACCGCGCCATGAGCACGCGGTAGGGCACCAGGAGCGCCAGGGCCATTGATGCCTTGACGGCGTAGTCGCCGACACCGTAGCTCACCCAGTCGAGCCCCCATTCGGGGAAGAAGACGCCGAACAGCAGCCAGAAGAAGATGAGAGTGTCCACGGCGGACGCCACCGCCGAGGAGATGAGAGGCGCCCGCCACCACACCGACCGCCGCAGCAGGCGGAAGATGAGGATGTCGAGGAGCTGTGCCGTGAGGAAGGCGGAACCGGACGCCACAGCGGTCAGAAGGGCCTTCTCCGAGAACGCCTGAGGCATGGCAAAGGGTGTCCAGTCCGAAAGGACGGCGGACATGAGGACGCCGACGGCAAACCCCCAGAGCACCACCCGGGCCGCGCGTGCCGGCCCGAAGGCGCGGTTGGAAAGATCCGTCACAAGAAACGCGAAGGGGTAGGTGAAGGCGGCCCAGGTCAGCCAGTCGTTGATCGGAGCGTGAACCAGCAGGTTCGAAACGACAACGACCGCCGACATCGCAACGATGGCGGCGGCCGGGCGTGTCATGACGGTAACGTCAGGCGCTGGCGTTCCGGCGCGCTGCAGCCTTCGCGACGCGGCGCTTGAGCTTCAGTGCCGGAGCGGCCAGCCGGCTGTCGCGCTCCTGCATCAGGAAGGCATCGATGCCACCGTGTTTCTCGACGGTACGCAGGGCGTTCGCGGAAATGCGCAGGCGCACCCGCTCGCCGAGCGTCTCGGACCACAGGCTGGCCCTCACCAGGTTCGGCCGGAACACGCGCTTGGTCTTGTTCTCGGCATGGCTGCGGTTGTTTCCCGACATGACGGACTTGCCGGTCAGGGAACATGTGCGCGACATCTCTTCGGCTCCGGAACTCCAATGCGAAGCCGTACCTATAGCGCCAGTGGCTCCGGGTCAACTCCTGCGGCTGCGGCAGAAAGCGATCCGACAGCAACAACACATTCAGCAGCCGATCACGTCTTCCATGACCCGCAGCACGTTTTCACCGAGAATCTTGCGGATATCCTTCTCGCCATAGCCGCGACGCACCAGGGCCTCGGTGAGCACGGGAAGCCTGGAGCAGTCTTCGAGGTCCACCAGGTCGAAGCGGACGGCGCCATGGTCGGTACCGATACCGACATGATCGACACCGGCAACCTCGACCGCGTGATCGATGTGAGCGAGCAGGTCGTCGAGCGATGGAAACGGGATCTCCGCATCAACCAGCACGTTGTAGCCGCTGGCGCCGTCGCCGCTCGCCATTGCCATCAGGTCCGATATTGCCGATGTCGAACCCGATGCGCTCTGTCGCCGATTGGCGCCGCCGCGTCCCGCACGACGGTCGGCAACGTCCTCAAGCCCCTGCCAGTAGCACCGCGAAATGTACTCGGGCCATGCCGTCACACAGACAATGCCGCCGTTCTTCGCAACGGCCCGGGCCATGTCGTCGGACATGTTGCGGGGATGATCGACCAGGGCACGCATCGACGAGTGCGAGGCCATGACGGGCGCATTTGTCATCTCGAGCACATCCTGGAACACCTTGTCTGACGCATGCGAGACATCGACCATCATGCCCATCCGGTTCATCTCCGCGACAACGTCGCGGCCGAGCGGACTCAACCCGTCGTGGCGCGCCACATCGGTCGCAGAGTCGGCCCAGCCGTGCGTGTTGAAATGGGTGAGCGACATGTAGCGCACGCCCAGATCGAAGTACTGGCGCAGAACCCTCAAGTCGTCGTCGATCGCATGCCCGCCTTCGATCGCGATGATCACCGCAAGCTTGCCCTCCGCGGCAATACGCCGCACGTCGGAAGCGCCAAGGGCCACCTCGACATCATCCGGATAGTACCGGCAGATCTCCTTCACGCCGTCGATCATGTCGAGAGCGCGACGGATCGCCGTACCCCTGGCGACGTGGTGGAAGCCGACGCAGCAGGCAAAGAAGGATGCCGTGAGATTGCCCCGCTTCATGAGCGGCAAATCCATGTAGCCGTTGCCGGTCTCGACGCCGAGGTCCTCGTCGAGATCGATCCAGCGCACCACGGTATCGACGTGCGTGTCGATCACGATTGACGATGCGTGGATGCGGCGTGCCTCGCGACTGACTTCCATCACAATCCCTCCCCGATGCCATCGAAGACGATGCCCATCGTATCAGCAACACCACCGGGATCGAGTTCGCCCCAAAACCAGGGGAATGACACTGATGATCGGCCACATTCGGGACGAGCAAACGCAGCGCAGCCCCGATCACGGATCGTCGAGGATTTTCCTTGCGGCGGTCCGCAGCGACAGGCGTCCGCAGGCAACGTCGCTAGCGAGGGCAAGTGACGCATGGCTGTTGTCTTCACCTGACATCAGCCGCGCCAGGATGAGATCGGCGACCTCGTTCCTGATGGCCTCTGCGGCCTGCCTGCGGCGTTCCTCATCGAGGTGAGGGCTGGCGGCGTCGAACCATTCATCGATGGCGCCCCACACGTCATCGAGACCGTCCCCTGTGAGTGCTGAACAGGGCATCACCCGCGTGGCCCAGAAGGACCGTTCCGGGCGCAGGAGCGAAAGCGCCTGGCGAAAGTCCGCCACCATGTGGCGCGCCAGTCCGGCAAGGTCGCCATCCGCTTTGTTGACGACCACGAGGTCGGCCAGTTCCATGATGCCGCGCTTGACTCCCTGAAGCCCGTCGCCGGCGCCGGGCGCCATGAGTACGACGAACATGTCGGTCATGGCCGCCGCCGCCACCTCCGACTGGCCGACACCGACGGTTTCGACGATCACGAGATCATGGCCTGCCGCCTCGACGAGCCGGATGACGTCCCGTGTGCGCCGCGCCACGCCGCCAAGAGTGCCGCGGGCGGGCGACGAGCGAATGAAGGCTCCGGAGTGGCGCGACAGGCGCTCCATCCTGGTCCTGTCGCCGAGGATGGAACCGCCGCTCCTCATCGAGGAAGGATCGATGGTGATGATGGCTACCCGCCAGCCCTCATCGAGGGCCTTCAGGCCGAAGGCCTCGATGAAGGTGGACTTGCCGACACCAGGGGCGCCGGAAATGCCGATGCGCCGGCGTGCCGGCGCCACATGTGCCAGATCCTCGAGAAGGCGCGAGGCGGCCGCTTCATCCTCGGCACGCGTCGACTCCACCAGGGTGATGGCACGGGCAAGGGCCCGGCGGTCACCGGATCTCAGGGCTTCGGCGATCAAGGGAGGCCATCCCGCTCAGGCGGCCCGGCGTTGCGAACGGATGAGTTCGAGGACCTGCGCCGCCGCTGCTGGAATGTGTGTTCCGGGACCGAATATGGCCGACACCCCCGCTTCGCGGAGCATGGCATGGTCCTGTGGCGGCACCACGCCGCCCACCACGACCTGGATGTCCGTTGCAGCGAGTTTCGCCAGGGCAGCGACAAGCTGCGGCACCAGGGTCCGGTGACCTGCCGCCTGGGTGGAGACACCGATGACGTGGACATCGCTTTCCACGGCCTGTTGCGCCGCTTCCCCGGGAGTCTGGAAGAGAGGGCCGATATCGACGTCAAACCCGAGATCCGCAAAGGCGCTGGCAATGATCCGGGCACCCCGGTCGTGGCCGTCCTGGCCGAGCTTGGCGACAAGCATGCGCGGCTGCCGCCCCTCCTCGCTGGAGAAGGCGTCGACAAGCGCCCTCACCTCGTCAAACTCCGCCGCCCCCTGCCAGGCGGCGCCATAGACGCCGGAGACCGGCCGCAGCACCGCGCTGTGCCGGGTGAAGACGCCCTCCAGGGCATCGGAGATTTCGCCGAGCGTGGCCCGCACCCTTGCCGCGGCAACGGAGAGTTCAAGGAGATTTCCGTCGCCGCCGGCACCGGAGCCAAGGGCATCGAGAGCCGACGTCACCGCCTTCTCATCACGGCTCCTGCGCACCTCTTCGAGGCGCCGGATCTGGGCAACGCGCACCGCGGTGTTGTCGATCTCGCGAATGTCGACCTCCGGCTCCGCCTCGTTCCGGTAGCGGTTGACTCCAACAACCGTGTCGTCGCCGCGTTCGATTCGCGCCTGGCGGCGCGCCGCACTTTCCTCGATGCGCAGCTTCGGCAGGCCCGCCTCGATGGCGCGCGTCATGCCACCGAGTTCCTCGACCTCATCTATCAGGGCGGAAGCGGCCTCGACGAGAGAGGCGGTGAGCGATTCGACGAAGTAGCTGCCACCGAGAGGATCGACGACATGGGGAATGCCGGTTTCGCCGGCGAGAATCAGCTGCGTGTTGCGGGCAATGCGTGCCGCCGCGTCGCCGGGCAGGGCAAGGGCTTCGTCATAGCTGTTGGTGTGGAGGCTCTGGGTGCCTCCGAGCACGGCCGCCATGGCCTCGACGGTGGTGCGCACGATGTTGTTGAAGGGATCCTGTTCGGTCAGGGACACGCCGCTGGTCTGGCAGTGGGTGCGCAGCATCGCCGACCGCGGATTCCGGGGGTTGAAGGGTTCCATGAGCCGGGCCCACAACAGCCTCGCCGCACGAAGCTTGGCAATCTCCATGAAGAAGTTCATGCCGATGCCGAAGAAGAAGGAAAGCCGGGGCGCGAAGGTGTCGATGTCGAGACCGCGGCCACGGGCGGCACGCACGTACTCGACCCCGTCGGCAAGCGTGTAGGCGAGTTCCTGGACCGCCGTCGCTCCCGCTTCCTGCATGTGATAGCCGCTGATCGAAATCGAGTTGAAGCGGGGCATCGACGTCGCACACCAGGCAATGATGTCGGCGACGATGCGCATGCTGGGCGCCGGCGGATAGATGTAGGTGTTGCGGACCATGAACTCCTTGAGGATGTCGTTCTGGATGGTCCCGGTCAGGCGTTCGGGGGCGACGCCCTGCTCTTCGGCCGCCACGATAAACATGGCGAGCACCGGCAGGACGGCCCCGTTCATGGTCATCGAGACGGACATCCCGTCGAGGGGGATGCCGTCGAACAGGATCTTCATGTCCTCGACGGTGTCGATGGCCACGCCCGCCTTGCCGACATCACCGGCCACCCTTGGATGGTCGCTGTCGTAGCCGCGGTGGGTTGCGAGATCGAAGGCGACCGACAGACCTTTCTGCCCCCCTGCCAGAGCCTGCCGGTAAAAGGCGTTGGATTCCTCGGCGGTAGAGAATCCCGCGTACTGGCGGATGGTCCATGGCCTGTTGGCATACATCGTAGCGCGCACACCACGCACATAGGGAAAGAGTCCTGGCAGGGTGGCGGCATGGCCAAGGGTCTCGAGATCCGCCTCGGTGTAGAGTGGCTTGACGGCAATGCCCTCGGCCGTCTCCCTGACGAGATCCTCGGCGGAACCGCCCTTGAGTTCCTTTCCGGCCTGGGCGTGCCAGGCTTCTGGAAACTCCGTCATGAACCGCTTCCTTCGCACCTGCACAAAGTATTGGTCCACCGGTCGGACACGTCAACGCGTCTGCCGGTTTGCGCCCGCATGAGCGTGGTCTATAGTCGCTGCCCTGCCCTTGAGGAATGCATGATGGATGAACTGAACTACCCCGATCTGCCCAACGATCTCGAATCGTTCTGGATGCCGTTCACCTCGAACAAGGACTACAAGTCTTCGCCGCGCCTTCTGGCAAGCGCCCGGGACATGCACTACATGACGCCCGGCGGCAGGAAGATTCTCGACGGCACCGCGGGCCTGTGGTGCTGCAATGCCGGTCATGGACGCACCCGCATCGCCGAGGCCATCAAGGCGCAGGCGGACAAGATGGACTTTGCGCCGACCTTCCAGCTCGGCCATCCCGCTCCCTTCGAACTCGCCAAGCGACTCGCCGACCTGGCGCCGGGTGATCTCGATCACGTGTTCTTCACCAACTCGGGATCGGAATCCGCGGACACCGCGCTCAAGATCGCGCTGGCCTACCACAACGTCAGGGGCAAGGGATCGAAGTTTCGCCTGATCGGCCGCGAGCGCGGCTATCACGGGGTCAATTTCGGTGGCACGTCCGTCGGCGGAATCGTCAAGAACAGGCAGTTCTACGGCAGCCTGATCGCCGGCGTCGACCACATCCGCCATACCCACGATCACGAGCACCAGGCCTGGACGAAGGGGGAACCCGAGTGGGGCGCCCACCTGGCTGACGATCTCGAGCGCCTCGTGGCGCTCCACGATGCATCGACGATCGCCGCGGTCATCGTCGAACCGGTCGCCGGGTCCACCGGTGTCCTGGTCCCGCCGAAGGGCTACCTGAAGCGCCTGCGGGAGATTTGCGACAGGCACGACATCCTGCTCATCTTCGACGAGGTCATCACCGGATTCGGACGACTGGGCGCCAGCTTTGCCAGCGAGCACTTCGATGTCATGCCCGACATGATGACCACGGCCAAGGGGCTCACCAACGCCACCGTTCCCATGGGCGCCGTCATCTGCTCGAAGAAGGTCCACGACGCCTTCATGGCGGGGTCATCGGCCGGTATCGAGCTGTTCCACGGCTACACGTACTCGGGCCACCCGCTGGCCGCAGCAGCAGGTATCGCCACCCTCGATCTCTATCGTGAGGAGGGACTCTTCGAAAGGGCCCGGGACCTTGCCGGCTACTGGCAGGACGCCCTGTGGTCCCTCGAGGGCGGACACCACGTGATCGATCTCCGGAACATCGGCATCATGGCAGGGATCGAACTTGAACCGAGACCCGGTCAGCCGACCGCCCGCGCCATGGAGACGTTCCACAAGTGCTTCGACGACGGTGTGCTGATCCGCGTGACCGGCGACACCATCGCGCTCTCGCCACCGCTGATCGCGGAACACAGCCACGTGGACCAGATCTTCGAGACCATCGGATCAACCCTGAAGACAATCGCCTGAACCATCGCCCGCGGCGCCGGCCACGTGTTGCGTCACGAATTCTCCCGGGAGATCCGGTCAAGCTGGTTCTGTAGACTGTCGATGCGCTCCTGGAGGGTGCGAATGTCCTCGTTGCGGTCCGGCGTCCTGTCGGCCGGTGGCTGGTCGGCTTCGGGATAGAACATCTCCATGGTGCGGCGCATCATGGCCATGTTGTTCCTGACCATGCCGTCAACGGCATCCGTCGGCGCCGGAAACATCTGATCGAAGGTGCGCGAGACCATGTCGCGCACCTGTTCCTGGTTCTTCGCCAGGCTCTCCATGCTGAGCTCAAGATAGCGGGGCACGAATGTCTGCATGCTGTCCCCATAGAAGCCGATCAGCTGCTTGAGGAAGCTGATCGGCAGCAGGTTGGCTCCCTTCGACTCTTCCTCGACGATGATCTGTGTCAGCACCGCACGGGTAATGTCCTCGCCACTCTTGGCATCCTGAACGACAAAGTCCGTGCCGTCCTTCACGATGCGGGCGAGTTGCTCGAGGGTGATGTAGCTGCTGGTCGCGGTGTTGTAGAGTCGCCTGTTGGCGTACTTCTTGATGACGACCGTATCCCCTGCCTGCCGGTTTCTGGCTTTCGCCATCGTCTTCGGGCCTTCCTCCTGGAGGACGTCAGTATGAACCCGAGTGCGGCCCCCGGCCAGACTTTGTTGCACTGCGGCATGGCTGCATGGTCCGAAAGGTGCCATCATCGCCACCATGAAGGACCGGCAGGATCTCGAGGACCTCGCCAGGGATTTCGTCGAACTCTGGCAGGAACACCTCGCCACGACGCTGTCCGACCCGGCGCTGGCCGAGTGGACCACCGCGTGGCTTGCGGGGATGTCGCATGACACAACGGGGACCGCGGCCACTGCCGATGCATCTCGCACTCTCGGCAAGCGTCTTGACGACCTCGCCAGCCGCATCGCTCGCTGCGAGGAACGGCTTGATCTCCTGGAACAGCAGTGTCGCTCCGCAGGCGAAACGGCTGAGTCACGCCCTTCACGAGGTTGACGCCGACGCCTTTGCCGCAGTCGTCGGCGCCGAGGCCGGTCGCCGGCTCGGATCCTTCATCGCCGGCGTGCGTGCCTACCACGAGCATCCCTGGCGACGCTCCGACGAGACACGCGACGTGCTGTGGCGCAGCGGATCGACGACGCTTGTCGACTACGGCGGCACCGGCCGGCCGCTGCTCCTGGTCCCCTCCCTCATCAACCGATCCTACATCCTCGACCTTGGTCCAGAAGATGGGTTCTGTTCATGGCTGCGCAGGAACGGTGCGCGCCCGCTGCTGCTCGACTGGGGCGAACCCGGCGACGCGGAAATCCGCTTCGACCTCGATGCCTACATCTCCCGTCGCCTCCTTCCGGCGCTCGATGCCGCCGCGGCCATCACCGGCGGCGCCGTGCCGGTTCTGGGTTACTGCATGGGAGGCCTCATCGCCCTCTCGGGCGCCCTCGCCCGTCCGGATCACGTCAGGGGCCTCGCCCTCCTTGCCACGCCCTGGAACTTCCATGCCGGCGCCATTTCCTGGAATGCCCCGCTGGCTGCCGTGGCCGCACTCGCGTCCCGCCCCTCGTCGCCACCGGTGCCGGTGGACGTCATCCAGGCGCTCTTTGCCTCCATCCAGCCCGGCCACGTGGAAGCCAGGTTCCGCGCCTTCGCCCGCCTCGATCCCGACTGCGATCAGGCCCGCACCTTCGTGGCCCTGGAGGACTGGCTCAATGACGGCGTCCCCCTCGTCTCCGGTGTTGCCGCCGAGTGCCTGCACGGCTGGTACCGGGACAACCTGCCCGCGAAGGGGAACTGGGTCTCGCTCGACCGGACCGTCGATCCGGGAACACTCGATATCCCCGTTCTCGTCGCCCTTCCGGCACGCGACCGCATCGTTCCTCCGGACTCCGCGCGGTCCCTCGCTGACCGCATTCCCCACGCTACCAGGATCGAACCCAACGCCGGCCATGTCGGCATGGTCGCCGGCCGCCGCTCCGTCACCACGCTGTGGCAACCGGTGCTCTCCTGGCTCACCTCCCTCGACTGAACCCTCCTGACACTCAAGACAGTCCCGGCAACGTCGTTCTGCTGGCGAGATTCGACCATGATGCCGCATCGCCATTCGCACCGTGGCGCAAGGTGTTGAAGCACTTCTTGGAACTTGGAACCAGCACTCTAGTGTCATGTCAACGATGATATGTCGTATTGTTTGTGCTAGACTGTCCGCCCTTTCGGGACGGAGGTCGGAGCATGAAGCGCTACGTGGTGACCCTGGACGAGGCGGAACGGGAAGAACTTTCGGAGATCACGACCAAGGGTTCGCACCTGTCGCAGAAGGTGATCAACGCCCTGATCCTGCTCAACTGCGACGAGGGCACGTTCAACGAACACCAGGTGACCGGGGAGGCCATCGCCGGGATTCTGCGCATCAGCATGCGCAAGGTCGACCGGGTGAAGAAGCGTTTCGTGGAAGAGGGGCTGGAGGCGGCATTGGGTGGCCGGCAGGGACGCCGTCCGACCTACATGCGAAAGGCCGACGGCGCCTTCGAGGCGCGCCTGGTGGCCCTGAGCTGTGGCGAACCGCCCGAGGGTCACGCGCAATGGTCATTGCGGCTGCTGGCCGACCGCGTCGTCGAACTTGGCTACATCGATGCCGTGTCACACGAGACGGTGCGGCGGGTTCTAAAAAAAACCGTCTCAAGCCATGGCAGCGGATCGGGTGGGTGATTCCTCCTCAAGGCAACGCCGACTTCGCCGCGGCGATGGAGAAGGTGCTCGATGTCTATCGCCGCCCCTATGATGCCGCCTTCCCCGTGGTCTGCATGGACGAAACACCCCGGCAGCTGATCGGCGAAACACGCCAACCGGTCGCCATGGCGCCGGGACGGCAGGCGCGTGAAGACTACGAGTATCGACGCTGCGGCACCTGCAACGTCTTCATGGCCACGGAACCCCTGGCCGGCCGGCGCATGACAAAGGTGACCGAACGCAAGACCAAGATCGACTGGGCGCGGTTCCTGGCCGACATCGCCGGGTGCTACCGGGACGCCACCACCATCACCCTGGTGATGGACAATCTCAACACCCATCGACCCGGCGCCCTCTACGAGGCCTACCCGCCGGACGAGGCCAAGGCCTTGTGGGACCGCTTCGAGTTCGTCTACACCCCCAGGCACGGCAGTTGGCTGAACGTGGCCGAGGTGGAACTCAACGTCATGATCCGCCAGTGCCTGAACCGCCGCATCGACTGCATCGAGGTGCTACGCCGGGAAGTCGCCGCCTGGCAGGCTTCCCGAGACCGCATCCAGGCCAAGGTGGACTGGCAGTTCACCACCCACGATGCTCGCGTGAAACTCAAACGTCTCTATCCGACATTTGACGAATGACAGGACACTAGCTGTTCTTTCAGAAGATCGCTGTCGCAGGACCCCAATCGCCCGGGCTCCGTGCCTTGCCAAACCTGCTCCCTTCAAACTCCAGCTAAACCACAACAAACCCGACACCCCTCAAACCAAAATCCTCAAACCCTATGAATAGATGCGGTCTCAATGAGCGCGTTGCGCGCGCAACACCGTGATCACCGATGCAGTTTCTTTCTTTTCGTGCCCGGCTTCGATGGCCCGGTTCACGAGATCGAGCATCAGGCAGATTGGTTCGTCGCCGATCCCGGCCCGTTCCGCTTGTTCCCAAAGCCGCACCAATGCCCCTCGTGACACGTCGACGGCTGCGCCCATGGGTCCGACGTGAAAGTTGTCGTCGTGAATAGCCCCTGCGATCGTGCGGCTGCGATCATCCTCGGGCAATAGCGCCGCGAATTCGGCAACCGATACGCCTTCTACCTCGCAAATGTTAGCGCCGTGGATCGTGCCGAACACAACCGCCATGAGACGCGAAAGGAAGGCGAGGTCCAACACTACTGCCGCTATGATGTTGGGTCCAAGATACCGAAGACCGCCGCCGAGGCAGGTCAGTGCCCTTTGCCCTCTCGCAAAGTCATCCTCAGGCCCGGCAACCAACACCTTTGCTGTCGCTGAACCCAAGGAGCCTGGATAGCAGAGTATTGCTCCGTCAAGGTACGATCCGCCCAAGTCACGAACAGTCTGATCCGCATGTCGTGCGTCTTCCGGAGTTCCGGTGCTCAGATTGATCACAAGACGACCGGAAAGCGATGACGCAACGCCGGTCCGCTTCAGAATCTCGTGAAAGGCGCCATAGTCGGAGACGCAGACCATCGCGATGGAACTGCTGAGCATAGCCTGCGCGCACTCGTTCTCGCATGAAGCACCCAGTGACCGTGCTGTCTCGAGCTTGTCCAGCGTCCTGTTCCACGCCGTGACCGACATGCCGCCCGCGATCAGGGTCCGAACCAGCGCCACACCCATGGCACCGGTACCCAATACTGTGACGTTATCCATGACTCATGTCCCGCGATGTTGTAGTCGGCATCAATCGCCTCGGCAGTAGTGCGGCTCTAGTGCAAACAGCGAGGACTGAAATCGAAAATCTCACTACCAGATCATCTGTGCCGTGGTGTGTTGCCAATGATGAAGGCCTGATCCCGACGCATTGAGAAGCACAACGGGCTCGCGTTGGAGTTGATCGCCTGCACCGAACAACACCTGTCCTAGGCGACTCTCGAATTCGTCGCCCCGAAAATGCCGGGCTTGGTTCGTAGCTCTCTCCGTCAATGGCTCGTGGTCATCTCGCCTACGAACCTGCCGCGATCTGCGAGGAGCATATCGGAAGCCTTCTCGCCGATCATGATAGCAGGAAGGTTTAATCCACCGCTCGCCAGCCGAGGCATGATTGAGACGTCCGCAACGCGCAGCCGGTCGATGCCGTAGACCTTCAATTCATGGTTCACAACCGCATTGGCATCGCTCTCCGGTCCCATCCTGTTGCTTCCCGAGGGGTGATAGTGGCTGGCGAAGTACCGGCCTGAGAGCTCGTCGATCTCGTCATCTGTCTGGCACGGTGAACCCGGTGTCTCCTCGCCCGCGCTGAACCTCGTCAATGCTCTGCTTTTCATCATCCTCCGTGCCATACGGAAGGCCCAGCGGTTGACCTGGCGATCCTTCTCGTGGGTATAGAAGTTCGTGAGAATGCGCGGATTATCGTCAGGGTTGTCGGTTCGCAGGGTGACTTCCCCGGCAGACTCTGGATGGAGTTGTCCCCAATGGACATTGAATCCGTGAAATTTCGTCGCGTACGTGCCATCGACATGGGAGTTAACCGCAACAGGAAACATGTAAAACTGTACATCCGGTTGCGAGAGCCCTTTCTCGGACCGCAGAAATGCAGAGCAATTCATGGGGAAAACGGTGAACGGGCCTCGGCCGAGCAATAGCCATTGAAGGCTCGCAACAATCTTGTTGTGGAATTTAGTGTACTTGAAATAGGAGATCGGTCTGTTCAAACGGTGTTGGACGAAGCTACCAATTTGATCCTTCAGGTTCTTTCCCACTCCTGGAAGGTGATGTATACATTGAATGCCAACAGCCTCAATTTCATTCTTTGGTCCGACGCCAGAGACCAAAAGCAACTTGGAGCTCATGTAAGCTCCGGCACTGAGGATCACTTCGCAACGCGCATGAGCTATCAGAACCCTGCCGCCCTTCTTGTACAGGACGCCCCTGGCCTGGCTTTCCTCGATGATCAGGCGTTGCACGAAGGAGTGCTTGCTGATCGTCAGGTTTTTGCGGAAACGTGCCTTCAACAGATAGGCGTAGGATGCCGAACAACGCAGCAACGGATACCTGTAGTGGGTGTGCTGGCAATAGCCGAAGCCATCCATGTCACCGCTGTTGAAGTCGTTGATCTCGCGGAATCCAAGTTCCTTGCCGCATTCAATGAAAGCATCCCACAACGGATGGGAGTGCGTGGAGTTGATAACCGACAACGGTCCATTTCCGCCGCGATGTTCACTCTCACCACCTTCATAGGTTTCCATGCGTTTGAATATCGGCAGCACATTGTCGTAGCTCCAGCCCGGATTGCCCATGCGCTCCCATGCGTTGTAGTCTTCAGGATGTCCCCGAAAGGCGAGTTGTCCGTTGATCGATGAACTGCCTCCCAAGCACTTCCCGCGGGCCAACTTCATAGTGATGCCATTTAGCATTGGTTCGGGATCTGACGGAAAGTTCCAGTCTTGGGCGCGTTCGAGCATGGCAGTCTCGCCGAGCGGCGAGGCTACAAAGGGATTGATGTCTGTGCCACCGGCCTCCAACAGAAGCACATGAATGTCCGGATTGGCTGTCAGCCGATGCGCAATTGCGCATCCAGCGGAACCTGCACCGACAATGACGTAGTCAAAGGTTCTAGTTTCAGACATGTATCTGGCTGCTCGGGAAAAGTGTTGTTCGCTCTCGGTTCGATGACACTTCAGTCTTAGCGAACAATCGTTAGGCCAAGGCCCAGCTCTCGTGCATTCTGAAGGGCGTAGTTCGCGATCGCAGTGTCCTGGGCACCGGTGCCGGTCAGATCGCAAACGGTGATATCTCTGTCGCTCTCGCGGCCCGATGCCTTTCCGGTAATGATTTGGCCAAGCTCGGGAGGCGTAACATCATTCAGGTAACCTGCCGCACGGGCGGTCCTGAGTTCTCCAATCAACTCGCATTGTGCGACCCGATCGCACGCATAGAGGTCCGATCGCTCGAGGACCTTGGGGTCGAGCTCGTTCTTGTTGGATTGGTCAGCCCCCATGCACGTGATGTGCAGACGCGGGTGAAGCCAGTCGGCCATCAGAACGGGTGAACTCGCGGGCGTGCTTGTAACCACCAATTCGCTTGCCGTCACCACAGCCTCGGCAGTGCTCGCGATTGTGACGCCCGCACCTGTCCTGGCGGCAATCTCTTCTGCGGCGCTTTCGTTCAAGGCATCATTGGGCGACCACAGCAAAACAGTTGAGAAGGGTCGAGCCATGTGTGCGGCGACAATCTGCAGCCGTGCCTGAACGCCCGCACCGATGACGCCAGCGGTGTCAACGGTGGCCGGCGCCAAGTGGCGCGCTGCCACCGCTCCTGCGGCAGCTGTACGTATGTTGGTCAGATAGCCATTGTCCAGCAGCACGGCATCGACATGTCCGGTCCGGGCGGACAACATGACCATGAGACCGGAGGTGCTCGGCAGACCCAGACTGGGATTGTCGAAAAAGCCCGGGCTGATCTTGACAGCGAAGGACGAAAGGCCCGGCAGGTACGCCGTCTTGACGTCGACCTCCCCGTTGGCATCTTCCATGTGCATTGAGAGGACAGGCGGCATGATGACCCCCTCGCCCGCCAAGGCCCGGAAGACGTTCTCGATTACGTCGATCGCTTCCAGATCAAGACGAACCGCCCGGCGCAGTTCCTTCTCGCTCAACACAAGAATGTTATCCATGCTGCCCACCTCTTCCCCTTATGCGTCGGTCGCCCAATGTTACGGGCTGTCCAGTGATGACCGAGACGAACTGGCTCATCTCCACGTTGCGTCCGGACACGATTATGGCGGTGGTTCCCATGAGTTCGACGAGACCCGATACGATTGCTCCGTGGGACACAGCAGACGAACCCTCTGCGACGATTCGATCCAGAAAGAAAAGCGACCGCATACCGTCGTACACGTCGGGTTCATCAATTCGGATGACGTCGTCGATCAGCGTCCGGCACAGCTCGAACGTGTAGCGGTTGTCGAACCCCACCCCGCCTCCCAACGAGTCCGCCAGTGACACCACCTCTTCGACGGTCACCGGTTTACCGGCTTCAAGGCTCGCACCCATGGCCGAGCCGTGCTTCATGCAGAGCCCGACAATCCGGACTGAGGGCTTGATCGCCTTCGCCGCGAGAGCGATGCCCGAGATGAGGCCGCCGCCGGAAACGGGAACCATGATCGTCCCAACCTCTGGGAGATCCTCGAGAATTTCCAAGCCTATCGTACCCTGACCCGCGATAACGTCGGGATGATCGAATGGTGATATGTTGATCATGCCGTCTTCGGTTACCATCCGCTCGACTTCCGCCTCAGCATCGTCCTGGCAGTCGCCAATCCGCATGACTTCGGCCGAAAGCTTCTCGATGGCCTCCGCCTTGTGGTTCGGAACCAGGCGAGAGAGACAGACAACGGCTCTGGCTCCGACGATCCTGGCCGCATGAGCGACCGCACGGCCATGATTGCCGGTGGAACAACACACCACACCGCGACGCCGCTCGGAATCTGAGAGCTTGCTGATCGCGTTCAATGCACCACGCAACTTGAAAGACCCAGTCGACTGAAGTGTTTCCAGCTTCAGCACTACCGTGTCACGAACCCGATGCGACAAAGCGGATTCGACAAGCGGCGTCCGCCTCACCACACTGGCAATTCGGTGCCGCGCCGCATAGACGTCCGCCAAGACCGGCATTCCGCTCAAGCTTCGAACACCTTTCGCTCGAAGTTGAAGAGCGACCGGCAACCATTCTCCGTGATCACGATGGTTTCTGTGATCCCAACTCCCCCGTGACCCTGAACCTGAACCCACGGAATCAGGTGAAACGTCATGTTCTTCTCCAAGGACCGGTCGTGGCCTCTGACCATGCTCAGAATGTGACCTTCACCCCAATCAGGCGGGAATCCAATGCCAATGGAGTAGGCCGTCCGTGCCGCCTGTTCGACGTGTGGCGCTCCATTCTTGATTATGTCCCGCGCGAGAACATCGATTTTGGATGCCGGGACACCAGGCTTAATGGCCTCCATGGTGGCCTGCATAGCGTCGAGGCAAACTTCCTCAGCGTCCTTGATGGCCTGCGCAGGGTCTCCGATCGTGACCGTTCGCATCATGGCCGTATGGTATCGATTGTAGCAACCCGCGACTTCGAGAAAGACAGAGTCCTGCTCATCCACGGTTCGGTGCTCCCAGGTCATGTGCCCGACCGCACCCCGCCAACCGGTCGCGACAAAGGGAGCCATGGCCGGCCACTCCGAGCCCGCTTGCAGCATAGCGTGGTAGATCTCGGCGGCAATCGTGTCTTCGTTGACACCTTGAGCCGCAGCCATGATGCCGGCCATCATACCAGCTTCGGTGGCTCGAGCTGCGCGTTCCATCTTTTCGATCTCGAAGTCGGACTTGATCACGCGCAATTGTTCGACAATGCCTGTGCAGTTCTCGAAAGTTGCATTTGGTAGCTTCGCGATGAAGCCTTCCTGTTCGAAGGACCGGAAGAAGTAGGCGTCCTTGTCATAACCGATCCGCGCTTTCTCAAGACCGAACTCGCGGAAAGCATCAGCAAGCACTTGTGTCGGGTCTTCGTGGTCGCGGTAGGGCCGGCTGATCTTGATCCATGTTCGTGCCGGGATGTTTGACGCCTCCAGGAGCCGCGTGACCATGAAGGGCTCTTTCTCCAAAGGTACGGCCAGCACCTGAAACCAGTAGTAGCCTGGGGTTTGATAGCCCGTCAGGTAAAACAGGTCATGAGGCATCGCCATCACTACCACATCCAATCTGCGCTTGTTCATTAAAGAGCGAAGATTAGCAAGACGACGATCAAACTCCTCTTGAGGAAAGACAAGGTCACCATAGTTTGACATGCAATCCTCCCGTTGTCAGGTTTGGCATTGTGAGTTTGGAACAGGCGTATCCAAATAACTGGCGAGCTTTCGATTTCTGGTCCCAATGTAGCAAGTCGGAAACGATCGGAATGCCGGCATTCAATGCAACCGGTCGGAAATCTGTCCCCGGTGCGTGAGCACCCATCGACAATGCGGTACGCAGAGGCCGGAACTTCCCCGTGAGTGAGGGACCAAGAGGTTCGGATCAAGAGTTGTGCAAGCATTACAACTCCTGAAAACAATTGTAGGTAGTCGCATTACACTAAAACAGAGGTAATGTTGAATTGGACCTTTTGACATCAATCTAAAGAGCGTTGAGCCAGGGAGACTTCCATGAGAATGGTGAAGACAGTTCATACCCGCTCACTGAGATGATTGTCGTTCATTACTCGAACAGAAGACTACGCACGGTTTCGTAAAGGACTGCCACGCCCGCCTCGACCTGGGTGGGCGAAGTGTACTCGGCTGGATTGTGGCTAATGCCATTTACGCTCGGCACGAATATCATGCCTGCGTCGCACACCTGTGCAAGAATCTGTGCATCGTGTCCGGCACCCGACAGCATGCGTCGGACACTGAGGTTCAGCGTTTGGCAGACGTTCTCGATGAGATCGGATACTCGGTTCGACATCTTTGCAACTGGGTCGCGAGAGACCAGTCGCGACTTGACGGACACACCTAATTTCTCAGCCGTCGATTGCGCCGTCTGCATCGTCATGTCATAGGCGGCATCGATGGCAAGTTCTTGACCGGCGCGAATCTCTTGCATCGCTCGCGCACTTGACGGTACGACGTTGTAAGCTCCTGGTTTCACGTCAGAAACACCGTAGGTCAGACGCAAATCGGGAGGGAAGTCCCGCTCCAGGGTCTCGAATGCGATCGTCGCTGTCTCCGCCGCTGCCCTGAATGCGTCATGACGGTCTGACATCGGAGTCGTGCCCGCATGGTTGGCTTGGCTCTGGAAATGGAGTTCATTGACCTGTATCCCGACGATGTTCTCGACGATCCCGATGTCGATTCCTTCGATGTCGAGCACGGGACCCTGCTCTATGTGAAGCTCGACATAGGCATGGAAGCATTCCGGCAGGCGCGCAGCATCTTTGAGTTTCGAGCTGTCCAGACCAAACTGAGCAACAGCGTCGAGAAGCCGTGCCCCGCCACGGGATGAACACGTTTCGATGTCCTCGGAGGCCAGATCGCCTATCATCGCCCGAGCGCCAAGCTCTCCCAGGAAGGCGCCTTCCTCATCCATGAAGGCGACTACTTCCAAGGCTCTATTGAACGTGGCATTCTCCTGGGTC
The DNA here is from genome assembly GCA_965221115.1 of Alphaproteobacteria bacterium. Taxonomy (GTDB): domain Bacteria; phylum Pseudomonadota; class Alphaproteobacteria; order SP197; family SP197; genus SP197. Next base: position 971,559 of record CBDCRU010000002.1, on the reverse strand, counting down.
CGGCAACGCGCTATCTCGACGCCGGCCAGCACACCGAGCGTTCCGTCCAGCTTGCCCGCGTTCGGAACGCTGTCAATATGAGATCCGCAGACAACAGCGGGTCCCTCCGACGGCCCCAATCTTCCTATAATGTTGCCGGTCGCATCCATTCGGACCTGCAATCCGGCCTCTCTCATCACCTCCATCGGCCAATCAGAGGCTTGACGATAGGCTGCGGAGAATGCTGGTCGATTGACGCCGCGCCTGTCGCCACACTGGCCGAAGCGAGCGAGCGTTTCCAGATCGTCCAGCAGCCGATCGACCTGAACCGGTGGAGACGATGCAGGCGGCATGCGAGCAAAACCTAGGTCTTGATGACCACTTCTCGCGGCGTGTTGCATAGAGGTTCGCAACCTGTTTCCGTCACCACGATGGATTCCGAGAACCCGATACCGTACTCGCGATACTTGAGACACATCGGAGGCATGTGAAACGTCATGCCTGGTCGCAACTCCCGGTGCTCATCCATTCGCAGCGAAATGATCTCGCCCTCTCCCCAGTCGGGCGGATAGCTGATACCGATGGAGTAGCCCAAACGATTTCGGAAATACTCGCCGAATCCTGCCTTCTCCATGACCGATCGTGCATGTACATCCGCATCATGACAGGTCTTGCCGGGTCTTATGAAATCGATGGCGGCCTCTACTGCCTCGATGCATGTCTCAGCGGCGCGTACCCATTCGTCCCTGGGCCGGCCGACAAAAATTGTCCGCATCAGTGCGGCTGTGTAGCGATGCTTGGCGGCGGAAACTTCGAAATACATCACATCGTCATCGGCAAGCGCGTTGTCGCCTCCGGTTTGATGTGGAAGGCATGAGCGATCGCCTGCAAGGACGAATGGTGGCAATCCCATGTACTCTCCCCCGTTCTCAAGGAGTACTTTGTTGACGATTCCATTGATCTCGTCACCGCTGGCACCCGGGCAGGTGGCGTCGTATCCGGCTTGCATGGCAAGATCTACAAGGCGCGCCGACTTGCGCATGACGGCGACCTCCTCCTCCGACTTTATCATCCGCGCATTCCACATGATGGGCGTCCCGTCGACGTACACGTTATCCGGGAGCTCGCGAACCAAGGTTTCGTGCTCGTCGACCGTGTAGAAGAAACTCTGTTTTTCGACACCGATCCGCTTGCCCGAGGCCAATCCAAGTTGCTGGAGGACGTTCACAGTAACACTCGGGGGATGATCATGGTCAAATACCTTTGCGATGCGCGTCGTCCAGGCGAATTCGGGTGAGTTGATCCACTCGAAATCACGGACAAGCAGGACCGGCTCACCAACTCGCGGCACCACGATACAGTGGTACTTGTAGTATCCGGGAGTTTCGTAGCCGCTGAAGTACGTGATGTTCTCCGGGCTTCTAAGCAAGATCGCATCAAGGTCGCGCTCTGCCATCGAAGACTGGATCGTGTCATAGCGACGCAGATACTCCTCCGGCGTGAACGGCAGGCGATCATGCACGATCATCGGAACCTCGTAGCCACTTCTTGTCCTTCGCGTCGTGCTCTGGAACGTTACGTGTTCGATGTGATCAGCAACGCCGAAGATTTCGCGATCATTTTCCAGCAACATGAAACTGGCCTCTCATTTTCTGTGGTTCATTCCGGCATTCTGGATGCGCCGAAAACCCAATCATCTCTACCTCCAGCATCTGGTGCACTCGGTCTTGCAGGAGCATGACCAAACTGGTTCCAGTGCCCTTCCGCTTGCAACGTCAACCCGTTCGACCGCGAGTGCGCTCAACGCCTGGCTGTCCGACACACGGATGATGTAGCCGACGTCACTCATTCTCGCACCAATCCATCGCCAGCGTTCTTCCCTGGTGGTTGTTCCTTTGGAATGCGATTTGGTCTTGGGTTGACCAGTATCCGTTGGGCGTCGATGCGGCACACTCAACTGTCCCCCCGACTTTGTGAATGGAAGGCAGTCCGCTCGGTTTGCATTGTCCTGCCCATGGCCAGCAGCATGCCTTCTCCATGGAGTGGAGTTTCGTAGCCTCCGAGACGAAGCGCATCCCAAAGAAGACACTGGACCGCAGCAAGACAGGGCTTTTCCAAATCGCTTTCCAACTCGTCCAGCACCTCCATCGCCCTGATCGCAGTGCAGGAGATGAAGAGAGCATCGGCATCCGGGTGATCCGCCTTACGTGCTGCTTGCCGAATTGCAGAAGGTGCGAGATAGGCCATGTCGACATCGCTTTCGATCCCGAGGTGTGTGCGTCGAACAGTCTCGAACCCCTCGTCGTCGAAGAACTTGGTCATCTCCTCGCCGACCTGTGCGGTATAGGGGGTGAGGAGTGCAATTCTGCACGCGCCCAGAGCTCGAAGCGCATTTGCCGCACCGCTCGCTGGAGTAGCAACGGGAACGCGCGGCCGGCCTTCTGCGAGCTGGTCGCGTACAGTGTCAAATCCGAGTACAGCAGTGCCCGAGGTGCAACTGTAGGCCAATGCGTCAAGCGGCATCCCTGGCAGTATGTGTGCTGCGCTGTTGCCAAGGAGTGGCCCCATGGTGCGCAGGTTCTCCGGAGTGACCGGGTTGATGTTGCGGATGCGGGTCGTGTGAAATCTGACGGGATGGCCTGCCAGTGCCCTGCAGAAGTCGCTCTCGGTGGCGAGATCAGTCGAGAGCACGATCAAGCCGATGCGGCACACGGCGCCACCATCATCAAAGTCGAGGTCCCCGCGCATCAAGGGTGTCCTTCCAGTTTGGTCAACTCGCGTTTGAATGGCACGGCATCGCCGTCGATCCGCGCGCCGAGATTACGGGCATAGCTGTGGCCGGAATACACGGCTGCCGCGATTGTGCCTGGTGCGTAGGCATCGCCAATCAGATCAACGGACTTTACTCCGGCCTCTACCCACTCGCTCCGACGGGCCTTGAGGTCGACAAAGAGGGTGTCGTTCGGTATCCGGGCTGTGACCGCTACAACGCTGTCACATTTGATCTCTGTCGTTGCGCCCGTAAAGACGCATTCGAGTACCACACTGCCATCATGTACTTCGATCAGTCCCTTGCTCACATGGACCGAACAGCAAGCCTCCATCACCGCCTTCTGAATTCGGTGCTGGTCGAGAGCCGCCACGGACCACGGAGAAACCAGACCAGAGGTGGTGACGTACGTGACCTGAAGACCTTCCGCGGCCAGCAGTTCGGCGATCACTCCGCCCATGTAGTAGTGATCATCGTCGTAGACCAGGTAGCGTTCGCCTCCGCGGCGTCCGGCAATGATGTCGTCAGGAGTAAGGCACCGTTCTTCCAGGCCTGGAACGGCGCGCTGGTGGTACCGGGCCACACCATCACGCCGCCAGTGCGCGCCCGTTGCAATCGCCACCCTCGCGAAGCCGAACTCGATAACCTCTCGGGTATCAAGACCGCTTTCAAGAAACGTTTGAACGTTGTGCATGCGCAGGATCAGCGTCTCACGGTAGTCCCTGACCCGGCCCCAAGTCGCCAATCCCGGCAATCGTGCCTCTCGTGCGACTCTCCCACCCAGTTCCCGGGATTTTTCCGCCAGGATTACGTCGTATCCTCGCTGGCCCAGATGGAGGGCCGCTTCAAGCCCAGCCGGTCCGGCACCGACTACCAGGACTTTGTCGTCGGATTGCTTCGGTGCGGCCCGTTCAGGATGCCAACCCTTGCGCCATTCCTCGCCCTGCGTAGGATTCTGCGTGCAGCGTATGGGGACTGAATGCTCGTCATGGGCAACACAGATGTTGCACCCGATGCATTCGCGTATCTCGTCTATCCGGCCTTCTTCGATCTTCTTCGGCAAGAACGGGTCAGCGATGGAGGGTCGCGCCGCGCCGATGAAATCCAGGATTCCACGTCTGATCTGCGAGACCATCGTGTCTGGCGAGGTGAACCGGCCAACACCGACAACAGGCTTTGTCGTAAGCTTCTTGATCCGGTTCACAAACGGCTCCTCGGCCGCTTCAGGAGCAAAGCGCGAAGTCTGTGAATCGTTGGCCCAATCCGAAAGTGTCACATCCCACAGGTCCGGCAATTCTGCCAGCATGCCAATGGCATCTTCCGCTTCATGTGTCTCCAAGCCTCTGTCCCCGACCAACTCGGAGACACTGATTCGGACGGCGAGCGCAGCGTCGCCGGCTATCTCGTCGCGCGTGTCATCGATTATCTCGCGCAGCAGTCGCACGCGATTTTCAAGAACTCCGCCATATTCGTCTGTGCGATGATTCCAGCGTCTGGAAAGAAAGTGGAACAAAATTGACAAGTTGTGTGCGGAATAGACGTACACGATATCGAAACCCGCCTTCACGGCGCGACGCACGGCACTGCGATGCCAGCGTCTCAAATCGGCGATGTCGTCCTTATCCATGGCTCGACACTGCACCGGGTCCTGGTGCGGGGTTTGAACCGGCAGATGGCTCGGACCGAGTGGAATCTCGCGTGAATAGAGACTGGCCACTGCGTATGAACTGTAAACCAGTTCAATTCCAGCGAGAGAGCCGTGTTCCTTCACCTTGTGCGCCATCAACTCAAGAGTGGGAAGGTCCCGGTCGTCCCAAAGCCGCAATTCAACCAGGGACGCGCTGTCGGCTGAAGGATGAATCTCACACTGTTCCGTACTGACGACCGCCCAGCCACCTTCAGCCTTGATACCACGCATCGTGGCCATGGCCGTCGGGTGCAAATGGCCGAGTCCATTGCAGTGCGGCACCTGGTAGAACCTGTTGCGAGCAGTCCTCGGCCCGACTTGAACGGGTTCAAACAGGATCTTGAACCGCGGATCACACGCAGCGTTACTCATTTGTGGATCGCTTCAATTGCGGACTTGATCATCGCCGGACGAGGCTGCTGCCCACGGAAACACGGTCTTCGACATTCCATCGCGGCACACCGGTTTCCGCAGGCAGAGCAGTCCGTCAATTCACCATAACTTGACCGGGCTCTCCTCTCCTAGATGCCGGCCTTCACATCGATGAAAAGACGATTTATTTCTTCCTGACTGTCGGTTGAAAACGGCTCCAGCAACACCCCCGACGAAACGACTGCCTCCGGGTCGGTCCAGCCCAGCTGCCTCAAGACATCCAGATTGGCGCTTTCAAAGGCTTTCTGGTTCGCATGTCCGTACGCATATTCTTCGATTGCGTAGACACCGGACTCGGGGGCAAGAGTCGTATCCATGTACGCATATCTCATATCGTCCGGGGCAGACGCACCTTCAACAAGCACCGAAAGATCAATCCACGTAATCAAGCCTTCTCTTGGTGCCATAAATGCGACCGGCACGCCTTGTGCCCGGAGTTCGGCGTAGACATCGCTCCAGCCATAGGCAGCAACGACCTCGCCGGCAGCGATTGACTGAGCCAGTGACGTGTTGTCACTGTAGTAGAAGCGAACCAGCTCACGTTGCTCTTTCAGTAGTTCGTGAACCTTGGCGATATCCTCATCATTCATGTTGAACGGGTCTGCGACACCTGCCACCAACGCCGCCGGTATGGCTGCCTCATCAGCAGAATCCCGCATTGCGAGTTGGCCCTTGTATTTCGGGTCCCAGAGAATCTCCCAAGTATGGTTGTCCACATATTCGGGCGCCATGTCCGTACGGAAGATGACAGAGTTACTGCCCCAAATGAACGGGACAGCCCACTGGATTCCATCCTCAAGTGCACCGGTACCCTTGAGCCTTTCGAACACATCGGGCCAATGGGTCAACCGTGATGTATCAATCGGCGTGATAAGACCTGCGTCCCTCCACCGTCGAATTGATTCGTATCCTGTGGTTGAGATATCCGGCCTGTACCCTCCCTGGAGTTTGATAAAGGCCTCCTGGAGGTCTCCAAAGTAGGAAAAATTCGGGGCTTTACCATATGCATCGAGGAAACTCTGATACATCTCCGGCACAGCATAGACATCCCAGGTAAAGACGAGCAAGTCATCACTCTGGGCACGTGTGCCGCGACTTATCATCGGGACGGTAGCCATTCCGATGCCGGCAGCGGCAAGCATGTTTAGAGTCGTGCGCCGATCAAACTTTCCTTGATTGGGAAACTTGTCAGTTGTAGTTCGAAATTGCGGCTTCGTCATTGAGGTTCTCCCTGTCTTCGGCTTTCCTTATCCTGTGCTCATGACATCAGTCCGTAGTGGTCTCATCCGAGAGGCAAAGCCACCAAGCAAGCCCTGAGGGTAAGGTGGCTCCCACGTGCGAAATCGACCTCAAGCCGATACGATGTTACACTCTCGGGCCGACAATACGTGGTTTTCTATAGAAATTGTCCAAAGCATACTTTGAATGTACTCAATGTTAATTGAACGTAGAGCTTCCTCACTGAGAATCCTGTAACCCAGTCCAATGTAAGTCACAGGCGACGGTGACTGGCCACCGATTGTCGTCGAGTGAGTGTCGACCTCCGCCGTCTGTGGCTGCCGCAATGTCGGATTCTTGACGACTTGATGCAAGCACGCGGGATCTGGGCTCTGCAACAAGTCCTTCTCGGAGAGTCAGACGTCTGCCGCGACGAACTGATCTGATTTCGCAAAGTTATGCCGTTCGACAACAAGGCATGCCCGGCAACGGCATCAAATCACGCCGAGGCCGCCACCTCTGACCGGAACATGGTGTGATCAACCCCTTCCCGCGTGCTCCAACGACATGGGCTTCGTCATAATGGAGATGAAGGCTTCGAGTGCCGAGGAAATGTGGCTGCCCGACCTGGTGATGAGCCCGTGCTCAGAAACGTACGTCAAGTCTTCCCTGAGAAGCCGTGCGAGATGTCCATACTTGACCCACTTCACCGCATAGTGTCTTGGCAGGTACCCGACATAGTCGCCTGACAGCAACAATGACAACATGCCCTCCGTGGTGTTGACCAACGCTTCTTCCCGGAGAACATTCAGGCGATTCATGTCGAACTCCCTCTGGTATGATCTGATGACTGCGGGAAATGCGGACAGATCGGCGTTTTCAGCGATTTCGGGCGGCGCGCAGAAAAGCGGATGACCGACACCGCAATAGATGTCATGTATCTCATGGAAAAGAACGGTGAGATCCAGTCCCGCCTTCGCAGGCGAAAACGGTCCAATTGCGGTGTGAAGACGCCCGTCAACCACTTCACTTTCAAGATTCTGTTTGGGAGCAATGAGAAGCTCAATCCTTACATCGTTGTCAATTTTGTTAAACTGCCGAACGACATCGCTGATGGCGAAGGCGGGATGAGTTACCAGAGCATCCGAAACGCCAATCGTGAGTCGGCCCGTCAGTTTGCTCTTTATGTTTGCCAGGGTACCGGAGAAGTCTTCCAGGGACTTGAGCATGCTTCTTGTCTCCTGGTAAACCAATCGACCACGCTCGGTCATCCGGAAACCGCTTCGACCACGCTCACACAGTCGGATTCCCAATCGCTTCTCCAGATTCGAGATGTGCACGGATATCGTTGACGTGGAAATGTTGAGGTGAGACTCCGCCGCCGTGAAACCACGCGCCTCCACTACAGTCACGAACACGCGCAACAGGCGAAGGTCAATATCTGACAATTGCTTCAACATTGAAGATCGATCAACCGAAGCTGCTATAGATTTGAATACTCTACAAGTAACGCCATCCGTTTCGCAAGTCAGCGTCCCTCTCGGCCTGCGGATGGTGCGATACCCGTTTCCTTGGTGTCGCTTGACACACCGTTGGACATCGTTCTGCAACGATGAACCGACTGCTCTGAGTTCAGTGGACTCACGCTTCGGTACGGGGTCTCGATCATCGAGCAGTTTCGTTGGTCGATACGCGCTCGAAAGGATCATGTCGGTTGCGATGATCTTGCCGCGCTGCTTCCCCTCGTTCAAAGTCATGCGGCAGCATCAGTGAAAAGGGGGACACCATGGGAGGACGGCTGGACGGGAAGACCGCGCTTGTCACCGGGGGAGGACGCGGTATCGGGGCCGGCATCGCCAGGGTTTTCGCAAGCGAGGGCGCACGGGTCCTGATCGCGACGCGCACCGTCGCCCGCGGAGAGGCGGTCGCCCGCCAGATCTCGAGGGCTGGCGGAGAAGCCTCAGCGATGGAGACCGATGTCGCCGATGCGGGGCTGGTCAGGACGATGGTCGCCGAGGCACGGAAACGCCTCGGCGCGGTCGATATCGTCGCCCACAACGCAGGCGCCTACCCGTCATCGACGATCATGAAGATGAAGGAGACCGAGTGGGATCATGTGCTCGACACGAACCTCAAGAGCCTCTTCCTGATCACGAAGGCGGTTCTGCCCCACATGGTTGGCCGCAGGTACGGTCGGATCGTTGTGACCTCTTCGATCTCGGGCCCGCGTGTGGCCATGCCGGAATGGAGTCACTACTGCGCGTCGAAGGCTGGTGTGAACGGCTTCATCAAGGCCGCCGCCCTCGAAGTCGCTAGGGATGGCGTCACGATCAACGCCGTCGAGCCCGGCAACATCCTGATCCGCCGCCCCGGTTCGCGTGAGGCGCGCGAGCAGGAGGATACGATGGTGCCCGCGATTCCCATGGGCGAGCTTGGGATGCCCGAAGACATCGCCTATGCGGCGCTTTACCTCGCCAGCGACGAAGCACGCTATGTGACGGGCCAGACCATCATCGTCGACGGTGGCCAGATTCTGCCCGAAAGCCAGGCCGGCGTACTCTAGACGTCGGGGGCGATCATGCCGGCAGATGTCCTCAAGCATGTCAGGGCGGAACGTGGACACCGGTTGCGTTGCAAGGGATGGAAGCAGGAATCACTGCTGCGCATGCTGGAAAACAACCTCGAGAACGCGGAAAACCCGTCGCGCCTCATCGTCTATGGCGGAATCGCAAAGGCGGCGCGGAACTGGGAAAGCTATCATGCGATCGTCGAGGCCCTGAAGAACCTCGAGGATGACGAGACTCTCGCCATCCAGGCGGGCATGCCGGTGGCGGTGTTCCGGACGCACAGGCTGGCGCCGCGTGTCGTCATGGCGCTTTCCAATGTCATCCAGGCGGACTGGTCGAAGTTCTACGACCTCATGGACCGCAACCTGACGACCTTCTCGTCCTATACCGCCGGTCCCTGGGAATACATCGGAAGCCAGGGTGTGGTGGAAGGGACCTTCGAGACCCTTGCCTCGATCGCTGACAACCGATGGAACGGCGATCTTCGCGGCCGCATCTTCTTCACCGCGGGGCTCGGCGGCATGGGCCGTTCCCAGCCCAGGGCCATGACCATGCACGGCGGCATCTCGGTCATCGTCGAGGTCAGAGAGGACGTCGTGAAGCAACGGCTGCAGGACGGCTGGGTCGATGTCGAGGCCGATGACCTTGCCTCGGCAATCGAACTTGCCAGCAGGGCGGCCGCGGCAGAAGAACCCCTTTCGATCGTCATCTGCGGCAACATGGTGGACGTTTGCGAAGAGGCCATTTCGATGGGCTGGTTTCCCGACATCGTGACGGAGATGTGCCCGTTTCACGATCCCTTCGCCGTCATTCCCTCCGGTCTCTCGCCGGAACGCGCAGCAGGCATTCGCGCGCAATCCCGCACCATCTATCTGGAATACGCCCGGGACTCGATCAAGCGTATCGTGACATCAATGAACCGCTTCCGCGATCGCGGCTGCGAAGTCTTCGAGTTCGGCACCTTTGCCCGAAAGGAAGCCTTCGATGCCGGCATGGACCAGGACGAGGCCTTTCGTTACCCGGGATTTGTCTCCGCATACTGGCGCCCCCGGTACTTCGAACTCGGCAGGGGCCCTTTTCGCTGGACCTGCATATCGGGATCGACGGCAGATCGTGACCGGCTCGATGACCTGGCGCTGGAAATGTTCCCCGAGTGTCCCGTCACGCAACGGTGGATACCGCTTGCACGCAAGCATCTTCCCGTCGAGGGACTTCCGGCGCGAGTCTGTTTCATGGGTTTCGGGCAGAGGAAGGACTTCGCCCTGGCCGTCAACAGGCTCGTTGGCAGTGGAGACGTCGAGGGACCGATCGCCTTCTCCAGGGACAATCTCGATGCGGGGTCCATCGCCAATCCGGCCATGGAGACCGAGACCATGAAGGACGGCTCCGACAGCATTTCGGACTGGCCGTTTCTCAACGCCCTGCTCAACACCGCGGCCATGGCCGATCTCGTCTCCATACAGGCCAATGGCACGATGGGCGTCTCCCATCACACCGGCGTCACCATCATTGCCGACGGCACCGCGGAGAGCGCCATGCGCATCGAGGCGGCCATGACCACCGACAGCGGTATCGGAATCGTCCGCTATGCCCAGTCCGGATACGGCACCGCACGCCAGGTCGCCCAAGGAAAGGGACCGCTCACGTCAGACAGCATCAAGGTCCCGCTGTGGTGGTCGGAGATTGCGACATTCGGCCCCGAAGGCTGAACTGTCATCGGCTGCCGTCGGTGTGATCCCGCCACGACCGAGTAGATCCTGCGAAATACCGGGATTCCGAGCCATGTGACGGACCGGTGTCCGGCTCTCTCCATCGTATCTCGACTCGATTGCCGGACCTGTGGCACAAGGGAATGTCAGCCATCAGGGGAGTCCCCATCATGACCGATGTCGTGATTGTTGCCGCAGCGAGAACACCCGTCGGCTCCTTCAACGGCACCCTTGCCAGCCAGGATGCCCACGATCTGGGCCGGGTCGCCATCACGGGCGCTCTGGAACGTTCCGGCGTGGAACCGGGCGACGTCGACGAGGTCATCATGGGCCAGATCCTGCAGGCCGGCGAGGGTCAGAACCCCGCCAGGCAGGCATCGATCGGCGCCGGCATTCCGGTCGAGAGCCCGGCATGGAGTCTCAACCAGCTGTGTGGCTCGGGCCTGCGTGCGGTGGCCGTCGGCGCCCAGCAGATTGCCGGGAGCGATGCACGTGTCGTCGTGGCCGGCGGCCAGGAAAGCATGAGCCGGGCTCCCCACTGCATCCATTTGCGCAATGGCACCAAGATGGGCGATGCCGGGATGATCGACACCATGATCAAGGACGGTCTGTGGGACGCCTTCAACGGCTACCACATGGGTGTGACCGCAGAAAACGTCGCCCGCCGCTGGCAGATCACGCGGGAAGACCAGGACGAGTTCGCTGTCACGAGCCAGAATCGCGCCGAGGCAGCCCAGAAGGCAGGCAGGTTCGCCGATGAAATCGTCCCGGTCACCATCACCACGCGCAAGGGGGACACCGTCGTTGCCGAGGACGAGTACATCCGTCACGGAGTCGAGATCAGCCACCTCGCCAAGCTGCGTCCCGCCTTCGAGAAGGAGGGCACGGTGACGGCCGGCAATGCGAGCGGTATCAACGATGGTGCTGCCGCCGTTGTCCTGATGAGCGCCGCGGAGGCTGAACGGCGCGGATTGCGTCCCATGGCAACCATCCGCTCCTGGGCCCATGCCGGTGTCGATCCTGCCATCATGGGCAGTGGTCCCATACCGGCCAGCCGCAAGGCGCTTGACAAGGCCGGATGGGAGACCGCCGATCTCGATCTCGTGGAGGCCAACGAGGCCTTTGCGGCCCAGGCCTGTGCCGTCAACAAGGACCTCGGACTCGATCCGGAAAAGGTCAACGTCAACGGCGGCGCCATCGCCATCGGCCATCCCATCGGGGCATCGGGAGGGCGCGTGCTCACCACCCTGCTGCACGAAATGCAACGGCGCGATGCCAGGAAGGGGCTCGCCACACTGTGCATAGGCGGCGGCATGGGAATCGCCATGTGTGTCGAGCGCTGAAGCGCGAGGGATCAGGAGGTGATGCCATCATGACCAGGAACGCTCTCGTCACTGGCGGCACCCGCGGTATCGGCGCCGCCATCGCCGAAGCGCTCACCGCCGCCGGCTACTCGGTCGCCGTGAGCTATTCCGGCAACGCCGAGGCTGCCCGGGAGTTCACGTCACGGACGAACATTCCGTCGTTCCGCTGGGATGTCTCGGACCACCATGGCTGCCAGCAGGGCGTGGCGCTCGTCGAGGAACAGATCGGCGGCATCGATGTCCTGGTCAACAATGCCGGCACGTCGCGCGACGGATTCCTTCACAAGATGACGCAAGAGGACTGGTCGAGGGTCGTGGACGTCAACCTGAGTTCATGTTTCAACATGTGCCGGGCGGTCATCGGCGGCATGCGCAGCCGCGGGTTCGGACGGATCATCAACATCAGTTCCGTCAATGGCCAGGCCGGCATGCTGGGACTGTCGAACTATTCGGCCGCCAAGGCGGGCATGCTTGGCCTGACCAAGGCGCTGGCCCTCGAGAATGCTTCCAAGGGGATCACCGTCAATGCCGTCGCGCCGGGCTATGTCGACACCGATCTCATTGCCCATGTCAGCGAAGCGATGATGCAACGCATCATCTCCGGTATCCCCGTGGGCCGGGTGGCTCAGCCGGAAGAAGTGGCCCGCTGCGTCCTTTTTCTCGCTGATGACAATGCCGGTTTCATCACCGGCTCGACTCTCTCCATCAATGGTGGCGCCCACATGGCCTGACCGGCGCCGTCCGGTTCAGGACAGCAGGACTCGCCCGGGGATCTGAGGTCCCCGGCGCCGTCCTCAGTGCGGAGCGATTTCGCCCGCACCCCACCAGTAGATGCAGCAGAACAGGAAGAGCCAGACGACATCGACGAAGTGCCAGTACCATGCGGCCGCCTCGAACCCGAAGTGCTGCTGCGGGGTAAAGTGGCCCTTGCAGGCCCTGACCAGGCAGACGCTGAGGAAGATGGTGCCGACGATGACGTGGAACCCGTGGAATCCGGTGGCCATGAAGAAGGTGGAACCGTAGATCCCGCCGGTGAAGGCGAACGGCGCCTCGACATACTCGACGATCTGGAAGGCCGTGAAGGTGATGCCGAGCACCACCGTGACCCACAGTCCTGCGATCAACTGATCACGCTTGCCTTCCCTCAGGGCATGGTGAGCCCACGTGACGGTGGTGCCCGAGGTCAGCAGCACCAGCGTGTTGATGAAGGGAAGATCCCAGGGATCGAACGTGAGGACATTCTCCGGCGGCCATATGCCACCCATCTGGATGGTCGGAAAGAGGGCGGCGTTGAAATAGGCCCAGAACCAGGCGAGGAAGAACATCACCTCGGAGGCGATGAAAAGCGCCATTCCGTAGCGCAGTCCGATCTGCACCACCGGCGTGTGCGCCTTTTCGACCTGGGCCTCGCTCACCACATCGCGCCACCAGAAGAACATGGTCGACAGGGCAAGTGCCAGTCCCGGAAAGATCATCCACCACCGCCCCGGGTCGTCGAACATGCCGATCATCCCGGCGGCCAGCACGAACGCGGAAAAGGCGCCGAGCGCGGGCCATGGACTGGGATTGACCAGATGGTAGGGATGCGTGGATGAATGATCGGCCATCAGGTCTCTCCTTGTAACAGTGCGGTCGCAGTGCGGCCGTCTTTCATGGTGTGCATGGCCACCTGGCCCGGAGTCCCGGCCATCCGGTCGCTGGCAAAGAACGTATAGGACAGAGTGATGCTGCGGACCTCCGCGGTCAGCGGGTCCTTCAGCATGTCCGGATCGACGAAGAACGTGACCGGCATGGCCACACGCTCACCGGGTTTGAGTGTCTGCTCGACGAAGCAGAAGCAATCGATCTTGGCAAAGTACTCGCCGACCTTCAAAGGCGTGACATTGAAGGTTGAAACCCCGGTGATCTCCCTCGTCGTGGGGTTGAACGCCTCGTAGAAGATCGTGACCTGTTCCCCCGTCGGTGTCCGGACTTCCTTCAGCAGCGGACGAAACTCCCAGAAGAGTCCGCGCGCCGTATCGGCATTGAATCGTACCGTGACGAGTGTCGGATCCCCGCTGAATCCAGGGGCGGCATTCGCCGTAGCAGGCGTCCCGCCGAATCCGGTCACCTGACAGAACAGGCGGTAGAGAGGCACCGCTGCCACGGTCAGCGCCGTCATCAGGGCGATGCCGGCGACGATCCCTGCGACGGTGGTCCGCTTGCTCATCTCTCAGCCGCCCATCCTGATGATCGAGACGCCGTAGATGACGAGGATGAACGCGGCAAGCACGAGAGCAATCACGATGCTCCGGCGGCGGCGCTGTGTCTTGGCGCGTTCGGCATCGGTCATGACCAGTGGACCCCGTGATCGATGCCAAGGAGAGCGAAGATGAGCGCAAGATAGAGAATGGAGTACCTGAACATCCAGCGCGCCGATGCCTCGTTGCGGCAGACAAGGATGGCAATGGCGCCGCACGTGAAGATGACCGAGAGCAAGGCCGCTCCCGCACCATAGAGGGCGCCGGCGCTGCCAATGAACCAGGGGGTCATCGACACCGGAATCATGGACACGCTGTAGGCGAGGATCTGCCAGCGCGTCGCCCCGGCGCCCGCGGTCACCGGCAGCATCGGAATGCCGGCGCGGCGGTAATCGTCCGATCGATAGAGGGCGAGCGACCAGAAGTGCGGCGGAGTCCACATGAAGATGATGGCAAAGAGGGCGATCGATGCGGCCGACACGCTTCCGGTCACGGCGGCTTCGCCGATTACCGGAGGAAAGGCGCCGGCGGCACCCCCGATGACGATGTTCCAGGGCGTCCGGCGCTTGAGCCACACCGTGTAGACGAAGACATAGAAGGCGATGGCGAGGGTCAGCAGGCCGGCGGCCATCCAGTTGACCGCCACGCCCATCATCATGACCGAGGCGATGGCCAGTGTCGTGCCGAACTCCAGGGCACTCGTTGCGGCAATCCGGCCCGTTGGTATGGGCCTGTGCCACGTTCTGTGCATGAGGGCGTCGAGATCCCGCTCGTACCACATGTTGATGGACCCTGCGGCGCCGGCGCCCAGTGCGATGCAGAGAAGCGCCACCACGGCAAGAAACGGGTGGAGACTTCCCTCGGCAACGACGAGACCGATGGCGCCGGTGAACACCACCAGCGACATCACCCTCGGCTTGAGGAGTGCCAGATAATCGCCCGGAGACGCGGCGAGCGTGTCAGCCGGGTGCGCGGCCTGGATATCCGTGGTCAGGGCCAACTCCCTTCGTCAGTGGCCCGCCCTGGCCGGGGCACCCATGTAGGGAGGATCCTCGAACGTATGGAAGGGTGGCGGCGAGGACACCGTCCACTCCAGTGTCGTGGCTCCTTCGCCCCAGGGATTGGCGGGACAGCGCACGCGGTTGGCCACGAAGACGCTGTAGAGCACGTAGAGGAACACCAGCATGCCGGCAGCCGTGATGTAGGACCCGATGGAGGACACCAGATTCCATCCGGCATAGGCATCCGGAAAGTCCGGAACTCTCCGCGGCATGCCCGCCATTCCGAGGAAGTGCTGCGGGAAGAAGGTGACGTTGACGCCGATCAGGGTGATCCAGAAGTGCAGCTTGCCGGCCCATTCGGGATACTGGTAGCCGGTCATCTTGCCGATCCAGTAGTAGAAGCCGCCGAAGAGGGCGAAGACGGCGCCGAGCGACAGCACGTAGTGGAAGTGCGCCACCACGAAATAGGTGTCGTGCATGGCCGTATCGACACCGGCGTTCGCCAGCAGGACGCCGGTCACGCCGCCCACCGTGAACAGGAAGATGAAGCCCAGCGCCCACAGCATCGGTGTCTTGAACTCGATGGAACCGCCCCACATGGTGGCGAGCCAGCTGAAGATCTTGATGCCCGTGGGCACGGCGATGATCATCGTCGCAATGATGAAATAGGCCTTGGTGTCCACCCCCATGCCCACCGTGTACATGTGATGGGCCCAGACAATGAATCCGACGAAGCCGATAGCGACCATGGCGTAGGCCATGCCGAGGTAGCCGAAGATGGGCTTGCGCGAGAAGGTCGAGATGATGTGGCTGACGATGCCGAAGCCCGGCAGGATGAGGATGTAGACCTCCGGGTGGCCGAAGAACCAGAACAGGTGCTGGTAGAGGACGGGATCGCCACCCAGGGCGGGGTCAAAGAAGCCGGTGCCGAAATTGCGGTCCGTCAGCAGCATGGTGATAGCGCCGGCCAGCACAGGCAGTGACAGCACGAGCAGGAAGGCGGTCACCAGCACCGCCCACACGAAAAGCGGCATGCGGTGAAGCGTCATGCCCGGTGCGCGCATGTTGAAGATGGTGGTGATGAAGTTGATCGCCCCCAGAATCGACGACGCACCGGCAAGGTGGATCGCCAGGATGAGGCAGTCGATCGCCAGGTTCCCCTGATTGCCGTAGGTCGACAGCGGCGCATAGATCGTCCAGCCGACACCGGTGCCCCCACCGATGAACACCGACCCCACGAGCAGAATTCCTGACGGGATGAGCAGCCAGAAACTGATGTTGTTCATGCGCGGGAACGCCATGTCGGGGGCGCCGATCATCAATGGCACCATCCAGTTGCCGAACCCGCCGATGAACACCGGCATGATCATGAAGAAGATCATGATCAGTCCGTGACTCGTGATCAGCACGTTGTAGAGATGATAGTCGCCACCCAGGATGCCGTCGCCGGGATGGGCCAGCTCGATGCGGATGAGCATCGACATCAGGAAGCCGATCAGGCCGAACACGAACCCGTAGACGATGTACATCGTCCCGATGTCCTTGTGGTTCGTGGAATAGAGGTAGCGCAGGAACCCCGTGGGCTGGTGCGCGTGGTCGTGTTCGATCGCGTGGGCTTCACTCATCTCATCAGTGTCCTTGCAGGGCTTCGCCTCATCGGAATGTTCAGTTCTGCGCGACAGTCACGACCGCGTCATCAGCCGCCCCGCGACTCGCCAGCTGCTCGTTCGCCCATGTCCCGAACTCGGCGTCGGAGACGGCCTCGACCATGATCGGCATGTAGCCGTGGTTGAGACCGCACAGCTCCGAACACTGTCCGTAGTACATGCCCGGCTGGTCGATCTTCATCCAGATCTCGTTGAGACGCCCCGGCACGGCGTCCATCTTGACCCCGGCAGCCGGAAGGGCCCAGGCATGGATGACGTCGTCGGACGTGATCTGCAGCCTGATGTACTTGTCGACAGGCACCACCACAGTCGCGTCGGTGGCAAGCAGCCGCGGCTGACCTTCCGCGAGTTCGTCATCGCCCAGGATGTAGGCATCGAACTCCAGACCATCGAAATCCGGGTACTCGTAGGACCAGTACCACTGGTGGCCCGTGATCTTGATGGTGAGGTCGGGTTCCGCCACAGGCAGGGTCTCCTGGTCATAGAGAATGCGCAGGGAAGGGATGGCAATCACGATCAGGATGAGAGCCGGAATCCCGGTCCAGATCACCTCGAGGAGACTGTTGTGCGTGGTGCCGGAGGGCTGCGGATTGGCGGCGCGGCGGTAGCGCACGAGGATGTAGGCCATGAGCAGCAGCACGAAGATCGAGATGATCATCATCACCGGAAACAGGAAGACGTCGTAGAACCAGTGGATATCGTCCATGCTCGGCGATGCCGCCGGCTGGAAACCCCACTGCCAGTCCTCCGAAATGCCCACTGTTTCCTGGGCCAGGGCCGGCGCTGCATGCACGGCGACCACGAGGACCGCCACCATGAGGAACGGTGTCACTGTGACTCTCCCCCAGACATTCACCCCGCAGGCGGACCGCTCCGGTCCACCGGTTCGGGCGAGGCGGACCATACACGACCCGCAATCCGGTTCACAAGCCTAGAGGACCCGAATCTCCCTTGCCGGCACGAGCCCGTTCAATGGCATGATTGTCCTGTTGCCAGACGTCAAGCCCCCCTGATTCTCCGTTGCCGGTCCCTGTCACGTGATGCACTTTCTGACCCGTTGCCCTGAACAGGATCGATCATGAGCCCGGCCATCCGCACATCCTCACCACGAGGCGCAGTTTCCACGACTCCGATCGGTCGCTCCGGGATGTCGTCCGCGGGCTTGCGGTCGATACCGACATGCCCCTTGTGCGGAGAAGAGGACGTCGCCATCACCACATGGCAATGAAGCGCGGAGTGGCGTCATGATCGCCATCTTTGTGATCGCCGTTGGCTGGCTGTTGATCGTCGTGGCGACGGGTGGCCTTCTGCTCGGCATCGTTGCCATGGCGCAACACGAAGAACCGGAGGGCGCGGGCATGCTGATCCTTGCTGCCGGTTTCCTTCTCTTCATAGGCGTCGCCTTGATCAGCTTCTAGCCCCGACCCCCACACGTTCGACCACGGAACCGGGAACTCGGTGATCGAGCTGCACGTGAGGCTCCCGGCAAGCCGGTGCGATTCGCACCGGTTCGAGTGTCTCGACGATGAGGCGCAACTTCTCGGGCGTCGTGCCATCCGCGGGCATCAAGGTGTCCCGGCGCACGCCGGGATTCGCAGGATCCGGAAGGATCACAGGACGACTCGGGCTCGATTCGCCCGTGCAATCCGCCTTGACGAAGCGTCACTGACTTTCCGGGAAGACGGTCTTTCCATCCAGACACCGGCCATCGACCGGCATCTTCGCCTCCTCGCCCGTCCTGAAGCCGCATGGAGAACGTTGCGACAGCCCGCCAACGTCATTGACGGATGCGGCTCAAGCGGACTGCAGGTTGGCGGAGTCGGGGTGCAGTCGCTATAAGTGACGTCTGCCAGTGGAGTTCCCGAAGAATGAATGTGTCAGCCGATGACCTCTTCTTCCAGCGAAGCGGCATGGAGAGAAACCGGGTCACCGGAATCGTGGGTGATGCCCTGAAAGGCGCCGATGACGGCGAACTCTTCATGGAGTTCGGCCAGTCCGAGACCCTCGTATTCGATGACGGGCGCTTGAGGCAGGCCGGCTTTGACGTTGTCCAGGGCATGGGACTGAGGCGCATCGTCGACGACGTGACCGCCTATGCCCACACCTCGGAACTCTCCGAAGACGCCCTCAGACGTGCAGCCCGGACCGTGCGCCAGATCGATGGACGCGACGCCGACATTGCCCTCGCGCCGGCGCGCACCAACCGTCATCTCTACGGAGAGGACAACCCCGTCTCGGAGATGTCCTTCGCCGACAAGGTGACGCTGCTCGAGGACATCGACGCCTGGCTTCGCTCGAGAGACCAAAGGGTCCACCAGGTGACGGCAGCCCTGCTGGCGAGCTGGCAAGTGGTCTCCATCCTGCGCGCCGACGGCAGCATGGTAACGGACGTCCGCCCCCTCGTTTCGGTCAGGATCAGTTGCGTCGTGCAGTCGGGCGACCGCATGGAAGCCGGTTCCCATGGCACCGGTGGCCGCCTGCCCTATGCCGAGTTCATCGGCCAGGAGCAATGGAAGGACCATGCCGACGAGGCCCTGCGCATCGCCCTTGTCAACCTCGAGTCCGTCGATGCCCCGGCCGGCGAGATGCCTGTCGTCCTCGGTCCGGGCTGGCCGGCCGTCATGCTGCACGAAGCCGTCGGACACGGCCTCGAGGGCGACTTCAACCGCAAGAAGACGTCGGCATTCTCCGGTCTCATGGGCGAGCGGGTGGCCGCTCCGGGAGTCACGGTGATCGACGACGGGACGATCGCCGGAAGGCGGGGCTCGCTTACCATCGATGACGAGGGCACGCCAACCGAACGGACGGTGCTGATCGAGGACGGGATCCTGAAGAACTACATGACGGATCGCATGAACGCCCACCTGATGGGGGCGGCGAAAACCGGCAACGGACGCCGAGAGAGCCATGCCCACCAGCCCATGCCGAGGATGACCAACACCTGCATGCTGTCGGGCTCGAGCGATCCGGAAGAGATCATCCGATCGGTTCCCAACGGGCTCTATGCGGTCAATTTTTCCGGCGGGCAGGTCGACATCGTCAACGGCACCTTTGTCTTCACCGCATCGGAGGCCTACCGCATCGAGAACGGCAAGGTAGGCCCTTCGGTCAAGGGCGCGACGCTGATCGGCGACGGACCGTCGGCCTTGAAGCACGTCAGGGCGGTCGGCAACGACATGCAGCTCGACCCGGGCGTGGGAACATGCGGCAAGAACGGCCAGAGCGTGCCGGTCGGAGTCGGTCAGCCAACCATGTTGATCGAAGGGCTGACTGTCGGCGGCACGCAGGCCGGATAGACCGCTCCCGCCGTCAGACCACCGAGGCGGCGATCGCCTGGACCTCGACCTTGAGCACCGGGGTGGCAAGGGCCGAGACGAAGACCAGCGTCGAGGCCGGCGCTGCCTCTCCGAGAGCCCGCTGGCGCGCCTGGCGCACGGCGGCGAGATTGTCCTCGCCGACAACGTAGGTCGTCAGCGACACGAGATTGTCCGCCGCCATGCCTTCCGCCGCGAGGATCGCCAGGATGTTCGCAAAACACCAGTGCGCCTGTTCACCGACATCGTCGGGGATGTCGCCATCCGGCGTGATTCCGATCTGCCCCGAGACATGCAGCTGCTTCATGCCACCCGGAACCACGACGCCGTGGCTGTAGTTCGACAGGGGTGGCGAAACACCGTCAGGATTGAATCGTCTCAGCATGGCCGTGGCGCTCCCTTCATGCGCAGGTCTAGAACGAGAACTCGCTGAACACCGGATCGATGCTGCCTCCCCAGGCGTTCTCCCATCGATCCAGAAGGATCTCCGCCGGGGTCCTCCCCGACATCGCGATCTCCATCAGCGAATCGAGGAAGTGCACCTCGTCGAGGCTGCCGTCGTAGTAGCGCCGCCGGTAGAGGCCCTCGCAGGAGATTTCCAGCATCTCGCGGGCGACATCCTGGACGGTTCCCGACCTGAACGGCGCCTTCAGGCCGAGCCGCGGCACGTCGGCCTTCATCCGCACCTGCTCTTCCCAGGTCCAGTCCCGCACCATCTCCCAGGCCGCGTCGAGTTGCGATTCCACGTAGAACAGCCCGGTCCACAGGGCGGGCAGGGCACAGATGCGCCGCCAGCTGGCGCCGTCGGCGCCGCGCACCTCCATGTACTGCTTGATCCTGACGTCCGGGAACAGCGTGGTGAGGTGGTCCTCCCAGTCGGAGAGCGTCGGGATCTCGCCTGGCAGGGCGGGCAGGCGGCCCTCCATGAAATCGCGGAACGACTGGCCCGAGGCGTCGATGTAGTGTCCTTCACGCAGCACGAAGTACATCGGCACATCGAGAGCGTAGTCGACGTAACGCTCGAAGCCGAACCCGTCCTCGGTGACGAACTTCAGCAATCCGCTGCGGTCATTGTCGGTATCGGTCCAGATGTGGGCGCGCATCGACAGGTAGCCGTTCGGCTTTCCCTCGCTGAAGGGCGAGTTGGCGAAGAGCGCGGTGGTCACCGCCTGCAGCGCCTGGGCGACCCTGAACTTCTTCACCATGTCCCCCTCGGAGCCGAAATCCAGATTGGCCTGTATGGTGCAGGTGCCGACCATCATGTCGAGACCCATGGTCCCGACCTTCTGCATGTACTCCCGCATGATCCGGTAGCGCCCCTTGGGCATCCACGGCACGTCCTCACGGCGGTCGAGAGGTCTGAGACCCAGGCCGAGGAAGATGATGCCGAGTTCCTCGGCGACCTCCTGGCACTGGTCCAGGTGGGCATTCACCTCGCGACAGGATTCATGGAGCGTCTTCAGGGGCGCCCCCGAGAGTTCCACCTGCCCGCCCGGTTCCAGGGAAACGTGCTGCCTGTCCTTCTTCAGCCCGATGACGTGGTCTCCCTCCATGAGCGGCTGCCAGCCGAATCGCTGCAACTCCTCGAGGATGACGCGAATACCGTTGGGAGCATCGTAGGAAAGCGGCTTGCGGGTGACGGCGTCGTAGGCGAACTTCTCGTGTTCCGTGCCGACCCGCCACTCCTCGGGTGGCTTGCATCCCGATTCCAGATGCTCGACGAGCTGGTTGCGGGACGTGACCGGCGTGGTGTTCTGTGCGGAAGGTATGGACACGGTCGATAGGGCTCCCCGGGCGGCGCGCACGATATCCCGCGTTCAGGGCCCTTGCAAAGAAGGCCGGCCGGCGGACAATGTCGCGCGCCATCCCGGGAGTCACCTGAATGAGCCGGCGTCCGTTCTCCGGGGAGTGGGTCATGACGCGGGCACCCGCATCATGGCAACCATGGCTGCGTCTGGCGCGCGTCGACAGGCCTGCGGGTTTCTGGCTCCTGATGTGGCCCTGCTGGTGGGCGGTCGCCATGGCGTCGCCGGGATGGCCGGAGTGGACGCTGCTTGCCCTCTTCGCCGCCGGGGCCGTGGTGATGCGATCCGCAGGCTGCATCGTCAACGACATCGCCGACCGGCGGATCGACGCCAGGGTGGAACGGACCCGCGACCGGCCGCTGGCCAGTGGCGCCATCACGCTGACTGGCGCCCTTCTCTTCCTTGGCCTGCTGCTTGCAGCGGGCCTGATCGTGCTCCTTCAGTTCAACCAGGCAGCGATCATCACGGGCACCGCCTCCCTTGGCCTCGTGGTCATCTATCCGTTCATGAAGCGCGTCACCTACTGGCCGCAGCTCTTTCTCGGTCTCGCCTTCAGCTGGGGAGCCCTGGTGGGCTGGGTTGCGGTGAGAGGCGCCCTCTCGCCCGAGCCCCTGGTGCTTTATCTCGCCGCCATCGCATGGACGATCGGCTACGACACGATCTATGCCCACCAGGACAAGGCGGACGACATCAAGGTCGGCGTGAAGTCGACGGCCCTTGCCTTCGGCGAAAACTCCAAGCCCCTCACCGGTCTCTTCTACGCCGTCTTCGTTGCCGGGGTGGCCCTGGCCGGCTACCTGACGGGGACCGGGTGGCCCTTCCTGGTGGTCCTCGCCATCGCCACCGCAGATCTGGCGCGGCAGCTCGTCACCGTCGATCTCGACGACCCGGCCTCGTGCCAAAGGGCCTTCGTCGCCAACAACCGGGTCGGCCTCCTGGTCTTTGGCGGATTCGTCCTGGGAAGCCTCGTCCCGGTTACGCCGTGACGGACTTCAGTGAGTCGAGCACCATGGACTGGAAGAAGTGCACGTGGTGTTCGCTGTATTCGGGATGATCCCGGTCAACGACGAACCGCCCCTGGTGATAGCCGAGCGAGTGCAGTCCCTGCTGGACGTTCTCGCAGAGCCGGACATCCTCCGCCACGAGAACGGTGCGGACGTAGTCCATGAACCGCATCTCGAGGTCTGAGGGCTCCCGGGACGTGAAGTAGAAGTCCCAGCGCTCGCGGGTGGTTTCGGGGCCGGTGGGCAGGACCTGGAACATCGCCAGGTGGGGGCTGCCGGGATACATGAGGGGGATTGCTGTCGGCCAGATGTAGCCGAAGAGGGCTTCCTGCTGTTCGACATCCGCCGCTTCGAGGCGATAGGCGCTGTTGTCGAGATCCCTGGCGGCGATCCTGTGGCTGAAGGTGATGCCGTCATCGGACCAAGCGGCCTGACCGTCGTAGTCGACGAGTTCCATGAGTGAGCGGTGATTGGCATCGCAGTGGTAGCACTCGTGGTTGTTGTCGATCACCGTCTTCCAGTTCGCCGCCACGTCGACTTCCCAGCGACAGGCGCGCACCAGGTCCGGCAACCGAGGACAGGCGCGGTGCATGTCCTCGAGGAAGCGCCCCGCCTGGTCGATGAGGGGGACCGCTGCGGCATCGAGATTGACAAAGA
The DNA here is from genome assembly GCA_965221115.1 of Alphaproteobacteria bacterium. GTDB lineage: Bacteria > Pseudomonadota > Alphaproteobacteria > SP197 > SP197 > SP197. The sequence continues at coordinate 948,145 of CBDCRU010000002.1, read as the reverse complement.
GAAAGCCGCCATAGTCCTCGAGGCGCACCGGCTTGAGGTCGGCGTTCCCCGCCGTCCAGTCCTTCAGGGATTCGCATCCCCGGCCGCCCCGAAAGCGGCCGTCGGTGCCGTAGGCCCACTGGTGATAGGGGCAGGTGATGAATGCCGTGTTGCCGCAGCCCTCGAGCAGAGGATGGGCACGGTGGCTGCACACGTTGTGAAAGGCGCGCAAGACGCGATCGTGGCCCCTGATGACGAGAACGTTCTGATCGACGATCCTGCCGGTGAGGTAATCGCCGCGCCGGGGCAGGTCGCTGACATGGCCCATGTACCACCAGGTGCGGTAGAAGATCGCCTCGTGCTCGAGGCGCCAGATGGCGGGATCCCGGTACCAGCTCGAGGGCAGCGTGGCGGAGTTCTCGGCAGAGACGCCAAAGCCACCGGCATCGAGCGTGCTTGTCATGGGCGCTGCTCCTCTCCCCCGGAGGCCGTACGGGGGATGCTCACCTCGAAGAGCGCGCCACCGCCTGGCCTTTCGAGGCAGACTGCGTCACCACCGTAGCGCCTCGCAATGCGCCGCACCAGATAGAGGCCGAGACCGGCGCCCTTGCCATCGCCCGCGAAGGAGCGAAACGGTTCGAAGATGCTCTCCCTCAGCGATTCGCTGACCCCCGGACCCCTGTCGGCGACACGAAGCCGCGCCCATGGTCCGTCAGCCGCCACATCGACGCTCACCGGACTTGCCGCGGCATGACGCCGCGCATTGCCGAGGAGGATGCGCACGAGATGGCGGACCAGGTGTTCCTCGGCCGCGATGACGGCCGTGCCGCCGGTGAATGCGACCTCGAAGCGGTCTGCCTCCCCGGCGGCGAGTGCGCCGAGATCGATCTCGTCGAGACGGGCTGGTCCCTCCTCGATCTCGAGGCGGCTGCCGAGCAGGATCCCGTCGATCAGCTGATCGAGTTCCGCGATGTCGCGCTCGATCCTGGCGACAAGATGTTGATCCGCGTGATCGGCAAGCAGCCCGGTGGCCATGGCAATTCTCGCCAGTGGGGACCGCAGTTCATGGGATGCTGCCGCCAGGGTGTTGCGCTGGGCCTCGACCAGGTCCTCGATGCGTCCGGCCGCCCGGTTGAAGCTCGTCGCCAGGGCGGCAATCTCGTCCCGGCCCTCGACCCTGACACGCGCAGAGAGATCGCCTGAACCCAGGGCCTCGACCCTGGACTTCAGCCGTTCGAGACGCCCGGAGAGGCGGCGCGACAGGGGCCAGGCGCCGATGGCGGCGGCCAGGGCGAGAAGTCCGGGGACAAGGATGAATCCGGCTCCGGCGATGCCACCCCTTCTCGCCCGGTCGACTTCCAGGGTCCGGCCGTCGGGAAGCATGATGGCGTGCGAGTGGTACCACCCCTTCTCGTTGCGACGACCGGGACCGGAGCTCCCCAGGACATGGCCGTCTGGTGCAAGCAGGGTGAAGCGGGCATCGAAGTGCCCCGCCAGCCTGGCAAGGTGCGCATCGACCCGGTCCCGTGGCGCGCCGACCGGCGGCAGGACCTCCTCGAGGTAGGAGCCCATGCCCCGGACGAGTTCGCCTGACCGGTGATCACCGGGGATGAACCACCATGCAAGCGCCGTCAGCACGCCAAACAGGACGATGATGGAAAGGAACGTGAGATAGACCTGGAAGAAGAGACGCCGCCTCACCCTGCGTCGTCCCGCTGGCCGGTGAAGAGATACCCGGCGCCCCGCAAGGTGACGATTCGCCGCGGATTCCCCGGATCGTCCTCGATCGCCGCCCTGATTCTCGAGACATGCACGTCGATGCTGCGGTCGAAGGCCTCGAGAGACGTGCCCCGCACCCTTTCCATGAGCTGATCACGGCTGAGCACACGTCCGGCATTCGCCGCCAGGGCGAGGAGGAGGTCGAACTGGTGGCCCGTCAGGGCGCGCTCCTCGCCGTCGAGAGTCACCCGGCGCGTCGACCGGTCGATCACCAGGCGGCCAAACCGCATGATGTCGGGGGTCGACGTGCGCCGGCGAAGGATGGCGCGCAGTCGCGCCAGGAGTTCGCGCGGATTGAAGGGCTTGGCGAGGTAGTCGTCGGCGCCGATCTCGAGGCCGACGATACGGTCCTCTTCGGCGCCACGGGCTGTCAGCATCAGGACGGGAACGTCCGAGCGTGCCCTGATGGCCCGGCACACATCGAGTCCGTCGGCATCGGGAAGCATGAGATCGAGGATGACCGCATCGAACCCGCCCCTTGCTGCGGCGGCAAGGCCCTTGGTGGCGCTGGCGTGGTGCTCCAGGGTCATGCCCGCCCGGGCAAGATAGACCTTCACCATCCCGGCGAGATCCCGGTCATCCTCGATCATCAGCAGGTGGGTCATCGGCGCTCGTGGCGCTCCATGTGCTCGACGAGTGTGCGGCGCTGTTCGGGCGTCAGGACATCCGCAACGTCGGCAAGGGCGGTGACAAGACGCCTGCTCGCCTGATCCATGGTCTCCAGTCTCTCCAGGCGCAGCTCCTCCAGCGCCTGGCGGTCGACGGTCTCCTCTCCAAAGGTGGTAATGAGCGCCTGCCGGGTCTCGCGGAAGAGGCCGCGCAGTTCCTTCATGTCGGCAACCGCCTCCTGGACGATTCCGGCGATCTCGGCGCGCTGGCTGTCGCTCGCATCGACCTTGTCCAGCATGCGATCGATGCGTTTCTCCGCAAACCGTTCAATGCTGTGGCCATGGCCATGGAGCGCGAAGGAGACGGCACCGACGGCAACGACAAGGCCGAGGGCAATGCCTCCGGCGATCCACCAGCGGCGGTAACGGGGTTTCTGAGTCATGTCGGTCATGGTTCGGTCCCTGTTCCGGTGAGGAGACTCATCATGAACGCCGTCGATGTCCCGACTGTTGCCCTTGTGTAAAGTTGTGTTGCCGGACTTAACCGGAACTTCATCGGCTCACAAGTGGCCGAGTGTCTCCCAACATGATGATTTGAGGCCATTGTTGGGCTGATGAGCCCGGTTTCAACCTGTCATGTTTATGGGAACAGTCCGGTCGGGGTTGACCTCCAGCAGCTCGAAGGCGCGGTTCTGCAGTCTGGTCCGCTCGGTGACGATGGTCGTGCGCTCCCGGCCGGCGCCGGGCAGGCGGATGACGTTGACGACAACGCTGGCCAGATCGTCGATGAGGGTGCGGAAGCTGTGCACCGGCAGACCGTCGGGGGTGACCTTTGTCTTCGCCTTGCGTCTGGCCGACGGCGAGACCTGAGCCTTCTCCACCGGCGTCGCGCGCTGGCGCCGCGCCGCCTCGCGGTCGTCGTCCTCGAAGAGCAGCGGCGCCAGGCGCCGGCGCATGTGCCATTCCACGTAGTACGCCAGCATGCACAGGAACACGTGACCGCGGACATGGTCGGTGGTGTAGACGTAAACCGGCCGGATCTTCAGATCGCTCTTGGCGACGCGGAAGGCGCGCTCCACGGCGGCAAGGCTCTTGTAGGCCTCGACAGCGGCATCGGGCGCGATGTCCTCAAGGCTGGTGCGGATGACATAGATCCCGTCGAGGCGGGCCTCCCGGTCGATCTTCTCCTGACGCCGGCTCCAGGTGAAGGAGGTGTCGGTGATGGTGATGGCGAAGTGCTTCTCGACCTTGCGGCGGTTGGCCTCGCGACCCACCCGGTGGCCGATCCTCGCGGCTCCTTTGAGGGTTCCGGCGCGGACCGATGCGGCGATCGCCTCCAGCACCTCCTCGGTGGCCCGCAGCAGGTTCTCGCGCTTGCGCCGGCGGTCATCGCGAAGACGCGGGTTGAGGCACACCATGAGCCTCTCCCCGGGGAAGTCGGGACTGGTGATCTCGGCCACCTGGTCCGCCACCAGGGCCTCCGGCGAGAGCGCCGGCTCGGTCCCGCTGCTCAGCCGCCGCAGGTCGGCCGTCTTCAGGGCCGAGACCCAGGCCAGGCCCGCCGGCTCGAGGTCCTCGCGGATGCGCGCCGTGGTGATCATGCCGCGGTCCCCCACCAGGGCCACCCGGGCCATGGAGAAGCGCCGACGGATCCTCGCCACCTGGGAGGCCAGGGTCGCCGGGTCCGCGGTGTTGCCGGCAAACACCTCCACCGCAATGGGACACCCCCCGGAACTGCACAACAGGCCGAACACCACCTGCTGCTTGCCCCGCTTGCCGTCACGGTTGTGACCGAAGGCGGCCAGGGGGCACATCCGACCCTCGACCCAGGAACTCGACACGTCGTAGAGGATGAGCGTCGCATCCTCCAGGTGGCGCCGTGCCAGGACCCGCTCGATCCAGCGCTGGCGTGCGAGCAGCCAGTCGAGCATGGCCAGCATCTCGTTGCCTGTCACGGGCCCCAGGGAGAGCAGGGCCCCGAGACTGCTGGTGGCGGTCTCCGGCGACAGCCGCCGGGCGGTGGCAAGCTTGGAGTCCGGGTTCAGCACCCGGGCGACGACGGCGGCCAGCGCCAGCTGCCGCTGGCGGCTTTCATGGCGATGCAGCAGGCGTTCGAAGCCGAGCCTGCGGCAGGTGCCGAGCACGGCCATGACATGGCCGTGGGCCAGCGAGCGCTCGACGGTCATGAGATCGCCGAGGTCACCGACGGCGACGCCGCCCTTGAGAACGGTGCGGAAGCCCTCGACGACATGCTCGGGGAGCATGGAGAGGTTGGCGATGGTCTTCTTGCGGATCCTGGAACCCTCGCGCCAGGCCTGCCTGAGGAGCACGGCGGGTTTGCCGGCCTGGTTGGGGACGCGTTCGATGTTGAAGGCCATGGGGCACCCGTTATGGGAACATCACACAGACACTATATCCCCATATATCGCCTGTCAACACCCTTTCAGCCCCAACATGTTCTCCCTCTATTATGGGAACACATAGCCAGTTTACACGTCCCCAATCACGCCGATTGCACAACCAATTCAGCGAGTTGGGTCAGTTGAGCGTCGATGAAGTTCCGCTTAACCTACATGCGCATGCGCGAGCCGGACGGATCGAAGAGCGGCGCGTCAACGATGGTGGCAGGGCGCATGTCGCCCAGGATCTCGATCAGGAATTCGCCACCGGTCTCCGTCATGTCGACCGGCACGAAGCCCAGGGCCACGGACTTTTCCACGTGGTGGGCGTATCCCCCCGACGTGACGAAACCGACGACCTTCCCGTCCCTCCATACCGGTTCGTCGGCAACGCAGTCGGCATCGTCGGCATCGACGACGAACGTCACCAGCTGTCTGCCGGTTCCTTCCGCGGCTTCCCTCAAGGCCACGTCGCGACCGGGAAAGGCCTCCTTGTCGAAGGCGATGAAGCGATCGAGACCGGTTTCGGCGGCGGTGTAGTCAGGCCGGTACTCGCGCAACCAGGAACCGAAGGATTTCTCCAGGCGCAGACTCATCATGGCGCGCATGCCGAAGGGCACCAGGCCGAGGTCCGCGCCCTCGCCGTCGAGTGTCTCGAAGAGGGCATTCTGCGAAGCGGGCGGCACGTAGATTTCGTAGCCGAGATCCCCGGTGTAGCTCACCCGCTGCACGGTGGCCTCGACCCTGCCGATGGTGATATGGCGGACAGCGCGGAAGGGCATGGCGTTTCCCGACACATCGGCATCCGTGGTGCGTTGCAGAAGCTCGCGGGCGCGCGGACCGGCAATCTGGAATCCGACGAGGGTGCGCGAGATGTTCGTGACCGTCACCCCGTGCTCGGGCAGGAGGTCGAGAAAGAGGCGCATGTGGGCATCCTGCGCGACATAGCTCGCCTGCACCCTGAAACTCTCCGGCCCGTCCCTGGCAATGGTGAAGTCTCCCGCCAGGCGGCCACGGTTGTTGAGCAGCGGCGACAGCGTGAGCCTTCCCTCCTTCGGCACGCGCCCGGCCATGATGCTGTCGAGCCAGGACGCGGCGCCCTCCCCCTCGATGCGGAACTTCGAGAAGTTGTGGATCTCGTTGATGCCCACGCCCTCGCGAACGCCACGGCATTCACGGGCCGTCGCGGCAAAGGCATTCGAACGGCGGAAACTCGGCGTCTCGTAGAGCGGCTCGCCCGGCAGTGCGAAGTAGTTGACATGTTCCATGCCGAAGGCGCTGCCGAAGACGGCGCGGCGCTCCTTCCAGACGGCATGGGCCGGCGTCGTGTGGAAGGGACGCCCGGCGGGAAGCTCCTCGTTGGGATAGGCGATGGCAAAGCGCCTCTGGTAGTTCTCGCGGGTCTTCGCACGGGTCCAGTCAGGCGTCGTCCAGTCACCGAAACGCGCCACGTCCATGGCGAAGATGTCCCGTGACGGTTCGCCCTCGATCATCCACTCGGCCAGCGCCAGTCCGACGCCTCCGGCCTGGCTGAATCCCGCCATGACGGCACAGCAGGCCCAGTACCCGTCCACGCCCGGAACCCTCCCCACCAGAGGATTGCCATCGGGAGCGAAGGTGAAGGGACCGTTGATGATTCGCTTGATTCCGGCGGACTGCAGCACGGGATAGCGCCGGTAGGCGGTTTCCAGCGGTCCGGCGATGCGGTCGACGTCATCGGCGAGAAGTTCGTGCCCGAAGCCCCAGGACGTGCCGTCGACGGCCCAGTGCCGGCACGCCTGCTCGTAGATGCCGATGACGAGACCCCGGCCTTCCTGCCTGAGGTAGCTTTCCCCGGCGGGGTCCATGACATGGGGAAGTTCCTTCTCGTGCCCGTAGACCTCCGCAATGTCGCCGGTGACGAGGTACTGGTGCTCGAGCGGGTGGAGAGGCAGGCGGACACCCGCCATCATGCCCACTTCGCGGGCCCACAGTCCGGCAGCGTTGACGACATGCTCGGCAACGACGGACCCCTTCTCGGTGACGACATTCCAGTGGCCGTCGCTCGTCCGGTGAAGTTCGAGCACACGGTTGTGGAGCGAGATCTCGGCCCCGGCCATCCGTGCCGCGCGGGCATAGGCATGGGTCGTTCCGGAAGGGTCAAGGTGTCCGTCGAGAGGGTCCCAGAGCGCCCCGAGGAGACCGTCCGTATTGATGATGGGGGTATAGTCCGCGATCTCGCCCGGACCGATGATCTCGGTTTCGAGTCCCATGTGGCGGTGTCGGGCCCGTTCGGCCTTCAGAAAATCCATCCTGTCGGGCGTTTCGGCGATGGTCAGGCCACCGACATGGTGGAGGCCGCAGGACAGGCCCGTGATCTCCTCGAGCTCGCGATAGAGGCGGATGGTGTAGCCCTGCAGGGCCGCGATGTTGGGATCCGCGTTCAACGTGTGGAATCCACCCGCCGCATGCCACGTCGAGCCCGATGTCAGGTCCGAGCGCTCGATGAGCATGACATCGGTCCAGCCGAACTTCGTCAGGTGGTAGAGGACACTGCACCCGACAACGCCGCCGCCAATGACGGCCACACGCACATGGGAGCGCACCGCGCTTCTATCCCAGGACGGAGAAGGAACTGTTCTGGTTGATCTCCCTGTTGCGCGAGAAGAAGGACATGTCGACGTCGCGGTCGATATGCGGGAGATGGAAGCTCACCGGATCGACATCATGATCCTGGCCGTCCTCGCAGGCCGCGACCAGGGTCGCCATCATCTCCCCGGCGATGGGCGCGTTCTTGAACTGGTTGCCGCTGGTGCCGATCGCCAGGTAGAAGCCGCCAAGGTCCGACTTGTCGTAGATGGGTCCCCAGTCCTCGGTGACATCGTAGAGGTCAACTGCGCCCCTCGCCGCGGAACCCGGGATCTTCAATCCCGGGAAGCGCTGTGCCTGGCGCATGACAAGGGTTGTCCACATGCCCGTGAATTCCTGGAGATAGTCATCGGGATCAACCCATTCCCTGTCGTCGCAGGCCGGATCCTCGCTGCCGATGAGGATGTGATTGCCCGTTTCGGGGCGGCAATAGGTGCCGATCTCGCTGTCCGAAAAGACATGGCTGACACTGGAATCGTAGTCGTCCGGCGCCGGGACGTGGGCGACCTCGTGGCGCAGGGCGCGCGTCGTGATGCGCATGGTGCCGGCAAGACCCGCCATCTCGTTGACCTTCGACGAGTGCGGGCCGGCGACGTTGACCACCACGGGCGCATCGATCTCCTCGCCATTGTCGAGGGTGACGCCCTTCACGCGCCCGTTGTCGCGGCGGATGGCGGCGACGGTGGCATTGAAGCGGAACGATGCGCCGAACTTTTCCGCAGCCCGCTGGACGTTGTGACCGGCAAGCTGCGGGTCCGAGATGTAACCGCCGCGCGGAAAGTAGGCGGCGCCGACGATCTCGCGGCCAAGGGACTCGCCGAACTCCGGATCATCGGTCCGGCGCGGTCCGCCGAAACACGCCGTCGACACGGACGGCATGCGCTGGCAGACCTCCCCGGGCGTGAGTTCTTCGTAGGGGCAGCCGATCTCATCCATGACCTTGAGGATGTCGTCGAGAAAGTTGTTCTGCCGGGTCTTCATGATCATGCAGCCGACATTGTGGTAGTGCGCCATGCCGCGCTCATCGACCACCCCGCAGTAGTTCTCCCAGTCGGACCAGTAGAAATGGCTCTCGTAGGCGATGGCCGAACCGTGCACCGTGGAATAGTAGGGACGGACGATGGCGCAGGAATTGGCCGTCGAGCCGTAGCTGGCCGCCGGCAACCGGTCGATGGACAGAACATTCATGCCGCGCGCAGCAAGCTCACGTGCCGTGCTGGCGCCGATGATGCCGGCTCCGATCACGATGGCGTCCCTTGTCTCGGCCATGTCAACAGGTCTCCCTTGTTCTCCCGGACACTCTCCGGGCACGGCCTCCATACCATCGGTTGACGGTCTCCCGCCACCCCGGATCCGGCGTCGGCGGCGCCGGACACGAAGGTGGCTTGCGCAGCCGCCCGGGACATGCTTGATGGTCGCCATGAACAACACCCCGACAACCGTCCGGACGACGGGTGCCCACCCCTTGCCGGAACGGGGACAGGAATGGCGCGAGCGCCTGGATCTCGGCAGACTCGCCCGCTTGAGAAGCGAAATCGCGTGCGCCGACTGCGGGGCCGGTCTCTTCTACGATCCGGTCAACATCCGCTACGCCACCGGCACCTCGAACATGCAGGTCTACGCCCTTCACAATCCCTGCCGGTATGTCTTCGTGCCCGTGGAGGGTCCCGTCGTACTCTTCGAGTTCAAGGGGTGCGGGCATCTCTCGAAAGACTGCGTCGCCGTCAACGAGGTTCGCGATGCCGTCCCGTGGTACTTCAGCGTCTCGGGCCCGAGAACCGGCGATCTGGCCGGACTCTGGGCGGCGGAGATCCTCGATCTGGTGGCGGCTCACGGTGGTGGCAACCGTCGAATTGCTATTGATCGTGTCGATCCCCAGGGACTGGATCTCCTGCGGGAAGCAGGATGCTCGATCGTTGACGGCCGGGAGGTGGCGGAGCGCGCCCGCCGCATCAAGACGCCTGAGGAGATCGATGCCCTGCGCGACGCGGTTGCCGTCTGCCAGACCGGCATCGTGCGCATGATGGAAGCAACCGAGCCAGGCATGACCGAGAACGCGATCTGGTCGGTCCTTCACGAAACCAACATCCGGATGGGTGGGGAGTGGATCGAGACAAGGCTCTTCAGTTCCGGACCGCGCACCAACCCCTGGTACCAGGAGGCCTCGAACCGCCGCGTCGAGGCAGGCGACATGGTGAGCCTGGATTCCGATCTCGTCGGTCCGATGGGTTATTCGGCGGACATCTCGCGCAGCTGGATCGTCGACGGCAAGCCACCCTCGGGAGAGCAAAGGACGCTCTACGGCCTTGCCTTCGAACAGGTGATGCGAAATCAGGAGCTCTTCCGTCCAGGGGCGACATTCGGCGAGATCGCCGGCAAGGCCTTCGCCCTGCCGGGGAGTTTCTCGGAGTACCAGATTCCGGCTGTCGCCCACGGTGTCGGCCTCGTCAACGAATACCCGATCGTTCTCCATGCTTCCCGCCACAGGGAGAGAGGGCACGAGGGCATGATCGAGGCCGGCATGGTCTTCTGCATCGAAAGCTACGCCGGCAAGCCCGGCGGGATGGAGGGCGTCAAGCTCGAACAGCAGATCCTCGTGAAGGAGGATGGCATCGAGCTCCTCTCCGACATGCCCTTCGAGACAGAGTTGCTGTAGGCCGGCACAGGCGACGGTTGCAGGAGATCGGGCAACCGTCAGTCGCACGCGACGAGGTGCTCGAGTTCCAGGTTGTCGAGCACCGTCATGTCGATCTCAGGTCCGGCGTGCAGCACCACCCTGTCATGCCAGGGCCAACTCGAACGGCGACGGCCGGCAAGCCAGCGTGGGACATATGCTCCGGATAGCCGTCCGACGAAGGGGCTCAGTCCTCGAGCATGGGCATGCGCAGGCGGTGCCTGCGGGCGGCGTCCTTCGCCAGGTCGTAGCCGGCATCCGCGTGGCGCACGATCCCCATGCCCGGGTCCACGGTGAGGCAGCGCTCGATCTTGCGTTCGGCAAGGTCCGTGCCGTCGGCCAGGACCACCAGCCCGGCGTGGGTCGCATAGCCGATGCCCACGCCGCCGCCGTTGTGGACCGCCACGTAGGTGGCGCCGCAGGCGGTGTTGAGCAGGGCATTGAGAATGGGCCAGTCGGCCACCGCATCGCTGCCGTCCTTCATGCCCTCGGTCTCCCGGTTCGGAGAGGCCACGGATCCGGTGTCGAGATGGTCCCGGCTCATCGCAACAGGCCCCGCAAGGTCGCCGGAGCGCACCATGTCGTTCAGGATCCGGCCGAAGCGGGCACGCTGGCCGTATCCCAGGTAGCCCAGCCGCGCCGGCAGGCCCTCGATGGGCTGGTGCTCGGACGCAAGACGCACCCAGTTGGCGAACACCTCGTCGTCGCCAAACTCGTCAAGCGCCGCCTCCTCGGTCTTCCGCAGGTCGCTCTCCTCGCCGGAAAGACAGATCCAGCGGAAGGGGCCGCGGCCAACGCAGAACAGCGGACGGATGAACGCCTCCACGAACCCCGGGAAGGCAAAGGCATCCTTGTAGCCGTGGTTGTAGGCCTCCTGGCGGATGTTGTTGCCGTAGTCGAACACCATGGCGCCGCGTCTCTGGTAGGCGACCATGGCGCGGACCTGGCGGACCGCCGTGTCGCGGGCCCGCTCGATGTAGGCGGTGGGGTCCGTCCGGCGCAGGTCCAGAGCCTCCGCCAGCGTCATGCCGCCGGGAACGTAACCCTCCAGCATGTCGTGCGCCGATGTCTGGTCCGTCACGATGTCGAAGGCGACATCCTGCTCAAGGTAGCCGTTCAGGACATCCGACATGTTGCCCTCAAGCGCAATCGCCCGGGCCTCGCCCCTGGCAGCATGGCTGCGGGCCCGTTCGAGGGCGTCGTCAGCACTGTCGGCGACCTCGTGGATGAACCCCAGTTCGAGACGCCGCGCGATCCTGTCGGGATCGATCTCGACACCGATGCTCACACCGCCGTTGAGCGTGATGCAGTGCGGCATGATGCCGCTGAACATGCCAAGCCCGCCGGTGATCGTGACGCGCCCTGCCAGCGTCCCGCCGAACTTCATCTTGGCAAGCGTGGCAAAGGTCTCGTAGGTCCCCTGGACGATGCCCTGGGAACCGATGTTGCACCACGAGCCCGCCGTCATCTGCCCGTACATCATGAGGCCCCTGGCCTCGAGCTCGTTGAAGTGCTCGAGCGTGCTCCAGTGAGGCACCAGCATGGCGTTCGAGATCAGCACACGGGGCGCCCACTCGTGGGTCTGCCAGATGGCCACGGGCTTGCCCGACTGCACCACAAGGGTCTCGTCGTCCTCAAGGGTCTCCAGGATCTCGACGATCCGGTAGTAGGACTCCCAGTCGCGCGCCGCCTTGCCGCGGCCGCCGTAGACGATCAGCCGACGCCAGTCCTCCGCAACCTCGAGGTTGTTCATCAGCAGACGGTACGCCGTCTCCTGGGGCCAGCCCTTCGTGTTGAGATCCAGTCCACGTGGAGCCCGAACAGGCGCGTTGGGCGCATGACGCATGGAATGATCCTCTCCGACGGGTCAGAAACCGGGATCATCATCACCGCCGGCCGACCCGCTATCAAGGACATTCCGGCACGCTTCAGGCGCCATGCTGACGCGCAGCCAGGCGGGCCTGACAGACGTGCCGATCTGATGGTAGAAAGTGCATGGACGGCGCAAGTGCGGTTGCGCCGTCCATGCTCCAGCGGCAAGGGGTGGCTGAGAAGGAGAGACCCCCCGCCGTTACTGGAATACGGCCTCCGGATCGTCGAGACTGTCGGACCCTTCAAACTCCAGGGCCGTCAGTTCGAGAGCGCCGGCGGCATGTGTGATCGCATCGGTCTGCGCGGTCAGCGCATCGATGGCGGCCTCGACGAGCGCATTGCCAGCAGCATTGTTCTCACCGATCATCTGATCGTAGGCCTCGCCACCTTCAGCCGCTTCCACCATGGCGCCCATGGCCGCCATGGTGGCGTCAAGACGCTCCCTCAATTCCATGTCGGCTTCCGGCGAGACGGCGGCAACCAGGGTCGAAAGACCGGGGCCCGAGACCATCGTGCCGTCGGTCCGCCTGTATTCGCCGAGATAGATGTTCCTGATGCCCAGCGCGTCGTAGTAGTGCGAGTTGTGGGTGTTGTCGCTGAAGCAGTCATGCTCCTCTTCTGGATCGTGGAGCAGGAGACCAAGTTTCATGCGTTCACCGGCGAGTTCCCCGTAGGAAAGACTGCCCATGCCCGTGATGATGGTCGCGAGGCCTTCCGCGATGTCGCCTCCCGTCAACTCCATGGTGGCAGGCCCGTCAGGCGCCCACTGCGCCGTCATCCAGACCAGATCGTTCACCAGCAGGTCCGCGGCAGCCTTGAGATAGGAAGCACGACGGTCGCAGTTACCGCCGGTGCAGTTGGCTGTGTCAAAATCGCTGGCCTGACGCGCTCCGGCCCCGGGTCCGGTGCCGTTCAGATCCTGGCCCCAGAGAAGAAACTCGATGGCGTGGTACCCGGTCGCGACATTCGCCTCCACACCTCCGAGTTCATGAAGCCTGTCGGCAAGCAGCACGGCGTCGATCACGGATGCGTCGATGTCCTCGCCCGAAAACGTGAACACCGCATTGGCGATGACATTCGCGCCGTAACCCGGATTCTCTTCGGATGAGTCGCCGTAATTCGCGTCGACATAGTCGATCAGGCCCTCGTCGAGCGGCCAGGCGTTGACCTTGCCTTCCCAGTCATCCACCACGGTGTTGCCAAAACGATAGACCTCGCTTTGCTGGTACGGCACCCGGGAAGCCAGCCATGCCGTACGCGCCTCGGAGAGTGTCTCCTGGGATGGTGCGGCAATCAGACTGTCCACGGCTTGCGCGAGCGCCTGGGCGGAAATCAGCGAATCCTCGTAGACGGCATGGGCCATCGCCGCGTAATGCGCGAGCACGTCGCCCTCCGGGGATCCGGTGTCCGTCGCAGCCCTCGTGGTGCCGACGGCCGTCGTCATCAGGCCCGTCGCGAGGAGACAGACGCCGAGCGTCGCGGCCAGCATTCCCTGGTTCTTCATGAATTCACTCCACTGAGAGTTGTTGCGAATGCGAACCATTCTTATTAGCATGCCGCCTGTCAACCCCTATCGCGGACTGTATTTTTGATGACCTGGTTCAGGCACTGTGCCGTTGCGGCTGCGATTCTTGTCTTGTGCGTCCCGGACATCGTGCAGCCCGTTGATGACAGCGCAGATCGCGCGAGAGCGGAGGCGGTGACACGGCCGACGACCGACTTCTCCGCTCCGGAGCCCTATGAGCGGCGCTCCGGTGGAGCCGCAACGTCGTTCGCAACGCCGAACCGCGACGCCTTTTCGCATCCGTCGGCAAACATGTCCTTCGAACGCAGACTCGATTTCGAGGTCGGCGACGGCGTCTTCGTCAAGATCTGGGTCTCCTCTCCGAGTTCGACCCGTTCGTCCGACGGACTTGGCCCCCTGTTCAACGCGCGGTCCTGCCAGAGCTGTCACGTCAAGGACGGCCGTGGACGGCCACCGGCACCTGGAGAACCGGCGCTCTCCATGGTTTTCCGTCTCGCCTCAGGGCCGGACGGATGGCTGCCGGACCCGGTGTACGGAAGCCAGCTTCAGAACCATTCCGTGCAGGGCGTGCCGGCCGAGGGCCGGATGACCATTGAATGGGAGGAGATCCCTCAACCTCTGGCCGGTGGCGGTTCGGCATCGCTGCGTCGACCCAGCTATGGCATCGCCGATCCTGGCTACGGGCCGCACGCTCCGGATCTGAGAATCTCGCCACGCACGGCCCCTGCGATGATCGGCGTGGGCCTCCTTGAAGCGGTGCTCGCCGATGACATTCTCGCCCTTGCCGACCCGGATGACCAGGACGGCGACGGCATCTCGGGGCGGCCAAACCGGGTATGGAGCGACGAACACCAACGATTCATGCTTGGACGGTTTGGCTGGAAGGCCGGCCAGCCGACGGTCTCCCAGCAGGCCGCTGCCGCGTTTCGCAACGACATCGGCATCTCGACGCCGCTCTATCCGATCCCCCATGGCGACTGCACACAAACGCAGACAGCCTGCATCGACGCTCCCCACGGAGATGGCGACAGCCACATTGCCGGTGTCGAAGCAGGTGAAGTCCTCTTCGACGTCCTTGCCTTCTATGCCCGGAACCTTGCCGTACCGGCCCGGCGCAATGTGGACGACCCGGAAGTCCTCCGCGGCAAGCGCCTGTTCTACGAGACAGGCTGCACTGCCTGCCACACGCCCAAGTTCGTGACCCGCCGAGATTCTCTCGGGCCGGAGCAGTCGTTTCAGCTGATCTGGCCCTATACGGACATGCTGCTCCACGACATGGGTCCGGGACTCGCCGATGACCGGCCCGAAGGCGAAGCCACAGGACGTGAATGGCGGACTGCGCCACTGTGGGGTATCGGACTCACGCACACCGTAAACGGCCACCACCTCTTTCTGCATGATGGCCGCGCGCGCGGCCTGCTCGAGGCCGTGCTCTGGCATGGCGGTGAGGCGGAGAATGCGAAACGCGCGGTTGTGCGCATGACCGACGGGGAGCGCGAAGCGCTTCTGGCGTTTCTGCGCTCTCTCTGAAGCAACGAAACCGGAGGTCCAATGGTGCCGCACAAGCTCGCTCTTCCCGTCATGGCACTGGCGATTGTCGTCATCTGCGTCCCTGCCGCCGCCGGTGACAGGCCGTCACCGGAGGCCTTCGCACACGTCAATGCGGCACTCGCCGACAACCACATACGCCCCCGCTACGGGAACCTCCTGTCACAGGCGATGGACTTCGAGGGCGCGGCGGAGCGCCTTTGCTCGCGGCCGGAACCAACGGCCATGCATGAAACGCGCTCGGCGTTTCACGCCCTCATGGACGCATGGATGGACGTCGAGCATCTCCGTTTCGGACCGGCCGAACTCTTCCTGCGCGCCAGCAGGTTCCATTTCTGGCCCGAAGCGCGCGGCAAGGTGGACAAGGTCGTGGCGGAACTGCTGACGGAGGGGGCCGACATTTCGCCATCGCGCATCGAGAACGCGAGTGCTGCGGGCCAGGGGCTGATGGCCGCGGAAGCGCTGCTCTTCAGCCAGGAGGCCACGGAGTCGGAACCGCGGGGATCCGCCACCGGATGCCGTCTCCTGCAGGCCATTGCCGTCAACATGCGGACCATGGCCGAAGGAATGGACAGGGACTGGTGGAGAGGTGAACGTCCCTTTGTCACACTCTTCACCGGACCCGGTTCCGACAACCCCTATTACGCAAGCCACGACGAAGCAGGCCTGACGCTGCTTGCAAGCCTTCACGACGGACTGCAGAGAGTCGCCGATCTGAAGCTCGCGCCGGTTGTCGGCGATGACATCGACGCTGTCCGTCCCTACCTAGCGGAATCGCGCCTCAGCGGCCGGGCACTGCGAAACATTGTCCTCAATCTCGAAGCGCTTCAAGACCTCTACGCGGGTGGAGATGGATCCGGCATGGGCTCTCTGCTGCCGGATTCGGAAGAGAAGCTCAAGAAGCTGATCCCCAAGGGGTTCCGCGCCACCCTTGAAACAGCCCGCTCGATTGAGGGACCGCTGGAAGAAGCGGCGGCCGATCCGGCGCAACGCGACTTGGTGGAGAAGCTCCTGGTCCAGGTACGGGCCCTTCGTCAGATCGTGCGCAATCGCCTGACCGCGGCCCTTGATCTCCCCATCGGCTTCAATGCCCTCGACGGCGATTGACCGGCGCCAGGCGCTGCGGCTGCTCGTGGCCGCTATCGCAGCGTCAGCCGGGAAGAGGGCCAGCGCCAGTCCGGCGGGCGACATCTACCTTTCGGCGGGCGCCACGGCGCCCGGCCACTATCGTCTTCGAGCCTTTTCGGGGACCGGTGCAGCGCTGTTCGATCACGCGCTCCCGGCACGCGGGCACGGCTTTGCCGTCAGTCCCGACAGCCGCCTGGCTGTGCACTTTGCCAGGCGCCCCGGGGAATTCGCGCTTGCTCTCGATCCCAAGACTGGCGTTGTGACGCATTGGTTCGCGCCTCCACACGACCGCCGCTTCCAGGGCCATGGCGTCTTCAGTTCCGACGGACGCCTGCTCTACGCCACCGAGAACGACTTCGCAGTCGGGCGCGGCGCCGTCGGAATCTATGATGCCCGCTCCGGATTCAGACGGCTCGGGGAACTCTCCTCTCACGGCATAGGCCCGCACGACATCCGGCTGTTGCCGGACGGACGCACTCTGGCTGTTGCCAACGGAGGCATCCACACCCACCCCGACTATCCAAGGGCGAAGCTCAATCTGCCGACAATGGAGCCGTCACTCTGTTTCATCGACAGCAGGACGGGTGAACTGCAGCAGCGCCTGGTCCTCGCGGACGACCTCCGTTTTCTCAGTATCCGTCATCTCGCCGTGGGAGAAGGAGGCCATGTGGCGGTCGCCATGCAGTATGAAGGACCCGCAGGAGACCGTGTGCCGCTGGTCGCCCTTTGCCGGCCCGCAGAGCCCCTCCTCCTGCTGGAAGCTCCGGCGCCGGTCCTCGCCGCCATGAAGCACTATTGCGGCGACGTGTGCTTTGACAGGGCCGGCCGCCGGTTTGCCGTCAGCGCTCCTCGCGGCAATCTCGTGACCCTCTGGGATGGCATGGAAGGGACGTTTCTCCATTCCGTGCGCCTGAGGGACGGCTGCGGTCTCGCCCCGGGCACACGAGACGGGGAGTTCCTGGCAAGCAGCGGTGAGGGAGAGGTGTTCACGCTGGACCGGCACACCCGGCGGGCGCTCCCGACCGGGTTCCCCCAACCCTGCCACTGGGACAATCACCTGGCCGTGGCCCGGACCGCGTGAAGACACTTCCCTGCTCCGGCGCACCTCGTTCGCCGTCAAGAAAACTGCACACTCTCGATGCACGGCGCCGGGCCCCGGGACCACTTTCCCTGGGCTGCATGAGCTGCACCCCCGGACTTTCGAAGGGGAGTTTCATGTTTGGTCTACACTGGACGCCCCCGAATTCATGGAAGTCGGGTGGCACTGGGGAAGGCGACCGGGAAGCCTCTGCAGTCTTGGCACTCCTTTGCGTCCCGCGCTCTGGCCCCGGAGAGAGCCTTATGATGATCGGGAGGCTGCTCGGTCACACATAAATCCAGACCACGGCGGGCTATGCGCACCTGGCGAACGATTCCGTGAAGGCAACGAGCTCGCGCGTCGGGGACAGCATCGGTGTCCACATCGCGTCGGCGGCGCCGGCGTAGATTCCCTTTTCTTGAAAGTCTGCTTCGGCTGGCCTTTGGCTTTCAGCGAGTATCTCGCACCCGTCGCTTCGCCGGAAGCGCTGACCAGGCGTGTCCCTGACCTCGATGAATAGCCAGACGACGAACGTGGACGCAATGTAAGACGCCGACCTCGCCCCGCTGCGGCGTCATGGTTCCCACTCCGGTAGTTGCACCGGCCCTGCCTGGCCTGATCCGCGCTCGATGAGCCATGCTGACGGCGATTAGTCCTTGTCGCGAAACCAACTTATATTCTGTGTTTTGTTACATTACTAGTTTGACAGCGGCACCCGCTGCCAATACGGTACTCGTCAAGACACAGCTATTTCTCAGGTTTCACATCGGGCCTAACCATGGCATTCGTCACTCGCTCGCTCTCGCCTCAGGAGAGCCGCATTGTCCTAGGCATGGCAGAGCGCCGCAGCACGAAGATAGAGCGCGGGCAAATCATCGACATGCTCGGCGTCACTCCTCAAGCTGCTGACCATGTAATCCGCTCGCTGCGCCGGAAGGGATGGCTGGAGCGCGCAAGCTGGGGCCGCTACCTGCTCATACCACCCGAGATGGGCCCCGACGCTCTCGGAGAAGGCAACGTCCTGGCGCTCGCCAGCCGAATCGTCGAACCCTACTACTTCGGCTACGGGACGGCCGCGACGCATTACGGCTTCACAACGCAGCGCCGCCAGGTCATTCGACTGGTCACGCCGGTGCGTACGCGTAACCGGCGCATACACGATACCGAGGTCCGCATCGTCAATCCGGTCCCGCGAAAGTTCTTCGGCTTTGGCCCGGTCGATGTCCTGGACTACACAGTCACGATGTCCGACCGCGAAAAGACCGCCATCGACTGCATTGACCGTCCTGACCTCGCCGGCGGCGAAGGAGAAGCGGCAAGCGTCCTAGCGACTGCTTGCCGCCGCATCGACTGGTACAAGGCGACCAGCTATCTGGAGCGGATGTGCTCCAAGACGCTCACGCGACGTTTCGGGTGGCTGGCAGAGCATGCCGGCGCCACGATCCCCGAGGACGTGCGCACACGTCTCCACGACCTTGCGAAGGGTACCGGCCGAGCATACTTCGGACCGAGAACCCCCAAGCCTGGCGCAGTCGGCTATCAGGGCAGCTGGAAGCTCACCGTCAACGTCGCCAGCGACGAATTGAGCGACAGCGCCAGCATCGCACGGCCGGTCGGCCGGGAGAACTGAGTCATTCTCGCCCGTCCCCAAGTCCAGCGCTACTCCGTCGAAGCCGGTCTGCGCGATATCATGATCGCCGAGAACGAAGTCGTGCTTACCTACCTACTCCAGCTGATGGCGGAGAGAGGCATTCTGGACAAGCTCGCCTTCAAGGGCGGCACCTGCCTTCGCAAGATGTTCATAGGCAGCGGCGGGCGCTTCTCGACCGATCTGGATTTCACGCGGATCGAAGAGCACGACCACGAAGACGTGGTCCTCGCCATGATGGAGGCATTCGAGCAGCCGTTTCACGGAATCCGGTTCGGCGTACCCGACGGCAGCTACTACGAAACCCAGGACGGCCTGTCCTGGGGCGTCAACCCGGTCTATGCCCACAACTGGAACCCGAGCGGGCAAAGCGAGATCAGGCTCCAGGTCAGTCGACGTGAGGTGCCCACCCTTCCCCCATCGCGGAACGCTCAATGCGTGCAAAGCTACTTCCGGTACCTGCCTTTCGAACCGGTGGACATCAGGTGCCTGGCCCTGCCCGAGATCATCGCCGAGAAACTCCGCGCCTGCTACCAGCGCGGCAAAGCACGCGACATCTACGACCTCAGCGTCTTTGCGGCCCGACCTCTTGACCGATCACTCATCCGCCGGCTCGTCGTGCTGAAGCTCTGGCAGGCGGGCGACGCATTCGATCCGGAAGCTCTCATGGCGAGATTCAACGATGCCACCGCATTCGATTGGGACGATCTCCGGCAGCTGGTCCGGCGGACGCAGGAGATCAACCCTGCTCAGATCACCGCTGCCTGCCAGAAGGGGTTCGCCTTCCTCACCGAGCTGAATCCTCCGGAGGCGGACCTCGCCGCCGATCCTCATCAGCGCAAACGCACCTTGTGGAAAGTGCTTCGGGACGATCTTCCGGTCAGCCAGCATTGACGACCAACATATTCTCTGCGCCTGCGGTGTTTCGCGTAGCCCGCAAGGTCTCGGAGGGCGCCGGATTGTGGCCAGATTTCGACGATGGCCGCATGATATCCGACGGAGGTGCGCTGCTGTTGCGGGAGGTCAACCATCCTTTCAATGTGACGCAACGCGTTGCCGATGCCTTTGCACACTTCTCGAACTCTTGACGAGCAGAACGCCGGACCATCGAGTCCGCGACACTCATGGCGGTCGACGAGGCGCGGTTCCGTGTCCGGTCCGCCCGCGAGTCAGGCGTTCGCGGTATCGAGTTCGGGCCAGCCATCGTCTTCCACCGGATACCAGTGCTTCTGCAGCACCTCGAGGAAGCCCACGATGCAGGCGTCGCGGCGGCGCTCGATCTCGCGGAAGTCGCGGTTTCCTGCCTCGTCCTCGCTGCCGGTGATGATTGCCTCGCGCAGTTCGTCGGTGAGAGTCGGCGGCTTCAGCTTGGTCCAGGGCAGCTCCAGGGTGGGGCCGAACTGCTCCATGGTGTGGCGCATGCCTCCCGGTCCTCCCGCCGCGTGCCAGGCCAGGCACATGCCCATCACGGCCCAGCGCAGGCCGGGTCCGCCGGTGATCGCGGCGTCGATTTCCGGCACCGTGGCGATGCCCTCGTCGATCAGGTGCAGCGCCTCGTGCCACATGGCGCACTGCAGTCGGTCGGAGAGATAGGCGTCGATCTCCTTGCGGACATGAAGCGGCCGCATGCCGATCCTCTTGTAGAAACCACCCGCCGCCACCACGGCGTCGTGCGAGGTCTGCTCGCCACCGGTGATCTCGACCAGGGGCAGGGCATAGACTGGCGAGAAGGGATGGCCGATCACGACACGCGACGGATGGTCGGTTTGCGTCTGGATGCGGCTCGGCAGCAGGCCCGAGGAACTCGATGCGATCACCACGTCGCTCCGGCAGTGCCGGGCGATGTCCCTGAAGACGGCGATCTTGACATCCTCGCGTTCGGGCACGCTCTCCTGCACGAAATCGGCGTCCACCACCGCCCGGGCGAGGTCGGGCGTGAAGGTCAGTCTCTTCCTGCTCGCGCCGGCCGCGAGGCCCAGTCGCTCGACGGCGGGCCAAGCGTTGTCGATGTTCTCGCGCATGAGCGCCTCGGCGGCGGGCGAGGGATCGGTTGCGATCACGTCGAGGCCGGCGCCAAGGCAGCGCGCCGCCCAGCCGCTGCCGATCACGCCTGTGCCGACGAGGCCGACAGTGTGGATGTCCTTGGTCTTGGTCAGGTTCATGGAATGCTCCTGGAGCGGATCGTCCGGTTCGGGTTGCAGGGTCGGTTTCGGTGCCAGTCAGCCGAAGATCTTGGTCGTCGTCCATAACGAATCGACGGCGTCCCGACATGGCGCCCATCGGAACGCACAAGTCATGGAACTTCTGTGGATCGATGGCATGGGTACGAGTGGATGATCCGGTTCCGGTTTCGGCGTACCTTGGGTGGATGCTCAGGCTTTCCGGACTCCATGTGGTCTGAACCAGGCGGAGGATTCTAAGGATGACGCAGTTCCAGCAGCTTGAGGCCCGGCTGCGAACCGGAGGACCCGTGATTCTGGATGGCGCCATCGGCTCCGAGCTTGAGCGTCTGGGCGCCCGCATGGACCAGGAGGTCTGGTGCGCCCGCGCGCTCGCCGACAGTCCGGACATCGTTCACCAGGTCCATCGTCGCTACATCGATGCAGGTGCCGATGTCATCACCACCAACAGCTTCTCCGCCACCGGGGAAGCGATGCAGCGATGCGGACTGGGCGAACACTTCGAAGACTGGAACCGGCGCTCGGCGCGCATTGCCCGCGAGGAGCGCGACCGGTCCGTGCGGTCCGGGTCGATTGTCGTTGCGGGCTCGGTCAGCAGCTACGGCCGGTTCGATGGTCTCGATATCGAGACAATGTCCGGTCACTTCCGGGCCCAGGGAGAGATCCTTGTCGAAGAGGGCGTCGACCTGCTGATCCTCGAGACCCTGGGATCCGCCGCACGCACCGTCAAGGCCATGGTGAATGCAACGAGCGACCTCGGCGTGCCCGTGTGGGTGTCCCTCAGCTGCGTTCGCGCCCGCGACACCGGCGCCGTCATGTTCGGCATCGAGGAAAGCCACGAGGCCCCCGATGAGGTAGAGATCCACGGCCCGCTGTACGACGCGGTGCGCGACATCATGTCCGTCGGCGGCTCGGCCGTCCTCATGATGCACTCGGTCCAGGACGTCACCGAGGACGCCGTCAAGGTTCTGCGCGCGGCCTACTCCGGCCCGGTCGGCGCCTATCCCAACGCAGGCTACTGGACGCGGCCGAACTGGACCTTCGTCGACCAGGTGACGCCGGAGGAGTATCTCTCCGACGCCAGACGCTGGGTCGACGCCGGAGCCTCGATTGTGGGCGGCTGCTGCGGAGTGGGAGTCGAACACATACGCGCTCTGAGAGAGGGCCTGTAGATGGGTGCCGGACAGCAAGGCTCAGAAGACATGCACAGCGAACGACCAGACGCCGACCTCAACTTGGCCCTGGGCGACAAGCTCACCATGGTGAACAGGGGTTTCGTGCAATCGCTTAGTCTGAGATTTCACGGAGAGAGGACGGCCGCGGAGCTTGCCTACGCCGACAATCTCGCCGAGACCCGGCGCCTCATGCAGCTCACCCGCGAGATGCAGCGCCAGGGTGTGCCGCTCGACCCGGACGGCGCCGCTGAGAGCCCCGACCGCGGCGAGCCCGACTTCCAGGTGACCGAAAGGGCGGTATGGCTGTCGGACTTGGACCTGATGGCCAGGAACCTGGCGTCGCTACGGCGGGCGAGGAGTGCGCTCGAGACGTCGCCGGGACTCGACGATCTGATCGAGGAGGGCGCCGCCTTCGTCGCGGCGTTGCATGACAGGGCCGAAGCGGCCGGAAACCTCACAGCACCCAATCTCGACCGACCGGAATCGGACGCCGAGGGCAGGTCGCTGGAGGACTTTCTCGGGTATCTCGAGGACACGGACGAGAGATTCCTGGCGGGTGAGGCCCATGTAGCCCGGCCGGAGAACGAGGCCCTGTTCATCGTTTTGAACACGGTACTCTGCAACCATCTCCTCGCCATCGAACAGTTCTTCCTGCAGGGGTTTCTGCTGGAGCACTGCAACGAGAAGGCACTCGGCGAAGTCAGGATCCAGCACTCCGTCGAAGAGATGACCTGCGCGTTCCGGGTGACGCAGCACATGATCCTCCTGGGGGCCGAGCCGAAACCGGTTTTCATACCGGACATCAGGTTGCCCCATAGCGTGAAGGTCGGCCCCGATCCGCTGACCGCAATCCACCACGACCTCGAGCTCATGGAGAATCTCCTTGCCACCCTCGAGGATGCGAAAACGGCGGCGGAAGCGGCGAGGGAACCGAAGGTGGTCGATATCCTGTCCCGTTCTCTCACGACAGAAAGGAACGCGCAGACGTGGCTCTCCGGCCAGCTCGAGAGACTCTCGAAGGGTGGACCACCGCCGCAGCCAAGCGGTCGGTTCGACACGATGCTGCAGCGTTGGGCGGTCGCATGACGCGAAGCCGCGATTGGCCCTAACAGGCGTAGGAGGGATCGTCGCGATCGAGCATGCGGCGCAGACCGGGCCACTCGACCGATCCGTCGGCCTTCCAGTCGCCACCATAGGCTGCGCGATAGTGCCGCTCGCAGGTCTCCCTGGACGGGACGATGTAGGGTTCGGCCGATGACGTGATCTTCATTTGCAGTTCGCAGGCGATGTTGAGCGAAAAGGCATAGAAGAAGGCTTCCGACACCCTGGCGCCGACACTGGCGAAGGCATGGTGCCGGTAGATGAGCGCCCTGTTGCGGCCCAAGTGCTGGGCGATCTCTGCGCAGTACTCGGGCTCGAAGAAGAAGTCGCCATCGATGTAGCCGAGCTGCTCGTAGAACGGGATCGCCGCCTCGGTGAGGCAGGGCAGCAGGCCGTGCTCCTGGGCGGCGACCGCCATCACGCCCATGCCGTGGGCATGGATGACGGCATTGACGTCGGGCCGCGCCCGGAAGATCGAGGCCGCCGGCCTGCACACCGCAAAGTTGGTGGGCGTTCCCGGATCGTCGATCGCGTTGCCGTCCATGTCGACGCGGATCAGGTCCGAGGCCCGGATCTCGTCGAAGAAGAGGCCGTGAGGATGGGTCAGGAACCAGCCCTCCTCGCCCGGAAGGCGCGATACCACCGAACCGTTGGTGAGATCCGACATGCCGTACTTGTCGAGCAGGCGGAAGGCTGCGGCCGTGTCCTGGCGCAGGGCCCATTCCTCTTCGCCGCAGGTCATGGAACCGGGCATCGTTTCGGCGTCCATCGCTTTCTCCCCTCACAAGGTCAGGTCTGAGGTCCGAACGACGCGCCGAACAGCCTGAACCGGTTTCCGCCAGCCACCCCGGCAACCTCGTCGGCGGCGTCCTTGGGCAGGCGCACACCCAATCACGCATCTTCGAGGGTGAGCCACGGGACCGCCGGTGGCAAGGACTGGCGCGGCAGTCACACGCCCGGCAGACAAGTCCGCACCGGTGCGGCGCGGCGAGGACCTCTGGTTGCCCATATCCTCGCGGGAGGTTCAGCCGTCCTTCGCACGTTCGCCACTTGAAACCCTCTTCGCCCAACCCGGCTGCCAGACCACGGGTTCGACAAGGCCGGCACCGTCGCTGTCAGCCTGTTTGGCCGGTGCGCGCATCGAATGAAGGGAAGCCGCGATCTTCCCGGCGTGCATTCTCCTGACAACGCCGTTTGTTCTTGCAATGTTCCCGCATTATTGTACTGTCATGTCATGGACGCACAACTCACCTCCGTCGCGAGAGACGGCCCCATCTTCGACATCAAGCGCGCTGCACCTGCCCAATGAAACGTACGGCGTACATCGAGACATCAGTTATCTGACGGCACGGCCGTCGCGGGACCTTGTTACAGCCGCTTACCAGGAGGTCACGCGCGAGTGGTGGCGGGACGCCGCCGTCCGGCTCAGACTCGTGGCGTCAGAACTCGTCGTGAGAGAAGCGTCGGCAGGCGACCCTGTTGCCGCGCGCGATCGCCTCGAAGCGCTCGAGAAAGTTGAACTTCTCGACACGCTCCCGGACGACGAACGCCTGTCGAGGGCTCTCGTTGACCGAGGCGCAGTTCCACGCGTAGCGAGCGAGGACGCTGCCCATATCGCCATCGCCGCGACCAACGGTGTCGACTTTCTGGTGACCTGGAACTTCAGCCATATTGCCAATGTCGAGAAGCGTGCACGGATCGAGGACATCTGCCGTCAGGCGGGTTATGATCCGCCAGCGATCTGCACACCGAGCGAACTCATGGGGACCAACCATGACGAAACATCCGTCTGATCCGATCATCGCCGAGATAAGGGCCGTGAGAGAAGCGCACGCGGCTCAATTCGATTACGACTTGTCGGCAATCTTCCGTGACATTCGTGCGAGGCAGGAGGCATCCGGTCGAGAGTACATCCGTTTGCCACCCCGTGCACCGCACCAGACAACCGTCGACAAGGATGAGCAGTCGTCGACTTGATTCTCCTGCCGAAGCATGTGGCACAGAGCGTCTCTCGTGACGCGCTGTCCGTCCTGATCACCCCGCGTTCGGGACGAACGTTTCCCGGAGGACCGCGCCACACCCGCCGCTTCGAACACGAACGTCGGGCATCACCGAACCGTTAGTCAAGGTCCGACACGCCGTGCCTGTCGAGCAGACGAAAGGCCGGAACCGTATCCTGGCGCAACGCCCATTCCTCTTCGCTGGAGGTTGGAGAACCAGGCATCGTTTCAGAATCAGCTGCGTTCTCCCCTCACAGCGTCAGGTCCAAGGCCCAAATGATGCGCGAATCAGCCTGAGCCAGTTTCCGCCAGCCACGCTGGCAACCGACAAGTCGGGTTTCGTCAAGGCATCCAGGATGGCCGGATACGCCACCGCACCGAATATTCCGGAAAGGTTCCGGCGCGGCCGCTCGCCCTATTCGGCGGCCTGTGCCTTGGGCCGCTCGAATTGCGGCATGACCCGTTCGGCAAAGAGTTCGATCCCGCGCAGCACCTTCCTGAAGGGCACGAAACCGGGGTTCGGCCACAGGGTGAAGTGCTGGCAGTTGAGCTCTTCACGGAACTTGTGGATGCGCTCGGCGACGAAGTCCGGCGAGCCCACCGCCAGCACCTCGTACTTCTGCAGGAAGTCGAACCAGTCGAGATTCTCGTCCTCGTCCGAGATCGACTCGTGGGCCGCCAGGAGACCCTTTCGCGCCCAGTTGGGGTTGAGGCCGGTCGCTGCGTCGTAGAAGGCGTTGATGCCGGGACGCGCCTCCCGTTCGGCCTCTTCCTGGGTCTCGGCGATGTGGAAGGTGCGCATGGCGTTCAGAGTCTGGCCGTTGGCGCACACGCCCATCGCAAGCGGGCGTCCGCACTGCTCCGAGGCGACCTCCCGGTACTTCGCCCACGCCTCGCGCGTGCCCTCGAACGACCGGTTGATGCCGATCACCGAATGGCCGCGCCGGGCCGCGAAGTCGTACGACCTGGTGTTGTCCGCCGACTGCCAGATCGGCGGGTAGGGCTTCTGGTACGGCTTGGGCGTCACGCCCAGCGCCTTCAGGGCGCCGTCCGGGTGGTAGTGGTCGGGATCGTCCTTGTAGAAGCGCTCGTCCCGCTCGGACCAGCCGGGCACGGGGAAGGTGTAGAACTCGCCCTCATGGCTCATTGCGTCCTCGGTCCAGCACTTGATCATGATGTCGAGGACCTCCGCGAACAGGCGGTAGTTCGTCTCCGGATCGCGCCGGTCGGCCTCGCGCTTGAACTGGATCCCCGCCGAGCTGTCGGTGCCGCGGGCGATGCCGACGTCGAGCCGCCCCTTCACGAGATGATCGGCGGTCGCGATGTCTTCGGCCATGCGCACGGGGTGATGGTCGGGCAGGATGTTCGCGCTCTGGCCCATGCGCAGGTTCTTCGTCACGCTTGCGAGATGAAGGCCCACGAGGACGGGATTGGGGCAGGCGACCGGATAACCCCGGTGCCAGAAATGGTGTTCACCCAGCCAACAGGTCGTGAATCCACCCTGCTCGAGCGTAATGGCGGTTTCGCGCCACTCGTCGAACAGCTTTTCCTCGGGATACACCTCAAGCTGGTGATAGTAAACGTTACCGTCGAACCGCACCGGTCTGCCATCCCCCTCGGCACTGGCATGCCTTCCGACGGGAAGGTAGGCAAGGCGCCAGGCCCGGTCAATCAATCAGCCTGACGATCAATCGGGCCGCGGACCGTCACGAACCGACAAGGGCGGGAACATCGACGAGAACGGACATCGCCTGACCGGTTCAGGTGTCGGGCTTCCCTTTCCGCCCGAGGGGACCACGCCTGATGGCGCCGCTCAAGTCCGGTCGGCCGCCACCCGCTCGCGCAGTTGCGGATGCTCGTCGATGAGGGAGGCCAGCGCACTGTCGAGCACATCGGGATCGATATCGCCGGCGTCGAGCGCCTCAACGGCGGCAAACAGGCGGTGCTTGACGAAGAATCGCCAGTTGACCGGCACGCGCCACAGGAGGTCCGTCAGGCGGTCGTAGAGCCGGGGAGTCCAGACCTTCTCGAAGGCAACGCGGCCGGGACTGTGGCCGAAGAACTCGTTTTCGGCGCCGGCTGCCATCTCTTGGCGGCGCGCAACGGTCGCGCCCTCGTCGATGGCGCCGTCGCGAATCACCACACCGTAGTCGCGTGCGGCGCCCTCGACGGTCACGAAACCGCCCCTGACATCCGCCATGACGGCCCGGGGATCGCGCTCGCGGGCCGGGCCCCATCCTCCACCGCCGGCCGCCGTGATTCGGATGATGTCGCCGGGCTCGACCGTCACCACATCAGTGTTGCCGAGGTCGTCCTCGCGGGCCGTGCCGGGATTGCGGATGAACCGGGAGGACTTGCCCGCCGCACCGCCCGCAATGCCCCACGGCGTGAAGACCATGCGGTCGCGGTTGCGCGCCGTGAGCACGGTGTGCGGTGCGAACACCTGGAAGAGCATGGTGGTCGAAAGGCCACCGCGGTGCCGTCCTGCGCCCGCCGTGTCGGGAGCAAGGCCGTACTCCAGGATGCGGATCGGCACGTCGGCCTCGTTGATCTCGGCAGGGGTGTTCTTGAAGAACGCCTGGTTGGCGCCGCAGCCTTCCGAGCCGTCGCCTGCCGCGCTCGCACCGGCGCCGGCGGTGATCGGACTGATGTTCGCCATCACGCTCCTGCCCGTGCGGTTGTCGGTGGTGCGCACATTGAGCAGAGGGCCGCCGCTTCCCGGGCCGCCCTGCAACCGGTCGGGCAGGGCCTGGGCGAACGCGCCGAAGATGGTCGACATGAGGCGACCCACGCCGAGGCTCCTCATGCCGACGGCGGCCGGAAACCTGGGGTTCACGATGGAGCCTTCCGGCAGGATGCAGCTCAGAGGCCGGAGCAAGCCGCAGTTCCTGAGAATGGAAGGGTCGAGAGTGTAGAGCACGTAGACCGCCCCCACCATCAGCAGCACATGCCGTCCGTCGCCTCCGGTGGGAACGTTGATCGAGGACGCCAGCTGAGGGTCGGAGCCGGTGTAGTCGAAGACGATCTCATCGCCATTCACGATCAGGTTGAGGGCGACACGGGCCGGATAACCTGCGGGCGAGTCCTCGTCCATGAAGTCGGCGAAAAAGTACTCACCGTCCGGAATCGAGCGGATGACCTGCCGCGCCTGAGCCTCGGCGAGGTCCAGCAGGTCCGCGACGCCTTCCCTGAAGGTCTCGATGCCGAAACGGGCGATGATCTCCCTCACCCTGGCCTCGCCGATGTTGACCGAGGCGTACTGGGCCTTCATGTCGCCCCAGTTCTGCTCGGGCATGCGCACGTTGGCCATGATGATGTCGACCAGTTCCCGGTTCAGTTCGCCCTTGCGGTAGAGCCTGACGGGCGGCAGGCGCAGGCCCTCCTGGTGCACCTCGGTGAGCTGACGCGAGAGACTCGCAGGCACGGCGCCGCCGATGTCGGTGTTGTGCACGTGACCGACGGCGAAGCAGACCAGTTCGCCGGCGTGGAAGACGGGCTTCCAGATGTGCATGTCGGGCGTGTGGGTACAGACGAATCCGCTGTAGGGGTCGTTGCAGATGACGACATCGCCCTCGTCGTAATCCTCGATCAGGCTCAGGCCGCGCGCGTAGTCGAGGCCGACGAACCATGTGGCTCCGAAATCGAAGGGCGAAGCGAAGGTCTTGCCCTCGGGTGTCACGAGGCCGCAGGTGAAGTCCTCGCTTTCCTTCACGAAGGTGGAATGGGCCGTGCGCATCAGTGTGCGCGCCATGGCTTCAGCCGCCGCCTGGCAGTGATTGGAGAGGATCTGCAGGGTCACCCTGTCGATCGGCATCGGGTTTCCCTTCCCTGGGTCAGGATCAGATGGCCGTAGCCGTCGACGCGGGCATGGAAGCCCTCCGCCACACAGACGGTGGTGTCGCTCTGCTGGACGATGGCCGGACCGTTGAATGTGTGGCCGGGATGCAGGGCTTCGCGCCGGAACAGCGCGGCACTGACGGTCCGGCCGTCCGCGTGGACCGGGACCCGGTCCTCCGGCTCCGCGATGACCGGCGTTCCGTCGGCACAATCGAAACGGGGCTTCGGGGTCCGGCCCAGCGCAACCAAGCGCAGGTTGACGATCTGCACCGGTGCTGCCCGGTCCGCATGTGCGTAGACCTGCTCGTGGGCGGCATGGAATGCCTCCTCGAGCGCTGTGACATCGCCCGCCTTGATGGCATCGGCGTCGAGGAACGCCTCGATCTCGAAGGACTGTCCCTTGTAGCGCATGTCCGCCGAGTGGATGAAGACGGCGGGTCCGTCATAGTGCTGCTCGTGGCGCAGCCATCGTTCGCCCAGGGCCCGCAGTGATTCGAAGCCCTCCCGGATTGCCGTCGCCGTCCCGGCGTTGACATCGGCGTAGATCGTCCGGACGAAGTCGTTCTTCAGATCGGCGATCAGGCCGCCCAGGGCGCTCAGAACGCCGGGTGCGGTCGGAATCACCACGGTCGACATGTTGAGCTCGCGAGCCAGGAAACAGGCGATCATGGGTCCCGCACCGCCGAAGGCGATCAAGGCATTGTCACGCGGATCGATGCCGTAGGACGACACCAGTTTCGAAACTTCGAGGTACATGCCGGACACCGAGACCCGGACGATCGCTTCCGCGGTCTCCTCGACACTGCGCTCCATGCTCCCGGCAAGTGCGCCGACGGCGCGGCGCGCGGCGCCGATGTCCACTTGGACCGCGTCATAGCCGTGGTCGCTCTGGCCGACATAGCCCAGGACGGCGAAGGCGTCGGTCAGCGTGGGCCTTTCGCCGCCCTTGCCGTAGCAGGCCGGACCCGGAATCGCGCCGGCGCTTTCAGGCCCCACCTTCAGGACCCCGACATCATCGATCCGGGCAATCGATCCGCCTCCTGCGCCGATCGAAGTGACCGACACCGTCGGGATGTAGATCGGGAACTCGCCAATCATCTCCCCGATTCCGTACTGCGGCCGGCCCCCGGCGATGAACGCGACATCGGCGCTGGTGCCACCGACATCGAAGCTGATGGCGTCGCGGTATCCGGAGAGCGCGGCGACATGGCTCGCGCCGATCACGCCTGATGCCGTACCCGACATGATCATCTGGGCGCAGGCGGTCTTGCCCATCTCGGCGCTCATCACGCCGCCGTTCGACTTCGTGACAAGCGGCTCGGCCGGCACGCCCGCCTCGCGCAGCGCGTCCTGCAGCGAGGCCAGGTAACGGCTGACGCGCGGCTGCACGTAGGCGTGGATGACGGCGGTGATCGTGCGCTCGTACTCGCGGATGATCGACCAGACGTCGGTGGAGCAGAACACGGGAAGTTCCGGCGCCATCTCCCGCACCAGGTCGGCCACCTCGTGTTCGTGGGCGGGATTGCGGTAGGCGTTGAGGAGCGACACGACGATGCCTTCGGCGCACGCCTCTCGCGCCTTTGCGACAGCGGTCTCGACGCTGGCCCTGTCGACCGGTCGAAGTTCACTGCCGTCGCTTGCCAGACGTCCCGCGACCGGAAAGACCCGCTCCCTGGGGATGAGCGGCGCGGGACGCTTCGAAAGCAGGTTGTAGACATCCGGCGTTCTCAGCCGGGCCACCTCCAGCACGTCGACGAACCCCTCGGTCGTGAAGTGGCAGAGCCTGATGCCCTTGCGCTGGATCACGGTGTTCACGCCCACGGTGGTGCCGTGGCTGAAATGGGCGATCTCGCCAGGAGCGATGCCGAAGCGCGCTTCGAGCTGACGGATTCCTTCCAATACCTCCGCACCCGGCCTGTCCGGACGCGACGGCACTTTCAGGGCCTGTGTCTCGAGCGTGGTTTCGTCGAACACGAAGAAGTCGGTGAACGTGCCTCCGATATCGACTCCGACGCGATAGGACATCCCGCTTCCCCGGCTCGTCCGCCTGATCCTTGTACGCCGGTCCGGCTTGCTGGTCCGTGGTACAGGACCCGAACCCTTCGAGGCCGGAGCCACTTTGTCAAACCGCAAGACACTCCCGTGCTTCCCGCCACTCCCCGCGTGTCCCGCTCCTTGCAACGGCCGTTCCCTTGGACGCGCGGTCGGTCCACCGGATAGAATCCCCGCCTGTCGGAAAGGATCCCGGAGAGGAGACGATGACGCCTGAACGGATGAGCGAGGCGATCGACGCGGCCTGGGCGGCCTTCTCGGCCGGCGATCTCGACGGCTTCGTCGCGGGATGTGCCGAGGATATCGTCTACAGCGACAACGCCGGACAGGAACCGCTTCACGGCCGCGATGCGTTCAGGCGCTACGCTTCGGGCTGGTTCGAGGCGTCGAGCAACCGTCGTGCCACACCCTTGCGCAAGACGATCGGCGGCGGCCGCGTTGCAACGGAAGTCCGCCTCGAGATGACACACGATGGTGCGCCGCTCTACGGAGTTGCCGCGGCCGGGGCCAGGATCGCTTTCGATTTCGCGATGATTGCCGACTTCCGGGACGGCCGGATCACCAGGATCGTCGCCTACTACAATCCGGCCAGCGTGATGCAGGACCTCGGCCTGCCCGTCGGCGCGCCCGCGAACCGGCCAGCCTGAAGCCGATCACCCGGGAACCGCTGGAGAAGCAACCTGTCGTGGGCTTCGAGCGCCGCAATCTTGCCATTCTCAACGAGCGGACTGAGGGCCGTTACGACGGAGAATACCGGATCGGGCACGCCTGTTTCATCGACTGCACCTCACGCGCCAATTGACGAGGCACCTCACGGTTCGGCGACAGTCACGGCCGACAGGGTGCCTCTGGCGATGACCGCGTGCGCGTAGGCCATACAGGCGCGGATATCATCCGGCTCCAGATCAGGATAATCGTTCAGGATGTCTTCCTGCGTCACGCCCTGCGCCAGCAGGCTCAGGACGAACTCGGCCGAGATCCGCATATCCCGGATAATGGGCTTGCCGCCAAAGACGTCAGGGCGGGCCGTGATGCGCCCGAGCAGATCGCTACGTTCCATCATGATCCACAGTTCGAAGTCCTGTCCGATGTGCCTCGGTTGTACACACTTCTCCAGAAGTTAATGAGCAAAACGCCCGACCATCAGTTCCGAGACACGCATGGCGGTCGACGAAGCGCGCCTCGGTATCTCGGCATTCAGTCTGGCGAGCCGGACCATTTTAACAAAAACTCCCCTTAGTTACCGCAGCACTCTTTGGGGATGTTGTCGCGAACACTTGGCAATCCGAACGTTGCGATGGCTTCAAGTCGTCCGCCCGGCGAGTGTTCCCGACCGGGTTCCCCGAACCTTGCCATCGGGACAATCATCGCCCCGTGATCCGGTCCACCTGTGGACACCCCGTCCGGTCACCCCCTTCAACCTCTTCGCTGGCGAGAAACCTGTTGCGCCAGAGACGACGTTGGTCACGATTCAGGCAGCAAGACCGAGCCTGCCATGCACCGTTTCCTCGCGGGAGTGCTTGTCGCCGCAACGATGACGCTCCTTTCCGGCACCGCCATCGCGGAAGAAACCTACGCCCTCTCGATGCACGGCGACGAGGCCTTTCCGGACGGACCCCGGGACTACTTTCCCTGGGTCAACCGGGAGGCGCCCAAGGGTGGAGACCTGAGCCTTGCCGTTGTCGGCACGTTCGACAGCATGAATCCCTACATCGTCCGGGGACTTCCCGCGCGCGGCCTCAAGCCGCTTGTCTTTCAGTCCCTGCTCTATCGCTCCCCCGACGAACCGTTCACGCTCTACCCCCAACTGGCGCGCGCCATCGACATGGCGGACGACCGGACGAACATCGTCTTCCACCTGGACCCCCGTGCCCGCTTCCATGACGGATCGGCGGTAACGGCCGATGACGTGCTCTTCACCTTCGATGCCCTTCTCAATGACGGCCGGCCCCACACCCAGACCTACTTTTCCGGCGTCACGAGCGCCCGGAAACTTGGTCCACTTTCTGTCTCCTTCGACCTCAGGGGAGACAACTGGGAACTGCCCCTACTACTGGGTCTCATGCCGGTCCTTTCGAAGACGTACTTCGAGACCGTGACCTTCACCGAAACCAGCCTCGAGATTCCCGTCGGAACAGGCCCCTACCGGGTCGAGACCATCGATCCGAGCCATCGTGTCATCTACCGGCGTGATCCGGACTACTGGGGCCGTGACCTGCCGCAAAGCATCGGCCGCTACAACTTCGACACGATCACGTACACCTGGTACCGGGACTCCAATGTCGCTCACCAGGCGTTCCTGGCGGGTGATGCCAACATACGCTTCGAGGGCGACAGCAGGCGCTGGGTCACAGGCTATGACGTCCCGGCCCGCGATGACGGCCGCATCGTCATGGCCTCCGTGACGAGCGGTCGCCCTTCAGGCCTCTACGCCGCTGCGTGGAACCACAGAAGAACCCCATTCGACGATGTCCGGGTACGCGACGCCCTGGGGCTCGCCTTTGACTTCGACTGGATCAACGAAAACCTCCTCCACGGTCAGTACACGCGGACGACAAGCCTCTTCGACAACTCCATGCTCCGGGCAAGAGGTGCCGCGGCAGGAAGGGAACGCGCCTTCCTCGAGCCCTGGGAGAACGAGCTGGAGCCCGTCGTTTTCGAAAGACCCTGGTCGCCGGCCGAAGGGACCCTGCGCCAGCGCTTGAAGGAAGCGACGCGCCTGTTGCAGGAGGCGGGATACATCTTGCGTGACGGCGAGCTGGTCAGTGCGGCGACGGGTGAACCCCTCTCCTTTGAACTGCTGCTCAACGACCCCCGGGAGGAACGGATCTTCCTTGCCTGGTTCGCCAACCTCGAACGTCTTGGCATCCGTCCCGTCATGCGGACGGTCGACGCCGCGCAGCACCGCAACCGCATGCGGCAGTTCGACTTCGACGCCCTCGTCTGGCGCTGGGGCGTCTCGCTTTCCCCGGGCAATGAACAGTGGATCTACTGGGGGACCAATGCAGCCGATGACGAGGGAAGCCGGAACTACGCCGGCATCCGCAGTCCAATCCTCGATTCGATCATCACGTCCCTCTCCGATGCTCGATCGAGGGAAGACCTGGAAGCCGCAGCCAGGGCTCTCGACCGGGTCCTGATGTGGGGCCGCCACGTCCTTCCCCTCTACCACCGCACGGAGGATCTCGTCGCCTACTGGTCTTCGCTCAGGCGGCCGCAACGGTCGGTTCTCTATGGCAGCGACATCTGGGCGTGGTGGCATGAACCGCCGTAACGCCTCCATGTCCCGTGCCGCCGGATGACCCCTTGTCACCCGGGAGGCCCGTGAACGGCGCTGACATGCGCCACCCTTCAGCCTGGCGACCGGGTGATTTCGCTTCGCCGGAAGAACTCTCGGTGGACTTGACCGACCGCGACATCGCCGCCCTCGAAGACACCGCCACGCGATGGCGCGAATGCGGCGAGGCGCTGCCCGATCCTCTTTGCCGCGAGGATGTGTCGCTGCCCGTTCTCGACGAGACCATCGAAGGTCTCGCAACCGTGCTGATGGAGGGCCGCGGCATGGCCATCGTGCGCGGCTTCCCCGTGAAGGACCACGACGAGAGCGCCATTGCGCACATGTACCGTGTCTTTTGCTGCCGCATGGGACGTCTGCTCAGCCAGAGCAAGCGGAGGGAGCGCATTGGCATCGTCGCCCACCGCCCGGACCGGATTCTCGAACTCAGGGGCTACGAATGGGCCGGCCGGCAAACGCTGCATACTGACATGGGGGCCGTCCTCGGCATGTTGTGCGTACGCCGGGCCCGCGAGGGCGGGGAATCGAGACTGGCAAGCGCCCTTGCCATCCATGACGAGATTCGAGCGTCACATCCCGACCTTCTCGAGCCGCTCTTCAGGGGGTTTCCGGTGGGCTGGGGGGAGGAGCCTCCGGACCGGCCTACCAACGGCTACAGCGAGTACGATGTTCCGGTCCTTTCCTGGAACGACGGGCGGATCTCAGTCTGCCACCTGCCACCCCAGGTTCGCGAGGCAGCAGAGCTTGCCGGCACCACCCTCAAGGGCGCCGAGGCCGAAGCCCTCGATCTCTTCGCCCGCATGTGCGAGCGCGAGGACATCGCCCTGACATTCGCTCTCAAGGAAGGAGAGGCCTACTTCATTAACAACTACAACACGCTGCACGCACGCAACGCCTTCATCGACGACCCCGAAGAGGGCCGCGGACGTCTCATGCTGCGTGCCTGGCTCGACATGCCGCAGCCCTACCCGATTTCACGGGGTCTCAGGCTCTACTACGATGACCTCAGATCGGCCTACGGCGAGAACCTGCCGCCCCTTGACACGGGATACGACGGACCGCGTCTCTCTTCTGGCGGATGACATGCCGTCACGAAGCGTGTTCTTCCCGCCGGATTCCGCTCGCCATGTCGAGAAAGACTCTGGCGAGATCAGCTTCCGTCACGACACCGAGCATGGCGGCCGGTTCTCCGACGTCCACCACGGGAATGCTGGCATGTCCTGTCCGGCGAATGCGTTCCATGGCATCGCGAATGGACATCCCTGCCGTGAGCACGGGCCCGGTCGGCAGGACAAGGGCGGAGATGGTCGTCGCTTCTCGGGGATTGTCGACCAGATCGTCAAATCTGACCCGGCCGATGATGACCCCGCGACCGTCGAGAACATAGGCTTCAAGATGATGGTTCTTGACGAGGCGTGCCATGGCCTCTTCGGGCGTCATGTCGGGCTCGAGTGCCGTGAAGTCGCGGCTGACATGGGAATCGATCAGCATGTTGCCGGCCATCACCCGGTCACGCCCCAGTGACAGATCGAACCCGCGCCGCCGCAGTTGGACGTCGAAGATGGACCGGCCGAACATCCGGTAGCAGACGACATTGGAGAAGACCACGCTCACCATGGTTGCCGTGGTGAGGTCATAGTTGCGCGTCAGTTCGAAGACGATGAGGATCGTGGCAAGTGGTGCTCCGATGACGGCACTGGCCACCGCCATCATGCCGCAGATTGCGTAGACGGAAAGATCCGAGCGAAGTTCCCCGAACACCAGGTAGGCGGCATCCCCGGCAAGGGCGCCGAAGAAGATGCCGACGAAGAGGGCCGGGCTGAAGACGCCGCCGGCGAAGCCGCATCCCAGGCACAGGGCGGTCGCCACGATCTTGGCCACGAGAAGCATCGCCAGTCCGGACGTCTCGAAGGCACCGTCGACAATGGCGAGCCTCATGGTGTCGGTTCCGGTTCCCAGGATTCCGGGAAGCCACAACGCGGCGATCCCCAGCGCCACGCCTGCCGCCATGGGCTTGAGACAGGAAGGGACGGGCAGGCGCTCGCCGAGTGTCTGGCTGAAGAGAATCGCCCTCATGTAGGCGACGGCAACCAGGGCGGCAAGGATGCCGATGACGATGAAACCGGGGTACTCGCCCACGTGACCGATCGTCACGGGAGCCACCTCGAAGAGAGGCGGATGGGCGAACACCACCGTCACCATAACGTGACTTGCCGTGGCCGCCACGGTGACCGGCGCAAAGGCGCGTAGCGAGTAATGCCGAAGGATCACCTCGTGGGCGAAGATGATACCGGCGATGGGCGCATTGAACGCTGCCGCGATGGCGGCCGCCACACCACAGCCGACCCCTACCCTGATCGTCCACGTGTTCACCCTGCCGGTGAAACCCACAAGGGATCCCAGTGTGGCCCCGAGATGGACCAAGGGCCCGTAGTGTCCGACCGATGCGCCGGATCCGAGAGACAGCAGACTCGCCAATGCCGACAGGAAACCCGACCGCGGCGCCATACGGCTGTCGGCGACATGCACCGCCTCGATGACGTCCTGGGGCCCTCCCGCTCTTTTCCCCGGGATCTTGAGGCTGACCAGTCCGACCACCAGGCCGCCGAGCGTGGGAACGGCAATGGTGGCGACAAGGAGCCAGTCGGTGCCCGCGGCCATGGCCCGCTTCTCCGCCGAAATGAGGAACCAGTCGTTCATCAATTCGATGGCCTGGAGAAAGACCACGGTTGCCAGCGACGCCAGCACCCCCGTCACAAGCCCGAGCACCGTGACCGAGACAATGCGCGCGACGAGACCCTTACCGGAGACCATCACCGCTGGTCCGGGCGTACACTCATGACGACGTCCCCGGGCTGTCCGCAACGCGGGCGGTACTATCGACGCCACGGCCAGCGAGTTCAATTCAGGGGGCCGCTGTGACCCCGCCGCGCTCACACGACGCCGTATCCAGTCAGCGGCACAACGTGAACACATGTCCGGCCCATTCACACCGCTTCCCTTGAATTCGGCCGGTGCCGTAGATTGCGCACCGCCTCTTGAGGTGTCGATACCGAAGAGAGCGCCCTTGCCGGAAAGCGGGGCCAGTGGAATCAGATGCAGCACGACAAGCCAGCCATGCAGGACCGTCGCCTTCCCGCACATCTGCGCAACTTCTGTCTCGTGGCCATGCTGACGGCGGTCATGGCTGGTCCCTTCTTCTTCACCGGTTCGCATGATTCCACCAGGACCCTGGCGGCATGTGCTGACACCGGCATCTCCCGGGACGCGACGATTCTTGCCGGGCGCCATCACCAGGCATCGAACGATGACCTGATGATGGACGACCTCGCCCTTCAGGAACTGGGTCGCAAGATCGATCTCGTTCTGACGCAGATCCGGACTCGTCACCCCCGCATGGCCGAGATTTCCGCGCGGCAGTGGCACAGGCCTTCGGTGCTGCTTCTCGAACTGGAAGGCGATCTTCTGGGCGCAGTCGTCGAGCGCTGGAAGAACGGGAATGTCGGCTCCCTGCCCCGGACCGGTCATGCGGCCTTCGATGAACTCAATGCCAGGACCGGCCTCCACGAGGCTGACGTGCTTCCATCCCTCTCAACCGTCATCCTGCACGCCAGCAATCTTGCCAATCTGCGCGTTGCCCGTGAGGCCTATGCGGCCACAGAGGGTGTCCGCCGCGCGTCGTTCGACGAGTTTCTGGGTGACGGTCCCGACATCGTGGCGGCAAATGCCGGCGGTGCATGGTACGTGGCCATGCGCGACGCCTGGGGCGACTGCCCTTCAGGGTGCATCCATTCGCAAACCTTCTTCTTCATCGTGAAGCGTGGGCATGTCGAGCAGGTGGAAAGAAATGACGCCGAAAGCGTTCCACAATTCCGGACGGTTATCCGGACCCTGGAACAGAAAAGCTGGTTTCCCTAGACCGGCATCTTGATCAAGTGAGCGGTCGTTCCTGGTCAGGTTCTCGAGGAATCGCGCGAGTACCGTTTACCCGCCGGCAGTGATTTCCTGGTCGCCTTGGTTGACCGATGTATCGATTCATCCACGCATGGACGGGGAACACATGCCCACATCCGGCACCATGGAGACCGGCTGCGGTTCATCCCCGCATGGGCGGGGACCACGTCCCATGTAGGGCAGCACCAAGTCCTGATCGCTTTCCACCAGCCAGTCGGCGAAGTGGCCCTCGGCGTCGATCTCCCAGAACTCGTCGGTCGGACCCAGCGCCAGGACATAAGACCGGCCGAGACGGTCCTCGATGATGTGGCCGTGGGCCGCACGTAGCGTGGCGGCAAGCTCGCGGCGCTTCAGGTACCTGGCTCGGGCGACTCCGGCAGCAGCAGGGCGGCGCCGTCCCCGGAGGCCGGCTCCTCGCCCTTGGGGAAGCAGTGAGCCGGGAGCACCGGCTTGCTGGGCGATTCGAAGCACCAGTGCAAGGGGCGGGTGTCGCCGGCGGCGGCGGCGCCGGTTGGCGCTGTGTGCGACATGTGGGGCAGGACGAGGGGCGCGTCCGGATCCTGCTCCAGCATCCTGTAGATGGTCGGGTGCGTCTGCTGCTCGTTGATCCAGCCTCCGTCGGCGAGGATTTCCTCGGTGAGCTCGGGGCAGGCGTCTGCCATCAGGCGCGGCCAGCCCTCCTGGATCCAGCCGTCAGCCTCGAACCACCACTCCCCCAAGCGCTCGTACCACGTCTCGATGTGGAACCGGCCGGTCCGCGGGTTGTAGAAGACCGGCGAGCGGTGGCCGGTCTCGTTGCCGGCGGCGGCGTAGCTGTCGTCATGGCCTTCCCAGGAGAAGTAGGAGCCGTCGAAGCTTACGGGGCCATAGCGGCGCTTCTCGCCCTCGCAGGAGAGGGTGGCGGTGCCGTCCCGGAAGGGGTCGAAGCGGAGGTGGTAGACGGCGCGCGTGACGAACCAGTTCTTCCAGTCCGCCCGGTAGTTCACCTTGTCGAACAGGATGACCGTGCGGCCGGGCAGAAGACGGCCGTCGATCCAGGACACGTGGTGCGATCCCGGGTTCGGCGGCCGTTCGGCCACGTCGGTGGTCTTGCAGCCGGCGATGGCGATGAGGGCGGCGGCGAGTGCGCCGGCGAGAATGTGTCGAACCATGGGTCCCTCCTTTCGGGTTACGGATGGCGGGAGCACCATCAGTTCCCCTATTGCACTACCTTGCTGGTAGTCCCCTGGGCGCGTGGTGGCGGACATCAGCGGCCGCGGTCCCCGGAACCCTTGTTCCCGCCGGGGCCGCCGCGGTCACCACCGGGGTCTCGATCTGTTTCGCCCGCCGGATCTCAAGCTGGCGCGCCATGCGTGATTCGCAGAACGGAGGTGGTGTATCGGGAGGATACAGTCATGGCAACGCGAAGTTCCGTGACAGGATCGACCCCCGTCACGCCACCTGCCTTCCGGGATCGCCCTTGCTTCTGAGAGAAAACACAGCGGGTCTGCAGAGGCGGTGACGGCATCATCCTGACCTGCCCGAAACGTCATGATACGATCGGCGCGCGCTTGCGCAGTTCGCGAACGGAGAGGGGCTGGTCATGAGCGTTCGCAACGGCCGCGAGTTCCTGAGCATTCCAGGCCCCACCACCGTCCCGGACCGGGTCCTCGCCGCCATGCACCGTCCGGCCGTCGACATCTACGACGGAGAGTTGTTGAACATTACCCGCAACTGCCTGGAGGGCCTGCGCACGGTGCTGGGCACCACGGGCAATGCCTACATCTACGCGGCCAACGGTCACGGCGCCTGGGAAGCCGCCCTCACCAATTGCCTGAGTGCCGGCGACAGGATTCTCGTTCTCGAGTCCGGCCTCTTTGCCGTCACCTGGGGAGGCATGGCCGAGGTCCTGGGGCTCGAGGTCGAGGTGATGCCCGGGCGTCCACGACGGGCCGTCGATGCCGACGCCCTCGAAAAACGGCTCCGCAACGACACGTCGAACAGCATCAAGGCGGTCCTCACGGTTCAGATCGATACGGCCTCCGGTGTCGTCAACGACATTCCGGAGATTCGCCGGGCCATGGACATGGCAAGCCACGACGCCCTTCTCATGGTCGACACGATCGCCTCACTGGGCTCCATGCCTTTCGAGATGGACGCCTGGGGCGTTGATGTCGCGGTGGCCGGATCTCAGAAGGGGCTGATGGTCCCGCCGGGCCTGGCGTTCAACGGTGCCGGCAGCAGGGCCAGGGATCGCCGCCGCACCGCCGACCTCGTCACCCGCTACTGGGACTGGGAGTTCCGCGACGGACCCGAGCACTACATGAAGTACTGCGGCACGGCGCCCGAACATCTCCTCTTCGGCCTGGACGAATCCCTGAAGATGCTCTTCGAGGAGGGGCTCGCGAACGTCATCGAACGACATCGCCTGCTCGCCGAAACCGTGAGGACAGCGGTTGCCCGGTGGTGCCGTGGCGATGCTCTCGAGTTCAACATCACCGAGCCCGTCGAACGCGCGAATTCCGTCACCACCGTGCGGGCAACCGGCATTGATCCGGCACCCCTGATTGCCTTCTGCCGTGATGTCTGCGGTGTTACCATCGGCATCGGCATCGGGCCCGAACTCTCGGGCAATGCCTTCCGTATCGCCCACATGGGTCATGTCAACGCCCCGATGGTGCTCGGCACACTCTCGGTGGTCGAAACCGCCATGGCAGCGCTGAAAGTGGATCACGGCGAAGGCGGCGTGGACGAGGCCATCCGCTTCCTCGGCAAGGCTCTCGAAGAGGCTGCCCGGGACGCCTCCGGGTCACCCCTTGCGGGCCAGCGTTGCTGCGATACCTGACTGGAAAGGACGATTGAGCGGCAGGGCGCCCCCTGCTTCGAACTTCAG
This sequence comes from Alphaproteobacteria bacterium, assembly GCA_965221115.1. GTDB lineage: Bacteria > Pseudomonadota > Alphaproteobacteria > SP197 > SP197 > SP197. The sequence continues at coordinate 906,813 of CBDCRU010000002.1, read as the reverse complement.
CGAACGGCGCCCGCCGGGAGAGCCATTCTCGCCTCATCTCCACAGCCGCTCGCCGCCGCCAGAAGACGCAGGCGTTCATGGAGCGTCTCGCGGGGGACGTTGCAGATCTGGAAATGCCGCCTGGTGTCATCAAAGCCCGTGCGTGCATGCAGCGTGCGATGATTGTCGAACATGACGAAGTCACCTGGGGCAAGGACGCGGCGCACCTGATGTTCGGGCGCCAACATCAACCGGGTGAGGTGGCGGTAGGCCGCATAGTATGGCTCCACGAGATCAGCGGGGAGATCCAGCGGTCCTGCCGAACGGGTGTGAATCCTCACGCCGCAGACTTCGCCATCGCTGTCGAGCGCAATCATCGGCGCTCGCACCTGCTGGTTCAGCGTCCCTTCGTGAATCCGCACAAAATTCTGGTCATGCTGGACCAGGAGCGAAAACGCGTCCGGATCCTCTTCTTTCAGCACCGCCGCAATCCGGAAGCCGTCGACCAGAACGGTGTCGCCGCCCTCGCTTGCCTGGTGCACGCAGCCAAGGATCATCAGCCCTGGAGGTGAATAGCGATATGCCTCGTCGGTGTGCGGCGGTACCGGTCTCGTGGTGTTTCCGGCGGTGCGGACGTTCCCCTTCGGCGTGAGATCGAAGATCGGGCTGTAGGCCGACTCCCCGAGTCCACCAACCAGCGATGCCACGTCCTCGACGGCTCCCGGCCGGCAAGGACCATTCGTGATGAAGGCACAGCCGCAATCGCGCAGTGCCCGGTAGAGGGCGAGGCGTTGGTCGTCCGAATCCTTCACACCGGCAAAATCGAATGTGGGCGGCTGTCCCGGCGTCCGGTTGTCCCACAGCACCGGCCGGAAGCGACGACTTTCCCTCGCGGAACCATCATACCGGTTCTCGTGAAGCCAGTGGCCCGCGTAGCGGGAGACATGACCGTCCGGCTCCCATTCCACGACGAGACCGCCGAAGGCATCGATCCGCACGCCGCGGGGGGTCACGTCCAGCGGGACATCGCACGGCACCATCCAGCGGTTGCTCGAGTAGCAGTCCCCGCATGCCGGGCAATGACAGCAGTCGCGAAGCCATATGTGATGAAAGAAGCTCTCCGAGCCGTCCCGCCAGCGCAGGAACAACCCGCGCTCCCCGCGAGAAAGTCTGCAGATGCTGAGGGGGTCTTCGGACACGGCACTGGGACCGGAATGCGCGATGGTGCCCATGGCCACTCCATTTCCGGATTGCAACAGTTAAGCCTGCAATCGACGCACACACATCTGTCTTCGGAGGTATATTCGCGATGCCGTTGAGGGTATGGTGGTTTCGTCACGGCTTCCCTGGACAGCAGGCGTCACGCCATGCCGCGCCGGCCCGATATCACGCTCAACCAGTTGCGGGGCTTTGTCGCCGTCGCGAAGCACGGGAGCGTGACCGGGGCCGCGAACGCGCTGTCGGTGCCTCAGCCAGCCGTCAGTCGCCTCGTGAAGCGTCTTGAATCTCTCGCCGACACGGCCCTGCTCATCCGTTCCGGCCACGGCGTTTCCCTGACCATCGCCGGACAGCACTTCCTCGAAAACGCCGAGCAGGTCCTCCGCCTCCATGACCACGCCCTTGATGAACTCCAGACACTGCGGGAAACACTTGTCGGCGAGGTTCGGCTTGCCGCCCCCGACAGCGTCGGCGCCGTCATCTTCGCACCGCTCGTGAAGCAGTTCCGGGAACGCCACCCGAAAGCCGCCGTGCGCACCATCGCCTCCCACAGTTCCAACATTCCCGGCATGCTCGGCACCGACGTCGCCGATCTCGGCATCATCGCCGACACCCATCCTCGGCCAGCCGGCAACGTCGAGGCGCTGTTTTCCGAGGAGTTCTACCTTGTCGGGCCGGCGGACGCGCCGGAGACACGGCACCCGACGATATCGCTCAACGAAGTGGCACGGCTTCCGCTCATTCTCAATGCCCTTCCCGGCAGCTTTCGGGCGGTGACGGACAAGGCGTTTGCATCAAGCGGCCTCAACCCGGATGTCGCCATCGAGATAGACGCCAACGGTCCGCTGATCGACCTCGTCGAGGCGGGTGAAGGCTTCGCCATCCTGCCCTTCAGCCTTGTCCGCAGAAAGCCTGCAACCCTCGGCGCCGCCAGGATCATCGAGCCCGTCATGGCAAGGACACTTTCGCTTGCCATCGCCAGGAACCGGCCGGTGTCCGCTCTCTGGCGCGAGGCCGCGCGACTAGTCCGACTGGTCGTCAGGAACCAGTCCCGCCATGCGCGATGGGCCATCAAGCCCTGATCATCCGGCGCAACCACTGTGTGTTGCCGCAATGATGCAGGCATTTCCCGGTACCCGTTTCCGGTCAACGGATTACGTGACGAGAAAGTTGATCTGGCGCATCGTCCCGACCGTTCCGGTACCTCCGGCTGCTGCCGCCGCCAACGTCGCCGCCATCGAGACAAGCGCCAACGTGACCTGCCGCGTGGAATCGGCGGGCACGGACCCCACTGGCCCGAACTCGGGCGACGGCGCACGCAACCACGACAGGCTATCGTCCGTAGTATGTCGAGCCTTGCCACGTAGTTCGAGGTGCGCGCCGACCTGATCGATATCTCCTCGCCTCAACGGCACAACCAGTCGCCGCCGCCGGAAGTCCAACGACGTTCACGGAGCATCTCGCGTGGAACGTTGCAGATCCGGAAAATGCCATCCGGTATCGGCAAGACCCATGTGTTCATGCAGCGTCCGGTGGTTGTCGTACATGACGAAGTCACCGGATTCGAGGACGCGTCGCACCAGATTTTCCGACGTCAACGTCCGCCGGCTGACCACCGTGCCGGAGACGGCTCCCGCGTTGTCGACCTCGGCCGTTCGAGGGGGCTTGGTCTGGCGCACGGATATGTGATTTAATCTGCGCGGTTTGCTGGGAGGATCGCCGGGCGTATTCGCGCCCGCGGCCTGAATCATGACAGGGGGCACCATGAGGAACACACGCGAATCTGACGCGGCCGGATGGCTTCATTCGGGGCGCGCCACGGGACCGGTCGCCGTGGCCGTGGCAGCCGCTCTCCTGTGCGGGCTCCTGCAGACTCAGTCAGCGCGGGCGATCGAGTTCGGCGACGGGGAACTCCAGGGAAGCCTTGGCACCACAATCACCCACGGCGTCACGATTCGCGTCGAGGATCGCGACCCCGAGCTGGCCGCCGACACCAACGGTAACGATGGCGATCTCAACTATGATCGGGGCATCGTCTCCAACACGTCGAAGTTCACCACCGACCTCGATGTCCGACGCGGTGATTTCGGCGTATTCCTCCGGGGCACCGGGTTCATCGACTTCGAGAACGAGCGCGGCACGCGGGAGCGCACCCCGCTGAGCGACGAGGCGAAGGAATTGGTAGGCCAGGACTTCGAGGTGCTCGACGCCTACGTCACCGGAACCTTCGACATCGGCGACAATTTCGTCGACGCGCGGCTCGGCCGCCACGTGCTCAACTGGGGCGAGAGCACCTTTATTCCCAACGGTGTGAACGCCGTGAACCACTTCGACGTGAGCAAACTGAGGCAGCCGGGCTCGGAATTGCGCGAAGCGCTGTTGCCGGTCGGACTGGCATCGCTTTCCGTGTCACCGACCGACGACCTGGCGCTGGAGGCCTTCTACCAGCTCGAATGGGAGGAGACGCGGATCGACCCGGTTGGCAGCTACTTCTCAAGCACCGACTACGCGGGACCGGGCGCGAGGGAGGCGGTGATCACCAGCATCACGAAGAACGACCAGGGGTTCGGTTTCGGCCCCCTGACGCCGGCGATCAACGCAGACCTCAACGGGGAATCGCTGCCGCTCCAGGCGGCGTTCGACCCTGACTTCGCCAGCGTGCTGCGCGGTCCGGACCGCGCCGCCGGCGACACCGGACAGTGGGGACTGGCGTTGCGCTACTTCGCGGCCGATCTGAACGATACCGAATTCGGCGTCTACGCCATGAACTACCACAGCCGCCTGCCCACGGTCGGCGCGCAGACCTCACCCCGGAGCGCTGTTCAGGCCGGCATCGCGGCGGCCGGAGCGGTCGGCGCAGACAACTCCGCCACCGCGCAAGCCGTCACCCGGGCGGTCTCGGCGGAAGTGACACAAGCGGTGCGGGCCGGCCTGATCCCCGCAGCAGCCGCTCCCGGCATTATTCGGGACAGGGTGACGCAGACCGTGAGCGGTATCGCCGCCGGCCTCGCCATCGACAGGTACGGCAAGTCCGGACACTACTTCCTCGAGTACCCCGAGGACATCCAGCTCTTCGGCCTGAGTTTCAACACACTGCTCGGGACCTCGGGCTGGGCGTTGCAGGGCGAGTATTCATTCCGCCGCGACGCACCGTTGCAAAGGGCCGAACGGGAGGTGCTCAGGGACGGTCTCGATCCAATCATCACCGGTCTGGGACTGGCGGGAGCCGCGGGGGCCGCCCTGGCTCGGGCAGAGAAGCTGGCAGCAGACGGCGACCCGGGGGCGCGGGCCGCCGGGGAGGCCGCGCGACAGGCGGGAGCCGCCTATCAGGCTTTCCTGAGCGGCTATTCCCCACGCGCGGTCCAGGGCTATGTCAGGCGCGATGTCAGCCAGCTCCAGGCCACCGCCACGAAGGTGTTCGGGCCAGCCATGGGCGCGGACGCCGTTGTCTTCGTGACGGAGGCGGCCGTGATGCACGTGCACGGCATGCCAGACAAGGCCGTCACGCCCCTGGAGAGCCCCGCCGGCGGCACGCTTGCCGAGGGTGAAGCGGACGCCGACGCCACCTCCTGGGGCTACAGGCTCGCGGCACGGCTCGACTACAACAACGCCGTCGGGTCGATCAATCTCTATCCCTACGTGCAGTTTCTGCACGATGTCAGCGGCAATAGTCCCGCGCCCAGCGGTCCGTTCGTCGAGGACCGGACTGCGCTCACGCTCGGTTTGCGCGCCGACTACCTGAGCAGTTGGCAGGCCAACCTGAACTACACGCGCCTCGCGGGCGACGGTAACGAACTGAGCGACCGCGACTTCGTCACCGCCTCCGTCAAGTACTCGTTCTGAGGGTCCGACGCCATGAACGCCATGAACCGCACGAAACCGTCCACACTTCGTCTCGGTGCCGCCTTCATCCTCGGCTGCACCCTGGCGTTTCCCGCCTGGGCCGAACTTCCCGCCGACCAAATCGCGCGGCTCGGCGCAGACCTCACGCCATTGGGCGGGGAAAGGGCCGGCAACGCCGAAGGGACCATCCCGGAGTGGACCGGCGGCATCACCGCGCCGCCGGCGGGCTACAGCGTCGGCGAGCACCACCGCGACCCGTATCCCGATGACCAGCCGCTGTTCGTCATCACCGCCGAGAACCTCGACGAGCACCGCGACCGGCTTTCGGTCGGGCACCAGCGCATGTTGGAGACCTATCCGAGCTTCAGCATGAAGATCTATCCCACCCGGCGCAGCGCCTCCGTGCCGGAACGGATATACGACGCCACTCGAACCGCCGCCGCCACCGCGAGGCTCGTCGACGGCGGCAATGGCGTCGGCGATGCCGTGATCGGCATTCCCTTCCCGATCCCGTCCAGCGGCCTGGAGGTGATCTGGAATCACCTGCTGCGTTACCGGGGCGAGACGCTGTCGTGCATCGTCGGACAGGCCGCCGTCACCCGCGGCGGCGACTACACGGTGGTCAAGCAGAGCCTGGAGGCCGAACTGCGCTACTCGCTGCCCGGCATGACGCTGGAAGAGCTCGGCAACACGATGATCTATTACAAGAACAAGACGCTCGCGCCGGCCCGGCTCGCGGGCGACATCGTGCTGATCCACGAGACCATGAACCAGGTTCGCGAACCCCGCAGCGCATGGGTCTACAATCCCGGGCAGCGCCGGGTGCGGCGCGCGCCGAACATCGCCTACGACAATCCCGGAACCACCTCGGACGGACTGCGCACCGCGGACCAGCTCGACATGTTCAACGGCGCGGTCGATCGCTACGACTGGGAGCTCGTCGGCAAGCGCGAGATGTACGTGCCATACAACTCGTACCGGTTGCACGGCGGCGATCTCTCCTTCGACGACATCCTCAAGCCGCTTCACGTCGATCCGGAGCTCCTGCGCTACGAGCTGCACCGGGTCTGGGTCGTGGAGGCCACGCTGAAGGAGGGCGCGACGCACATCTACAAGCGGCGCACTTTCTACGTGGACGAGGATTCCTGGCAGGTTCTGGTCGCCGATATCTACGACAACCGCGATCAGCTCTGGCGAGTGTCGGAAGGCCACCTCATCAACTACTATGAGAAACGGCTGATGTGGCCAACCCTGGAGGTGCACACCGACCTCCAGGCGGGGCGCTACCTCGCGTTCGGCCTCGACAACGAGTACCGGATGTGCACTTGGGATTCTGACCTGACTTCCCGGGATTTCACGCCCGCGGCGTTGCGCAGCGAAGGGCGGTGACGAGTCCGGCGCCGGCTGCCTGAGTCTCGATATTCCCGACGCCGCTCTTCCCCCAGGGTCGTGATGTCCCCGAGACCGATGCCGTGGCGGAGGTCGGCGGCCGCGGGGTTTGCGTCGGTCATGCTCCTGCTCGCGCTTCTCGCGCCGGCTGCAGCGAGAGCCGAGGAGGCAGTGAGGGCGCCGCTGGCGGCCGAATCCCTGCTGCTTGACGGCGCGGCGGCAGGCGCGCGGCTCGTGGTGGTGGGCGAGCGTGGCCATATCCTGATCTCCACCAACGACGGCGCAAGCTGGATCCAGGCGGAGGTCCCCACGCGCGTCCTGCTCACGGCGGTTCACATGCACGACGAACGCACCGGTTGGGCCGTCGGACACGACGCGGTCATTTTGCGCACCGTCGACGGCGGCGAGACCTGGTCCGTGGTGCACCGGGCGCCGGAGGAGGAGCTTCCTCTGCTCGATGTATGGTTTCGCGACGAACGCACCGGCTTCGCGGTCGGTGCCTACGGTTACTTCCTCGCCACCGTCGACGGCGGCGATACCTGGACCCCTCGTTCCGTCAGCGAGGGCGACTTCCACCTGAACGCACTGATACCCGTGGCCGCCAACGACACCGGCACACAGCCATCCGCATCCCGGCGCCTGTACATCGCTGCGGAGGCAGGGGTCGTCTATCGCTCCGACGACGGCGGCACGACCTGGCGCGAGCTTCCCTCGCCCTACGCCGGATCGTGGTTCGGCGGGATCGCGCTCGACGAGGACCGGGTACTGCTGACCGGACTCAGGGGCCACCTGTTCCGATCCGAAGACGGCGGCGAGACCTGGACGCAGCTCGCCACCGGCACCCAGGCGTTGCTGACCGGAGCCGCCCGGCTGCCGTCGGGTGCGATCGTCGTGACGGGCCTTGAAGGGAGTGTGCTCACCAGCCGCGACGAGGGTCGCAGTGTGTCGACCGCAAGGCTTCCCCTGCGCCAGGGGATATCGGCAGTGCTGCCGCTCGCGGACGGCGGCGTGCTGCTGATCGGTGAGTTCGGCGTCCGGCGTCAGGCAAACTGACGCCCAGGGAACCTGTATGACTGCCCACATCGAACGACTGCTCTTCGCCCGGCGACCCCTCGTGCTGGCGGTATTCGTGCTGGCCACCCTGGCAATGGGGTGGCTCGCGTCGGGTCTGCGTGTCGACGCCGGTTTCACCAAGCTGGTGCCGGTCAAGCACGAGTACATGCAAACCTTCCTCGAGTACCGCGAGGAGTTCGGCGGCGCGGATCGGGTGCTGGTCGCGGTCATGGCGCGGGACGGCGACATGTTCACGCCCGGTTTCTTCGCCGCATTGCGCAAGGTGACCGACGAGATGTTCTTCCTTCCCGGTGTCGACCGGGCTCAGGTCTTCTCCATCCTGACGCCGAACGTGCGCTACATCGAGGTGGTGGAGGACGGCATCGCCGCCGGCAACGTCCTTCCGCTGGACTTCGAGCCGACCGAGGCCGGCTTTGCCCGGGTGCGGGAGAACATCATCAAGGCCGGCATCGTCGGTCGCCTGGTGGCGAACGACTTCACCGGCGCCATCGTCGCCGCCAAGCTTCAGGAGTTCCATCCCAACAGCGGCGAGCGGCTCGACTACATCGAGGTTGCAGACGAACTGGAGCGCATCCGCCGCGAGGCCAGCGTAGACGCAGCCGTGGATGTTCACGTCGACCTGCACATCATAGGGTTCGCGAAGATGGTCGGCGACATCGCCGACGGCGCAATCCGGGTCATGGCGTTCTTCGGACTGGCATTCCTCATCACCGCCCTGTTCGTTTACGCCTACACGCGGTCGGTCCGGTTGACTGCACCTCCGCTCGCTTGCTCCCTCATCGCGGTGGTCTGGCAGCTCGGCGGGCTCACTGCGCTGGGTTTCGGCGTCGATCCGATGTCGATCCTGGTGCCGTTCCTCGTCTTTGCAATCGGGGTGAGCCACGGCGTCCAGATGGTGAGCTCGGTCCGCGCAGAGGTGGCCGATGGCGCCACGGGCCTGGACGCCGCGCGGGCGAGCTTCCGCCGTCTGCTGTTGCCCGGCACTGTGGCGCTCGCCTCCGACTCGGCTGGGTTCATCACCATCTCGCACATCGAGGTGCAGGTCATTCGGGAAATTGCGGTCACCGCAAGTCTGGGAGTGGCTGCCATCATCCTGACCAACCTGGCGCTGCTGCCGGTGTTGCTCTCCTACGTTGAGTTGGACGAGGAGCATCGCCGCGCGGCCCGGTCGCGCGACGGCCTGCTGCGACCGGTTTGGATGCGGATCGCGCGGCTGGCTCATCGCCGGCCTGCAGCGGCGGTGATCGTCGTGGCCGCAGTGCTGCTGGCGGTCGGCTGGGATTACGCTCGGCAGGTCCAGGTGGGCGACGAGCACCAGGGCGTGCCGGAATTGCGGGCCGATTCGGTCTACAATCTCGACTCGTCTGTCATCACCGACCACTTCGAGATCGGCGTGGACGTGCTGACGGTGATCTCCGAGACGGTGACGGAAGGCTGCATCGACTACGAGGTGATGCGCACCCTCGACGACTTCGAATGGCGGCTGCGCAACGTGGACGGCGTCCAGTCGGTGCTGGGGCTTGCCGGTGTCGCCCGGACCATCAACGCAAGCTGGAACGAGGGCAGCCTCAAGTGGCGCACCCTGCCCCGCAACCACTACATGCTCGTACAGGCCGTCTCCCCGGTGCCGACGAGCAGCGGCCTGCTCAATCTGGACTGCAGCGTGATGCCGGTGTCGATCTTCACCACCGACCACAAGGCCGAGACCATCGAGCGCGTGGTCGACGCGGTGAAGGAATTCGACGCCGCGAACACCAACGAGCGCATCACCTTCCGGCTCGCCTCCGGCAACGTCGGGGTCATGGCGGCGACCAACGAGGAGGTGGAAGCGTCACAGTTCCCCATCCTCGCCTACGTCTACGCTGCGGTCATCGCGCTGTGCCTGGTGTCCTTCCGTTCCGTGGCGGCAACGGCGTGCATCGTCGTGCCGCTCGCTGTGGTCTCTCTCCTTGCCTACGCGCTCATGGCGCTGCTTGAGATCGGCCTCAAGGTCTCCACCCTGCCGGTCGTGGCGCTCGGCGTTGGAATCGGGGTGGACTACGGGATCTACATCTACGGACGACTGCGAACCCACCTCGCGGAGGGCCTCGACTTTGCCGCGGCCTACGAACGGGCGCTGGCTACCAGCGGAGCGGGCGTCGTGTTGACCGGCCTCACCCTGGCGGCAGGCGTCGCGACATGGACCGTGGCACCGCTGAAGTTCCAGGCTGACATGGGCACGGTGCTCACGTTCATGTTCCTGGTCAACATGGTCGGCGCGGTCGTCCTGCTGCCGGCGCTGGGCGCGTGGCTGTTTCGACCGGGCAAGGCGAAGACCCCCTGACCATCCGCCGATGCAACCCCTCGTTCCCACCCGGCAATTCCCCTCATCTCAGAAGGGAGAGGTTGAAGTTCTTTGCGCCCACGCCGCTGGAACTGCCATGGACGGCGCCGGAACGACGCGCTTGACGGCTTCCCTGATACCCGACCCTATCCGCTCTCCTAGAAGGAGATTCCGCCAAGCAGCGGTTGCGGCGCGGTCTTCAGCATGGTGACATCTCCTCCGGAGGAGCCGGTGGGTGCCAGGTTCTTCAGATTCGGGAGATCGCCATGACACTGCACCAGGAAACCACCTCCACACCGTCCGGCGTCCGGGATCTTCCCGGACCGGGGGGCCTCCCGATCATCGGCAACCTTCACCAGATCCGGTTCTCGAGACTGCATCTCGATCTCGAGAAATGGGCGGACCGTTACGGTCCGCTCTTCAGGGTCCGTTTCGGGACTTCCGACGTCGTCGTGGTGTCGGACCGGGCGACGATCCAGAGACTCCTCGTCCAGCGCCCGCAGGCGTTCCGCCGAACACGAAGGCTGGAATCGGTCTCGAAGGAATTGAGGTTGAGGGGCGTCTTCGCCGCCGAGGGCGATGACTGGCGGCGTCAGCGCAGGATCGTGGCCGCCGCCCTCAATCGCGCGCATCTCGTGGACTTCTTCCCGCAGCTTGTCACGACGGCCGAACGCCTGCGCCGGCGCTGGCAGCAGGCAGCCGACCGAGGGGACGCAATCGATCTCTGCAGCGATCTCATGCGATTCACGGTCGACGTCACCATCGGCCTTGCCTTCGGTATCGACGCCAACACGCTGGAAACCCCCGGGCCCGTGATCCAGCGCCATCTCGACAAGGTGTTCCCCATGATGCATCGCCGCGTCAATGCGCCCTTTCCCTATTGGCGCCATCTGCGGATGCCGTCGGACCGGGCGCTCGACCGGGCACTCGACAGTATCGAGGAGGAGGTCAACGCCATGGTCCGCACCGCAAGGGAGCGCATGGCGACGAAACCGGAGCCGACCAACTTCATCGAAGCCATTCTTGCTGCCCTGGAGGAAGAGGGGTCAGGCTTTACCGATGCCGAGATCTTTGCCAATGCCGGAACACTGTTGCTGGCCGGAGAGGACACGACAGCCAATTCCACGGGCTGGGCCGTTCACTACTTCATGCAGTACCCGGAACACTTCGAGCGGGCACGCCAGGAAGTCGACAGCGTCATCGCGCCGGCCGAAGCCATCGAAACCCTGGAACAGACGAAACAGCTTCCATTCATCGATGCTTTCAACAACGAGGCCATGCGCCTCAAGCCGGTGGCGCCCCTTCACGTCCTGGAACCGGTCGGTGACGTCGAACTCATGGGCTGCCACGTTCCCCAGGGCACGACAATCATGATGCTGGTCCGACGCGAGGCCACCCGCGAGGAGCATTTCGCCGATGCCGGCCGTTTCGATCCTGAACGCTGGCTTGCCAAGGACAAGTTTTCACCCCATGAACCGCGCGCCTTCCTGCCGTTCGGCGCCGGCCCGCGGCTCTGTCCGGGCCGCAACATCGCTCTCACCCAGATCCGCACGGTGCTCGCCATGCTGGTGCGGAACTTCGACATCCGCCCGGCCGGCGCCAACGTCGAGGAGCATCTCGCCTTCACGATGTTGCCGGCCAATCTTCGCGTGCGCCTGGTGCCGCGGCCCACGACCTGACCACGCCACGAGGGGAAGAATCGGCGGTCCCCTGGACGCCTGACGCGCACGAGATCACTTTTTTTCTCGCAAGCATCTGGACGACAGGGGCCTTTTGACCTTGAGATAGCGTGCGGACTGCCTGCCGGTTGTCCGCGAGGATCCGCAATCGGCATGAAGGTTGAACGACGTGCTGGGCTGGTTCCGGTCAGAAAACCGTCTTCTCTGGGTCATCGTCGCTCTCATCCTTGCCGCCGGCTGGAGCACGACAGGCCTCGTCTTCCGTCTCATCGAGGACGCCGGAGCCCTCGAGGTCGTGTTCTACCGCAGCCTTGGCCTTGCTTCGGCCATCACGTCCTTTGTCGTCTTCAGGTACCGCATCAACACGCTGCGCGCCTTCAGGGCCATCGGCTGGCCAGGCGTCATCGGCGGCGCCGGTCTCGGATTCGCCGCCGTCACGTTCATCATGGCGATGGAGCACACGACCATTGCCAACATCAGTTTCCTGATTGCCACCGCACCCTTCATCGTCGGCGCTCTCGCCTGGATCGTGATGCGCGAACCCATGGGCCGGCGCACCATCCTGGCATCGGCCATCGCCATGGCGGGTGTCGCCTTCATGGTCTGGGAAGGGTTCGCCGGAGGCAGTTGGGAGGGCAATCTTCTGGCGCTCGCCTGCGCCCTCCTTGCCTCGTTCTATGTCGTCGCCTGTCGCTTTGGCCGTGGACGGGACATGGTGCCGACCGTTGCCGTCTCGGGCATGATAGCGTGCGCAGCCGCAGCCCTGACGGCCGACCACCTTTCCATCTCGTTCCACGATCTGGCGCTGTGCATGACCCAGGGCATCTTCATCAGTGCCGTGTGCAATGGTCTCTTCACGCTCGCCGCACGGCACCTGCCCGCCGCGGAACTGACAGTTCTCTCCATGGTCGAATCGGTCCTCTCCCCCTTCTGGGTCTTCCTCTTCCTCAACGAGATCCCGACCCTGCTGACCATCATCGGCGGCGCCGTCATCATGGCGGCCATCTCGTTCCAGGCCTTCCTGCCCCTGAGGGACCGTTCACGTGATGCCACTGCGCCACCGGTGACGCGGCCGAAGTCACCCTGAACACGTCCGCCCTTCAGGAATCTCCCGCGAAATGAAGCTCCACCTGGTTGACGACCGCCGGAGGCTGGCGTCCGGCCAGGCTCTCGATGAGGTTGGTTGCCGCCATATCGCCCATCTTTTCGCGGGTCTCGACGGTCCCGGTGCCGACATGCGGGGTGATGATGACCTGGGACATCGCGAGAAGGGGATCGTCCGGGGCAGGCGGTTCGGGGTCGGTGACGTCGAGAGCCGCCCCGGCTATGGCGCCCGAGACCAGCGCCTGGCGGAGTGCCGCGGTGTCGACGACAGGGCCGCGTGACGTGTTGACGAGGTAGGCCGACCGCTTCATGCGCGCCAGAGACTCCTCGCCGATCAGTCCCCTGGTGGCCTGCGACAGATTGACATGGACGCTGACGAAGTCCGCTTCAGCGAGGAGGGTTTCCAACGGTACCTGCTCCCAGGGACCGTCGGCAATGTCCCGAAGATCGCTCGCCACCACGCGCATGTTGAAGGCGAGGGCGCGATCGGCAACAGCCCTGCCAATGCGGCCGAAACCGACGAGCCCAAGGGTCTTGCCGGAGATGTCATGGGCAAGGGGGAATGATGCCGTTCCCCAGTGGCCCCCACGCACGAAGGCCGACGCATCGTCCAGGCGGCGCGCCAGGGCGAGAACGAGCAGCATGACGAGTTCCGCGACCGCGTCGCTCAGAATGCCCGGCGTGTTGCAGACCCTCACCCCGCACTTCGTCGCCAGCGCCACGTTGACGTTGTCGTATCCGACACCGAAGTTGCTCACCACCCTCAGACGCTTCGATGCCCGTTCGAGACAGTCGTCGGGAATGCCCTGCATTGCAGAGCACAGGACCCCGTCATGACCGGCCAGAGCGTTCTGGAACGCATCCTCCCCCGCCTCGTCCGGATCAATGACCGTGACGTCACCAGCCTCAGCGAGGCGTTCCATCGTCGTCTGCGCCAGCGGCATGGCAATGAGCATGCGTGGTCTCTTCATGTCTCGTCCTCACTCCACCAGATGACGAGAATACGGCCATCCGTCCCGGCGATGAACATCCCGCCAAACCACGTGGCCAAACGGTCGGCACACGGAACGACCAGGCCGGCTGTCACGGCGCCGGAAATGGCGTAGCCCTTCGCGGGCATGCCGAAACCACCTATAGGTGGTTGACTGCGGACCTGACCCTGGCGGACCACAGAGGCAGGAGACCGGAGGGCGCGATCACAACACTCATCCATCAACATTCTGATCTGCCCTCGATGTTTCCCCGGGGCACTTGACATTACGTAACGTTCACCGTTACGTTAGTCCGTGATTAAGAGCTTTGCCAGCAAGCGCGCTGCGGCCATCTTCGCAGGCTATGCCGTTCGCGGATTGCCCACAGAGATCCAGCAAAGGGCTCGGGCCAAGTTGATTGCGATTGACGCGGCTGGCCTCCTCGATGACCTGAGGGTCCCGCCCGGCAATCGGTTGGAAGTTCTTCGCGGCGACCGGCTTGGGCAACATAGTGTTCGCGTCAACGCGCAGTGGCGCATCTGTTTCGCTTGGCGTGATGGCGATGCCTGGGAAGTTGAGATTGTTGACTATCACTAGGAGCGACACTGAACATGGCCATTGACCGAGAAGAACTGGACCGGCTGAGGGTTGATCTCTCTGACGTCACTTCAGGACGGCGACTGCATCCAGTGCATCCCGGAATCATCTTGCGCGATGAATTCCTGAATCCGATGGGACTTAGCGTCTATCGACTCGCCCGGGACATCAAGGTGTCGCGTCCAAGGCTGAACGAGATCGTGCGTGGACGTCGCGCCGTCACCGTCGATTCTGCGCTACGACTGGCACGCTACCTTGGGACGACGCCGGAGTTCTGGATCAATCTGCAAGCCCGCTACGACCTCGACATGGCCGAACGCACTCTGCGGCATGTCATCAACCGGGAGGTGGCGCCCAGGGCGGCTTGACATCTTCGAACCAAGAAGCACCCGACAACTCCGAAACATGACCATCGCTCGGCCGATCGTGTAAGAGTCGTGACGTTCGCGGTTGGCCGGGACGGCGTATGGTGATCAGCCTTGGGCCAGCTGATGCAAGGTCGCTGGTACGCCCACCTCACCGAAGAACTTCGCGACGAAATCCCCTACCCGTTCAGGTCGCAGCCGAGGAAGTTGCGGCCTCGGCTCATGGCGGCGGTCATAACGGAGAACGAGCCTGCAGCCGGATCGATCACGAAGTCGCCTTCGTTGGTGACGGCGGACAACAGCTCACCCTGGAGGTCCACGGGCTTGGCATGGGTATGGCTCTTCTGCGTGATCTTCTCACGGACGACATCGGGGATGTTGTGGGCCTTCCACACTCCCTTTGCCTTGCGGGGCTCCTGCTGAAGCACGATGCAGTATTCGCCGCGCCGACGTGTTCGATATCCCATGCCGAATGTGGCCTTGTCCCACGTGACAAGATCGACGATGTCGAGGCGTGTCTTCTCCAGCCATCGCCCGACTCCCTGGCACAGGTGGAACTTATCCACCCACAGGAAGAGGTGGCCTGAGGGCATCAGGACCCGGTCGATGTCACGGATGAATCGGCCTATGATGTCTTCTGGCATTTGCACCAGTGCGGCACGTTTCTGGCCGCGCTGCTTGCCTTCGTTGCCGTAGGCCAGCTTGTCCAACACTCCCCGGTACTGCGGATCAAGGAAGGCAACAGGAATCACACCCGGCGGAATCTTCGACAGGAACTCCAGACCGTCCATTCTGAGCCGCGTGTTCGGCTTCATGTCCGGCGGCAGATCGATGGCCGGCGCCTCGATCGTGCGCTTGCCGGAATAGACGGTCGCAGAAAAAAGGTCGGGGGCGACGTGACCCGGCTCCTCGGCAGGTTGCATCGCTGACCGCGGCATCGCTCTCATCCGTTGCGTTCACCAGCCATGTGTAAAGGAGTGGAGCGCGCCTGTCGCACAGGGACTGACGAATTCACCCACAACCCCGGCCAACACGGGCGGCGCTGCTTCAATCCGGATGCACCACGGCGGGTTCACCGGTGTTGCGGCGATCCATGTCGGCTGCGATGGCGTCGCCTGAACGGGCCCACTGGGAACCCATTTCGCCGGTCGAACCGTAGCCGCTCCAGATCCTGAACCCGAGAAGCTGGCGCAGGCGATCCGGTGCCTCATCCACGATTCCGGAGCGGGCGCCGAGCGTGAAGTTCATGAGTGTCCGCATCTGGGGTGCGGCGTAGAGCGTCGGCATCCCGTATCGCGTCTCGTTCGAGGTGTTGGGACCTGCCGAATGCCAGGTGCGGCCCTCCCAGATCGCGATCGTGCCGGCGGGTCCTTCGGCGGCGACCGAGGGGACCACGTGAGGCACGGACTGGTCCGGCTGGCTGCCGGTCATGTGGCTCCCCGGCACCAGGCGGGTGGCGCCGTTGGCTTCCGTGAAATCCGAGACGAAGAGCATGGTCTGGGCGACCATGGGTGCCGCGATCGCCTGCGTCGCCTTCGTCAAGGGCCCCTGGACCGCGCCCTCGCGGGTGATCGTGCCGCCGGGCTGATGACGCTCTCCCGGCATCACGGTTGGCGGCATCCACCATTGGTCCGTATGCAGCGCCATCGCCGGATTGCCCGGGCGGGTGAGGTGCGCGGACGATTCGCTCAGCAGATACTCGGGGCCCAGAACGTGTTCGAGAATCGGCCGGGTGTCGGGATGATCGACGGCACGCAGGAAAACCTCGCCCTTGTTGATGAGCATGAGGACCCACTGGTTGTTGCTGTCTGCGGCGTTGACCCTGTCGGCAAAGACATGGCCGCCCATTTCCGCCTCGGTTTCGGCGAGTTCCTCGAGGCGTTCGCGCATGACCCGCAGCGTGTCGGCAGGCACCGCCTCGGCAATCATGCAGTACCCCCAACGGTCCATGTCGCGCTTGAGGCGTACCGGATCGCGTGTGGGTCCGGGAAGATCCCGTTCGTCCCAGAAGATGTCGCGCTCGTCGCTCACCGGTCCCTCCCTGTCACCGGCCATTGTCATGGTCCGCTCCGGGGCCGGTCAAGGGGTGCGGGCCGGCAGCGGTGCAAGGGGGCAGACCGTCTCGACACCGGCCTTCCGGCGGTGCAGGATTTCGTGAACGCGGCGCGGAGCTCCCCATCATGAAGGTCGGTTTCATCGGGTTGGGCAATGTGGGAGGCAAGCTGGCGGGTAGCCTCCAGCGCAACGGGTTCGAACTCGTGGTGAAGGATCTGGACCGTGATGCCGCGCAGTCCTTCCTCGAGAACGGCGCCGCCTGGGCGGAGAGCCCACGAGAGATGGCCCGTGCATGCGAGGTGGTGATCACGTGCCTGCCGTCCCCTGCGGCATCGGCGAGGGTCATGGAGGCAGAGGACGGAATCCTCGCCGGCCTTCGGACGGGAAGCATCTGGGCGGAAATGAGCACGACCGACGAAGCGGAGGTCCGCCGCCTCGGAGCACTCGTCGAGGCAGGTGGCGCAGACGCGGTGGATTGTCCCGTCTCCGGCGGATGCCACAGGGCGGCGACCGGCAACATTGCCATCTTCGCCGGATGCGATCGCGGCGTCTTCGAGCGCATGCTCCCTCTGCTGAAGGCGATGGGCCGACGCATCCTTCACACCGGCCCGCTGGGATCCGCATCCATTCTCAAGGTGGTCACCAACTACCTGGCAACGGCCAATCTCGTCTCCCTCTCTGAAGCTTTGGTCACCTCGAAGATGGCCGGCATGGACCTTTCCACTACCTACGAGGCCATCCGCATTTCCTCGGGCAACTCGTTCGTGCACGAGACCGAAAGCCAGGTGATCCTCAACGGCAGCCGTGACATCAACTTCACGATGGACCTGGTGTCGAAGGATATCGGTATCTTTCGGCAAGTCGCCGAACGGGCCGGGGTGCCTGTCGAGATTGCGCCGAAGCTGATCGAGATCTTCCAGGATGGCGAGGCGCGCTACGGCCCGAGGGAATGGTCACCCAACATCATCCGCAGGCTCGAGGAGGCTTGTGGCGTCTCGATTCACGCTCCCGGTTTTCCGGCGGAGATGATCGATGACGAACCGGAAGAACCGGGCCAGGAAGTGGTCCCGAGAGGAGACGTTCGATGAGCACCATCATTGCCAATCCCGATCTCACTGTGGGCCCGGATCAACGGGAAGCATGGGTCACCTCCAGCAACCGGCGTCAGGGATTCCACAATCTGTGGCGACAGGCGCGCTACGGCCTCTTCCTCAGGAGCCCGAGGGTTCTGACACTCAACCGGCGGATCGATCGGCGAATCGGCGACATGCCCGAGGTCCGGCGCCTGACAGGAACCACCTTCTTTTCCGCCATGGTGGTGCTGCGCCACGAAGAGCTTGTGTACAAGGCCTACGCACCCGACTTCGGCCCCGATCATCCCCATACGGTCATGTCCATCTCGAAGACGGCAATGAACCTGCTGATCGGCCGCCTCGTCGAGGAAGGGCGTCTCGACATGCTCTCACGCGTCGGCGATCACCTGCCGGAAATCGGCAGCGGCTACGCCGGCGCGACGGTCCAGGACGTCATGGACATGAACATCGTCAACGACTACGCGGAGGACTACTCCGATCCGATGACGACGGCTCTCGCCGACCATGGAGTCGCCATGGGCTGGCGACTCCCGGCTGACGACCAGGAAGAGCTCTCCAACAGGTCGTTCCTCTGCGGTATTGCCAGCGATGAACTCGCGAACCCATCAGGCGAACCGCAGTACAAGTCGGCCAACACCGACGTCGTCGGCTGGGTTGCGGAGAGGGTGGAGAAGAGGCCGCTCAGGCATCACTTCATCGACATCGTCGAGGGTGCGGGCATCGAGAACGCGCTCTGGCTGTCGTGCGACCGCGACGGCGTGCCCAATCTCAACGGCGGCGTTTCCATGAGCGCCTGCGACCTGGCGCGCTATGGTCTCATTTTCGTTCGCGGTGGCCTTGGCATCCACGGCGAGAAGATCGGCAGCGAAGCCTTCATCAGGGCCACCCGCGCCCAGACCGGTCCGCGCTATGCACCACCGGCCGACCACATCACCTACGGCAACCAGATGCGCACCAATGGCCGCTGGATCGGCCACGGCGGCTGGGGCGGCCAGTTCCTCTTCGTTGATCCGGACAGCGGGACGGTGGTGGCGTTCTTCAGCGTCCTCGAGGACGACAGTGCCGCCGATTTCTCCTACCAGCTGGAGACCATCGCCATGGCCGAAGCCATCTCGCTGATGGATCCGGTCTGACCACCCGCGTCACACAGCCGGCGAGCGCGGGCTTGAGGAGGGACCTATGCCCGAGACCCTGACTCTGATGCCGGGGACGCTGATGCTCTCGGACATCGAGCGCCTTCGCTCGGGTGGGCTTGCCATGGCCGTCGACGAGCGGGCCTGGGCCGAAGTCGAGCGTTCTGCAAGGCTCGTGCTCGATGTCGCCGCGGGCGACGCCAGAGTCTACGGCATCAACACCGGATTTGGCAGCCTCGCGCGGACAGCGATCTCGCGCGACCGCATCAACGACCTGCAGAGACGCATCGTCCTGAGCCACGCGGCCGGCACCGGTGCACCTCTGCCCGATCCCATCGTGCGGCTGGTTCTCGCGCTCAAGATCAACGCGCTCGCCCTTGGACTTTCCGGGTGCCAGAGAACGACAATCGAGGCGCTTGTCCGGCTCTACAACCACGACGCGCTTCCCGTCATTCCGGCCAAGGGATCGGTTGGCGCATCCGGCGACCTCGCCCCTCTGGCACACCTCAGCGCCGTTCTCATGGGCTACGGCGAAGTGCGCATGGATGGCGAGACGGTGCCGGCCTCCACGGCGCTCAGGCGTGTCGGCCTCGAGCCCGTGGCCTTTGCCGCCAAGGAGGGCCTGGCCCTGCTCAACGGAACGCAGGTCTCTGCGGCGCTGGCGCTTGATGGCTTGATCCGGGCGCGACGCAACTTTGCAACAGCCGTGGTCGCCGGCGCTCTTTCGGTCGATGCGTCGCTCGGGGCCGACACGCCCTTCGACCCGCGCATTTCCGAGGCACGCGGGCAGGTGGGACAGACCAGGGTCGCGGCCGTCTACCACGGTCTCCTGCGCGGCAGCGAGATCCGCAAGTCGCACGAGGATTGCGATCGGGTACAGGACCCCTATTCGCTGAGATGTCAGCCTCAGGTCTTGGGCGCCTGTCTCGATCATCTGCGATCGGTCGGCGATGTGCTGCTGCGCGAGGCCAACGCGGTGACCGACAATCCGCTGGTGTTCTGCGACGAGGGTGACGTCCTATCAGGTGGAAACTTCCATGCCCAGCCGGTGGCCATGGCCGCCGATATCCTTGCGCTCGTGCTCTCCGAGATCGGATCGATGTCCGAACGGCGCACGGCGCTGCTCACGAACGGAACCATGAGCTCGTTGCCGCCCTTCCTTGTCGAGGACAGCGGCGTCAACTCGGGCTTCATGATTGCCCATGTCACCGCTGCGGCGCTTGCCGCCGAGAACAAGCATCAGGCGGTGCCGGCCTCCATCGACAGCCTGCCGACTTCGGCCAACCAGGAGGATCACGTGTCCATGGCGACCCATGCGGCACGGCGGCTCGACGGCATGAACGACAATCTCGCCGACATCATCGCCATCGAACTGCTGGCCGCGGCCCAGGGGATCGATTTCCGCCGGCCGCTTCGGACCTCGAAGACGTTGGCGCGAGCGCACGAACTGATCCGGCAACGGGTGCCCTTCTGGGACGAGGACCGTCTGATGGCGCCGGACATCGAGGCGGTCTCGGCGATGGTGTGCGCCGGCGCCTTTGCCGAACTGGTCGCAGCCGAACTCGGCTGATCTTGCCATGCTTCGGTCCCATGGGCCGGTGCGTGGTTCCGTGCACCTCGTGGTGGTCTCCGGGGCTGCCAAGGAGCGGGCCGATGGCAGCACTTGTCCGAACGGCATGCCTTTGGGTCACCGGTTGAGATAGTGGACTTCACCGCAGCCAGGTGGTTGTCTGGACCCTGGGACAACAGGGATGCCAATCATGGCGTCATTCGTATCGCGATTTCTCAAGAGCCTCACGGGACCGTCCGGCGGCGAGGAGAAGCGACCCGCAGGAAGCGACGAGGCCGTGACCTACAAGGAACTTCTCATTCACCCGGCGCCGGAACGCGAAGGACAGCAATGGCGAATCGCCGGCACCATCATCAAGCAGCGCGAGGATGGCGACTGGGAACGCATCTTCACCCGCGCCGACACGTTCACGACGCATGAGGATGCCGTAACCCATTCGGTTCGCAAGGGAAAGCAGATCATCGACGAGCGGGGACCGCGCCTTTTCGAAGACGGCAAGGCAACCGGCCGGGCCTAATTCCTGCCGGCCGCTCCTCAACCCCTGGCGCGGGCGCGCTCCCGCAGGTCTGCGGCCAGTTGGCGGACACCGATTGCCTCAATGCTTCGCGATACCGGATAGCGGTCGTCTCCGGCATGCACGACAAAGGCACGCTCCGGCTTCAGATCACCGCAAGCGATATGGAAGCCGCGGCTGACCCGGGCGGAAAGGGAGCGCTTGATCTCCACGGCCCAAAGGGTGCCGTCGCCGTGTTCGATGACGAGGTCGATTTCGGCGCCTGCGCTCGTCCGGTAGAAGCCCGGGATGGCGCGTGACGGAAGGGCGGCGAGCAACGTTTCGATGACCCAGCCTTCCCAGCTTGCTCCAACCACCGGATGACCGGCGAGCTGTTCCAGTGAGGTGATTCCCAGGAGGGCATGCACCAGTCCGCTGTCCCGTACATAGACCTTCGGCGCCTTGACAAGGCGTTTGCCGACGTTGGCATGCAGTGGCCTCAGCCGTCGGACCAGAAGCAGGTCGACCAGCAGATCGATGTAGCGGGTCACCGACTGCACACTCACGTCTAGCGCCCGTGCGAGCGTGGACGCATTGAGCATGGATCCCTGGAGGTGGGCGAGCATCGTCCACAGTCGTTCCAGGGTGGCGGCGGGAATGCGCGGGCCGAACATGGCGACATCACGCTCCAGATACGTGCGGATGAAGTCCCAGCGCAGCGCCATGCTGTCGGTGTCGCTCTGGGCGAGATAGCTCTGCGGATACCCACCGCGCAACCACAACCGCTCGCGTGCTCTCCGGTCATCCTCCACCTCCAGCGCCGAGAGCGGCGCGAGGTCGATGTATGAGATGCGCCCGGCAAGTGTCTCTCCCGACTGGCGCAGTACGTCTATGGACGCGGACCCGAGGATGAGGAACCGGCCCAATCCCCTCGATCTGCGGCGGCCCCTGTCGATGACCCCGCGCAATGTCTGAAAGATGTCCGGCAGACGGTGAATCTCGTCGAAAATCACAAGGCGATCTTCCACGCTGTCGAGGAAGAGCCGGGGCTGGGATAGGCGGCTGCGGTCGTCCCGGTCTTCCAGATCGAGGTAGAGCGAGTCACGCGTCCGGGCAATGTCCAGCGCGAGTGTTGTCTTGCCGACCTGCCTCGGCCCGATGAGTGCCACGGCCGCCTGGCGACCGAGAGCACTCCTGACATCGGGAGCGATCATTCTCGGTATCATCCTTGCAATCTATCCATGTCATGGAAAGATTGCAAGGACATAATGAATGACACGTGGAGCAGGATGCGACGAAACACAGGCGCGTCTGTTGCGGTGGCTCCCGGGCCCTCGTCAGTTGTCTCAGACCTGGCCAGGCAGTCAGAAAGCGATCTGCGGGGAGGCCATGACGAGGGAGCCCTTTACTGTTCGAGCATGCGCAATGGGCCGGAGATCATGTCCACGACGGTGCATCCATCGAATGAACGGGAAGTGTGTGAACTTCCGGGAGGCAGGCTGACGCAGTCGCCCTCGACGTAGGTCGTTCCGTCGCAATCGGTCAGGGTCCCCTGGAGCATGGCGAACTCCTCGAAATCGGTATGCTCGTGCAGCTTCGAGCAGTCGCCGGGTTCGAACCTGATGAGATAGAACCCTTCTCCGGTCTCGGCCTCCGCCCGCACCGGCAGCCACTGGATCGTGCCGGAATCATCAGGCAGCGAAGGATAGGGCACAAAGTCGTTGTCGCGCCAGTTCACGATCGTGCGGCCCTGGCGCATGGTCTCCAGTTCATCATCTCCCTCGATCGTGGAGATCGGGCCCTTGATACCGGCAAGAATGGTGCAGCCCTTAGGCGAGTGGGTGCGGTGGCGGGTTCCCGGCGCATAGCTCACGCAGTCGCCTTCCCGCAGCACGGTGCCGTCGCCGTCGATGAGTTCACCCTCGAGCATGATGAACTCTTCCCGGGCACTGTGGAAATGCAACGCCGCGCCGGATCCTGGCTCGGACTTCATGAGATAGTAGCCGTCGCCGCTTCCGGGCCTGGCGCGGATGGGACACCAGGTGAGACCGGGTTCCGTTCCGTCAAGCCCGGGATAGGGCTGCCAGTCGCAGGTCTTCCAGTTGACGATCCTGCGGCCTTCGAGATTCCAATTCTGCATCATCGGCTCCTCTTTCTGTTGCGGGCCATCACGCATGCCATTTCGAACATCAGGTTGGCGACATTGACGAAGGTGATGCCGACCGGGTCGTGAGGCGGGGACACCTCGCAGACATCGCCGCCAACGGCATTGAGCCCGGTGAAGCTGCGCAGGATGACCTGCATGTCGCGCATGGAGATGCCGCCCGGCTCCGGAACCCCGGTGCCCGGGCAATCCCGCGGATCAAGGCCGTCGATGTCGATGGTCATGTAGCAGGGTCCGTCGCCCAGAACGCCGCGGGCAAGGTCGATGAAATTCTCCCGTCCCATCGCCTCGTACTCGTCCATCGGCACCATGGTCACGCCGACCTCGTTGCCGTAGTCGATGTCGTCATCGCCGTAGCGGGTGCCGCGCAGTCCCACCTGGACAGTCCTCGCCGGATCGATCAGCCCTTCCTCGACCGCGCGGCGGACAAAGGTGGCATGGTTGATCTTCGTTCCCATGAAGCTGTCGAAGGTGTCGGCATGGGCATCGACGTGGAAGAGGCCCAGGGGTTCATCACGGGCAATGGCGCGCAGGATGGGAAGCGGCACCGTATGGTCGCCGCCGATGGAAAGGGGCCAGGCACCGGCATCATGGATCCCGGCGAAGAAGGCCTGGATCATGTCGCAGCTTTCCTCGACCTTGAGGGGATGGGTCGGCGCATCCCCGACATCGGCAATGTTGCAGAGATCAAAGGGCGCCACCCTGGTTGCCGGATTGACCGCCCGGATGAGTCGGCTGGCCTCGCGCACCGCTGCCGGACCGTGGCGGGCGCCGGAACGGAACGTGACACCGGTATCGAACGGCACCCCCGCAAGGGCAATGTCAAGACGGCGGGAGACCGGGTGACGCTGGGCGCGCATGAAACTCGCGGGCTCCTGGTAGCGCGGGACAATCCCCGAATCGAAAGGCTTGAACGATCCTTCACCCGACATGATGATCTCAGTCCTGCTTGATTGGCCCGCTGCACCATTCTGGCAGACCGCCCGCAGTCGTAAAGATCAATCTGGGCTTGCCAATGGTCCCTGTCGCCATTAGGTAGTGGCGCCGACGCTTTACGCCTTCTTCTTGTTTTGATGGTGGTCGGTGATCCGGCAGTGGCGTCTCCTGCGGTCCCTCATTCGCGATGTAGCCTCCTGGAGGTTCCGGTTCATGGCCCTGAAGATTCGCCTGTCACGTGGCGGCGCCAAGAAGCGCCCGATGTACAGAATCGTCGTCGCCGATTCGCGTTCACCGCGCGATGGCCGTTTCATCGAACGTGTCGGCGTCTATCGGCCGCTGCTGCCTGCCGATGATCCCGAACGCGTCATCATGGATCAGGACCGGATTCGCTACTGGCTCGGTCAGGGCGCCAAGCCCACGGACCGGGTCGCGGTCTTTCTCGGCAAGGCCGAGATCATTCCCATGCCGGAGCGCCGCGGGGGCAGCACCGGCGAGGTGACGGACGATGCGGAAGGGGACGACTCCTGACATCCACCCGGACTGGGTCTGTCTGGCCGTCATAGGCGCGCCGAAGGGGCTTCGCGGCGCCGTCCGTCTTTCATGCTTTGCCGAGGAACCGGCCGCCATCGGCGACTACAACCCGATGCACGCGGGACCCGGCGGCCGCACCCTCGATCTCACCGTCCTTGAGCACCCCCGGCGTGGACACCTGGTGGTGGCCATCAACGGCGTCACGGACCGGCAGGCCGCCGCCGCCCTTTCAGGCATCCGCCTTTTCATTCCGCGTTCGCGCATGCCGGAAGTTTCTGCCAACGAGTTCTATCACCACGACCTGATTGGCCTCGCCGCCTTCCATGTCGACGGCTCGCCACTTGGCCAGGTGCGCGCCATGCACGACTGGGGGGCCGGCGACACCATGGAAATCAGCGGAGAGGCGCCCGGGAGCGATTTTCTCGTACCCTTCACCGAGAGCAATGTTCCGGTGGTCGATCTCGAGCATGGCCGGATCATCGTCGATCCGCCCGACGGCATTCTGGCGAGTGAGGAGGCGTGAACATGGCTGCACCATGGACCGCCACCATCCTCACCCTGTTTCCGGAGATGTTTCCCGGTCCGCTGGGAGCGTCCCTGTCGGGTCATGCGCTGAATTCGGGCCTGTGGGCACTGGAAACAGTGGACATTCGCCAATATGCGTGTAGTAAGCACCGCACCGTCGACGATGCGCCCTTCGGCGGCGGCAATGGCATGGTCATGCGGCCCGACGTCCTGGCACGCGCCATCGACTCGACGGCCACTGGAGGTGAAGACGAAACACTGATCCTTCTCACGCCCCGCGGCGCGCCGCTCACCCAGCAGCGCGTGCGCCGGCTCTGCAGGCAGCGACGTCTGGTCGTCGTCTGCGGACGTTTCGAAGGGGTGGACGAGCGCGTGGTCCAGGCACGCGGCCTCGAGGAGATTTCGATCGGTGATTATGTCCTGTCGGGCGGCGAGCCGGCAGCCATCGTGCTGGTGGACGCCTGTGTGCGACTCCTCGAGGGAGTGGTCCACGCACCCGAAGGGCTTTTGGACGAGAGTTTCGAGACCGGCCTGCTCGAGTATCCGCACTACACGCGGCCCGGCACCTGGGAAGGCCGCACGGTACCGGAAGTCCTGCTGTCGGGACACCATGGAAAGGTGCGCCAGTGGCGGCATGACAAGGCTGAACAGACAACCCGGGAGCGCAGGCCCGACCTCTGGTCCCGATACCAGGCATCAAGAGAATAAGGGCTGACGCAGGCCAGCGGAGGATGAGAGGGATGAACGTTCTGGAGACGATGGAACAGGAGCAGATCGCGAAGCTCCTGGAGACGAGGGAGATTCCCGAGTTCGCGCCCGGAGACACCGTGCGGGTCGCCCTGCGCGTGGTCGAGGGAACGCGCGAACGCATCCAGAACTACGAAGGTGTGTGTATCGCGCGCAAGAACCGCGGTCTGAACTCCTCCTTCACGGTTCGCAAGATCTCCTACGGCGAGGGCGTCGAGCAGGTGTTTCCGCTCTATTCGCAGCGCATTGCATCGATCACCGTGGTGCGACGCGGCGCCGTGCGGCGGGCAAAACTCTACTACCTGCGCGGGCGCACCGGCAAGGCGGCGCGCATCCCCGAAAAGCGAGACGACAGGGCGAAGGCAGCCAAGAAGTCCTGACCCCGGGACGATTCGCAGAACCCCTGGCGCCGGATGACGGCATCTTTCGACCATGAACGCACCGAAGACACTCTACGACAAGATCTGGGACAGCCATGCCGTCGCCGACATGGGAGACGGCACGACTCTCATCTATGTCGACCGCCATCTCGTCCACGAGGTGACCAGCCCACAGGCCTTTGAGGGATTGCGCCAGAACGGCCGGCAGGTCCGGCGCCCGGCGGCAACGCTGGCGGTTGCCGACCACAACGTGCCGACGACGGACCGCAGTCAGGGAATCGACGACGAGGAAAGCCGGATCCAGGTCGACACCCTGTCAGAGAACTGCGAGCACTTCGGCATCGCTCTCTTCGGAATGGACGATCCGCGACAGGGGATCGTTCACATCGTCGGGCCCGAACAGGGATTCACCCAGCCCGGCATGACGATCGTCTGCGGTGACAGCCATACCGCAACCCACGGCGCCTTCGGCGCTCTCGCATTCGGCATCGGCACCTCCGAAGTGGAGCACGTCCTCGCCACGCAGACGCTGGTCCAGCGGCGGTCGCGCAACATGCGCATCACGGTGGAGGGCGAGCCAGGGCCCGGAGTCACGGCCAAGGACCTCATCCTTGGCATCATCGGTGCTGTGGGCACGGCCGGCGGGACCGGACATGTCATCGAGTATGCCGGTCCGGCGATCCGCGCCCTTTCGATGGCCGGACGCATGACGGTCTGCAACATGTCGATCGAGGCCGGGGCCCGCGCCGGCCTGATTGCGCCGGACGACAAGACCATTGCCTGGCTCGAGGGCAAGCCCTTCTCGCCAACGGGCGACGACTGGAACCGGGCCGTGGCCTGGTGGGCGACCCTGGTGTCGGATCCGGGCGCCACCTACGACCGTGAGGTGGTGATCCAGGCCGGTGACATCGAACCGCAGGTCACCTGGGGAACCAGTCCCGAGGACGTCCTGCCGATCTCCGGAGTCGTCCCCGATCCCGGAGAGGTCGCGGACGACGAGCGGCGAGCGGCGATGGAACGTTCCCTCGACTACATGGGCCTTGAGCCCGGAACCCGGCTGCAGGACATCCCGATCGACCGGGTCTTCATCGGTTCCTGCACCAATGGCCGCATCGAGGATCTGCGCGCCGTGGCCGACGTCGTGGAGGGCCACAAGGTGGCTGACGGCGTGCACGCCATGGTGGTGCCGG
Source organism: Alphaproteobacteria bacterium (assembly GCA_965221115.1). Classification (GTDB taxonomy): domain Bacteria; phylum Pseudomonadota; class Alphaproteobacteria; order SP197; family SP197; genus SP197. The sequence goes on along the minus strand of CBDCRU010000002.1, from coordinate 879,450 downwards.
GGTCGGGACTGGTGAAGCAGCAGGCAGAGGACGAGGGGATCGATCGCATCCTCACAGAGGCGGGTTTCGACTGGCGCGAGGCCGGGTGCTCGATGTGCCTGGCGATGAATGCCGACCGACTGCTTGACGGCGAACGCTGCGCCTCCACCTCCAACCGCAATTTCGAGGGACGCCAGGGACGTGGCGGACGCACCCACCTGGTCAGTCCCGCCATGGCCGCGGCCGCCGCCATCCGCGGCACCCTCACCGACGTCCGCGCGCTCGGGGGCTAGAACCATGGAACGGTTCACCACACTGACCGGGATCGCCGCACCTCTGCCGATGATCAATGTCGACACAGACAAGATCATCCCGAAGCAGTACCTCAAGACCATCCGCAGGACCGGACTAGGCCGCCATCTCTTCGACGAGATGCGTCACGATGCCAAGGGTCGCGAGCGCCCGGAGTTCATCCTCAACCGCGACCCGTGGCGCCAGGCGTCCATTCTCGTGACGGAGGACAATTTCGGCTGCGGGTCGAGCCGCGAGCATGCCCCTTGGGCCCTCCTCGACTTCGGCATCCGCTGCGTCATCGCCCCGAGTTTCGCCGAGATCTTCTTCGGCAACTGCGTCAACAACGGCATCCTTGCCATCACCCTGCCGCACGAGGACGTGCGGCGGCTGATGGACGATGCCCGGGCCGGGCACAACGCGAGACTGACTGTCGACCTCGAGAGCCAGACCGTGACGCGTCCCGACGGCAGCCGGATTACCTTCACCATCGACGGGTCGGTGAAGCACCGGCTCCTGAACGGGCTCGATCCGATCGGCATCAGCCTTTCGAAGGAGGCCGACATCACCGCCTTCGAGGAGCGCCGCGCCGCTCTGCAGCCATGGCTTTAAGAGGGAGGCGGGAACGATGACCGCAAACCGGTCATTGCTGCTTCTGCCCGGCGACGGGATCGGACCGGAGGTCATGGACGCCACCAGGCGCGTGATCGACTGGTTCGACAGGGAAAACCGTCTCAACGTCGACATCGGGGAAGCCCTTGTCGGTGGCGCCAGCATCGACGCCCATGGCACGCCGCTGACCGACGACACCCTCGAGCGGGCGAAGTCGGTTGACGCCGTTCTCTTCGGCGCCGTCGGTGGTCCGCGCTGGGACGGGCTCGACTTTTCCATGCGGCCCGAGCGCGCTCTCCTCGGCCTGCGCAAGGAGATGGAGCTCTTTGCCAACCTGCGCCCGGCTGTGGTCTACCCCGCCCTCTCGCACGCCTCGTCGCTCAAGCCCGACATCGTCTCGGGCCTCGACATCATGATCGTGCGTGAACTGACCGGCGGCATCTACTTCGGCGAGCCGCGCGGCATCGAGGATGCCGGCGGCGGCGAACGCCGCGGGGTCAACACACTGGTCTACACGACTCATGAGATCCTGCGCGTCGGGCGCGTGGCCTTCGAACTCGCCCGCAAGCGCGACGGCCGGGTGTGCTCCGTCGACAAGTCCAATGTCCTGGAGTCGACGCTGCTGTGGCGCGAGGAGATGACCCGCCTGGGGGCCGAGGAGTATCCGGACGTGGACCTCACCCACATGCTGGCCGACAACGCGGCCATGCAGCTTGTCCGCGATCCCCGCCAGTTCGACGTCATGGTCACGACCAACATGTTCGGCGACATCCTGTCGGACTGCGCCGCCATGCTGACGGGTTCGCTCGGCATGCTGCCGTCGGCCTCCCTGGGCGCCCGCTCCGGAGACAGGATTCCGGCTCTCTACGAACCGGTGCACGGGTCCGCACCCGACATCGCCGGCACCAATCGGGCCAATCCGCTCGCCATGCTCTCGAGTTTCGCCATGATGTTGCGGTACAGTTTCGATCTGCAGGACGAAGCGGCCCTCGTGGACGAGTCCATCGGTGCCGTCCTGGAGAGCGGCCTGAGAACGGCCGATATCATGGAAGACGGGGCCCGCCAGGTGACGACCACCGCCATGGCGGAGGCTCTCGTCCGGGAAATCGAGAAACGGGCCTGAACCATGGGTTACCGCGTTGCCGTCGTCGGCGCCACCGGCGCCGTCGGACACGAAATGCTGCAGACGCTCGCCGAACGGGAGTTCCCGGTCGACGAGGTGGCTGCGGTCGCCTCGTCCCGCTCGGCGGGCAAGGAAGTCTCCTTCGGCGATGCCACCCTCACCTGCCGGGATCTCGAGACCTTCGACTTCAACGGCTGGAATGTCGCCCTCTTCTCGCCCGGGTCAAAGGTCTCCGGCCGCCATGCGCCAAGGGCCGCCGAAGCCGGTGCGATGGTCATCGACAACACCTCGCGCTTCCGCTACGACGATGACGTGCCGCTCGTCGTTCCGGAGGTGAACGCCCACCACCTGGACATGGCGCAGCACCGCAACATCGTCGCCAACCCGAACTGCTCGACCATCCAGATGGTGGTCGCCCTCAAGCCGCTGCACGACCTCGTCCCCATCCGGCGCATCGTCGTGGCCACCTACCAGGCCACGGGCGGCGCCGGAAAGAAGGGGATGGACGAGCTCTACGAGCAGACGAGAAAGCGGTACTGGAACGAACCTCACGCCCCGGAGGTGTTCCAGAAGGACATCGCCTTCAATTGCATTCCCCACATCGACTCCTTCATGGAGGATGGCTCGACCAGGGAGGAATGGAAGATGGTGGCCGAGACCGCGAAGATTCTCGATCCCGCCATCAGGGTCCATGCCACCTGCGTGCGCGTGCCTGTCTTCATCGGTCACGCGGAGGCGCTCAACGTCGAGTTTGCCGGGCCGCTCGACGAAGAAGACGCCCGCGAGCAGCTGCGAGAGGCCGACGGCGTCCTTGTCGTCGACGATCGTGAGCCGGGCGGCTACATGACCCCGCGCGAGTGCGCCGGCGAGGATGCCGTCTACGTCAGCCGCATCCGCAATGACCCGACCGTGGAGAACGGCCTGTCGATGTGGGTGGTCTCCGACAACCTGCGCAAGGGCGCGGCACTCAACGCCGTGCAGATCGCCGAGGAACTCGACCGCCGCCACATTCTGTAGCGCGCCACTGCATCGTCCTTACCAGGCATGGCGAACGTGTTCTGACGTCCTCCCGGAACTGGAGAAACAGGGTTCCCGACACTGCTTGGGGTTCAGGACCCCATCACTGCCGTTCGGGGTGGAGCGTGTTGTCGTCTTGTCGTGCGTCCTCCCCCGGAACTCGGCGCCTTGCCATCCAGGACGATGTGAGGTTGTGGTCACCGCTGCACCTGGTGAGTCGTTCACACATCCATCATCGATGGCCCCCAACTAGGCACGGACGGGGTGCATGTACAGACTGAAGACCACCATCAAGAGTCCGGAGACATGATGCACGTCCATGTGCGTGATGCGGTTCATGGCGACATTCCAGCGATTGCCGACATCCTCATGCGCTCGTCCCGCCTCGCCTACACGTTCATGTCGTGGGATCACAGCGACGACGACTTCACCGGGTTTGTCCGCGCTTCCTTCGATACATGGGACGCGGTACGCATCGCGCAGGCACATTGCGGGCCCGTTGGCTTTCATTGTCTTCTCGAGGATGTCGTTGATCAGCTGTTTGTCGAGCCCGAGGCCCAGGGGCAGGGGATCGGATCGATCCTGCTGCGCGATGTCATGGCTCTGAGATCAGCCGGTTTCACGCTGCGCACGTTCCGCGCCAACCGGAGAGCACGGGTCTTCTATCAAGGACGCGGCCTCGTCGCGATCGAATTCGGCCGCAGCGAGGCGGAAAACGAGCCCGACGTCACCTATCGCTGGGACCCGGCGCCATCGACCTGAGCGCGATGTGCGCTGTCGCTGGTTCGGGACTGTTGAGCATGCTGCAGCCGCCTCATCCGTTCACGCCCCGATGGCGAATGACGGCCGGATCAGGGAGCGTCGATGAGCGTCACGTCAACGGGCCGGCCGGGGTTCACGATTTCCTCGCGACCGGCGACGAGGGCGAGTTCTTCGGCGCCGCATTCCGCCGTCTTTCTCATGATGCCGTGGGTGGCGGCCAGCGCATGGGCCAGGGCATCGGGGAGCGCGGCGCCCCGCAGGGTTGCCGCCGTGAAGATTGCTGCGATGAGATCGCCAGCGCCATCGACCGGAACGTCGAGGCGTTCGACGCTGGCCTGGCAGGCGCCCTGATCGTCGACGGCGATGACGGGAATCGTGTCAGGGAACCCGGCGCGGGCCTCGAGCGAGGTGACGAGTACGGTCCGTGGCCCCATGTCCTGCACCTGCCGAGCGGCATGGAGTGCGTCATCGATGCCCTCGACCTGCCGCCCGGCGAGGAATTCGAGTTCCATGTGGTTGGGAAAGAGAATGTCGGCCCTGGGCACGATGTGATCCTTCAGGTACTCGGGCACGCCGGGCTCGACAAAGAAGCCGTCCTCGTTGCCCATAACCGGATCGCATGCATAGAGCGCGCCGGGATTGGCCTGGCGCAGCACGTCGAGGGCATGGAGCACGGTGTCGCCGAGCTCGGGCGAACCGATGAATCCCGTCAGCAGGGCCCGGCACCGGCCGAGACCGCGGCGCGCGACGCCGTCGATCACCCGCGTCACCCAGGCGGGTTCGAGAGCCCTCCCCTCGTAGTCCTGCCAGCCCAGGTGATTGGAAAACACCACCGTCGGCACGGCATCGACCTCGAAACCGAGAAGCTGCAGGGGCAGCACCGCCGCGTTGAGACCGACATGGCCCCGCGCGACATGGGACTGGATCGTCAGGATATCCATGGCTTCCGTCGTTCACTCGACGCACGCAGTTGGACAAGGCGGGAGTGATAAGCCGTGCGGCCTTCCCGTGCAACGCGGGATCGAGGGTGGCTGAACACAGAATACTGGCGCCGTCATGGAAAACCTGTGCAGCGGGTGTCACCATGGAAACCGTGACGGGAGCTGACCGCCGTGAAGGATACCTTTGATTACGTGATTGTCGGCGCCGGGTCGGCGGGGTGTACGCTTGCCAACCGGCTTTCCGCCGACAATGTCACCCGCGTGCTTGTGGTGGAAGCCGGGGGATGGGACCGCGATCCCCTGATTCACGTTCCGCTGGGTTGGGGCAGGATCCTGCAGAACCGCCTGCACGACTGGATGTACTTCTATGAACCCGCAGAGGGGTTTGGCGGCCGCAGCGTCGAGTGCGCCAGGGGCAAGGTCGTCGGAGGATCGTCCTCGGTCAATGCCATGGCACATGTCCGGGGGAATCCACACGACTACGACACCTGGGCGGACGGCGGGCTGGTCGACTGGTCCTGGGCCAACATGCTTCCCTACTTCAAGCGCCAGGAGAACTGGGAGGAAGGCGCCAATGCCTGGCGCGGCGCCGGTGGTCCCCTCAATGTCCAGTTCTGCAAGTACCAGGATCCCCTTGTCGAGGCCTTCGGTGAGGCTGGCCGCGAGGCCGGCCATGCCTGGACCGAGGATTACAACGCCGCACACCAGGACGGTTTCGGCCGCCTGCAGATGACCATTCGCCGCGGCCGCCGCGCGAGCGCCGCTTCGGCCTATCTGCGCCCGGCGCTCTCGAGGCGTGGACTGAGCGTGACCGTGAACGCCCAGGCCACCCGCATTCTCTTCGAAGGTGCAAGAGCCGTGGGCGTGGAGGTGCGCCAGGGCGGTCGGACGCGCACCGTGCGGGCCGAACGCGAAGTCATCGTCTCGTGCGGGGTCATCAACTCGCCGAAACTCCTCATGCATTCCGGAATCGGCGACGCCCATGCCCTGCGTGAGCGGGACATCCCGGTCCTCGTCGACCTGCCCGGTGTCGGAGGCAATCTCCAGGACCATGTCTCGACGATCCTCCTCTACCGGCGCAGGGAACCGGGCCCCTTTGCGAGGGCCATGCGCTATGACCGCATTGCGCTCGCCATGCTGCAGGCCCGGTTCCTCGGCAGCGGCTTCGCAAGCGACGTTCCGGGAGGCATCACCGCCTTCCTCAAGACCGACGCCAAATTGCCGGCGCCCAACATCCAGCTCCTCTTCACGGCAGCCCCGCTCGACGCTGGTCCGTGGTGTCTCAAGCCCTTCACGGACGGCTTTGCCTGCCGCATCGTGCTGCTGCACCCCCGCAGCAGGGGACGAGTCACCCTCTCCGATGGAAATCCTGCCGGGAAGGTACTCCTGGAATCGAACTTCCTTGCCAGGGAAAACGACTGGAAGGCAATGCGCCGGGGAATCGAGCTTGCCCGCAACGTCGCCTCGCAGCCCGCTCTCAGGCCCTTCATCGATGCCGAAACCGCCCCGGGAGGCGGGGACGTCGACGATCACATCCGATCGACCGCCATCACCGTGCACCATCCGCTGGGCACCTGCTCGATGGGACGCGACGGAGACCCTGCGGCGGTCGTCGACCAGACCCTTGAAGTCCATGGAACCACGGGGCTCAGGGTCATTGACGCCTCCGTCATGCCGCGCCTCGTGAGTGGCAACATCAATGCCGCCGTCGTCGCCGTGGCGGAGCGTGCAGCCGACCTCATTCTGGGCAAGACGCCGCTCTGCGAGGAGGCGGAGGTCGTTGCGGACGGCGGAAGGCATCCTGTAGGCTTGACATCCTGATCCGGCTCCCTGGTCCGCCGGGGAATGGATTGACCTGACAAGGGAGACCCCCATGAAACAATCCGCAAGAAAGTTCATTGCCGGGCTCGCGGCGGGAGCCGTCATGACGTTTGGCGTCATCCAGGCCGGTGTGGCCGACGACGTCACGAGCATTGCGGTTCTCGTTCCTGAACAGGGCACGGATTTCGGCTGGAACCAGCAGGGTGTCGACGCCGCGCGCGCCGTCGCCGAGATGCACGGCCTCGAGTTCATGCCAGCAGAGGGCCTGGGCTACGGCGACGTTCGCCCGACACTGCGCGAACTCGCCGAGGACGGCGCCAGCCTGATGATCGCGCACGCCAGCGGGTACAACACGGCAGCCCCTGAAATCGCTGCCGAGACCGGTGTGCCGGTGGCCATCGTCGACAGTCCCGATGCCGTCCAGGAGGGGCTGGTCGCAGACTACACACTGCACGGTCACGAAGGCGCCTGGCTCGCCGGCGCCATGGGCGCGATGATGAGCCGCTCGGGAACCGTGGGCATCGTCGTTTCCGGTGAACCGCCGTCGTGGAACTCCCAGTCCGCCGGGTTTGCCATGGGCGCCCGCGCCACCAATCCCGACATCAACATTATCTACGCCGTGATCGGCCCGGCCGCCTACGGCGATGTCGCCGGTGGACGCCGTGTCACGGAGACGGTGATTGCAGCAGGCGCCGACATCATCTTCGGACAGGGCAACGGTTCCAGTTTCGGCATGATCCAGGCGGTCGAAACAACCGCGGCCGCGGATGGTGGCAAGGTGTGGTTCATCGACGTGATCGGCGACAAGACGTCGCAGGCCGCCAGCCACCTCCTCAGTTCCGTCCTGTGGAACATGGTTCCGGTCTATTCCGCCATGGTCGAAGACCTCAAGGCGGGCACCTTCGGAACCGTGGGATACAAGATCCAGCTGGCCGATGACTCCGTCCAGCTGCTGAAGACCGACAACATTCCGGATGATGTGTGGACGGCGATCATGGCCAAGCGTGATGAAATCCTCTCCGGCATGATGATCGACCTCATCACGGATGCCCAGGAGGTTCGGGCACTGATGACGTCGATCGATATCGGCGAGGGCTGAACCGGACACGACGTCCAGAGTCACGCCGTCAGGAGCGTCGACGGGTGGAACCCGATCCCGTCGGCGCGCCTGACGGCGATGCCGCCCTCACACTCCATGACATCACCCGGCGATTTCCCGGCGTCCTCGCAAACGACCGGGTGTCGCTGGCCTTCCGGCGCGGCGAAATTCATGCCCTGCTGGGCGAAAACGGCGCCGGCAAGTCCACACTCATCGGCATCGTTTCCGGCATGGTGCGCCCCGATTCCGGGTCCATCGAAGTGGCCGGCCGGCCGGTGCGCATCACGTCGCCTTCTGCCGCCCTGCGCCTGGGAATCGGCACGGTCTATCAGCACGTCCTGCTCGTCCCGAGCCTGACCGTCCTCGAAAACCTGATGCTGGGAAACCCGTGGTGGCGCACCCTTGACCGCGCCGCCACGTCCAGGCGATTCGCCGAACTGGCCGAGCTGCTCTCTGTCAGGGTGTCGCCGGATGCCCCGGTGGGCAGGCTCTCCCTGGGGGAACAGCAGCAGGTCGAGATCATGCGCGCGCTGTGGCACGGCGAACTGGTTCTCTTCCTCGATGAACCAACGTCGATGCTGACGCCCCAGGGCGTCGACGATCTAGGTGTCGTCATGCGCCGGTTGCGCGACCATGGTGTCGCCATCGTCTTCATCACCCACAAGCTGAAGGAGGCCAGTGATCTCGCCGACCGCATATCGGTGCTGCGCCAGGGGCGCGTTGTCGGGGAGGTGACGCCCGCCGAGCTCATCACCATGTCGCCGGACGCGATCATCGAACGGGTCGTGGAGATGATGTTCGGTTACGGTGGGAAGGCGGGAGACTTGAGGGCCACCCTCGTCGGCGACGCCGCGGCACCGCAGAGCCGGCAGAGCGCCGACGCCGGGGTGGAGCCGCTTCTTCAACTCCGTGGCGGACATACCGAAGGACAACGGGGCGAATGCGCTCTCGATGGCGCGGATCTCGAAGTCCGGCCCGGAGAAATCATGGGCATCGCCGGTGTCGACGGCAACGGCCAGAAACACCTGGCCGAGGTTCTTGCCGGTCAGCGCATGATGACAACCGGCTCGATCTCGCTTGCCAGCAGGGAGATCGGCCATCTCGGCGTTGCCGGACGCCGGCGTCTCGGGGTGCGCTACATCACCGACGAACGCCTTGGAGAGGGAACGGCACCGCGCCACTCGCTGGCCATCAACCTCATCATCAAGGAAATCGGATCGCCGCGATACTGGAAAAGCGGAATCACCATGTGGAGGCGTATCCACGATCACGCCCGGAACATGATCAGGACCTACAGCATCGTGGCGCCGTCGGAGCGGGCGCCCCTTGCCGGTCTTTCGGGGGGCAACATACAGAAGGTCCTGCTGGCCAGGGAGTGGACAGGCGACGCCCGGCTTCTGGTGGTCTCCAAGCCGACCTACGGACTTGACCTTCAGAACACGCGCCGGGCGCGGGACTGGATCAAGAGCATCGGCGGCAACAGGGATACTGCAATCGTCGTCATCTCCAATGAGCTCGAGGAACTGATCGACGTATCGCACCGCATCGCGGTGATGGAACGCGGCCGCATAGCCGGCATCGTGAAGAACCGGTCAGGTGCCAGGACGGCCATCGGCCGCCTGATGGCGGGGGTCGGGGCTGCCTGAGATGGACCGGCGGCACCCTCTCGTTTCCTCGCTTCACGGGATGGGCTCCGTGCTGCTGCCGGTCGTTCTCGCCTTCGCCGTCGGCGCCATTCTGCTTCTGGCGCTCGGCAAGGATCCCCTCGCCTACTACGGCTACGTCGTCAAACGCGGGCTGTTGAGCCCGACGGGGCTTGAAGCCTCGCTCACCCGCACGGCGCCCCTGCTGCTGATCGCCGCCGGACTGATCGTGGCCTTTCGCAGCGGTCTGTGGAACCTGGGCGTGGACGGTCAGCTCCTTCTCGCCGCCGTGGTGACGGCGGCCCTGGCGCCCGAGCTCGCGGGCACAATGCCATCGGCCCTGATGGTTGTTGTCTGCTTTGCGGTGGCCATGGCCGTCGGCGCCGCCTGGTCGCTGATTCCCGCCCTTCTCAAGGCGCAGTTCGGAGTCAACGAGATCATATCGACCCTGATGATGAGCTTTCTGGGTGTCAGTCTCGCCAATGTGCTCATCAAGATTCCGTTCAACGATCCGCTCACCACCGTGCCGCAGACCGCCACCCTTGCCGTCGAGGACCGTCTCACGCGGCTGGCGGATACCACCATCCACTGGGGGGTGCTGCTGGCGCTCGCCGTGGTGGTGGTTGTCCACCACGCGATGACGATGACGGCGCTGGGAATGAGACTGCAGATTGTCGGGGCGAACATGCGCACGGCCGTTCATGCGGGTCTCCGGTTGCGGCTTCTCGTGGTCGTCGCCTTCGCCATCAGTGCGGGTCTGGCGGGTCTGGCGGGCGCCGTCGACGTTCTCGGTGTCCACGGCACCATCCGCGCCGACTGGAACCCGGCCTACGGTATCGTCGTCATTCCCCTGGTCTTCCTGGCGCGCTTCAACGGCTACGCGGTCATCGCCTTCGTTTTCGTCTTCGCCGTCCTCGTCATCGGTGGCGAAAGCGCCGCCCGGCGACTGGACGTCCCGACATACTTCGTGCTGGTGCTGGTGGGCCTGGTGATGCTTTTCCTGGCCGTCACCGAATTCCTGGACCACCGCCGGCGCCTGACGGCAAGGGACTGACACCCGTGGACGGCCTGCTCAGCGAAGCCTTCATCGCCTCACTCTTCTTCGGCGCCGTCACGGCCGGAGTGCCGCTGCTTCTCGCCGGGCTGGGCGAGCAGGTGTCCGAAAAGGCGGGCGTCCTCAACATCGGCCTCGAAGGCATGATGCTGGCCGGCGCCTTCGCCGGATTTGCCGCCGCCTACGCCACCGAATCGTTCCTTGCCGGATTCTGTGCCGGAATCCTGGCAGGCATGGCCGTGGCGCTCATCATGGCCGTGCTGTGTGTCGTTCTGGGCATGAACCAGATTGTCGTCGGAATCGCCATCACGCTTGGCGCCGAGGGCGTCACCGCCCTTCTCCACCACGTCCTCTATTCCCGCTCCTATCCGCGGCTCTCCCGGGTCGAGACCTGGACCATTCCCGGACTGGCGGACATCCCCTACGTGGGCGCCGCCTTCTTCGACCGCAACGCCCTCATCTACATCGCCTTTGCGCTCACCTTCTTCATGATCTGGGTGTTCAGGCGCACCCAGGCCGGGCTCAACCTGCAGGCGGCCGGCGATGCCCCGGCGGCTCTCGATGCGGCGGGCGTGAGCGTGACGATCACGCGTTTCGTTTCGGTACTCGTGACCGGATGCCTGGGTGGTCTGGGTGGAGCCTACATGGCGACGGTCGGCGGCGGCCTCTTCCTTCCCTTCATGACCGGTGGCGCCGGATTCATCGCCATCGTGCTTGCCATGCTGGCGCGCGGCAATCCCCTTTGGATCCTCTTCGGAGCCTTCCTCTTTGGCGCCAGCCTCGCTCTTACCACCGCCCTGCAGGTGGCCGGCGTCAACATCCCGACCGACGTCATCCAGATGCTGCCCTTCGCCATGGTGATCGTGGTTCTGCTATTGTTTGCCAGACACAGCTACCTGCCGCCGGCACTGGGGCTTCCCTATCAGCGCGGAGCGCGCTGACGACATCACCGACCAAGGAGGGTCTCGTCATGGCCGATACCAAAGTCCACCTTCTCGATGGCGGAACCCTGGTGATCGACGGGTTCCATGCCTTCTGGAACCGGGGACCGGGGGGCGAACTCCGATTTCCCTGCTATGCCGTTCTCGTCGAGCATGAAGACGGTCGCTTTCTCTTCGACACCGGCTACGACTACGATCACGTCATGAAGGTGCTGCCCTTCGAGAAACCGCTGCAGACGCCCGAGCAGACCATTCCGGGAGCCCTCGATCTCGTCGGCCTCAAGCCCTCCGACATCAACTATGTCATCAACTCGCACTATCACTTCGATCACTGCGGCGGGAACCGGCACCTCTCGACCGCCTGCACGGTGTGCCACGCGAAGGAACTCGAGGCCTGCGAGCACCATCAGCCCTTCGAGCACCTGGGATACTCGGATCTCGGCTTCACCAAGGGCGAGGGCGGCGATGACTCGAGCTCGGTCGGCGGCTCCGGGGACCCCGAGCTCGATATCTACACGCCGAAGTTCGAGACCCTGACCGGCGATCAGGAAATCGCCAAGGGGCTGTGGCTCTTCGAGACTCCGGGCCACACGGCTGGCCACTACTCGATGATGGTCGAACTCGCCAACCGGCGGCCCATGCTCTTCACCGCCGACGCGTGCTACAGCCAGAAGAACATGGACCTGATGTGCATCTCGAGTTTCCACCTCGATCCGACGGCCAGCCTGCAGTCCATGCAGCGTCTGAAGGACCTGGCAGAGACCCATGACGCGGAACTCTTCTACTCCCACGATCCGGAGAGCTTCGTCGACTACGTGAAGGCGCCCGACGGCTACTACTCCTGATCGTCGATCACGGCCAGGGCCGCCTCTATCCCCTTGCCGACGTCGGCGGGGAAACCGAGCTTGCGCAAGGCGCCTGCCATGGCCGCCACGGCGATGAGGGCATAGGCCGGTTCCGCCGTCGGGCCCATGTGGCCGATGCGCATGAGCCTGCCGGCGGTCGCGCCCCGGCCAAGCGAAAAGACCACGCCATAGTCCCGCCGCGCGACATCGAAGATGTCGGTGTCCCTGAGGCCATCGGGAACCGCGATGGCCGTGGTCGAGGGCGACGCGATCTCCTCGCGGGCCGCCCACAGTGCCGCACCGCAGGACTTCAGTCCTTCGCGGCAGGCGCGGGCGGTGAGAGCGTGGCGCCGCCAGACCTCTTCCGGACCCTCGCGAAAGTAGTGGTCCACGGCCTCCGCCAGCCCGCAGACCTCGGCCGTGGAAGGCGTGAACGGGAAGGGTGCCGAACGGCTCCATGCGTTCCGCCAGTCAAGGTAGCTCAGCGCCGAGGCGCGCGGCGCGGCGGAATTGCCTTCCATGTGCTCCCAGGCCGCCTCGGAGACCGCGACGAACGTGATGCCCGGCGTGCCGCCCAGGCACTTTCCCGGGCCCGTGATGAAGATGTCCGCGTGACAGTCCCCGGGGTGGATGTCCATGCCGCCGAACGAGGACACCGCATCGACGATGAGAAGCGCCCCGTGATCGGCCACCAGGCGGCCGATGTCGACGATCGGGTTGAGGGTGCCCGACGGTGTGTCGTGATGGACGACGGAGACCACCGAGATCTCCGGGTGGTCTCGGAGCGCCGCCTCGACAGCCGCCGGGCTGATGGCGTCGTTGAACGGCACCTCGATCTCGACCATCGACTTGTGATAGCGCGCGGACCAGTAGCCGAAACCCTTGCCGTAGACGCCCGACGCGAGGTTGAGCACGACATCGTCGGCCGAGATCAGCGAGGCGGCCGCAGCCTCGATGGCCACCGCCGGTTCGGCCTGCAGGATGAGGGCCGGCTCGTCCTGGCGCATGGCGCGCCCGCACTTGAGCGCGGTCTCCTCGTAGAAGGCCTGGAACGAAGGATCGAAATCGTAGCCGATCGGCCGCGCCATGGCCTGAAGCACATTGGGATAGCTCTGCACCGGCCCGGCGCTCAATGTCACAACCGGAGGTTTGTCCGTCGTCATGTCCATTCCCCGTCACGTCATCGTTGCGGTCTTCATGATATACGCCCTCGTGGCGTGCCGACACGACGACAGCGTCCGCATCGCGCTCATCAACGTCACGGACGCCGAAATCCGTTGCGTCGCTGTGCTGGCGCACTTCGTGACCGTGGATCTTCCGGTCATTCCCGCCGGCGACTCCTACCGTTTCACACTCGTCCGCACGGCGGATGGCGGTCTTGCGATGGCACACCATGACATGAGGCCGATGATGCTGGAAAACCTGCTCTGCGGCATGGACGAGGACTGGAGCCGGAGTGTCGCCAACACCGATCTTGCCGCGGCTGGAGGCCACGACCGGACATTCATCTGTTCAGCTGACGGGGACCGCCTCGCCTGCAGTGCTCCGTGACGGGATCGCCTGCTTCCTACCAGCGCACCATGCCGGCGTCCGCCGTCAGGGCCTGGCCGGTGATCCAGTGCGCCTCTTCGGACGCAAGGAAAGCGATGGCCGGGACGATGTCCCCAGGCACCCCGCGCCCCTTGATCGCCTGCAGCATGTCGACGAACTCGAAGGCGTTGACATGATCGGTCTTGCGCACGCCTTCGGTGTCGGTGAGGCCGGGGCACACGCAGTTGACGGTGATCTTCGCCGCGCCCAGTTCGGTCGCAAGGGCCCGCGAGAACGTCAGCACGCCACCCTTGGAGGCAACGTAGTGCGCCATGTTCGGCGTCCCGGCAAAGATTGAATTGGAGCTGACCGAGACGATCCGGCCGTAGCCGTTCCGGCGCATGGCATCCGACGAGGCGCGGCACATGAGGTAGAGCCCGTCGAGATTGACACGCAGCACGCGCCGCCACTCCTCGAAGGTGAGATCGTCCCAGGCGACGAACGGCACCTGGGCGGCGGCATTCACGAGAACGTCGATCTTGCCGCATCTTTCCAGCACCTCCCGGTGCAGGGCAGCGACCGAGTCCGGTTCGGCGATGTCGCACGGGAGGGCCAGGCTGGCTCCTCCGGCCTCGCCCGCCTTGGCAGCAGCGCCGCTCTCGTCGATGTCCACAAAGACAGTGGTGGCCCCTTCGCTGGCAAGCCTGGCGGCTGCGGCTGCGCCGATCCCGCTTGCCGCCCCGGTCACGATCGCCACGCGTCCCTCGAATCGTCTCACCGTTTCATCTCCCTTGTCTCGATCATTGTTTCATGCGCCATCCGTTTCTTCGCTGTCAAACTTCCTCCGCACACTTTGACAACGCAGGGCGGCGGCCCATGCACCTGCGGTCGACATGACACGACAAGGAAAGACCGCCTGGACAGGCAGCCGGCAGTCGAGCAGGCCGGCTGCCCGCCATCCCGGAGCGTATTGGGTGGTGCAAACCCCGAGAGGATCTCGGGCCGCTACGGTCGCTGGTGGTCCCGCAGTGCCTGACCGAATGCTTCGAAGAGAGCCCGGTTGACGGGATTGGTCTCCGGGTCGTACTCGGCGTGCCACTGTACTCCCAGGGCAAACGCCGGGGCGTCGGCAATGCGAATGGCCTCGATGGTGTCGTCCTCCGCCACGCCCTCGACGATCACGCGGTCCCCCGGCTCCACAATGCACTGACCATGGAGCGAATTGACGCGTATGGTCCGACTGCCAAGGATCTCCTCGAACACGCCTCCCGGTGTGAAGCGGACTTCGTGCCTGTCCGCAAACACGACTCCCGGGTCGGGATGGACCTCTCCGTTCTCCAGCCTGGGAGCCCGGTGATTCAAGCGCCCTGGCAGATCGCCGGTTTCGGGGTGAAGAACGCTCCCGAAGGCCACGCCGAGTTCCTGGATGCCACGGCACAGGCCGAAGATCGGCACGCCCCTGGCAACACAGGCCTCCGCCACGGCGAGCGCCACCGTGTCCCGTTCCCGGTCGTAGGGTTCGTGGCTCGGGTGAGGATCGACATTGAAACAGGAAGGATGAACGTTGGCGCGCGCGCCGGTAAGCAGGATTCCGTCAACGGCATCAACCAGCGCGGCCACATCGGTGATGTCGGGTGCTCCGGCGAACATCAACGGCAGGGCGCCGGCAACCTCCGCCACGGCGGCAAGGTTCTTCTCCCCGGTCATCTGGGTCACGTAGTGATCACCGAAGAGATGCCTGGAGCCGATGACGCCGACGAGAGGTCTCTTCATCGTTGGGTCTGGTTCCTCCCTGTTGCGCCATGGGTCCGCCGGAGACGCAAGAGGGGTTCGTAAGGCGCGAAAGGGCGCGTGTCCACCCGATCTTCAGAGAATTGCCGTCACTCCCTGGGGAGGATTGCCCACGCGGCAAGGGTGGGCATCCGATCTGATTTGGTTCCGAAGGGCGTCAGGCAATCTCCGAGGCGAACCGGTCCTCCGTCTCGGTGAGGCTCTCGTCGATGATCCCGACGATGGAATCAATCTCGTCCCTGGTGATGACCAGCGGCGGACCAAGATGGATTTCGCCCCAGACCCGGGTCAGCAGACCGCGGTCGCGGATGCGCGCCGCGAGGTCCTTCGTGAAGGCGTGGGTCGCGCCCCACGCCTTGCGTGTCGTCCTGTCCTTCACGAGGTCGACGCAGCACATCAGCCCGATGCCGCGCACGTCACCAACCGTGGGATGAGATTCAAGGGTTTGCAAACCCTCCATGAGGTAGGCGCCGCTCTGGGCGCTGCGCTCCACGAGATTCTCGTCCTCGATGATCCGGATGTTCCGCAGTGCGGCGGCGGAGGCCACCGCGTGCCCGCCGAATGTGAGCAGGTGCTCGATGGGCTTTCCTTCCCCGGTGAACCCCTCGAAGACCTCCTCGCGCGCCATCACGCCGGCTATCGGCGCATACCCGCTCGACAGGCCCTTGGCGATGGTCATCAGGTCGGGCACGACACCGAAGTGCTCGGCGGCGAACATCTTGCCGGTCCGGCCGAAGCCGTTGATCACCTCATCCATGATCAGGAAGACGCCGTGGCGGTCGCAGATGTCGCGCAGCATCTGCCAGTAGCGGGGTGACGGCACGTGGTTGCCGTTGGAGGTCGACACCGGCTCGCCGATCACCGCGGCAACGGTCTCCGGTCCCTGGTTCTCGATTTCCTGCTCGACATAGCGCGCGCACATGAGGTCCCCGTCCTCACCCGTCAGACCAAAGTCGTTGCGGTAATGGTTGGGCGAGGGCACGTGGCTGACGCCGTACATGAAAGGGCCATGGTACTTCTCGACACGTGACGCGGTGAGGCTCATCGCGCCGTGGGTCATGCCGTGGTAGGAACCGCGCCGGGCGATGATCTTGTAGCGCCTCGGGAACCCGCGCATGGCCTGGGCCTGGCGGGCGATCTTGATTGCCGTTTCCACGGCCTCGGAACCGCCCGAGACAAGGAAGACGCGCGACAGGTCGCCTGGCGTGATATCGGAGAGTTTGCAGGCAAGGCGGACCGCCTGATCGTTGCTGAAGGTCGACGCGGCCGTATAGGCGACACGTCCGGCCTGTTCGGCCATGACCTCGCCAATCTCCCGCCGGCCGTGGCCGGCGTTGACGACGAAGAGTCCGGAGAGGCCGTCAAGATAGGCCCGGCCGCGCACGTCCCAGAGCGTTGATCCCTCGCCGCGGGCAAACACCCGCATGCCCTCCTGCTCGGTCAGCTCTTCCCAGTTCTCTTCCGCGCCGTGGAACCAGAGGTGACGCGCCGCCGCCCTCTCCACCTCATGCATCGTCTCCGGGAGTCCGTGTTCGGCCATGATCTCATCCCTTCTTCCTGCCCCTCAGGTGCAGACATACCGTGCACCGTCAGCACAACCCTACAGCAGTGGCCACATGCACGGAACGCCCGGCGTCATGTGCCCTTGAGCACAACCTGCGTTCGTCCCTGGCAACGTCGAGGCATTCGGGACTTGATGTCGCCGACGAGAGGTCCCTTCATCGTTGGGTCTGGTTCCTCCCCGTCGCGCCATGGGTCCGCCTGAGACGCAAGAGGAGTTCGCAAGGCGGGATACGGACGCGTATCCACCCGATCTCCAGAGAATTGCCGTCGGCCCCTGGGGCGGATTGCCCACGCGGCAAGGGGGATGGCCGGTCTGGCCTGGATTCGAGGGGCATCAGGCGATTTCGGAGGCGAATCGGTTCTCTGTCTCGGTGAGGCTCTCGTCGATGATTGAGATGATCGAATCGATCTCGTCCCTGGTGATCACGAGCGGCGGACCGAGATGAAGGACACCCCAGACCCGGGTCAGCAGACCGCGGTCGCGGATGCGCCCCGCAAGGTCCTTCGTGAAGGCGTGGGTCCAGCCCCAGGACTCCCTTGTCTCCCTGTTCTTCACCAGTTCGACGCTGCACATCAGGCCGATGCCGCGGACATCGCCAACGGTGGGATGGAACTCAAGGGCGCGCAGACCCTCCATGAGATAGGCGCCGCTCCGGGCGCTGCGTTCAACGAGATCTTCGTCCTCGATGATCTGGATGTTCCGCAGGGCGGCAGCCGACGCCACCGCGTGGCCGCCGAATGTGAGCAGGTGCTCGATCGGCTTGCCGTCTCCGGTAAACCCCTCGAAGACCTCCCCGCGCACGATCACACCACCGATCGGCGCATAGCCGCTCGAAAAGCCCTTGGCGATGGCCATCATGTCGGGCACGACACCGAAGTGCTCGGCGGCAAACATCTTGCCGGTCCGGCCGAAGCCGTTGATCGCCTCGTCCATGATCAGGAAGACGCCGTACCGGTCGCAGATATCGCGAAGCATCTGCCAGTAGCGGGGCGACGGCACGTGGTTGCCGTTGGAGACCGAGACCGGTTCGCCGATCACCGCAGCGACGGTTTCCGGCCCCTGGTGCTGGATTTCCTGCTCCACATAGCGGGCGCACATGAGGTCCCCGTCCTCACCCGCAAGACCGAAATCGTTGTGGTAGCGGTTGGGTGAGGGCACGTGACTGACGCCGTACATGAAGGGGCCGTGGTACTTCTCTACACGTGCCGCGGTGAGGCTCATCGCGCCCAGGGTCATGCCGTGATAGGAACCCCGCCGTGCGATGATCTTGTGACGACCCTGGAACCCGCGCATCGCCTGGGCCTGCCGGGCAATCTTGATCGCCGTTTCCACGGCCTCGGAGCCGCCCGAGACAAGAAAAACACGCGAGAGGTCACCAGGCGTGATGCCGGAGAGTTTCTCGGCAAGGCGGACCGCAGCATCGTTGCTGCAGGTCGATGCGGCGGAATAGGCGATGCGTCCGGCCTGTTCGGCCATGGCCTCGCCGATCTCCCGCCTGCCGTGACCGGCGTTGACGACGAAGAGCCCGGAGAGGCCGTCAAGATAGGCCCTGCCGCGGACGTCCCAGATTGTCGATCCCTCGCCGCGGGCGAACACGCGCATGCCTTCCTGTTCCGTCAGTTCCTCCCAGCTCTCTTCGGGACCATGGAACCACAGGTGACGCGCCGCAGTTTTCTCCAGGTCATGCAGCGTCTCCGGGAGATTGAAATCGTCCATGACCCAGTCCTTCCTGCCTTCTTGCGGACACATGCCGTGCACCGTCGGCGCAATCCTACTGCCGGGCCACTGTGCACGAAATGCCGCACGTCATGTGCCCTCGAGTGCAACTGGTGGATCGGAGCGCGTTCCTGCCCTGGACGCCGGCGACTTCGGTCCCCTGGCGAGGATGAACCAAAGGGGAGACGCTACCCTTCCGGGGCGAACGGACTGACGATAACGAGGCTGTCGATCCGACGGCCGTCGTGGAGGTCTTCGGTAAAGAGAGTTTCGCATCGCGCCTGGAGAGCCGAAGCGACAATCAGGGAATCGTAGAAGCTGAAGCCATGAGCCGAGGCCAACTCCATGGCGGCTTCATGCGTTTCGATATCCAGAGGTCGAATCGGGTCGAACAGTTCGCGCGCATCCGCGACCGCCGCCGCAACGATGTTCCACTCCAGCCGGAACTTCCGCCGCAGGACGTTGGCGAACTCGTTCAGCACCTGCACGCTGATGATGCCGCCATCCATGAGCAGACGGCGCGCGGCGTCGCCCCTTGCGCCCGGACCCTGCGCATGGATCAGGACGCTGGTGTCGAAAAACACCGTCATCGTGCGTTGGCTTCCTCCCGGTCGAACGCGTAGTCGGCGGGGATGTTGAGGGCGCGGGCGCGCATCCGTTCGACAGCGCGCAACCTGCTTTCATCTCTGGTAACGGCGAGACGTACGGGACTTGCGGACACGACCTCGAGGCGGTCGCCAGCCTTCAGGCCGAGATCGTTCACCAAGGCTCTGGGCAGCCGCACCGCAAGGCTGTTGCCCCACTTCGAAACACGCATGGATATACTCCAAGGATATACTTATGAATGAAGATATCCTATACGTTTTCCGGTCGGTTTCAACAGGCATTGACGACGGAGAGGACGTCGAGACAGGTCCTGCCGCGGACGTCCCGGAGTATCGATCCATCGCTGCGGGCAAACAAAGGCATGCATTCCTGTTCCTTCAATCTCTCCCAGCTCTCTTCAGGGCCGTGGAACCACAGTCCTCCGGTAGTCCAATCACTATCTGCATACGGCCACTTTGGCGGGTGGTACAATCGGTTCCATTCCACTTCATCACAATGGAAACAGCACATGCCCATTTACCAGGGCTCAGCGCCGAACATTTGGAGTCACCTCTGGGGAGATGGGTTCATGTCGCCCGGTGGCGAGAGAAACCGGGCGATGCTTTTTGGTGATCGCGATATCAAAGGAAAACGGCTGCTGGACATCGGTTGCGGGGGCGGTGGCCCCGGTCTCGAGCTGGTCGAGGAACGTGGCGTGGAGCTGGTCGGTATCGACGCCGAGCCCTTAATGGTAGAGGGCGCCCGACGACGGGCCAAGGAGCGCGGGCTCGAGGGTCGCGCCGAGTTTCATCTGGTGGATCCCGGGCCGTTTGGTTTTGCCGACAGCTCTTTCGACATCACCATGAACAACGGCGGTGCGCTCATGTACACCGAAGACAAGCTCTCCATGATCAAGGAGTGTTATCGGGTGCTTAAACCGAGCGGTCTGATCGCCTGTTACGACTGGATGTCGCGTGAGGTCGAGCAAAGCGAGGACTTCGCGTCGGTGGTCGGGGATAAGGTCTTCATGATGCCGCTCGAGCACCACGGCGAGCTCTTACGCGAGGCCGGTTTTATCGACGTCGAGCTCACCGATGACTCCGACTGGTACCGTGAAGAGATCAAGGAGGAATGCCGCAAGATTCGCGAGGACTCCTGGGATGAGCTCTGCGAGCGGTTCGGCGAGGAGGTAGTCGATGACTTCATCAACTTGTGGACCGGTATAGCCCGGATTGTCGGGAGCGGTGAGCTGCGTACGACCTACTTCCACGCCACCAAACCCTCCTGAACCGGCTGGTCAGAAAGAGAAAACACGCGCGGGTGAACGCCGCCAGGTTCTAGCCTCAGGGTATGTTGGCGGACAGCGTCGAAGCTTGGTCAATTCTTTTCTGGGAGGGTGTCATGGAAAAAGACAGCAAGCCTGCAACCGGCGGTTGCCAATGCGGCGCCGTTCGATTCGAAGCCTGCCGGCGTCTCACCGGTGCTTTCATTTGTCACTGCCGCATGTGTCAGCGCTCGACTGCCAGTGCATTCTCCGTCAATACGCTATACCCGCGCGACGCATTCAAGCTGACGGGCGATATCCGATGGTATGCCTCCTCGGATATCGCGGACAGAGGGTTTTGCCCTAACTGCGGCACATCAGTGGTGATCCGCTACCACGCGCCGGAGTGGAGCGGGTGGTTTGCGGTTTCGGTGATAGCCCATGACGATCCGGAGTCGATTCCGGCCGAGGCCCACGTGGGGGTTGAAAGCAAGCTCTCCTGGCTCAACGTCGATGACGGCCTGCCGTGCATAACCTACCCCGAAACCTTCCTCGAGGACATCGGGGCGGATGACAACAAGATCTTCCACCTGGTCAACGAGATGAGTACACGCGAACCATGAGTACGATCTCACTCGTGAGAGTGACAGCAGTGTTCCGGGTCAGAAGAAGACGTAGGCCCGAACTATCACGTTCTTGCGACACGGCGCATCATCGGGCGTTGTGGGATCCTTGGCCGCGGTGTGGAAGGACCAGCGCGAAACCGACCCGTCGGTCACCGAGTCATAACACTTGAGCATTGAAACCTCGGTTGGGGTCTGCTTGGGTAACCAATACCACTCGTGCTCGGCCCGATAGGTGAACCGCGTGGTTTCGCCCACCCGGTCGTCGTAGATGCGGTAGTCGGTGATGTAAGGCTGGTCGGCGAACGAAGGCCAGGCACAGAGAACAAACGGCCACTGCTGCACCGTCTCCATTGGCTTGGCCAAATTGAGCGACATGAATCGCCGCGACATTTTTTTGTCGGCTTGCGCCTCCGTGTAGTGCTGCTCGCGGCCGAAATTGCGCAGGTTGCGCGTCAACAGCTCGCGGCAGCGCACCCGGCCGCTGTTGTCGTTAAGGTCGTTGTGCACCAGATTGATGTATTCGGTGGTGACCCCCGGATCTTTGTTGTCTTGATCCTCTACCGCCACTCGGTCACTGCCGTACTCCTTGTCGAACACGTCGTGGTTGTAGACGAGGGCATCGGTAGCACCGGGGAAGAAGTCGAGTAGCAGCTGCTCCATTTCCGGGTAGAAAACCCGCTCCACCTCGGCCGCGTCGTAGAAGTTGTTACATTCGGACTCGCAGTGCGCCAACGACACACCGAGCTTGTCCATCGACTCAGCGCCGTAAGGCGACAGCCCCAGGTGATATTCCTCGATACGTCTCGCGTCGCGCACCACCTGCGGGAAGTAGAGGCATTGCCGTTCGTAGTTATCTTCGTCCTCGGACAGTGCCTGCACCTCGGCAGCGCGCGCCGGGTCCCGCCACGCGGCGTGCGACGAAACCAGCCCATAGGTGGGCTGCTCGAATACCGTGTAACGAATCGGCATGACAAGACCGCCCTCGGGCGCTTTCATGTTGTTTGTCCGAATGTGCGCCACACACTCGTCGTAGGTGCGAAAACCCTCGCCCCACTGAGTTGCAACTGGGCCCGGCGGTGCGTTGCTGATGCTCTCTATCAACCGTTGCGCCGCGCCCTCGGCCGCCTGACTCAAACCCTCCTCTATCGCCGCCGTCGTTCCGCCATCGCCGTTTTGATCAAACGCCATGAAGGACAAACCGCCGTTAGCGGCAATGGGCGGAGGTTGGCCCTCGGTGAGCTGCAGGGTGGGGACATAGATTGACGGTGACGGTGTATCGGTTTCCGCAGTCTGTTTCGCAAGCGGGTCCATATGGTGAATCTCCAGACAGTTTCCTATCAGCCCACCGCGATTGTACCCCCGGGGCCCCCAAAGCTCTATGAGCTGTAGCTCATCCTCTCCACCGCGGTGATACAGGTGCACCTGATCACCCTACCTGGGGTCTACACAAACGTCCGACGTGTTACCACTTTGTTACCAATGGGCCTGGGCCATTCCACGGCCAAGCTGCTACGAATTCCTGAGCGTCGTGACGAACCGTCGCATCTGGCGCGCAGATCACTGTCAGTCGACAGACACGTGGAGGACAGTCACGAGGCTTCTGCAAGACACGCCACCCGGCGCATTTGGAAGAAGCCTCCCGTGAATGGTCCGGAATCAGCCGGTCGCGTTCCCGCGAGACAGCGGCTCTCGGCGGCCGAAGTAGCGCATGTGAATCTCGTCGCTGAAGCCTTGACCGGGCTCCGGCTCGTAACTCAGCGTCAGCATGCGGCGCGACGGTGCGCGACGGACCGGCGCGACGCGGTGGAGCGCGCGGCGGCCGTTGAAGATCGTCAGCGTACCCGGCGGGACAACGAGTTCCCGCACATGTGACGAGTGGCCGGCAACCAGGTCATCGATGATGGACGCAAGGTCCGGGCGATGCCGGATGTCGGGAATGTACTCGAATGCGCCACCTGAGCCCGCCTGGCGGAGCATGATGGTGACCGCACCGTCATTGGAATCGAAGTGCCATCCCAGCTCGTCTCCGGGCGCGTACTCGCTCACCATGCACGATGCGATGGCGTCGGCATTGCGGTAGTAGGGACGCTGTTCCAGCACCTCCGACACGAACCGCGTGAGAGGGTCCCACAGAAAGAGGCGGTGCGGCGGTGATTCGCGAGGCATCTGGTCGAAGCCCGCGCAGACAAGACTGACCCGGGTCTCTTGGCCCATGCCGGTCGGAAAGGCGTTGCGGTGATCCAGCCGCCGGAACCCGTCACGACACAGTCTGTCGGCCTCCTCTTCCATGGCCGTGACGCCGTGTCTGTGAAGGAAGCCGGGCATGGTGAAGACACCGTCTGCGGCGAGGCTTTGGCGTCCCTCGCGCACGATTGCGACCGCTTCAGGAGACGCGATATCCGCGATCGGATAGCGGTCGAGATCGACGAGATCTCCCACCATCGCGCGGTCCGCGCTAGACGACGGCACGGCTGCTTCCAATCCTAGGAGACGGGCGTCCGCCATCCGAAAACACCATGACGGCCAGAATCTCGTCCGGGCGCGGCGCATCCGCCACCATGACCGTCATCGTGTCCAGTTCGTTGAATGACCAGATCTCGTCCTTGTGGGCGAGCGGCACATCGATGGCGGCGCCGGCCGAGGCCACCTTGGCAACCGAGGGGATGAGCGCCTCGCCACCGCCGCAGGCAGCGCGCATGGGCTTGCCCAGTTTGGGATGGAGGATGCCGGCGGCATGCTCGACCTCGCCATGGACGCCGATGATGGCTGCCTTGCCGTAGGCGACGGGCACACGGCTGAGCATGTCGACGGCAGCCGCGGCAAAGGCCTCGCCGAATGCAAGGCCGATATCCGCGAGACCGGAAAGGTCGGTCGCGAAACGCCCGGCCGCGGGGTTGTCGAGGACAGCGATGGCGGCAACGCGTGTCACCGGTGCCGGGGCGGCGTGACCGGCTTCCGAATGGACCGTTTCCGTGATGAAGAGAGACTTGCGGCAGTTCATGGCCCGCCCTCCCCTGATGCGTCAAGCGCACGGCGCACCGCCACCAGACGCCGGGCCCTCGCGGCCCCCAGTGTGGCGGCTTCATTCTGATGGTAGGCGTAGATTCCCTCGTCCGTCTTCAGTCCTAGCCGGCCGCTCGCGATTTTCTCTTGTGCCCACGGGCTGACGTCGTCACGGCTGCAGAGATCACGGTTGAGATAGCCCGCCACGGAGCCGTAGATGTCGAGCCCCGCCATGTCGAGGAGACTCATCGGGCCGACAACCGCCAGCTTGTAGCCGATCCCCCAGCTGACACAGGTGTCGAGATCCTCGGGATCGACCACGCCGCGCTCGACAAGGTCAAGGGCCTCGCGCATCACGGCGTAGAGAATACGGTTCTCGACAAAGCCCGGAACATCGCGCTTCACGCGCACCGGGATGAGATTGAGGCGGCGTACGGTCGCCATCATCCATTCGACCGTGGCGATCGACGTTCCGTCGCCGGCAACAACCTCGACGACGGGAATGATATGGGGCGGATTGGACCAGTGCATGCCCACCACCCGCTCAGGCAAGGGCAGGCCCTCCTGGAGTCTGGAGATGGGAATCCCCGATGTGTCCGATGCAAGGACACAGCTCCTGGGCACCAGGCCGGCAATCTCCGCCAGGACCGCGCGCTTGAGACCGACCTCCTCGGGCACGTTCTCGATCACGAGATCGGCACCGGCGACCGCTTCCTCCAGGGCGTCCGTCAACACGATATCGCTCGCCGAGCCCCTTGCCGGAACACCGAGATCGTCGAGCACGCCGGAGATGGCAGGCAGTTTCTGGCGCGTTGTCTCGATGGCCCCGGCACTCACGTCAAAGCCCCTGACGGCCATGCCGGAACGCGCCAGAACCGCGGCAATCCCGGCGCCCATGGTGCCCAGACCGATGACGGCGGCGGTGCTCACGCCCGACTCCGGGAAAGGCATGAAGGATGGCGGGGGCAAGGGCGAGGCATCGTCTAGAAGACGGTCGTCTCGAGGATGTCGACACCGCGCTGCCGGTCGACGAGATAGATGAGACCGCGGTCATCGATGGTGACATCGTTCGAGGAAGCGCGATCCGCTCCCGGCGGGGGCTCGGGCAGATAGTGTGCCACCTCGCGCGGCCGGTAGGGATCGGCAAAGTCGACCAGGCGCAGCCCCTGGGCAAACCAGGCAAAGGGTACCACTGTCGTGCCGGTCAGGCGTTCGCTGGGCTGATGGCATCCGGTCATCGGCTGCTGAGGTCCGCCGTCGACATCGACGCCCTCGACCTGGAATGTCGAGACGGGAATGGGATTGCCTTCATCGCTGATGTCGTAGACCCAGGTGAATGCAGGGGCTGCCGGATAGAGCTTGGCCACATCCTCGTCGGCCACGATCATGATGTCGCGCCCTTTCAGCTTCATCGGCATCCTCAGGCAGGTGTGCGTGGGATGCGGGAACGACGGGCTGGTGTTGCGTCCGGAGACGAGGCGTGGCCTCGCCATGTCGGAGATGTCGAGAATGAAGAAGCCGTGATGCCAGTAGCTGACATTGAGACGTGATCCCGTTCTCAAGGGATGGTGGCAACGGGGCGGCACGTAGTCAGACCAGGGATAGGCCTCGCCCCCGGCCTGCCACTGGCCCTCGAGCCACCACCGCCCGACCTCCTCGGGCCGGGCCGGATCGGCAAGGTCGAGGATCATGACGATGTTGCCGACATAGCCCTCCACCGTGGGGGAGATGTAAGCATGGCGGCCATCGAAATCGTAGCGGTGCACGCCCTTGCCCGCCGTGACCCACTTGGTGACCAGGCGCGGCTGGCGGGGATTCGCCACGTCCCAGATCGCGAGGCCGCCTTCGGGCGCCCCGTCCACACTGCCGAGCCGCTCGTGATTGACGATCATGATGTCGTCGGCGACCCGCACCTTGTGGGAATGCATGCCCTGGGGAAGTTCGATGGTCGCCAGGCACTGTGGCCGGGCCGGGTCGCTGATATCCCAGATCGAGGTGCCGGCAGGCGGGCGCATGTGACCGACATAGAGGATGCGGCCATCGATCCAGACCTGTCCGCCACCGGGGCAATCGATATGTCCGACGCGGTGCACGGTCACGGATCGAGACGCACGGTTTCGCCGTCGGCCGTCCGGCCCCAGCGCTTGTAGAAGCCGAGTCTCCTGAGGGCGGGCTCGTCGCTGGCAACGAAGAGCACGATCGCCGACGACGTCTCGTTGACGTGTTCCACCCAGCTGCCGCCGGGCACGGCAAGGGTGTCGAACCGGCGCCAGTCGTGGCGCTCGCCATCGATGATGGAGTGACCCGGTCCGCCCTCGAAGGGGGCAATCAGCTGGCTCGCCGTCTGATTGAGAGGCAGGGTGCGCTCGCCCGGACGCAGCATCTGGGCAAAGAAGGTCATGGTGCGGAACACGGGCTCGCCGTCGAGCGGGTTGACGTACTCGACCTTGAGGCCGTCACGGGGATCGCCGTCGTGATCGACGTTCTCCTCGAGGAACTCCCGCATCGGTTCCCAGCGGTAGACGTACATTGGCGACGCCATTCCGGTTCCCCGCATGTGGTCGACGAAGCACGCCCTCAGACCGCCACGGCCGTAGATCTCCCGCGAATACTCGGGTCCGTACCGCGCCGTCTGCCGGTTTGTGGTCACGTCCTCTTCCCGGTAGTCGTGCTCGAAATAGATGGCGTTCATGGTCTCGACGAGGGGAAGGTCGAGGACCGAGAGATTCACGGCCGCCTCGTCGCCCATGTTGCCGTGGTTGTGCCAGGTGTCGTGCGGTGTCAGCACCATGTCACCGGGGCCGAAGACGATGTCCTCCCCCTCGACGCCGGTGAAGTTCATGGCGCCCGTCAGCCCGAAGCGGATGGCATTGGGAGAGTGCCTGTGAGGCGGCATGACCTCGCGGGGGTCATTGAGGCGGTAGGCGGTGTACATGGTCGTCACCGTGGCGCGGCGCGGCGCGAGGCCGGGGTTGACGAGAATGAGGGACCGCCGTTCCGAATCCGACATCGAGACGAGGTCGGCGGAACGCCTGAGCAACGGCTCGATGACGTCCTCGTAGTCCCAGACATGGGCGACCGCCTTCGATACCGCCATCAACTGGCGGACTTCGTCGTGATCGACATTCGTCGTCGTCGCCCAGAACGGAAACATCGAAGCGCCATGGACGTCGTCGTAGAGACTTTTCAGGGCCGCCTCGCGGTCGTTCGTCGCCATGCACTGCCTTCACCTGCCGTGGCGCAGTCTACCAGCCGCCGACAACGTGTGCGACTGCATGGGCGCCACGGCATGCCCATTTCGACTAAGTGACCAACGGCATAAATACAGTAACGTATTGTTGGCAACCGGAGAGATTTTCGGATACGTTTGCCCGAACAACGTCCCGGGCAGCAGCCATGCCGAGAAGAAGTCCGTTCGAGATCACGCTCACCAATGAGGAAGCACAAGTTCTGAAGCGGCGGGCGCAACAGTATACGTTGCCGTACTTTCAGGTGCTACGAGCCCAGATGATCCTCCTGGCCGCGCAAGGACTGCGCAACGATGAGATCGCCGCGAGGCTCAACACCCGGCGCGAGGTCGTCAGCCAGTGGCGCAAACGGTTCTTCCTCGAACGCTTGCCGGGTCTCGACGAACGTCCCCGGCCCGGACGCCCCAGGGCTTTTCCCCCCAGAGGTGGTCGTTCAGGTCAAGGCGCTGGCCTGTGAGCTGCCAGCCAACCTGGGGCTTCCGTTGTCGCGCATGAGCATCGCCGATGTGACGCGCGAAGTGCGCCGCGCCGGCATCGTCGCCAGCATCAGCGACAAAACCGTGTGGCGCTGGCTCAACGAGGACGCCATCCGTCCGTGGCAGCATCGCTGCTGGATCTTCCCGCGCGACCCGGACTTCAGAGCCAAGGCGGGGCGCATCCTGGACCTCTACGAAGGCCACTGGAATGCAACCCCCCTGCGCGACGACGAGTTCGTCATCTCAACGGACGAGAAGACCAGCATCCAGGCTCGCCAGCGCACCCACGGGCCTCTGCCGACCGCTCCCCGCCAGGCCATGCGCGTCGAACATGAGTACGCGCGCCGGGGGGCATGGGCCTACCTGGCCGCCTGGGACGTGCGGCGGGCCAAAATCCACGGGCTGTGCGAACGCAAGACCGGTATCGCGCCATTCGGCCGCCTCCTGCGACACGTGATGACGCAAGAACCCTACCGTTCCGCTCGTCGGGTGTTCTGGATCATGGACAACGGCTCTTCCCACCGCGGCCAGGCCTGCATCACGCGCATCACGGAGCAATGGCCGACCATCGTTCCCGTCCACACGCCCGTGCATGCCAGTTGGCTCAATCAAGTGGAGATCTACTTCTCCATCCTTCAGCGCAAGGCCCTGACGCCCAACGACTTCCCGTCCCTCGAAGCCCTCGAAAAGCGGTTGCAGGGATTCGCCCGTTACTACGAAACCATCGCCAAACCCTTCGAATGGAAGTTCACCCGCAAGGACCTCGACTCCTTGCTCCATCGCATCGATCGCGCCCATGCCTGCAGACAGCCCTTGCTCCAAGCCGCGTAGAATACGTGTCCGAACTTATGACCCACAGGCACTAAGGCGGCAGACTGTCGGATTGCATGCGAGTCCAGTTGCGGTGAAACGGGGCAGGTTCGTGTTCATCGTGCGTCCCGGAAACACTCGGGCTGCGCCGAGGCCTGCGAGCCGGTTCCCCATGACGTCGCGTTCCGATTTTCGATAACTGCAACGTCCAGGGGGTCAGTCCTTCATCGATGTTGGTTTGCCCCCGGTGGCGGCCCTCTTGCCATGCGCAATACAACGTTATAACGTTGCATTTGTGTCCTGTTAGGTGAGAGCAGCTAATGACGAAATCGTCGACCCAACCCCGGCCCTGCACCGATCCGGATTGCCGCGGGCAGCACTCGCGACGTGAACGGGTCGCGCTGGCAGAATCGATTTGCGAGGGACGCGGCGTACAGATGACAGAGCTGAGAAGGCGTGTCCTCGAGTTGCTTTGGGCCAGCGGTGAACCAACGAGCGCCTACCAGCTGATCGAAGCGATCAAGCTCAGGGATTCGCGCCCGGTCGGACCGCCGACGGTGTACCGGGCGCTTCACTTCCTGATGGGACAGGGTCTCGTTTCCAGGATCGAAAGCCTGAACGCCTACGTGCCATGCGTCCATCCCGAGCGCGATCACGATTGCCTCTTCTTCATTTGCAGTGGCTGCCGAACATCGGTCGAGCTTGAGGATCCGCGGATCGCAGGACTGCTTGCCGAGGATGCCGCTGTCCTCGGGTTCGTCGCAATGCGTCGTACGGTCGAAGTCGAGGGCATGTGCGCACGGTGCGCAGAGACTGACGCGGCATAGGCGGAAACGCGGAATTGCACTCATGGAAAACCCGCGTCCGGATGGACGGTCGCTGCGGCTGGACGTGACCGCGACCACTCGACAGGGAGCATTGGCATGAAGTCCCGGTACATCCGATCACTTCGGCTGCTGGCACTCGGTGCCGGCTCCCGGCTTGTCGGTACGGCTCTGATTGTTGCTGTGCTCTGGAGCGCTTTCTTCTGGGCAACCTCCACGCCGGGGGGTCCGTGACCTACGCCCTTCAGTTTCAGGACCTGACCCTCGGCTACGACCGGCATCCGGCCGTGCATCGCCTGCAGGGTGAGATCGCCGAGGGAAGCCTGACAGCCGTGGTCGGACCGAACGGGGCCGGCAAATCCACGATGTTGAAAGGAGTGATCGGCGCACTCCGCCCGCTGGAGGGCCGGATCGCCTTCGGCGGACTCACGCGGAACGAGATCGCCTACCTGCCGCAGCAATCGGACGTCGACCGGTCTTTCCCGATCACGGTCGCCGACCTCGTGAGCATGGGGCTCTGGCGGGAGATCGGCGGCTTTGCGGGCTTGCGGACCAACCACCGTGCGCGCGTTGCCGAAGCGATTTCCGCGGTCGGACTCGATGGTTTCCAGAAACGCCCGATCGGGTCGCTGTCGGGTGGGCAGGTACAGCGTGCACTCTTTGCCCGCCTGCTGCTGCAGGACGCGCGGCTCGTCCTGCTTGACGAGCCCTTCAC
Source organism: Alphaproteobacteria bacterium (assembly GCA_965221115.1). Taxonomy (GTDB): domain Bacteria; phylum Pseudomonadota; class Alphaproteobacteria; order SP197; family SP197; genus SP197. The sequence goes on along the minus strand of CBDCRU010000002.1, from coordinate 849,170 downwards.
GGCCATCGACGCGAGAACCGTGGCGGACCTGATCGGTGTGGTGCGGCGCTGGCACGGCGAAGGCCGCACGGTGCTTGCCGCTCTGCACGACTTCGACACGGTGCGGGCTCACTTCCCCCGTACGCTGATGCTGGCGCGAGAACTCGTCGCCCATGGACCCACGGCGCAGGTGCTGACGGCCGAGAACCAGTTCCGCGCCCGCCAGATGTGCGAGGCCTGCGCCGGCCCCCCGCACATATGCGGGAAAAGCGCTGCATGATGTGGGAGGCGCTTGTCCAGCCCTTCGCCGATTATGGCTTCATGCGGCGCGCACTCGTCGGCTGCGTGACGATATCCGTGGGCGCGACGCCGGTCGGAGTGTTCCTGATGCTGCGCCGCATGAGTCTGACAGGAGATGCGATGGCCCATGCGATCTTGCCGGGAGCAGCCGTCGGCTTTCTCATCGCGGGCCTCTCGCTTGGAGCGATGACCGTGGGCGGGCTGATCGCCGGCATGACCGTGGCGCTTCTTGCAGGTCTCGTGACCCGGGTCACGGCGCTGCGCGAGGACGCGAGCCTCGCGGCCTTCTACCTGATCTCGTTGGCGGTAGGCGTGCTGATCGTGTCCACCCGAGGCAGCAACGTCGACCTGATGCATGTGCTGTTCGGCACCGTGTTGGCGCTCGACAACGCTGCCCTGATCCTGCTCGGCTCCATCGCGAGCGTGACGCTCTTCACGCTTGCGGTGATGTTCCGGCCGCTCGTGCTTGAATGCGCGGACCCGCAGTTCCTGCGCTCGGTCAGCAGGCTTAGCACCATTGCGCATTTGACTCTTCTCGTCCTCGTCGTGCTCAACCTTGTGGGCGGATTCCAGGCGCTCGGCACGCTGATGGCAGTCGGCATCATGATCCTTCCCGCCGCCGCGGCGCGGTTCTGGACGGTGAGCGTCGGCGCACTGATCGCGGTCGCGACAGCCATCGGGATCTTCTCAAGCGTGAGCGGACTCCTTCTCTCCTATCATTTCAGCCTGCCCTCCGGTCCGGCGATCATCCTTGTCGCCGGTCTCGCCTACGGGTTCTCCCTGGTCCTTGGCCCGGTCAGCGGTCTTGCCGCGCGAGCCTTCTGGGGCCGCTACCTCGAAGCCTGAAGGATGCATTTAATGCCCACTCGCAGAACCATTTTGAGCTCCGTTGCCACCATCCCCCTTCTGTCGTTCACCGTTCCGATTGCCGCACAGTCCGACGAGCCGACCAAGGTAGTCGCTACCTTCTCGATCCTCGGCGACATGGTAAAGCGCATCGGAGGCGAGCACGTCGATGTTACGACACTCGTCGGTCCTGACGGCGACACGCATGTTTACCGGCCGACCCCTGCAGATGCCCGGGCCGTCAGCGAAGCGCAGATCGTTTTCGTCAACGGACTGGAGTTCGAAGGTTGGCTGGACCGGCTGATCGACGCCGCGGAATTCGACGGTGTCCGGGTGGTGGCGACCGACGGCATCGAGCCACTCGCCTTCGAGCACGACGAAGACGACATGCATGACGACCACGACGACGATGGCCATGATGATCACGACGACCATGACGAAGACGACATGCATGACGAGGACGACGACCATGGCTATGACGACCACGATGATCATGCCGGTCAGAACGACCACGATGACCATCACCATGGCGCCTTCGACCCCCATGCCTGGCAGAGCCTCCGCAACGCCATCGTGTACGTGAACAACATTGCCGCGGCGCTGTCCGAGGCCGACCCGGCGAATGCCGGCACGTTCTACGGGAATCGCGAGGCCTATGTGGCGGAACTCGAGGCTCTCGATTCAGAAATCCGCGACATCGTTGCCCAGCTTCCCGAGGGCAACCGGACCATCGTCACGTCGCACGACGCGTTCCAGTACTTCGGTCGTGACTACGGCCTGACGTTCATCGCACCGCAAGGGCTCAGCACCGAATCGGAGGCGTCCGCACAGGATGTCGCCCGGCTCGTCGAGCAGATTCGCGATGAGGGCATTCGGGCCGTCTTCATCGAGAACATCGCGGACCACCGCCTCCTGGAACGCATCGCCGAAGAGACAGGAGCCGTCATCGGAGGCACGCTCTATCCTGGCGCGCTGTCGGACTCTGACGGTCCGGCGCCGACCTACCTCGACATGATGCGGCACAACGCGACAACGATCATGCAGGCGCTGACCCAATAGGATAAGGGCGCAATCGAGAGACCGTCATGCGGCCTTCATTCACGGCCGCACAGTCCAGGGCTTAGCCTTCGACGGATTGACCGACGCGACCCTCCTGTTCCTGCCTTCCCGGACAGGCCCTTCGCCTGCCCGGTCCAACAGCCCCCCGGCTGCGCTTACGAGCTCGCCGGGGTGCGGTTGTCCGATCCGGCCGTGGGCCTGTAGTGTTTGCTGCACATTCTGGGAGGAGGAACAGTGCAGCACACGATACGTCCGCGGCGCAGCGTTCTCTACATGCCGGGATCCAACTCCCGGGCGCTCGAGAAGGCGAAGACACTTGCCGCCGACGCGCTCATCTTCGACCTCGAGGACGCCGTCGCTCCCGATGCAAAGGACGAGGCGCGCAGGCTCGTCTGCGAGGCGGTGGCGCAGGGCGGCTACGCGGAACGCGAGATCATCATCCGCGTCAATGGCCTGACGACGCCATGGGGGCGCGACGACATCATGCGCGCGGCAGGCTCCGGCGCCCATGCCCTGCTGTTGCCGAAGGTCGAGGGCGCGGGGTACATCCGCGAGGCACTGTCCCTGATGGATGTCGCCGGAGCCCCTCAGTCCATGGCGGTGTGGTGCATGATGGAGACGCCGCTCGGCATTCTCCATGCGGAACGGATCGCCTCGGCGAGCCCCAGGATCGGCGCCCTGGTCATGGGGACTTCGGATCTCACCAAGGATCTGGGAGCGCGGCACACACCCGATCGCATCGCCATGTCGACGAGTCTTGGCATATGTGTTCTGGCGGCGCGGGCCTTCGGAATCTCGATCCTCGATGGCGTTTTCCTCGATCTCCGGGATGAAAGCGGATTCGAGGCCGCCTGCATCCAGGGCCGCGACATGGGATTCGATGGCAAGACCATCATCCATCCACGCCAGATCGAACCGGCCAACAACGTGTTCGGGCCCACTGCCGAGGACGTTGCCTGGGCGCGGCGCATCATCGATGCCCATACCGAGGGCTCGGCCAAGGGTCAGGGCGTGGTCGTGGTCGATGGCAAGTTGATCGAAAACCTCCACGTAGCGGAAGCACGGCGCACCCTTGCTCTTGCCAGCGCCATCGAACAGACGACCGCCGGTTCATGAGCACCCGCAGCGGTTTTTTCCTCGAGGACTTCGACGTCGGACGTGTCTTCCGTCACGCCACGCCACGGACCATCACGGCCGGCGACCGGGCGCTTCATGTCGCTCTCACGGGATCGCGGTTCGCCATGGCCTCGGCCGATACCTTTGCTGCTTCCTGTGGCTTCGCCAGGGCGCCGGTGGATGACGTCCTGGTCTTCAACATGATCTTCGGCAAGACGGTCCCCGACATCTCGGCCAACGCGATCGCCAATCTCGGCTACGCCTCCGGCCGGTTCACCGCGCCGGTTCATGAAGGGGACACGCTCAACGCCGTCTCCGAGGTGATCGGCCGGCGGGAACTCTCCAACGGCCGGTCCGGCATCGTCTGGGTGCGTTCGACCGGACGCAACCAGGACGGCAGGACCGTGCTCGACTATGTACGCTGGGTGATGGTGAACAAGCGCGATCCGGAGAGTCCGGCGCCGGAGGCCACCGTGCCGGAGCTTGCTGATGCGGTTGATCCCGCCTCGATCGAGATCCCTGAGGAACTCGATCTCTCAGGGTACGACTGGGTTGCGGCCGGCAACGGCACGGACTGGGAATCCCTCGAGCGCGGTCAGCGGTTCGACCATGTCGACGGCATGACCATCGAGGAAGGCGAGCACCAGATGGCGACGCGCCTCTACCAGAACACGGCGCGAGTCCATTTCGATCAGCACCGGTCTTCCGCCACCCGCTTCGGCCGGCGCATCGTCTACGGCGGCCACATCATCAGCCTCGCCCGTGCCCTTTCGTTCAACGGCCTTTCCCACGCCTGCCTCGTGGCCGCCCTCAACGGCGGCCGGCACACCGCGCCGAGCTTTGCCGGAGACACGATCTATGCCTGGTCGGACGTGCTGGCCAAGGCGGAAATCGAAGGCCGGAAAGACGTCGGTCTGGCGCGTTTGCGCACCGTGGCGGCGAAGAATCACCCGTGTGACGACTTCCCCGATCGCGATGACGATGGCCGCGACCATCCCGACAAGGTGCTGGACCTCGACTACTGGGTGGTGATGCCCCGGCGTTGACCCAAACCGCGCCGGGACAATAGACTCGCAACCATGTCGACTGCTCAACCAGATGGCGAGGCCGGCGCTGCGCGGCCGCTGTCGCCGCATCTCCAGGTCTATCGCCCGCAGATCACTTCCGTTCTGTCCATCGCCCATCGCCTGACAGGCGCCCTGCTCTCGGTCGGCGTCGCCGGTCTCGTGGCCTGGCTGGCGGCTGCGGCAGCCGGACCGGAGAGCTTTGCGGTCGCACGTGAGATTGCCGGCTCGTGGCCGGGGCTGGTCATCCTCTTCATCTGGTCCCTTTGCCTCGTCTACCACCTGCTGAATGGCATCCGGCACATGGTGTGGGATACGGGACGCGGTCTCGATCTGACGCCGGTGAGGGTGTCGGGATGGGCTGTCGTCGGCGGTACGGTCATCCTCACCGTCGTTGCCTGGGTGCTTGGCGCCATGGTGGCCGGGTAGATGGCAAACCAGAATCGAGGCGCGCTGCACTGGCGCCACCAGCGTCTGACAGCGCTGGCCCTCATCCCCCTCACCCTTGTCTTCATCGGCCTGTTGCCGACTCTCGCGACCGCTGACCACGAGTCCGTCGTGGATCTCATGGAGACCGTCATTGTTCCGGTCTTCCTGGTGGCGCTTCTCGGGGTCGGTCTCTGGCACATGAAGCTGGGCCTCGAGACCATCATCGACGACTACGCGGGACGGGGGTCCTGCGGTTCCGCGCTCAAGATCCTCGTCATCGCAGCCGCGGTCGTGCTGGCGGTTGTCGCCGTTGTCTCCCTCGCCATGCTCATGGTGGGCCAGGCATGAAGACCGCCTACGCCATTGTCGATCACGCTTATGACGTGATCGTGGTCGGTGCCGGAGGTGCGGGCCTGCGCGCCACCCTGGGCCTGGCCGAGGCGGGCCTGTCGACCGCCTGCATCACCAAGGTCTTCCCGACCAGGAGCCATACCGTCGCCGCCCAGGGAGGGATCTCGGCCGCCCTGGGCAACATGGGTGACGATGACTGGCGCTATCACATGTACGACACCGTCAAGGGGTCCGACTGGCTCGGTGACCAGGACGCCATCGAGTACATGTGCAAGGAAGCTCCGGCCGCGGTGATCGAACTCGAACACTACGGCGTGCCGTTCTCACGCACCGCCGAAGGCACTATCTACCAGCGCGCCTTCGGTGGCATGACCACGGAGTACGGCAAGGGCACGGCGCAGCGGACCTGTGCCGCCGCCGACCGGACCGGTCATGCAATCCTGCACACGCTCTACCAGCAGTCCCTGCGCCATGAGGCGCAGTTCTTCATCGAGTACTTCGCCCTTGATCTCATCATGGACGATGACGGCGCCTGCCGGGGCGTGATGGCCTGGTGCCTGGAAGACGGCACCCTTCACCGGTTTTCCGCGGCGCTGACCATCCTCGCAACCGGCGGATACGGCCGCTGCTATCTCTCGTGTACCTCGGCCCACACCTGCACGGGCGATGGCAACGGCATGGTGCTGCGCGCCGGACTGCCACTGCAGGACATGGAATTCGTCCAGTTCCACCCGACCGGGGTCTACGGCGCCGGCGTCCTCATCACGGAGGGCGTGCGCGGAGAGGGCGGCTACCTCGTCAACGGCGAGGGTGAACGGTTCATGGAGCGCTACGCCCCCTCGGCCAAGGACCTGGCGAGCCGCGACGTGGTGTCGCGCTCCATGACGCTCGAGATTCGCGAGGGACGCGGCGCCGGCAAGGACAAGGACCACATCCTGCTCAAGCTTGATCATCTCGATCCCGATGTCATCGCCGCGCGTCTTCCCGGAATCTCCGAGAGCGCCAGGATCTTCGCCGGCGTCGACGTGACGCGCCAGCCGGTTCCGGTGCTGCCGACGGTCCACTACAACATGGGAGGGATCCCGACCAATCATCACGGCGAGGTGGTGGTGCCGCGGGACGGCGATCCGGACGCCGTCGTGCCGGGTCTCATGGCATCCGGGGAGGCGGCGTGCGTCTCGGTGCATGGTGCCAACCGTCTGGGGTCCAACTCGCTGCTCGATCTCGTCGTGTTCGGCCGAGCCGCGGCCCTGCGCGCCGCCAGCCTGGTCACGCCCGGCGGGACGCGCGAGGACCTGCCCCCTGGCGCCGGTGACGCGACGCTCGAGCGTTTCGACCGGTTGCGTCATGCCGCCGGCAGCACGCCGACGGCCCGGCTGCGTGAGATGATGCAGCGCACCATGCAGAATGACGCCGCGGTGTTCCGCACCGAAAAGTCACTCCAGGAGGGATGCCGCCGAATGGCGGAGGTTCATGCCGGATTCTCCGACATCCAGGTCAGCGACCGCTCGCTGGTGTGGAACACCGACCTCATGGAAACATGGGAACTCGACAACATGCTGCGCCAGGCCGTGGTCACCATCGTCTGCGCCGAACACCGCAAGGAGAGCCGCGGCGCCCATGCCCGGGAGGACTACACGGAACGCGACGACGAGAACTGGATGAAACATACCGTCGCCTGGCTCGACGATGACGGCCGCCACAGGATCGATTACCGGCCCGTGCATCTCGACACGCTGACCGACGAGGTGGAGAGGATTCCTCCCCAGTCCAGGGTGTACTGACCATGCCGGGTTCCCGTCAGCCACGCACCGGAGCGATTCACCATGGCTAAGTTCAGACTGCCCAGGAATTCGAGGGTGAGGGTCGGCAAGGCCCATCCCGTGCCGCAGGGCAGCGCCCGGCGCATCCGATTCAAGATCTACCGCCATGATCCCGACAGCGGCGCCGGCCCGCGCCTCGACACCTTCGAAGTCGATCGCGACACCTGTGGCGAAATGGTCCTCGACGCCCTCATCTCGATCAAGAACGAGATGGATTCGACGCTCGTCTTCCGCCGTTCGTGCCGCGAGGGCGTGTGCGGTTCCTGCGCCATGAACATCGATGGCGTCAACACGCTTGCCTGCACCAAGCCCCTCGACGACATCTCCGGGGACGTCCGGGTCTATCCCTTGCCCCACATGCGGGTCATCCGGGATCTCGTCACCGATGTCTCGCATGTCTACGGGCAGCTCGCCTCGGTCAAGCCATGGCTGCGCTCGCAGAGTGCCGCGCCGGAGGCAAAGGAACGCCTGCAGTCGCCAGCCGAGCGCGAGAAGCTCGACGGCCTCTACGAATGCATCCTGTGTTTCTGCTGCCAGACGGCCTGTCCGAGCTACTGGTGGAACAGCGAGACATTTCCGGGTCCCGCCGTTCTCCTGCAGGCCTACCGGTGGGTTGCCGACAGCCGCGACGAGGCAGGCGACGAGCGGATCGCCGAACTCGACGGCGCCGACGAACTCTTCCGCTGCCGCACCATCGTCAACTGCACGAATGCCTGCCCCAAGGGCCTCAATCCGGCCCGGGCCATCGCCGAGGCCAAGAAGCGCGCGGCTCAGTCGCATCGCTAGACATCACGGACTGACCTGGGCTCAGGGCTCGTGGATTCTGCTCGAGATCGCAGACTCGTTGAGGAGGGCAGGTATCGCGAAAGAGCCAATTGGCCGACGCCAAGAGTGATTCGCTGAGCGAGCAGGGAGACTTCAGCCGGTGCGACCTCTCGCTTTCCTCTGCTGCCTGGCCCTGGCCGTCTCCACCATGGTCTCCCTCGATGATCGCGACTGTTCACGATCTGACCTTGGCATCGGCGACATCCTCCTCGTTGCTCCTTGACGATACCTGAGATGTAACTACAATAATGTAACGACTACAGGTCAACATCCTTGCGCTGGACATGGGATGACAACAAGAGCCGCACCAACAGGCGAAAGCACGGTCTGGGTTTCGAGACGGCTCAGCTCGTGTTCGACGATCCCCTGGCGGCCTCGAGACGCGAATCTCATCCGGACGAGGAGCGATGGCAAACTGTTGGCACAATCGGGAACGTCATTGTGATCGTGGCTCACACCTGGCCCCGGGCGGATCATGTGACCGGCGAGGAGTCAGGACGAATCGTCAGCGCCCGAAAGGCCACACCACACGAGAGGAGGCTCTATGAACAAGGCGACTTCCAGGGCAATGACCGATGAGCAGGAAGCGGAGCTGGCCCAACTCGAAACTCTTCCCGACGATCGGATCGATACGAGTGACATTCCTGAGGCGGTGAATTGGCCAGATGTTCAGCGCGGCCTCTTCTATCGCCCGGTCAAGAAGCAGATCACGTTGCGCCTGGATGCCGATGTGCTGGCTTGGTTCAAGAGGCGGGTGCCAGGAGGCCGGGGATACCAGACCGAAATCAATCGCGCCTTGCGGCAACACGTTCAGCGGCGCGGATGCTGACATATCGCAGCGGGAGCAACACCGCTCCGGGATCGCGGAACCAGGCACCGTTGCCCAGACGACGCGTGAGCCGGTCGGCACGCGGACGGTTCAGGCACAGCACCACAGGGCGACCAGGAGCTTGCGGGCCAGTGCCACGATCATGACGCTGAGGATCCGCCCCCGGCACCGGCGGTGTGGGTGCAAAGTCTTGGCGCACTTGACGGCGAATCCTACGACACTTGACGGTGATTCCTGGAACACTTGACGGCGATTCCTGCCGCATTTGACGGCGAATCCTGAGCACTTGACGGTCTTGGTCCGGACCTTTCCTCGCCCTGCCGGCTGGCGTGGCGAGGCGGTCACCGGGATCTCCGAGGTGCCCTGTCTCTTCCATCCCTGTCACACCGGTCCGTGTAGCGGACCGGGAAGGCAGGAGCGCGATGAAGAGAATCGGCATGATGAACATCAAGGACATTCTTCGGCACCGTCACGATCACGCCCTGTCACGGGACGAGATCGCCGCGGCGGTCGGGGTGAGCACGGGAACCGTCTCGCACGTGCTGGCCCGCAGCGAGGCGGCAGGCCTTTCCTGGCCGCTGCCAGAGGATCTCGACGACGCGGTCCTTCGGGACAGGCTCTATCCGGCGCCGGATCGTGCGAGCGACCGGATGCAGCCCGACTGGGAGGCGATCATCGAGGAACTCGAGGCGCCGCGCGAGCGTCGCCGCGCCCGCCTGACGCGCCGTCAGCTGTGGTCCGAGTACCGCGACGAGGCCCTGGCTCAAGGAGGCAAGGCCTACACCTACAGCCGCTTCTGCGGGCTCCTCAAGAAGCGCCGGCAGGCCAGGCCCGGGCAGGCGCAGGCGCGCTTCGACTACGCGCCGGGCCTCTATGGCATGTCCGACTTCTCGGGCAAGACCCTGAGCCTCAGGAGCGGCCGCGGCGAGAAGGATGTGGAGATCTTCGTGGCCGTGCTGCCGCATTCGAACATGATCCACGCCGAGGCGGTGCCCGACCAGAGCGTGAAGCACTGGACGATGGCCCACCGCCGGGCGCTGGAGGCGTTCGGCGGCTGTCCTGAGCGCTGGATCATCGACAACCTCAAGGCCGGCGTCACCAGGGCGGACCGCGAGGATCCCCAGCTCAACCCCAGCTTCCGCGAGTTCGCCAGGCACTACGGCCTTGCCGTGCTTCCGGCACGCGCCGGACGGGCCACCTACAAGGCCGACGTCGAGGCCGCCGTCGGTGTCGTCCAGACGCGCATCCTGCTCGCGCTTCGTCATCAGACCTTCTTCTCGCTGGATGCGATGAACGCCGCGATCCGGCGCCAGCTCGAGCAGCTGAACGAAGCCCCCATGGCGTGCGGCACGACCCGGCGCGCCCTCTTCGAGGCCAGCGAGCGGGCCGCTCTCAAGCCCCTGCCCCGGGACCCCTGGGAATGGGGCGAGTGGATCGAACGCAAGGTCGGGCCCAACTGTCACGTCCGCATCCGTCGCAACCACTACTCCGTGCCCGAACGCCACATCGGCGCCACCGTCCACGTCCGTGTCGGCGAACGCATGGTCGAGGTCTTCGTCGCCAGGGACGGCGAACGCATCGCCGTGCACCCTCTCAAGAGCGGAGCCAACCAGTACGCCACAAAACCCGAACACATGCCCGGCCACCTCCAGGCGGTGCGCGATATCCGCTCGCCCGACTGGGGCACTATCCTGCTCTCCCAGGCCCGGCGCATCGGACCTCATGCCTGCGCCTGGGCCGAGCGCTGCTTCGCCTCGCGCGACTTCCCCCAACAGGCCTTCGCCACCGTGCAGGGCATGATCCGTCTCGCCGACGACCACGGCGCCGACCGCCTTGAGACGCTCTGTGGCGAGGCACTCGACCTCAACCGCCTCGCCTCGGGCTTCCTCAGGGAGCGCCTCAAGAACGGCATCCGGACGCCAACGCCCCGTCGGGAAGTCCGCGAGACCATCCCCCGTCACAGCAATATCCGCGGCGGGGACTATTACCGTGACAACCAGGGAGACACCCCATGACCCTCCGTCAACCCAATGTCGAACGCCTGCTGCAACTCGGCCTCCTCGGCATGGTCGAGGCCCTCGAGGAACAGCGCGACATCGCCGACATCGACCAGCTCGACTTCGACGACCGCCTCGCCATGATGATCGAACGCGAGGCCCAGTACCGCGACCACAAGAGCTACCTCGGCCACCTCCGCCACGCCCAGCTGCGCATCCGCGCCGATCTCCAGGACGTCGACTGCCGCGCCGGCCGCGGCATCACACGCACCACGCTGACCGAACTCGCCGCCGGCGACTGGATCCGCCAGGCCTTCAACCTGATCATCGTCGGACCCACAGGATCCGGAAAGACCTTCATCGCCTGCGCTCTCGCCCATCAGGCCTGCCGGCAGAAGCAGTCCGTGCTCTACCGGCGCGTGCCCGAACTCGTCTCCGAACTCGCCCGCGCCCGCGACAGGGGAACACACCACCGCCTCATGCGGCGTCTCGCCCGAGTCTCCCTGCTGCTGCTGGACGACTGGGGGCTGCAGAACTTCTCCGCCGAGAGCCGCCGCGACCTGCTCGAGATCGTCGAGCAGCGCCACGCCCGGGCCTCGCTGCTGATCGCCAGTCAGATCCCCGTGGAGCACTGGCCCAGGGTGATCGCGGAACCAACAATCGCCGACGCCATCCTCGATCGCATCGTCCACAACGCCTACCGCATCGAGATCACCGGTGAATCCCAGCGCAAGCGCAACAGACCGCCGCCGCTGGGCGGTGCATAAGGGGGAGATCCAACCATGGCCCTCACCCCCGCCGAGAAGCAGCGCCGCCTCAAGCGAGCCCGGCCTGGCGGCCGGGTCCATCGGGCGCCTGCGGCGCCACAGGTGCCGTTCCCAGGACCGGAACGCGCGGCGGCCATGCCTCAGGAAGGGGCCAGCCGCCGCGTTCAGCCGGCTGTTGAATGAAGGAAATGGCTCGCTTACGCTCGCTCACCGCTGGCCTCCGGCCAGCAACCCAACCAACAACAGGGAGGTCTCCCGCAGACACGCGCAAGGGAACGAAGATGGCACCGCCTCAGCCGTCAAATGCGGCAGGAATCGCCGTCAAGTGTTCCAGGAGCCACCGTCAAGTACGCAGGAACTCTGCATGTGGGCTTCGAACCGCTGGCTGAGCGCGCTGCCAGGCCGGAAGCGGATCCAGCGCCAGACCATCTGTACCAGCAGGGTGTGGATCCAAGCGGCCCGCCGTGACCGATCCCTTGGTCAAGACGGACGTCGCCACCGGCCCACGGGATCGGCATCAGGCCGCCAACTCGCGGCTGCTGCGGAAGTTGCGGCAGAAAACCTCGTGCGCAAGCTAAGGTCACAACGTTCGCACCGGTCTCCTTCAGACCGACCGGGATAGGGCCGGATCCTGCTGGTCGAAAACGGCGCAAACTTCGGCAAGGAGGAAGGTGGATCGTCATGGAGGCCCAGATCCGGAAGAGTTCAGATAGCGTCTTGATTGACTAGTCAATCTAAATCCTGTAGCTTGCGGCAGATGACCTACGGGAGGTGAGGTTATGTGCGCGGTATGCGGTTGCGGACATACGCATGATCACCACCCCCATGGCCACGACCATGATGGTCATGGCCGGCACCCGACAGATTTCGATCATGCCAGGCTCAATGACGATCATCTCATTGCGGTCGAAAAGAGCATCCTGTCGAAGAACGACCGTTTCGCGGACATCAACAGGCGTCGCCTTGACGACGAGCGCATCTTTGCCGTGAACCTGGTCTCCAGTCCGGGCGCGGGCAAGACGACACTTCTCGTCGAGACGGTGAGGGTCCTCTCGCGAACGATACCGGTCGGTGTGATCGAGGGCGATCAGGCGACGGCCAACGATGCCGATCGGATCCGGGCAACAGGCGTCAAGGCCGTCCAGATCAACACGGGAAGTGGCTGCCATCTCGATGCCCACATGATCGGGCACGCCCTGGACGATCTTTCGCCCGGTCCGGAAAGCGTCCTGTTCATTGAGAACGTCGGCAATCTGGTTTGCCCTGCTTCATTCGACCTGGGAGAAGCCGTTAAAGTTGTCATTCTCTCCGTGACAGAGGGCGACGACAAACCGCTCAAGTATCCCGGCATGTTTGCTGCAGCCCATTTCATGGTTCTCAGCAAGATCGACCTCCTCCCGTATGTCGATTTCGATATCGGCAAGGCTGTCGAAAGAGCGCAGCGCATCAATCCGGACCTGCAAGCTCTGGAGCTTTCTGTGCGCGACGGAACCGGCATGACCGAGTGGCTGGACTGGATCCTCGCGAATTCGGCAGGCAACAGACGCCCGGAAGTCATATCGCGCGGATTGCGCCGCAAGGAGTCCGTTGAACATTCAGGCCTGAATTCTCGATGCACGAACTCGCACTTGCACGGAGCCTGATCGAACTGGTCGATGACTACGCGATTCAGCATGGCAACCGGAACGTGCGCCGGATCCACGTGCGCCTTGGCGTGCTGTCGGCCATGACGCGTGCCCTTTACTTTTGCTTCTCTTCGGCAGCGCGCGGCAGTCGGTGCGAGGGAGCCTTGCTCGAAATCGAGGAAGTGCCCCTGACCGTTTACTGCACCAACTGTCAGGCGGTGAAGACACCCAGTGGTCGCTACAACTTCCGCTGCCCCGACTGCGGTTTGCCGACACCCGACATCGAAAGCGGCCGGGAAATGCAACTGACGGCCATCGAGCTCTGGCCGGGTGATTCGTCAGGGCAGCTCGATCAGGTGGCCGCGGCTGATGAGCAGGGAGATTGCCTGAATGCCTAGAGAACCAGCCAGCGCGTGGGATTTCGTGCCGCACCAGCACCGCGGCCCTCACCGGGAGGTGGCATCGGATGCCCATGTCAACTCGCCCACCAAGCACAATGGCCCGTTCAAGGCGCCAGGACTGCGCACCTTCATGGGAGCGCCTTACTGCGAGCCGGAAAGGGACAAGGTGAGGGAGGCCGGCGCGAAGATCTGCTTTCTCGGTGCCCCATGGGACCAGGGGACGATCGTGCGCACCGGAACATCAAGCGGACCCCAGGGCGTGCGCGAGGCTTCAACCCAGTACTTCCCTTACATGTTCGAATACGACGTCGACCTGATGACCTTCTTCAATGTCGTCGATTGCGGCGATATTCCCATTGTTCCCGGCAACAACAGCCTGTCGCAGACGTATATGTGCGACTACGTCTCCGAGTGCCTCGAGGGCGGTGCCAAGGTCATTCTTGTCGGCGGCGACCATTCGGTTCCGATTCCGGGCGCACGCGCTCTCTCGCGGCATCTGGAGCAGCACAAACCAGGCGCCAGGATGGGTTATCTTCATATCGATTGCCATCTGGACGCTGCGGTCGACTGGGGCGGCATCGAGATCACCAATGCCTCCGGGCCGCCGGAGGCTCTCAAGTTGCCGAATTGCAACGCCGCAAACATGGCGCACATGGGTTCTCGCAACGGCCTCAACCCGAAGGACTGGATGGATTTCTGGGTCGACAACGACATGCCCATCGTGCCCATGTCGGAGATTGTCGAGCGTGGCATCGAGCCCTGCACGCGTTTTATCTTCGAGCGGGCCTGGAATGGTACGGACGCGGTCTATGTGTCCTGGGACACGGACTCGCTGGACGCCAGTTGCATGCCTGGAACCAGCTGTCCTGAGTGCTATGGCATCAAGGCCCGTGAAGCCATACAGCTGGCACGAATTGCCGGAGAGTATGGCGCGGATGTACTCGAACTGGCCGAACTCTCCCCTGTGTTCGATGCGAGCCAGATCAGCATCAAGCTCGCCTGCAATCTGATCTATCACTACCTGGGAAGCCGCGCGGCCACGCTTCGCAGTCGGGGCGAACAACCCTGAGTGCACAGCACGGAACAACAGCGCAAAAGGAGGCTCGATGAATCCCGCCAAAGCCTTTCTGCACCTTTTCTCGCCACTTGGCGGCGATGACGCGGACAACTACCGATCGCCGGGACAGATATCGTTCCTGCGCTCGCCCTTTGTTTCCCTGGATGACGAAGCGCTGAGGAACACCGAAGCAACCCACGCCTTTCTTGGGGTCCCCTACGACGAAGGCAATGTAGGCAAACCGGGCTGTGAAGATGGTGCCCGGGAGTTTCGTGTCGCTTCCCTCGACTACTTCCCCTACTGGTTCGAATTCAATGTCGACCTCCACGGAACGGCAGTCGACTGCGGCGACGTGCAGATGCCGAGAGTCAATCCGGAAGTGGCTCACCAGCGCATCTATGCAGCAGTCAGGAAGGTGCTGGATGCGGGACTTACGCCGATCATCTGCGGTGGGGACCGTTCGATTTCCATACCGGCGGCACGGGCCCTGTCCGATCATCTCGGCGAGGGCAGGAGAATGGGATACATGCACCTTGGCGCCCATCTCGACATGGCGGACAGCTGGGCGGGAGAACGGAGTGTCAGCACATGCGCCCTGGCGCGGATCACGGAACTCGGGAATCTGCAGGCCGACAACGTGGCTCATATTGGCGCCAGGAACTCGTTCAATCCGAAGGATCATGTCGACCTTGTGAAGCATCGTGGCATTCGTTTCCATCCCATGTTCGAGGTGCTCGAACGGGGTATCGACGATGTCATGGACGAGGCTACTGCGCAGGTCTGGGACGGCACGGACGGCCAGTACCTGAGTTTCAATTTCAACGTGATGGACTCCTCGGCGGCGCCGGGCGTCACGGCCACTGAATCCGGCGGTCTGGAATCCCGGGAGATCATGCGTGTCGCCGCCAAGATCGCCGACCGGGGCGGCCCGACAGTCTACGACGTCACGGAGCTTTGTCCGATGTTCGATGTCAGCGGTTCGACATCGCGGATGGCCGTTTGCGTGGTCCTGCGCATCATGGCCGGAGTTGGTGCGAAGAACGGTCAGGTAATTGACGGTTCGATCCGCCGGCCTGGATGGAAGCACGGTTCTTGAACGTAACGAAGCCAAGTGTCGGGAAACCAGTTCGAACAGTGCATTTGCGACCTCACTTGGCGCAATCTGAACGGAGATTGACAAGATGACCGAGAACTCAAAGAGAAAATCACCCCATTCCGGGTTCCTGCTGAACCGTCGGACATTACTCGCCGGCGCGGCGGCAACCGCGACGACGGCAGCCATGCTGCCGCGGAGGGCCCACGCGGACGGCGACCTCAACGTCCTTGTATGGTGCGATCATGCCGACCCGAAACTGCTCGAACCCTTCGAAACCGCCCACAATGTCAAGGTCAATGCCAAGACTTACGAGGGGACCGGAACTGCCCTGTCGATCCTTGAGCAATCTGCCCCGGGAGACTGGGACGTCATCGTTATCGACGCACCGGATGTGCCGCAGGTGGCGGATCTCGGCATACTGACCGAACTGCCTGACGACATCGCGCCATGGAGTGACATCTTTCCGCAATTGCGCGATGCCCCCTACACCCACGTCGACGGCAAGTCATACGCCATTCCCGAGAAGTTTGGGTACTACGGCTTCTGCTATAACAGCGAGGTTGTGGATCCGGACGATGCCAAGCGGGGCGACATTGCCTGGAACGCCAGGTACGAGGGACGCATCGGCGTCTACGACTACTACTTTCCCGTTCTGCAGATGATCGGACTGTCGTTGGGGCTCAAGCCGGCCGAGATCACACTCGACGATCTTGGCGGCATACGCGAGAAGCTGCTCGCCATGAAACCCAATGTTAAAATGGTGGGTGACATCGTGAGTGTTCAGAACGCGCTTGTGACCGGCTCCGTGGACGTGATTGTCGGAGGTGCAGAGTTCACCGTTTCGAATCTGATGCCGACCAATCCCAATCTCGATTGGGTGATCTCGGACGACGGCGGGCTGATCTGGAACCAGGGTATCGGAATTCTGAGCAGCAGCAACCGCAAGGAGTTGGCGACAGAGTTCATCAAGTGGATACTGAGCCCCACAGGGCAGGGTCTTCTGGCAACCTCCGAATGCTTCTGGGCCATGCCAGCCAACGAGAAGGCGGAAATTTCCGCAGAGGACAAGATCCATCTGCGTTGGGACAATCAGGCTGACTTCCTCCAGCGTTCGCATGTCTCGCTCCTGCCGGATCCGGAGATGGACGCGGAGATGCTCGACATATGGACCGAGTTCCTGCAGAGCTGATCGTGAAGGATCGATTCTGATCCGTTCAGACGGGGCAAATGTTCGGGTGTCGGAACCAGGGCCATGACTGTCAGGGAGAGTGCGCGGCGAGATGGCGACAGGCTCGGCGGACTCTCCCTGACGCGCTGGGCGGTCTACCCGGCACTGGTCTTCTCGCTGTTGTTCTTTGTGGCACCGTTCCTGGTCATGGTTGCTGTCAGTTTCTGGCAGCGCCTGCGGGGCCGGCTCGAGGCCACCTGGACCCTGGCCAACTACGAGAAGTTCTTCTCTCGTGACTATCTGGTCGAAGCACTCTTCAACTCGATCGAGGTAACGGCCCTCACCACCGTGCTCAGTGTCATTGTCGCTTACCCGCTGGCCTACATACTCGCCAATTTTGTTGCGGTTCGCTGGCAGAAAATCATTCTTGTGCTCGCGATTCTGCCGTTCTGGACGGCTTACGTAGTGCGATCCTACAGCTGGCTTCTCGTGCTGTCCGACAATGGAATCATCAATTCAACGCTGTTGGCCACCGGCTTGATCGACGAACCCCTGACTCTGGCGTACACGCGTGGTGCCACGGTTCTCGGATTCGTGCATTTCTTCACCATGCTGCTCACGCTTACAATCTATTCGAGCCTGATCCAGATTCCGCGTTCTTTTGGCCATGCTGCCGCGGACCTCGGCGCATCCCGCGTGCAGATCTTCCTGAGGATCACTCTGCCGCTCAGTCTGCCCGGTGTCGCCGTTGGCGCGTTCCTCACCTTCGTCATAACGATAGGCGACTACATCACGCCCCAGATTCTGGGGGGCAATACGGAAGTCCTGATTCCCCAGGCCGTTATGCTCCAGATTGCCAGGGCCGCTGATTTTCCCATGGCCTCGGTCATGAGCGTCACGCTCATGGCCGTCGTCACCTGTGTGTACCTGTTTTCCGCACGCTACCTGAAGATGGACCGAATCTGATGACGAGATGGATCGGCCAGACTTCGGCCATTGGCTACCTTCTGCTCGCGCTGGCCTTTATCTATCTTCCCGTTGTCATTCTTGTCCTGTTCTCGTTCCAAAGCGGCGATTTGCCGGTGCCGCCATTCAATGGTCCGAGCATGCGCTGGTATCATGAACTACTCGCAAACGAGCGGCTTCTCGACTCCCTGATCAACTCCGTCGTCGTTGCAGTGGTATCGGCCCTTGGAACAACAGCGCTCGGGTACTTCGCTGCCTATGGCCTTTCAAGGTCACCCGTTCGTTTCATGGGTGCAGCCCGCTTCCTTCTGGTCGCGCCCATCACGGTGTCCTACCTGATCATCGGAATGGGTCTGCTCACCACGTTCAACGTAATCGGCGTCCAAAAATCCCTGTTGGCCGTGACCGTGGGTCATGTCGTGATCAACCTGCCCCTGGCATTTGCGATTCTCTATTCGCAGATGAACGAGCGTCACAGGAACATCGACAGTGCCGCGCACGATCTCGGTGCAAGCGATCTTCAGACCATCGTATTGGTGTCTATACCCATGATGAAAGTTCCTCTCATTGCGTCGTTCTGCCTGTCGGCAACGCTGTCATGGGACGAATTCATCGTTGCCTTTCTTCTGAGTCGTTTCGAAGTGACATTGCCTGTCATCGTTTACGAGATGCTGCGAGCCGGACTGACACCCGAGGTCAACGCAGCAGGCACGCTGGTTTTTGCAATTTCGATGACAATCATCCTGATCGCGGCAGCTGCACTGATGTTTCGCCGGAGAGAACACTGATGGACGGAAGCTTTGTCACCATACGCAAGGCCCGGAAGGTCTATGGCAGCGTGGTTGCTCTCGACGACATCGAATTGACGATCGACCAGGGACAGTTTGTTGTCCTGCTTGGTCCTTCCGGCAGCGGCAAAACGACCCTGCTCTCAATTCTCGGGGGATTTACCAGGCCAACGTCCGGCCAGATCATCATAGACGGCATGGACGTTACCGGAACGCCGCCGGCCAAGCGGCCGACTGCAACAGTGTTCCAGGATTATGCGCTTTTTCCGCACATGGATGTCAAAAGCAACGTTGCCTTCGGACTGGCCATGCGCCGGGTGTCCCGATCCGAGAGAGGCCGCTTGGTGGAACAGGTGCTTGGGGCTGTGGGCCTGGAAGGGTACGGCAACCGGCACATCCATCAACTTTCGGGCGGTCAGCGACAACGTGTTGCCTTGGCCCGTGCCATTGTTGTCGAACCGGCCGTGCTGTTGCTCGATGAACCACTGGGCGCGCTGGACCTCAAAATCCGTCAGAAAATGCAGGAGGAACTGGTCGAGTTGCAGCGTCGCATTGAAACTACCTTCGTCCATGTCACGCATGACCAGGAAGAAGCGATGAACATTGGCGACATCATCGTCGTGCTCAACGCAGGAAAGATCGAGGACATCGGCGCGCCCGAACGCGTCTACCTGCGTCCCGCCAGCCTCTTCACCGCGAGGTTCATGGGCGACAGCAACATCATTTCCGGAAAGGTGCTTGCCTCTGGCAATGGCCAGACAAGTTTGGACACCCCCCTCGGCATCCTTGCCGTTGAAGGGCATGCCGAGGTTGGATCAACGGCCCATCTCTCGGTGAGGCCGGAACAGCTCTGGGTAGGCCCCCAAAAGGATGACGGCATGATTGCGCTCGGCGACGGCGTCGTCACGGACCTCGTGTTCCAAGGCGCGCACAGGCGCTATCGAGTGCGGGCGGGCGGCAACGGTCAGGTGAACCTCGTGCTGCGCCAGTCGCCGAATGTGATCCTGTCATCCGGAGAAACCGTTCCGATCCATGTACGGGCTTCTGACGTCGTGCTGCTGCGAGACTGACCAGGCGATTGAAGCCGGTTGGGCAACCGGGTCAACCGCCCAGTTGGTGGGGCTCATACTCGAGAAGCCGCCAGAGGACGTCCCGCAAGTTGTTCATTGCAGACTCAATATCGAGTTCCGGGCGTACGAGAGCCCCATGGAAGATTCCGTCGATATGGGTGGAAACGAATGCAGCGGTCTCGTCTGGAGACGTACATGTGAACAGCCCTCGCTCTATGCCCAGGCGGATACCGTCTGCGAGAAGTTTCCTTTCAAACATGTAGAAATATTCAACTTCTCTGACCACGGATGGTGACCCGTCTCTCTTTCCCGAAAACTCGAACATTATCTTCACGAGACGTTTCAGCGCAGTGGACTCTCTTATGTTGTATTCGAGCCAGTAATTTATCAAGTCAACGGGCGATGAGTGTCTTTCTCTTAGATTATTGTAGTTTTCTATGGCTCGCTCGATAGCGTGGGAAACAGCAGACTGAAACAGATCCTCCTTGCTCTTGTAGTAATAGTAAACCAGCGAGTAGGTCAGGTTCGATTGTTTCGCGATTTCCTGAATCGTAACCTCGGCATACGCCTTGGTTGAGAAAAATTCGAGAGCGACCTCAAGGAGTGCATCCGACGTTGAATTCCGTTTCCTTGCCTGGATGCCGTGCTTCGCACCAAGCCCAGCCTGAGATGACCGATTATGCGATCGGCGACGTTGTTCTGCCTGTAGACGCGTTCGTTTCATCGGATGTTACTCTTGTGGCTGGAGTGTACCAAAATGGCGGGACAGATGTTATCCCGGGTCAGTGCCTGGCACATTCCTTGTCAATTGGATGGGCTGATCGTCGGTTCAGATAACCAGCATGCGCTTGCCCGCCCGAGAGCCAGCATGGCGCCATTTCTTACAGCTTTTGGCAGAGACCTCCATGATTGGTCGGGGGTGCTGGCCGCAGGCCGACCCGATACGAGCGTAGGCGAGCCTCTGTCGTGCTGCAATGTGCAGACGGACACTTCGACGTGTCCATGAGCGCGCGCCTCGTCGGCGGCGCAGCAGGGACTCGGGACTTCATGTCCGTGCCGGCATCATGCTGGATTGTGACACGGGCCAGTCAGACGCCGAGACCGCCGAGCGTCATCGGACGAACCAGGAAACCGGGGCCCATCCGACGCGTTGTGGCGCTTGATGTCACCCGCTTGCAGCTGCGACCGCGCGTCAGTTCGTGTCGATGATGGCCCGGTAACCGAACAGCGTTGCGGTTGGCTCCGAAAGCGGATCCTGAACCCGGCCACCACACCGGGAGATCATGAACACCGAGAACCCGTCAGGGTTCCAACGCTGCGACGCCGCGGATGATCTGCCGCGCCTTCCCAGTCGACGTCGCCAGGACGCCGGCCATGGCCTCGACCCGGATCGGACCCGGCGCGCGGCCCGCCGCGGCGTTCACCACGATCGCAAGATGCGCATAGGCGATGCCGGCCTCGCGCGCGAGCGCCGCTTCCGGCATCCCGGTCATCCCGACGATGTCGCAACCGTCACGTTCCAGGCGATCGACTTCGGCTGCGCTCTCGAGCCTCGGACCCTGAGTGCACGCGTATGTGCCCCCGGCGGTGACCGCGATGCCGGCGCTCAGGGCGGAGCAGCGCAGCGCCGAACTGAGTGTGCTGTCGTAGGGAGCGGTGAAGTCGACGTGAACCGGCGCGTCGAGGTCGTCCTCGAAGAAGGTATGCTCCCGTCCCCACGTGTAGCAAATTCAAACGTTGGCAATTGCCAGACAAATCAACCTACCGACATTCAATGGTCTCTCGTTTCCTCATTATCTTACCTGCCGTTATCGGTATGTCAACCCACCTATGTGTTGACCGAAAAGGCCATACAACAATAGGATTTCCTCGACGTATTATGACATCCGGGGATATGCCGGGCTCATCGAAGGACGAGAGCGACAGGTTGACATGAGGGTCGGGCGAATACCTGGCTCTGCAGAAGGCATGTGCAGACACTCCAGCAGGTTCGTGCCTTCATTCTTCTACAACGCATTGGCATTGAGGTATCATAGGGGTATATTGCCTCAAATTTCTTGGAGTTGGCCCTCTTGCATGGACTCTCAGGGGCCGTTTCGCACATCATACACTGACGACAGGAGAGATTCCCATGGCCGGAAGACCGAAAGGCGAGAAGCGCAGGGCGCGTTGCGTGATGGCAACCGACAGCGAATGGCAACGCATCTGCGAGAACGCCGCGGCAGACCGCCTGTCGATCTCGGACCACGTCGTTCGGGTTCTCCTGGCGCCGCCGTCACCTCCGGCGGAGACCGCCGGCGGGGCCCTGCCGGCCCGGGTGCAGCACAGGGTGGCGCGCGCCGTGTTGGTGCTGGAGTTGATCGAGAAGCTGCGCCTCGATCACGCCGGCCTGGGCACGGCATGGGACGAGATCGACAGGGAGGTCGATGGATGGCTCGACGGCGAAGGGGCGCTGGGATGAGAGGGAGGACGCCATGAAGCTCTCGCGGCCACATTGCATCTACTGTGACCCGCGGACATGGGAGAAGGTCCGCCGGCGCGCCCGCAAGGCGCGCATGCCGGTCTCGCGTTTCGGCGTGCTGTGCTGCCTCAAGGCCGGCGAGGAAGAACCGGCCGAGCCGGTTCAGCCGTCCGGCCATGCGGTGGTGATACCGCAGGAGAGGCAGCGCCGGCTCTACGCCGATCTCGAGACCGTCTGCCGCGCCGGACATGTCATGCTGGACGAATCGGGGAAGATCGGGATCGGCGTGCTGATGACGGACGTCGTGCGCTTCCTGCAGCTGACCGACCCGGAGGACGGGGAATGAGGCAACCCCGCCGGCGAAAGGAAGGCATGTCGCATTCGATCTCCTGCACGGACGAGGAATGGGAGGGGATTTGCGCCGGCGCGGCGCGGGCGAAGATGGGCGCCTCGGCATGGTTCGCATGGTGCTGCCTGAACGTGAACCCGATGTCGTCGAGGACGATCCCGGTGGCCCTTGACGAGACGCAGCAACGCAACGCGGCGCGGGCCATCGAGCGTCTTGCCGGAAAGCTGAGGGACAGTCCGGAGTCGCTCGCCCGGTTCGAGGACAATGTCCGGAGTGTCTTGCGGGAACGCATACGGGCGATGAACCGGCAGAACCGGGCGTGCGAAGCGCGCACCAGGCTTTGCGAGGTGTTCGGCGAGAAACACGCCAGGTGGATCGAGGACTGGGCGCAGAAGCCACGTCAGCGTCGAGGCCACGCCGATCAGGGTCGCATCGAGAAGTGAGGTCCTCTCTGGTTCAGGATGTGCCGCCGCTCCGTCAGTTCTTCAGTCTGCTCGTGCATCCTGACGGTGCGCTCGTTCTCGTCCTCCCAGCGCGCCCGGTAGCAGCCGCGCCCGAAGAGTTGGCGCCGCTCCATCTCCACCTTGTGGACATGTTCGCGCCCGTTGACGCGCTGCACCTGCAGGATGCAGAGATCCTCGGCCTGGGTCTTGCCCGCGACAATCCGTTGCAGGATTCCTTCACAGTGCTGCGGTTCGACGGCCACACCGGGATCGATCCCGTCATGACCGGGAAGCCCGGTGGAAGGATCGGGCATCACGGTCCATAGGAGCCGGTCGCCAGCGACGACATTCCGGTTGCAGGCGACGTGATGCGCGCCCTGAGGCGCGGTCCGCTCGCGCGCCGCCACCCAGTCGCGCAGCCTCTCGTCGCTCCAGGTGGCGCGATGCACCCCATCGCGCGCCAGGTTTCCAAATGCCACGCGCTGGACCCGTCCCTTCCTTGAGCCGCTTGCATTCCGCTCCGTGCCGACGTGTTCGACGAGGAGCGTGTCCTTGCCATGACGCCCGCCCGTGTCGCCCGGCCACACCACCACCAGTTCCTGCAGGGATCCGTCATGGGCGAGGCGCCGCCGGAGCCGGTCGCCGGTGACCAGCTGGCCCGTCCCGCGCCAGGCGATGGCGAAGGCGTCGCCGGGCGGACGGCCGCGGAGTCGGGCAGTTTCGTCGCGCACCATGGCGGCGATGCGGTCACGGTCACGGCCGGGGGCGGCGAGCTTCTCGCCTGTGTCGGCGAGACCGGTCTCGATGCGCTCCTTGAGGGCGGGCTGACACGAGAGATGCCGCGCGTAACGACCCTCATCCAGCAGGTCCTGCGCCCCGTCACGCCACGCCGCGGCCTTCTCCCGCCATCGCGGCCAGCCGTCCAGCAGGGTGACCGGAACGTTGTCCTCGGCAGCCGCCTCGCGAAGCGCGCGATGCTCGCGGTCGAGGGCGACCATCTCCTTCGCCCGAGCCTCGATCCGGGCGCATTCGTCCGTGCACGTGGCGTGCTCGGTGAGGACGGGTTTGAGCCGGCGCCGCGCCGCGGCGGGAAGAACGCGGTCGCCGGCCAGCGCCCGCACGGAATCGAACACCGCGCCATAGCCCTGCGCATGGAAGGGCAGGACGCCGTCGCGCCGGGCCCGGCGTCGCAGCGCCTCGAGGTCCCTCGTCACCTCGAGGAAGCGGTCGAACGGCCCGTGCCGCTCCAGCTTCTCCAGCGCCCTCGCTATGCGTCTTGCGGCAGCGGGATCCTGGTCGAGATGAGGACGGTAGCGTTCGTCGCGCAAGAGGTCGCGGCCCGTTGCGCCGAGTTCGCGGGCAAGCGCGGTGAGCGGGCGGTAGCCCTCGAGGTCGGTGATGACGGTGTCGCGACCCTCGCGGGTGCGGTCCCTCGCTTGCGTGTCAAGGATGCGCCAACGCCTTGTGTGTTCGCGTGCCTCGTCGAGGAACCGGGCGATGGCGTCCCGGCACGCCCGGCCTTCCGCATCGCTTACCAGAACGCCCTTCGCCTCAACCGCGGCGGCCTCGGGAAGGCCGTCGCGCTCCAGAAGCGCCCTGGCCTGCGTCACGAGGCCGCGCCAGCCCGCCATGCCGAAGGCACTCCGCTCCGCGGCCAGCGCCTGCTTCTCGACCCGGCGCCGCGCCGCATCGAACCGCGCCCAGGCCGCATGGGTTCCCGCAAGCCGCTCGCAGAGGTCGAGGCGTTCGCCCGCATCGCCGGCGTGACGGTCGAGATGGGGCTGCCACAGGTCCGGCCTCCTCATCATCGCCCGCCATTGCCGGCGGGTCTTCAGCCAGCGTTCCCGCCATGCCGCATGGCCGGCCTGTTCCGTTGCCGGCCTCGCCGGATCCCGGGCCGCCAGCAGGCGGTGGCCGTCGAGCAGGCTTGCGGTCTCCGCGGCCAGCGCCAGGACCCTCCCCTCGTGCTCCCGGGCTTGCGCATCCTGGGCGATCACCGCGCGCGCGGACGAGCGCGTGTGAGCCGGGACGTTCTTCATCGCCGCCAGCAGGCGCGCCTGCGTCACGAGATCGTCATGACCGTCGACATGGTACGGGATCGTGTTCCCGGCGGCGGCGCGTTCGTGAACGGCCCGGCGCAGCACCTCGAACCGGGTTGAGGCCTCGTCGCACGCCCGGGCTTCCCGGAATGTCCCGAGACATGCCGTCATCGCTTTCGCGATCGTCGGCTGGCCGGCAAGGACGGACCGGACCTCAGGGTCGTCGTTCATCTCCTGCCAGGCGGTCTCGAGCGCCGTGACGGCCGCGATCCAGTCGGCGTGGCCGGCCGTCTCCGCCACGGGGCGGGACTCGCCGACGGCCCGCTCGACAAGGTCCCGGCGCGCCTGAAGGAGCCTCTCGGCTTCGCGGTGCAGCCCTTCGATGCGGGCAGCAGCCTCGATGTCGCGTAGAGGGTCGCGGGCCTCTCCGCCTTCACCGTCGTCCCGGCCGCCTTCCCCGTCAGGCAGCGACCGGTCTTCGGCCACGGGCGCTCCGGCGTCATCAGCGTGTCGTGTCTCCAGCGACTCCGTCTCGTCGTGCGCAGGCCGTCGCATCGACTTCTCCGGGACCGCGGCCCTGAACTCGTCCGCCGTGACGCCGATCGCCTCCAGCGCCGTCGCCCTCTCTCCGGTGTTCGCCTCCAGCGTCTCGATCAGCTGTTCGCCGTTGTCGGTCAGCACCATGACGCTGTCCCGGGCGCGGCTGATCTCGACATAGAAGGTCGCCTGATCGGTCAGCAGGCCGTGTCCGGAATCCAGGACCGCGATGACCCCGTCGGCCGTGCTGCCCTGGGCTCCGTGAACCGTCGAGCTCCAGGCATGGTCGATGTGGCGCAGCTGGGGATCCTCGTGCTTGAGGGAAAGCGTGCTTCCATCGGCAGTCCGCAGCCGCACCCGGGCGCCCGTGATCGCCACGATCTCCGCCTGTTCGCCGTTCACCAGGGCGCGCTCCTTGTCGTTGCGCGTCCAGCGGATGCGGTCGCCCGCCCGGAGTTCGATGGCGCGGCTCTCGTAGACCTCCAGGCGGTAGCGGATGTTCCCCTCCGGTCTGATCCGCCGCGCCGTGCCGTCGGGATGGGAGAGCAGCACGTGGCCGCCCTCGACGCCGGTCACCGTGCAGGCGTCGTCGGCCTTCACCCGGTAGTTCACCAGGTCCTGGTGGAACACCACCACGTCGCCTTCGCCGTAGTTGCGCACGTCCGCCTTCTCGGCGCGGGTCATGCCGAGTCCGACCAGGCGTTCGAGGTGCAGGGCCCGTCCGCGCAGCACGCCCTCGGCAGAAAGTCCCTCGCGAACCGTCCGGTTGATGTCAGCCCGCAGGGCGTGGGTCGGCGCCATGAGCAGCGTGCGGGCGCGGGCGTCCGCATCCAGTTCCAGCCAGGCGCGCGCCGCCTTCTCGGCGAGGTCTTCGTGTTCGACCTCGACCAGCCCGGCGCCCAGCAGACGGACCGCCTCGGCGGGTTCGCCCTCCAGGACCGACAGGACCGCGGCCTTGAGATCCGGGCTGCGCTGGCGGCGGATGTCGCTCATCCGCGCGGTCGTCATGCCGGCCTGCTGCAGTTGCCGGAACGGCTGGCCGGCATCGACCGGGCGGAGCTGGCCAGTGTCGCCCACCAGCACCAGGCGCGCGACGTCGAGATTGCGCGCGATGCGCAGGAGCGAGCGCATCTGCGCCGTCGACACCATCGATGCCTCGTCCAGCACCACGACCGATCCGGCAAAGAGCTTGCGAAGTTGGTCGAGGCCCGGGCCGGGTTCCTCGGCGTCGGCGGCCTGGCAGCGCGTGAGGAACCACTGCAGCGTGCGCGCATGGATCCCCGCTTCGCGCTCCAGCACCCGCGATGCCGCGGCCGAGGGGGCAAGGCCGATGATCGCCCGTTCTCCGGCGAGGGCGCGGACCTCGCGCAGCATGGTGGTCTTGCCGGTCCCGGCCCGGCCCTGCACGCCGATCGTCCGGTCCCGGGAGAGCAGAATGGCCCGCACCGCGTCGCACTGCCCTTCTGTCAGGCCCGATGCCGCCAGCCGCGCCGCGACATCGCCGTCCCGGGCCAGGGTCCCGGCCTGGCCGAGTCCGGCCTTCATCATGGCGATCACCGCGCGTTCCGACTTCAGGGTCCGGTCGGTGACGAAGGCGCGGTCGGCGCGCCGCAGCGTGGCCTCGACCAGGTGGCCGTCCTTCACCAGCTGTCCGACCGCCTGCCTGATCGCGTCAAGCGTATGGCGCCCCGGCGAATGCGCCAGCGCCAGGGTCTCGAGTTCGTGCGCCGCGAACACCGATTGCCGCTCCTCGAGTCGTTCCGCCGTGCGGGCCACGATCTCCAGGGCCGACAGGTCCTCCACCGCCCGCACCGGCCGGCGGGGCCGGGCTGCCGCGAGGTCGGCGCCGAGGCCAAGCGCCTGGGCCCGCTCCGCCCAGACCGTCTCCAGCATCGCCCGCAGCGGTTCGTCCTTGCGCCGGCGCGTCGCCAGCGTCGCCATCTGCGCCGCGGCCTGGCTGTGGTCCCAGCCCCTCTCGCGCATGTAGTCCAGGATCTCGCTGCGGCGCGTCGAGAAGGCATTGCGCAACGTCCGGTCGTAGCCCGCGATCTCGAAGCTCGCGATCCGTCCCGCCATGGCGGGACGGACGTCGTAGCCCCGTTCCATCAGCCTTCGCGACAGCTCGTTGCGGTAGTAGGCGCCGATCTGCCGGGCATGGCGGTGGAGCAGGGTGGCCTCGATGCTGCGCCAGCGCCCCTCTGAATCGCGCGTCATGTTGGCGATCACCGCATGGGTGTGAAGCTGGGGGTCGAGATTGCGGCTTGCGACATGGCGGAAGGTGGCCGCCACCATGTGGGGAGCCTTGATCCGCGGACGCTTGCGCGTCGCGGGATCCCAGCCGCGGGTCTCCAGGAGGTTCCCCTCGATCCAGTCGAGCGTCGCCCGCACCGCCTCGTCATGGGCATGCATCACGCCGCGGTCGCCGTGGGGGTGGCGCCTCGTCGGCAGCAGGGCCGCCAGGGAGACGGACTTGGGCGCCGAGAAGGTGATGTCGAGGCCCGGGCGGTGTTCACGCTTGCCGCCGCGCTGCCGGCCGAGGCGGATGCCGGTGCCGATCACGTCACCCGCCAGCAGCGACTCGAACTTGCCGGCCGCGACATGAAGGTCGGGCCGCAGTCCCAGGGCCAGCGCACCCTTGCCGTGCCAGAAGCTTCCGTTGCGGTGTTCCGCGTTCTTCGCCCGCCCCTCGTCGCTCTTCGCGCCGGCGGCCGAGTAGTAGCCGCCTTCGCGGCGGAGATAGTCGGCGGTGGCCGACGCCGATGTCAGGTTGCGGACCGACGCAACCATGGTCCGCGGCTCGGCGCCCCGGGCCACGCGACGGCCGCAGGGTGATCGAATGCGGTGCAGGGGCGGAAAGGCGTCTGCGAAGCGTGGCGCATGATCCCCGGGATGGCGTTTGAGGGAGGACGCGCATCATACCGCCTGCGGGCCCGCAGGGAACAACGTCAACCTCTCGCCGAACGGCGCCAGGCATCGCAAGGTCTGGAGCGGCGATGGGGGACATGCCGCCGGTCCGTCACGCCGCCGCGGTCTGCGACAACCACGGACGAAAGGGATGACGTCCATGTCCCCCTTGGGCAAGACTAGCGGGCGTCGTGCACGGTTCCCAACGGGAACTGCTGTCCTCAGGAAGCGGGAAGGCCCGGTTCATGGGCGGCGGTCGAACCGGCATGGATGCGGACGACACCTTGGTCTCCGAGGCCGGAATCAGCAGGCGGCGGCGATGGCGCTTCACCTTGTCCACCACGATCTCTCTCCGGCAGCCGGGCTGACGGACGAAGAGGAAGAGGCCCTCCGCAGGATGGCCGAAGGCGATCAGGACGAGGAACTCCGGGCGCCCGTCCTCGAGGTCCTGCGTCGGGCGCACGCGGAACGCCTGTGGCTCGCCTGCGACTGCCGGGGCGAGGACGGCAAGCCGCCGGTCCTTGGGCCCTGCCACCGCATGCGCCGCTACTTCTGGCGCCGGCTGCCCGCCCCGCACGTGGCGCATGCCGAAGGCTGCGTCTATTCGCGCGTCTCCGTCCCGCACCGGGGCAGGGACCCGGAGACCCGGGCGCCGGTGGAACCGCCCGGCGACAGGTTCTTCACGGCGCTTGCGGTCGAGCCGGAAGACCCCAGGCTCGCGGAACCGGACGCCATGGCGGACCGCCGCGGTTCGTGGCACGGACACCGGTCCTCGAAGCTGCGCCAGAGACTGTTCGAACTCATGGTGCATGCACGTCTCAACCGGTTGCCCGATGCCGAAACCGCGAATGCCAGGGAATGGTCGAACCGGATCAGAAAGGCCGCAAGGGTGTTCGAGATCGCGCCCGGCCGGCCGCTGGCCGATCTCGTCTTCCCCTACCGGCGCATGTGGCGGATGGACCGGATCGAAGCCAGGATGCAGGATCTGGCGAGGACCTGGCCCGAAGGCCACAGGCCCCAGGCGTTCGTCTGCGGAGCCGTGTGGGGCGTGGATGACCATGGCGTCACCGGAGGAAGGGGCACCCGCCTCGACGTCGCCGCACGCATCACCCGGCCCGTGATCGGCGGGAAGCAGGTGAGCCCGCCATACCTCTTCATGGGCGTGGTGGGTCTCGAGGAGGGTGCCGACGCCTTTGCCTGCCTCTCCGGCCATGCCCAGCCCATCGTCGCCATGAACTGTCCCCTTCCGGTGGAATCCAGCGCGGAGCGCCAGGCGTTCCGCACCCTGAGGAAGACCCTCGCAATCCTGCGCCGCGAGTTCGCCAACGTGACCTTCACTCTCGAAAGGCCGCTCTTCGAGACCGGCACGCAGTACGGGCCATGCCTTCCCGACTTCATCATCCAGGCGCGCCCTGAAGCCTGGGAGGGCTGGGAGAGCGTCCGGTTCATGATCGAGGTTATGGGGTTCGAGGACGCGGACTACCGCCGCCGCAAGCAGGAAACCCACCGGGCCATGAGGGAACTGGGCACGCTGTGCGTCATGGAGGCGGCCAGGTTCGGCACCCGCGAGGGGCTGGCGTCGGAAGGAACCGGCGTCACCGACAGGGTCCGTGCGGTGCTTCGCAGGAAATTGACCGGAAGATCGTGACCGTGTCTCATGGGACGTTCTAGGGAGATTTGTCGTTGAATGGGGAAGCTCCCCTCGTCGGGAGAGCGTGGACGGGACGCTGGAAGAGCGGCCTGAGACGCAAAGTTCGGTGCGGCAAAGTTGACCGTGGAGATCCATGGATGGGCGCAACAGGACAACCGATGCGATGAGGACGGGGTCGAAGGAATTCGAGCAGTTGGTCACAAGAATCCAGCGGCAACTGGCACCCGACGCCGAGGTGCATCACGATGTAAAGCTCGATGGCCGATCGTCCGGACAGAAGCGGCAAGTAGACGTATTGGTCACGCAGCAGGTTGGACAATACGAGATCCGTATTGTCATCGAGTGCAAGGACTACGCCCGTCCCGTGGACGTCAAGGGCGTGGAAGAATTCTACGGGTTGCTCGGCGATGTGGGGGGCCAGAAGGGGGTTCTGGTCTGTCCGTCAGGTTTCACCAAGACTGCGAAGGCGCGGGCCGAAGGCTGGCAGATCGACTTGTACAGTCCCGTGGATACGGAACCGCACAAGTGGCAGGCAAGAGTCGCGGTTCCGGCGCTTTGCGACTTCAGAAGCGCTGCGATGTCGTTCCGAATCCGTAGCAGTGGACCGTACCCATTCCAGATGCCGTATGACTTCTTTCAGCGGAACCAGCTTTACGATGACGAAGGAAATCACTGCGGAACGGCACTGGCAAATGCCGTGGAGAAGTGGAACGACGGGAAGTATCCGACTGAAGTTGGGGAACATCACGACCTGCCGGTGTTGGATTGCGTGACGGTGAAGACCGACAACGGAGACGGAATGATCATTCCGATCGACCTTTCGGTGTCGCTGGCTGTGCGGAAGGAACTGTACTTCGGTCAGTTTCCGATTACCGAGCTGTCGGGCTTCAAGGACGAGTTGCGAGGGGGTATCATCACCAACGCCTTCACGGTGGGGCTTCTGAGCCCCGAAGAGGTGGAAAGACAGTGGAAGAAGATTCACGAGGCGGATGAGGCGCCGGTCAAACCGGTGGTGACGCTTATGGGCCTCGTGTGCTGGATTGCCTAGATTCTTCCGGCGAAGATTGTTCAGGACTGGCTCCGAGTTCGTTGCTTCGGCTGTCGAGGACGAGGGGCGGTTCAGCGAGTTGTTGAGGCGGGTGATGAGAACTCCGGCGAAAGACGACCACCGGTGGCTAGCTTCGAAACGGCCCAGCTGGTGGAACCGCTAGTTCGGTTCGCCCCAGATGCGCTATGACACACATGTTGTAGATAGTGCCTGCCATCGCGGAAGAGGGGGTTTTCTGGCAGGCGCTAACTCTGTGCATGGTGGCTGGCTTACAGGCTGCACATGGCACTGACAGCCAGGGGCGATGTCTTCACCGGATCCGTGAAAGTCGATGACACCTACATGGGCGGCACGAGGCGCATACTGCCCAAGTCCAATCTTGAACAGTGGACGGGTCGTGGCTCAGTAGGTGGCACAAGGCCGCCGTATTCGCCACGAAAGACCACGAGAGCAACGATATTCGTGCACAGGTGATGCGTGACACCAACGCCCAGACGTTGCAAGGTTTGGTGCGAAAGACTGTGGAGACGGGGGCGATGGTCTACACGGACGAATCCAGTGCGTACAATGGGCTGACACACGCGTTCGGGCGTGAGGCCGTTGAGCGTAGGGTTCGCGAGTACGACAAGGACCAAGCCCACAGCAACAGAATCAAGTCCTTGTGGACGATGCCAAGCAAGCACCAACGATTACCCAGTTCTACCTCGATCCACCCTACAACCACTCCGCGCGGGGTGACGCAGTTGCATACGGTTTCGCGATGACAGACGCAGAACACACCGAACTATCCGGGGTTTTTCACACCATAAGGGGGCGAGCCGTGCGCTCGGGTTACGACCATTATGATGCCCTCTACGCTGACTGGCGACGGGAAGACGCGCCGGAAAGCGTCTGTCACTCCGTCCGCAAGCCGCGCCAAGAATCAACTCGGTTAGCCGCGTTTGTCTCCGAAGCGTTGAGACACCGGACCACCTACCGGGAATTCACGGCATGACGGCGCGGGTCCCCAAACAACCGGACGCGATCACCAACACCGTACTGGCCTTCAAGCCACCAGCAGAGACGCCGAGGCCAGAGCCAACTGCATGGTCGGTTTCCATTGAACGGATACTCGCGAATGGCGGATTGCGTCTTGATGCGGCCCACTTTGATCCAGAACTGGACGCGTGTCTCAAGCGGCTCGATGAAACGGGCCTTGATCTCGAGCCGCTCCACGATCTGGCGGATGTGGTTCTGCCCGGTATTTTTGAGCGTGTGTGGGCGACCGACGCGAAACACGGGTTACCCTATCTCAACGCTACGGATCTGTTGAGCCTCTTCGCCATCGGTCTGCCTGCAAAGGAGCGCTACCTGTCCCGCAAGTCGAAGGTTGACATGGATGCGCTGGTCATTCGCCGGAATTGGCTACTCATGACCTGTTCGGGGACGATTGGACGAGTCTTCCACGTCCCGAAGCGGCTCGACGGCATGGTCGACTATCTGTTCGCGTGGTGCATGACGAACGCCGCGCGAACACAGATTTTGGCTCACACGCATGGCGGACAAATCGACCATGTGACCGATAAGCAAGTCGGCGAGATGCTTGTGCCGATGTTGCCAAAGGCCGAAGCACGAACACTGGACCGCGCTGTCCTGCGCGCTCTCAAGCTCCGTGAAGCCGGTCTCCAGAAGTTGGAGAAACTCTGGCCCGACGAATGACGGACAACATCGCCTATCTCGTCCCTCCAGGGAAAATCCGCTGTTTCATCACTGGCAAGCTTCGGCCAGATACGCCCGAAGAGCACGTGCGACAACGATGGGCCAGAGCGCTTGTCGAAGAATACGGATACCCGAAACCCGACATAGGCATCGAGGTCCGCGTGAAGATCGGAAGCGAAGGCAAGTCCTGCGATCTCGCGGTCTTCCGCCACGATGCACCTCACCGGCAAGAGAACGTCTTCATCGTTATCGAGGCGAAACGCGACGACAAGAAGCCTGCTGACACCAAGTACGGTGATGGGCAATTGATGAGCTATGTGGCCGCCTGCCCCGCCTGCCACTTTGGCCTATGGGTAGGCAGCGAGCGCCGAGCCTATGAGAAAAGCGAAGGAGGAGCGGTCGAACGCATTCCCGATATCCCGCGTTTCGGCTTCGATAGGCCGAAGCGGCCGACACGCGATGACCTCGTTGGCACACACGAACTGAAGTCCGTCTTTCGGCGCTGCCACAATTACATCTTTGCCAACACAGGACTCCAGAAGGGTGAAGCGTTTCATGAGCTACTCAAGTTGATCTTCTGCAAGACTTTCGACGAGGAGGAAAGTGCCGACGAACTGGAGTTCGGCGTTGATCCGCAGGAACGCCGCAGCGAAAGCGGCCAGCGGCGGATGATGGAAGAACGTATGGAACCATTGTTCCAGCGTGTGCTCGAGCGCTATCCGTTCATCTTTGAGCACGATGACCGGATCAAACTTGATCCTCGCGTCGTCGCCTACGTGGTATCCGAGTTGCAGTTTCTATCACTTATCGATACTACGACCGACGTGAAAGGTGATGCTTATGAGGAGCTCGTCGGAGCAAATTTGCGCGGCGATCGCGGCGAGTTCTTTACGCCGCGAAATGTATGCGACATGGCCGTACGCATGGCGATGGATATCTACAACCAAAACCCGCAAGAGCTTACGAGACTGAAGGTGCTGGATTGCTGTTGCGGCACTGGAGGGTTCCTCGTTTCGTGGCTGAACAACCTCCACCGAATCCTGCTTGAACAAGAGAGTGGGCGCCCGCGCCGCATGGCCCGCCCCGAGGACCGCGCCAAGCAGCGGGTCAAGGATGTCTGTACACGCAATCTCTACGGCTTGGACATCAACCCGCAGCTTGTCCGCACTTGTCAGATGAACCTCGTACTACACGGCGATGGATCGTCGAACATTTTCCGTGTCGACTCCGTGCGCCGACCTGGCGAGTGGGAGGTATTGCCACGACAGCAAGTACCCTTCGGCAAAGTCGATGTTCTCTTCACCAACCCGCCGTTCGGAGGGAAGGCCAAAATCGACGACGGCCACATTTTGGACCAATACGAGCTTCCGGGATGGGATGCTGACTCACCACGCACGGCGATGCCAGCGGAACAGATATTCATTGAGACGGCACTACGTTTCGTGAAACCGGGTGGCCATCTGGTGATCGTGGTGCCGGACGGTATCGTGAACAACCCAGGCCTGCGCTTCATTCGTTCATGGTTGCTTCGACGGGCGCGAATCATCGCTTCAGTCGGTCTTCCAAAAACAACGTTTGCGGCCAGCAAGGGCATCAACAACCCCACGGTCCTAATCGCCCAGAAGTTTAGCCGCAGAGAGTCCATGGATGCTGACCGAGGGCTTCTTGAAGGTACCTATAATGTCTTCATGAGTACGCCCCGGACAGCTGGGATCAATAACAGGGCGAAGCCGATTTATCTGGCACAACCAGACGGACAGGAAATGGTCGACGACAATGGCCTCAAAATTCGAGATGATGAGATCGAGGGTGTCGTCGAGAAGTTTCAGGACTGGCTTTCGGTGGAGTCAAGTACGTAGTTCCTTTTCAAGACATGATCTGTCGCGTTGTTCAGCAGTTCGTATGGCGCATCGGGACGGAGAGGGACTATCCGGCTGCGTGCTGTCGAGAGCCGGCACTTGGGTCGCCTCGCTTGAGCGCAACCATCGGTCAGCGTCCGGGGCAACCTTCTGGGTGATCTTCATGGATTGACATCCCAGTCCCTGCTCGCACATCCTCGCCCTCATGTGCTGTCGGGCAATACAACCGGAACAAGTTCCATGACAAGTTCAGAAAGGGAATTACAACGAAATTAGACGGGCATGGAGCGGCGGCTATGGTGCGGTGATGGAACCTGCGATCATCACTATTGTGGATTACTGTGTGCGTCTTGTCGCCGAGTGCACCACTGAACTGACGGTGCTTCTTATGCTAGCCGCCGCATGGCGCTGACGTATGGAACTTTCCCTCAAGCGTTCTTTCGAGCAAAGGATCGCGGAGTCTGAAACACGGCTGCGAGCCGATATCGCACTCTTAGTCATTCTGGGGGAAGGCGCGACCTATAATGTTTTCGAGGGCAACCAACATACTTACTACCCCATCAACGGACACGCCGAAGTCGTCCAGCCGAAAGATGGCCGGACAATCCCGCTCCGGGTTCAGTTCGACACTGGCATGGTCACATCGTGGAGCGAAACAGAGGGCGAATTCCTTGAACACTCCAACAAACAATCCGCGTCGGTTTGAGGCAAAGCCTCGTAAACAACTTTGGACGAACTCGGGTCAGTGCCATGGGGTTGCTGGCCAAGCCGCGTTCTTTGGGTAAAGTCCCGAACACGACTATTCAAAATGCACACTATGGATGAACTTCGTACTATGACTGAGCAGCTTGACTTAAGAAGAACATACCGCGCGATCCTCAATGCCGCGCGAGAGCGGCGCTTCATAAGCTATGGCGACCTAGCAAGAGCCAATGATGCCAGCTGGCAGAGCGTCTGGCGCAAGATGAACCGTCATCTGGGCGACCTCGTCGAGATTGCCGCCACGCGCAACTGGCCCATTCCAAGCGCAATCGTGGTCCCTCAGGACAACATGGAGACTGGAGTCCTAGACGGTACAGCTCGTGATGGTTTCATCAACGCAGCTAAAGAGTTTGGCTACCACGTGAGTGACCCCGCCGACTTCGTCGAAGAGCAGCAACAGGCCATGTTTGCCTGGGCCGAGACTGCGCCTGATGAGTTAGTACTTGCTATGAACGAACGGTCGAAAACCCAGATCAGTGGTGGCCCACAGTTTGTGCGGCTCTTCGGACCACTACTTGATTCGCTGAGAATCCTTGGCGGTTCAGGAGAGACCAAAGATGTCTATCGGGAGATTGCAAAAGGCCCCCATGTCACAGAGGACGATCTGAGTGCCACGACCAAGAGCGGGGGCTCCAAGTTCGAGAATCAAGTCGGCTGGGCTCGTTTCTATCTCGCGAAAGACGGTCTCATCGACAGCAAGAAGCGTGGCATCTGGCAGCTAACGCCCGAAGGTCGCGAGACCCATCTTGATCAATCTGCCGCCGTCGCCTTGTTCAGACGAGTTCAGGCACGCTTCCAATCGGCAGGTGACGAAGACTCCGATGCCCCCACGGACGATGAACCGTGCAATCTCTTCGAAGATGTGAACAGACGTTTCTGGTTCGTCGGCGCGCTTTGGAATGGAAGTGATGATCAGGCGGAGCGCTTCTACAGGGACGGCATCTGGCAGAACGGCCAACACGACAAGTTTAAGGACCACGTCGCGCGGATGCAGCCAGGAGACCGCATCGCCATCAAGGCCTCCTTCGTGAAGAAGAACGGTTTGCCTTTCGACAAGGGGATTACAAAGAAAGGTTGACAACATCGTTCCGGTTTCCTATATTCAAGTCAGTGGATTCGGAGATTGGAAATGGCGAAGAAAGCACCCGGCAAAGCGCACCGCGAGGGACTGACCATCGTTCAGTTGATGGACATGTTTCCGACCGACGAGGCCGCTACCGCGTGGTTTGAATCGGTGGTGTGGCCGGATGGTCGCCACTGCCCGAAGTGCGGATCGGTGAACACCCGCGAGGCCAGCCACAAGAAAATGCCTTATTGGTGTTCGGACTGCCGGTCCTATTTCTCGGTCAAAACCGGGACGGCCATGCAGGCGTCGAAGATCCCGCTTCGCAAGTGGGCCATTGCCATCTATCTGTGCCTGACGAACCTCAAGTCGGTTTCGTCCATGAAGCTGCAACGCGACATCGGCGTGTCGCAGCCTACGGCATGGTTCATGCTGCATCGCATCCGCGAGGCGTGGGCCTGTGACAGCGACGGGCCGTTCGATGGTCCGGTCGAGGTTGACGAGACCTACTTCGGCGGGAAGCGCCGGAACATGAGCAACGCCAAGCGCAAGGAACTGGCCGATACGGGCCGGGGCGCGGTCGGCAAGGTGGCCGTGGTCGGTGCGAAGGATCGCGCCAGCAATCAGGTTCAGGCGGAAGTGGTGGATGCCACGGACGCGGCAACGCTTCATGAGTTCGTCGATGACGTGACGGACCCTGACACGGTGGTCTACACCGACGAAGCCAGTGTCTACAGTGGCATCCCGAACCCGCACGATACGGTCAAGCACTCGGTTTCCGAGTACGTCCGGGGCATGGCGCACACCAACGGGATCGAGTCCTTCTGGTCGATGCTCAAGCGCGCCCACAAGGGCACGTTCCACAAGATCAGCGCGAAGCATCTGCAACGCTACGTCTCCGAGTTTGCGGGCAAGCACAACCATCGCGAGTCAGACACCGTCGTCCAGATGCGGGACACGGTTGCCCGCCTCGTCGGTCGCAGGCTGCTCTACCGGGACCTCGTCGCCGACAACGGCAGGTGCAACGCTGCCGGGTAACGGCGCGGTTCGGCGGAACAGGGCCTTCGCCAGCGTCTCGGGCGTTGCGCCCACAAGGTGGATCTTCGGGTCAAGTACAGGGACGCCTCGGGTCATGTCTTCATTCCTCTTCGATCTGCACGACGTACAGGACGCGATCCAGCGGGACGACCGCAACCGCATTGCGGTTTTCTCCCGCCTTCATCAACCGCAGAACGCCTTGTTTCTCAAAATCGATTCGATCCGCCTGCACGGTCAAATCGCGCTTTTCGCCATTGGTGAAAATCACTCTGTAGGTAGGCATGACAGATTCTCCTTCTAATTGGGCCAACCGGACACTGTGGACCGGCGACAACATTGAGATCATGCGGGGCATGAACAGCGGATCGGTGGACCTGATCTACCTGGACCCGCCGTTCAACTCGAAGGCCAACTATGCGGCGCCGATAGGCTCCCAGGCAGCGGGTGCGGCCTTCAAGGATACCTGGTCGCTGTCCGACGTGGACGCGGAATGGATCAACCTTATCGAGGCCAAGCATCCGGCCCTGCACCGTGTGCTGCTTGCGGCGATGACCGACAGCGACAAGTCCTATCTGGCCTACATGGCAGCGCGGCTTGTCGAAATGCGCCGGGTGCTCAAACCCACGGGCAGCATCTATCTGCACTGCGATCCCACCATGAGCCACTACCTGAAGCTCGTCATGGACGCGATCTATGGGCGCAAGGCGTTCCGGAACGAAATAGTCTGGAAGCGGTTCAATTTTCACGCAGACGCCCAGCGCTTCGGCGCGATCACGGACCGGGTTTTGTTCTACAATGTGGGTGATGCCTTCAATCCGGTGCGCGAACCGTATTCGGAGGAATACATCAAATCGAAATTCACGCATGAAGACGACGATGGACGCCGATACAGGCTGGCCGATTTGAACGCGCCGGGCGGGCGCGGGCCGGTCTATGAATTCCACGGCGTGACAAAACCGTGGCGCATGACTCGGGACAAAATTGAGGCACTGGACGCGGAGGGGCGGATTTACACCAAAAGCGAGATTCCACAACTCAAACGGTATCTCGACGAAATGCCCGGTCAAGCGGTCGCCGACCTTTGGGCCGACATATCCCCGATCAACCCGCGTGCCAAAGAGCGTGTCGGCTATCCCACACAAAAGCCTTTGGCCCTGTTGCGCCGGATCATTGCGGCCAGCAGCAACCCCGGCGACGTGGTGTTCGACCCCTTCTGCGGGTGCGCCACGGCGCTCATAGCCGCCGAGGAACTGGAGCGGCAGTGGATCGGCATCGACATCAGCCCGAAGGCCGCCGAGCTGATCCAGATCCGCATGAGGGACGAGCTCGGCATGTTCTACGACGGGGCGCACCGCACGGACGTGCCACGCCGCTCGGACCTGGGCGACCTTGCGCCCTACCGGAGCCACAAGTCCACGCTGTACGGCATTCAGTCCGGCGACTGCGCAGGGTGCGGGGCGCACTTCGAAGCGCGGCACCTCGA
The DNA here is from genome assembly GCA_965221115.1 of Alphaproteobacteria bacterium. Lineage (GTDB taxonomy): Bacteria > Pseudomonadota > Alphaproteobacteria > SP197 > SP197 > SP197. The sequence continues at coordinate 810,279 of CBDCRU010000002.1, read as the reverse complement.
GGTCGATCACATCATCGCCCGCCAGAAGGGCGGCACGGACCACATCGGCAACCTGCAACTGCTCTGCGGGTCGTGCAACCGGATCAAGGGCGACCGGGGCATGGAGTATCTGCGGGTGAAGCTTCAACTCTGATCCTCGTCGGGCGGCACCTTCGTCAAATGCGCCGTAGCCGCTGTCGCGAACGAACCGACACCGGTAGCTGCGATCCGCTTTGGCATGGCAAGCCGGATCGTGCCGTCTGCCATGATGACGATGTTCGTGCCGTCAGGGAGTTCCGCATATCGGTGGCCGTCCCCGAGCGGGTGTTGCGGAAGATCGTTCACGACTTCCATCAAGCGCGCCACCCGACCGATGTCATGTGCGTCCAACTCGGCCCGGATAGCCTCTCGTATCTCTGTCAGGTCTGGTGTGTCGCCCTGATTGATCACATGCAGGACTTGTGGACCGGATCGAAGCTGCCCCTCCAATGCCTCCACCTTGGCCTCAAGAAGCGGTATACGCTTCTTGTAGCCCCACCCAAAGATCATGATCCCCAGCACTGCCAGCCCTACCGCACCGAGCCAACGGAAGCCGAAGTGCAAGACTTCGTGAGTGATCCATGCGGATGCATCTGATAGCCAATCCATCCCCGCATCATGCCGACTCCCCCGATCCCGTCAACCTTTCTTTGTAATCCCCAATTCGAGCCCCTGTGCGACGATGTGGAGCCACTTCACCAGCACTGCTGGAAGCCGGCCGAAGCTACCGACCATGAGGGATGCCACTTTTTCGAGTTGATCCATCAAGCACACGTAGGACGCAATCATGCCCGCGAGTGTGAGCCCGGTAATGTAAGGCCGACGTCTTCCAGCGGCTGCACGGCGGTTCCCATACGCAGGTACCGCCCTTTGGTGAACGGACCTTGTTGGTCTTGGCCCAGGTCTCGTCAATGAAGACCAGGCGCGCTGGGATCGTGCCGTGCCGAATTCGAGCCCGGCGAGCAAGCGACGCAACTCCTTGACGGTGATGTCGAGGGTTTCAACCAGCGCGCCGAGGGTCAGCCCAACCGATGTGTTGCTACCCCGCCACCAACCAACGCTGTCAGTTGATCGTCAGTCACCCGGGCCAGGGCTGAGATGAACGTCATTCGAAGCGAATTGCACGTCGTGCCGTTTCGAGACACACTCAACGGGCTGGGAGGGTCCCACTTGGGATTGCCCGACCCAATGGGGGCGACACTGTGACTGGGTGCCCTTTCCCATAGAGGCCAGGACGGTGATACGGGGTGCCCAAGTTCTAATCGGATGAGGCCCGACCTCAGTCGGGTAAGGAGACGCGCGATGTTCCTGCACCGCATCAAGCTCGAAAACATGCTTTCGTTCGGGGCGGACGCCCAAGAGCTTGAACTCAAGCCTCTCAACGTTCTGATCGGCCCCAACGGGTCTGGCAAGTCGAACATCATTGAAGCGGTCGGCCTGCTAAGAGCAGCACCGAACGACGTCATGGTTCCGTTCCACGAAGGAGGCGGGGTCGATAACTGGATCTGGCGCGGTGAAGGGGTAGAGAAAAATGCGCGAGTGGAGGTTGACGTAAAGGCACCATTCCGCCCCTCGGATAGACAGCTACTTCGCTACTCTCTTGAGTTTGGTCCGTCCTTCCTTGGAATGCCAGTTCTCAATGAGGAAATTGGAGAAGTTGAACGGACCGAACAAGGAGAACACAACTCAGAACGCTACCTTGTTCGTCGAAATTGGAGTGTCACTTTGACCTACCGCGACGAGAACGGGAAGAAGAACCAGCGTGAACTGTCTCCGACGGATATCAGTTTCCAACAATCGATCCTGTCACAACTCAAGGATCCGATTCAGTATCCCGAACTCACGACTCTTGGGATGAACTTCGCCGGGATTCATATCTATCGTGAGTGGTCATTTGGTCGGAACTCTCCGCTGCGATTGCCACAGAAGGCCGACCTCCCGAATCTTTCACTTGCGGAAGACGGTCGGAACCTAGGCATGGTTCTGAATCGACTCGAGGGAGATTGGAAAGCGAAGAAGAAGCTTCTCACCGCTCTTCGAAAGCTCTACCACGGAATAGAGGACTACTATGTGCAAGTCGAGGCTGGCAGTGTCCAAGTGTTCCTCAAGGAGGGCAACGTTCCGATTCCCGCCACGAGGCTGTCCGATGGCACCCTCCGCTATCTTTGCTTGATCGCCATATTGTGCCACCCAACCCTACCATCACTGGTCTGTATCGAAGAACCGGAGCTCGGGCTGCATCCCGACATCCTGCCAAGTCTTGCCGACCTGCTTCGCGAAGCTTCCGAGCGGTGTCAACTCATCGTCACCACGCACTCCGATACGCTCGTGGACGCACTGACGGAGACGCCCGAGAGCATAGTCATCTGCGAGAAGGAGAATGGACAGACGAAACTCAAGCGCTTGAACAAGGGCAAGCTGTCCCATTGGCTCGAGCAGTATCGGCTTGGCGAACTATGGATATCAGGGGAATTGGGGGGAAATCGCTGGTGAAGATCAAGGTCTATGTTGAGGGAGGGGGCGATGGGAAGTCGTTGCGGACGAGGTGCCGCGAGGGCTTCAGTTCCTTCTTTGCGAATGCGAACCTTGCCGGACGGATGCCGAAAGTCGTCGCATGCGGGGCCAGGGACGCCGCCTTCGACAGGTTCCGTACAGCGTTGGAGTCGAGAGGCGCAGAGGAGTTCGTCATTCTGCTGGTCGACAGTGAAGACCCGGTCGCGGAAGGCTCCGGACCTTGGCTTCACTTGAGAGCGCGGGACGGTTGGGAAAGGCCGGATGAGGCCACTGACGAAAACGCTCATCTGATGGTCCAGTGCATGGAGGCGTGGTTCCTAGCTGACAAGGACAATCTGGCTGAGTACTTCGGTCATGGCTTCAATCGCAATGCGCTCCCTAGGCGCCAAGAAATTGAAGACATTGCCAAGGAAGAAGTGTTCAGAGGGTTGAAGAACGCTACACGCCATTGCAAGAAGGGCGAATATGGCAAGGGACGCCACTCCTTTGACATCCTGGAGCAGATCGATCCTGCCAGAGTCTTTGACGCATCGCCGCATGCCAATCTCATGATCGAAACTGTGCGAACAAAGACAGGATGACGAAAGGTGCGGCTCGGACGTTGGCGGAGGCCAATGTGCGCGAGAGCTGTGGAGAATTGCCACCGTACCTTCAACCCAACGCACCGCTCACTGCCTCAGCTTTCGTCGGAATGCGGACCGTTGGCACTGTAGTTCTCATCATCATCGTTTTAGCAAACGGGACCCCAATTGCAGACGATGCTTCCGAATTCACCCCGCTGTGCCGTGATTTCGAGCGTGACGCAGGCGGCGCCTTCGAGTCCCGCTGCTGGACGCCGGTAGCCAACCAACCTGGATGCCACTTCCGTGGGCTGTTGTCGCTCGACGACAACACATCACCGGTTTTCTGGTCCGGGAAGTGCGACAACGGCCGTGCCGTGGGCGCGGGTACCCTGACTGACGATGCCGGCAATCGCGCCGAGGGACGCTTCGTGGAGGGCCTCAAACACGGCCCCTGGACGCGCGAACTTGTGAACCGGATGACCCTTGAGGAAACCCATGACATGGGTGTGTGGAGCGGTCCCTGGATCTACACCACCGCCGAGGGAGTTCGTCTGGAGGGCATGTACGAGGACAACTCTCCTGAAGGCGTGTGGAGCGACGTCTGGCCAGACGGCTACAGCATGGTCGGTCCGCGAGAGAAGGGGAGGAAGCACGGGACGTGGACTGTCGCTTGGCCGGACGGAGATGCGGCCACCATCGAATATGTCGAGGGCCGAATCCACGGCGAGGTGACGGTCACGCGCAACGGCAGAGCCCTCGGCACCTTGATCTACTGGAAGGGAGAACGCCTGGGCCCTGGGCTGCCGCCCACACTCATTCCGGCGGCGGACGAGTAGCAACAGCAACCTCCTTGGCTGCTCAGGGATCCATGTCGAAAACAGTGCAGAGCATGCCCTGCCCCTTGATGCGGGCTTCCTCGACGCAGGCCTTGAGATCCTCCCCATAGCGCTCCCACAATCGCTCGCGCCATGCCGTCTCGCTGTCGGGATCGGGCGGCCATATGCCGGTCTCCCGTTGCAGGGCAACGCCGCCGAAAGCGAAGAGAAGAGCCAGGAGCACCAAGACAAGAAAACCAAACCGCTTCAGGCGCCCCAGGCGGCGGTTCGACGTCTCGAGCCCGGTGGCGACGGTGTCGAGCAATTCCGTCATCTTCAGGACATCGTCGACGGATTTCTGGCTGCCTGCCAGCTTCTCCCTCAGGGCGACTAGGGCCTCCGCGCCGGGCGTCACCCTGGTCGCGACTGCGTCGATTCCGGAGAAGACGGCTCCCTCGCGATCATCGATGGAGGCCGTCAACCGCCGCTCCATCGCAGGCAGGCGGTCCGCCAGGTCGTTCAGAACCCGCTCTTGGTCGGCCAACGAACGCTCCAGCTTCGCCCACTCACCGGTCTTGGATGTCTCCTTGCCCTTTTCGATGCGGGCCGCTAGGGCGGCGATTTCCTTCTTCAATGTTTCGGCGAGCGCCCCCTGAGCCTGAGCGAGGGCGACGATCTGGCGTGCGAGCTGCCCTTCCGTCTCGGCAACGATCTTCGCGATCTCACCCTTCTGGGTCTCGAACTGAGCCTTGACGAGAACCGGATCGGACGAGGTTGCCGCCGGTCTCTCGGGACGTGTGCGCTCCCTGCGGCGCAGTTCCTCGGCAATGCGGTCGGGATCGTCAGGGGTCGTGGTCACAGGCGTCATTCTCCGACAGACGGGAAAGCAGGCCGTGCAGTATACTCAAGGTCCCATGGTCGCCACCGTCACCGCCCTTTCCTCCTCATCGTCCACGGTGCATTACTTCGAACAGGACGGCTACTACGCGAAGAACGACCCGGAGCATAGAAGGGCGAGCTTCTGGCACGGTTCGGCGGCCCGAGATCTCGGCCTCGGACGTCATGTGGCGCCGAAGGCCTTCGAAGCGATCCTCGCCGGCCATGTGCCCGGCGCCGACCAGCGTCTGGGCCGAGCCCGGGACGGCGAACACCAGCACCGGCCGGGCGTGGACATCACCTTTTCGGCACCGAAGTCGGTGTCGCTCCAGGGTTTGGTGATGGAGGACGCACGAATCGTCAAGGCCCACGACGAAGCGGTCCGCGCCACACTCGACATGATCGAGCGCGATCTCCTCGTCACAAGAGTCCACAACCCCCAGACGGGCCGCCGGGAACGCCGGCGCGCGCAAGGCATGGTGGCGGCGACCTTCCGGCATCTCGCCAGCCGCAACCTCGATCCCCAGCTCCACACCCATGCGGTGCTGGCCAACATGACGCGGGGTCCCGACGGCTCGTGGCGCAGCCTCGACACCGGGAGGCTCCATGCACAGAAACACCTGATCGGCGCGCACTACCGCAACGAACTGGCACGACGCCTGAGAGAAATGGGCCACGAGCTCACCCCCACCATGATCGGCCATGTGCCCGGGTTCGAGCTCGCTGGCTGGGAGAAGGAAACGCTCGACGCCTTCTCGACGAGGCGCCGGGACATCGTCGAACACATCGAGGAGAAGGGCTGGGACTACAACGCGGCGAAGGCCCAAGCCGCTGCACTGGCGACACGTTCGCGCAAGAGCGAACCCCACCGCGAGGTGCTGACGGGGATGTGGCGGGCGCGTGCCCGCGACATCGGCGTCGATCTCACCCGGCATCGCCTGCGGCGTCGGCCGGAGATCGCCCCTCGCCTCTCCGCCCTCGAGGTGGTGGCGCGGGCGGCCGAGCATCTCGAGGAGCGCCAATCGGTGTTTGCCGTCGACAATCTCGTGGCGGGCGCCCTTGCCCATGCACCGGGCGACCACAGTCTCGGGGAGATTCACACGGCACTAGACCGACTGCGCCGCGATGGTCACCTCGTCGATGCCATCCGCTCGCGTGGAGGCCCTTCCCTGGTGACGGATCGGGCGCTCAGGGCCGAGCGCGAGGTCATCAACCGGATGAGGGAAAAGACCGGGACCACGAAGGCGTTCGTGGAGGCAGGCAGGATGGAAGCGCGGCTCGATGCCGGAAGCCTCACATCGGGCCAGAGACAATCGGTGCGCCTCATTCTCGGCGAGGGCGACGGCGTCGTCGGCGTGCAGGGCTACGCCGGGACGGGGAAGACGACGATGCTGCGCGAGGTGGTGGCGCTGGCCGGGGCCAGCGCAATCGTCGGCCTCGCGCCGTCGTCAAGCGCCGCGCGAACCCTCGCCCGCGAGGCCGGAATTGCGACCCGGACTCTCCAGTGGTTCCTGACCCGACATGGCGCCCTCGATCCTTCTGCGAAGGATCTTTATGCGGGCAAAGTTCTCGTCGTCGACGAGATGTCCCTGGCGAGCACGGAGCAGACCCGGCGGTTGCTCAAGATCGCCGATCATCTCGGTGTCGCTCGACTGGTGATGGTGGGCGACAGCCGGCAGCTTCGCGCCGTCGAGGCAGGCCAGCCCTTCCGACAGCTGCAGCAGGCGGGCATGGCGACGGCACTGATGGACGATATCCAGCGCCAGAAGAACGCTGGCCTCAAGGCCGCGGTGCTCGACGTCATTGCCGGTGAACCGGGTCGGGCCCTGACGCGCCTCGGTGCGGACGTTCTCGAGGTGGATCGCGAGAACCTGGGCGAAGAGGCTGCGCGAATCTGGCTTGCCCTCGATGCAGACGCCCGGGACGCGACGGCGCTGATGGCGCCGACCCATGTCCTGAGGAAGGAGATCAACGAGACCGTCAGGGAGGGTCTACGCCAGGAAGGACGTCTCCACGGTCGTGGCGTCGAGCTTCCGGTCTTCGTCAATCTCAACATGACCCGGGCCCAGAAGCGCGACGTCCGCAACTATCGCGAAGGCGACGTCGTCGTCTTCCACAGCGACCTCTACCACTACCGCGTCAGGTCGGGTGACGCCTGCCCGATCGCGCGCATCGACGGCGACCGGCTCGACCTCTCCCATCCCGACGGAACGAGGCGACACCTCAAGCCCTCGGGCGAGGTGCGCTACGATCTCTTCGAGACCGACACGATCCGCCTCCAGGCGGGCGACCGGATCCGTTGGACGCGCAACGACAAGGAGGCTGAGCTCGTCAACGGTGCGACAGCCGTGATCGAGAACATCGGTCGCTCCAGGCTCAGTCTCGTGACGGATGATCGCCGGCGTCTCACGTTCGACCTCGACGACCCCCGCCTTCGGCACATCGCCCATGCCTACGCCACGACGGTGCATGCCGCCCAGGGCCGGACCGCTGAGAAAGTGATCGCGGTGCTCGATTCCGGCCACGGCATGCTGGCCAATCAGCAGACCTTCTATGTCGAGATCAGTCGCGCCGTGGACGAGGCCATTGTGCTCACCGACAATCGCGAAGACCTCGCCGCTACCCTCGAGGAGAATACGGGCGAAGCGTTGACGGCTCTGGAGGCGGTCGGCGAGAGCCTCGATGCGGCCGAAACAATGGCGGTGCCAGCAAAGGAGAGCATTGCAGGGTTCCCATCCGTACCCCCGGCCTTGCGCCAGTGGAGGCGGGAGCGTGACCGCATTGTGCGCGAAGCCGAAGTTGCCGGGCATCACGGACTCGAGGCTCCGAAGTTCATCTCCCACCTTCGAGAGCTTGCCGCCATGGCGGCGTCCGGCGAGACAGCGCTCGCTGCCATGGCCAGCCGCGAACTCGAGGCCGTCGCGGACCGGGCGATCCGTCATCTCGAGGGACGGGTTCTCGAGGTCGTCTCCGGACGCGAGGCCATGGGCACCGACACGCAGAGCAGTGTCGACGATCCCCGATACGAGACATGGCGCTTCAACGTCGAGACTGTCTGTACCGCCGGCCGGGCGCTGGTGGAGATCGTCCGGGATGCTGGCGTCGTGCTCGGGCGCGCAGTCGCCATTCTCGGTCAACTTCTGGCGGACGACGACCGCTTCTTTGCCCGCCGGTCGGCGGACCAGCACGCCGCGGCCTGGCAAGAACACTGGCAAGAGCTCGAGAACGAGGCGCGCCATGCGGGGATTGCGGTCTTCGACCACCAACGCGCAAGGGAAGCCCTCGATGCGGCAAGACGTCTCCTCGACGATCCGGCACTGCCCGAGACACGCCAGGAGGCGCTCCTCGGCATCGTTGCCCGCCTCGACGCCCGCGAGGCGGCCTCCAGCCGTGCGCAAGCGTGGCTCGACGCGTGGAAGCAGCAGCCGGAGGATCCAGCCAGGGCCATCGACGAGGCGGCAAGGATCGTTACCGATCCCGCCCTCCCCGATGCCCTGCGCAATGCCGTTGAACGCGACATCATGCGCTACCGGCACGAGGCGGCCCTAGCGGATGCCACGGCAGCCCTGTCGTTCGACACCACCCGGCCCCCGGATGTGCCATCGGACTTCGACACCGGGCCTCTCGATGCCATCGATCTGGCCGAAGATCCGGATCCGGTGCAGCGGGCGGATGGAGGCGAACCGACGCGAATTGCCGACACCGTTCCGGTGGATGAAAGCGAGCGCGAGGCGAGACGCCAGCGGGCTCGCGAGGCAGCGACGCTGGCGCGCGATCTCTCAAGCCTGGTGCGCGATCATCTGAAGATTGCGGATGTGTCCCGCGACAAGAGCTTCGCCGAGTGGATCGCCAAGGGTGAGAAGATTGCGGAGAACCCTCACCTCGCCCACCCCGAACGCCAGCGCCTCGAGACGTCCCTCGAAGGTGCCCGGGAGCGCATGGCCGTTCACGCTCGCCATCAGGCCTGGCAGGAGGCCTGCCGGCACCAGGCCGACGCTGCAACGTCCATGAATCGTCATTGCCTCGAGCACGATGGCCACGGACGTCTGGTGGCGATGGCACGGACCCTATCAACCCACCCGGCGCTTTCCGACGCAGCGCGGGCAGGCATCCATGTCTTCCTGGAAGAAACCGAAAGAGCCCGCACAGAGCGGGCGGCTTTCCTCGAATTGCGCCCGTCTTTCGATCGTCTCGTGATGCAGACGAAGCGACGGCGGCCCCTCACCGGAAACGAAGCCATCGCGGCCCGGGATCTCATCTCTAGCATCCGCTCCCTCGTCAAGGGCCCGGGCGTCACCACGATCGAGAGGCAGGATGCCGAAGCCGCTATCGCTACCGTCGAGGCACGCCTGCAGGTGCGGCCCGATCGCGGCATGCGCTGGCGGATGTGACGGCTCAGCGGGTGCGCTGGTAAACCTCTTCGGAAATCCGTGCCGCACGGCTGTCCTGAAGCACCTGATCGAGAAGCCGCGCCATCGTTCGATGGCGCCCGGTCCGCGACATTTCGTCGAGCTTCAGTTCGAAAAGCACCCTCACCGACGCGGCAAACCCCGGCACCTCATTGGTGCCATCGAGCGCGTCGATTCGTTCGGCCATAGCGGCGATCGTTTCCTTCATTGTCCGCTGGTCATCGGGAGAGAGCACCAGCCGCGGCGGATTGCGCACGGACGCCGACGGGCTCCGGTCAAGGGCCCTCTCGACGACGAAGCGGGACACCGACAGCCCCTCGCGGTGGGCGCATTCGCGGATGCGCTCCCACTCCAGGCGCGTGCACGACACCGAATGCATCGTCACGGTCTCAGCCTTGCGTTGTCGAGGCATGCTAGCGCTCTTCTACAGATCGAAGAGATCGGGCTGGTTCTGGCGTGTCTCGCCGCGACGCCGGGTGCGCTCCTCGGCCTCGAGAACAAGAAACGCCATCGCTTCGCGCGCCGTGACCTCGACTCCCGGGAGGGGTGCCGTCAGGTCGTCGAGGGTGAGTAGGATCCGATTCACCCGGCTGAGGAGATCGCGCTGGTCGGCCTCCGAGAGCGCGAGGCGCATGTCGTCCTCGTCCTCCAGCGCGCAGCTGACGACGAATCGCGAGATCGTCATGCCGGCTTCTCTGGCCCGGGCGCTGATCGTCGCCCAGTCCGACGGCGTAGCGCTGACGCTGTACTGCTGGGAGCGTTTCACCCCTGCAACGCCTCCGCATCGAGAAACGCTTCGCAAGCCTCCTCGAGAGTGTCCCAGGCTTGCCTCTCGCCGGCGCGTTCGAAACGGTGCTTCTCGACCTGCGCCAGCATCAGCAGGTTGCGCGCCATGAGCCACTGCACCTCGATGGGCAATGACGGTGGCGGCGGTTCCCCGACAGGCCGGAGAATCTGTTGCACCACGTAACGCGAAATGGGAACGTCCTCGGCCGCGGCGCGCTCGCGGATTCGGTCCCACTCGCTGTCCGTCGCCATGATGGTGCGAGCCTTGCGTCTGGGTTCGTCAGGTGAAGTCATGGCGGTGGATTGCGGCGTCCCGGAGCGGGTGAAATCGGTGATTGTGGTGTTGGTGTGGTGTATCAAACCACATGAAATGCATTGGAGACAACTGTTTGTGTGTTGAACTATCGTGCCCCATAGCCCGACATAGAGCCAAGTTGTGAGACCATAGAACAACCTTACGTATTACTTCCCCCAGTGCAACTAGGGAAGGCACATTATCAACACTAGTACAATGGAGTTGTGTTGGATGCATAGTTGATTGAAAGTGAATAATGATGTAGTTACCGTTGGTTACTGTGAGAGAGAATTGGTCCTTTGTTATCCCATATAGACTGAACGGACAAGAACTTTGCAGCACACCAGCGACGCCTTCACGGAAGCCCTTCGCCTGATCACGACACTCGACCGTGACCTCGTCGAGATCATCCTCATGTCGCTCCGGGTCAGTCTCTTTGCGGTGCTCTTCGCCATGCTGATCGGCCTGCCCGTCGGCGCGACGACGGCCATCTCGCGGTTCCCCGGACGAGGCGCCCTCATCGCCGTGATGAACGCCTTCATGGGCCTGCCGCCCGTGGTTGCCGGCCTTGCCATCTATCTCTTGCTGTCACGCGCCGGACCGCTGGGTGAATGGGGTCTGCTCTACACCCCCGAGGCCATGATCATCGCCCAGACGGTGCTCGTCACGCCCATCGTCGCAGCCCTGACGCGCCAGGTCATCGAGGACCTTCACCGCCGCTATGATGAACAGTTGCGCGCCTTCGGCCTCGGCAGGGGCGCCACCGCCATCACCCTGTTGTGGGAGGCGCGATTCAGTCTCGTCACCGTGGTGCTTGCCGGTTTTGGCAGGGCCATCGCAGAGGTTGGCGCCGTCATCATGGTCGGCGGCAACATCAACCATGTCACCCGGGTGATGACCACGACCATCACGCTGGAAACCTCGCGCGGCGCTCTCGATCTCGCTCTCGGTCTGGGGATCGTGTTGCTGACGATCATCCTCATCATCAACGGGCTCGCCGGAATGCTCAACACCTTCGCGAGGAATCCACGCTTTGCGTGAGCATCGAGATGGAAAGGTGCTGCCGCTCGCCGGCCGGAACCTCTGTCTCATGCGGGGGACACGGCCGGTTGTCGATGATGTCAGCGTTACCATCTCCCGGCCGGAAATCGCGGTGCTTCTGGGACCCAATGGCGCCGGCAAGAGCCTATTGGTCCGCATGCTGGCGGGCCTCGTCGAACCAGACAGTGGCGATGTCACCTGGAACGATCGCCCACCGGATCGCCAGCGGGCCATCCGGCTCGGCGTCGTCTTTCATCACCCGGTGATGCTGAACCGCACGGCCCTGGCCAACATCCGCTTTGCGCTCCAGGCCGCCGGTGTACCCCGTCACGAGCAGCGGCGGCGGGCCATGGAAGCACTGTCGGCCGCCGGTCTCGGGGAAAGGGCGCGAGTGCAGGCACAGGCACTCTCGGGAGGAGAACAGCAAAGGCTCGCGCTTGTCCGCGCCATGGCGACGTCTCCGGACGTCCTGCTCCTCGACGAGGCAACCGCCAACCTTGATCCGGGTTCGATCCTGGCGATCGAGGATCTGGTGCATCAGGCCCGCAACGACGGCACGCCTGTCCTCCTCGTCACCCACGACCTTGCCCAGGCACGCCGGCTGGCCGACCGCATTCTCTATCTTCATGGCGGGGTTCTCGAGGCGGACAGCGCCGCCCCGCTCTTCTTCTCCACTCCCCCCACGAGACGGGCCCGCGCCTTTGTCGAGGGCCGTCTGGTCGCCTGACCGTGCCCAGCCGGAAAGGTCCCATGATGGTGTCGAGATTCTTCGCATGTGCTGTGGTTGTCCTCGGCCTCGTCCCCGGCGGCGTGACTGCCGACGATAGGTCCATCATCGTCCAGTCGACGACCTCGACGCAGAACTCGGGACTGTTCGATCACATCCTTCCCGATTTCAGCGATGCGACGGGCATTCTCGTCAAGGTGGTTGCTGTGGGCACCGGGCAGGCTATCCGCAACTCCATGAACGGAGACGGCGACGTCCTGCTCGTGCATGCCCGCGACGCCGAGGAGGAGTTCGTCTCCAGCGGCTACGGCGTCGAGCGGTTCGACCTGATGTACAACGATTTCGTGATTGTCGGTCCCGTTTCCGACCCGGCAGGCATCAGGGGCATCGCTGATGCCGGCGCCGCACTCATGCATATCGCACGCAACGGTCTTCCCTTTGCCTCCCGTGGTGATGATTCCGGCACCCACACGAAGGAAATGGCCTTGTGGCACGACGCCGGTTTCGATCCCACGGAGCACAGCGGCTCGTGGTATCTCGAGACCGGCTCGGGCATGGGCGCCACTCTCAACGTGGCCGCCAATGTCGGTGCCTATGTCCTGACAGACCGAGCCACCTGGATTGCCTTCCAGAACCGCGGCAATCTCGCCCTTCTTGTCGAGGGGGACGAGAATCTCTTCAATCAGTACGGCGTGACCATGGTGAACCCGGAGCGCTTTCCCCATGTCCGCGAAGAGGAGGCGCACCTCTTCGTCAACTGGCTCCTTTCGCCCTCCGGGCAGGCTTCAATCGCCTCCTACCGCATCGACGGGAGGCAGCTCTTCTTTCCCAACGCCAGCCCCTGATCCGTCACGTCACAGCGGGCGCAGGGCGTCGGCGAGACGCGGCAGCATCAGGGCGTCGTAACGCTCCTGGTTGGCCGCGCTGTCGTGGGCAAAGCGGAAACAGGTGATGCCGTTGGCGAGTGGCTGGATGATCTGACCGCCAAAGCCCCGCATGGTGGCGATCCTCATGGCCCGACCGGATCGGGTGGTGAGCGGCAGCTGCCACCAGGCGAGGTGATACGTGATGTCGTTCCCGCCGGCGGTGACCGTCCCCGTCGGCAGCCCCTTCGCTACGGCGCCATCTAGACATTCGCGTACCAGTGACGATTCCAGCAGTTCCGTCCCCTCGTGGCGTCCGCCGTTCGACAGCAGCCGCCCCAGCCGCCCCACGTCATCGAGACCGAGGAAGAGACCGAAGGCGGTAAGCGGCACGCCCCTTGTGCCGTCCTCCTCGAGGGTGCGGTTGATGTCCACCGGACCACACCCAATGGGGCGCAGCACCTCCTTCTCGACCATGGCGAAGAGATCGGCATCGGGACCACGGTGGCGCTTCCACACCGCATCCATGGCCGCGCCGGCCACGAAGAGATCCTGGTCCCGGTAGCGGGCGACGACGCCGGGTCCCCAGGGATAGGAAGGCACACGGAACGCTTCGCGGAGCTTGTCCGCATGACTGCGGGCGGCATACCAGCTCTGATAGGCGTGGTAACAGGCGCCTTCCGGACCGTCTGCCGAGGCGTATTCCGGCCCGGTAAGATTGTCAGCGTGGATATCGCCGGTTTCGCCGGCGGTGCCAATACCGGTCGCCATGGAGAGACAGTGCCGGATCGTCACGTCGTGCCAGCCGTCATGATCCGCCGTGACATCGAGGACATCGACGATGCGGGTGTCGGCGACCTCGGGACCGAGGTGACAGGCAAGGCGCATGAGCGCGGTGGTGGCAAAAGCCGCCTTGGTGGCCGACCAGATGCCAAAGCGCATGGCGTGGGGGAAGGGGTAGGGCCCGTGCCGTGTGGCGAACCCTGTCGCGTAGATGCGCCCGTCCATCACGAGGCCGCTGGTGATCTCGCCTTCGCGCAACGCATCGTCCAGCAGTTCCTCGAGCATCTCCGGCGGAGCGATCTCTGCAATGTCGTGAATCGGCATCGGGTCGCGACGGCAGGAGACGGCCGGTGATCCCCCCGCCTCACGGAATGACGCCTCTGCCACGCCCCAGAGATCGAGCCGTTCGGGAATGTGATCCGGGAGTGTTTCAGTCACCACCTGGACGACAAGATCGCGCACCCGCGCGCCATCCCAGGCGAACCGGGCCACCCCGTGGTGGCTGTCGTTCTCCCTCTCGCAGGACAGCTGGAAGGGAAACGATACGACATCGCAGGCATCGTCGCCCCTCCAGATACATCCGTCGCCAACCATGATGTCCCAGTAACTCTGCGGATCGGGCCGGCGATGCAGTCTCCTGTGATCTGGCAGGAGAGCGTCGCCGTCGGTGCGGAAGGCGAGATTGACGCCGGGAAACCGGTCGACTCCGCCGCCCAGGGCAAAGTCGGCGTGTGCCGAGGCATCGCTGGCCGCCAGGGGGGATCCGTCGATGGCGAGAACGCCGTTGAAGGGATGGCGGCAAGGCCGGCGATCAGCCGGCGGCGTGAAGGCAGCAATGGGCCATGGCCCATCCTTCCGTGTGCCGTCCTGTCCGATCATGGTATCTCCCCGCCCGACACGAACGCGAAGGGGACAATGCATGTTCCGGTCATTCTTTGCCAATCGGCGCTGGCTGCACTGGTCGATCCTCGGCAGTGCCACGATCCTTGGCGTCACCTGGTACAAGGTCCAGCTCGATGTCAAGATCAACGAGTGGTTCGGTGACTTCTACGACACCCTGCAGGTCGCACTGGCCGAACCGGGTGCTGTCGAGTTTACCGACTTCCTCGGGAAATGCCTCACCTTCGCCGAAATCGCGGGCATCTACATCGTCGTCGCCGTGCTTCTCGAATTCTTCGTGCGTCACTACGTGTTCCGCTGGCGCACGGCGATGAACGACTACTACATGTCCTACTGGCACGATGTACGGCACATCGAAGGGGCGGCACAGCGTGTCCAGGAAGACACCATGCGGTTTGCCCGCATCGTCGAGGGTCTGGGTGTCGCCTTCATGCGTTCGGTGATGACACTCGTTGCCTTCCTGCCGTTGCTGTGGTCGCTGAGCGCGCACGTCACCGAACTCCCCTGGATCGGCGCCGTTGATCACTCCCTGGTCTGGCTTGCCATCATGTCGGCGGCGGCGGGCACCGTTCTTCTCGCCATTGTCGGCATCAAGCTTCCCGGCCTCGAATTCAACAACCAGAAGGTGGAGGCCGCGTACCGCAAGGAACTGGTGTTCGGCGAGGACCACGAAGACAGGGCGCAGCCGGAGTCCGTCATCGAACTCTTCGCCAACGTGCGCAAGAACTACTTCCGCCTGTTCAAGCACTACCTCTACTTCGACATCGCGAAGTGGTCCTACCTCCAGTTCTCGGTGATCGTCCCCTACATCATGATGGGACCCACCATTGTGGCCGGCATCATCACGCTGGGTGTCCTGCAGCAGATTCTGCGCGCCTTTGACCGCGTCGAATCGTCCTTCCAGTTCCTGGTGAATTCCTGGGGCATCATCGTCGAGCTCATCTCGATCTACAAACGCCTCAAGGCCTTCGAGGACTCCATCAGGCACACGCAACGGATGCGGGGCCTGCCACAGACCGCATGATCACATGGGCGATTACATGCTTGACTGAACGGCGATGTTTCGGGTTGATGCGCGTGTGGTTTGGGGTCGCCTGCCCCGCCTCACCAAACGGCCAATGGAGGGCCGACCGCGCATGGCGGACGATACCGAATACCGACAGGTTGTCTACCGACTGCTTCCCGGATCCCGGGAAAAGGCGCGCAGGCTGGCGGCCCTCGCGGGCGCCTGCCGTTTTGCCTGGAACGCCATGCTCGACCAGCAGGAGCAGCTTGTCGCAGCGGCGAGACTGGCGGGGGCGGAACGGCTGCCTGGCGATGAAACGGCGCAACTGGCAGTACCACGTCTCGCGAAAGCTGGCGGGCGGAACGGTGGTTGTGGAAGACCTCAACACCCGGGGCATGACCCGGAGTGCGAAAGGAACCGTCGAGGAACCGGGAACCGGCGTGCGTCAGAAGGCGGGCCTCAATCGCGCCATCCTTGCCACCGGCTGGAGCACCTTGCGGGTGATGCTCGCCTATAAGGCTCCGCGCCTCATCGCGGTGAACGCAGCACTGACCAGCCGGACGTGTGCGGAGTGCGGAACGGCAGACGCCGCCTCGCGTCCGTCGCAAGCGACATTCAAGTGCGTGGCGTGCGGCCATGCGGATCATGCGGACCTGAACGCGGCCCGCAACATCAGTCGTGGGGACAGGCGCATCTGCACGGGGAGGGAGCGTTGCCGTCAGGCACTCCGATGATCCGTGAAACGGATCGGAGGCTGGCAGCGTGAGCCAGTCACGCAACGATACAAGTCCCATCACATGTGCTGCAGAAGCGTCAGCGCACCGACAGAGGTATCAAAGCTTGACCCAGAATGTGAGTGGTCTCGCTATGGGCGTGGTGTTCCGCCGTTGCTACCGACACCGCCGCGGCTGGGCCGTCGAAGCCGCACCGACCTTCGTGAGGTTCTTGACGCGATCCAGTTCATGCTGGGGACGGGGTGTCCGTGATGCGCCATTCCTCGCTTGCGTTTGGATGACCCGCACCATTCGAGCGCGGACGGAACGCGCTCCAGTGCATCGACACCTCAACCCGTCAACGCAATGAGCGATACTGCGAACCTGAAGGTGTGCCGTCAGCTGCAGAAGGGCCAGAACTGATACCAGGAATCGCAGCGATAGCGATCCTCGCACTGTGCGAGCTGTGACTTGTAGGTGCGGGCCGTATCCCTGACCCGTTCTGCGGTGCGCTGCACCTCCGGCTTCGATTCCCAGCTGCCGCGTCTGTAGCCACCTCGGCCTTCGTGATAGGCCAGATAGAGTCGGTACGCGTCGGTGCGGGGAATGTCCAGTTCGCGCCAGGTCTTGTAATTGTACCATCCGATGAAGTCGAGCGCGTCCTCCATATCGGAACGGCTACGGAACAGCCAACCACGCTCTGCCTCGTATTCCGACCACACCGGGTCCTGAGCCTGTGCGTAGCCCTTCGCCGAGGAAACGCGCCCCCAGGGGATGACCCACAGGAGCCACTCGCGCGGAGGGCGCGCGTCGGACTGGAAGCTTGACTCGTGGCGCACGAAGGCCATCTGGATGTCCACCGGTGTGCCCCATTTGCTCGCCGAGAGGCGAGCGTAGTCGTACCAGTCGGGATACTGCTCGAAGATCGCGCACACATTCTCCTGCTGCGTGGGCGGAGTGGCGGCGCATCCTGCCATCAGCAGGATCGCCACAAAGGCAAGAAAACTCGCTTTGACAGACTTCATGGCAGCGGCTGTCCCAGCTCGGCACGCACGTCGGAACAGTAACCCCCATGCGCCTCGAGCAACAGCCCGACGAACGGCACCCGTGTCCGCTCCTCCAGGCCGCGGAATGCTCCGGTGAACTTGTGAGAGGTCGCAATCATGTCCATGAGGCCGGATACTGCGATCTCCTCGAAGCAGATTCGTGATGCCTTAGGTCAAGCTCTCAGGCCTCTTCCGACTGCGGTAGGACGTCATCAAGGTGAAGCCACGGCAGCTTCGAAGAGACGAAGATGTGACGCTCCCGGTTCCCGGCTCCCGGGTGAACCGGATCATCGAGGATCCCCGGCATGAACCAGCGGTCCTCCGGCTGATAGGCAACGTCGATGGCAATCTGGCAACCGCATTGCCGGCAGAAGGATCGCGTGACACCGGGCGACGACTCATAGTGCGAGAGCATGTCCTCGCCCTTCGTCAGTGTCATGGCCGTGCGCGCCACCACCGCATAGGTGGCGAACGCCGTGCCATGGATCCTGCGGCACATGGAACAGTGGCAGTGGTAGAGGTCCGAAGCCGGTGCGCTGACCTCGAAACGCACGGCACCGCACAGACAACCACCCCGCATCATGATCCGAATTCCGTCATCTTCTCGAGGGCATCATCGGGTTCGTACCAGCCGCACCTGGATTCCCAGAAGATGTGCCGTTCATTGCCCTCGCGGCCCCCGGGGTCGGCGCCGTCATCGAGCGTGCCCACCGAGAGGCTGATCTCGTCTCCCATCTCGCCGAAGACATGGCATCCGCAGTGACGGCAGAACCGTCTCTTCAGGGCAGGCGATGTCTTGTAGGTCGAGAGGGATTCCTCGCCCGCCAGCAACCTGAAGCCGGAGCGATCGACACTGGCATAGGTGAGGTAGAGCGCACCCTGGCACTTGCGGCAGATCGAGCAGTGGCAGTGATAGAAGTCGTGGACCTTTCCTGTCAGCTCGTAGCGCACGGCGCCGCACAGGCATCCTCCCGTCGCCATCGTCACGTCTCCCCGTAGCCCTCGACACGCTCCGCACCATCGCCCGGGTCATGCCACCTCACCCGGGATTCCCAGAAGATGTGCCGTTCGCTCGCCGGATCATGGTCCGGCGACTCGCCCTGATCGAGGCTGCCAAGACACAGGAACACCGTGTCATCGTCTTCGGGGATCTCGGCGAACACGTGCCCGCCACAGGTCGCACAGAACCGGCGGCTGATGGCGTCCGAACTGCGGTATTCACGCAGTAATTCCCTGCCTTCAACCTTCAGGTCGTCACGGGCGACGCCCCCGAAGCTCACGAAGAGCGCTCCCTGCAGTTTCCGGCACATCGAGCAGTGGCAGTGGCTCACATGATCCACCTTGCCGGTCACCTCGTATCTCACCGCCCCGCACTGGCACGACCCCTTCATCCCGGCGCCTCCCTGGCCATTCCGCCACGACCAACACTACGGGAACGAGGGGGCCATGAACACACCTTCCGAAGACCCGATCCGGCCCCTCAACGAAGCACGGCATCACCCTTGTCGCGGAAACGCCACTGATCTTCGGCAGCGCTCCATCCCCATAACAGTCCGTAAGGACAATCGTGAAGGTGTTCACCGTGCCTGGCGCGCTTCTTCGGGAGCGACATTGGCTGGACAACGGTACATGCTTGCGTGCCGGATTGTGGAAAGCTGCGAAGGGACCTGTCGCGTGTGGTCAGCGCAGCTTGCGGGCAGCGGTGAGGAGGGTGTGCATGGCGCCGGTGGTCTGGCCGATGGTGTCGAGGACGCGGACGGTGTTCTCGAGATAGTCGATGCAGGGGCCGAGGGGGCCTTCGGCGAGGGCGATGTGACGGGCCTGGACTGCGAGCGGAATGGCGTGGCCGTAACGCTTGTAGGCGCGGTTGATGGCGAAGCTGGTGGCCGGCACGGTGCGATCCCCGAGATCGGCCATGACCCAGATCGGACGGTAGGCGCCGGCGAACATCTCGCGCCGCCACAGCAGCCGGGTCTCGCTCTCGATCTCTGCGGCACGGATGCGCAGCGCCATGCCCTTCACCGAACCGCCCGGCTCGAGTCCGAGGGTCAGTCCCGGGAAATCCGCCGTGCCCCTGCCGGTATGGGCCCACAGGTTGAAGCGGCGGTGCCAGCCCCTGACATGGGCCGGATGCCAGCCGGCGACCTCGAAGGCAGGGTTCCACATCAGGGAGCCGAACCCGAAGACGTAGAGATCCTCTGATCGGGGATGGTCTGCAAGGTGGTCCCGCCTGTTTCGCTCCCGTTCCTCTTCGGGCGTCGGCGTCACAAGTCCCTGGTCGACCGCTTTCTGCATGGGTGGCGAGAAACGCTCGTCCATGAGGACCTCGCGAGTGATGGCGAAACGGTCGCTCACGGGTCCAGGGGGTACATGGGCCGGCGGACGTGACGGTAGGTGAAACGGTCCAGGTCCGGAGTCGCCAGGGCGCCCGAGTCGCAGACGATCACCTTCTCTGCAAGAGGTTCGTAGGTGGCCCTGAAATGCTGCATGGACTTCAGGGCAACCGTCTTCTTCGTGCGGGGATCGATGCCGTGGGCGAGGAACTGCTGGAGATCGATGATCTGCATGAGGTTGGAGACCACAAGCACGTCGATGCCGCCGGCGCGGAACACCGCCGTCGGCCCGAAACTCTTCTTCATGCCGGCGAACATCGGCCCGTCCAGGACCATGACTCCATCGCTCGTCTGCATCACCTCGCCGGCAAGATGGAGAGGAGGACCGCCGAACGCCGGATCCGTCTTGCCGCCAAGCATCAGGGTGACGGACGTGCCGGCTCCGGCTGACACGAGCGTGGCGGCGGCTTCGGGATCGAAGAGGGCGCCGAAACAGGCTTCGTCGAGTCCTGCATCGAGCATGGCCTTGAGAAGATTCGTCGCATCGCCATAGGCTCCCGCCCCCGGATTGTCAGCATAGTCGGCGATGACCAGCGGCTTGCCGGTATGGTTGAAGCGCCGTGCCATGGCGGCGGCTTCGGTCACGTCGAGGTAACGGTTGTTGACGACATCCCGTGTCTCCCAGATGTCCGCCATGAGATCGTCCGCCATCTCCTGGAACGCCGGGTCATCCCCGTCACCCGTCACGGTCACGCTTGGCCCGACGTCATGAATGTCGGCCTGGCTGAAACCGGCATTGATCGAGATGTCGAGAACCCCGGGATGGCCTGCCATGAAACGGTCAGCCTTGCCCTGAAGCGAGACCATCGGTTCGACATCGGTGCGCCCGCCGTCGGCGCCCTGGATCATGGAACGCCGGCTGAAGGCGACGCGTGGCGTGATGTCACCGGCCATCGTCCGGTGCAGGAGGTCCCCCGCCCGTCTTGCCCTCGCCCTCATGTCGATGTGGGGATAGGTGAGATAGCTGCAGAGGATATCCGCCCGTTCGGCGAATTCGGGGGCCACATTGGCGTGGAGATCAAGGGTGCAGCAGACGGGGACGTCGGTCATCTCGCGGATCCGGCGAAGAAGCTCCGTCTCCGCATCCTCGTGATCATCGGTCACCATGGCGCCATGAAGGGCAAGGGCGACGCCGTCGAAGGGACGTGCCTGGCGAAGTCCCTCGATGATGAGTCCGGCAACATGTTCGAAAGCCTCGGACGTGACCCTTCCCAGGGGATTTGCCATGGCGGCGACCGTAAGGACGAGTTTCCAGCCGTGGTCCCGGGCAGCGTCCATGTAGCCTGCGGTCTCGGTGTTGGTGCCCTCCAGGCGGGAGATGATCTCGTCGGGGCCCCGGGCGAGCACCAGGCGCTCGAAGGCGGCGAGATCGGTGCCAACGCGCGCAAACGTGTTGGTCTCGTGCATGAACTGCGCCGTCACCACGCGGAAGGTCACCGCCCGCCCTCCCGGCGTGTGCCGTTGCCGGGCCTCTCTTCCGGCGGGAGCGATGCAAGGCTTGCCCAGTACTGGCCCGCGAAGGCGAGGTAGCCCGGAATGACATGGCCGTGGCGCGGGGCGATGCGGTCGAATGCCTCGTGGAGGGCGTGGAAGGGAACGGACGGAAAGACGTGGTGCTCGGTGTGATAGGGCATCTGCCAGGCGAGCCAGCGCACCGCGGCGTTGGTTCTCATGGTGCGTGTGTTCTCGAGCATGTTGGCGTCGAAGGGAAGCAGCGTGTGCTCGGCCATGAGGTAGAGCCTGAGTGACCAGGCCGAGAGTGAAAGGGGAACGATCCAGTAGAGAAGCGGCGCTGGATCTCCCGCCCAGACGGCTGCGGCAAGGATCGCGGCATAGCCGGCAAGATAGAGGCGCGCCTGGACGATGCAGGTCCGGCGCGCCGCATCATCGGGCACGAAGCGGTCCGTCACCCTGCCGCAGGCATGGCGCACCAGGGTCTTGCAGAAGCTCCACCAGAAGGACTTGAGGCCGGAAAGATAGAAGAGGAAGGAAAGCCGCGTCGCCGGCTTCGGCTCTTCAAGTTCGGGATCAGCGCCCTCGACGTGCGTGAAACGGTGATGCTCGAAGTGAAAGTACCGGAACCAGGTCGAAGGCAGGAAGATGACGAAACCGGTGAGCCAGGCCACCGCATCGTTGAGCCAAGGCGAGCGAAAGGCCGTGCGGTGAATGGTCTCGTGGAGAGGACAGAAGAGGAAGGTGAGCAGGACGCCGAGAACGATTTCGGCCGGAACCAGGAGCCACCACGTCCCGGCCACCAGCCAGACCATAACAGCGGCGGCGGCGATCGCGCCGAGGTGGGAAGCAAGCTGGACCAGTCCCTTGACATCCGAACGCCTGGAGAGCGCACGGATCTCGCGGAAGGAACAGATGTCCCTGACGGCGACAAACCCTTCCATCAGGCCGCGCGTCCGTAGAAGCCGAGGCGTTCGGCGGCGCTGAACACGACACCGGGACGATCAAAGTAGGAGAAGACGGCAATCAGGCGTTCGGTCTCGCCAACGACCGGTGTCACGCGGTGAGCCGTGTTCCGGCCCTTGAAGACCGTCAGCGTCCCTGCCTGCTGGACGTGGATGCGCCTTGCCGCATCCCTGCCCTCCAGAAGGCCGGCCACACCATCGAGGTCATCCTGGGCAAGATCCGGCCGGTACTCGAGATGACCGCCATCCTGCGATGCCTGAATGAGAAGCGTGGTGGTGAACTCCGAGCGATCGAAATGCCACCCCAGTCCCTCGCCCTCCCGGTAGCCCATGACGTTGACCCGGGCCAGCGAGTCTTCCATGAGGTGAAGGCGGGGTTTTTCCATGACCCGGGCCAGGAAGTTCCGGAGCGGCGACCACTCATAGAGGGCGTGCACGAAGCTCCAGGCGATCTGGTCATCGCACACCGTCCGGCTGGAGGTCTCCTGGAGTGCCAGTGCCGGATGGTCGGCAGCGATGCCCGGGGGTGTGTCGGTGAAGTAGATGTTGTGGCGCCGGGAATGAAAGAAGGACCGCTCGCGCACGAGGGGCAGAAGTTCCTCCGCCGCTCCCTCGATCGTCGCAGTCCTGACAAACGCCGGCAGGCTGCAGACGCCCAGCCTCGCCAGTTCTTCGCGGCACCTTTCGATCAGGGGCTCGCAGCGCCCGGGTTGATCGAGGGGGTAGCGTTCGAGGTCGAGGTGCTCATGGAGAACACCGGCAGCCAGAACGTCATGGGTCCGGTTCTGCATCCTGTCATCCGTGGTCAATCGGGAGTGGAGCGGGTCTCCGGTGCCAGTCTGTTGCATACGGAACTGGTCAGGCACAATATAGACAAACAGGCACCGAAGCGGGAGTGATGGCCGAAACAGGCGCGAGACCCGGTTCCGAGACCATACTTCTACCGAAGGACGTTGCCCTCAAGGCCGAGGACGTCGGTCTCATGAAGGCACGTATGGCGCCTGCCCGTCTCGTTGTCCTTGCCATCATGGCGGGTGCCTTCATCGGCCTCGGCGCCATGGCCGCCATCACCATATGGACAGGTCTCGACCACGTTCCATTCGGCCTCATGCGCATGGCCGGGGGGCTCGGTTTCACACTGGGGCTGATTCTCGTTGTCCTGGGTGGCGTGGAGCTCTTTACCGGCAATGTTCTCATGATCATGTCGATAGCAAGCGGCCGCATGAGGCTGCGGACCCTGATGCGTGCATGGGGTCTCGTCTTTGTCGGGAATACCATCGGAGCCGTCGCCATTGCCGTGCTGGTGTTCCTCGCCGGACACCACGACCTCGACAACGGCGAGGCCGGTCGTGTCGCCATGCGCATTGCCGCCGCCAAGGCCGAGCTTCCCTTCATGCAGGCCTTCTTCCTCGGAGTCCTGTGCAATGCCCTGGTGTGCCTGGCGGTCTATCTTTGCTACGGCGCCGCGTCGACGACGGACAAGATCCTCGCCATCCTGCTTCCCATTGCCACCTTCGTTGCCGCCGGTTTCGAACATTCCATCGCCAACATCTACTTCTTCACTCTGGCGCTGCTGATCGGTGATCCGGACGCTGCCTACACGGCTGTCACCGTCTCGGGCGCCCTCAGGAATCTCGTGCCGGTGATCCTCGGGAACATAGTCGGCGGTGGTGTCCTTGTCGGTCTCGTCTACTGGTTCGTCTACGTCTACAGCGTACGCAAGTGAGACGGCCCGGCCCTCACGACCGGGGACGCAGGTTCCGGGGATCGTAGGCTGCCTCGCGGAGAACCCGCGCGGGTCGGGGCGTGCCGAGGATCATGACGTCGAGCGGTGTATCCGGCAGGGCGGCTTCCGGCGTCACCCAGGCAAAGCCCAGATTTTTCCCGGTCCGGTTTCCGCGACCGATTGAACTGACAGCGCCCACGCGTGTCCCCTCCATGAGGACCGCCTCGCCGGCGTGGCCATCGCAATCGTCACCATCCTCCACCTCGAGATAGGCACAGGCCCACTTCAGGGGGCGGGAGGCACACTCGGCGGTTGCCTCGCGACCGACAAAGGCGCCCTTGTCGAGCCTCACGAAACGCATCATGCCTGCTTCCGGCATGGTGACCTCGTTGGTGAGTTCGGCTCCTCCCCGGAAGGCCTTCTCCAGGCGCATCGCATTCATGGCAAATGATCCGAAGCGGCCCATGCCGAGCGACGCCCCGGCATCCATGAGTGCGTCGTGAACCGCGGGCAGCGCGTTCCGGTGGCAGTGAAGTTCCCAGCCCAGTTCCCCGACATAGGAAAGGCGCAAGGCCCACACCGAAGAGCCGGCAATGACGAGGCGCCGTGCCGTCATCCACGGAAAGGAGGCGTTGTCGAGCGCACTGCCGGCGACCGCAGTCAGGATGTCGCGCGACTGCGGTCCCTGGAGGGAGAGTCCCGCCCATGTGGCCGAATGGTTGGTGACCGCAACACCCGGGCAGGCAGGCAGAAGGTCGAGAAGACGCTGTTCGTGAGCGGCCGAGGCAATGAGCAGGAAGCGTTCCGCCGCCATCCTGACGATGACAAGTTCGGTCTCGATGCGACCGGCCGGGTTCAGCATGTGGGCAAGGATGATGCCGCCGTCCCTGCCCGGCAGGCGGTTGGCGACCAGTCCGTCGAGCCAGGATGGTGCTGCGCCACCCGCCACCTCGACCCTGGTGAAGGCGGTGATGTCCATGAGACCTGCCCGGGAAGCGACCGTCCGCACCTCTGCAGCCACGAGGTCGTCGACAACGGTGCGACGAAAGGAATGGTGCTCCACCGCGGCCGCGCCTGAGGTGGCAAACCAGCGGGGTCTCTCGTGACCGCAAACCTCCTCGAAGACGGCTCCGGCATCGACGTTGCGGTCGTGGACCGGCGAGGGTCTGACCGGACGTCCGGCGTGCCTGTTGAGGTCGGGAAAGGGAACTTCGTGACGCAGGCAGTAATCTTCCCTCGCCTTGATCACCTGCCATTCCCTCGTCGCCCACGATCCGTAGCGTCGCGGGTCGAAAGCGGTCATGGAAAGGTCTGCGGTGCCGTGGACGATCCATCGCGCCAGTTCCCGGGCGAGACCAGGTCCCCACCCGATGCCGATCTGTGTGCCGCAGCAGCACCAGTAGTTTCTCACGCCAGGGACCGGACCGATCAGCGGATTGCCGTCGGGGGGATGGGAAATGGCTCCGTGGACGGTTCGGCGGATGCCTGCCTCGTTCAGCACCGGCATGCGCTCCATGGCGTTTTGCAACCACGGCATGATGCGTTCGAAGTCGGGCTCGAAGAGTTCGTTTTCCGCCTCCCAGGGGCAGTGCTCGATCCACACCGCATTGGGGTTGCGCTTCTCGTAGATTCCGATGAGGCCGGATTTCTGCTCCATCCTGACATAGCCGGAGACCAGGTGGTCGTCCCGCACCACGGGGAGCTCGCGATCGAGATCGAGAAACTGGGGAATCGTCTCGGTGACGAGGTAGTGATGGGTCATCGAAGTTGCCGGAATGTCGATTCCGTTCCACGCGCCGATCTGCCTCGCGTAGGTGCCCGCCGCATTGACCACGTGTTCGCACGTGATGACGCCCCTGTCGGTGGTCACCGTCCACTCGTCTTGCGAACCCCGGACGATGCCGGTCACGCGGCAGCGGCGCACGATCTTCACGCCTTCGCGCCGCACCACCGTGGCAAAGGCCTGGACCACTCCCGAGGGGTCGACGTGACCGTCGTCGGGAGTGTGGAGAGCGCCAAGGACCCCGTCGAGATTGTAGAAGGGGTGAAGGGCACGGATGCGTTCCGGACCGACGAGTTCCATGGCGAATCCAAGGGATGTGCCCACGCCAAGGGTATGGCGCAGCCAGTCCATCTCGTCTTCCCTGTAGGCGAGACGCAGGGAACCGCAACTGTGCCACGACACCGGCTGTCCCGACTCCCGTTCGAGGTCACCGGAATAGAGACGGATGTTGTAGTCGACGCACTTCCCCAGCGTGAGGCTTGATGTCGAATGGGTGATCTGTCCGGCGGCGTGCCACGTCGAACCGGACGTGAGTTCGGCCTTTTCGAGGAGAACCACGTCCCGGCATCCCTCGGCGACGAGCCCGTGGGCAAGACCGGTTCCCATGATGCCGCCACCGATTATGACGATGCGTGCCGTTGTGGGGATGGCGGTGGCCATCGATGGAGTGGGGATCACTCTCGGGAGAGAGCCAGGATCATGGAAAGCTGACACAAGGGCAGGCCGGTCTCGTCGGCCCACGCATTGAAGGCGGTGGCGACCTCGCGTCTCGCGGCCTTGCCCGCGGGCGGGCGGGAGACGATGTCGTTGTCGATCAGCGCCCCGATCACATCGCCGGTCAGAACGAAGGTGTCCTTCCCCGCCATTCTGAGGAAAGAAGGACCCGAGTTGCCGCCGAGTTGCCTGAATTCCTTCGCCAGAACGTCCCACAACCCGACGATGTCGCCGCCTGGCCAACCGGCAATCCAGGATCCGAAACCGCCGTGTTCCGCGGAAATGGCGACCATGGACGTGGCGTTGCTGCGAACCGCGCAGATCTTGGTCCAATGGCGAATGAGAGCCCGGTTGGCCATCAGGTCGTCGAGATCCTCGTCGCTCATCATGGCCACCCTCCTCGGCGCGAAGCCGTGGAAGGCGTCCTCGAATGCCGGCCACTTCGAATCGACGAGAGCATGCTTGAGACCCGCGCGGAAAATGCGGAGCGACATCATCGAGAGGTAACGATCATCACCCGTGCCGGCAAGGTCCGCCGCCGTCTTCGGCCTGGGGAGTCGGGCCTCGAGATTCCGGCGTCCGCCGGAGCGGACCGTCGCCCGCTCCAGGAACGGTCCGAAGGGAACCATCAGGCAGGCCTGAACGACGCCACCGCGGCGACAGCCGCATCGCGCAGCAACGCATGATCGGCGACCGCGAGCACCATGTCGTAACCTCTCTCGAACATGGCCGTGGGGTCGTCGAAGGGCGCCGGAATGCCGCCGAGCAGGCACCCCGATTCCTTGATGCGGCGCTCCGCCTCGTCCAGCAGCTCCCGGGCCTCCGGAGAGGTCTGGTCGTGAAGCCGGTCGATACTGCTCGCAAGATCGTTGCGGCCAATGAAGAGAACATCGATGCCCTCGATGCCGCCGATGTCGGCGAGATTGCCGACGGTCACCGCAGTTTCGACCTGGGTGAGCACGAGGACGTCCTCGCCGCGGTTGCGTATGAAGGCATCCTTCTCGTAGCCGTAGCGCGCCGCCCTGACGTTGCCGGGCGCGACCCCGCGCACCCCGAGCGGCGGCATCCTGCAGGCGGCTACCACCTGCGATGCCGCTTCGGCCGTCTCGACGAGTGGCACCATGATGCCGTCGATGCCCGTATCAAGGGCCTTCTTGATGAACTGGGTGTCATTGTCCCTCACCCGCATCATGGCTGTTTCGGTGCCACCAGAACGAATGGCCTGCAGCTGGGTGATGGCGGACAGGGCATCGCCCGGACCGTGTTCCTGATCGATCATGATGAAATCGAAGCCGGCGCCCGCCATGATTTCGGTAGCGATCGGGCTTTCCATGTTCACCCACGCTCCGAGC
Organism: Alphaproteobacteria bacterium; assembly: GCA_965221115.1. GTDB lineage: Bacteria > Pseudomonadota > Alphaproteobacteria > SP197 > SP197 > SP197. The sequence goes on along the minus strand of CBDCRU010000002.1, from coordinate 782,539 downwards.
TGTTTCGCGCCACCCTTCATGGCCTGGCGAATGAGATCACCTGTCGGCACGGTCGCTGTCTCCCCGGTTCTGTGTTCGCCTGGTGTTGCCTGCTGAAACCGGCCGCAACAGGAACGCCGGCACGAACGGGCCCTCGCCGAAGGGGACGGCGCCGGCATCCTCCATCTCCCCTACCTGGACCTCGCTCTTGGCAGCAGCGCGACGACGAGCCGTCGCATCCTCCTTTTCCCAGTTTCGCCGACCGCGACGGCGGTTCTCCTGGGGAGGGTCGGGTGCGCCTGCAAGATCGACGTGGCGGATACCCTCCAGTTCGACCACCGGCAACTGGCGGGAGATGAGCCTGGCAATGGCATCAAGCGCATCGCGGTCTTCGGGCGTTGCCAGCATGTAGGAACAGCCCCTCATGCCGGCGCGGCCGGTTCGACCGATGCGGTGGACGTAGTCCTCGGCATTGACGGGAACGTCGTAGCAGATGACATGGCTGACACCGAAGATGTCGATGCCCCTGCCGGCCACGTCGGTACACACCATGGTTCGGGAATCACCGTTCTTGAAGGCAGCCAGTGCGGTCTCCCGGTCATGTTGAGACATGTCGCCCTGCATGCGCACGGCATCGATGCCGCGCCGAACCAGGGAACCATGGAGGGAATTGACATCCCGCTTGCGGTTGGCGAAGACCATGGAACTCGTCACTTCCTGCATGCGCAGGAGACGGCGCAGGGCCCGTTTCTTTTCGTGGCCATCCTCGACGATGACGAGAGACTGATCCACGGTGTCGGCCGGCGAGTCCGGAGGCGCTACCGCCACTTCCCTGGGGTTGTGGAGAAATCTCTCTGCCAGCTTGCGGATCTCTGCGGGCATCGTCGCCGAGAACATCAGCGTATGGCGAAGCGGCGGCAGCATGGTGCAGATGCGCTCGACGTCCGGAATGAACCCCATGTCGAGCATCCTGTCGGCCTCGTCGATGACGAGGTGCTTGACGCCCATCATCAGGACCTTGCCGCGCTCGATCATGTCGAGCAGGCGCCCTGGCGTGGCGATCAGGATGTCCACGTGCCCCGTCAACGCCTGCTCCTGGACCCGCATGTCATTGCCTCCGACAAGCAGCGCCGCTTCGAGCTCGGTCAGGCTGGCGTAGATGCGGAAGTTCTCCATGGTCTGTTGCGCCAGCTCGCGGGTCGGCGAGATGATGAGCGCCCGTGGCATGCGCATGCGGGCCCTGCTCCCCATCAGAATGTCGATCAGAGGCAGGACGAAGGCCGCCGTCTTGCCGGTCCCGGTCTGCGCACAACCGAGGAGGTCGCGCCCCTGCAGGGCTATCGGGATGGCTTTCTGCTGGATTGGTGTGGCTTCGTGGTAACCGGCTTTCGCGATTGCCGCCAGGACTTCAGGGCCAAGTCCCAGGTCTTCGAATTTCATGCCTGTCCGTGTTCCTGGTCGAATGTGGCCATGATGAGGGAAACACAATGGTCGCTGCGGAGCGGATACTCCGTTGATGTGGTCGAGGTCAACCAGCGTCCTCAGATGATGGGAAGGAGAATGATGGGGTCGAAATCGGGTTCGTCCGGACTGCGGCGTGGGAAGGCGCCGATGGCAGCAGCCCTCACAGCCTGGCGGAATGAGGGAGAGTCGGGCATGAGCGGCGGCGATACCGTGGCTCGTGCCGTGGCGATGGCTCGTCCGCCGTGACACAGGGCGATCACGACGTCGGCGTGGCTGATCACCGGCGTCATGTCGCCGCTGCAGGCGCTGTCCCCCGACAGGGTCGACGGTGCGTGGACCGCAAGAGCGATGTGGAAGACGGGTTCATGCGAACCCGGACGATCGATGGTCAGGTCGGAAAAGGGCATCCAGCCGATGTCGCCCAGCACCGCCGCAGCTTCGGCTGCCCATCGGGCATCCCCGTCGGCCGCCGACACCCGCATGACGAGTCCCTGTGGCGACGACGCGAGGTGGTGCAGAAGTCCCGGCGACCAGAGTGGCACCTGATTGACGTGAGTCACGAGTGTCCGCGATCCGTCGCCGGCACATCCCATGAGGGCGAGGACGAGACCCATCGCCGCCATGAGTTTCCAGGGTTTGCGGTCAGATATCGAGTTCACCGACATTGCCGGCATGCTGCCTTATGAAATTGAAGCGCTCCTCGGGGCGCCGCCCCATCAGGTTCTCCACGACCCGCAGTGTCCGTGTCCGGTCGTCGGCGGGGATCTCGACGCGGAGCAGCAGACGGCTGGCCGGATCCATGGTCGTCTCCTTCAGCTGGGCGACCGGCATTTCACCGAGTCCCTTGAAGCGGCTGATTTCCACCTTGCCCCTGCCGTTGAAGTGACTCTCCAGAAGATCGTCCCGGTGCCGGTCGTCGCGAGCGTAGACGATATCGGTGCCGCGTGACAGACGATAAAGCGGCGGCACGGCAAGGTGAAGCCGGCCCTGGTGAACGAGTTCGGGGATCTCCCGGTAGAAGTACGTGATGAGCAGCGAGGCAATGTGTGCGCCGTCGACATCAGCATCCGTCATGATGACGATACGGTCGTAGCGCAGGTCCTCGTCCCGATAGTTGTTTCCGACACCGCACCCCAGGGCCTGCGAAAGGTCCTTGAGCTCCTGGTTGGCGCGCTTCTTGTCGGCGGACGCGCTGGCCACGTTGAGAATCTTGCCGCGCAGGGGCAGCACGGCCTGGGTCTCCCTGTTGCGTGCCTGCTTGGCCGACCCGCCTGCCGAATCGCCCTCGACGAGGAAGAGTTCGGTTCCCTGCGATTCACGGCGCGAACAGTCCGCCAGCTTGCCCGGCAGACGCAGCTTGCGCGCAGGGGTCTTGCGCCGGGTCTCCCTTTCTTCGCGGCGGCGCTGCCGTTCGCCGTAACGCTCGAGTGCCGCACGCAGCAGTTCGTTGGCACTCTCCGGGTCACCGGCAAGGAAGTGATCCACATGATCGCGCACCGCATTCTCGATGAGGCGGGTCATCTCCGGATTGACCAGCTTCTCCTTTGTCTGTCCCTGGAACTGCGGTGATGTGACAAACGCCGACAGAAGGATGACGGCCCCGCCGGCGACATCGTCGGCCGAGAGCCTGTCGGCCTTTTTCGCTCCCACCCTTTCGCCATAGGTGCGCAGGGCCCGGGTTAGGGCATTGCGGATACCGCTTTCATGGGTGCCGCCCTGGGGCGTGAAAACGGTGTTGCAGTAGGTCGAAACGTAGCCATCGCCGTCAGCCGGCCACGAGATGGCCCATTCCACGCTGCCTGCCTCGTCAGCGAGGGAGGCGTTGCCAACGAAAGGTCGGGCGTTGATGGCGGCACGATTGCCAAGCAGGACATCAAGGTAATCGGCGATTCCTCCGGGGAACCGGAAGACGGCTTCTCCTGGCGTCGTGCTGTCAACGAGGGACGGATCACACGTCCAGCGAATCTCGATTCCCTTGAACAGGTAGGCCTTGGAGCGCGCCATCCGGTAGAGGCGCGCCGGCCGGAAGCCGGCGGCGCCGAAGATCTCGGGGTCGGGATGAAAACTCACCCTTGTGCCGCGCCTGTTGGAAACCCTGCCAGCCTCCTCGAGGGCCGTCACCGGTTCTCCTCGCCGGTAACCCTGTCGCCACAGCGTGCGCTCACGCGCGACCTCGACCGTCAGCCTGTCGCAGAGCGCATTGACGACACTGACACCGACACCATGGAGGCCGCCGGAGGTGGTGTAGGCCTCTCCCGAAAACTTGCCGCCCGAATGCAGCGTCGTGAGGATGACCTCAAGGGCAGACAGCGAACGGTTCTTCGGGTGGGGGTCCGTCGGGATGCCCCTGCCGTTGTCCTGGACGGAACATGTGCCGTCGGCCGCCAACTCGACATCGATGCGATTGGCAAAGCCCGCGACAGCCTCGTCCATGGCATTGTCAAGGACCTCGGCGAAGAGATGGTGGAGGCCGTGCTCATCCGTACTGCCGATGTACATGGCCGGACGCCGCCGCACGGGATCAAGACCTTCGAGGACCTCGATATCGTCTGCGGTATAGCTTGATCCCGACCCGGGCAGACTGTCGAAGAGATCATCCATCGCTCAAGGTGGACTATAAAGGGAACATCGCCCGGATTGCAAGGGTCGGCACAACCCCATATGGTGGAAAGACCCATGCCGGTCTCCAAGACCGTGCGGAATGGACCTGGTTTCGGTGTGCCAACGGCAACACCGCTGCCAGTGCTGGCGCGTTCTGTTAGGGTGAACGTCAATCGCGTCCGGAGCCGGTCATGAGGGACCTGAGGATCCACCCTCTGTATTTCGCATTCGGTGCCTTCAGGAAGACCTGGGCCGGCATCGATTCCATTCTGCGCCTGTCCTGGTTCCCGGTCCTGCTTGTTGCCGTTGCTGTCCACTTCCTGACCCCCGGCGCCCCCGTCTCCGACGGCACCGGCCTGCCGCCCGACGGAATTCTGCGCCTGGCCCTCCTCGCCATCGTCGGCCTCATGGTGCAGGCCATGGTTGCCGTGGCGTGGCACCGCACCATGCTGGCCGGGTTCGACGCGTCGAAGGTGCGCATCTACATCCGTTTCGGGTTTCGCGAGTTCCTCTACGGCATCATAGCCGTCTTTCTCGCCATCATCGTGGTTATGGGCCTCTACGTGGTGACCGGCGTGGTGGCCACCCTTCTGGCTGCCACGCTGGGGGTATCCGGCCCCGTGTGGCAGATGTTCGCCTTTCTGATCGGCATGGTGCCGGCCATTCTCATCGTCGCCCGGTCGTGCCTCGTGCTCCCGTCCATTGCCCTTGGCCAGGGGGCCGACCTCATCCGCAGCTGGCAGGTCACCCGGGGCCATGGAGCCCAGATGTCGGCAACGCTGATCCTCGTCTGCCTGCCGCTGGTTGTCGTCAGCATCGTCCTGCTTCACCTGAGCGGCATGTTTGTCGAGCGCGGTCTCGGTGTCGTGGTCGGGCTGGTCATGAACTACGTGAACATGATCGTCAACATCGTGATGATGTGCTTCGTGGTGACAACACTGAGCCTGTTCTTTGCCGAACTTCATCGCGACAAGGCCGACGAGGATCCGCAGGCATGATCGCCAATCCGCCACCATGGCCCGGTGGCGCCCGCTGCGCCGTCGCGTTCACCTTCGACATGGACGCCGATTCCATCCTTCATCTCGGCTTCCACAGCACGGCCGACACCAGGGTGGCCGCTCTTTCCGCCCTGCGCTACGGACCCGAGGTCGCCGTGCCGCGGCTCGTCGACATCTACGCGGAATTCTCCATGCGCCAGACATTCTTCCTTCCGGCATGGTGCATCGAGCGGTATCCGGCGGCGGTGGACACGATCCTCGAAGGAGGACACGAGATCGGCCATCACCACTACCTTCACGAACACGCCAACGAGATGCCGGCAGCCGAAGAGCGCGCCTGGTTCGAGCGCAGCCTCGATGTCATCGTCGATGCGACGGGACGGCGGCCGGCCGGCTACCGGGCCGCCACCTACCGATTCTCGCGAAACACGCTCGACATCCTCATTGATGCGGGCATCCGCTACGACGCCTCGCTCTTCGGCGACGACGTGCCCTATGTCCTCGCGAATGACCGCGGATCGGTTGTCGAACTGCCGAGCCACTACGGCCTCGATGACTGGCCTCATTTCCAGTTCTCCCGGGACTTCGGGACCCTGATGCCGATCAAGTCGGCGGCAGAGGCGCACAGGGTCTTCCGAGAGGAGTTCGACGCCGCCTGGGAATACGGCGGCCTGTGGGTTTCGGTGTGGCATCCCTTCCTCAGCGGACGCCTTGCCAGGGCCCGGGAGACGAGGTCTCTCATCCGCTACATGCATGAGAAGGGCGATGTCTGGTTCGCCACCCTCGAGGAGATCGCCTCCCATGTCCGGCACCTCGAGGAAAGCGGCTCGTGGACACCACGGCGCGACCGCCTTCCCTATTATTCGGGCCCTATTCCGGAACTCGGCGACGCCGAGCCAGGGAACGTCGAACCGCTGTAAGGCCCCGGCGTGGCGTCGCGGTGGCGACCGTTGCGATGTCGTGTTCTGAAAAGGGAATGTCGCAATCACGCAAATACAGACCGACATTCGGTGCATGGTTCGGGGTGGCTAGTCGGATTCGAACCGACGGCCTCCTGGACCACAACCAGGCGCTCTAACCGACTGAGCTATAGCCACCACAACGACCTTTCGTTCTCTACGACGCCAAGCGTCTCCTGGTCAACCCGACACTCCGGACCTGACATGATTCCTGCCGACAATCTCCAGAACATGGGCTCCGAGACCGCGTTTGCCGTGCTCGCCCGCGCCAACCAGCTCGCTGCCGAAGGGCGCGACATCATCAATCTCGGAATTGGCCAGCCGGACTTTCGCACCCCGGATCATATCGTCGAGGCGGCGGTCAAGGCCCTGCGCGACGGCCACCACGGGTATACGCCGGCTCCGGGCATCATGCCCCTGCGCGAAGCGGTGGCAGCCGACATCCTGGAACACCGTGGCGTCGAGGTGTCCCCGGAACAGGTCATGGTGGTTCCGGGCGGCAAGATGACAATGTTCTTCGCCATCCTCATGTTCGGGCAGCCGGGCCACGAGATCCTCTATCCCAATCCGGGATTTCCGATCTACGAATCCATGATCCGCTATACCGGCGCCACACCCGTTCCCATCGAGCTTCACGAGGACAGGCTGTTTTCCTTCAGCGCTGACGAAGTGCTGTCGAAGCTGTCGGACCGCACGCGGCTGGTCATCATCAACAGCCCCGGCAATCCGACAGGCGGCGTCATCGACGACGAAGAGCTCGACCGCCTCGTTGCCGGCCTCGAGGACTTCCCCGAGACGGCCGTGCTGTCGGACGAGATCTATTGCCGCCTGGTCTTCGACAACAGGGCCCACCGCAGCCTGCTCGGTTATGAATCGATCCGCGACCGTCTCATCCTGCTCGACGGCTGGTCCAAGACCTACGCCATGACCGGCTGGCGGGCCGGCTACGGCGTGTGGCCGAAGAGTCTGGTGGAGGCTATCGACAAGATGATCGTCAACGCCAACTCCTGCACCAATGCGGCAACCCAGATGGCCTGCCTTGCCGCCCTCACCGGCCCACAGGACAGCGTCGAGACCATGCGTCAGGCCTTCGAGGAGCGCCGCGGGGTGATCGTCGATTTGCTGAACGCCATCCCGGGATTTCACTGCGTCATGCCCGGAGGAGCGTTCTACGCCTTCCCCAACATCGCCGGAACGGGACGCAATTCCTGGGAACTCGGGCAGGCCCTGCTCGAGGAGTGCGGCGTGGCCACGGTCCACGGCACCAGCTTCGGCGCCATGGGCGAGGGCTTCCTGCGCCTCTCCTACGCCGCGTCCATGGACAACATTCGCGAATCAGCCCGTCGCGTGAGCGACTATCTCAGTTGAACCCGACGGCACCTGTCCCCGAAGGTGGACAGTTCTACGCTGACGGATCGTGACAGGGTTGGCGCCGCCGCACCGGATGAGAGGTGACGACGGGACTCGTCCGACAGCGGAACCGATCCGGACAACGCGATCATGAGGATGACGTGCTAGCCTGAAGCCCGCTGCTACAGCACCTCTTCGAAGTAGCGCACGGCATACTCGACCAGGCTGCGCATGGGAAACAGCATGGACGGGGCATCGCCAATCCTGCCTCGTCGCACTCCTTCTGCAGTGGCGTAGGCCTCGCCGACAGCGGGGAAGTGGGTACTGTCGTCATCCGCAACATTCGGCACTTCCACCCACGTACGGCGTCCATTGTCCAGCACCGGGAATCGCAGGGTCTTGAGTCTTCGCCTGTCGACCAGTGACTCGGCGAAGTGCAATGCCGTGCACCTGTTGAAACCCACGCCGAGGAGCAGAATCCGGCAATCGAGGTTGTGGAGCTTCTCGAACGGACCGCCCGGACCTTCCGAAAACGCCAGGGGATGTTCGCTGACAATGCCTGGCGCTTCAACGCCGCGGGCACAGACGGACTCGACCGGGTGATTGCTGCGCAGGGTGTTCGGCCAGTTGCGGAAGCTCTCGCATATGGCGCCCATGGTCGTAGGCGTCGACCGGGCATCGAAGATAGGAAGATGCTCGCGCACCTCCGCCAGCCAGGCGTCCGGCAATCGAGGACTCGCCCAGGTCGCAGGATCCGTGCAGTGAGGCGTCGCCGCCGGCATGACCAACGTACCGTTTTCCCCGAGTGCGGACAGGAGTGCACGCACCACCGATGGAGCCCCGCCGACAACCCAGCCGATCGAACTCAGCGAGGAATGGACCAGCAGGGTCATCCCCTGAGTGACACCGATCGTCGCAAGATCCGTCCGGAGAGCGGCTTCTGTCCTGGGCTGGCCTTCGAACGACCTCATCGCCGTCGCCTCAGAGCCTCTCGCGTGGCGATTTTGCGCCGGTGAGGACATCGGGGCCGGTGCCATCGGCGGTCTGCACGAGATGGTTCGTCCAGACAGGCTGAACGACATGCAGGCCAATGGAAAACGGGTGTTCGAGTGAAGTTTCCATCCGGAACTTTCGTTCGTTCATGACATGTGGAACCCGCGCTGTCCGGTACGCGGTCAAGTTCCATCGCCTCAATCGGAAACCGAAGGTTGGTCTGTGGGTACTGAACCGTAGCCGTTCGCATCGCATCGAAGCTTGACCACACTGCATTGGCGGATAGGGTTGCTGATACCACAAGAATGGGGGATCGGACCTTGGCAACATTCGATGATCTGAAGCGGAGTTTCTCCGAGGGGCGGGTTGACCGGCGCGACTTCATTCGACGGGCGACAGCCATGGGCATGGCTGCTGCCATCCCGGCCGGCATCCTCGTGGAGGAGGCAAAGGCATCGGAGCCGAAGCACGGCGGGCTGTTCCGCTCGGCGGTGCGTGGCGGCGCCACGTCGGACAGTCTCGACGGTGCGGCGCTGCTCGATACGCACAACATCATGACGTCATGGACCTGCCGCAACAACCTGACGGAAGTGGCCCCGGACGGGAGCATTGTCGGGGAACTCGCGGAAAGCTGGGAAGCCTCGGCAGATGCCGCCACCTGGGTCTTCAACCTGCGCAGCGGCGTCGAATTCCACAATGGCAAGTCCCTCGATGCGAACGACGTGATCTTTTCCATCAATCATCATCGCGGCCCGGACTCGACATCGGGTGGATCAGGCGCCGTCGCCAGCATCGAGAGCATCGAGTCGGACGGCACGGACAAGGTCGTGTTCAACCTCTCGGGCGGCAGTGCGGACTTTCCCTTCCTGATGGCCGACTACCATCTGACCATCGTTCCCGACGGAACCGATGCGGCCGGCTGGGAATCAGGCATTGGCACCGGCCCCTACTCCCTGACGGCCTGGGAACCGGGAATTCGCTCGGCCGGCACGCGCAACCCCAACTACTTCAAGGAAGGGCGCCCGTACTTCGACGAGTGCGAAACGCTGAACGTCGGCGACACGACGGCGCGGATGACATCGCTTCGGACAGGCGAAGTCGACGCCATGGAGGAACCGGAGCTCAAGGGAGTCGACCTGCTTGCTGAGATTCCCGGTCTGAGCGTGAAGGAAGTCGGCGGGACGAAGCATTTCACGTTCCCGATGCACACCGACGTCGCGCCTTTCGACAACAACGATGTGCGGCTGGCGCTGAAGTACGCCGTCGATCGCGAGGCCATCCTCGATACCATCCTGCGGGGCCACGGGTATCTTGGAAACGATCATCCGATCGGGGCAAGCCAGCGCTATTTTGCGGCCGATCTGCCCATACGCGAGTACGATCCCGACAAGGCCATGCATCACCTGAAGAAGGCGGGTCTGGACAGTCTCACGATTCCGCTGCACGCCGCGGACATCTATGCCGGCGGCATGGACAGTGCGATCGTCTACAGCGAGAGCGCCGCTGCCGCCGGAATCACGCTCGAGATCGTCCGCGAACCGATCGACGGCTACTGGTCGAACGTCTGGATGCAGAAGCCGTTCAGCGTGTGCTACTGGGGCGGGCGTCCGACGTCGGACTGGATGTTCTCGACCGCCTATGCCGCCGAAGCCAGCTGGAACGATACGAACTGGCAGCATGACAGGTTCAACGAGTTGCTGGTTGCAGCGCGCGGTGAACTCGATGATGCGAAGAGACGGCAGATGTATCGCGACATGCAAGAGATTTGCCGGGACGAGGGTGGCGTTGTCGTTCCGGTTTTCGCCAACTGGCTCCTCGGAGTGAGCGACAAGATCGCGACGCCGGAACGCATTGCCGGCAACTGGCCCATGGACGGCGACAAGGCGCCGGAACGCTGGTGGTTCGCCGCCTGATCGTCTGCGTGCCTCTCGACACGGTACAGTCGCCCCGGGATGCCGTCCCGGGGCGACTGTTTCCTTCGGAGGCCTTGCCGTGACATCGGTGATCCATGGTCGGGCGAGAAAGCTCGGTGACGATATCGATACCGACCAGTTGGCGCCTTATCCCTTCGGACGGAACTGGGACGAGGTGCGTGACCGGATACTTCCCGACCACCGAAGATTCGTCGAGACATTCCGGCCCGGTGACATCATTGTCGCCGGGCGGAACTGGGGCTGCGGCTCCAGCAGGGAGCCGGCGACTGTCAACATGAAGTCCCTGGGCGCGGCCGCGATCGTCGCGGAATCCTTCGCCCGGATTTTCCTTCGCAACGGAATCGCACTGGGCCTGCCATGCGTCCCCTGCGCCGGGATTGCGTCCGCTTGTGCCGATGGCGACGAGATCGCGATCGACCTGGAAGCCGGTGTGGTCCGGAACAGAACAAGCGGACACACGCTCCGATTCCCCGCCTTTCCGGACACCATACGGACGATCCTCGCCCGGGGCGGCATTCTGGAGACTCTGGACGAGGTCCCTGTCGCCGAGATCGCCTCGCTGACATTTGGCGAGCTCGAACCGGGCCAGACCATGGCCGAGAAAGTCCTGGCCCGAGCCAGCGGGCGCACGAAGACCAGCCCGGGAGATCTGGTCGTCGCCGAGGCGGACCGGGCGATCCTGATCGAGTTCATGGTCTCCTGCGTCGATCGCCTCACCGAAGCCGGTGTGCAGGATTTCTGGGACCCGGACAAGGTCTCCTCGATCAGCACCTTGCGGTTTCCGGCTCCCGATCCCGAAGCAGCCAGAGTCCACGTCCGGATGAGGGAGATCGCCGCCGAGAAAGGGGTCTCGTGCTTCTACGGCCACGAGGGGATCGTCAACCAGGTCATGGTCGAGAAAGGCGACGTCCTGCCCGGCAGTCTCGTGTTCGGGACGGATTCGCACAGCACCTCCTATGGTGTCATGGGCGCTGCCGGAACAGGTCTCGGCATCACCGAAATGAGCTACGTTCTGGCGACCGGGCAGCTCTGGATGCAGGTGCCGGAGACCATCCGGTTCTCCCTGGACGGTTCTCCCGGACCGGGCGTGATGTCGAAGGACCTCATTCTGTATCTGCTGGGTCGTTACGGCGCTGATTTCGCGCAGTACAAGGCGATCGAGTTTGCCGGCAGCCTTGTTGACCGCATGAGCATCGCCAGCCGGTTCACCATGGCCAACATGGGCGTGGAGATGGGGGCCAAGTTCGCGATGTTCGAAGCCGACGAGAAGGTTCTGGACTATCTCCACCGTCGAACCGATGCCCCCTTGGCCACCTTCGGCCCCGATGAGGATGCCTGCTACGCTTTCGAGGCCAGGATCGATGTTTCCGCAATCTCCCCGCAAGTGGCCAGGCCCCACAGTCCCGCGAACGTAAGTCCGGTGGAAGACCTAGAGGGAATGGCGCTCGACCAGGTGTTTCTCGGCTCGTGCACCAATGCCCGGCTGGAAGACTTCGCGATTGCCGCAAGAATCCTGAAAGGCCATGCCGTCGCTCCCACCACGCGCCTGCTGGTCACGCCGGCATCGCGCCGCACGTTGCTGGACGCGACACGGGAAGGTTATGTCGAGGTCCTGCTGGAGGCGGGTGCCCATATCACCCCGTCCGGTTGCGGGGCCTGTCCTGGAGGGAGCAACGGGGTCCTTGGCGCTGGCGAAACGTGCCTGTCAACTTCAAACCGCAACTTCAGGGGCCGCATGGGCAGCCCCGACGCTTTCATCTATCTCGCCTCTCCCGCCACGGCAGCTGCGTCGGCGATTACCGGCAAGATCACGGACCCGCGTGAATTCTGGCGAGAATCCAACTCGTCCTGACTTCGCCCCGACACTACGAGCATGAAGATTGCCGGGCCCGAGGCGCGTTGTTTCGGTGCGTCGGGGCTCTGGCACGTCTGCACGCCGATGAGGGCTTGCGAATCCACAAGGCGATCAAGGCTGCGGCGCGGGTGTTGCGACGATGACCGTGTCTAGAACTCGAACACGCCCTTGCCCGTCGACTGCTTGTCAAACAGCCGATAGGCGCTTTCAGCCTCGTCCAGGGAGAACCTGTGGGTGAAGATGCGGTCGAGATCGATGCCGCGCTCGGCGATGTATCTGGCGCATTCTCCCTGATCGACGCTCGAGAACGTCCATGACCCCATGATGGTCGATTGTCGGCGCATGATGTCCTTCGAGACGTCAAGAGTCACCGATCCACCTTCGCCGACAAAGCACGTGGTGCCCCAGGTTCGAGTCGAACGGACGGCCTGCACCCTCGCCTCCGCTGATCCGCTGCAATCAATCGCGAGGCTGGCTCCCTCGCTGTTGGTCGACTCCCTGATCGCCTCGATCGGATCGATGGCCCGTGGATCGATGGTATCGGCCGCACCGAACATCCGCGCCATCTCCCGTCTCTCCTGGGAGAGTTCCACGGCGATGACGCGCGCGCCCATCTCTGCCGCAATCAGGACGACGCTGAGGCCGACGGGTCCCTGGCCGAACACGGCGATCGTGTCCCTTCCGGTCAGGTTCATGCGCTTGAGCGCTCTGAAGGCCGTGCCGGTCCCGCAGGCGATTGCCGCACCTTCCGAGAACGAGAGCGCTTCGGGCAGGGCAACCAGAGTATCCGCCGGCACGCGCATGTAGGGGGCATGGGATCCATGTGCCGTAGCGCCATAGACAACGATGCCTTCGGAACAGAGTTGCTGCCATCCGGACCGGCAGGAGGAACAGATGCCGCATCCGCTGTAGTGATGGCACATGACGCGTTCGCCCAGCGCCAGACGACCTTCAGGAACATCCCTCCCTCGAGCCACGATCACGCCGCAGGGCTCATGCCCGGCAATGACCGGGCCGTCCACAAGATCGAGGCCCAGGGACTTGGCGCCTTCGGCGGCGCGATAGAAATGCAGATCACTTCCACACATGCCCGATGCCTTGATCTCCAGCACGACATCGCCCGGGCCAGGCTCCGGGTCGGGGAAGTGCATCAATTCAAGGACGCGGTTTCCGTGGAACACGACACCTTTCAACGTCTCGACCTTTCGACTGGCTGGGCCCGCTGCACAACGCGGCGAACTCCGACAAGAGATCCGTGCGCTCAGGGAAACTTGCCAGGTTCGCCCGTGGAGCTATCCGATGACAAACGGGTTGTCCATGCTTTCGGCCATGGAGATCCAGACGCTCTTGGTCTGCAGAAACTCCCGGATCGCCTCTTGCCCGAGTTCCCTGCCCACACCGCTCTTCTTGTATCCTCCGAACGGCGTGGTGTAGCTCACGGCCCTGTACATGTTGACCCAAACGGTTCCGGCCTGCAGCCGGTTTGCCATGGTGATGGCCCGGCGCATGTTTTCCGTCCACACGCCTGCCGCCAGGCCGAATGCGACGTCATTGCCGATCTCCACCGCCTCATCGTCGTCCCTGAACGGAATGATCGACAACACGGGCCCGAACACCTCCTCCTGGGCGATGCGCATGTCATTTCGCACGCCCGTGAAGATTGTCGGTTCGACGAACCAGCCGTCACCGCATTCCGGGCGGGTCGCTTTCCCGCCACCGAGCACGACTTCCGCGCCCTCGTTCCTGGCGATGTCGATGTAGGCAAGCACCTTTTCGAACTGGGGCATGTTGGTGACGGGCCCCACGTTGGTGTCCTCGTTCATCGGATTTCCCATTTTCGCCCTGCTTGCGAAGGCGACAAGGCGGTCCACGAACGCGTTGTGAATGCTCTCCTGGACGAGGAGCCTGGATCCCGCCACGCAGGTCTGGCCACTTGCCGCGAAGATCCCCGCGACGGCGCCCTTGACGGCATTGTCGAGATTGGCGTCCGCGAAGACGATGTTCGGCGACTTGCCGCCGAGTTCCAGACTCACGCGCTTGATGTCCCGGGCGGCATCCGAGTAGATGGCCGCCCCCGTCTTCTCGGATCCCGTGAAGGAAACCTTGCGCACATACGGATGATCGATCAGGGGTTGCCCGGCTTCCGGCCCGAAGCCCGTTACGACGTTGACCACGCCCTTCGGAAAGCCCGCACGTTCAACGAGCTTGATGAACTCGAGAGTCGAGGCAGAGGTGTACTCGGAGGGCTTCACGACCACGGTGTTGCCCGCCGCAAGCGCGGGCGCGAGCTTCCAGGCGGTGAGCAGCAGCGGCGAGTTCCAGGGCACGATGGCGGCACAAACACCCAGTGGCTCGTGGCGCGTATAGGTGAAGGCTGCCTTGTCGGTCGGGATGACCGATCCCTCGATCTTGTCGGCCAGCCCGGCGAAGTAGTGGTAGAAGCTCGGGGCATACCGCAACTGCCCCACCATTTCGCTGAACAGCTTGCCGTTGTCCCTGACCTCGAGTCGGGCGAGATCGTCCGCGTTCTCGACAACGAGTTCCGCGAGATTGCGCAGCAGGGCGCCGCGCTCGCTGGCGTTGAGATCCGGCCAAGCGCCCGTAGTGAACGCGCGATGCGCCGCGCGGGCGGCACGATCGGCATCATCCGCCGTGCCGCGCGGGACCAGACACCACGGCTTGCCGGTGTAGGGGTCCCAGCTTTCGAAGTACGCACCGGAAGCGTGTTCGACGAAAGAGCCGTCGATGTACATTTGCAGTTTTGGCAGATCCATGGTCAAGGCGGGCATTCCGTTTGTTGCTGGATTGAGAGGTCAGTACCAGGCGTCGTTCATGGACGCCTTTCTTCTGGCGCAGTACGCCGTCAACTCTTCGTCGATGGCCGAATTGATCGGCGGCTTCTCGTAGTCCTCGATGATGCGTGTCCACAGGGTGTAGGCCCGTTCGCGCGTGTCCTTGCCGCCCCGGTCCGTCCACGCTTCGAAACTGTCGGAATCCGGCAGTTCAGTCCGAATGTTGGCCGTCGCGGCATTGCGCAAGGTATGGCTGCAACCAAGGAAGTTGGACTCGTCGCCGAGCTCCAGGAAGGCATCGCCTGCAAGGGTGTTGTCGTCGACGATCAGTCCCTGCAGGAGCCTCGCAATGCCTGTGCACTTTTCGGCATCTGCGATGAACTTCTCGAAGCCTGTCGTCAGGCCGCCTTCCAGCCAGCCGGCGGACTGATGAATGAAGTGCGCCCCCGCCATGACCGCCGGAGTCATCGATGCGACGGATTCTTCCATGGCCTGTGCGTCAAGCAGCTTCGAACCCGTCAGATGTCCGCCGCATCGGACAGGCAACCCCAGACGGCACCCGAGCTGGACGATCGCGAGGTTCGCGAGACTCGATTCCGGCGTGCCGTATGTCGGCGCGCCGCTCTTCAGGTCCATGGTGGTCACGAAGACGCTGTAAAGCACGGGCGAGCCCTGTCTCACGAGCTGGGAAAAGGCGATTCCGGCCATGGCTTCCGCATGGGCTTGCGCCAGGGTGCCCGCCATCGTGGCGGGCGACATGGCGCCGGCGATGATGAAGGGCGTGATCATGTTGGCCTGGTTGGCCACGGCGTAGGTTCTGATTGCGCCGGTCGTTGCCGCGTTGAAGGTCAGAGGCGACTGCACGGCAGTACCGGCCAGGACCACGGCATGATCGTCCAGGAAGCCGTCGCCGAAGACAATGCGCGCCAATTCGAGCGTGTCTTCGCCGCGTTCCGGCGTGCTGACGGCCCCCATGATCGGCTTGTCCGAGAATCGCAACTGGGAACAGACGATGTCGAGGTGCCGTTTGTTGACCGGTACGTCGGCGGGCTCGCAGATCAGCGCCGGGTTGTGGTGAAGCGCCGGGGCATGCTGCAACAGTTTCGTCAGGTTCTGATGGTCCTTGATCGTGCCGTACCGGCGGCCCTGCTTCATGTCGGTGACGAAGGGCGCGCCGTCGGCCGGGGCCATCACCACATTGTCGCCCCCGAAGACAACGCTGCGCGACGGATTGCGCGCATGCATCGTGAAGGTCGAAGGTGCCGTGGCGCAAAGCGATCGCGCCAGGCCGCGATCGAACCGAACGCGGTCTCCATCAACACTGGCCCCCGCGTCCCTGAACAGCGTGCGTGCGTCCTGATCTCCCTCGATGCGAATGCCGACTTCCGCCAGGAGCCAATCCGCCTGTGTCTCGATCTCTTCCAGCGCCTCACCCGACAGCAGCTCGAATCTCGGAATACGTCGGACGATGTACGGCGAATGACATGGATTCGGTTCCTCGCGGAATCGTCTCGCTCGCCTGCTCCGACGCCGAGAAACGTCTCCTGCGCCGGTGGCAGAGTGACGCTCGTCCCGGTCTGCGTTCGTCATGAAGCCGTGGCGCCGCGATCGGTCCAGCCATGTGTAAACGAGCGCGTGGTCCTTTCCGCATCCTGCTGTCTCTCCGGGATCGAGTCATCCGTGGGTCTTGGATGATCGGCCCAGTGACCCGACGGATCCGCGCCCCGGCAAATGATCGAATCCCTGTTCCAGCCATCGGACGCACGGACATCGCATGACAGGTAACGCATCGCCAGACCGCAACGGCGCCGGTCGGACAGGTTGGGTTCCGATCCGTGGAGGATCCAGTCGCTGTGCAGGGAAACCTGACCGGCCTTGAGCTCAAGCGAAACCGGAGCATCGCCATAGTGCTCCGGGTTGTCGACGGTCTGGCTGAGAACATTGCGTTCTTCCGGCGCGCTGCGGCGAAAGGGAACACCCGCGCGCAGATGCGAGCGGGGAATGACCTGCATCGCGCCGTTCGCCGGACAGGAATCGTCGATGGCGAGCCAAACCGAGATGACCTTGCTCGGTGTCAGGGGCCAGTAGGAGGCGTCCTGATGCCAGCTCACGCGGCTGCCCTCTCCGGGAAGCTTGATGAAGAAATGGCAGTTCCGGAGAATGACCGTGCCACCCAGGAAATCCTCCACGACATCGAGAATGCGGGGATGGGTGACCAGATCGTATACGCCTCGGCAATGGAGGTGCCAGTTGGTCAGTTCGCCCGCCGTCCATCCAGCGGCAAGCGCACCGTTCAGCAGCTGGTCGAAGTACGCTCGAATGTCGGCAATCTCGCGATCATCGAAGACATGGATCGGCGCCAGAAAACCCTGGTTGTTGTAGCGTGAAATCTGTTCCCTGCTCAGCATTCTGGGCGATTCCACACCGAGCGGATGAAACCTGAGCTCCCGTTCAAGGTCCGGAAACGCGTTCGTTTGCCCCGCCATCATGTCGTCCCTGTCAGGATGACCGGCCTCACTGACCGGTTCGGCATCGATGTTAGTGCATTGACGTCTTCCCGGCCAAGCCGGTCACGTGGCGGTGCGTCTGCCCGGTCGAACAGCGACGATGCTTCTGGCAATGGCAGGCGACGAGAACTGCACCAGGCTGCTCCTTAGTGCAGCACGTGAAATCGTCGAGACAACTGCACGATGCGATCCGTGAGGCTGACGGGTGGATCATCGACAGCATTGGCGCCGATGTTCCGAGGTCGACAGGCCTTCGCCAGATTGCGCATTGTTCTGGCCGGCATCCGCATGTCCGTTGCACATTCCTGATACAGGAGGGAGTCGGGAGCACAGTGGAAGTTGAAGATCTTGTCTCGAGATGCGTTTCTGTCGACCTCGAAGTCGATCCGAACTCCGGCCGGATTCTCAGCTTCGCGGCCGTCCGGTCGGATGAGAGCGCCACCTGCACCTATCGTGGTGGCAATCTTGCGAAGGCCCTGCTCGCACTGGATGCCTATTCTTCCGGCGCTGACTTCGTGCTTGGTCACAACGTCATCCTGCACGATCTGCCACACTTGCAGGAGGCGAATGCCGGACTGCAGATCCTGGCGAAGCCGCCGATTGACACACTCTGGCTCAATCCGCTCGCCTTTCCCCGCAATCCCTATCACCGCCTGGTCAAGCACTACAAGGACGGACGGCTGCAGGCGGGAAGCGCCAGCGACCCCGAGCAGGACGCCAAGCTCGTCCTCACCGTGCTGCAAGACCAGCTTGACGAACTGGCCAGGTTCGCAGGACGCGGTCCTGAACTCCTGACTGCGCTCCACTGGCTCACCACGTCGAAGGAGAACTCGCAGGGTTTCGATGCGGTTTTCCAGTCGGTGAGAAACGCGCCCAGACCGGGCGCACCTGAGGCCTATAAGGCCATTCAACACGTTCTCGCCGGCCGGGCCTGCATCCGCCAGACAAGGCAGGCGATCCTGGAAGCCGAGCGGACCGGGTGGTCTCTTGCCTACGCCCTTTCCTGGATCTCGGTGGCAGGCGAAAACTCTGTCATGCCTCCATGGGTGCGCCACCAGTTTCCTGAGGCGGGAACACTCGTCCGAGAGCTTCGCGATACATCCTGCAGTGACCCTGCCTGCTCATGGTGCCGGACCTGGGCAGACCCGACGAGCCTTCTTGGGCAGTGGTTCGGCTTCGAGAGGTTCAGGCCAAAGCCGGCCCGTGAAGACGGCCGTTCCCTGCAGGAGGCCATCGTCGCATCCGCGCTCGCAAAGTCCCCGGTTCTCGGAGTCCTTCCGACCGGGACAGGCAAATCCCTGTGCTATCAGCTTCCGGCGCTCGCAGCCTATCACCGGACCGGCGCGCTCACCGTCGTCATCTCGCCGCTCGTTGCGCTCATGGCCGATCAGGTCGCAGGCCTGAAACGGCAGGGCATTTCGTCCTGCGTCACGGTCAACGGTCTCCTGTCGCTGCCCGAATGCCATGATGCGCTCGACCGGGTTCGCCTCGGCGACGCGTCCATGCTTCTCATCTCGCCGGAGCAACTGAGAAACCCCTCGGTCCGGTCGGTCCTGGAGCAGCGGGAAGTCGGTTATTGGGTCGTCGACGAGGCGCATTGCGTCTCCAAGTGGGGCCACGATTTTCGCCCGGACTACCGATACATCGCTCGGTTCATTCGTGAATACTCCGCCGACAGTGCCCCAGCCCCGCTGATCTGCCTGACGGCGACAGCCAAGCCCGGCGTCATCGACGACATCTGCGGGCATTTTCAGGAGAACCTCGGCATCGATCTCCAGAGGATCGATGGCGGCGCACAGCGCGACAATCTCACATTCGACGTCGTTCAGACCGACAAGACCGGCAAGCTGGGCGACGTCGTTTCGGTTCTCGAGGACGCACTGCCCGGTGATGGTAAGTCCGGAGCAATCATCTACTGCGCCACCCGCAGTGCGACCGAAAGGGTTGCCGATTTCCTGAAGGAGAAGGGGTACGCCGCCGCCCATTACCATGCCGGGCTGAAGCCCGAAGCCAAGCTGGAGACTCAGCAGCAGTTCGCCGACGGCAACCTTCGCATCATCGTGGCAACTAACGCATTCGGCATGGGCATCGACAAGCCTGACATCCGTCTTGTCATCCATGCCGACATTCCGGGCTCTCTGGAAAACTATGTCCAGGAAGCCGGGCGCGCGGGCCGCGATGGCGAGCCCGCCCGCTGTGTCCTGCTCTATTGCAACGACGATATCGAGAAGCAGTTCCGGCTCTCGGCGCGTGGACGTCTCGACAAGAAGGAGATCTCGACGATCCTGAAATCCCTGCGGCGTCTCGCACAGCGATCCAGGCGGGAGGGCGAAGTCATCGCCACACCCGGCGAGATCGTCAAGGAAGACATCGATGGGGATTTCGGAAGGGACAGGGATACTGACGATACCCGGGTGAAGATTGCCGTCTCGTGGCTGGAAGAAGCAGCCCTCCTGAAGCGCGACGAGAACTTCGTTCGGGTGTTCCCGTCGTCGCTGAAGATCCGGACGATGGACGAGGCCCGCGAGCGGATCGAAGCTTCCAATGCGACTTCAGATTATCGGTCGAAGCTCCTCCGGCTGGTGCGCAGCCTGCTCGATTCCCCGCCCGACCGCGGCATCTCGACCGACGAACTCTGCGGCGAGTCCGGTTTCACGCCGAAGCGCCTGCGCAAGGCACTCAACTTTCTCGAAGAACTGGAGATTGCATCGAACGACACGGCCATCACCGTCTTCATTCATGTCGGCGTTGAGGATTCATCCCGCAAGCGCCTCGTCGACGCGTCCGGACTGGAAGGCGATCTGCTCGACCGGATGCGGGAACTCGCGCCCGACCTGAAAGTCGGCGAGGTGTCCGACCTCAACCTCAGGCTCGCTTCTCAGCTGCTGCGCGACTCCGGTCACGCGACAGTTCGGCCCGATATCGTCGAGAAGCTCATCCGGGGAATCGCTCGCGACGGCCAGGAGGATGCGGAGGGCGTCGGCAGCTTTCAGGTGCGCAAGATCGATCGCCAGCACCTCTCACTCCGCCTGCAGCGCCCCTGGGACAAGCTCACACTGACATCCCGACTTCGCCGCAGGGCCGCCGACGTGTTGCTCGCCGCGCTTGCCTATACCGCACCTGATAGGGCTCGTGGCAAGGACATTCAGGTCCCGACAACACTGGGCGCCCTGATCTCGGCGCTCGGAAGCGACCTCGAACTCTCACAGGAGATCAGCGACCCTTCGAGCCTGCTCGACCACGCGCTGCTCTGGCTCCACGAGCAGGGTGTGGTCACGCTCGGCAGGGGACTCACGATCTTCCGTCCCGCGATCACCGTCCGCCTCGATCCGGGCAACCGGAAATTCACCGAGACCGACTTCCAGCCGCTCCATATCCACTACGACGAGCAGACTCTCCAGACCCACATCATTGCGACCTATGCGGAGCGTGGCCTGGGATCCATGCCTGATGCACTCCGTCTGGTGGACGACTACTTTGCACACGACCGGCAGGAATTCGTCGAAAAGTGGCTGCCCCGCAGCGCGGCGGCGCTCCGTCGCCAGACCACTCCGGAATCCTGGGGCGCAATCGTCGAATCCCTCGCGAACGCCCGGCAGACCCGGATTGTCTCCGACGATCGCGAGCAGACCAGCGTTCTCGTGCTTGCCGGCCCCGGATCCGGAAAGACGCGGGTTCTCGTGCACCGAATCGCATACCTGATCCGGGTCCGCCGACAGGACCCGCGAGGCATCCTCGCCCTCGTCTACAACCGCCACGCAGCAACCGAGATACGACGCCGGCTCCGTGATCTTCTTGGCGACGATGCCCGCGGCGTGACGGTCTCCACCTGTCACGGTCTGGCGATGCGCCTGGTCGGGGCGAGCTTCGCCGGACAGGCCGGCGACATCTCGCAAGGAGACTTTGACAGGATACTCCGGCAGGCGGTTTCGCTCTTGCGGGGCGACGGCCTTTCCCGTGACGAGGCCGAGGCCCAGCGCGATACGATGATCGAGGGTTATCGCTGGATCCTGGTTGACGAATATCAGGACATCGGACCGGATGAGTACGAACTGATCGCTGCCATTGCCGGGCGGTCGGTCGAGGACGAGGACAGCCGGCTCAGTCTCTTTGCCGTCGGCGACGACGACCAGAACATCTATGCCTTCAAGGGCGCGTCCGTCACATTCATCCGGCGTTTCGAGAAGGACTATTCGGCGCGCCCGGTTCACCTCGTCGAGAACTACCGGTCGACGGCCAACATCGTTGATGCCGCGAACATGCTCATCGCACCGGCCAGGGACCGCATGAAGGCCGGTCACGACATTGTCGTGAACCAGAGCCGACAGAAGGACCGTCCCGGGGGCGATCTTGAACCACTCGATCCCATCGGGCGCGGTCGGGTGCAGATCCTGCGGGGGCACAACGACGAAGCCGTCCAGGCCGTCCAGGCGGTGAATGAACTGGAACGCCTCTTCCGGCGGATCCCTGGCTCGTGCTGGAAGAAGGCAGCGGTCATCGCCCGCCACTGGCGCCTGCTGGGACCGGTGCGGAGCTATTGCGAAGCGCATGACATCCCCGTGCAGGCCGGATCCGAGGATCCGCCCAACGTGTGGCGTCTGCACGAAACCCAGAGCCTTGTAGACTGGCTCAAGCGGCACTCGAATTCTGTTATCCGCGCTGCCGACATGGCGAGATGGGTGGAGCGTCAACCCTCAGGCCCATGGTGGTCCTTGCTGCGAGAGGGCGTCGATGACCTGCTCCATGAACTCGGTGACCGCGAGGCCGACTGCAGGGATGTCATCGAGTGGATTGCCGAATGGGGCCGCGATGCCCGCAAGCGCCAGACCGGCCTGCTGCTCCTGTCGGCACATCGGGCGAAGGGTCTCGAATTCGACGATGTGGTCATTCTGGACGGGGGCTGGGGGCGGAATTCGAACGGCGATGACATCGACGCCGAACGGCGGCTCTACTACGTCGCGATGACCCGCGCCCGGCGCAGCCTGGCGCTTGTTTCGATGGAAAGTCGTCATCCCTTCATCGGCAACCTGAACGGACCGGCAGTGACCCATCGCACTCCGCATGTGAATGGCAGCGACGTGGCGGACTGCGGGAAGATCTACAGGACACTCAACCTGTCGGAGGTCGTCCTGGACTTTGCAGGACAGATGGCCGACGGTCATCCGGCGCTCCGGGCCATCGACAGCCTCGCTGCCGGCGATCCGATCAGCCTGAAACAAGACGGCAGCCGGGTGCTGGTCGTCGACCGGCATGGCATTGCTGTTGGCCGCCTCGCCCAAAAGTACAAGCCACCGAAGGGCGCCACCTTTGTCGAAGGCAGCGTCCACGCCATCACCGTACGTTATCGGTCCGACTCAGCAGAAAGCTTCCGGCCGCGACTCCGTCAGGAAAGATGGAACGTCGTGCTTCCCGAGTTGGTCTACACGCTCTGACCCGCCGAGTGTTGATGTCACCAAGCCCCAGGATGCCGTACCCCTCGGTGAGGTCGATCACCATGCAGTCGGCCGAGCACGGCACAGTGGTGCCTGGCGAGGTTCTGGCCCGGCAGGTCGAAACCTGAATTCGGCGCTGCTCATGAAGTTCTTCGGACAGCCCGAACCAGGCGCCGCAGGGCCGGTTCAGGCGAGGAAGCGTTGCAGCCTGTCGGCGGCGGCGTCGAGAATGTCGTCCTGCTTGCAGAAGCAGAAGCGGATGAGGTTGTCGATGCTGCCCTTGCGCATGAAGGCGCTGACCGGAACAGCGGTGACGCCGGCCTCTTCGGTGATGAGGCGGCAGAACGCCTCGTCACCGCCGGCGATGCCGAAGGGCGTGATGTCGGCATTGATGAAATAGGTGCCCTGACAGGGCAGGACCGGGAATCCGGCCTTGGCAAGACCGCGAGCCAGGCGATCGCGCTTGCCCTGGAGAGTGGCGGCGAGATCGGAGTAGTAGGCCGTCTCCTTCCCCAGTCCATAGGCCACGGCCTTCTGCAGGTTGGGAGCCGTGGTGAAGGTGACGAACTGGTGGGCCTTCATGACGGCCGTCATGAGGTCGGCCGGCCCCTCGATCCACCCCACCTTCCAGCCCGTCAACGAGAAGATCTTGCCGGCCGAGGAGATTCGCAGGGTTCTCTCACGCATGCCGTCAAGCGACGCGATCGGCCGGTGTTCGAGACCGTCAAAGAGCAGATGCTCATAGACCTCGTCACACAGGCAGATGACATCGTGCTCGATGCACATGCGCCGGATGAGGTCCAGTTCCGCCATGGTCAGCACGCGGGCGGCAGGATTCATTGGCGAATTGAGAACGACCATGCGTGTTCGCGGCGTGAACGCCTCCTCGAGTGCCACGGGATCGAGTTCCCATTCCGGCGGCTCGAGGGTGACATACCGGGGGACGGCGCCGGCCCGCTCGATCATCGGCGGATAGGAGTCGTAGAGAGGTTCCAGCAACACCACTTCGTCGCCCGGATTGAGCAAAGCAAGGAAGCAGTCCGCCAGCGCCTCCGTTGCTCCCGAAGTGACCACGATCTCGCTCTGCCAGTCGTAGTCGAGATCGTAGAAGCGACGCGCGTGGGCGGCGATGGCCTGACGGAGTTCGGCAAGCCCGGTCATGGGCGGGTACTGGTTGGGGCCCTCGACGAGAGCTTCGGCCGCCACCTGGCGAATGTCCCGGGGGCCGTCCTCGTCGGGAAACCCCTGGCCAAGATTGATGGACCCGTGCTCCATGGCCAGGCGCGACATGACCTCGAACACCGTGGTTCCGAGGTTCGCCATGATGGTGTTGGCCTGTTTCATGTCACTCTCCACCGGTCAGAACGGGCCCTCCGGGCGACTTCGCCGTGAGACAATGCCTCTTTGGAATCTCGACAAGAGCGATCCGATCTGCCAGATACTGCAGTATGGTTGTTGCTGCACGGAATGCGTTGATCCGGCGGCGGGTTGCGCGCATGCCATGTGTCCTCATGCAGGATTGACGTGTCACATCGGGGTTGGGGTCGTCATGAAGAAAATCGAGGCGGTGATCAAGCCTTTCAAGCTCGACGAGGTCAAGGAGGCCTTGCACGAGGCCGGATTGCAGGGCCTGACGGTGACGGAGGTCAAGGGATTCGGTCATCAGAAGGGCCACACGGAACTCTACCGCGGCGCAGAGTACGTCGTTGATCTCCTGCCCAAGGTAAAGATCGAACTCGTGACCGATGACAATCTCGTTGACCGGGCTGTCGAGGCCATCCGCGACGCGGCGCACACCGGTCGCATTGGCGACGGCAAGATTTTCATTGTTCCGGTTGACGATGCCTTGCGCATCCGCACCGGTGAACGCGGCCCGGATGCCGTGTAGAACCACGCTCGAATCTCCAACAGACAACCGGGAAGGACTCCGCGATGTCAGATGCTGAAAGTGTGATCAAGCGTATTGAGGATGACGACATCCCCTATGTCGATCTCCGATTCACCGATCCAAGGGGCAAATGGCAGCATCTCACGCTGTCCAGACGCATGGTTGACGAAGACATGTTCACCGACGGTGTCATGTTCGACGGCTCCTCCATCGCCGGCTGGAAGGCCATCAACGAATCCGACATGACCCTCATCCCTGATCCTGCCACCATGGTTCTGGATCCCTTCGAATCGCAGCCCACGCTCATCCTGAACTGTGACATCCACGAACCGTCAACAGGACAGGATTACGAGCGCGATCCGCGGTCGCTGGCGAGGCGGGCGGAAGCCTATCTGCAGTACACCGGCATCGGGGACACGGCCTTCTTCGGGCCCGAGCTCGAGTTCTTCGTCTTCGACAGCGTGCGCTTCACCACCGAATCCCACGCCATGGGCTACGAAATCGATTCGGATGAAGGACCCTACAACGACAACACCGAGTACGAAGGCACGGGCAATCTCGCCCACCGGCCACGCCAGAAGGGCGGCTACTTCCCCGTTCCGCCAATCGATTCCCTGAGCGACATGCGCTCCGAGATGCTGACGACCATGGAAGAAATGGGTCTTCCCATCGACAAGCATCACCACGAAGTGGCGCCGGCACAGCACGAACTCGGCATGACATTCGGTTCGTTGCTGACCTGCGCCGACAACGTGCAGGCGTACAAGTACGTCGTCCACCGGGTCGCCCACAGCTACGGCAAGACGGCGACCTTCATGCCCAAGCCGGTGATGTACGACAACGGCTCCGGCATGCATGTTCACCAGTCCATCTGGATGGACGGAGAGCCTCTTTTCGCCGGGAACCGCTATGCCGACCTCTCCGACATGGCGCTCTACTACATCGGTGGAATCATCCGTCACGCCAAGGCTCTCAACGCCTTCACCAACGCCTCGACCAACAGCTACAAGAGACTGGTTCCGGGTTACGAGGCGCCGGTGCTGCTCGCCTACAGTTCGCGCAACCGTTCTGCGTCCTGCCGTATTCCCTATGCCACATCACCGAAGGCCAAGCGTGTCGAGATCCGTTTCCCCGATCCGACCGCCAATCCCTACCTTGCCTTCTCGGCCATGCTGATGGCCGGCCTCGACGGCATCGAGAACCGCATCCATCCAGGCGATGCGATGGACAAGAATCTCTATGATCTGCCGCCCGAGGAACTCAAGGATGTGCCGACGGTAGCGGGCAGCCTGCGCGAGGCGTTGAACGCCCTCGAGGAGGACAATGACTTCCTCAAGAAGGGTGAAGTCTTCAGCGATGATCTCATCGGCGGCTATCTCGAACTCAAGTGGGAAGAGGTGATGGCATTCGAAACCACCACTCATCCCATCGAGTTCGACATGTACTACAGCATCTAGAAAGTGGGCCTTCCCGGGCACGCACGTCAGGCGTGCCCGGGAGACCGGGTTCCAGGATGGCCGGCCGCACACTTTCCCTGTTTCCCGTCATCGCACTCCTAGCGGTGGCCGGGGGAAGTGCGGCCGAAGCCGGATGCAACGACCTTCCGGCAGAAAACGTCGACTGGCGCAGCTGCAATCTCTCCGGCATCGATTTCCCCGGGGCCGTCCTCGCCGGTGGCAACCTGCGCGGCGCAGCGCTCAGCAACGCGAACCTCCGGAACGCCGATTTCTCGCGCATTGACGGCTACCGCGTGCGCTTCGTCGAATCGGATCTTTCCGGCGCCACATTCGACGGCGCAAAGCTCACCGGCGCACGTTTCGACAGGGCCGACCTTTCGGGCGCCTCCATGCGGCAGGTCGAGGTCCGGGACACCAAGTTCCTCTTCGCTGATCTGACTGGCGTCGATTTTACCGGAGCCGTTCTGAGAGATGTCGACTTCACCGGCGCCACCCTTTCCGGCGCCACGTGGACCGATGGCGTCAAGGTGTGCGCTGAAGGATCCAGGGGAATGTGCCGGTAGGCATCAGGCCTTTTCCAGGGCCTCGTCGAGATCGCAGATCAGATCGCTGACCGTCTCGATGCCGACGGAGAGACGGATCGTGTCGTCAGCGGCGCCGGCGGTGGCGCGTTGCTCGGACGTGAGCTGGCGGTGCGTGGTGCTCGCCGGGTGGATGACGAGGCTCCGCGTGTCGCCAATGTTGGCAAGATGGCTGAAGAGACCCGATGCCTCGACCATGCGGGTGCAGGCATCGAAACCGCCCTTCAGACCGAAGGTGAAGACACTGCCGAAACCGTTCTTAAGGTACTTCCGCGCGAGGCCGTGCCACGGGCTCGACTCCAGTCCGGCATAGGAGACCCAGGCGACCTTGGGATGAGCCTCGAGGTGACGGGCAATCTCGAGTGCGTTGTCGCAGTGACGCTGCATCCGCAGGGGCAGGGTCTCGCATCCGGTGATGAGATGGAAGGCATTGGCCGGCGACAGTGACGGCCCGAAATCCCTCAATGCCACGGTTCGCGCCTTCATGGTGAATCCGAAATCACCGAAGGTCTCGGCAAAGGTGAGGCCGTGATAGGCCTCTTCGGGTTCGGTCATGCCGGGAAACTTGCCACTGGCAAACCAGTCGAACGCACCTGACTCGACGACAACGCCTCCCATCGACGTGCCATGGCCGCCAATGAACTTGGTCGCTGAATGGATGACGATATCGGCCCCCCAGTGAATGGGCTGGATGAGACACGGTGTCGCCAGGGTGTTGTCGACGACAAGCGGAATCCGGTGGCGGCGTGCGATCGCCACCAGGGGCTCGAGGTCGACGACGATTCCCCCGGGATTGGCCAGCACCTCGACGAAGATGGCGCGGGTCTCGTCGCGGATGGCTGCCTCCACGACATCCGGGTCGTTGGGATCGACGAGGTCGGCCTGCCAGCCGAGCCTGGCGAAGGACTTCGTGAACTGCGTCACGGAACCGCCATAGAGATAGCGCGACGAAACGATGTGGGAGCCGGGCTCAAGCAGGGTGAAGAAGGCAAGAAACTGAGCCGCATGGCCCGAGGCGCAGGCAACGGCGGCGCGGCCGTCCTCGAGATTGGCGATCTTCTCCTCGAGGACCGCCACTGTCGGGTTGGTCAGCCGCGAATAGAAGTAGCCGAAGGTCTGGAGATTGAAGAGCGAGGCTGCGTGCTCGACGTCGTCGAACACAAAGCTGGTCGTCTGGTAGACCGGTGTCTGCCTTGCTCCGGTTGCGGGGTCGGGTCGCGCCCCGGCGTGGACGGCACGGGTCTCCATGCCGTAGCGGCGGTCACCGTCATTCATCACTGACCCCTTTCCAGCGGCACGTTCGCTCCCTGGCAACACGGCAAATGGCGGGTGTCACAATCTGAGCACCCTTGCCGTGATGATTCCCGAATTGACGCCACTCCACGAGAGTTCCCCGGAGAGCCGTCCGTACTCGATCTTCGGGCAGCGGTCCATGACGACCTCGAGACCCGCGGCCTCGGCCCGCTGAGCAGCGGCATCGTTCCGCACCCCGAGTTGCATCCAGACGACCTGGAAGCCCTTGTCGTCCCGCAACCTGATGACCTCGTCGACGATGCCCCCCGCCGCCTGGGAGTTGCGGAAGATGTCGACCATGGGAACGGGCGCCTGGAGTTCGTCGAGGGATCCCAGCACGGTTTCTCCCAGCACGGTCTGGCCGGCGGCAACCGGATTGACCGGAATGATGCGATATCCCTTGCCCTGGAGGTACTTCATCGCGAAGTAGCTCGGTCGCACCCAGTTCGGACTGGCACCAATCATGGCAATGGTGCGGCAGCGGCGCAGGATCGAGCGCAACGACTCATCGCTGTAGTGGTCGTGACGGGCCATCACTCACCCTGCCACCGGGGAGCGCGCTTGCCGAGGAACGCATCGATTCCCTCCTTCGCGTCCCGCTTGAGCATATTCTCGGTCATCACCCGGCTGGCGTAGGCGTACGCCTCATCCAGTGGCATCTCCAGCTGGCGGTAGAAAGCCTCCTTGCCGATGGCCAGGGTAAGGGGGGACTTCGAGGCGATGGTTCGCGCCAACTCGGATGTCGCGGAGTCGAGATCGCAAGCCGCCACCACACGATTGACGAGACCCAGTTCCCGTGCCCGTACCGCGTCGATCGCGTCGCCGGTCAGCAGCATCTCCATGGCCTGCTTGCGCGCCACGTTGCGTGACAGCGCGACCATCGGCGTGGAGCAGAAGAGTCCGATGTTGACGCCGGGCGTGGCGAAGGCCGCCTCCACCGAGGCCACGGCGAGATCGCAGCTCGCCACCAGCTGGCAACCGGCCGCTGTCGCAATGCCGCCGACACTGGCGATCACCGGCTTGGGCAGCCTGACGATGGTCGTCATCAAGCGGCTGCACTGATCGAAGAGGCGGTTGTAGTTGTCGGCTCCCGGATGCTCGCGGATTTCCTTCAGGTCATGACCGGCGCAGAACGCCTTGCCCTTGCCGGCAATGACGATGACATGCACGTCGGATCGGTTCGCCAGGCGATCGAGTTCGTCCTGCAGCGCTGCCATCA
Organism: Alphaproteobacteria bacterium; assembly: GCA_965221115.1. GTDB lineage: Bacteria > Pseudomonadota > Alphaproteobacteria > SP197 > SP197 > SP197. The sequence goes on along the minus strand of CBDCRU010000002.1, from coordinate 753,237 downwards.
ATGCGACACTGAGCGCGTTGCGCTGTTTCGGACGATTGAGAGCCAGGTGCGCGACCTGGCCCTCCTGCGAGGTGAGGAGAAGCGGTTCGTCCATGTCCGCACTGTAGCCAAGCGGCAGACAGGGGGGCAATGAATGTCTCGACGATGAGGATTCGGGCATTGACACCACCGGTCATGTTGACTAGGTTCCGCGCTCCCTTTGGTCGCGCCGCTTCCGCTGCGCCCGGCTGACTGCCATTCGGAACCCGCATGAAGACCTATGTTGCCAAGCCGCGCGAAGTCGAGCGCAAGTGGTATCTGGTTGACGCTGAGGATCTCGTTCTCGGACGCATGGCCGTCGAAATCGCCGATGTCCTGCGGGGCAAGCACAAGCCGACCTTTTCGCCGCATGTCGATTGCGGGGATTTCGTGATTGTCATCAATGCCGAAAAGGTTCACCTGACGGGCAACAAGCGGGCCGGGGAGTCATTCTACTGGCACACCGGCTGGCCAGGCGGCATCAAGGGCCAGACCCTTGGCGAGCGGCTCGACGGGGCTTTCCCCGAGCGCGTCATCGTCAAGGCAGTCGAGCGCATGATCTCCCGCAATCCGCTCGGCCGCCAGGTCATGAAGAAACTCAAGGTGTATGCCGGGTCGCATCACCCCCACGAGGCGCAGCAGCCGGAAGTTCTCGACCTGGCTGCGCGCAACCCCAAGAACAGAAGGGCTGCCTGACCATGGCGATCGTGGCCGAAACCCAGGAACCCGTCGTTCCCGATGCCAACATCCAGCTTCCCGAACCCCAGATTGATTCCCTGGGGCGCTCCTATGCCACCGGCAAGCGCAAGAACGCAATTGCCCGCGTCTGGCTGAAACCCGGTGTCGGACGCATCATCGTCAATGGCCGCAGCGTCGAGGAGTACTTCACGCGCGGCACCTGGCGGCTGATCCTTGGCCGCCCCTTCCATGTCGCCGATCGTGTCGACCAGTACGACGTCTTCTGCACGGTGAAGGGGGGCGGGCTGTCGGGCCAGGCCGGCGCCCTGCGTCACGGCATCTCGAAGGCGTTGGCGTTCCATGAACCGGTGCTGCGCAAGACTCTCAAGTCCAACGGCTACCTGACGCGCGATCCGCGGGTCGTGGAACGCAAGAAGTACGGCAAGCGCAAGGCGCGCCGCAGCTTCCAGTTCTCCAAGCGCTGACCCCCGGAGCGTTCACGCCACCTCGATCTCGAGTTCCGTCGGCTGGTTGCCGGCGTTGATCTCCCAGCCTTCGGCCTGCATGTCGAAAGGGCACGAGGAGACCACGCAAATGAGGTCCATCAATGCCTCCATGGTCACGCTGGCGCCCGGCTTGACGCGGTTGGCGGGAGCCGTCAGGCGTCCTTCGTCATCCACCGGCACGTTGGTGAAGAAGTTGATCGGCTGGGGAATGACCGAAATCTCGTAGCCCTCGCGGCGCATGGCAATCTCAAGGTTCCCGGAACAGCTGGCGTGCACGCCCCGGTAGCCGAAGAACTCGTAACGGAACTGATCGCAGGCCGCGAGCAGCATGTCGTGGACACCATCTGCTGTGTCCCCGGTCATCGTCAGCATGGGCCGGCGGAATCGCGACAGGAAGACGTCGCCCGGTCGCGGTTTGAGCGAGAACGTGGTGACCCACGTGTGGGGCGGTGACAGCCACTCGTCGACATTGGCGCTGTTGTAGGCGAAGAAATCGGCCGCCTGGCCCCCCTTCGGCGTCGCAACGGAGATGGACTGGCCGGCGGCAACACGCACTGCACGACCTTCTGATGGCGGGACAATGATCCGTTCCATGGGCGGCTCCTCAGGCTGTCACTGCCCGCAGACCGGCTTCACCGGTTGCGGGAAATCCGGCGAGCTCGGTGACGACATCATCGCTCGTCACGATCCGGCAGTACCCCGAATACATGTCGAGCGACTGCTCGTGTCGCTCCCTGCTCATGGTGGCGCATGCGTCTTCCGGCACCGTCACCAGATAACCGAGATCGCAGGCGTCGCGCACCGCCGATTCGACACACTGGTCGGTCAGCAGGCCGCAGATCACAATCTGTTCGATCTCGAGTGCGCGCAACACGTAGTCGATGTTGGTCGACACGAAGACACTCGATGATGTCTTCGAGATGACAATCTCGTCGTCGTGTCGGGCAATGGCTTCGGGAATGGCGGCCCATGGTGAACCCTTCGGAACGCCAATGCCCGAGATGCGATAATCGAGCCCAAGGTCCCGCATGTCGCCGGTCAGGGCCTCGACGACCGTGTACATCACCTCCATGCCAACCCGCCTCGACGCGTCCTGAAGACGGGCGATCGCCGGCAGGGTCACCCCTTCAAGGCGGGCGAAGTAGTAGGCGAGATGGTCCGGGATGGAGGAGGGGTCGATGCCGCCGAATTCACCGTCACCCGGCGTTACCGTGTAGACCTGCACATCCACCACCAGCAGCGCCGCATGGCATGGAGTCCTGATCGGCACGTGACGTGTCAAACCACCCTTTCCGTCACTGGCGAAGCGTAGGCGTGACATGGACCCTGTTCCCTTGACCTCCGCCACCCTAAGGCGGTCCGATCGTTCCGTGCAAGGCGCCATCGGGATGCCGGGTCTTGGAGAGAACAGGGGTCCCGGCTACGTTGGCCCCAGGCATGAGGTCCGGAGAAAGTGGGCGGGATCTCGGGGAAGCCTTGCTGTCGGGCGCATGCCTTGCGACGACCGGGAGAACGGACGATGACGATGATCCTGCTGGGAGACGCTCCGCTTGGAATCAAGGACGTGGTGGCTGTGGCCCGTGGCGGCGCGTCGGTCGCCATCGCCGGCGAAGCGCGATCCCGCATGGAAAGGAGCCGTGCCGTGGTAGAGCGCTTCAGCGCCTCCGATCGACCTGTCTACGGCCTGACCCGAGGCCTTGGCGGGCGCGTGGTGAACGAAGTGGACCAAGCGGATCGCGGGGACTACAGCCGGATCGTGGTTCTCGCCCGGGCCTGCGGCGCCGGCGAGCCACTCTCCGGGGAGGCCGTGCGGGCCGCCATGTTCTCACGGGCCGCCGGAATGGCCCAGGGAGGGGCCGGGGTACGCCCGCTCATCGCCGAGACACTGTGCGCGATGCTTGAAAGGGGCGTTCACCCCTATGTTCCCGCCATCGGCTCCATCGGCGCCTCGGACCTGGCACTGTGCGCCAACATGGCACTCCCCGTCATCGGCGAAGGGCGCGCCTGGCTACAGGGAACACTCCTCGACGGCGCCGAAGCCATGGCGCACGCAGGGATCGACGTGGTCGAGCTGCGCGAGAAGGAGGGTCTGGCTCTCTGCTCCTCGAATGCCGTTTCCGTTGGTCAGGCAGCCCTGGTGATTGCCGATCTGGAGCATCTCCTGGAACTGATGGACGGCATCGTCGTTCTCGGTTTCGAGGCCTTCCGCGCCAATCCCGGGCCTATCGATCCCCGCGTGGTGATGGCTCGTGGCGCACCCGGCCAGGCCAGGGCTGCACTGAGTCTGCGCCACAAGCTTCTGGGAACGGCGCTCTTCAATCCTGAGGAACCGCGCCGAGTCCAGGATCCGATCAGCCTGCGCTGCGTCAGCCATGTCCACGGCAGTCTGAGGGCAGCGATCGATTTCGCGGCGCCCAATGTCACCGTCGAGATCAACGGCGCCGGGGACAACCCTCTGGTGCTGGCGGCGGATGGCGACATCCTGTCCACCGGCAATTTCCACACGCCGGCCATGGCGGTCGCCTTCGATGCCCTCACTCTTGCCATGGCCCAGACGGCGACGATGGCAGCGCAGCGCGTCGGCCGCCTGATGCAGAACCAGTTCACCGGACTGCCCGACATGCTGACACGCCACGGCACCACGAGGGCCGGTCTCGGCCTCCTGTCGCTCACGTCGGAGACCCTGTCGAAGGAGATCCACCTGCTCGGCGCACCGGCCAGCCTGCTGGACAGCTCGACCTACAATGTCGAGGACCACGCACCGATGACCTGGGTGGCAGTCCGCCAGGCACGGGATGCGGTCAGCCACCTCACCAGCATTGCCGCCGCCGAACTCATCGTTGCCTCCCAGGCCTTCGATCTGCGCAATCCACCGCGCCACGCCCGTGTCGCGGGATGCCTGCGCGACGCACTGCGTCTCATCGTTCCACCGCTCGACGACGACCGCAGCATGACCGGCGAGGTTGCCGCCGTCGCCACCGCCATCGCCGACGGCGCATTCCGCGACTGTCTTGGCACAGAGCCGCAGGGACCCGCGCCGTGATGACCCAGCACCGGGCGGCGGACATGCCTCGCCCGCGGACGACTGGTGACATCCGTGCCGCCTGTCATGGCGGGTCCGCCCGGACAGCCGAGGCGACGGGGATATCCCGCAACACGGTGCAGACACCCTGGGAGTTCTGATCAGGGCATTGCCCGGCAGCGCCGCCGTCCCGATCATGGACGTGCCCGCACTCCGTGCGGGCTTCATCGAAGGGTTCCTCCTGGCGGACCAGTTCGCTAAACGGGAGCCCTCACCGCAATCTCGCCCGTCGATCTCAACCCCTGCCGGAGGACACGCCGTGACCGCACTGCCGACGCCGAATTCGCCGCTCAACCGGGTGCGCCGCCGGGTCGGCGTCTTCATGGAGAGCCCACGCGTCACCCGCGCGATCACCGCTGTCATCGTCTTCAACGCCATCACGCTCGGCCTGGAAACGTCGTCCGGCGTGATGGATCACGCCGGAACGCTGCTGCGGTTCCTCGACGACGCCGTGCTGGCCATCTTCGTGATCGAACTCGTCGCCAAGCTGTTCGCCTTCGGCTGGCGCTACTTCACGAACGGCTGGAACGTCTTCGATTTCGTTGTCGTCGGGATTGCCCTGGCGCCGGCGAGCGGAGGCCTCTCCGTGCTGCGTTCGCTGCGCATCCTGCGCGTGCTGCGGCTTGTCGCCATCGTGCCTTCGATGCGCAGGGTGGTCATGGCCCTGATGGCGGCGATCCCCGGCGTCACGAGCGTGCTCGCCCTGCTGGCGCTGGTCTACTATGTCTTTGCCGTGATGGTGACCAAGCTCTATGGCGAGACGTTCCCGGACTGGTTCGGCACCGTTGGCGAGAGCATGTACTCGCTGTTCCAGATCATGACCCTGGAAAGTTGGTCCATGGGCATCGTCCGCCCGGTGATGGAGCAGTACCCGGACGCCTGGATGATCTTCGTGCCCTTCATCCTGATGACCAGTTTCGCCGTCATCAATCTCTTCATTGCCGTGATCGTCAACGCCATGACCGAGCAGGGCCACGCCGAATCCGAAGGTCTCAGGGAAGATCTCCATGCCGTCAGCGAGGCTGGCGTCTCGGCCCTGTTGCAGCGCATGGAGGTCCTCCAGCAACAGATGGACGAGATCAGGGACATGCTGGATCGGCGCCAGGACGATCCCACGCGACACGCGTAATGGCGGATGCAAAGCAGAACGGTCAGGCCGACAACGTCGGACTCCATAGATCTCCTGTCAGGCGCAAAATCCTACGTGCGGTGATGCCCGATCTCTTGCGCCGAATTCTGAACCCGGATCAGGTAAAGAGCTCCATCAGCCGCTGTCCGTCAAGGGCGCGGCAGACGTGGCCGGGCGGGCGCACCGTGGCCATGTCGTCCGCCGCCAGCATGGCGTTGATCACAGCCTCCTCGATGCCCTCGACGGCGGCGAGGTAGATCGGATCGAAGGCCTCGTCGTTGATCATGACGAAGTCGCGCCGTAGCGCGGCAAGCTGAGGCAGTGGACCGCGATTTGCGGTGCTGAATGCCAGGAAGATGTCACCCGAGTTGTTGCCGCCGGGTGTCCCGCCGCGTCCGATGCCGATCGCCGCACGCTTTGCCAGCCGCGTGAGCTGGTGTGGCGCCAGGGGGAGGTCGGTGCCGATGATCGCGATGATCGAGCCCTGCTCGGCTTCGAACAGGCGCCCCTCCATCATGCATGGGCCTAGCCGGCGACCGAGGACCGTGAACCAGGGCCGAATTCCGTGATTGGCCTGCACAAGAACGCCGACGTGAAACGCCGAACCATCAAGAGCCAACCGGCGTGAGGCGGTGCCGGTGCCGCCCTTGAACTCATAGCAGATCATGCCGGTGCCACCGCCAACATTGCCTTCAGGCACGGCATCGGAGGTGGTACTGTCGAGCGCCGCGAGCGCGTCCGCCTCGGTGACGTGCTGGCCGTTGATGTCGTTCAGAACGCCGTCGTAGGTCTCGGCGACCACCGGCATCGCCCACAGGTGTTCGCTGTGCCAGGTATCGGCATAGGTCCGGATCATCCACCTCGTCACCGCATGGTGGACGATCCCCACGCTGTGGGTATTGGTGATGCAGACCGGCCCGACCAGGTAACCGCCATCGCGGATCCAGTGGGTCCCGGTCATCTCGCCGTTGCCGTTCAGGGCATACATGCCGGCCCAGACCGGCTCGGGCGTGGAATGCCGGCCGAGGGGCAGGATGGCGGTGACACCGGTCCGGACCGGTCCCTTGCCCACGACCAGCGGCCCCTCGCCCTCGATCCTCGTGGTGAACCCGACCTCCACTCCGGGCACGTCCGTAATCGCGTTGTGGAGGCCGGTCTCTCCGGGAAAGGGCAGGCCGAGGTCGCGCCCGCGCAGCTTGGGCATGTCCGGGGCCCCGTCAGCTTCGCCGGCGCAGATAGAGGCCGAGCGAAGCGATGATGAAGGTGAACGACAGCATCAGCGTGGCGATAGCGTTGATCTCGGGTTTCACGCCACGCCGCAACATACCGTAGATGAAAAGCGGCAGCGTGGTCGAATCGGGCCCGGCGATGAAGTAGGTGATCACGAGGTCGTCCATGGAGATGATGAACGCGAGCAACGCACCGCCGACGACGCCGGGCGCGATGTGCGGCAGCGTGACGCGGCGGAACGTCACCCATTCGCTGGCACCAAGGTCGGCACTGGCTTCCTCCAGCGTGTTGTCCATGCCGGCGAGCCGGGCACTGACCACGACGAAGACATAGGAGATCAGGAACGTGCAGTGACCGATGATGATCGAATACAGCCCGAGCGACATGCCGATCGCGACGAAGAACACAAGCAGCGCGATGCCAAGCACGATGTCGGGCATCACCATGGGCATGTAGAGCAGGCCCTGGTAGAAACGCTGTGCGCGGAAACGGTAGCGGTAGAGCGCGAGCGCCGTCATGGTGCCCAGCACCGTCGCAATGGTCGTGGTGAAGGCGGCAACGATCAGGCTGTTCCTGACGGCGGCAAGCAACTGATCGGTGGATTCGACGTAGAGCGTCTCCTCGTTCAGTTGTGTCGGATAGCCAAAGATCGTCCAGTACCAGTCGAAGGTGAACCCCGACCAGACCATCATGTTGATCGGGTTGGAATTGAACGAGAATGCCACGATCATGATGATCGGCGCGTAGATGAACACCAGGAACAGCACTCCATAGGTGCCGAACAGACGCTGCTTGAAACGCAGTTTCATGGCCTCGTCTGCATCCGTCCGATGCGCCGCAGATAGACCAGAATGAGCAGAAACATGACGGCCATCATCATGACCGACAGGGCGGCGCCAAAAGGCCAGTTGCGAGCGGAAAGGAACTGCTGCTCGATCAGGTTGCCGATCATCAGGACCTTGGCTCCGCCCAAGAGGTCAGGGACGATGAAATTGCCGAGGCTGGGGATGAACACCAGAACGCAGCCGCCGGCGATGCCGGGCAGCGTCAGCGGTATTGTCACTCTGCAGAAAGTCTGAAACGAACTTGCGCCGAGGTCCGACGACACCTCGACCAGCGAACGATCGAGCTTCTCTACGGACGCATAGACCGGCAGGAACATGAACGGCAGCAGGATGTAAGCCATGCCGATCAGCACGGCCGTTTCCGTGAAGATGATGTCAAGCGGTTCCTCGATCACGCCAAGGCCAACCAGGACGTAGTTCAGGAACCCCGTGGGCCGCAGGATCAGAACCCAGGCGAACAGGCGCACCACCAGACTGACGAAGAAGGGCAGCGTGATCAGGAACACGACGAGCATGCGCAAGCGCGGTGGAAGCCCGCGCACCCAGAGCGCTGCGGGGTAACAGACCGCAAGGGTGATCAGGACGTTGATGAAGGCGAGCCGGGCCGAGCGCACGAATATCTCGGCATAAACCCAGTCGAAGTCCTCCCATTCGCCGTCCGCCCAACCGAGAATGCGCCCGAAATTCCAGTGATAGAAGTTCCACTCGACGCCGCCATAAAGCCCGGGCTCCAGAAAACTGAAAATGACCATGACCGCGAGCGGGCCGATAAAGCATGTTCCAAGGAACAGGCTGACCGGCCCGAGCAGGAAGGCGAGCCGAGCCCGGTCCCTCCTAACCGCCATCGCTGGCTTCCTCGATCAGATGTGGGTCCGTGCGCCGGTAGACAAGCCTGAGCGTATCGCCGGGCTCGGCCCGGTAGAGCCTGTCGCCATCGGCGCCGGGGCTTGGGGTGACGGTGATGGAGGCGCCGTTGGCGAGGCGGCAAACCAACTGCCGCGTCGCGCCGTAGAAGACAGACTGTTCAAGGGTTGCCTCCAGGACGCCGAACGCGGAATCGTCCGAAGTGGGCGCACCGTCGAGCTGCTCGGGCCGCAGCAACATCGTCAATCTCCGCCCCGCCGACACGCCGTCACGGATCGGAAGCCGCAGGCCGTCGCCGGTCACGAGTACCGGCTCCGGTCCGGCGTCGACTGTCCCGGTGAAGAGGGCGCCGTCGCCGATGAACTCGGCGACAAAGCGTGTCGCCGGCGTATGGTAGAGTTGCTCCGGCGTCCCGATCTGTTCGATCCTGCCGTGATTCAGGACGACGATGCGGTCCGACATCGTCAGCGCCTCCTCCTGGTCATGGGTGACGAAAAGGAAACATATCCCGAGCCCATGCTGCAGAATCTTGAGTTCGAGCTGCATGGAATGCCGCAGGTTGCGGTCGAGCGCAGACAGGGGTTCGTCTAGCAACAGAAGCTTGGGCCGGTTGATGATGGCGCGCGCGAGAGCGACGCGCTGGCGCTGTCCGCCCGACAGCTGGTCCGGCTTGCGGCGCTCAAGGCCCTGGAGACCGACCTGCTCCAGGGCGCGAGCCACGCGTTCCGCGCGCTCGCGGCGCGGTACGCCCGTAACCTCCAGGCCGTAGGCGACATTGGCGTCGACGCGCAGGTGCGGAAACAACGCGTAGGTCTGGAATACGGTGTTGACGGGCCGGTGTTGCGCCGGCACACCGGTCATCGATGCCCCGTCGATGCGCACCTCGCCGGAATCGAGGTCTTCGAAGCCGCTGATACAGCGCAACAGCGTGGTCTTGCCGCAGCCCGAGGGGCCGAGCAGGGTCACAAACTCGCCGGCGTGAACGGCCAGCGACACCTCGTCGAGCGCCGTTACCGTGCCGCCTTCAGGCGCAGTGAACTGCTTGACCGCATCCACAACCTCGGCAACCGGACCGCCTGAAACGGGCGGCCCGGCACCGGGCACTCCGGATAACTGACCAGAACCTCTTTCCACCGTGGGTCGGTTTGAACGGACTGCTATTGAGCAGTGCGTACCTTGGTCCAGACGCGATTGTACTTGCGCAGGTCGTCGCCGAGATCTTCGAAGATCTGCAGTTTCGCCATCACTTCCGGTGGAGGATTGGTGTTCGGATTGTTCTTGAGTTCATCGGGCAGAAGATCACGCGCCGGCACATTGGCGGTTCCGTTGACCTGCTGAAGCGTGTTGAGGGCGGCAATCTCTGGCTGCATGTAGAACTCGAAGAACCGGATTGCGCTCTCCTTGTTCGGTGCAGACTCGAGGACGCAGATGTCCTCCTGATACATCGTCGCGCCTTCCTCCGGAATCACGAATCCGAGCCGGTCGGGTTCCTGCAGCACGAGGAACGTCGCGCCGACGTACCAGTGTGCCGCGGCGATGTCGCCAGCCTGCACCAGGGGCCCCACGTCATAGGTGAACGCCGAGATCTTGTCCTTGCGCTCCAGCAGCCATGCCTCGGCCTGCTTGAGAGCGTCCGAATCCCCGGTGTTCACGGAGTGGCCGTTCATGATGAGAGCAACGCCGATGGTCTCGCGCAGGTCATCGAGCATGGTGATCTTCTTGCCCTTGTCGGGCAGCGCGAAGAAATCCTCCCAGGAGGTGATCTCGCCAGCTTCTTCCTTGTTGTAGAAGATACCGACTGCACCCCAGGCATAGGGCAGACAGTACGAACTCTCGGGGTCCACGAGGGACCGCTTGGCAATCGGATCGATGTTCTCGAAGCCCTTGAGCGTGTTCACTTTCGCGTCGTACAGCAAATCGAGTTTCTGCATGATGTCGCGCATGTGAACGGACGGAAACACGATGTCGTAACCCGTCGCGCCTGCCTGGATCTTCGCCAGCATTTCCTCGTTGGTGCCGTACGTGTCGAGGGTCACCTCGATTCCGGTTTCCTCGGTGAACCGGGTCAGCACCTCCGGGTTGATGTATTCGCCCCAGTTGTAGACGTTGAGCTGGCCTTCTGCCGAAGCTGGTTGCGTCATCAACGTGCCGGAAACGCCAACTATGGCAACGGCGGAGGCCATGCCGAGTGTGTGCAAGAACTTGTTCATACTTCCCTCCAGATTGTCCTTCAGTCCTATCACCAATACTGTCTGTCCGTCATCAGTTCTCGCGGGCGCTTGTACAAAGCGATCGAGACTTCACGAAGAGGCGCCCACAAAGTACTCCTGTCAGGCGGGGGCTTGCAGGACCCACCAAGACAACATCAGGGAGCCCTTGGATCGTGTCCCGAGCCGTGGTGTAGAAGCCTGACGTCCACTGCGGTGTCCGGCGTGTTGGGCCGGGGCGAACGTCTTGACTCCTTCGGGCGACAACACTAGGTAGGGACCATGATCGGTTTCGGGACATCAGCTCTGGGCCTAGCGGCGGCCTGAGCGGCACTTCCCCTGAAGGGGTGCCGCGCCGACGCGTTACGCCTTCACCTCCTCTTCATCAGAAGCCCATGTCCACCGAACATTCATCTGGCCGTTGTGTCCATCCCCACCGGGAACCGTGGTGATGCCGCGCCCCGCGACCATGCCCTGGCACCGGTACCGCCCCTTCGAACCGGTTCGCCTTCCTGACCGCACGTGGCCGGACAGGGTCATCCGCAAGGCTCCGATCTGGTGCAGCGTTGATCTCAGGGACGGCAACCAGGCACTCATCGAACCCATGGGGGCGGAACGCAAGCAACGCATGTTCCGTACCCTCGTCGACATGGGCTTCAAGGAGATCGAGGTCGGCTTTCCCAGCGCCAGCCAGACGGATTTCGACTTCTGCCGCGAACTCATCGATGAAGGCATGATCCCCGAGGATGTCACCATTCAGGTGCTCACCCAGGCGCGCGATCCCCTCATCCGGCGCACCTTCGAGGCAATCGAGGGTGCCAGGGACGTCATCATCCATCTCTACAACTCAACCTCGACGCTGCAGCGCCGCGTCGTCTTCGGATCGGACCGGGCGGGGATCGTCCGCATCGCCGTGGACGGCGCCAGTCTGATCCGCGAGATCACGGAGAGCGCCCGAGATTCCGCCGGGTGGCGCTTCCAGTACTCTCCCGAGAGCTTTACCGGCACGGAACTCGACTTCGCCGTCGAGATCTGCGAGGCGGTGATGGACGTCTGGCAGCCGACACCGGACCGGCGCACCATCTTCAACCTGCCGGCGACGGTGGAGATGTCCACCCCCAACATCTACGCCGACCAGATCGAGTGGTTCCTGCGGCACATTCGCGACCGCGAATCGATCATCCTCTCGCTTCATCCCCACAATGACCGCGGCTCGGCCGTCGCAGCCGCCGAACTCGCCTGCATGGCAGGCGCAGACCGCATCGAGGGTACGCTCTTCGGCAACGGCGAACGGACCGGCAATGTCGACATCGTGACCCTGGCTCTCAACATGATGACACAGGGTGTCGACCCGGAACTCGACCTCTCCGACATCAGCCATCTCGTGAGCGTCGCCGAACACTGCAACCGCATCGCTGTCCCGGTCCGCCACCCCTATGCCGGGGATCTCGTCTTCACGGCCTTCTCCGGAAGCCACCAGGACGCCATCAACAAGGGCATGAGGGCCATGGAGATGTCCAACTCGGATATCTGGGAGGTTCCCTACCTGCCCATGGATCCGGGCGACGTCGGCCGGAGCTACGAGGCGATCATCCGGGTCAACAGCCAGTCGGGCAAGGGTGGTGTCGCCTGGGTCATGGACAACGACCACGGTTTCAGGCTGCCACGGCGGCTGCAGATCCATTTCAGCCGCGTCGTGCAGCGCCGGGCCGATGCCACCGAAGCGGAACTGCCGAGCCACGAACTCCTGGCGATATTCCGCGAAACTTATATCGAACCCGAAGGGCCCTTCACGTTTCTCTCCTACAAGACGGTTCCCGGATCCCATGCCAGCGAACTGCGGCACCTGACTGCATCGGTCAGCATCGATGGCGAGGGCCGCGACATTCAGGGCACCGGAACCGGACCGATCGATGCCTACGTGCACGCCCTTGCGGAGGAGGCGGGTCTTGCCATGACCGTGATGGACTACCACGAACATGCCATCAGCCAGGGAAGCGATGCACTGGCGGCAGCCTATGTGGAGGCGAGAAACGGTACCGGCACGGTCGAGTTCGGTGTCGGTCTTCACCCGAACATCGTCCAGGCGAGCCTGCTGGCGGTTACGGCGGTCGCCAACCGGCTGACCGCAGGCGACAGGAAGAGCCCATGACGGACACCGTTGTCGACCTGGCGAGCCGTCTCGTTGAACGGGCGCAGGCGTCGGGCGCAAGCGCTGCCGACGCCGTCGCCACGCTGAGCGAGGAGGTCCTCGTCAACCGGCGTCTGGGCAAGCTCGAGGACCTGGACCGCTCCGAGTCCCTCGCCCTTGGCCTGCGCGTCTTCTGCGGCTGTCGCCAGGCGTCCGTGGCGACCACCGATCCTTCCGGCGACACCGCCGACGAACTCGTCGAACGGGCCGTCGCCATGGCTCGCGCGGCACCGGAGGACAACCACGCAGGCCTTGCCGACCCCAAGCTTCTGACCGGGGAGGCGGCCGAACTCGATCTCGACGGTGGGGATGAACCGGGAACCGACACCCTCACCCGGCTTGCGGCTGAAGCCGAGGATGCGGCCCTCGCGGTTTCCGGCATCACCAATTCCGAAGGCGCGACCGCCGCCTGGCAACGCTCAACCGGCGCCCTTGTCACCAGCACGGGGTTTGCCGGCATCACGAAACGCACCATGTCGAGCCTCTACGTAACGGTCATCGCCGGCACCGGTCTCGACATGCAGAGCGACGGAGAGGGCCGCTCGGCACGCCACCTGGAGGACCTTCCGTCGCCGGCCGACATCGGCCGGGAGGCGGCCGAACGTGCCGTCAGGAGACTCGATCCCCACAAGCTCGCCACGGCCCGCATGCCGCTGGTCTTCGAGTCGCGGACGGCACGCTCCCTTGTCGGTCACCTTGCCGGATTCATTGCCGGCCCGGCGATCGCCCGCGGCACGAGCTGGTTGAAGGACTCGCTCGATTGCCCAGTGTTCGCCGAGGGAATCAGCATCAGAGAGGATCCCTTCGTTCGCCGTGGTCTCGCCTCGCGTCCCTTCGACGGCGAAGGCTTACGCCCTCATGCCGGCAAGCTGGTGGACGACGGTATCCTCGTCACATGGCTGCTGGACTGCCGCTCGGCGCGTCAGCTCTCCATGCACCCCACCGGTCACGCCACCCGGGGTGCCGGCGGCCCGCCATCGGTCGGCACGACCAACCTGTGGCTCGAGGCAGGAGAGGTCTCGCCGGATGCCCTCATGGCGGACATTGACGAAGGACTCTATGTCACATCGCTGAGCGGCCATGGCATCAATCCGGTGACCGGAGACTACAGCAGGGGCGCGTCGGGACAGCGCATTCGCAACGGCACGCTTGACCATGCGGTCAACGAGATCACCATCGCAGGCAACCTGAAAGAGATCTATGCCACCCTGCGTCCGGCCAATGACCTCGAGTTTCGGGCCGCAACCAATGCGCCGAGCATCCGGGTCGACACGATGACGGTGGCAGGCAGCGCCGGCGGATGAAGTGGCGCATGACGCGCCCTCTTGCGGTAGAACATCCTTCCGGAACCGTGCCGCGCGAGCGCCGATGAACACTACCGACACTGTCGATCACACGACACGCGCCATTGTAAAGCGCATCGTGCGCGAACATGTCCGCCGCTACATTCCGCGCATACTCGTCGCCATCGTTTTCATGGGTCTCGTGGCCGGCAGCACTGCGGGCTATGCCTGGCTGGTCCAGCCCATTCTCGACGAGGTCTTCATCGAGAAGGACCGCGGACAACTGGTGTGGATCACCATTGCCGTCTTCCTGCTCTTTTTCGTCAAGGGCCTCTCGGAGTACGCCCAGGCGGTGATCATGGCCCGCACTTCCATGCGCATCATCGCGGATATACGTGAAAGGGTTTGCCGCAGCCTGATTCGCGCCGATCTCGCGTATTTCCACAAGGCCTCGACCGGCGCCCTGATCGCCGGATGCATGAACAATGTCGACGACCTGCAGGCGACGGTGGCGCAGACCATGACAACGATGGTCAAGGACCTGCTGACCCTCATCTTCCTTGCCGCCATGATGTTCTACCAGGACTGGGTCCTGGGCCTCATCGCGTTCTTCATCTTTCCTGCCGCCTTCGCCAGTGTCCAGAGGATCGGACGCAAGGTCAGGATCAGGTCGCGCGAGGTGGCGATCGAGCGCGAGCATATCACGGGTTTCATTTCCGACATGTTCCGCGGTATCCGCCACATCAAGGCCTACGGTCAGGAAGGCCACCACATGGCGCGGCTCGGCGACCGCATCCACCTTCTCTTCCGGCGCAGCGTCAAGACTGTAAGAGCCAGTGAATCCATTTCGCCGATCATGGAATCACTGGCCGGCATCGCCATTGCCGCCACAATCGTCTATGGCGGATTGAAGGTCATCGAGGGCACCACCACCCCCGGCGCCTTCTTCAGTTTCATCACCGCTCTGCTCCTCGCCTATCGACCCCTCAAGAGCTTTGCCCGCCTCAACAACGCCCTGCAGCGGGGGCTGGCCGCCGCCCAGCGGGTGTTCGCCCTCATCGACATCAGACCGGCGATCCAGGACCGCGAGAACGCCGAGCCGTTGTCAATCGCGGGCGGCATGGTGAGGTTTGAAGACGTCTCATTCGCCTACCACGAGAAGCCGGTCCTCGATCGCGTGTCCTTCGAGGCGCCGGCCGGTCAGACCACCGCCCTCGTCGGACCCTCAGGCGCCGGAAAGTCGACCGCCCTCAACCTTGTCGCGCGCTTCTATGATGTCGGCAAGGGACGGATCTCCATCGACGGCTCCGACGTGCGTGACGTCACCCTGGCGAGTCTGCGCGACGCGGTTGCCGTCGTGAGCCAGGAGATCGTGCTTTTCAACGACACCATCGAGGCCAACATTGCCTTCGGCAAGCCGAACGCCACGCCGGACGAGATCGAGGCGGCCGCACGCGTGGCCGACGCGCACCACTTCATCGAGCAGCTTGAGCGCGGCTACGAGACTCTCATCGGCGAAAACGGCATCCGCCTGTCGGGAGGTCAGAGACAGAGAATCTCCATTGCCCGGGCGGTTCTGCGCGATGCGCCGATCCTCATCCTTGACGAAGCCACCAGCTCCCTCGATTCCGAATCGGAACGCCAGGTCCAGCAGGCCCTTGCCCGCCTCACCAGTGGCCGCACATCGATTGTCGTGGCCCACCGGCTCAGCACAATCGCCGATTCCGATGTCATCCATGTCCTCAACGAGGGACGGATCGTCGAGTCAGGCACACACGACACGCTGCTGGCCCAGGGCGGACTCTATGCCCAGCTGTCACGCCTGCAACCGGTCGAGGAAGAAGGTGTCGACGGCTCTGCCAGGGTGCCATGATCCAGGGACTTTACCGCCACGCCACCGCCCTCCTCGAACCCCTTGCCCCGCTCCTTATCGAGCGGCGCCTCAGGCGCGGCAAAGAGGACCCGCTGCGCCGGGAAGAAAGACTCGGGCGAAGCACAGTTTCGCGGCCGGAAGGGCCTCTCCTGTGGATCCATGCCGCCAGTGTCGGAGAGTCGCTCTCCGTGCTGCCCCTTGCGGAGAGACTGGCCGGCGCCCATGACGCAGGCGTTCTCTTCACCACCATGACGACCTCGGCTGCCGCGGCTCTGGCGTCACGGCAGCCACCCGGTTGGATTCACCAGTACATCCCCTTTGACACTCCGGGAGCGGTGGCGCGCTTCCTTGACAGGTGGCAACCGGATGCAGCCCTTTGGGTTGAATCAGAACTGTGGCCCAATCTCCTCATCGAGGCGCAGTACCGGCACATCCCCACCGCGCTCGTGAACGGACATCTCTCCGATCGCTCCTTCGCCCGCTGGAATCGGCTGCCCGCCTTCAGCCGAAGACTTCTGGGCAGTTTCACCACCGTCCTTGTCCCCAGCGAAGGGCAAGGCAGACGTTTCACCGCCCTTGGCGCAACACGGGTCGTGGTCACAGGCGACCTCAAGGCGACAGCGGGTCCTCCACCGGCCGATCCGGAGGCACTGGCACGTTTGAAAGGCGCCGTTGCCGGGCGCCGGGTCTGGCTGGCTGCAAGCACACACGAAGGGGAGGAACGGCTGGCCTGCGACATTCACCTCGATCTCGCCACCACGATCGACGGGCTTCTCACCGTCATCGTGCCGCGCCATCCGGCGCGGGCGGACAGCATTGCCGAGGAGGCAACGGCGCACGGTCTCACGATAGCGCGGCGGTCACAGGCGGACATGCCGGACTCCGCCACGGATGTCTTCCTCGGGGACAGTATTGGAGAGATGGGTCTCTATCTTGGTCTCGGTGATGCCGTCTTCATCGGCAAGTCGATGCTCCATCACGGTGGCCACAATCCCCGTGAGGCAGCATGGCTGGGAAAGCCGACCGTGTTCGGACCGCACATGCAGAACTTTACCGACATCGCCCGGCGGCTCGTGGCGGCTGGCGGCGCCATCGAGGTTTCCGATGCTCCCTCCCTCCGCCGCCACATCGCCGGACTGCTTGGAGATGAACAGGCCTGTCGCACCATGGGTGAACGGGCTAGAACTCTCGTCGAAGGTGATGCCGCAGGCGTACTCGACCGGGCCTTCGCGGCGCTGCAACCGCTCTTCGAGAAAGAGCCATGATGCGCGAGCCGGCATTCTGGGAACGTGACGGCCCGACGGCACAGGTCCTGCAGCCCATTGCCGGCGTGTGGACCGCGGCAACACGCCTGCGCAGGCGAGCGGCACGACCATGGCGGGCACCGGTACCCGTCCTGTGTGTCGGCAACGTCACCGTGGGCGGCGGCGGCAAGACGCCTGCGGCGCGGGCTCTCACCGACCGGCTCTCATGCCGTGGCTGGCAACCCCATGTCCTGTCGCGCGGATTTGGCGGCCGCCACGCCGGGCCGGTGACCGTCGATCCCGGGCGCCACACGTCCCGCGACGTGGGGGACGAACCGCTGTTGCTGGCGCGCCATGCGCCCGTCTGGGTGGCACGGAACAGGGCCCGGGCAGCAGCGGCCGCGGTCGATGCCGGGGCCGATATCCTGGTCATGGATGACGGCCTGCAGAACGTCCATCTTGCCCGGACCCTTTCCTTCATCGTCATTGATGGTCCACGCGGCTTCGGCAACGCGAAGGTGCTGCCCGCCGGACCCCTGCGCGAGCCTCTCGCCGACGCTCTCGAGCGCGCCGGCACGGTGGTCATCGTCGGCGATGACCATCACGGCCTGGAGGGGATGCTGGCGGGCGAGGGACTGTGCGTCCTCCATGCCCACCTCAAGGCCGGCCCCATCCCGGGTGACGGGCAGCCGCTCTTCGCCTTCGCCGGGATCGCCAGACCGGCCAAGTTCTTCGCCACTCTCGAGGAACACGGCGCCGACGTGGTGAAGACGCGAAGCTTTGCCGATCATCACCGGTATGATCCCATGACCGTGACAGCGATGTTCGAGGAGGCAGACGCCCTGGGCGCGAGGCTCGTGACGACGGAAAAGGACTGGGTGCGCCTCGATGAGGAAACGCGTCCCCTTGCCGAGCCGGTTCCGGTGACGATGGTGTTCCGGGAAGAGGGTATCCTCGATGCCCTGATCGATCGGGTCGGGATTGCCGCGTCATGAAGGCAGGTCCGCGCGATATCGTCGAAGCCGGATTCCTGTGGCTGGGATTTGCCCTCTTCCGGACCATCGGGATCGAGAGCGCCTCGGCTCTCGGCGGATATCTCGGACGCCTCGCCGGACGCTTCGCCATCTCGCGCAACCGCATCGCCCGGCGCAACATCGAGGAGAGTTTCCCCGGCATCACCGCGGAGGAGGTGCAGCGCATCATCACCGGCATGTGGGACAACTTCGGGCGCCTCGTGGCCGAGTTTCCGCATCTCCATACCATCGATATCTACGACGGCACGCGGGTCACCGTCACCCGTGATCCGGGCGTCGACGAGTTTGCCCACCTGCCATCGATCTTCATGGGCGCCCATTTCGGCTGCTTCGACCTCGGCATCCTTCTTGCCACCCAGAAAGACATCGACCTCACCATCATCTACCGCCAAGCGAACAATCCACTGGCTGAACACCTGATCCAGTCATGGCGTCTCAAGTGCGGCGGCACATGGGCGCCGAAGGGACGCAAGGGCTCCCAACTGGTGCTGAAGGGCATACGCCGCAAGGGCGCCATCGCCGTCCTCGGCGACCAGAAGTACTCGCAAGGGGTCCCGGTCCCCTTCTTCGGCCGGGACGCAATGACCGCCCCGGCCCTCGCCGAACTGGCGCTCAAGCACGACATTCCGATCATTCCCATCCGTATCCTGCGCAAACCCCGGGCATGCTTTCACCTGCACCTCTTCAGCCCCCTCAATATCGTCAGGACCGGAGACGAAGCGAAGGACGTGCACATCATGCTGAGGGCGTTGAACGCCACCTACGAAGACTGGATCCGAGAGTACCCCGAGCAGTGGCTGTGGCTCCACCGCCGCTGGGACAACTAACCTCATTCAGGGCCGGGGCCTCGGTTTGGATCCGTCCTGCATACTCACACAAACCGCACTGTCGATGATCAGGCACTGCCCCCATGCACTCGATCGGTTCTCCATATCGCGAAGCCCGAACTGCCCGTGGGTAGCGTCGACCCCGCCGGGCAATCACTGCCGGGATTGGCTATTCCGGGCAATGGACGGCTGCTGATTCCGCAGAGCACTGGAACACGAAATGTCCGGAAGGCGTCCAACAAGCGCGTCGTGATCGGCCGCTACGGTCCGGTTACAGCCGACGCGGCGAGCTTCAGGAAGTTGTCGATCACGACACCGCCGTCGTGATCGTCATCGTAGGCATCGATCCATTCGGGGTGCGATGCGCCGTAGGTGCACGCCCATGTGGCCTTGCGGGATTCTGGATGAAACTGCGTACTGTACCAGTGGCCCCCATGATCGATGGCAAGGCCCTCGCTTTCGTCGTCGACAGCAAGCACGCGCTCGCGCTGCGCTGGCGACGGTTCGACGTCGAGATAGTTGGCAAAGTGAAATCGCGCTGTCGGCCCAAGTCCTGCGAAAAGCGCATGTGATCTGCCACGCTCCGTCAGGCGTATGTCGCTGGTACCGGCGAGGGTGCCCGAGCGGCGGCCGACGAGCCGGCCGTCGGCCAAACGCGTGGAGAGGAGTTGGTGGCCGCCGCAGACCGCGAGCAGGGGTCGCTCCGTCTTGCGGTAGGAGGTGAGCCATCCCTTCAGTCTGCCGAGCCATTCGCGCTTCTCGTCGATGACATGCATCGTTCCACCGAGAATGGCGCAGTCCACCAGGCTGGCCTCGGGAAGCACATCCCCGCGGCAGATGTCGACGGCTGTCATCGAGAAGCCCGACCGTTCGGCAGCGTCAGCGTGCCATGTCACGATCCAGTCCTTTTCGAGGCCCGAGGAACAGATACGGCGATAGTTCACGGGATCGTACTGTTCCCGCTCGCCGAACATCGAAATGAACAGGAGGTTCCACGCCATCGACTCTTCTCCGGAACGCCGTGCCCGATGTCGCAACGCTATCTGCAAGCACCCTTCGGCGGCAACGGGCTTTACAGCGATCGCGCCTACTTCGTACTCTCCGTGCCTTCCGGGCGAGGGGATGGCGAAGCCAGGTGAATGCGAACCTTGATGCGACCGTCGACATTCTTTCCCGCCTGGTCGCGTGCCCGAGCGTGTCGGGAAAGCCCAACCACGACATCGTCGGCATCGTCAGGGACTTTCTGGAGACCCGGGGGATTCCCTCGTCGCTGAGTTTCGATGAGTCAGGGGAGCGGGCCAACGTCTTCGCCACCATAGGGCCGTCAAGCGACGGAGGTGTCGTGCTGTGCGGTCACATGGACGTGGTGCCCGTCGAAGGTCAGCAGTGGAAGACCGATCCCTTCCGAGTGACGCGGATCGACGATCGGCTCCATGGCCGCGGTACGGTCGACATGAAGGGTTTCCTTGCCTGCGTCCTGGCGTCGGTTCCGGCGTGGCAGGAGATGGAACTCCCGCGGCCCATCCACATTGCCTTCACGTACGATGAGGAGATCGGCGGGTTCGGCATGCCCGTGCTGCTGCGGGACATGGCGAAGAGGGACTTCCGCCCCGGCATCGTCATCGTCGGCGAACCGACCGGCATGAAGATTGTCTCGGGCCACAAGGGGGCCATCGAACTCCATACCCTCGTCACGGGCCTCGAGGCCCATTCGTGCAACCCCTTCAACGGCGTCAGCGCGATCGCCTACGCCATGCGCCTCATCAGCCGCATCGAAGAGCACGCCCGCAGGTGCGCCGCCGAACCTGTCGCGGAATCGCCTTACGATCCGCCGTTTCCAACGCTCAATGTCGGCAGGATCAACGGGGGAACGGCGCGCAACATCACGGCCGGATGGTGTGAATTCGACTGGGAGGTCCGCATGCTTCCGGGAGATGACGGGATGGATTTCGTCGATGACATACGCCGCTACTGTGAACGGCAACTCGTTCCGGAAATGCGCGAGCGCTGCCCCGAGGCCGATATCGTGACGACCATCGAGGCCCGTGTTCCGGGTCTCGACGACCGCCACGCCAGCGACGCGATCGACTTCGTCCGGGGCCTGACCGGGCTCAACAGCGCGGATGTCGTCTCCTTCGGCACGGACGCCGGGTACTTCAGCGAAGCGGCGTACTCGACCATCGTGTTCGGACCCGGCAGCATCGAGCGCGCTCACAAGCCGGA
This sequence comes from Alphaproteobacteria bacterium, assembly GCA_965221115.1. GTDB lineage: Bacteria > Pseudomonadota > Alphaproteobacteria > SP197 > SP197 > SP197. Next base: position 732,003 of record CBDCRU010000002.1, on the reverse strand, counting down.
CGAGTACATCGAACTCGGTGAATTGGCCGAAGGACTCGAGTTTCTCGGCAAGATGGGACGCCAGCTGGCGTCTTCCTTGTGACAGGAGCAACCCCGTGCCAGAGTACAGCACGTTTCAAGAGGCAATCCGGAGGTCATGCATCATGAAGTTCATGAAGTTATCGTGGGCGGCAATCGTCGCGAGCCTTGTCCTGACCCCCTGGACAACGCAGGTCCAGGCGGATGGGCATACACTCCTCGAAAAGGCAATGGCTGGCGAAACCGTGCGCATCGGCTTTGCCAACGAGGTCCCGTGGGCCTATCCCGGCGAGGACAACGAGCCGCTTGGTTTCGTCAATGCAATCGCCACCGGCATCCTGACCGAGATGGGAATCACCAATATCGAACCGGTGGTGACCGACTGGGGCGGCCTGATTCCCGGGCTCAACGCCAATCGTTTCGATATTATCACCGGCGGAATGTACATCCTCGCCAGCCGCTGCGAGAACGTGACGTTTTCCGAACCGATCGGCGTGTTCGGCGATGCCTTCATCGTCCCGGCAGGCAACCCGAAGGGGATCCAGACCTACGACGATATCCGCGACATGGGAGCGATCATCGTCACCGGAGCAGGCTACAACATCGTTGAAGTCGCCAAGAGAATGGGCATCGAGGACTCCAACATCATGCAGGTTCCCGGCCCCACGGAGATTCTTGCCGCAGTCCGCGCCGGCCGTGCCGACGCCGGCGGTGTGACGTTCTTCACGGCACGCTCCCTCGCCGCGGAGAGCGAAGGCGAAATCGACATCACCGATCCATCCCTTCTTCCGGAATGGACCTTCAACTGGGTCGGAATAGCGTTCCGTCACGAGGACACCGATTTCGTCGCAGCGTTCAATGATGCGCTGGCGTCCTGGATCGGTTCGGACGCGATGATGGCCGCCGTGGCGGAGTACGACTACACGGCATCCCAACTGCCAGGCGATGGCAAAACGGAGTATGCCTGCGCCAACCGCTGACCGTCAGATTGCAGCGTGTTTGATCCAGGGCCTCCCGACCATTGTCCCGGTCGGGAGGCCCTGGATTCTGAAACCGGCGGGCACTCCTGATGGAACACTACCTCGATTTTCTGGTGGAGTACGGCCCGCGCTTCATCGACGGAACCATCGTCACGGTCCAGCAGACCGTGCTCGCCGCCTTGCTGGCGGTTGCCATCGCCCTCCTGATGGGACTGATGAAGCTCTCGAAGCTGGTCCTCGTCCGTTCCGTTGCCACCACCTACATCGAGATTTTCCGGGGAACGTCCCTCCTTATCCAGTTGTTCTGGATCTTCTTCGTGCTGCCGTTGTTCGGCATCACCCTTGAGAAATTCACCGCGGGTTTCATCGCAGTCGGCATGAATCTCGGCGCCTATGGAGCCGAAGTCGTCCGCGGCGCCATCATTTCGGTTCCGCGCGGCCAGTACGAAGTCGCCATCGCGCTCAATCTCTCCCCCTACAAGCGCATGACGAGGATCATCCTGCCGCAGGCGCTGCTCGCCATGCTGCCGCCCTGGGGCAACCTCTTCATCGAGCTTCTCAAGGGAACGGCGCTGGTGGCGCTCATCTCCGTCACCGACCTCATGTTCGAGGCACGCCAGATCAACGGCTCGACTTTCCTTTCCGCGGAGGCTTTCGGCACAGCGCTCATCATCTACTACCTCCTGGCACGGCTGCTGATATCGCCGTCGATGCTGGCCCTCGAGAGATTCATGGCGCGCAAGATGGGCCGAAGCCCCGGAGCATAGGCCATGTTCGACTGGAAATGGGACTTCACCTTCGAGATTCTGCCGCGTCTCCTCCTGGCCACCACCAACACCTTGCTCGCCGCCGGGATCGGCTACGCCATCGCCCTTGTGGTCGGGCTGGCCTTCGCACTGGGACAGCGCACGTCCATCACCCTTCTCACGATCGCCATACGCGAATGCGTCGAATTCATTCGCTCCACGCCGCTGGTCCTGCAGATCTTCTTCATCTTCTACGTCGGGCCGCAGGTGGGCGTGACGCTCTCTCCCTGGACCTCCGGCATGATCGCCATCGGCCTGCACTACGCCTCGTACCTTTCCGAAGTCTACCGGGCGGGTCTCGACAGCGTTCCGAAGGGACAATGGGAAGCCTGCAAGGCCCTCAATCTGTCAACACGGAGGAGCTACTTCAGGATCATCATCCCCCAGGCGTTGCCACCCGCGATCCCGGGCATGGGGAACTATCTTGTCGGTATCTTCAAGGACACGCCGATGCTCTCTGTGATCGGGGTCGCCGAGCTCCTTCACACCGCCAATGCTGTCGGCTCCGAAACCTACCGCTTTCTCGAGCCCTATACCCTGGTCGGCATCATCTTCCTCGCCATTTCCCTGCCGGCGGCATTCGGTCTAAGAAGGTTCGAGACATGGACCCGGCGCACGCTTGGTGTCGATTGACGGGCTGCCGGGACAAGACAAAGTCATGGACCGAAATGCATATCCCCTCCGGCTGAAGGAAAATGATCCACCTGCGGTGCGGTTCTCCAAGGTGTCCAAGCGTTACGGCGATCTCACGGTGCTCAATTCACTTGATCTCGACATTGCAGCCAATGAAATCGTCTCGATCATCGGACCGTCCGGCTCGGGCAAGACCACGGTCCTGCGCGTCCTGATGACTCTCGAACCCATCGATGACGGCGTCATCTATCTCTATGGTCAGCCGCTCACCCACATGGAACGGGATGGAATCCTTGTGGGAGCCGGCAGCGCGCATCTCAGGAGGATGCGATCGGACATCGGCATGGTGTTCCAGCACTTCAATCTCTTTCCTCACATGACCGTGCTCGAGAACTGCATGGAGGCCCCCGTGCAGTCGCTGGGTCTCGGCAAGGATGAGGCGCGGGAGCGCTCCATGGAACTCCTGACCATGGTGGGCATTGCCGACAAGGCGGGCCAGCATCCGTCGCGCCTCTCCGGCGGCCAGCAGCAACGCGTCGCCATCGCCCGGGCGCTTGCCATGCGGCCGAAGGTCATGCTCTTCGATGAGGTCACCTCGGCCCTTGACCCGGAGGTGATCGGCGAGGTTCTCAACGTCATTCGCAAGCTCGCCAGAGAACATGACCTGACCATGATCATCGTGACGCACCAGATGGGATTTGCCCGCGAAATCTCGGATCGCGTCTGCTTCTTCTACGAGGGCAGGATTGCCGAACAGGGCCCGCCGGACCAGCTGATCGGCAACCCGCAGAATGAGCGCACAAGGATGTTCCTCAGCGCCGTGCTCGATGCGGATTGAGGAGCCCATGCCTGACTCGCTGCTGACGACGCCGGAGCAACGTGCCTCCTACAAGGAGGACGGGGTTGTCTGCCTTCGCGAGGCTTTCGACCCTCACTGGCTGGCCGTTGCTTCCGACGCCATCGACCAGGGCATGGCAAGCCCCGGACCGATGTTTGTCGACTATTCGGCGGATACGAAACCCGGCACGTACTGCACGGATTTCTGGATCTGGCAGCAGGTGCCGGCGATGCGTGATTTCATCTTCGATTCACCTGCAGCCAGGATCGCCGGCGAACTCATGGACGTTGCTTCCGTGATGCTCGTGACCGACAACTGGCTCGTACGCAAGGCCGGTGCCGTCAACCGGGCACCATGGCATCACGATGCACCGTATTTCGATCTTGACGGTACATGGTGCGTGCTGTGGATGGCTCTCGAGCCGGTCGCCCGGGGCGAGGGCGTCACGTTTCTCAAGGGGTCCCATACATGGAACAGACTCTTCATGCCGGAGAGTTTCGCGGGCACCGGACCGAAAGCCGATCCCCGCGGAATCTACGAGAGGACTCCCGATTTCTCCCGGCTGAGCGAGTACGGCGACCGGGTTGACTTCGCGCTCCAACCCGGAGACTGCCTCGTCTTCGATTCGCACACGGTTCACGGCACACCGAACACCACGCCTCCGCAATGCACCACAAGGCGGTTCACCATGCGCTTCGCCGACGGCGATGCCATCTATCGACGGCGGGGGTCCTGGACCCGCGACATGACGGATTTCCTGGAAGCGGAGTACGGACTCATCGAGGGCGGTCCCTACCGCTGCGACCTCCTGCCGATCCTGTGGGAACGGCACCATGACTGACGAGCGCCTGAATGAAGCGGCGCTGCGCTACAGGCGGGACGGCTACGTCTTTCCCTTCGATGCGATCGGCACGGCAAGGGCCAGCGAAGCGGCCAGGCGCGTCGAGAAGCTCCTGGAGCAACCGCCGGCGGACCTGCAGCACCCCTGGCGCATCAAGATGCACCTGCTCTGTGACTGGATCTTCGATCTCGCGACAGATGACACCGTGCTCGACGGCGTCGAATCAGTCATCGGACCGGACATCCTTCTTCAGGCGGCCGATCTCTTCTGCAAGCCGCCCGGGGGGCGGCAGCACATCAACTGGCACCAGGACGCCAATTACTGGAATCTCGAGCCCTTCGAGATCTGCACCGCATGGATCGCCCTCACCGACGCCCGTCCCGAGAACGGATGCATGCGTTTCATGGCAGGTACCCACACACGCGACAAGCTCTGCCACCGGGAAACTCTGTCCCAGCGAAGCGCCCTCACCCGCGGTCAGGAAATCGTACTCGACATGGATGAATCGCTCGCCGTTCCGGTCATCCTGGACGCCGGGGAGATGTCGCTCCACCACTGTCTTCTTGCCCATGCGTCCGGCATCAACCGTACCGCGTCGCCACGCATCGCCGTTGCGGTCCGCTACCTGCCCGCCCACGTGCGTCAGACTGCCGGACCGGCGCTGTCTGCCATCCCGGTGCGCGGCAGGGACACCTGGCGCCATTTCATCCGCGATACACCGCCGGACGGCAGTTTCACGGCGCGCTCGATCGCCGCGCATGCAAGGGCCATGGCGCGCCATGCAGCGTCGGGCTACGCCACAGCCTAGATGAGTCTTATGACAACAGCCGCTTTCGAAGAATCTGAGTACGCGCAACGCCGCGCCAGGGTCCGTCAACGCATGGACGAGGCTGGATTCGATCTTCTGATTTGCCAGGATCCGGCGAACATGCATTGGCTGACCGGATTTGACGGCTGGTCGTTCTATACGCCGCAGGCCGTGCTGTTCCATCGTGATGACCGGTTTCCGGTGTGGTTCGGGCGCGCTCAGGACGCCCTTTCCGCCGTTCTGACGACGGATCTTCCCGGCGACAACATCGTGGCATTTTCCGAGCCCCTGGTTCACCATCCGGACCGCCATCCCTTTGATGAGCTGTGTGAACTGATCAGACAGCGTGGCTGGAGTTCGGCGCGCATTGGCGTCGAACTGGACGCCCACTACTACACGGCAAGAGCTCACCGGCACCTCGTCGACGGACTGGACGGCGCCCGGATCGCCGACAATCGCGAACTGGTGAACTGGGCGCGACTGGTCAAGTCGCCTGCGGAACTGTCATACATGCGCGAGGCCGGTAGAATTGCGACAAGGGTCATGGAAGGGGCGCTGGAGCGCCTTCGCCCGGGCGCGCGGCAGATGGACATCATCGCGGACGTCTATCACGCGCAGATCAGCGGTCTAGACGGGAAGCACGGCGACTACACCAGCCTCTGCCCTCTGATCCAGGTCGGGGAAGGCACGGCGACTCCACACCTTACCTGGACATCCGATGCCCTGCCCGATGAAGGTCTTGTGGTCATGGAGTTGGCTGCGGCCCGCCGTCATTACCATGCGCCGCTAACCCGGACGGCGCATATCGGCACGCCACCGCGTGACGTCGTCAGGCTTGCGGAAGCGATCGTGGAGGGTGGCAATGCGGCGATGGAGGCCGCCCGTCCAGGTGCGACATGCGCCGATGTGGAAGCAGTCTGGCAGGGCGTACTGAACCGTCACGGCTACCGCAAGGAGAGTCGCGTGGGCTATTCCATCGGCCTTGGCTTTCCGCCCGACTGGGGAGAACGGACCGCCAGCCTGCGCCCAGGCGACAACACCGTTCTCGAGACCGGCATGTGTTTCCACTTCCAGTCGGGCGTGTGGCTGGAGCGCTACGGCGCCGCGATCTCAGAATCCTTCGTCGTCACCACCGACGGGGGCGAACGCCTTTGCGATGTCGAACGCGCCATCCGCGTCATCGCCTGACAGGCCAGCGATCCACGGGAGGCCGGCATGACCGCTCACCAGCCCTTTCCACGCCAGGAACTCGATCGACGTCTTGACAGACTCCGCAACACAATGGCGGGCCGTGATCTGGACGGCATTCTCGTCGCCAGTCCGGAGAACATCTACTACCTCACCGGTCTCGACCACTGGGGATTCTTCGCGACACACGTCCTCGTCGTGCCGCGCGACGGTGAGATGCGCCTCGTCGCCCGGGCCATGGAGCAGATCACGGTCACAAACCAGGTCGCCAACGCCGCGTTCGACGGTCACTCCGATGGCGAGGAGCCGGCGGACCATGTGCTCAAGGCGATGAGCCTTCTCGGAATTCGCGATGGCCGGGTCGCACTCGAGGAGCGCTCCCTGTTTCTCACACCGCATACGGCCAGCCGCATCAAGGCCGGCGCTCCGGCGGCCGCATGGAGCGACGGCTCGGGCATCATCGATACCTTGCGGATCGTCAAGTCACCGCTCGAAGTCTCCTACACGCGTCGAGCCGCCGAGGCGGCGGATGCCGGCACGCTAGCGGCCATCGACGCCATTCGCCATGGCGCCAGCGATCATGAAGTCGCTGGCGAATGCCAGCGCGCCCTGTGTCTGGCGGGCAGCGAGTATCCCGGTTTCGGACCGTTCATCAGGCCGACCTCCAGGCTCGGCGAGGAGCACACCACGTGGCGAGGCGAGACGTTTCGCAACGGCGATGCCGTGTTCCTGGAGATCGGTGCAGCCTGCCGCAAGTACCAGGCGCCCATGGGCCGACTGGTCTACGTGGGAAGCGCTCCTGCCGACGTCGAACGCTCCGTCGAGATGGCCATCGACGCCATGGAGGCGATCGTTGCCGCAATCGTGCCGGGCGCGCGGGCCAGGGACGCCTATGCTGCCTGGCGGGAAGTCGCAAGAAGCCGAGGGCTCGAAGGCTACGAGCGGCATCACTGCGGCTACCTGACGGGGATCGGCTTCCCACCGAGCTGGACCGGAGGCTCCATGGTCACGAGTCTTGCACCCGATTCGGATCTGGAAATGAAGCAGGGCATGTCGTTTCACCTTCATTCGTGGTTTACCGACACGGACTGCGTCGACTACTTCATCTCCAACTCCGCGGTCCTGACGGAGAGGGGTTGCGAGATCCTCACAACGCGCTCACCCCAGACCCTCATCGTGCGCGCATGAACACGACGTCACGCGAGCATCGGAGTCACAGCCGGCACCAATGTGCTGGACATCAAGGGGAAGCCTGACCAGGCAAGCGACACAGCGCACGCTTCAAACGAGCCTCCTTTGAGCCACACCTCTGAAAACGGCGCCATCGTTCAGCGCCGGGGCCGCAGCACGTGGTGGTGGGTCTCGTCGTAGAGCATGCTTGAACGGAAGGCGCTTCCTTCGAGGACGCGCCCGACGAGAATGAGCGCCGTTCGCGTGATCCGGGCCTGCTTGACCTTGTCGCGGATGTCATTGAGCGTGCCGTGGATCAGCAACTCGTCGGGCCAGCCGACACGGAAGGCGACAGCCACCGGACAGTCGCCCCCGCAGACCGGAACCAGCGTGCGCACCACGCGTGCGAGATTGTTGATCGAAAGATGAATTGCGAGAGTGGCCCCGGTGCGGGCGAGGTCGGCAAGGTTCTCCCCTTCCGGCATGGCGCTCGCCCGCACGGCGGTCCGCGTGAGGATGACCGTCTGCGAGACCTCCGGCAGGGTGAGTTCCCGGCCGATGGCGGCGGCGGCAGCGGCAAACGAGGGAACGCCGGGCGTGATATCCCAGGCGATGCCGAGGGCATCAAGGCGGCGTATCTGCTCGGCGATGGCGCCATAGACCGAGGGATCGCCGGACTGCAGGCGGGCGACATCCTCACCGGCGTCGCTGGCGGCGGCCATGAGGTCGATGATTTCGTCGAGATGAAGCGGGGCGGTATCGATGATGCTGGCATCGTCCGCCGCTTCGGCCACCAGCTCGCGGGGCACCAGGGAGCCGGCATAGAGCACCAGCGGCGATGAACGGATCAGCCTCAGACCGCGCATGGTGACGAGATCCGCCGCTCCCGGCCCGGCTCCGATGAAGTGAACGGTCATGAGGCGTCGTATCCACGCGGCGTATAGACCATGGTGCGCCCCCGGTGGCGGTAGCGCCTGGTTTGGGACGAACCGACGATGACGAGACTCAGCATGTCGACGGCACCGGAATCCAGGGAGGCCAGTGTCGTGTGAGCCAGCGAACGTCCCTCGCGCCCCAGCAATCGGCCGATGACCACCGGCGTGGCGGGATCGCGATGTTCGAGGAGTATGTCGCGGGCGCGGCCGAGGAGAAGACGCCGGCGTCCGGACACCGGATTGTAGAAGGCGACCACAAAGTCACCCTCGGCGGCTGCGCGCACGCGGGAGAGCACGGTGTCGCGTGGTGTCAGGAGATCCGAAAGGGAGATGGCACAGAAATCGTGGCCGATGGGGGCCCCTGATTCGGCTGCCGCGAGCTGCACCGCGGAGATGCCGGGAATGACGCTGATTCCGACACCGCGCCACTGGGTGGAGCCGTCGACGAGTTCGTGCACCAGGCTTGCCATGGCGTAGATTCCCGGATCACCGGAACTGACCAGGACCACCTTCCTGCCGGCAGCGGCGAGATCGAGGGCATGCCGGCAGCGTTCGGTCTCCTCTCCAAGACCGAAGGCATGGCAGGTCTTGGAACGCACCAGCGAAGGAATGAGATCGAGGTAGGCGCCATAGCCCACCACGTCGCTTGCCTCGCCGATGGCCCGGCTTGCCTGCATGGTTCTGAGATGGTCTGCACCCGGTCCCAGGCCGACGATTGCGAGATGGCCCGGCGTCGCCCCGATCGAGTCGGCTTCAATGGCAACCGGCGACCGCGCGACGGCGCAGGTGGCTCGGTGCGACCTGGTCTTTTCCACCACGAGATCGCCTGCCTCGCCGACCACCGCCAGGGCCGCGCCTTCCGCCACGCCGTGGCAGCCGGTGACGGCATGGACGATGTCCGACGGATGACGAAGGCGCGGTCGCTCTTCCTCGAGGCGTTCGGGAGGAAACACCACCAGGGGCACGTCAAGGTGTTCGGCCAGCGCCAGCATCGCCGGCTCATCGGACTTGAGATCCAGACTGGCGACGCAGGCGACGGCCTGCTGAGCCAGGCCTGCTGCGGCCAGGGTCTCGAGCACAAGCGTCACCAACTCCCCGGCATCACATCCGCGCTCGCAGCCGGCGCCGACGGCAAGGACCGGGGGGTGCATCACGAGATCGGCCGACCGGGCGGCACGGTCAGTCACGCACACCTCGAAACGCCCGTCGTCGGAGGCGACAAGGCCCGTCTCGCCAAGCCAGGTTCCATCGCCCGCCTCCACGCTGAGGCGGACCGTCTCGCCGGCGGCGACGGCGGCCATCACCGGCGCCGTTCGGGATCCGGCGGCAAGACGCCAGCCACATGGCATCTCGTCAAGAGCGCGCGAATGACGCACGTCGCCCAGTGTGGTCGTCACCGCACGGCCGCCCGTCACGGCGGCCAAGTGGCGCGCCAGCCGGTTGGCGCCCCGGTGACCACCAAGAAGCGGGATGATCGATGCTCCGTTCTCGGTCACGGCCAGCAGCGGGGGTTCGTTCGTCTTGTCGGCGAGAAGGGGCGCCACCGCGCGAATCAGGATGCCGGTGGCGCAGACGCCGATGACGGGCACGCCGGCAGCGAAGAGTCCCGCCACATGATCAACTGTCGCCGTGAATGCGACATCGGCATCCCCCACCCGGTGCGCGAGGCCGTGCACGCGGGCGCCAGGCAGGCTTCCGGCAATCCGTCTCGCCGTCGGCAGCCCCGAGGCGGCAAGGCAGATCACCGCAGCCCCGGCGGGAAGAGTCATCGCCATGCCTCGCCTCGGCGATGAACAAGAATCATGGAAAAGTAGGGTCCGGTGGTGTCGGTGACGGCTGCCAGGGGCATCACGACCTGGCGTCCCATGGTGGCATGGGCCACATACCAGGCATGCTCCAGCAGGCCTGCCCCATCGAGTACGCGCCTGATCCTGGCCAGATGGCGCCCCACCTTGATGATGGCGACAGAGTCGGCAAAGGCGAGGCGTTCCGTCATCGCGGCCTCGGTGAGGGTGCCCGGACAGACCAGCAGCGCATCGTTGCGCGCCGCCAACGGCAGGCCAGCGGCCGCCGGGCAGGCCATGAGAGAGGAAACACCGGGTACCACCTCGACCTGGTAGCGATCGGCCACCCGGGCAAAGAGATACATGAAACTCCCGTAGAAGAACGGATCGCCCTCGCAGATGGCGGCGACATCCCGGCCGGCGTCAAGATGGAAGCTGATGGCCTCGACGGCGCGGGTGTACACCTCTTCGGCCGGAAATCGGTTGGCGTCGAGTGGCATGCGGATGGCTATCTCCTCCTGATCACCGCGCAGCCACGAGGCGATGATCGAGCGGGCCAGACTCTCGCCCGACTGCGGAGCAGGCCAGGCGATGACGGGAACCTCACCCAGAATCCGGTGCGCCTTCAGGGTCACGAGTTCTGGATCGCCCGGGCCCACGCCAAGGCCATAGAGCACTCCCGTGGTCATGGCTTGATGACGCGCCATTGCGTCACCGGCATCGACGGCTTCCAGCCGGAGAATCCGCCCACCGGCCGGACGTGCGAGACCGCAATCCGCACCAGGTCGCCTCCAAGGTCCCGGTGGAGAGTTGCCAGCACCTGTTCACTCTCCACGGTCACCGCATTGGCGACCATGCGTCCTCCCCGGGGCAGCGCATCCCAGCACGGTCCGGCAACGGTGCCGGCGGCAAGGCCGCCGCCAATGAACACCGCATTGGGCGCTTCGAGATTCTCCAGGGCCTCCGGCGCAGTGCCGGTGACGATACCGATCCCCGGAACGCCCAGGGCCGCGGCGTTCTCGGCAATGATGGCCGAGCGCGCCGGATCGCGCTCGACGGCGATCGCCGTGGCCTGCCCGGCTGCCCGCATCCACTCGATGGCGATGGAACCGCAACCGGCCCCGACGTCCCACAGACGCTGTCCACCAAGGGGCATGAGCGCTGCCAGGGTTGATGCCCTTACCTCGCGCCGGGTCAGCTGGCCGTCGTTGCGGAAGGCGCTGTCGGGAAGGCCCGGCGTGCGGGGAAGCGGCAACACCCCGGCATCAGCCCTCGGATCGATCGCCACGGTGTTGAGATCGTCTGCCTGGCAATCGACCAGTGACTTCGCGGTGCCGCTCAGCACGCGCTCCCTGCTGCCGCCCATGTGACACAGCACATGGACCTCGCTTGCACCGTAACCTGTCTCGCAGAGCAGGCGGCAGACGGTTGGCGGCGTCGTCGCGTCGTGGGAGAGGACCAGCATCTTCTGGCCGGGTGCGAGATGGGCGAGCACGAGTTCCGGCGGCCTGCCGTGCACCGTGAGCTGGATGGTCGAGGCAAGCGGCCAGGCAAGACGGGCACAGGCAAGGGAAAAGGCCGACGGCGCCGGCAGCACCACGAGAGCATCCCTGCCGAAGCGGCGCGCCAGCGTGACACCGATGCCGTAGTGCATCGGATCCCCTGTCGCCAGGACACAGACCCGGCGGCCCTCGTGGGCGGCAATCGCCTCCACCGTCCGCGACAGGGGTGACTCCCAGGAGAGTGCGGGCCGGTCGCCAGCATCGATCATGGCGAGGTGGCGGTGGCCGCCCACCAGCACCTCGGCGCCGTCGATCAGCGCCCGCGCGGCGTCGGCGAGACCATCAAGGCCGTCTTCGCCGAGGCCGACAACGGCTAGCCAGGGCATCACCTAGAGAGTCCCGTGGAGCGCATTCACCGCCGCCGCGGCCATGGCGCTGCCGCCACGGCGGCCGTGAACCGTGATGTAGTCGAGACCGCTTTCCGCCAAGGCACGTTTCGCCTCCACCGCTCCGACGAAACCGACAGGCATACCGATGACCAGGGCCGGGCGGACATCCGGTGCCTTTTCGAGAACCCGGTAGAGTGCGGTGGGCGCATTGCCGATGGCCACCACGGCACCCTCGAGCATGCCGCCCCAGAGGTCCGCTGCCGCCCATGATCGCGTGGTGGCGGAACGCTTCGCATGATGCCGAACCCGGGACGTGTGGACCGTGCACACGACACGGTTCTGCGCCGGCAGCAGTCGGGCAATGATTCCTCTCGCCGTCATGTCAACGTCGCAGAGCACCGGCGCCCCGTCTGCAAGGGCACGGCGGCCTGTGGCGACTGCCCCGGGCGAGGCATCAAGATCCTTCACCACGTCGGTCATGCCACAACTGTGGATGAGCCTCACAGCCACCTCGCGCAGGGCCTCCGGAACCGCCGACAATCCGGTCTCAGCCTCGATGATTGATCGCGACCGGGCGTAGATCAGGGTCCCGTCGTTGAGGTAGCTGTAGGCGTTCACGGATGCTCCCGTCCGTCATGGGACGACAGGTCGACAATCTCCGGTGCCTCGCCGCACAGCGCGCAGCCGGGGTCGCGCTCGTAGGCAACCCTGTGAAAGGAGGCTGCCAGAGCGTCGTAGATCAGAAGGGTACCGGTGAGGCGATCGCCGAGATCGAGCAGTTCCTTGATGGCTTCGGCGGCCTGCAGCGTTCCCATGACGCCGGCAATGGCGCCCAGAATTCCGGCTTCGGAGCAGGACGGCACGAGGCCGTCCGGTGGCGCTTCGGGAAACAGGCACCGGTAGCACGGACCGTCGGCGGGAAAGGTCGTCAACTGGCCGTCGAAACGCATCATGGCGGCGCTCACCAGGGGCTTTGCCGCCAGGTGACAGGCATCGTTGACGAGGTAGCGTGTCTGGAAGTTGTCCGAGCCGTCGCACACCAGATCGTAATCGGCAAGAATGCTCAGCGCATTGAGGTGGTTGAAACGTTCCGTGTGGCAGCGGACCTCGACGCCGGGATTGATGGCGGCGATGGTGCCGCGCGCGCTTTCGGTCTTCCATTCGCCGATCCGCGGGGTCGTGTGAATGACCTGGCGCTGCAGGTTCGAGAGATCGACCCGGTCGTCGTCAATCACGCCCAGCGTGCCGACGCCGGCGGCCGCCAGGTACATGAGAAGTGGCGCCCCGAGACCACCCGCTCCGACAACGAGCACCCGCGAGTTCAGCAGTCTGATCTGCCCGGTGCCGCCGACCTCGGGCATGACGATGTGCCGGGCATAGCGATGAAGCTGCTCTTCGGTGAAGTCGGAAAGCTCCATGGGTCAGAAGACGGACACCCCGGTTGCGAACAGCACCGTCATGGGTCGCAGTGATCGCCGCTGGAGGCCCCGGCACGAAGTTGGCCTCAGGAGGAAGGGCACCGTCATGGGTTGAAGTGATCCGCAATTCTTCCGGCCAGCCGGCGCGCGACCTCTGCCTTCGCCATGCGGGGCCATGCTTCCGCGCCCTGCGGACCCACCAGGTGGATGAGGTTCTCGTCACCGCCGAAGGTGTCCGTTCCCGGGCTGACATCGTTGGCCACCATCCAGTCGCACTTCTTGGCGGCACGTTTTCTCGTCGCCTCACCAAGCACATCACCTGTCTCGGCGGCAAAGCCGATGACAAGGCCTGGCCGGCTGTTTCCCGGAGTGGCGAGGGTGGCAAGAATGTCGGGGTTCTCGACAAGTTCGAGAACCGGTGCCGATGCAGCATCCTTCTTCCACTTGGACGGCCGGGGTTCGGCCACCCGCCAGTCGGCGACAGCGGCGGCGCACACCGCGGCGTCTGCGGGCAGGGCGTCAAGGCAGGCATGCAGCATGTCGCAAGCCGTCTCGACGTGGACAACATCAGCCCCCGGGGGGTCGGCAAGCGCCACGGGCCCCGACACCAGGGTCACCCTGGCGCCGAGGTCGACACAGGCTGTCGCCAGCGCATGTCCCTGCTTGCCGGAACTGCGGTTGCCGACATAGCGCACCGGATCGACCGGTTCACGCGTCGGGCCGCTCGTGACGAGGACGTGGCGGCCGCTGAGCGGCCGGGTGCCGTCTTGTCCGAGGAGCGCGGCGATGGCGTCGACGATGGCATCCGGTTCACTCATGCGCCCCGGTCCGGTTTCGCCACAGGCGAGATCTCCCGCTTCCGGTCCCACCATAGAGACACCGTCGGCAGTAAGCCGGGCGACATTACGGCGCACGGCGGGATTCTCCCACATCTGCGCGTTCATGGACGGAGCGGCAAGGACCGGCTTGTCGTTGGCAAGCAGAACAGCCGTCGCCAGGTCGTCCGCCAGGCCACCTGCCATGCGGCCCATGATATCGGCCGTCGCTGGCGCCACCACGACGAGATCCGCTTCCCGTGACAGGCGAATGTGGTCCATCCCGCCATCACCGGTTGGCGTGAAGAGGTCCTGGAAGACCGGCTCGCCGGAGAGCGACGCCACGGCAAGAGGTGTGACGAACTCGAGAGCGGCCGGAGTGAGAACACACCGCACGCGGACTCCTTCCGCCCGCAGCCGGCGGATGAGATCAAGAGACTTGCAGGCGGCGACACCGCCCGAGATGACGAGAAGGACACTTCTTCTGTTGAGCATCGTCGAAGTTCCCTTGTCCGGCGCCACTATACGCCTGTTGTCATGCCCTGGAGAACTGCATTCGGCACGGCCGTCACAACCGCCAGGCCGTCGTCAATGCGGCGATTCCGCCGGTGAGGTTACGCGTCGCCACGTGACTGAAACCGGCCTCTCGGACCATGGCGGCAAAGCGGTGCTGGTCGGGAAAGCGGGCGATGCTCTCCACAAGATAGCGGTAGGATCCGGCGCTGCCGGCAACGAGGGCGCCGAGACGCGGGATCACGGTCCGCGAGGCACGGCGGTAGAGGCCGGCAACGGGCTGCGCCGGGCGGCCGAATTCGAGGCACAGGAACCGGCCTCCGGGCCTGAGGACACGGAAGGCCTCGGCGAGGGCACGGTCAATGTGCGTGACATTGCGGATGCCGAAGGCATTGGTGCAGCCGTCCACCGAACGGTCACCATAGGGCAGTGCCTCGGCGCGACCGCACACGAAGGCCAGCGATCCGGCCGGAACTCCGGCCGGTCGGCGCGATCGCGAGACTTCGATCATGGCCCTGTTGATGTCGACAACGTCCACCCGGAACCCGCGGCGCGCCAGGGCGAAGGCGACATCGCCGGTTCCGCCGGCGACATCGATGATGTGGCCACGGGAGAGGTCGCGGGCCAGCAACGTCACCATCTCGCGTTTCCACAGGCGATGGACTCCTGCGGACATGAGATCGTTCATCAGGTCATAGGAGTCCGCCACCTCGTCGAAGACGGCGCCGACCATGCCTTCCTTGCGGGATTCACCGACATGCTCCTCGCCGAACCGGCCGGCATGGTCGTGATAGTCATTCGTGGTCATGACCCCTTCTAGCACAGGTTGGCGTTGCCCGATCCGCAGAGAAGCCGCCAGGGCAATCGGGCTCCCGTCGACACCGGGGCGATGTTCACCGGTTTATTGTGTACTTGTCATGAAGTTGTCACAGTTGACTGGTACAGACACTGGCCATTTCCATGCCGGAACTTCCCGAAGTCGAAACTGTCCGCCGGGGTCTCGAGCCGGTTCTCCGCGGCCAGCGCATTGCCCGTGTCGAGGTGCGTCGTCCGGATCTCAGGATCCCCTTTCCCCCCGACTTTGCCAGTCGCCTTGCAGGGCGCCGGGTGACGGGGCTGCGGCGCCGGGCGAAATATCTCCTGGTCGATCTCGACGATGAAGAGGTGATGATCTGTCATCTCGGCATGTCGGGGCACTTTCTTGTCCGGCCACACACCGGCTTTTCTTCCAGCCCCCATGACCACGTGGTGATCATGCTTGAGGACGGCAGCGAGGTCGTCTTCAACGACCAGCGCCGCTTCGGCCTGATGACCCTCGTAGCCGGAACGGACGAGGCCGCCCATCCCCTGCTTCGCCACCTCGCTCCCGATCCCCTCGACAACTCATTTACATCAAATGCTTTTCTCGCCCGTCTTGCCGGACGCCGGACGCCGGTCAAGGCGGCGCTTCTCAACCAGGAGATTGTCGGTGGCGTCGGCAACATCTATGCCTCGGAAGCCCTCCACCAGGCGCGCATCTCGCCTCGCCGCCTGGCAGCCCATGTCGGTCCTGGCCGGGCGGCGGCACTCGCCGGCGCGCTTGGCGATGTCCTTCACCGTGCCATCGCCGCCGGGGGCGCGTCACTCAGGGATCACGTCCAGACGTCGGGTGAGCCCGGCTATTTCCAGCACGACTTCCGCGTCTATGGCCGCGAGAGCGCTCCCTGTCCGAATGCAGGGTGCAGCGGCACCATCCGGCGGATCATCCAGTCGGGGCGGTCGACCTATTTTTGTGGTCGCTGCCAGCGCTGAGCGCGACTCGAGTCGGCCGATTCGCAAACGCTTAGGTTTCGCAATTGCCTCCGGCGGCTGGGCGGGGGCCCGAGACTCCGCGGATTTCCTGAATTGACGGCCTCTGCGGCCACGGGTATAAGCCGCCTTTCGTTGAGTGGATGAAGCGACATGGCCAACAGCCTGCAGGCCCGCAAGAGGGTACGCCAGACAGCCCGTAAAACCACGGTAAACCGCCAGCGGATGAGCCGCGTGCGCACCTTCGTGGTCAAGGTCGAGACTGCGATCGCGGCTGGCGAGAAGGATGCGGCCGCCACCATGCTGCGCCGGGCTGAGTCCGAACTGGCGCGAGGGGCCCGACTCGGAGTTATCCATCGCAACGCAGCGTCACGGAAGGTTTCACGACTCTCCAGGCGTATCGCCAAGATGTAGTGACCGGCAGCGGCGTGCTGCCCAATCTGGCGTAACCGGCTCCCCTTTCCGCCACAGCGGAAGAGTTTCCTTTCCCCGATCCATACAGCGAACGTCAACAGCCCCGCCCTGCCTCGCAGGCGGATTGGCACTTGCGTTGTGTTGTTCTCCGGCAAGGCCCGCTCTAGTTTGAAGCCCGGATCGCGAGCCGATCCTCGGGTGAGGGAGCGGGGCGAAACACACACGGAAACCACGACAACCGGGAGCACATTTCGGGGAGAGCCGGGGGCATTGAATCGATGGGCGTCACACTTTCGAGAACAATTACAAAACGTTGCTTGCTTGCGGGCCTGCATGGCTCAACCGAGAGGACGGTTTGATGGCAGTCCGGCAGTTGAAGCGCACGGCCCTCGTCGAGGACCAGTGGAAGCGTGTGCGCTCGCGGTTGAGGGCCGAACTTGGGGAAGCGGCTTTCAGAACGTGGCTGCGGCCTCTCACCCTCGACGGAGTGTCGGGGACCAAGGTCGTGCTGCGGGTGCCGGGAGACAACATGAAGAAGTGGGTCATGTCGCGCTGTGGCGAGCGCCTGCGTGACCTGTGGTGCGGCGAAAGCGACGAGATCACCGACATCGCCATTGCTGTCGGTGTTCCCGAGCGCCGTCCCAAGACCCGGGAAATCCGTCCCGTCCAGCGCCGTCCCGGGGCCGCTGACGGCCTGAACCGGGTTTCCAGGGATGTGGCCGGCGCCGCGACCCAGCTCAATCCGAGGTTCACGTTCGAGAACTTCGTGGTCGGTGAGACCAATCACTTCGCCCATCGGGCTGCCATGGACGTCGCTGACAGCAACCGGGTTTCTTACAACCCGCTGTATCTCTACGGCAGCGTCGGACTGGGCAAGACCCATCTGATGAATGCCATCGCCTGGCGGATCCGTTCGCAACGGCCGGAGCGCCAGGGTCTCTTCATGTCGGCCGAGAAGTTCATGACGCGCTTCGTGCACGCCCTTCGTTTCAAGGACACGATGGCATTCAAGAACGAGTTCAGGTCGGTGGATGTCCTGATGATCGATGACATCCAGTTCATTGCCGACAAGGCGTCCACGCAGGAGGAGTTCCTTCACACCTTCAATGCACTTGCCGATCTCAACCGGCAGATCGTGATCACCGCTGACCGGGCGCCATCGAATCTCGAGGGAATCGACGAGCGGCTGCGGTCCCGCCTCAACGGCGGCGTCGTGGCCCTGCTCCGTCCTGCCGACTACGCCCTGCGTCTCGACATCCTGAAGAACAAGCTGGTTCACAGTATCGGCGAGAAGCGGCCCGGCATCGACCCGGGAGACGTGGTGCCGGCAGATGTGCTGGAGTTTCTGGCCACCGCCATCACTTCCAACGTCCGCGAACTCGAGGGGGCTCTCAACCGGGTTGTGGCCCACGTCCATATGGTGGGGCAGCCGGTGACCCTCGATTCAACCCGCGAGTTGCTGCGCGACCTGTTGCGCGCCCAGGAACGGCGGGTGACGGTGGAGGAGATCCAGAAGGTTGTGGCCGACCACTTCAACCTGCGTCTGGCGGACATGCTGTCGAGCCGCAAGGAGAGGGCCATCGCCAGGCCGCGTCAGGTCGCCATGTACCTTGTCAAGCGTCTGACCAACCGCAGCCTGCCTGAAATCGGCCGCCGGTTTGGCGGCCGCGACCATACGACAGTGATGCACGGTGTGCGCAAGATCGAGGAGCTCAAGGCGAAGGATCCGGCTCTGGCCGAGGATGTCGAAACTCTGGAGCATCTGTTAGGCCAACCTGCCCGTTAGGTGGCAATGGTGTGGCACATGCATGCCGCTTCCTGCTAGATTGGCGCGACATGCCAGCCGGCGGGGACCGCACCCCGGTCGGCGTTTACCTGCCAGGGATGCTGGTCCATGAAACTTGTTGTTGAACGTAGCGCCCTGATGACGGCACTGACGCACGCAAACAGCGTTGTCGAACGGCGCAGCACCATCCCCGTTCTTGCCAATGTCAGACTCGACGCGGACGAGCAGAACCTCCGCCTCACAGCCACCGACATGGACCTCGAGGTGGTGCAGAACGTCGCCGCAGATGTCAGCGCATCAGGCACCACGACGGCATCGGCGTTCCTGCTCCAGAACATTTGCCGCACCCTGCCCGACGGTGCCCAGGTGGCCCTCGAACGCGATCAGGTGAGCGGGCGTCTGTCGATTCGTTGCGGGCCCACGCAGTTCGAGTTCGCCTGCCTGCCACCCGAGGATTTCCCTCTGATGACGGCAACTCCCTTCAGCCACGGGTTTTCGCTGCCGGCCGTGGAACTGCGGCGCCTCCTCGACCGCACGCATTTCGCTGCTCTCGTGGAGGGCGCCCGGGAGAATCTGCAAGGCGTTTTCTTCCACGCGACATCAGGCGACAGCAGCCCTGCGCTGCGCGCCGTCGCCACAGACGGCCATCGGCTCGCCAGGGTGGATACCGAGCAGCCCGAAGGCGCCGACGGCATGCCGGGAATCATTGTTCCCAACAAGACCATTCATGTTCTGCGCAGCCTGATCGACACCGCCGATGAGGACATCGACGTCGAAGTGGCGGAACGCAAGATGAGCTTCCGTTCCGGCACCATCCAGATGACGTCCAAGCTCATCGACGGCACCTACCCGAGCTACGAGAAGGTGATCCCCGACGACAACGACAGGGTCATGAAGGTCTCGAAAGACACGTTCGTGAGGGCGACCGACCGCATGTCCGTGATCACGACCACAGACAAGGGACGACCCGTCAAGCTGGACATCTCGACCGGTCGCCTGCAGGTGTCCGCCAGCAATCTCGAAGGAGTCACCGGAGAGGAGGAACTTGAGGTCGATTATGAGGGACCACCCATGACAATCGGCTTCAATGCACGCTATATTTCGGAAATGGCGAAGAATTTCGATGGCGACGTCATGCTGGTCGTCATGTCCCGCGACTCGTCGCCGGCCATCGTTCGGGATGCCGACGACAACCGGACGCTTTATGTCCTGATGCCGCTCAGGGTCTAGGCACGGCGACGGTGACAAGACCAACTGCTGTCAGGAGCGATCCCTTCATCAGACGTCTCAGGCTGCGGGATTTCCGCTCGTGGGAACATCTCGACCTCGAGGCCGGCCCCCTTCCGGTGGTGCTGACCGGGGCCAACGGCTCGGGAAAGACCAATCTCCTGGAAGCGGCGTCCTTCATGGCGCCGGGCCGTGGCCTTCTTGGCGCCAGGCTGGCCGACATACCGCGCCGCAACGGCCCGGGAACGTGGTCCGTCGTAGCCGACATCACCGCCGGCCATGCAACCACGCGGGTCGGGACCGGTGCGCCCGCAGATGATGACACGAGAGGCCGGTTGGTCCGGATAGACGGTGAGAACTGCAAGGGCCAGGCGCCGCTTGCGGAAATCGTGTCGATGATGTGGCTGACCCCGTCCATGGACGGCCTGTTCCGCGAACCGGCACAGCACCGCCGCCGATTCTTCGACCGCATGGTGTGCGTCCATGATCCGCTGCATGCCCGCCGCATCGGCGCCTACGAACGCGCCATGCGCGAGCGCCTGCGCCTGTTGCGCGAGATGAGCCGCGACACCGCATGGCTTGCCGCACTCGAGGGCACCATGGCCGAGACCGGTGTTGCCGTCGCCGCTGCCAGACACGAGTTCCGCGACTCCCTGGCGCCGGTCCTCGCTGCCGGCACCGCGCCCTTTCCCGGCGCTACCCTCGACCTTGCCGGCCTCGTCGAGACCTGGATCACCGACATGCCGGCCGTCGATGCCGAGGCCAGGTTCCGCGACCATCTCGTGGCGGCGCGGCGGCGCGACGCGGAACAGGGCATGACAGGTGAGGGACCTCATCGCACGGACCTCGTCGTGCACCACCTCGAAGCCGGCATGGAGGCATCCCTGTGCTCCACAGGCCAGCAGAAGGCCCTGGTCATCGCCATCCTGATGGCGTCGGCGCGCCTTGCGGGTGGCCGCCGCGCACCCGTCCTGCTGCTCGACGACGTGGTCTCCCATCTCGACCGCAGGGCCCGTGAATCGCTCCTCGCGCTGATTCTCGATCTGGGACTGCAGGCATGGATGACGGGAACTGACCGGGACCATTTCGACGTCCTCGACCGCAAGGCCCTGTTCTTCCATGTCACGACCGGCCGTGCACGGCGCCTCGACGAGAGGGCTGCAGCATGAACGAAGAGTCGTTCACCTCCGACAGGCCGACACCTGACGAAGAGTACGGCGCCGATGCCATCAAGGTGTTGAAGGGACTCGATGCGGTACGCAAGCGGCCAGGCATGTACATCGGTGATACCGATGACGGCACCGGTCTCCATCACATGGTCTTCGAGGTCGTCGACAACGCCATCGACGAGTCTCTCGCCGGACACTGCGACACCGTCTCGGTCACGCTCAATCCCGGTGGATCGATCACTATTGAAGACAACGGGCGAGGCATTCCCACCGATATCCATGCCGAGGAAGGTGTGTCCGCCGCCGAGGTCATCATGACCCGCCTGCATGCCGGCGGGAAGTTCGACCACAACAGCTACAAGGTCTCCGGCGGACTGCATGGGGTCGGTGTGTCGGTGGTCAATGCCCTGTCCTCCCATCTCGAACTGGTCATCTGGCGCGGTGGCGAGGAGCATCTCCTCCTCTTCGCCGACGGTGTCGCGGAAGCCCCGCTGGCGGCTCGGGGACCGACCACGAAGACGGGAACAAGGGTGACGTTCACGCCGTCACCCGTCACCTTCTCCAGAACCGAGTTCGACGTCGGAGTGCTGGAGAACAGACTGCGTGAACTGGCGTTCCTCAACCACGGCGTACACATCCGTCTCGAGGATCATCGCACCGTGGAACGGCACGCCCAGGAGTTCTTCTACGAGGGCGGGTTGAGGGCGTTCGTGACCTGGCTCGATCGCAACAAGACCGGCCTTCACGGCGAGGTGATCTGCTTCAGCGACAACCGGGAGGACGTCATCGTCGAGGTCGCCATGCAGTGGACGGACGCCTACCACGAGAACACGCTGTGCTTCACGAACAACATTCCCCAGCGTGACGGCGGCACACATCTTGCAGGCTTCCGCAATGCGCTGACCCGCACCGTCCAGGCCTATGCCTCGGCCAACGGATTGTTCAAGCGCGATCGCGTGTCGATCTCCGGGGAGGACATGCGCGAAGGGCTGACCGCCGTGGTCTCGTGCAAGATGCCCGACCCCAAGTTCGCCTCGCAGACCAAGGACAAGCTGGTCTCCTCCGAGGTGCATCCGGTCATCATGCAGATCGTCAACGATCGCCTCGGACAGTGGTTCGAGGAACACCCGGCGGATGCCCGCACGATCGTCTCCAAGTGCATCGAGGCCGCGGCAGCGCGCGAGGCGGCGCGCAAGGCCCGCGAACTCACCCGCCGCAAGACCGCCCTTGATATCGGCAATCTGCCGGGCAAGCTCGCCGACTGCCAGGAAAAGAACCCGGAGAATTCGGAACTCTTCATCGTCGAGGGCGATTCGGCAGGCGGGTCCGCCAAGCAGGCAAGGGACCGTTCCAATCAGGCTGTCCTGCCGCTCAGGGGCAAGATCCTCAACGTCGAGCGCGCACGCATCGACAAGATGCTGTCCTCTGACCAGGTCGCCATGCTGATCATGGCCCTGGGAGCCGGAATTGCCGAGGACTTCGACATCGAAAAGATCCGTTACCACAGGATCGTCATCATGACCGATGCCGACGTCGATGGCGCCCACATCCGAACTCTTCTCCTGACCTTCTTCTTCCGCCACATGGCCGGGATCATCGAAGCGGGTTACCTCTACATAGCGCAGCCGCCGCTCTTCAAGGTCAAGCGTGGCTCGAGCGAGGTGTATCTCAAGGACGAGCAGGCCTTCGACGACCATCTCCTGGGCATCGCCCGCGAGGAGTGCGTGTTTCACCACCACGACGGACGCCAGATTGGCTCGGCCGAACTTGACGAGATGGTAAGACAGGCACGGCGCGCCGCCCGGTTGCTGCAGCCCCTGGGACGGCATCTGCCGATCGCCATCGCCGAGCGGGCAGCGATCGCCGGACTCCTGTCGCCACGCCATCTGGCAGATGCCGATGAAGCGAATCGCCGGGCCGCCATGGTGGCAGAGAGCCTGGGCGAAATGGATGGAGACGGCGCCTGGTGCGGCAAGACGGATGGCGAAGGCGGAGCAGTCTTCAGCCGGACCGTTCGTGGTGTCGCCGAAACCCATCGCATCACCCCAGGCCTGGTGCGTTCCGAGGAAGCGATGGCGCTGGATGCCATGGCGCCCTCGCTCCAGGAACTCTATGCGCGGCCCGGTCTCCTCGAGCGCCGGGAGCGACGTCACCCTGTCCAGGGACCGGGAGACCTCGTCCGGCTGGTGCGTCAGCTGGCCCAGCGCGGCGCCTCGATCCAGCGCTACAAGGGCTTGGGTGAAATGAATCCCGACCAGCTGTGGGAAACCACCCTCGACCCCGATGCGCGGGCGCTCCTGAGAGTGACCGTGAAGGACGCCAACGAGGCGAACGATCTCTTCGAGACCCTCATGGGCAACGTCGTCGAGCCGCGCCGCCTGTTCATCCAGTCCAACGCCCTGAAGGTGACCAACCTGGACGTGTAGCCGGGCACCGCCTGACCCGAGATGAAGAAACGCACCCCCCTGCGCATGATCGTTCCTGTCCTGCGCTGGACCATCATCGCCACCATCTGGATCTCGCTCATCGCCGGGGGCCTTGTCGGCTGGTACGCCCTCGATCTTCCCGATCCCGACCGCCTCATCAGTGATCGTACACCTTCGGTGACCGTTCTGGATTCCAGCGACAGGATTCTCGCGACCTATGGCGATTTTCGCGGCGAGATCGTTCCCTTTGACCGTCTGCCGCCGGATCTCGTGGCCGCTGTCATCGCCACCGAGGATCGCCGCTTCTTCAGCCATGGCGGCATGGACATCTTCGGCGTTCTGCGCGCCCTCATCGTCAACCTGCGCGCCGGGGAAGTGGTCCAGGGCGGCAGCACCATTACCCAGCAGGTCATCAAGAATGTCTTTTTGACACCGGAACGCTCCCTCAAGCGCAAGGTGCAGGAAGTGCTGCTCGCTTTCTGGCTGGAACGGAAGTTCACCAAGGAGGAGATCCTCGCCATCTACCTCAACCGGGTCTATCTCGGGGCCGGTGCCTTTGGCATCGCCGCCGCTTCGCACCGCTACTTCGGCAAGAAGGCAGGAGATCTTTCCCTGGGTGAATCGGCCATGATCGCCGGTCTCCTGAAGGCGCCTTCGCGAGACAACCCCTTCGACAATGCCGGCCGGGCCATTGTCCGGACCACCACCGTCATCGACAGCATGGTGGATGCCGGTTTCATTGACCGCGAACGGGCCGGAAGGGCGAAGGCGACCCCCCTGATCCTTGCCTTGGACAGCAACACCGGCGGGAATGCACGCTATGCCACCGACTGGGTGACGGCACGGGCGTCCGAATACATCGGTGTGGCGACCCGCAACCTCATTATCTCGACGACCATCGACGCGACGCTCCAGGAGAAGGCTGGCAACGCGCTGGTCTCCGGGCTTGCCGAAGGCGGGCCGGCGGCCGTCGCCGAAGGCGCCATCGTCTCCATGGCCCCCGATGGCGCCGTACTCGCCATGGTCGGCGGCTCGGGATACAGCCACACGCAGTTCAATCGCGCCGTGCATGCCTACCGGCAACCGGGCTCGGCCTTCAAGCTCTTCGTCTATCTGGCAGCCCTTGAAGCCGGCTGGCATCCCGATACCGGCGTGGAGGACCGCCCGGTGACGATCAACGGCTGGAGTCCGGGGAACTTCCGCGACCGCTACGAGGGCGTGATGACACTTGCCGATGCCTTCGCCGGCTCGGTCAACACGGTGGCGGCCGACACCGCCTGGAAGGTCGGCATACCGAACGTCATCGAGGTCGCGCATCGCCTCGGCATCGACCGTGAGCTGCCGGAGGTCCCAAGTCTGGCGCTCGGAACGACGGAACTCAGTCTCCTCGAACTGACCGGCGCCTACGGCACCATGGCCAACCAGGGCCTGGCCACCTGGCCCTGGGTGATCCGGGAGATCCGTACATCGTCAGGCGAGGTCCTCTACCGGCGGCACGATCTCGCCGTACCCCGCCTCATCGAACCGGCTGTTCACGCCGCGATGACGGCGATGCTCGGCAAGGTCATGGAAGACGGCACAGGCAGGGCGGCACAGATTGCCTGGCCGGCCGGGGGCAAGACCGGCACCAGCCAGGACTTCCGCGATGCCTGGTTTATCGGATTTACCCGTCAGTACGTGACAGGCGTATGGGTGGGGAACGACGACGGAAGTCCGACCGGCAGGGTCACCGGCGGTGGCCTGCCCGCCCGCATCTGGGCCGCCTACATGAACGAAGCCCTCGCAGGAGAGCCCTCCCTGAAGCTCGTCGATCATGCGCCGCCTCCCGCAACCGACGACTTCACGGATTTCTTCAGCGACCTCCTCGGCGAACTCACCGGCAACAGTCCCGACTCCCGCCAGAAAGGACCCGAGTGGTAGGGCGGGCCGTCCTTCAACGGCCTTGCTCGCCAGCGGTTGCGGCTCAAATCTCTGCACCAGAGCATGAATGCCGCGATCGCCCAGGGACATGTCGACGCGAATCCTGCGCGGGAACCGGGACCGGCCTCAATCTGGCGGCGTTCGGGGCCTTCAAGCTCCAATTGTCGTGCTATACACTGCGTCGCCATGGGGATAGGCTCTTCGGTTTATGCAAACATCGGAAATCCTGTAACTATTTCACTGACTCCACCCCCATGAAAAGGGGTTGGTGAACGATCCGGACGCTTTCGATCGTCGACACACGGAGTAACCCGCGATGCTGAGCAAGCAGATGACAACCAACCTCGAGTTGCTCGCCGAGGGCTCTCTTGGGGCTGATGCGACCTGGCAGGAACACCGCGAATCGTACGACAGCCTGGGCGAGGCGTTTCCCGCGCTGCCGGAGGTTCGGCGGGAGGACGCCGAGTTCGGGGGCATCAAGGGCTTTCGCTACGTGCCGCCCGAGGCCGATGAGACGCGCGCCATCGTCTACTTCCATGGCGGAGGCTATTGCATCGGCTCCGAGAGGAGCCACGAGATGATCGTCACCAGGCTGGCCAGGATTGCCGGCTGTCCCCTCTGGTTCCCTCTCTACAGACTGGCGCCCGAACACCCCTTTCCCGTTCCGGTCGAAGACTGCATTGCGGCGTGGCATGGATTCGCCGAGCTGGGAGCAGAGCCGGACCGTGTCGCGTTTGCCGGCGATTCGGCCGGTGGTGGTCTGGTCTTCAGTGTTTCCCAGGCCGCCAGGGACCGGGGCATGGCCCTTCCGAAGTGCTGCGTGGCTCTCTCGCCCTGGACAGACATGGAAGGAGCCGGCACGTGGCGTGCCGGCGACCCGGAGCGTGACGTCTTCCTGTCCCCGGCGGAACTCGAAATGCTGGTCGACGGCTTCCTGGCAGGTGCGGACCGGCGCGATCCCCTTGCCGCACCGATCTTTGGCAGTTTTGAGGGATTGCCGCCCTTCCTGATCCAGGCCAGCAGAAGCGAACTCCTCTACGACGACGCGGTGCGCCTCGCCGGAGCGCTCGAGCACGCCAACAACCCTCCGCTGCTTGAACTTGCCGAGGAGGGGACACCCCATGTCTGGCACCACATGGTACCCGATGTGCCGGAGGCAGTGAGGGCTCTTGGCAATGCCGGGGCTTACGTGCGGCACCTCACAAGCGGTGGCTGAACCGGGACAAGGGATCGGAAGGTGCACACGTCGCCAATGGCCTTCGAATGGAGTGTCAGCGATCGGGGATCACCCCGCAGACCAGGTCCATGGCATCGCAAGGGATGAGATGCGTCGCGCGGATGACACGAATCGCGGACCAGGTGCTGAAGACAGTCTCAAGCCAGAATCCCGCGCTCTGCTGAATGGGCCAGACCACCCCTTTCTGCTTGCCGTGACCGAACTGAACAAACACGGGCATTATCGGACATTCCGTCAGGGCTTGCTGCCAACGACCGTGAGCCAGGCAGGATCGCCATCCTCCCGGACGGTCCAGAAGTCATCGCTCACGCACTCGCCGTATGAGCCAGGAACCTCCATGCCGAGATGCCGGTAGAAGTCCGTCTCCCCGGGTTGCCCTCCGTAGTACATGAGGACGGCCGTGCCGCCGGGCTTGAGAAGCCACTGGACCTTGCTTGACACAAGCTCGGGCTCGCCGATGTAGGAGGGTACGCCGAAGAGCGCCACGATCAGATCAAACGACTGCCCCGGCTTCGGCCAGTAGTGCTCGAATGCCGTGCGGATCAGACGGTCGCGAAACTCGGGATGCTTGTCGGCGAAGACGCCCAGCATCCCCCGGCTGGGATCGATGCCGACATAGTGCTCCGGATCGACATGCGCGAACCGGAAATCGACGAGAGTCCCGGTGCCGCAACCGATGTCGAGAATGTCGGTGTCGGGCTCGATCTCCAGTGATTCGTAAGTCCGCTTACTCCGCTCGACATCGGGCTTCCTCCTGTGGACACCGAGATCGTAGGCGTCGGCAACAGCCGCATAGGGATCGAAAGAAGGCTCGTGAATGGCCCGGTTGATGAGGATGTGGTGGAGGTCCGCCCCCATCGTCCAGTACTTGTAGCCGTTCGCGGTGAAGCGACGATACCAGTAGCCTTTGAAGAACTCCTCGATGCGCTCCACGGCCCTCATCTTCCTGAGAGCCTCGACGAACTGATCCTCTGTGCGCCATGCCCTCTTGAGGGTATAGGAGTGCGGTGCGTCAGGCATCGTCCTGGCAAACCGGTAAGGGTGTTTCTCCAGAAGCTCGGTCAGTTCCGCACAGGTATCGAAGACCCCTTCACTCCAATCCGGAGCGGTCTCAATCGGACGAAATCTCTCGTTGTCGAGAGTCATGTCCTTGCCGCTTGTGAATGTCGATCCATGATAGTCGTTCAACTCTGTTTCACGCGATCGGCGGCGTAAACACAGCACAACACCATATCCTCGCCGTCGATGGGAAGTGTTGTGTTTCCTCCTTTTACAATGATGCCGGAATAGCCGGTCGCGGTCCTCACCAACCGCAGGACGTTCTTGCTTCTTTGTTCTTCGCGGATGGTCTTCATCACATGCTCCCGCTCCTACCGGATCGTCACGGCTCGCCGTTGAATGTGCCCAGGCTTGCCACAAGCCCGGTGTGTACGGCGATCTTCGGCAAGCTGCCAACATGGCGAGAAATCGGCCGTCATTTCACACCTGATCATGAAGGCCGAGACGTACGGGTGTCTATCGGAGCCGGCGTCCGGGCGAGCGTGGCGGCAATCCGCAATGCATGACCAACCAGGACTGAGTCGGCGTCATTCTCCGCTGCAACATGGATTACCCATCTGATCCCGGCGGGCCGTCCGTTTCCACCGCCCACTGAACGCGGTGTTTGTCGATGGTCTCGCCGACGAGATGCGGCATTTCCGACTTTCTCGACCGCTCGATGCGCGAAAGTCGGAATTCTGCCTTGGATTGTCAGGATGATCCTGCATGCGCACACCGTCATGTCGCAAATGCAGGACGTTGACTCGGGAAGCAAAGAGCACGGGACCGGCTGGTTGGTCAGTCTCCAGCGAGACCGAGAACGTCTTCCATGCCGTAGAGACCCGCGGGACGCTTGTAGAGCCACCGGGCGGCCGTGATGGCGCCACGCACGAAGATGACCCGGTCACTGGCCCGGTGGCCGATCTCGATGCGCTCGCCGGGGGCGAGAAACATCACCTGGTGTTCGCCGACGACGTCGCCGCCTCTCATGGCGGCCATGCCGATGGCGCCGCGCCGGCGCGCTCCGGTGATTCCGTCCCGTCCCCGGTCGGCGACCTCGTCGAGGATGACACCGCGTCCCATCGCGGCGGCCTCGGCCAGCATAAGTGCCGTTCCCGAGGGCGCGTCCACCTTGTGGCGATGATGGGTCTCGACCACTTCGATGTCGAACTCCTCGTCGAGTGCCGCGGCAACCTTCCGGGTGATGCCGAGGAGAAGGTTGACCCCCAGGCTCATGTTTCCGGCGCTGACGATCGCGGCCGTGCGGGAGGCTTCGGCGATCTGCGCGCGCGCGGAAGCATCGAGACCGGTGGTTCCCGCCACGAGGCCCTTGCCCGTGGCCGCCGCCACACGGGCATTGGCGACGGTGGCTGCGGGCGACGAGAAATCGATGACGACATCGCAGGACGAAAACAGCGCTTCGGCGCTGTCGACGACGGTGACGCCGAGGGTGCCGGTTCCAGCGACCTCTCCGACATCCCGGCCAACGGCGTCGCTTGACGGGTGCTCACTGGCTGATGTTACCGCGATGTCGTCGCGTTCGCTGATCATCTGCACGAGCATTCTGCCCATGCGTCCCGATGAGCCCGAGATTCCTGCGTGCACGGTCATGGCCGCCTCCTGGTTCCGTCAGTCGGTCAGATTCTGCCAGAACTCCCTGACGCGCGAGAAAAATCCTTCCGTTTCCGGGTTGTGCCCGCCCGAATGACTGACCTCGTCGAACTCCCTCAGCAACTCCTTCTGCCGTGAGGTCAGGTTGACGGGGGTCTCGACCACGGTTTCGATGATCATGTCGCCACGCAGGGAACCGCGCACTTCCTTCATGCCCTTGCCGCGCAGGCGGAACTGGCGGCCGGTCTGGGTTCCGGGGGGAATGGCGATCCTCGCACGCGTGCCCTCGATGGTCGGAATGTCCACGTCCCTGCCCAGGGCAGCAGAGGTGATGGAAATCGGCACGCGGCAGTAGACCGTGCTTCCCTCGCGCTGAAAGAAGGGGTGCGGCTCAATGGAGACAATGATGTAGAGATCACCCGAGGGACCGCTACGCACCCCGGCCTCTCCCTTGCCCGAGAGGCGGATGCGCATGCCGTCCTCGATACCCGGGGGAATTGTGACGCTGAGGGTGGTTTCCCGGTGCACACGGCCCGAACCCGAACACGACGTGCAGGGATGGCTGATGACCCTGCCGGCTCCGCCACAGGCCGGACACGTTCTTTCAATCGAGAAGAAGCCCTGCTGGGTGCGCACCTTGCCGTAACCCGAACACGTGCTGCAGGAGGTGGTCGCGTCGGGATCCTGCGCACCGCTGCCGCCGCAGGCCTCGCAGGACACGCTGGTCGGTACGCGAATGTCGGCCTTCTTCCCGGAAAACGCCTCCTCGAGAGTAATCTCCATGTCATGGCGGAGATCCGCGCCCTGCATGCCACCGCCGCGGCGGCGCCGGCCACCGCCGCCAAAGTTGCCGAAGAGGTCGTCGAAGACGTCCGCGAAGCTGCTGGCGAAGTCATGAGCCTGGCCGGCTCCCATGGAGCCGTCGAACGCCGCATGCCCGAACCGGTCATAGGCGGCACGTTTCTGCGTGTCCTTGAGAACCTCGTAGGCTTCGTTGACCTGTCTGAACCTGACCTCCGCGTCGGCATCGCCGGCGTTGCGGTCGGGGTGATACTTCATCGCAAGCTTGCGATACGCCTTCTTGATGGTGCCTTCATCGGCGTCACGACCGACGCCGAGCACATCGTAGAAGTCCTGCTCAGCCATGACCCTGGCTCGTCCTTGGACGGTCAGGCGGTGCCGCTCTTCCTGTCGTCGTCAACTTCCTCGAAGTCGGCATCAACGACACCGTCATCGCCGCCGCCGCCGCCGTCGGGCGTTTCCTGCTGGTTCCGGTAGATTGCCTCTCCGAGTTTCATGGCCGCCTGGGTCAGGGCCTGGGTGGCGGACTGGATTGCGTCGACATCCTCGCCATCACGTGCCTCGCGGACATCCGAGATAGCCGCCTCGATGGCTGACCGGACTTCAGGTTCCACCTTGTCGCCATGTTCGCCGAGCTGCTGTTCGGTGGAATGGACGAGCGCATCGGCGGCATTCCTTGCCTCGACGAGGGCGCGTTTCCTGCTGTCTTCCTCGGCATGGCTCTCCGCATCCTTCACCATCGAGTCGATTTCGTCATCGCTCAGCCCGCCGGAGGCCTGGATGCGGATCTGCTGCTCCTTGCTGGTTGCCTTGTCCTTGGCCGACACGTTGACGATGCCGTTGGCATCGATGTCGAACGTGACCTCGATCTGCGGAATGCCGCGGGGCGCCGGGGCAATGCCGACGAGATCGAACTGCCCGAGCAGCTTGTTGTCGGCCGCCATCTCCCGTTCACCCTGGGATACCCTGATGGTGACTGCCGTCTGGTTGTCGTCAGCCGTCGAGAAGACCTGGCTCTTGCGCGTCGGTATTGTCGTGTTGCGATCGATCAGGCGGGTGAAGACGCCACCGAGTGTCTCGATTCCGAGGGAAAGCGGCGTGACATCGAGGAGCAGGACGTCCTTGACGTCGCCCTGCAGGATTCCGCTCTGGATGGCCGCTCCGATGGCCACCACCTCATCGGGATTGACCCCCTTGTGTGGTTCCCTGCCGAAGAACTGCTGCACTTTCTGCTGAACCTTGGGCATGCGCGTCATGCCGCCCACCAGCACCACCTCGTCGACTTCTCCGGCCGAATACCCGGCATCCTTGAGTGCCTTCTTGCAGGGGACCAGCGTGCTTTCGATGAGATCATCGACCAGGGCCTCGAGCTTGGCCCGGGTCAGCTTGATCGTCAGGTGCTTCGGTCCCGACTGGTCAGCCGTGATGAAGGGAAGGTTGATCTCCGTCTGCACGGCGCTCGACAGTTCGATCTTCGCCTTCTCGGCCGCCTCCTTGAGGCGCTGCAGGGCCAGCTTGTCGGCCCTCAGATCGATGCCGTTTTCCTTCTGGAACTCCTCTGCAAGGTAGTCGAGAATCCGCTTGTCGAAATCCTCACCACCAAGGAAGGTGTTGCCGTTGGTCGACTTGACCTCGAAGACGCCGTCGCCAATCTCGAGTACCGACACATCGAAGGTGCCGCCCCCGAGGTCGTAGACGACGATGGTGCCGGAATCCTTCTTGTCGAGGCCATAGGCCAGTGCCGCTGCGGTGGGTTCGTTGATGATGCGCAGAACCTCCAGCCCGGCAATCTTCCCTGCATCCTTGGTGGCCTGGCGCTGGCTGTCGTTGAAGTAGGCGGGAACGGTGATGATCGCCTGAGTCACGGGCTGTCCGAGATGGGCCTCGGCGGTCTCCTTCATTTTCTGGAGGACGAAGGCGCTGATCTGGCTGGGACTGTAGTTCTCTCCCCTGGCAGCAACCCAGGCATCTCCGTTGTCCGCCTTGACGATCCTGTAGGGGACGAGTTCCATGTCCTTGCGGGTCATCGGATCATCGATTCGCCGGCCGATGAGGCGCTTGATGGCGAACAGGGTGGCTTCGGGATTGGTCACGGCCTGGCGCTTGGCCGACTGGCCGATCAGCCGCTCGCCGCTGTCGCTGAAGGCGACCATGGACGGCGTGGTACGCACGCCCTCCGCGTTCTCGATCACGCGTGCACTGGACCCGTCCATGACGGCCACACACGAATTGGTGGTTCCAAGATCGATACCGATGACTTTGCTCATAACATCAACTCCTCAGGTGTTCCGGCGGGTCGGTGTCGAAGCCCGGATCCCGGCACTCCGCAATGACCCCCTTGTCCTCATGTCTGTGTAGTTGGTTGAGATATAGGTCTCGCTGGCCCGCCCGCAAGACACGAACTCCGTTCCTCATGGAAGTGGGCCGCACCTTCACGACTGATCGTCCGCCGGCGCCTTCGCCACGCCCACCATGGCCGGACGAAGCAGGCGGTCGTGAATCGTGTAACCGACCCGCATGACCTGCATGACGTGCCCCGCCGCGACATCGGCGCTCTCCACCTCGAACATCGCCTGATGAAGATTGGGATCAAAGGGAGCACCCATGGCCTCGACCGGACGAATCCCGTGTCGTTCGAGAATGCTGGCGAATTCCTTGAGGGTCATCTCGACACCCTCGATGAGTCCCTTGCTCGCGTCATCCGCCCGCACCTCGTCCGTGACGTACTCCAGGGCCCGCGCAAGGTTGTCGGCCACCGCCAGCACATCACCGGAGAACTGCCGGGTAGCGAACTTCCTGGCATCCTCGACATCCTTCGATGACCGCTTCCTGATGTTCTCCGTCTCGGCCGCCGCGCGCAGCAGGCGGTCCTTCAGATCCGCCACCTCCTCCTCAAGCTCGGCGATCCGTGTTTCCCGGTCGTCGTCTTCCGCATCGACGGCGGCCTCTTCCGCCTCCGCCGACCCGGCATCAACGTCTTCATCGCATTCTGCACACTGTTCGGTCTGGGTTTCGGGCGTGGTTGTCATGTGTCCTTCCTGTTCACGTGTCGTTGCGGTCGTCAACTCAGCAGGCGGCCGACCACCCGCGCCGTGTAGTCCACCATGGGAATGATCCTGGCGTAGTTCATGCGGGTCGGGCCGATGACGCCGAGAGTGCCGATGAAGCGTTGCGACTCATCGGTGACCGGAGCCACGATGGTTGCGCAGCCCGACAGGCGGAAGAGGTCGTTGTCGGCGCCAATGAAGATGCTGACCCCGTCAGCGTCCTGGGTGAGGTCGATGAGCTGCATCATGTGGCGCGCCTGGTCGAGCTTGTCGAGCAGGTCGCGGATGCGCTCGAGATCATCCATGGCCTTGATGTCATCGAGCAGATTGGCCTGTCCCCGAACGATCAACATGGCGCGGTCGTCGTCGGCCCGGTCTCCGGTCCATGTAGCGATGCCGGCTTCCACCACCCGCCTTGACAGGGTGTCGAGTTCCGCTTCGTGGAGATTGAGTTCGCGGGTGATCTCGTCCACCGCCTCGGCAAAGGTCCGTCCCGCGAGCCGAGCCGAGAGATAGTTGCCGGCACGCATCAGGGTCGACGGCGTCACTCCGGAGGGAAGCTGGATGATGCGATTCTCCACCATGCCGTTCTCGTGGACGACAATGACGAGGGCCCGGTCGGCGGACAGGGACACAAACTCGATGTGCCGGTAGGGCGTGTCCATCTTCGGCGCCACGACAACGCCGGCATGGCGCGTCAGATCCGAAAGAAGATTGGTCGCCGCCTCGAGGACCTCCTCGTGGTTGCGGCCTGCTTCCTGACACGCCGCAACGATTGCCGCGCGGTCGTCTCCGGAGGGATCCCCGACCTCGAGGAGAGCCTCGACAAAGAGCCTGAGCCCGAGATCGGTGGGCTGGCGTCCGGCGCTCGTGTGGGGAGCGGCGATGAGGCCGGCATCTTCGAGGTCCGACATGATGTTGCGCACGGACGTGGCCGACAGCGTGCTCGGGAACTTGCGGGCGATCGAGCGCGAACCAACAGGCTCTCCCGTGCGGACAAACTCGTCCACCAGAATGCTGAGGATCTTGCGCGACCGGCTGTCGAGTTCCTGAATCACATGGCCCGCCCAGGGTAAAAGCTGCCGCCGCAGTCCATGTAGGAACTGATGTCCCTGAATTCAACGTGTTCCGGGGCCCGGACACACTTCCCAAGATCGGCCGCAGAGTCTAGTTTGCCGGTCTACAGCACCATCCTGGCATGCCATGACCCGACCATCCGGCCGCGCCGCCGATGAGCTGCGCACGATTGAACTTCACACTGGTGCCGCGCGACACGCGGAGGGTTCCTGCATGGTGCGTTTCGGCCATACCCGCGTGCTGTGCACAGCCTCTCTCGAAGGCCGTGTTCCGGTGTGGATGAGAGGACAGGGGCGGGGCTGGGTCACCGCGGAGTACGGCATGCTGCCGCGCTCGACCCACTCTCGCACCATGCGCGAGGCGTCGCGCGGCCGGCAGTCCGGCCGTACCCTCGAGATCCAGCGCCTCATCGGCCGCAGTCTGAGGGCGGTAATCGATCCCGCCAGGCTCGGCGAACGCCAGTTCATCGTTGACTGCGACGTCATCGAGGCCGATGGCGGCACCCGCACGGCGGCCATTACCGGAGCGTACGTGGCGCTCCGCCAGGCCATCGATGCCGTCCTTCCCGGCCACGAGCAGGATGCCCGGCCGGTAGCAGGCATGGTGGCGGCGGTCTCCTGCGGAATCGTTGCCGGCATCCCGGTTCTCGATCTCGATTACGAAGAGGATTCCACCGCCGAGGCTGACGCCAACTTCGTGATGACAGACACGGGCACCATCATCGAGATTCAGACGACAGCCGAGAAGAAGGCCTTCACACGCGACCAGTTCAACCAGTTGTTCGATCTTGCCCGGGACGGCATCGACCACATCGTCGGACTGCAGCGCTCGGCGCTGGGAACGGAGTGATGGTACTGCCACCACATCTCGTCATTGCCAGCCACAATGACGGCAAGGTGGCGGAGATCGCCGATCTCCTGCATGGCCTCGATGTCCGCGTCACGGGTGCAGGCGAGCTCGGACTTGCCGTCCCGGAGGAGACCGGAGAGACCTTTGCGGCCAATGCGCTGCTGAAGGCCACAGGCGCCACACAGGCCACAGGTCTGCCGGCACTGGCCGACGATTCCGGCCTTGCTGTCGCCGCTCTTGATGGTGCGCCGGGAATCCACTCCGCCCGCTGGGCGGGAGAGACCCGCGACTTTGCCGCCGCCATGGCCCGCCTCGAGCGCGCCCTTGCCGGTGTGCCGGCACCCGATGCCGCCTTCCATTGTGTCCTCGCCCTCGCCTGGCCGGACGGAACGAGCCGGACCTTCTCCGGCGTGGTCGAGGGGACGCTCACGTTTCCACCGAGGGGAACGAACGGATTCGGCTATGATCCCGTCTTCGTGCCCGCCGGGGATGTCCTGACCTATGGTGAGATGTCGATGACCGGAAAGATGGCCACCAATCATCGCGCCCGGGCCTTCCATGCGCTCATGGTGGCGCTGGCGTGATGACCGCCCCGGGATTCGGGGTCTATGTTCACTGGCCCTTCTGTCAGTCGAAGTGTCCCTACTGCGACTTCAACAGCCACGTCCGCATGGAAATCGACGAGGCGTCATGGCGCCATGCCCTTACCCGTGAGGTCGCCTTCATGGCCTCCCTTGCGCCTCGGCGCGAGGTCACGAGCATCTTCTTTGGCGGTGGAACACCCTCACTGATGGCACCGGCTACGGTCGAGTCAGTCCTCTGCGCAATCGCTGGTCACTGGACTGTCGGGCCGGATGTGGAGGTGACACTCGAGGCGAACCCGGGATCATCCGAGGCGCGCCGCTTCACCTGCTACCGCAGCGCCGGCATCAACCGTCTCTCGATCGGTGTCCAGGCCCTCGACGACCCTGCCTTGCGGGCACTCGGCCGGCGCCATGATGTCGGCGATGCCCGTGCCGCCATCGCGGCCGGACGGCGGATCTTCGAACGCCTCTCCTTCGATCTCATCTATGGCCGCAGTGGCCAGACCATCGCCGCCTGGCGCGATGAACTGGCAGAGGCGCTCACCCTGGGCGCTGATCACCTGTCGCTCTACCAGCTCACCATTGAGCCCGGCACCCGGTTTGCGACACTGGCAGGGCGCGGTGACCTCATCCTCCCGCCTGCCGATGCGCGGGCCGACATGCGCGACATCACTCAGGACCTCACCTCCAGGGCGGGTTTGCCGGCCTACGAGATTTCCAACCACGCGCGGCCGGGAGAAGAATGCCGGCACAATCTCGTCTACTGGCGCTCAGGTGAGTGGGTCGGTGTCGGCCCCGGTGCCTGCGGCCGCATCGACGCCGCACCCGGGGTCAGCATCGAGCGGCGCCAGCAACGGCGCCCGGAGACCTGGCTCTCCTGCGTCCACAAGCACGGTCATGCGGTCTGTGAGGAAGAGACGGTAAAGGGCACGGAGCGCCTGCGGGAAGTGCTCATGATGGGACTGCGCCTCACCTCAGGCCTCGATGGCGATGACCTCGCCCGCGCTGCCGGCCCGGACTGGTCCGACCGTCTCGATGCGTCGGCCCTTCGCACCCTCATCGATGCCGGCTTCCTCCGCTGCCGCAACAACGGTCTCGCCGCGACGCCCGTCGGTCGCAATGTCCTCAATGCCGTCCTGGAAAGGCTGCTGTAGGTTCCGGCAGGAAGGTCAGGAGCCAGGATCCGCCGGCGGAGCGAAGGCGGCGGGGGCTGGATCCTCGATGACAGGGCCGGCCGGAGTGATGCGCATGACGGCAAGCTGTCTCTCTGTGCGACCGTCGCCAAGGAAACGGAAGAGCCCGTCAATCCCGCCGAAACCCCGCCAGTCGGTGATCTGGCGTTGCCACGGGTCCGAGATGACGGCGGAAACCAGCGCCATGGCGTCGTAGACAGGTGTGACCGAATCACCCGGATCGTAACCGAAGGTGTCACGGAAGCGGCTCAGCATGGCGCCGCGTCCGGCATCGGGCGGCACGGCGAACCATGCGCCGTTCATGACCGGTTCGCGAAACAGCGCCTGATCATCGAGGGTACCGAGCCCGAACAGCTGGACATCGCCGGCGCGAAAGTCGTGATGGCCCATCCAGGCCGCAGTTCTCTGCAGGAGAGGAGCGGAACCGGGAAGGAACACGGCATCGAAGGCACGCAGGTTTTCGGAATTGAGCAGCCTCTCGATCGCCACTTCCGCGGCGAGCCCTCCCTGATGCTGCAACGTGGCGACGGCGCGTTCCATGTCACCAGGGAAAACGGGGGTGCCGGCCAGGGCGGACACAGCAGCATCGACGTCGTTGCCTGCGGGGTCATGAAACACCTCGGCGGTAACAAATCCGCCTGCTGCAGCAACCACCTCGCGCAGGAGTCCGGCCATGCGCTCGCCGAAGGGAGATCGCGGCGCCAGCAGGGCAAAGCGGAGGTTGCCGGTCGCCACGGCATGATTGACAAGGCGCCTTACCTGTTGGTCCGGAGAGTGACCCATCACCAGGACGCCGGCACCGGCAAGGTCGGATGAAAGGGCAAAGACGTGCCGATCCGGTCCGGCGAGTATCGCTGCGGCCTCTTCGACGGACCGGGCAAGCAACGGCCCGATCACCGCATCGACACCGGCAGCGGCGACCTGCTGTGCGGCGGCTGCCGCACCGTGGGCAGTATCCGCGATGACGAGCTCGATGTCGTCGCGGCCGATGTCGAAGAGCGCCAGGGTAGCGGCATCAAGAAGGCCGCGGCCCAGTCCGCCGTGCTCCCCGGAAAGCGGCGCCAGGAATCCGACCTTGTGGCCAGCCGTTGCCGAATCGGCGGCGGTGCTGGCCTCATCCGGTTCGGCAACCGGCCCCGATTCCTCAACGACGATCTCGGTTTCGCTGACAACGGCAGCCTTCTTCGGCACTGTCTGGCAGGCTGCCAGAATCAGTGCGACGAGAATGAACAACGTTCGTGTCATCACGAGCGATCATGCGCCGCGACGACGGCAAGGTCCACCCGACCTTGAACACAAAGGCATGATGCGCGCATTATGGGTCCATCCATCCATCAGAGGCGTCATGCCCGCCCTTCTCCCTCTCCTCATCATCGCTCCGCTGCTTGGAGGATGTGTCGGTCTCGCTGTGGGGGCCGTGGCCACGAGCGGCGTGTCGATTGTCGAGGAGCGCAGTCTTGGCGAGCAGGTCGATGACCTGACGATCACCTTCGACATTTCCCAGCGTCTCACACGGTTCAACGAGACCAACGAGGACGCGCTCTCCGGCGTCTCCCTCGATGTGACCGAAGGACGCGTCCTGCTCACCGGGAACGTCGCCGAGGCACACCTGCGTATCGAGGCCGTGCGACTCGCCTGGCAGGCCGTGGGGGTTGTCGAGGTCAGAAACGAGATCGATGTCGACGCGGCCAATGCCGGAAGCATCTCCCTCGCGGATATCGCCATCTCCAACGAATTGCGCGCCCTTCTGCTGTTCGATTCCGATGTCTCCAAGATCAACTTCAACGTGGAGACCGTCGATCGCGTGGTCTATATCACGGGAATCGCCCAGGATGATGCGGAGCTCGAACGCGTGCTCAACCATGCGCGCACGATATCCGGTGTCGAGGAAGTGGTGAGCTACGTCCGCGTCCTGGACGGCTGAGCCTCGCTTCCATGCCGCTTGGCGTTGCCTTCCAGATGGATCCGGTCGAATCCGTCGACATCGATGCGGACACCACCTTCGTTCTCGCTCTCGAAGCCCAGGAACGCGGCCACGAGTTGTGGGTCTACCAGACCGACGGTCTGGTGTTCCGCGACGGCGCCGTTCTTGCCCGTTGCCGGCCCATGGCACTGAGGCGCAGGAAGGGAGACCACGTCAGTCTCGACGAGCCACGCTGGCTGGATCTGTCGACGGTCGACGTGGTGCTCATGCGCCAGGATCCGCCGTTCGACATGGCCTACATTACCGCCACCCACCTTCTCGAAAAGCTCCTCCCCTCGACCCTGGTTGTCAACGACCCGGCCGGGGTGAGGAATGCCCCCGAGAAACTCTTCGCAACGGAGTTTCCGGGCATCATGCCACCGACACTGATCACCCGTTCCCTGGAGGCCCTCAGGACGTTTCGCGACGAGCATCACGACATTATCGTCAAGCCACTCTACGGCAACGGTGGCGCCGGCGTCTTCCACATTCCCCCCGGAGACGAGAACCTTGCCTCCCTCCACGAGATGTTCGTCAGCGTCTCGCGGGAACCGTTGATGGCCCAGGCCTATCTTCCGGAGGTTCGTCAGGGGGACAGGCGGATCATTCTCATCGATGGTGAGGCGGCCGGTGTCATCAATCGCGTGCCACCGGCGGGCGAGGCGCGCTCCAACATGCATGTCGGAGGCCGGCCCGAGCGTGCGGCAATGACCCCCCGCGACCACGAGATCTGCCGTATCATCGGACCGGAACTGGTGCGTCGCGGCATGATTCTCGTCGGCATCGACGTGATCGGCGACTGGTTGACAGAAATCAATGTGACCTCACCCACGGGAATCCAGGAAATCAACCGTTTCGACGGCAGCCGGCTGGAATCCAGGGTCTGGGACGCGATCGAGAAACGTTGTGCGGACCGGCGGCCCTGATCCGGGAGGTCAGCCGCGCAGTGCGTCGATGGCATCGAGGCCGGCGATGCGCCCGCTGAATTCCGCCATGGCGTCGACGAGACATCCCCACAGATAGACCGCCGAGGCGCTGTCGAAGATCAGGTCATAGGCAGGCGCCGCACCCCGGTCGTTGCGCAGTATAATGACGTTCATGCGTGCCACGCTGGTCTGCGCGATGGCGTGTTCTGCGAAGCGGTGTCCCCGCAGATCGACACCGCACATCTTCGCCATCATTTCCGCGCTCTCGCTTCCGGTGACGACAAGCCGCGCACTGGCATCGGCGCGCGGCACCGGAAAGCAGACGGCATCGTCCATGGACCAGGCCTCTGCGAGACGATCGATCAGTGTCGCCTCATTGTCATCGGCGAGCAGCAGGAGTTCCCCCGAGGATAGCCGGCAGGCCAGGGTGCCGTCCTCCTGCCTTCGGGCCTGGTTGGGCTCGGGCAGGGACACCCCCTGGTCCCGAATCCAATCCGCCATTCCCCAACCCTTGTATCCGGCCCGCGGCAATGCCGTCAGATCGGCAATGGCGAGACGAGCTGCTGCTGCGGTCTCGCCCGACACATCGCCGTAGTGTGCCGGCGCGCCAAAGCCGTTGACAGCGCGCCAGTGGGCGCCTGCCTCGCGACAGGTCCGGTAGAGATGGGACCGGCGCTGGAGCTTCTCGGGCTGTGTCATCAGCCTTTCGGCGGTGCTCATGGAACTGCGTTCCCTGATTCCTGACGGGCGTTCTCCGGGTCGAAGAAGGGCAACGGAACGACCCGGCAATCAACGAGCGTATCGGGCATGATTTTCACCCGGCGCCCCTCGATGCGCCCGGAGTCGATCCTCACCTGGAAGGTGCTGCCCGGTTCTGCCTGATCAGGCGCCACGTAGGCGAGGCCGATGACCTTGCCGAGAGTCGGCGAGTAGCTGCAGGACGTCACCCTGCCGGTGATGTCCCCGTCGCGGATCACCAGATGGCACTCCCTGGGGATGCTGCCGTCGCGATTTCGGGATTCGATCTCGAATCCCACCAGCTTGCGCTGGACATTGTCGCGCTGGATATCGATGGACCGCTTGCCGATGAAGAAAGGACGTTTCTTGGCCAGGGCCCAGTCCATGTCCGCTTCCAGGGGATTGGTGAGGCCGTCGGTGTCCTGGCTGACGATGATGTGACCCTTCTCGAGACGCAAGAGTCTCTGGCACTCCACGCCGAAGGGCCTGATGTCGTGATCCCTGCCCGCTTCCATCAGGGCATCCCAAAGGGCCTCGCCCGAGTGTGCCGGACAATGGATCTCGTACCCGAGCTCGCCGACGAAACCGACCCTGAGGAGACGGCAGGGGATGCCGGCGACGTTCGCCTGCCTGACGGCCATGTAGGGGAAGGATTCGGCATCGAGTTTCTCGTCGGTGAGGCGGGTGAGCACGGCACGCGACCGTGGCCCGGCGATGTTGACGCCGCTGAGGGCACCCGTGACATTGGTGATGTCGACCCTGAGACGCCACTGCGCGTTCCAGAACAGCATCTCCTGGTAGACACCATCGACACCGGACGTGGTGGCCGTGACGTAGTAGTGGTTCTCATGCAGCCTGCAGGCGACTCCGTCGTCGGTGATGACACCGGTCATGTCGGTCATCAGCGTGTAGCGGGCGCGCCCCACCAGCTGCTTCCTGTAGGCCCAGGTGTACATGCGTTCCATCATGTCCGCGGCATCAGGGCCGCGAATCTCGAGCCCGCCCAGGGTCGACACGTCGATCAGACCGACCTTCCCCCGGACATGACGCGATTCGGCCTCGATGACGGCCTCCCGGTCATCGCCGCCATAGTGTTCCGGACGGTACCAGACACCGGCCTGCATCATGCGCGCGCCGGCCTCGACGTGACGCCAGTGCATGGCGGTGAGGCGCTGGGGCTCGAAACTGCGTCCGGCCAGGACGCCCAGCTTCTCGGCCGTGTAGGGCGGCCTCTGTGTCGTCATTCCGGCCTCGTTGACACTGATGCCGTTCTCCCGGGCGTTGAGGCGTATCGCGTTGAGCCAGGAGTGGCGGCCCTGGCTGGGACCCATGCCGCAGGTGGAGAAGCGCTTCATCAGCTCGATGTGGGTGTAGCCCTCCGAGACTGCGTCTTTCAGATCGTGGATTTGCAGGTCCTCGTCGAAATCGACGAAATCACGGCCCTTCGGGTGCTCGAACATGGGCCAGGGATGATTCTGACCCGTTTCGCCGCGGTCGTTGCGCACCGCCGGCATCGCTGTGCCGTTGAAACCGGCGTCGCGGGCAGCCAGCCAGCCGGCGCGCCTGCCCTCCTCGATCACCGTGTCGATTCGGAAACACCCGGCCACCGATCCCGCCGCGTGCATGCCGGCGGGCAGCTGGCCGATCTCGAGCATGGACGTCGTCTCGTTGTAAGGCGTCCGGCCGCCAGCGTGCCAGACGAGGTTGGCGGCGGGTTGCCAGCCGACCGACGTCACGATGGTGTCGCAGTCATGGACATCATGGCGTGCGGCTGTCGTGCCGGGCCCGGTGATCTCCGCTATTCGCGCCGCCTCGATGGTGTCCTTCCACCGGCCGGATTCTGCCACGACCACGGTCGATCGCGGCCTGATCGGCACCCCGTGATCGGCCACCGCCACCGCCAGGTCGTGCCGCGGCATGGCAGGTCCGAGTTCAGCCACCGCGGCAATGTCGACTCCGGCACCGATCAGATCGAGCGCGGTGGCATAGCCGTCGGCGTTGGCCGTGGCGATGACAGCCCGGCCGCCGGGCCTGACACCATGCCGGTTGACCAGACGCTGGACCGCCGAACCGTACATCACCCCGGGAAGATCGTTGTTGCGGAACACCAGGGGTTGTTCCCAGGATCCGGTGGCCACGACCACGGATTTGGCCCGCACCTTGAACATGCGGTTGCCCTGGATGACGGGAATGAAGTGGTCCGTGAACCAGCCGTTGGCCACGGCGCCGGTGAGCACACGGATGTTGTCGCATCCCTCCACCGCAGCCACGAGCGTTGCCCGCTCGCGTGCGGCCCGTTCTCCCTCGGCGTCGAATCGCGCATAGGTCAGGGAACCGCCCAGGCACGGGTTCTCTTCGACGAGCAGTACCTCGACCGCGCGGCTGACCGCCGCCGCCTCGAGCGCCGCCGCCATACCCGCAGGTCCACCGCCGACCACGACTACGTCGGCCCACAGATACTGCTTGTCGTAGTAGCCGTGCGGCGTCTCGGGATTGACCGAGCCCAGACCCGCAAGGCGGCGGACCACCGGCTCCCACACCTTCCATGCGCCCTTCGGGCGGTAGAATGTCTTGTAGTAGAACCCGACCGGCAGGAACCGTCCGAGGTGATCGAGAAGGCGCGCGTGATCGTTGTCGAGACTGCCGAAGACATTCTGTGCCCCGACCACCATGCCGTCCTCGATCAGTCGCGTATCGGCCGCCACATTGGGCTCATCACCAATCTGCACGAAACTGTTGGCATCGTGACCGGCGGCCGACAGCGTTCCCCGCGGACGGTGATACTTGAAGGAACGCGACAGCACCCTGACACCGGCGGCAAGGAGTGCGCTGGTGATGGTGTCCCCGGCGAATCCCTCGTAACGGTGGCCGTCAAAGGTGAAGGAGAGCGGCCTCGAACGGTCGATCAGCTGGCCCGCCGGGGAGGGAAGGCGTCCGGGGTTCATCGTTCCTCTCCGAATTCGGCAAGGAACTCGCCGGCCGGCCATGTCCGGAGAATCTCGTCCGTGCGGGTGTCACGTTCGGCGACGAACCAGTAGGCGGTGGGTGTGTGATACCACCACTCGCGGACGATGCCCGCGGTGTTGTTCTCGAGGTAGACGTAGTCGATCCACTGGGCGTGGTCACAGTCCGGCGGCGGCAGATGCTCCACCTCGCCACCGCAGGAGAACTCCGAGATGTTGCGCGGACCGTTGAGCGGGCACGGCATGATCTTCATGGTCTGACAGCCTCCTCAGTGACCCACGCTGGCCGCGCCCTTTTCCCCGACCAGGTTGAAATCGTGGTAGCGCTGGAGGGCAAAGGGCTGAATGAGGTCTCCGACTTCACCGGTCGCCAGCATCCGCGCATTTTCCTTGCCGCACACCGGCGTGGCCTTGAACCCCCACGTCCCCCAGCCGGCGTCGATATAGTAGTTGTCGACGGGGGTCTCTCCCATGATCGGCGCGAAATCCGGCGTCATGTCGGTCATGCCG
Organism: Alphaproteobacteria bacterium; assembly: GCA_965221115.1. Lineage (GTDB taxonomy): Bacteria > Pseudomonadota > Alphaproteobacteria > SP197 > SP197 > SP197. Next base: position 688,098 of record CBDCRU010000002.1, on the reverse strand, counting down.
GCCCACTGCCGCAGCAGCTTCACTTCGGAAATGAAGGGGAGCAGTTCCAGAAGGTGCATCATCAGACCTTCCTTGAAGTCGAGTGTCGAGCGCGTCATGTAGACCCCGTAGGGGTCCGTGGAACCGCCCATGACGAGTTCGCCGCGGGATGACTGGCTGACGTAGACGTGCAGGCTTCCCGAGACGACGATGGCGTCAAGGAAGGGTTTGAGGGGCTGACTGACACAGGCCTGGAGCGGCACCGTCTTCAGCGGCAACCTGAAACCCGCCATCGCCGCCACCTCGCCGGACATGCCGGCCACCGCCTGCAGCACCTTTCCGGCGCGGATGGTTCCCCGGTTGGTCTTCACCCCGGTGACACGACCCGCGTGGCCGTTGGCTCCGGTGATCTCGAAACCCGTGACCTCCGTGTTCTGGTGGATGTGGACGCCGCGGCGCGCCGCGCCGGCGCCGTAGCCCCATGCCACCGCATCGTGGCGAGCGATGGCTCCGGGTGCATGGTAAAGCGCCCCGAGGATGGGGTAGCGGACATCCTCGGAGTAATCGAGCTGCGGCACCATCTTCATGAGATCGTCCCGCATCACGAGTTCCGATTCGATACCGAAGTGCTTGTTGACTTCGGCCCGCCACCGCATGGTCCTGATGGCGCTGTCCGTATGCGCCAGGGTGTAGTGGCCGCGCTCCGAATAGAGGATGTTCATGTCGAAGTCGTTGGAGAGGTCCCTGTAGAGCCTCACCGACTCGTCGTAGAACTTCACCCCCTCCGGTGTCAGGTAGTTGGAACGGATGATCGCCGTGTTGCGGCCCGTGTTGCCACCGCCGATGTACCCGCGTTCAAGCACCGCGACGTCGGTGATCCCGTGATCGACGGCAAGATAGTAGGCGGTTGCCAGGCCGTGACCGCCACCGCCGACGATGACGATGTCGTATGAGTCCTTCAGGTCTCCGGGTTCGGGAAAGGCGTCCGGAACGCTGCGACGCCGGGTGAGGCCGTGTTTGAGCAGGGCGAATGGCATGGAGGATTCGCTCCTCGCAGGAAGGCGGAGGTGTAAACCAGAGGCCGGACCCTGTCCATGCCGCCGGTACGTTTCAGGTTGACGATCCGGGAAGCATCGGACCGAGATCGTTCCCGGCGAGGATATGGACATGGAAGTGGGGAACGACCTGGTGGCCGTCCCGGCCCTGATTGGCAATCAGCCTGTGACCACGGTCACGAACCCCGAGCTCATCGCAGATCGCCGCCACGGTCCTCCAGAAGGCGACGATCTCGGCGTCGCTGGCGTTGCGGTGGAAGTCGTCGTGGGCAATGTAGCGCCCCTTGGGGATGACAAGCACATGTTCGGGAGCCTGGGGCGCGATGTCCCTGAAGGCGAGCACGTGTTCCTCCTCCCGGACCCTGGTGCAGGGAAGCTCGCCGCGCAGGATCTTCGCGAAGATGTTCTGGTCGTCATACGTGTCGAAATCGATCGCCATGGATATCCTTCCCACACCCTCGGTGCCATACGAAGAAGTAACACACTGAAACAAAACCCAATCACTCTCACGAGCTGTTGCCGGGTGCACAGTCCCAGGTCGCTTCCGATCCTCCGGTGCAACAGGAACAGGGCAGAAAGCTATGCAGAAAGACCGCCCGACGCAACGAAGCGTCAATTCCCTCAAGCAGGATGAGATGATCCTGGACGTCCGCGAAATCCGTCATCCGGAGCCTTGGCGTGTGTGTCCTTCCCTCAGGGCACACGCGTTTCTTTCTCCACCATCAAGTCGACGGCAAGAGGATCTGGCGCTCGACAGGCGTGTCGGTCGCAAGCCACTTATTCGTCCATCGCCGGCGTCGGCAACTGCATTCCCCGGTCGGACGAAACGCCTGGTCAGTCAGAGGCGAAGCCTCTGATTTGCCGCCTCACGGGCAATCGCGTGTTTGCCCAGCGGCGGCGGGGTGGCCGCGTTGCGGCCACCCCGGATCGACCGGCAGAAACCGCTCAGCCCCCGAGCCAAGACCTGACCAGGTCCTGATTGTTGTCGACCCATTCCCGGGCGTACTCGGCCGGGTCGCGCTCGTCGACCGAAACGGCCGAGGACCACTCGTTGACCAGCTGCGTGCCGAAAACGACGCTGTTCAGGAGCTTCACGACGTTGGGTGCGGCGGTTTCCAGTCTCCTGGAGTAGGCCATGTGGGCACTGATCGGCGGAAAGGACGTTGCCACGTATGAGTTCTCGTACCAGTTCGGGTCCTGGGCTGCATCCGCCATGTTCCACTTGGCCGGGTCGTGCTCGGGTTCCTCCAGCACGGCAAGCGCATGCATGCCGAAGATATGGTGGGGCAGATAGCAGGCCCAGACGATGACCCTGTCCGCCTTGGCGTCCGCGTCAATCTGCGCAAGGATGACGGTTTCCTCGCTGACCGTGAGTTCGTAGAGGTCCGAAAATCCGTAGTCGCGAGCCCTGACTCTGTGGATGTTGGTCGATGCCCAATCCGGTGCGCCAACCCAGATCTCGCCCCTGCCATCACCGTTGCGGTCCGTCAGTTCGACGATCTCCGGCCGCGTCAGGTCGTACACCGAAGCCAGGCCATACCTGTCCTTGGCCGCCTGCGTCGTGCAGAAGCCGTCCATGGCCGCAAAGGTCTCCTGGGTGAGAGCGACGGTCCCGTTGCCGTCGACATATTCATCGACCAGTCCCTGATTGTTGGGCAGCCAGACATCGGGATGAATATCGACCTCTCCCGTCCCCTGGTCCATGGCCTTGAAGAAGACAGGGGGCGTTCCGGGTACGAACTCCACCTCGATCCCGTAGTTGTCCTCGATCATGAACTTGAGGACGTTCGACATGACCTGCGCGTAGGCCCAGTTGGGCTGACCGATGACGATCTTCTCCTCGGCCTGCGCGACACCCAGAGCGAGCCAGCATGCCACTGCCGACACCGCGATTGAGAAACGTTTCAACATGGAAGCCTCCTTCATTTTGAAGTTCTGTGATTGACATTCACTGTGAGACAATCCTGCTTTGGCCCCCTCGCCCCTGAACGATGCGGTCGAGAACCATCGCGCACAGAAGAATGGCCAGCCCCGCCAGGACGCCTTGGCCCTCGTTCGCGTAGGTGAGCGCTTGCAGGACGTCCTCGCCGAGGCCCTTGGCCCCGATGAGCGACGCGACAACCACCATCGACAGGCACATCAGGATCGTCTGGTTGATGCCGGTCATGATTGAGGGCGCTGCCAGTGGCAGATCCACCTTCAGCAGCATGTAGGTCTTCGAGACGCCGAACGCGTTGGCGGCTTCACGCACCGAGCCAGGCACGCCTTGCAGGCCCAGTACCGTGAGCCTGACCACCGGGGGCATGCCGAAGACGATGGTCGCCAGGATACCCGGTGGCTTGCCGATCCCAAAAAATGCGATGACAGGGATCAGATAGACGAACGAGGGCACGGTCTGCATCAGGTCGAGAATGGGCCGCACCACCGTGTAGACGCCCCTGCTCCTTGCGCAGAGGATGCCCAGGGGTATGCCTATGATAAGGCAGAGCAGGGCTGCAGATCCGAGAAGGGCAATGGTGATCATGCTCTTTTCCCAGAAACCGAGCAGCGCCAGATAGGCCAGCGACGCTGCCGTGAAGATGGCGACGCGGGCGCCTGCGACCTTCAGAGACAGGAGAACGATCACGGCCATCACGACCGGCCAGGGCGTGGCGACGAGCAGCGTCTCCATCGCATTCAAGAGGGCGCTGATGGCGCCGGTGATACCCACGAAGAGCCCGGCCCCGGCTTCGGTCATCCACTGAAAGGACCCATCGATCCAGGATGCTGTTTCCTTGCGCCACAAGCGGCTTGCCGGAAAGGTCTCCAACCAGCCCGGCACGTCGGTTTCCGTGAAACGGTAGGCCGTCAGCGAGTATGTCATCGCGACGAAGGCCGCCGTGAGCCCGCTGACCGGAAGATCCAGGCCACGGGCCAGGGAACGGTCGGCGCACCATCGCCGAAACCGCGCATTCAAGGCCCGGTTGGCCAGCAGACCTTGCATGCCCTTCGCTATCAGCAGGAGGCCGATGCCGAGAATCACGAGCGAGGGTGCCGTCGCGGCGATAGCGTCCGCCTTTTCCAGGGATGCGGTGCTGGCTCGCTCCAGGGCCGCCGCCGACTCCACCAGCGTGCCGGCATTGTCGGCGCCGCTAGCCAGAGCCTCGTCGGCTTCCGCGCGGCGCGATGCGGCGCTGTCCGACAGTCGTTCCGCGCGGGCATATTCCGAAGCGCCCAGATCGGCAAACAGACCCCGGCACAGTTGCACGACGGCCAAGGTCTCGAGGATCAGAAACACCCAGAAGTGAATCCAGAGTCGCCGTGCTGCGAGCCAGACAGGACCCAGGATCGCAGCCGACACGTTGAAGGCCGGCACAAAGCCGGTCGCAGCGTCCAGCTGCTCGAACCTCTGCCGGTAGTAGCCGGCTTTCGAGCCGATGAAGGTGCGGACATCGTCGGGGACATCGCCGGCGCTACCGCCCGGCGCGGGTGTGGACTCACGCATGGCCCTTTCCCCTTTGAAATCCTCGCAGGAGGTGTTGCCTGTCGACCACGCCGACGTCGTGACCCTGCTTGTTCGTGATCACGATCGGACCGTCACGTTCGACCGCAAGGTCGATCAGGTGATCGAGATCGGAATCCTCCGGTGCGCGTAGCGCTCCAGACAGCGCGCCAGCGTCGTGCGTCCGGTAGGTTTCGATCGGGATCATCACGCTGCGGGCGGTGACCAGCGTCAGTCGTGAAATACCGGCGACGAAATCGGCGACATAGTCGTCGACCGGGTTCGTCACGATCTCTTCTGGCGTGCCGATCTGAACGAGACCACCGTCGTTCATGATGGCGATGCGGTGACCGATCCGAATGGCCTCGTCGAGATCGTGCGTGATGAAGACGGTAGTCTTGCCCGTGACCTTGGAAAGCTGGACAAACTCGTCCTGGAGCTGCCGGCGTATCAACGGATCCAGCGCGCTGAAGGGTTCGTCCATCAGCAGTATCGTCGGGTCGGCCGCCAGAGCACGGGCCAGGCCGACCCGTTGCTGCATGCCGCCTGAGAGCTCGTGGGCGTAGTGATTCTCCCATCCCGACAATTCGACCAGCGCGAGTGTCCGCTCGGCGATCTCGCGGCGGTCGCGCCGACAGAGACCCTTGACGTCGAGGGGCAGGGCTACGTTGTCGGCCACCGTGCGATGGGGCAGAAGGGCAACGTTCTGAAACACCATGCCGATCTTCTCGGCGCGCAGGAAACGAAGCTGTCTGGCGTCCTTCTGCATGATGTCTTCACCGTCGACGAAGATCCGACCGGCGGTGGGTTCCAGGAGTCGGTTGATATGGCGGACCAAGGTGGACTTGCCACTGCCCGAAAGTCCCATGATGCAAAAGACTTCGCCTTCTCCGACAGAGAAGGTGGCGTTCCGGACGCCGACGACGCAACCGAAGCGCTCCAGCACCTCCGCCTTTGACATCGCGTCGTCGCGCATGGCCTGAAGCGCTTCGTCCGCTCGGTCGCCAAAGACCTTCCAGACTCCCTGAAGCTCAACGACGGATCGAGGCATGGTGCATTCCCTCCCGGTGGGGATCGGCCGAACTCTTCCTGGCGACGAGCGGTCTCGTCGAACAGTTCGCATGTCAGCACGCCGCCGCCCGTTCAAGAGAGGCGGTTCGCTTGTGGCCGTGCCTGTCGTCGCGAAACTCGAAGAGATCGGTCTTTCTCCAGTTCGGTCAGGTCCTCACCCTTGTCCGACGTCGACCGTTGCCCGGAACTCACGTGCCGGGATCATTGCTGCCCTGCCTCGTAGGCGCGAAGCTGCTCGATGACATGCCTGTCGCGATGCTCCGGTGCCAAGCCGTCGCCGCTTTGGATGATCTTCATGATCTGTCGTGAGTGATGCAGGATTGCCACGTCGTCCTCGCAGTTCCTGATGCGCAGGACCGTGTCGCCGCAGTAGGTCGGGATCGGAGCCTGGAAAAGCTGCGACGGCTGAGCGGGCTCCTCCCCCGCCTGAAGCGCCCGAACGAGGCTCTTCAGGCGCGAGCGAAACAGGATGACGCCGCGGTCCGATGACATGAGATGCTCGTTGGCATGGATCGAGATCGGCCCCTGGCCGACAAAGGCCTCGTAGTCCCCGGGGAATTTTCGCGCATCATCGTCCGAACGCTCACGCGGCATGCCGCCTTCGATGATGTCGATACCCGCTTCGGTGCGCCAATCCGCCTGGTCAGGATCGGTGCGCTCGCCGAAGTTCGCCCAAGCGAAGACACGGGTGTTCTCGTTGTCAACGGGCACGACCCACCGGGTGAACGTGTTCCGCCCGAAGTACTTGGGCGTCTTGCCGTCCATCGTCATGACTGCGCCGGCGTGGGTCAGGTTCGGGACGACGACCTCGTGAATGCGAACCCAGAGGTTGCCGTCCACGCGTCGGGCGTTGGTGTAGTACAGACCGCTCGCACGCTCATGGAAATCCCTGACTCCGATCTGGCCCCAAGCCTGATCGAACTGGGGCCCGGTCGCACGAACGTGAAGAAACACCGCGTGGACCGGATCCATCGCGTTCTCGGTGATCTGGAGCCAGTTACACGGATAGTCCCGCGTGTAGGGCTGCGTCACGGTTCCCGCGATCTGGAAAGTATCGTAGATCGGAAACTCGGGGATCCGGTCCGGCGGCCCCAGGTAGGCGAAAATCAGGCCGTTGTGTTCCCTTGCGGGATAGGCTCCCTGCTTCAGCTTGCGCCTCAGATTGGCGGCACCCTGGCTCCCTGCCGGCTCACCGGGAGTCTCCAGAATGGTGCCGTCGGACGCGAAGAGCCAACCATGATAGCAGCACCTCAGGCCATGCCTTTCGCAGACACCGTAGAGAAGAGAGGCACCGCGATGAACGCAGTTGAGGTGGAGCAAGCCTACATTGCCGCTGAGGTCCCGGTAGAGGACGAGATTCTCGCCGAGAATGCGCAGTGCACAGGGGCCATCTTCGATATCCGAACTCATGGCTACCGGATGCCAGTAGCGGCGTAACAGTTCGCCGCATGGAGTGCGTGGCATCACGTGCGTCAGTTCCGGGTCTTCGGCCGAATCCCCCGTCTGGCTGTAGCCCCGGTAGTCTCCTGTCTCAGGGGTGACGCCGTTTCCGGAATCAGGTTTCGCTGCACGTCCGCCCACGCTTTCCAAACTCCTGGAACCTCGTACCCTGCTTCCGATCACGCAAGCAGTCTGAGGTCAGCCCGCAAGGACTCCAAACGCGGTTTGCTCATGCTTCACGAGAAATTCTCTCGGAGAACGTCTGCCAAGCACCGCCCTGCGATCGGCGGCTAGATGCGAAGAGACTTCGCCGCCTGCCGGGCCGAACACCCGATGGCGCTTCCTGGCCGGCCGCTCGGAGGGCCGCTTTGCGACAGGAGCCATTCTCGGAAATACCGCACGTTCCTGTTCTCGATGCGGGAGCGGGGCGTGACGACGTAATAGGAGAATGTCGTCAAACTGATGTCCAGCGGACACACCAGCCTGCCCGCGTCGATTTCGTCGACAACCAGGGCGGGAAACACCAGCATAACGCCCTCGCCCTCCATCGCCGCCTGCAAGCGAACGTTGGTGTCCTCGTAAATCTCGTTGTAGGTGGGACGGAGGTCCGGCACCCCGGCGAGGTCCAGCCAGTCACGCCAGGCCCTCTGGCCCCTGCCGTGAAGCAGGGAGTGTTTTTCGAGATCCCGGGGAGTCCTCACGGCATGCGCGCCTTTGAGGATCGACGGGCTGCAGGCGGGCGTGAGTTCGCCAGGGATGAGCAGGCTGGCGTTCGGATCGCGGTCCGTAGCATGCCGCCACTCGACTGACAGGTGAATCTCGGGATCCGAGAAATCCGCCGGGTCGTAGTCGTGAACGAAGCGCAGTTCGAAACCCGGGCGGAGCTTCCAAAAGGCGCCCAGCCGCGGCGTCAGCCAGCGGAGAGCAAAGTGGGGATTGAGAGACACGCCAATCAGACGTCCCTCCTGGCTGGCTTTCAGATTGGCGATGCCCTGATCGATGTGCCGGAATGCAACATTCAGCTCCTTGAACAAGGACAAGCCGGCGTCGGTCAGCTTCAAGGCGCCGTTGATGCGCTCGAACAGTTCAATCTCCAGGAAGGCCTCGAGGTTGCGGACCTGGTGGCTCACCGCCGACTGGGTAACGTTGAGTTCCTCGGCAGCCCGGGAGAAGCTCTCGAAGCGCGCCGCGGCCTCGAAGACCTTCAGTCCCTTAAGGGGTGGCATCATCGCTGCTCGCCCTCATTGCTCTCCGGTGTTCCATCATCCCAAAGCGCTTGGACCTTGTGAAGGCCGCAAGCGGGCGTGAGACAGGGGATTCATGATCCATGAGAGATATTCGCATGGTGCGCATTCCGGCACCTGCTAGTCTCGCGCCGTCCATGCCGACATCGGTCACGAGCCGCTCAGGTTGACCCCGTGCCTTGTCGGGGGTCGACAAGACAGGGGCTGCTGCGATGCTTAACGCACCCATCAATTCCGTTGAACTGGAAATGCAGGATCAACGGCATTCCTTGCGCGGCTGGGCAGACCTCGCGGTGCTTGGCTCCGGCCGGTCCGAGATCCTGGTTCATGCCGAGGGCGCCTACGTGACGGACTCCGACGGCAATCGCCTCCTGGACGGAATGGGAGGCGTTTGGTGCGTCAATGTCGGCTACGGTCGCGAAGAGATCGCGCAGGCGATCCTGGAGCAGGCCCGCCAACTCCCGTTCGCCTGCCCGTTTCGCAACACGACCAACCCGCCGGCCGCAAGGCTGAGCGCGAAGCTTGCCGATCTCGCCCCGGGCGACCTCAACCGCGTCGTCTATTCCGGCGGCGGTTCGACGGCCAACGATTCCGCGCTGAGGATCGTCCAGCACTACTTCAACCACCTTGGCCAGGATCGAAAGAAACAGGTCCTGTGCCGATCCGAGGCCTATCACGGCAGCACGTCGGTCAGCGCGGCGCTTTCGGGCATGGCGGCCAACAAGATCGGCTTTGATTCGCCGGACATCGGCGTGAACGTCCTTTCCGCTCCCTACGTCTACCGCCGGCCTGACGACACGTCCGAGGAGGAGTTCTGCGATCTTCTGCTCGCCGAGTGCCGGGACGTGATCGAACACGTCGGCGCCGAGAACATCGCCTGCTTCTTCGCCGAACCGATCATGGGGATGGCCGGCGTCATCGTGCCGCCGCATGACTATCTCAGGCGAATCTCGAAGCTCTGTCACGACAACGACATTCTCGTGATCGCTGATGAGGTGGTGACGGGCTTCGGCAGACTTGGCGAGTACTTTTCCTCCGATGCGATCTTCGGCATGTCGCCAGACATCGTGACGTGCGCCAAGGGACTCACGTCGGGTTACCAACCGCTTGGCGCGACGATCGTGTCGGACAGGATCTTCGAGACCATCCGCACCCCGATGGAAGAAGGCGCGCTCTTCACACACGGCTTCACCTACTCCGAGCACCCGATCTGCTGCGCGGCGGCCCTGGCGAACATCGCCATCATGGAACACGAGGACCTGCCGGGCCACGTGCGCACGTTCGGTTCGCGCTTTCGCGAGGCCCTGTCCCGGTTGAGCGACTTGCCTCTGGTCGGAGAGGTTCGCGGCATGGGCTTCATGCATGCAATCGAGTGCGTGGCCGACCGGGAGAGCAAGGCTCTCCTGCCGCCCGAAGCACGGATTGGGGAACGGATCGCAACTCACGCGCGGCGCGAGGGTCTGATCGTCCGGCCCCTGGGTCACCTGAGCGTGCTTTCCCCTCCCCTGGTTCTGGGCGACACTGAGATCGATTTCGTCGAGCGTGTCCTTCGCAAGTCCATCTCGATGGCAGCGGACGAACTTGTGCGGGAGGGCGTCTGGTGTGCCTGACTGACCGGACCGTCGCCTGAATCGCCGACAATTATCCGTCACAAGGGCAATGAGTCGTGAACATGCACTCCAACAACCTTCGCCCCGTCCAATCGCCCCCACCTGACACGGCGCCGGCTGCGGCACGAGAGCCTGAAGCAATGCAAGGGCGTCTCAGGTCGAAGCAGGGCGCCACGCCATCGCGTGATGTGCCGGCTGCCACCGTCGCGGGCGAATGACATGGCTGACGACATCAAGGAATGGTGGGAAGGCTATTCCGAGGCTTACCAGGCGAGTACCCGAATCCCAACCGACATCCACTACGGCCCGAGCAGCCCCAACGAGGCCGAACTCAACCTGCTGGGCGATCTTGAGGGACGGGACGTTCTGGAGATCGGATGCGGTGGCGCCCAGTGCTCAATCGCGTTTGCCCTGCGCGGGGCCAGACCAACCGCGCTCGATATCTCGGTCGAGCAACTCCGCTTCGCCCGGACGCTGGCGGACCGGCACGGCGTCAAGATTGACTTCGTGCAACACGACATGGGCGATCTGGAGCCAATCGGCTCGGCGAGCAAGGACATCGTATTCTCCGCTTTCGCCCTGCAGTTCGTGGCCGACAGGACCGGGACCTTCCGCGAGGTCAAGCGCGTTCTGCGGCCAGGCGGCACCTTTGTCTTTTCGCTTGAGCATCCCTTCTTCAGAAAGGTCGATCGCGATACCCTGATGCTCGTCGAGAGCTGCAACGAAACGGGTCCCTGCCTCGACGACAGGGGCGAACACGGCCACGTCACGGTCCACCGGTACAGTATCTCGGACCTGCACCAGGCTCTGGTAGACGCCGGTTTGACGGTCGAGAGAATTGTCGAGCCGGATTCCCGGATTCGCTATCCCTACGATCCCTGGTTCGGCCTTCGCGCCAAGTATGTCCCGAAGATTCTCGACATGGTGCCGGCGACCCTCATCATGAAGGCAATGAGGCCCCCCGACTGAGACAGGAACGCACCCACTCCCCATCGAGCAGAAACCTCAGTCCGCATCAAGCGCGTATCCCGCCGTTCGGACGGTGCGGATGAGTTCGGCTCCGCCGGTCACGTTGAGCGCCTTCCTCAACCGGCCGATATGCACGTCGACGGTTCTGTCACCGATGAACGAGTCGATACCCCAGACCCTGTCCAGAATCTGCTCGCGACCGAACACCCGTCCCGGGTTCTCCATGAAGAGTCTGAGGATGGCGAACTCCTTCGGCCCGAGATGAATGCGCCGGCCTCCACGCACGACACGCCGCCCGGCAAGGTCCATGACAAGATCCGAACAGGCCAGCGAATCACCGGCCAAAGCCGGACGGATGCGGCGCAGCACGGCACGCACGCGGGCCAGCAGTTCGGAAGGCGCAAAGGGCTTGGGCACGTAGTCATCGGCACCGACATCGAGACCCCTGACTCGGTCCGCTCCATCGGCCCTCGCCGTCAGCATGATGACCGGCAGATGCGCGAGGTCGCGATCTCGGCGGATGCGCCGACAGACCTCCAGTCCGCTCAGCGAGGGCAGCATCCAGTCGAGGATGACGATGTCCGGATTTTCCTCCTCGGCGAGGAGGAGCGCCTCGCGGCCGTCGCCACAGGTGAGGACCCTGAAGCCTTCGGCCTCCAGGTTGTAGCGCACCAGTTCGAGGATGGGTTCCTCGTCATCAACGACGAGGGCGGTGGCTTCACATGCCTTGGCTGCCGTTCTCGACTGTCTCACCTTCCACTCCGATCACGGAATCTGCCTTGGGCCGGTCGCGATCCGGCAACCGGCCCAGAATCATGTAGGTCACCATCTCGGCAATGTTGGTGGCGTGGTCGCCGATGCGTTCGATGTTCTTGGCCATGAAGTGGACCTGGGTTCCGGACGCAATGAGCTTCGGATCGGCGATCATGTCAGCGAGGATGGCGAGATAGACGGAACTGTACATCTCGTCGATGAACTCGTCCTGGCGCCACACCCGCTCGGCCAGATCGGAATCGCCATCGCGGAACGCGTTCATGACATCTGTCGTCATATTGTAGACGGCGGCGCCAAGCCGCCTCAGAGCCTCGCGCTGCGGCATTCTCGCGGTGTCCTCGATGATGAGGGTGCGCTTGGAGACATTGGCCGCAAGATCGCCCATGCGCTCCAGATTGCTGGCCGACTTCAGCGCCGTCATGATACGCCGCAGGTCCTCGGCCATGGGCTGGCGCAATGCCACGATGCGCGTGACCAGTTCCTCCACCTCGCGCTCATGCGCGTCGACCTTCTGGTCACTGTCGATGACGTTCTGGGCAAGGGCGCGGTTGCCGTCCACAAGGGCCTGCATCGCGTTGCGGATCTGGTCTTCCACGATTCCGCCCATGGAGAGAACGCGGTTCGTGACCTCCTCGAGTTCAGAATCATAGGAACGGACAGTGTGCTGGACAGTCATGGGAAATCCTCAGCCAAGTGGGCTCATCCGAACCTGCCGGTGATGTAGTCCTCGGTCATTGATTCGACCGGGCTCTGGAAGAGTTCAGCCGTGCTGTTGACCTCGATCAGCCGGCCAAGGTGAAAGAAGGCGGTCATCTGGGAGACCCGGGCCGCCTGCTGCAGGTTGTGGGTGACAATGACAATCGTGTACTTCGCCCGCAGGTCGTCGATCAGCTCTTCTATGCGCGCCGTCGAAATCGGATCGAGCGCCGAGCAGGGCTCGTCCATCAGGATGACCTCGGGCGCCACGGCGATCGAACGGGCAATGCACAGGCGCTGCTGCTGGCCGCCGGACATGCCGGTCGCGAGGTCTCCGAGACGGCCGGACACCTCGTCCCACAGCCCGGCACGACGCAGACTGGATTCCACGATGTCGTCAAGCTCACGCCGGTTGGCGGCAAGGCCGTGGATGCGCGGACCATAGGCGATGTTGTCGTAGACCGTCTTGGGAAAGGGGTTGGGCTTCTGGAAAACCATGCCGACACGCGCGCGCAGTTGCACGACATCGACAGAACGGTCCCGGACATCGACGTCGTCCAGGGTGACACTGCCTTGGGTCGTCACGCCATCGATCGTGTCGGTCATGCGGTTGAGACACTTCAGGAAGGTGGTCTTGCCGCAACCCGAGGGACCGATGAGGGCGGTGACCTGGTGTTCGGGCACATCAAGATCGATGCCGGTCAGCGCCTGCTTGTCGCCGTACCACAGCTTGAGACCGCGCGTCCTCATCTTCACGCGTGGAGCGTCGCTGGTGCCTGCCGATTCTACCATCGTATCTCGAACCTCTGTCTCAGGTAGACCGCCAGGCCATTCATGGCGACCAGAAACACGAGCAATACCATGATCGCGGCAGATGTCTTCTCGACAAAGCCGCGTTCCGGACTGTCGGCCCACAGGAACACCTGCACCGGAAGCGCCGTAGCCGCATCGGTCGGCCCGGAGGGCAGATCGACGACGAAAGCCACCATGCCGACCATGAGCAATGGCGCGGATTCTCCCAACGCGCGCGCCATGCCGATGATCGCTCCGGTGAGGATCCGTGGCATCGCCAAGGGCAGCAGGTGATGCGAAACCACCTGTACCGGTGAGGCGCCGATGGCGAGGGCCGCGTCCTTGATTGAGGGCGGTATTCCCTTCAGCGCGGCCCGCGTGGCGATGATGATCGTCGGCAAGGTCATCAGTGCCAGGGTGAGGCCGCCAACGACCGGTGCCGAACGCGGCAGATGCATGACGTTCAGGAAAACAGCAAGGCCCAGCAAGCCGAAGACGATCGAGGGAACCGCAGCGAGGTTGTTGATGTTGACCTCGATGATGTCGACCCACCGGCGTTTCGGTGCAAACTCCTCGAGGAAGACAGCAGCACCCACCCCGGTCGGAAACGACACGACAAAGGTGACGAGAAGGATCCAGAACGACCCCAGGACTGCGCCGCCGACTCCGGCGAGTTCCGGTTCGCGGGAATCCCCGCTCAACAGGAACGTCCAGTTGAAAGCGGTCGCCAGATCATCGGCTTCAACGAGTGCATCGACCCAGGCAATCGTCCGGTCGTCAATCAGCCGCAGCTCCTCGGGCGCGGAACGATCGACGTAGCCCTTGTTGAGCATGTCGACTTCCGTTGCCGCCGGGAGCCACAGTTCCAGTGACCCGCCGGCGAGTGACGGGTCATCGAGGAGGGCGTCCCGCACATCCCAGGCGCCCCTGTTCGACACGATGCCAAGCAGTGCGCGCAGTTCCCTGCGTTCCGTTGCGTCGGGAAACTTCTCGCGCAGGGCATCGAGGATGATCATGCGGAAATTGCCGTTCGCCGGACTCTCCACATCGAGGTGTTCGGCGGAATACGTCACCTTGAGCCGCAGCTTGGTGGTGAGAAACCCCGACCAGCCGTTGAGAACGATGGAACCGAGCAGGATCACGAGGAAAAGAGCGGTGAGCCCCAGGGCCGAGATGGAGATGATCTTGAAACTGCGTTCCCGCGCATAGCGTCTTCGAAGGCGTTCGCGGGACGTGTCGCTCTGGTGAACCGACACCATGGGATGCGCCAGGTCAGTCATATTTTTCCTGGTACTTCTGCACCATTCTCAGTGCGATGATGTTGAGGCCCAGCGTGACCATGAAGAGGGTCAGGCCAAGTGCGAAGGCGGCGAGGGTCTTGGCGCTGTCGAATTCCTGATCACCGATGAGGAGTGTCACGATCTGCACGGTCACGGTGGTGACGGCCTCGAGGGGGTTCGCCGTGAGATTGGCCGCAAGACCGGCCGCCATCACCACGATCATGGTTTCTCCGATGGCCCGGCTCACCGCCAGCAGGAACCCGGCCACGATCCCGGGAAGGGCCGCGGGAATAATGACGCGTGTCACCGTTTCCTGGTGCGTCGCACCAAGTCCCAGGGATGCATCGCGCAGGTCGTCAGGCACCGCTGCAAGGGCATCGTCGGTGAGCGACGAGACAAAGGGAATGATCATCATGCCCATGACCAGCCCTGCCGCCAGGGCGCTTTCCGACGCCACGTCGAGCCCGATCATGATGCCCGCCTCGCGCAGCGCCGGCGCAACGATGAGCGCGGCGAAGAAGCCGTAGACCACCGTGGGAATGCCGGCGAGGATCTCGAGCATCGGCTTGGCCACCGCCCGATGGCGCGGGTCGGCATACTCGGCCAGGTAGACCGCCGAAAGGAGTCCCACAGGCCCGGCCACGAGCATGGCTATGAGAGTGATGAGAAGCGTGCCCGTGAAGAGCGGGACCGCACCGAAGGCCCCCGATGATCCCACCTGGTCCTCCCTCAGGGCGATCTGCGGACTCCACTTCACACCGAACAGGAAGTCGAGGAACGGCACCTTGTCAAAGAAGCGGATCGCCTCGAAGAGTACCGAAAAGACAATGCCCGTCGTCGTCAGGATGGAAATCGCCGCAGCGGCAAGAAGCACAACGAGAAGCACGCGCTCGACCGGCTGACGGGTCCGCCGGGAGATGTCGATCCGGCGCATCGCGAGCCCGGCCCCAATGAGCCCAAGACCCATTGCGGCACCAAATCCGACCCAATTCTCGAGAAGCGTGAGTTGCCTGAAGGAGGCAGCCGCGGCCTCGAGTTCCGGAGTGATCTCGATCGTCGGAATGCCACCGGCAGCGAGTGTTTCGGCATCGTTCAGGAATCGCTGCAGGACCGGGGCGGAGGCCTCCCGAAGTTCCCCGGGGAGCGCGGCCACAATGGTCCTGTCAATCATCCAGTCCCCGGCCACGAGAACCAGGAACCAGAGGGACACCGCCGGCAAGCCACAGGCCAGTGCGACATACCAGCCGTGATAGACCGGACGGGAGTGAAGGGCGGACGTCCGGCCTCCGGTGACCCTGACCGCTCTCCTTCGCCCGACAAGGAAGGCTGCTGCCGCAAGGCAGATCAGCGCCAGGGTGAGGATCATCTGGGTCACGGTCCGGTCACTTTCCGGCAGGTGTTGGGCTCATCCGAACAAAGAAAGGTGCCGGGGACCGGTTGCTGGTCCCCGGCACCTCGAGAATGACTCAACGTATCACATGCTGAGAGGCGTGGCGGCATTCGCCGACGCCGCCATGGCTGCCCGATCTTCGTCGGGAAGCGGGATCAGGCCCTTGTCCGCGAGGTAGCCGAAGGGGCCCCAGGCGTCATCGCTGGTGAACTCGGCCACGAACTCGGTGATGCCCGGAACGACATCGATGTGGGCGTTCTTGACGTAGACATAGAGCGAACGCGATACCGGATAGTCGCCGGAAGCGATGTTGTCGAACGTCGGCTCGACACCGTTCATCATCGACCCCTGGATCTTGTTGATGTTCTGATCGAGGAAGGAAAATCCGAAGATGCCGAAGGCGTCCGGATCGGCCTCGAGCTTCTGGACAATCAGGTTGTCGTTTTCCCCGGCCTCGATGAAGGCGCCGTCCTCGCGGATCGAGGCGCAGATGCTCTCGAAGCGGTCTTCATCCGACTCCTCGATCATGACGACGGCTTCGAAGTGCTCGCATCCCTCCTCCATGACGAGTTCGACGAAGGCGTCGCGCGTGCCGGACGTCGGCGGCGGGCCCATGACCCTGATGGCGACGGCGGGCAGCGAGTCGTTGATCTCGTTCCACATCGTATAGGGATTGGCGACGATATTGCCATCCGCATCGGGAACCTCGGCCGCAAGGGCAAGCCACAGGTCCGGAATGTCGATGGAGAGCTGGTCCGTGCCACGCGAGTTGCCGAGCACGATTCCGTCGAATCCGATCATGACCTCTGTGATGTCCATGATGCCGTTTTCTGCGCAACGCTCGACCTCGCTGGACTTGATGCGGCGCGAGGCATTGGTGATGTCGGGATGCTCGAAGCCGATGCCGGCGCAGAAGAGCTTCAATCCACCGCCCGACCCGGTCGACTCGACAACGGGTGTCGGAAAGTCGCTGTTCTGGCCGAATTGCTCGGCAACGGCGGTTGAAAACGGAAACACGGTTGACGAACCGACGATCCTGATCGTGTCTCGCGCATCCTGCGCGGTCGCCGCAACGGCGGTCAGAGCACTGACGCCTGCAGCAAGGACAACATTCAACACTCTGAATCTCATGTCACGGTCCCCCATGGGCTGACGGTTAGGGTGCATCGGCGCGCACCCTAAGGGGACTTCATGACACTTTCGTGAAACACAGCAGGGAGCCACACCGTGAAGACGGATCCCTTGCCGGGCGTGCTCGCCACGTGCAGTTCGCCACGATGGCGCGAGAGAATGTGCTTGACGATGGCAAGGCCAAGACCGGTTCCACCGCGTTCGCGGCTGCGCGGCTTGTCGACACGGTAGAACCGCTCGGTGAGCCGCGGCAGATGTTGGGCCTCGATCCCGTCGCCCTGATCGGTGACGGAAATCCATGCCAGCCGGCCGCGCGCGACCCGCAGGTGATCGGGTGGCCGCTCCACGATGCCGGCGGCGAGACTGACTGCAGTCCCCTCCCGGCCGTACCCGATCGCGTTGGCGATAAGATTGTAGAAGGCCTGTTCGATCTCGTCCTCGTCACCCCGCACCGGGGGCATGGAGTCGGGGATGTCGAGATCGATGGTCATCGACCGCCTGTCGGCTTCGAAGTGAAGCGCGGAGGCGAGGCGGCAAAGCAGCGGCGCAATGGCGACCTCGCCGGTCGGCTGGGCGTGTTCCCGGATCTCGATGCGTGACAGCGACAGGAGGTCCTCGACCAGATTCGCCATGCGCCTGCCCTGTTCTTCCATCATCGCGAGGAACCTTGCGCGCGAATCGGCATCGTCCCTTGCCGGACCCTGCAGGGTCTCGATGCAACCGATGAGCGTGGTGAGCGGCGAACGGATCTCGTGGCTGGCATTGGCCACGAAATCCACGCGCATCTGTTCTGTTCTGCGGGCTCCGGTGACATCGTGGCACACCACCATCAGCGCTGCATCGCCCATTCCGGCGGGCAACGGTGCGACATCGAGGACAAGGTGGCTGTCGACGTGGTCACGGGTCACGACGACTTCCGCGACACTGGAGAGACCTTCGCCAAGACCTGCCGCGACGGCGCCGTCGAAACCGGGGTCCCGCAGGATCCTGGATACGTGCTGCCCGGCCCGGAGGTCGCCGAAGACCCGGCCCGCGGCACCGTTGAAGCGTACCAGCTCACTGTCCTTCGAGACCAGCAGGACGGGCGCGGTCAAGGCGTCAAGCAGATGGTCGTTGTCCCTCGCCAGGCGACGAATGCGCGTTTCCCGTTCATCGAAAGCGTGTGTCACGGCGTCAACGAGAGACTGCAACTGCGAAACAAGTGATCCACCGCGCAGCCGCGGCGGCTCCAGGTCAGGCAGGCCGCTCCGCCGGACAATCCATGAACTGATGTTGTCCATGCCGGAAACAAATGGCCACACCAGCACCACGCTTGTCACCGCCAGGGCGGCGAATCCGGCGAGGGCCGCCGCCACCGTGAGTTCTCCAGCCGTCACCAGGACAAGAAAGACCCCTGCCTCGACAAGGACCAGGGCCAGAATCAGGCCCATGACGGAGCACGGAACACCATGGTCATGGACACCACTCCACGCCGCGGGTCATCAGTCCTCGATGTCGATGGCCGCCAGAGCCGCCATGTTGAGGAGGTCGTTGACCGTCGCCCCCAGGCGGACAATCTGCACGGGCTTCTCCAGACCGAGAAGAATCGGTCCGATCACGCGCGCGCCATCCATCGCCTCGACCAGCCTGTAGGAAATGTTGGCGGCGTGAAGGTTGGGCATGATGAGAACATTGGCCGGACCGCCCAGCGCGATGAAGGGATAGTAGTCCAGTGAGTTCTTGTCGAGCGCGGTGTCGCCCGCCATTTCGCCGTCGACCTCGAAGTCGACCTCGCGTTCCTTGAGGATGCGCACGGCCTCGCGCAGGTGGGCCGTCCGCCGTTCGCCGCGGCTGCCGAAATTGGAAAACGACAGCAGGGCGACCCGTGGTTCGACACCCAGTGCGCGCGCCTTGGCGGCCGCCTGAACCGTGATGTCGGCGAGATCCCTGGCCGACGGTTCCTCGTTGATGGTGGTGTCGGCCAACAGCAGCGTGTGCTGGGAGGAGACGAGGATGGTCATGCCGAAGACGATCTGGCCATCGCCGGCCTTCAACGCCCTCTGGACATGGGAGAGCGCGCCCGGATAGGACCGGGTGAGGCCGGTGACCATGGCATCGGCATCACCTGTCGCCAGCATGGCCGCGGCGAAGACATCGCGATCCAGGTGGATCCAGCGCTGGCAATCGCGAAGCAGCGCACCACGGCGCTGCATGTGGGCATAGACATGGTTGACGTACTGCTCGATATCCACGGCATCCGCGTTGGCGATCTCGAGGCCGCCCGGGCTGACGCCAAGCGTCTCCATCTTCTCCTGGATGTACTGCGTCCTGCCGACGAGGATGGCGACGCCGAGTCCCTGGTCACGCCACAGTGCCGCTGCCCGGATAGTCTTTTCTTCCTCGCCTTCGGCAAACACGATCCGCGCCTGACGCCGGCGCACGGTCTCGAAGATCTCGTGCATGCGTCCGGCAACCGGAGAAAGCAGGCCGGAGAGACGGGCCTGATAGGCCTCGGTGTCGATGATCGGCCGGCGTGCCACGCCCGTATCCATGGCCGCCCGCGCCACGCGCGATGGCACCCGTGATATGAGGCGGGGATCGAATGGCTTGGGAATGATGTAATCCGGTCCGAAGCGCAGGTGGTCGCCGGCATAGGCTGACGCCACCTCGTCGGGCACGTCCTCCCTTGCCAGGGAGGCGATCGCCTCGGCGGCGGCAATCTTCATGGCGTCGTTGATCGTCGTTGCCCGCACATCGAGCGCGCCTCTGAAGATGTAGGGGAACCCAAGGACATTGTTGATCTGGTTGGGATAGTCGGAACGGCCGGTCGCCACGATGGCGTCCTCGCGGACCTCCTGGACGTCCTCGGGCAGGATCTCCGGATCCGGGTTCGCCATGGCGAAGATGATGGGCCGTGCGGCCATCGATGCGACCATGTCCCCCGTCACGGCATCCTTGACCGAAACCCCGAGGAAGATGTCCGCCCCCTCCATCGCATCCTCGAGCGTCCTCGCGGACGTCTCGACGGCATGGGCAGACTTCCACTGGTTGATGCCCTTTGCCCGTCCCTGGTAGACCACGCCCTGAGAATCGCACAGGATGGCGTTGTCATGGGGAAGGCCGCGTGCCTTCACCAGTTCGAGGCAGGCAATTCCTGCCGCACCCGCGCCGTTCACCACCACCTTGCAGTCGGCCAGTCTCTTGCCGGCAATCTCCAGGGCGTTGATGACACCGGCCAGACAGATGATGGCCGTTCCGTGCTGGTCATCGTGGAAGATCGGAATGTCGACGATCTCCCTCAGGCGCTGCTCGATGATGAAGCACTCCGGCGCCTTGATGTCCTCGAGATTGACGCCGCCGAAGGTCGGGCTGATGAGTTTCACCGTCTGCACGATCTCGTCGACATCCTCGCTGTCGATTTCGATATCGATGCCGTCGACATCGGCGAATCGCTTGAAGAGGACCGCTTTTCCTTCCATGACCGGCTTGGCGCCCAGAGCGCCGAGATTGCCCAGTCCCAGAACGGCCGAACCGTTGGAGACGATGGCGACGACATTGCCTTTCGCGGTGTAGTCGAAGACGGTTGCCGGTTGCCGGTGGATCTCGAGACAGGGCGCCGCGACCCCCGGAGAGTAGGCGAGCGAGAGTTCCCTCGCCGTGTTGAGCGGCTTTGTCGGCGTGATCGCCAACTTGCCGGGGCGCCCCTCCGCGTGGAACTTGAGGGCATCGATGTCACTGACCCTGACCTGATCCGCCATGGAATGAGCCGCTTCTTCCCCCTGGAACCATGAAGCGTAGCCCTACACTGACCGGTGATAAAGCCGTCAGACAGTTTCGCGATGACAGGGATGCAGGACGGCCTCCTCCATCCGCGTCGCGCGAGCATCGTGCGCCACCCGTCGGACAAGCCTGGGACCCAGACCAACCGATATACAGATCGGCGCAGGCCCGGGGTGGCGCCGGTCGGGATGTGGGGGGGAATTTCCGGTTCTCCTCCACGACGTTGCGACGACCGCAACGTTGGCCTGGTTCGGACTTGAGGCATGCACGATTCGGATCGAGACTCGCGACACGCCGCAGCATGGCCGGACGATCATCAAGGCGCGGGTCAGGACTGGTGAGACCAGTCACGACGATCGACCAGACAAGGGTTGTTCGGGCGTCTGAGGCAAGCCATGGAACGCTACGCGAGGAAGGCGGTGACCGTTGCGAGAAAGCCGCTAGGATGGGTTCATGGGCGAAGACGTTCTCACTCCCCAGACCCAGGCGTTTCACGGCGCGGTGCCGCTCCGGCGACGGGAACTGAAGTCCCTGATGCGGCGCTCCGATCTCCCGGCCCTGATCCGCTTGCCGCTATGGTACGGCGTGCTGGCCTCCACGGCCCTGCTGGTGTGGACGGCACTCGGCACCTGGTGGCTCGTTCCCGCGATGTTCGTCCACGGTGTGGTCCTGGTTCATCATTTCTCGCTGCAGCACGAGTGCACGCACTTCACCGCGTTCCGCACGCGACGGATCAATGAGTGGGTCGGGGCGTGGTGCGGTTTCTGGATTTGCGTCCCGCCGAACTTCTTCCGTTACGAACATTGCGATCACCACACATACACCCAGATCGTGGGTCGCGACCCCGAGTTGATCCCCCTGTCCGGTTCCGTGTGGGGGCACCTTGCCTACCTGTCGTCCCTACCGTACTGGCGCGGCATGTTGGGTGGCCTTCTCAACCACGCATGGGGGCGCCTGAGCGCAGCCGAGAAGCGCTTCGTTCCACCGGAGGAGCGAAGAGCGGTCGTCGTCGAAGCGCGCGTGTTCCTGGCTCTTTATCTCGCGGTCGCCGCGGCTGTCGTCGTCTTCGACTGGTGGGAACCTCTCTGGTTCTGGTGGCTGCCGGTTTTCCTGGGTGAACCCGTCATGCGCCTCATCCGCATGACGGAACACGTCGGCCGACCCAATGTTCGCGACATGACGACCAACACGCGCACCACTGTGGTGTCCTGGCCCTGGCGCTTCCTGGCATGGAACATGCCGTTTCATGCGGAGCACCACTTCGCTCCGTCAGTTCCGTTCCATGCCCTGCCCGCGCTTCACGAGAAGCTGAAAGGGCACCTGCACGTCGAAGCCGGCAGCTATCTTGGCGTCCACCGCGGCATCCTTGGCCAGATTACAGGACGATCCGAGCGCCTCGGCGACCTCGTGGGCACCGATGGACGATGATCGCTGGCGCGATCTGATCGCCGTCGCCCGTCTCGATCGCGGTGACGTGACGCCCGCGCTTCTCGAGGGTCGACGCCTGGCCGTCTACGACACACCGGGCGGAATCCACGTTACGTCAGCTCGCTGCAGCCATGGCGGCGCAGATCTGTGCGACGGCTATCTCGACGGTTTCCGCATTGAATGCCCGCTGCACCAGGGGTGTTTCGACATCCGCACCGGAGAGGCCACCGGCCGTCCGGCGACGCGGCCCATCAGGGTCTACGCCTGCCGCGTTGTCGACGGGATCGTGCAGATCGACTGGACGTAGGCACAACGCATCCACACCGGGCCGGCGATACCCCGAGAGAACCCCGCCTTCCGGCGTGGAAAGAGACAGCCCCTGGGCTTCAGGCGCAAACGACAAGGGCCCGGCGAACGCCGGGCCCTTCAATCGTGTACCTGGAACGATCAGACGGTGCCTTCGGCGAACCACCAGCGTTCCGGTGCGCGGTTCCCGTCGAGCGACCACTCGCCCGACACGCTCTCGGTGTGCCGCACGTTGAGCGCGGTGGCCCAGATGTAGTTGCGGAAGAACGGCACGATCGTGCCGCCGTCATCGCGCACGAGATGCTGCATCTCCGAGTACATTTCCGCGCGGCGAACGTCGTCGAGTTCGGCACGGGCCTGGATCAACAATTCATCGAAGCGCCCGTTCTGCCAATGCGCGTCGTTCCACGGTGCGGGGCCGTAGTAGCCCAGCGAGAAGATCATGTCGGGCGTCGGGCGCGGACCCCAGCCGCACAGGGAGAAAGGCTTGACGAGCCAGACGTTCGACCAGTAGCCGTCTTCCGCCTCGCGAATAACGTTGACGTCGATGCCCGCGGCCTTGGCCGTCTCCTGGTAGAAGACCGAGAAATCGACTCCACCGACGAACGGCACCTCCGAGGTCGAAAAGTCGACGGCAAGGCTGTCCATGCCGGCCTGCTGGAGATGCCACTTTGCCCTGTCAGGGTCGTACACCCGCTGCTCGATAGCGGGATCGAAATAGGGCATCGTCGGAGGGATGGGATGATCGTTGCCGACCGTGCCATGCCCGCGCAGCACGACGTCCAGAGCGCCCTCGCGATCGAGGGCGTACTTCAGCGCCAGACGGACGTTGACATCGTCGAACGGCGCAACGTCGGTGTGCATCGGCATGCTGGCGTGCTGGCCGGTCGCGATCTCCTCGACGATCACGTTCTCGTTCTGTGCGAGGAGATCCGCAGTTTTCGGGTCGGCCTCGATCATGGCGTCGAACTGACCGGTCTGCACACCCGCCTCGCGCCCGATCACATCGGTCACCTGATGGATCTCGACGGCATCGAAGTTTGCCTTGCCCTCTTTGTAGTAGTTGGGGTTTCTCGAGCCCAAGGCCACGATGCCTGGTTCGAACTCCTCCAGCACATAGCCGCCCAGGCCGACTCCGCTCCAGTCGATGCTGCCCTCGCCGTCGGACGGAAACATGACGAAATGATAGTCGGTCATGATGAAGGGCAGGTCGGCGTTGCCGGTCTCGAGATCGATTCGCACCGTGTGGGCGTCCTCGGCCCTGATGTCGGTGACGGTCGAAAGCAATGCCGTGCCGCCCGAGGTCGAATTCTCGCCGCGGTGATGGTTGAGCGAAGCAACCGCGTCGTCGGCCGTGAAGCTCTTGCCGTTGTGGAACTCGACCCCCTTGTGCAGCTTGAAGATCCAGGTCTTGGCGTCCGGCGTCGCTTCCCAGCTCTCGGCGGCATCGGGGCCCAATTCGTTATCGGACGTGATCTCGGTCAGGTTGTTGGTAATCATCCTCGGCAGGAAAATCTGGAAGGTCGATTCATAGGTCGCCGGATCCAGGCTGTCGGTGGTGTTGCCGTCATCCACCGCGATGCGGAACGTGCCGCCCCTCTGCGGCGTTTCCGCCAGCGCGGCGCTGTCGGCGAGCGTGGCCGCCGCCGCAGCTGTCATGCCGAGCGCGGTCGCCTGCCGGATGAATTCGCGGCGGTCGATGCGACCATCAAGCGCCACACGCTTCAGTTCATTCAACGTGGTCATGTTGCCTCCTCTAGGCTTGGTTCCAGTCCCAGGTGCACGTCCCTCACCTCGGGACCGTGAACAGTACACCCCCGAACGTGACCTGCAATCAAGTCCATATGCCACCATAACTCTTGCACCGCCACTCGCGGTTTCTTGTATCTCGATGTGTGGACTTACGCTTCGTAGACGCCAACAGGTGGTCCCAGAACATCCCGATTCACGGTCACTCCCAGTCCGGGAGCATCCGGAGCCATGACACCACCGTCCTTGATCGGGGCGTGAATTGTTGCTGTCTCCAGCGCCGCCATGTCACGGCAGTCGAGAACACAGCGCAAGGCCCGCTCCGGCACGGTCTGGCCCAGGTGCACGATGCCGGCGAAGGCGATTGCCGAGCCTACGGTATCCTGGACGCTGATCGTCAGGCCCGCCGCCAGACAGATGTCCCGGTGTCGGCGGCCGGCCGTGAGACCACCGGCTTTCGAGATCTTGAGGCCGACACCGTCTGCCGCGTCGAGCGCGATCAATTGCGTGATGTCCTCGTCCTGCTGTGCGAGTTCATCCAGAATGATCGGCACGCCGCATCTCTGGCGCAGGCTGAGCGTCTCGCGCCATGTCGCGCAGGGTGCCTCGAGCACGAAATCCAGATCCTGCGGCAACAACCGAAGCATCCGAAGCGCGGTTTCGGGGAGCAATCCGCCATTCGCGTCGACGATGAAGTACTCGCCGGGGCACCGATCGGCGAGCGAGGCCCTGATACGCTCGGCATCCAGGGCAGGCCCGCCCTCACTGTCGAGTGCGCCAATCTTTATGGAGTGTCCCCGGTAACCCCTCGCGCGATGATCCGCGACCCGCGCCCGCATCGCATCCGGGTCCCCGGCGTAGATCGAAGAGATGATGGGCATCCTCAGGTTGGTGCTGCCTCCCATCAGCTCACAGACCGGCAGGTGCACCGACTTCCCGAAAATGTCCCAGCAGGCAATGTCCAGGGCCGCCTTGGCATGGTTGTGTCCGGAAAGAGCCCGGTCCATGGCATCGTTGATGCGGTCCACCTGGCGCGGATCGAGGCCAAGCATGTGAGGCGCGATCTCGCTTATCCCGGCGCGCACGCCGAGCGCATGGGCGGCGATGTAGGTGGAACCGAAGGGCGTGCTCTCGCCCCATCCTTCCGTACCGTCGTCGGTCACCACGCGAACGATCGAGGCATCGAAACTTCGATACTCCCGGCCACCCGACAGCAGATAGACGCCACCCGAATAGGGCAGATCGACCTGGTAAAGCTCAATGCGCGAGATCTTCACGGGGCGATCAGCTGTGGATGGAGCACGAACTTTCCGAAGTCCAGATTCCTGTGCACCCCGATGATGTCACACGGTGGGCAGGTCCTCGCCACGACGGGCCTCATCTTGCCGGTTTCGACTGAGCTTATCAGGTTCACGATCACGAGACTCTCCTGGAAAAGCTCGACTATGGATGGGGAGACCCTTCAGGAAGAAACTTGATCGTGTGGTGCGAGAGATTCAGCAACGTGGGAAGCTGATCCTGCCGGGCCACGCCGACCGGTCATAAGGCAGCCAGACTGCTCTATCATGGCAGGGATGCTTAACGACCTCTTTCATCCGCGTCACTACAGGGACGTGCGCCGACCGACTGGAAAGGCCTCGACGCTTCCCGGCTGGTGCTATGTGTCGCACGCCTTCCTGCGCCGCGAACGTGAACGCATCTTCTCGAGCGCCTGGCAGTTCGCAGGGCGTCTCGAGGAGATCCCACGGGGAGGCTACCGCGCCGTTCAGACAGTCGGCGGGCCGGTCCTGCTGGTCCACGACAGCACTCTTCGTGCGTTTGCCAACACCTGCCGTCACCGCGGCGCGCCTTTGGCGTCGGATTGTGGCATCGCATCGCGACTGGTCTGTCCACTGCACGGCTGGCGCTACCGTCTCGACGGCTCGCTGGAATCGGCACCGGGGATGGCGATCGATCACGCAGACTACGGACTCCGTCGGATCCGCGTCGCGGCCTGGGCCGGGTTTGTCTTTGTCTGCTTCTCGCGACACACGGCGGGCTTCCGGACCTGGACCGGCGACATGACCCAACGCCTCGCAAGCCACGATTTTGCGACATTCCGCGTGGTGCGCCGGCGCCACTACACGGTCCGGGCCAACTGGAAACTCATCGCCGAAAACGCCATGGAGGCCTATCACACCGGAACCGTTCACGGCGATTCGCTGGGCGCCCAGGCCTCCCGGGACCTCGCTACCCGCGGTCACTGGGACGCCATCCAGGTCCTCGGCGAAGCTTCGGTCGCCGTGCTGCCCGGGCAACCGGTTCCTTTTCCTCCCGCATCCTCCCTGTCGGAGGAGGCGCGGGCCGGCACCTTCTTCACGACGCTTCACCCGAACACCCAGTTCGCCTGTGCCCAGGACAGCATGTGGTGGCTTCACTACCTTCCGATCACGCCCGGCCTGACACATCTCGAGGTCGGCCAGTGTTTCCCGGAATCCACCACGCGCCGGGATGACTTCGCTGAAGGATCGAAGGCCTACTTCCATCGCTGGGACACCGGCATCGACGAGGACAATGCCATCTGTGAGGCCCAGCAGGCCGGAATCTCGTCTCCCTTCCACCGGCCAGGCCGCCTCTCGGCGCGCGAGCAGGCGGTCCATCGCCTGAACAACTGGATTATCGATCAGACCATCGACGACGGCCACGCGAGGCGCCGCATTGACGCTCCCCAATGAAGCCACTAGAACCATCAACGGAGAGGTGGCCGAGTGGTCGAAGGCGCTCCCCTGCTAAGGGAGTATGGGCCAAAATCCCATCGAGGGTTCGAATCCCTTCCTCTCCGCCAGCCCCGATCCAGCGTTTGCTTTCCCCAACCCTTCTCCGGCATGCCGTTCCGGCTGCCCATGCAGAATTGGGCAGGAAGGGCACTCGCGGCGGACCGTCATGTCAACCTTGAGACGGTCGAGCGCGCTGTCGTCTTCCGCTGTCCTGGTGTCGGGCCGGGGTGACGCGAGCGTTCAGGGACGCGGTCTTGACTTGAGGAAGGCATCCATGTGGAAGAGCGCCTGGTCCGGGACATAGGCGCTCATCTGGCCGACCGGGCAGGCGCGCCGGGCCCGGCAACCCAGCGACATGCAGTCGGATCCGGCCGGCGAAGCCAGATGAGCGTCACAGGCCGGCACGTCGTAGCCGGTATCCGTGAAGGCGCCGACCGGACAGGCATCGAGGCAGGGCTTCTCCTGGCAGGTATCGCAGGGGCTCGCGGCCTCTTCCCTCGAAGGCAGGTCCGCAACCGGCTCTGAAAAGACGAGAGCGCCGCGGTAGGCGTGCCAGAGACCATGGTCAGGGTGGATCAGCATGCCGACCGGTGACGGAAAGACCGCTTCGGCGCGCTGCGCCCAACGCTGGAACGGCCACCAGGGGGGGCCGTCGAAGGGATAGAGCGCCCGGGCGCCGAAGGCTTCGGCGATAGCGCCGATGACGCGGCGGCTCCACGCATTCATGGGATCCTTCTCGCCACCACGGGCGGCGCTGAAGGCCTCCCACATCGTGGCGCCGGCATTCCCCACGAGGAGGACGCTGCCCGCATCCGGACCAAGACCGTCGTCCTCGCGGGGACGAAAGCCGCCGCGGGGGATCAGGCCATGGATCGCCAGCGCCTGGCAGAGGCGATCATAGGTCACGGATTGTGCGGGGCTGTCGCCGTCATGGACGGGCGCTCGGCGAAGGTGTCGTACCAGAGCGCCAGGTCCGGGTGAGCGCTCCTCCAGTCGATCGCCGGAAGGCGGAACGTGACGTAACCCAGGGCCGCAGCGGCAGAGATCGTCGCGATGTCGACCACGGAGCCCGGGTCAACGCCCGCGAGAGTTGCGATGCCGCGCTCGATCTTGCCCCGCTGGTGATCAAGAAACCCCTGCCACTGCTTCTCCGCCGGGCGGCGGGTTTCCATGACGCTGGCGACCGCCGCTTCCATGATTCCGTCCGCCAGCGCATGGCGGCAAAGGACCTTGTCACGCAGCGGCGCTTCGTCCGGTATCAGGTCCGGTCCCGAACCCCGGGCGTCGAGACAGGAAACGATGACAAGACTGTCATAGAGCACCTGGCCGTCAGCGGTCACGAGCGTGGGCACCTTTGCCAGGGGATTCCTCGCATGGAGATCATCGAGATCGCTCACGCACTCGATGTCATCGGCGATACCCCGTTCGTGGGCCGCCACCATGACTTTCCTGACAAAGGGCGATGTCGGACTGAAATAGAGTTTCATGGTCTCTCTCCCGGACGGCCAAGAATAGTCCAGTCAGCGGATGGCCTCCACCGGCAGAAGGCGCCGGTTTGGGCTATGGTTGGCGCGTCATTCGTTACCGAAGAGCCATGTACCAGGACGTCGCCGATCTCAACTCCTTCTATCGCAGCCGGCTGGGACAGGTCACGCGGCGCCTGATGCTGACCCGCATCCGGAACCGCTGGCCCGACGTCACCGGCATGCGTGTCATGGGTCTGGGCTATGCCACCCCCTTCCTCGACATCTTTGCCAGCGAGGCCGAGAGAGTGCTCGCCTTTGCCCCGGCCATGCAGGGCGTGATCCGCTGGCCCGGCGAGGGAAAGGCGAGAGTCTGCCTCACCGACGAGGATGCCCTGCCCCTGCCCGACCACTCCGTCGATCGCATTCTCGCGGTCCACGCCCTGGAACATTGCGAGGCCCGTACCGCCACCATGCGTGAACTGTGGCGCATCCTCGCCCCGTCGGGCCGTCTCGTCGTCATCGTCGCCCACCGCCGCGGATTGTGGTCAAAGGCCGATCACACGCCGTTCGGTCACGGCTATCCCTTCAACGAACGGCAGATCGATCGTCTGCTGAAGGACTGCATGTTCACGCCACTCGTGACCGAGCGGGCCATCTATGTTCCGCCAAGTGACCGCGGTCTTTCCCTGTGGTCGGCGCCGGCCTGGGAACGGATCGGGCGCCGCTGGGGCCTTCCCGGACCCGGCGTTCTCGTCGTCGAGGCTGTCAAGCAGGTCCACGGCGCCATTCCGGCACAACGGCGTTACGGTCTCGGGCGTCTTGTCGCCAGACCATACCGCCCGCGTCCCGCCTGACGCGGATGTCAGCGTGACCGGCGCCTTGCGGGACGCAGCACTTCGAACACGGCCTGTTCGGCGAAGAGGTTCGCCTGGCCCTCGAAACCCGGGCGGATCACGGTGACCTCCCGTTCCTTCGCGATGCCATAGCAGGTGCCGGTCACCAGTTTCTCGATTCGCACCAGGTCCATGAAGTCGCGCACCGTGCAGGGCCGGATGGCACCGCTCTCGAACCAGGGCTCGCTCAGCATTCGGGTATGCGGCATGCGGCCCCTTGTCACCAGCGACACGCGGGCACTGATGTGTCCGTAGTTGAGGATCGACACGATGGCGGTGTCGGCGATGCGCATCATCTGGCGCAACACCTCCCTGGGCCTCGATACCGCCTGCAGGGTCTGGCTCAGGATGACGCAGTCGAAACTGTCATCGGGATAGTCCGCGAGATGCCGGTCGGCATCACCCTGCACGGCCGGCAGGCCGCGGGCGACGCAGGCATTGACCCCGGCCTGGGAGATCTCCACGCCACGACCGTCACAAGACAGTTGACGGACGAGATAGTCCAGCAGGGCGCCATCGCCGCAACCCACGTCCAGCAGGCGCGACTCGGGCTCGATCATGCTGGCAACGAGGGCAAGGTCGGGCCTCAGGCCAAAACGGTTGTCGCCGAGGATGAAACGGTCCCGGGCCCCCATGAGCAGGCTCATGACCTAGAATCCCAGGCTGCGCGCAACACTGTCGAGGAACCCGTGTGTGGTCTCGAAGAGATCCGGTTCATCGAGCAGGAAGGCATCGTGACCCTTGTCGCTTTCGATCTCGACGAAACTCACGTTGACTCCGGCGCGGATGAGGGCGTGCACCACCTCCTTGCTCTCAGAGGTCGGAAACAGCCAGTCACTGGTGAAGCTCGTCAGCAGGAAGCGCGCCTTTGTCGCCTGCCATGCCTTCGCGAGGTCCCCGCCGTGATCGGCCTCGAGATCGAAGTAGTCCATGGCGCGGGTGATGTAGAGATAGGCATTGGCGTCGAAGCGCTCGACAAAGCTGGCGCCCTGGTGGCGCAGATAGCTCTCGACCTGGAAATCGGCTCCGAACCCCTCATAGGACTTCATGTAGCGGTTCTGCAGTTCCCGGCCGAACTTGCGCCACAGCGCCGGCTCCGAGAGATAGGTGATGTGGGCCGCCATCCTCGCCACGGAGAGGCCCTTCTCCGGACGCTTTCCTTCACGATAGTAGAAGCCGCCGCACCAGTTGGGATCGGCCATGATGGCCTGACGGCCGACTTCGTGGAATGCGATGTTCTGCGCCGAATGACGGGCGGCGCCGGCGATCGGCACGGCACTGACAACCCGGTCGGGATAGCGGGAAGCCCAGTCGAGAACCTGCATGGCGCCCATCGAACCGCCGATCACGCACATGACCTTCTCGATGCCGAGGTGATCGAGAAGCATCGCCTGCACGTGAACCATGTCGCCGATGGTGATGATCGGAAACGACGTGCCGTAGAGTTCACCCGTCGCGGGATTGACGGCCGCCGGTCCCGTCGTTCCCATGCATCCGCCCAGGCAGTTCGGGCAGACGACATAGTAACGGTCCGTGTCGATCGGCTTGCCGGGTCCCACCATCGATTCCCACCAGCCGTTCTTTCCGGTGACGGGATGGGTGCCAAAGACATACTGATCGCCCGTCAGGGCGTGGCAGATCAGCACGGTGTTGTCCCTGGCGTCGTTCAGCGTTCCCCATGTCTGGTAGGCGACGCGCACCGGCCCCAGTCTTTCACCGGACTCGAGCCTGACAGCCGCGCCTCCGGCCAGTTCGGCGCGTGGCCCGGGAAGGTCGTCCTGGATTTCGTGAACGGCTTTGAGAGCCTCTGTCATGTCGAACTCATTCCGCCGTGTAACCAGGTGCCATGAACCCGGGATCGTAGTCAGCGGAGCGTGGAGGGCTGTATGGAGACCGTACCCCGGCCTGTCAAGCCTTCGACCGGACGATCACTCGGCCCATCGTCGACCATCCTGCCGGCACTCGAAACGGTTCGAGACGACGGCCGCGCGCCCCGAAAACATCAAAGCTGTGTTCGAGCAGCAATCCCGGCTTGGCGCGATTGCCGGGCGAATGCTTGCCGCAAGGGTGAAGCGGCGATGACCCCGACCGGACAAGGTGGGTGTCCGACGCCATTGCAGCACCGGACGCGCCCAGCCTTGCGATGGCCGGTCACACAACTACATGGATCGCATGGGAACGTGACCTGGCTGTTCGCGGACCCGGACGAGCCAGTCGCGAACGGCCGGGTAGCCGGCGAGATCGAATTCGCCTTCGTCCGCAACGTGGGTATAGGCATAGAGAGCGATGTCGGCGATGGTCATGCCGGTACCGACGAACCAGTCGGAACCGGAGAGGTGCCCCTCCATGACCGCGAGCGCGGCATGTCCTCCCTCATGCTTGTCGGGAAGCTGGGCGCGCTGTACCTCGGACATCCCTGCATGCTGGATCCAGTGGCGCGCAACCGCGATGAACGGCTCGTGGCTGTACTGCTCGAAGAACATCCACTGCAGGACAAGAGTACGGGACAGCCGGTCCGCCGGAAGGAACCGCGAACCTTCCGCAAGAAAGTAAAGAATGGCATTGGACTCGGCGATATAGGTGCCGTCCTCGAGTTCAAGGAGAGGGATCCGTCCGTTGGGATTGCGGGCGAGGAACTCCGGGGTCCGGCTCTCGCCCTTCATGATATCGATCTCGACAGCCTCGTACGCGCTGCCCAGGTGGGCCAGAAGCAACCTCGGCTTGTAGCCGTTGCCAGAGAGATGGTTGTCGTAGAGACGAAGCATCGGTGCCCTCCAACCGGAAACCGGAGCGGTCAGTCTCCGGATACCGCCCACGATTGACGAGTGGCGTGAATGCCCGATGTCGGCAGGATCCTGCCTGAATGACAGATGTCCATCCGCATTCCACCGTCGTCGCGCTGGTCTGCGACGGTCTCTACACGGTCGAGTTCGGCTACGCTATCGAAAGGGACATATATAGGAGAGTCACATTCATGCGGCCCACCGATCCGTTTCACGGTTCGCAGGCCCGCTCGATGCGGCAACCTCCCCGTGCAGCAGCGCCTGTCCCCGACGCCGTATGGTGCGGGCCGCGTTCAGGTCCGCATGGTCCGCATGGCCGCAGGCCACGCATTCGAATGTCCTGCCCCGGCGCGAAGCGGCGTCAACCGCGCCGCACGCCGCACAGGTTTGGCTCGTGTAGGCCGGATTGACAACCACGACGCGCGGGGCCTTGTAGTCGAGCATGGCACGCAAGTCGCCCCAGCCGGTGGCGAGGATTTCCCGGTTCAGTCCGGTCTTCGCCTTCACGTTCGTCCCGGGGTGCTCGACCGTTCCCTTTGCGCTCCGTGTCATGGCCTTTGTGTTGAGATCCTCGATGACGACGGTTCCGCCAGCCAGGGCCCGGGAAACATGATGCTGCCAGTTGCGGCGACACATGGCGATCCGGCGTTGCGTTCGGGCAAGCTGGCGCCGCGTCTTCTTGCGACGCCGGGAACCGCGCACCTGTCTCGCCAGCTTCTTCTGGTAGCGCCGCCTGCGGGCTTCGAGGCGGCGCGTCTTCGGTGCATGGTGAATATGCCCGTTGCTGTCTGCCACCTGGCCTGTGTTCATGTCGAGGCCGGTCACCGTACCGTCGTCGGGCCGCTCGACAGACGCCACGCGGTAGCAGACCGTGGCGTACCACTTGCCGCAGTGCTGCCTGATCACCGCCTGCACCGGCTCGCCTTCGGAGTGAGGGTTCCCTCCCCGGCGGCGAAGCCGCATCGGCCCGATCTTCGGGACGTGCAGCATGCCGTTCCGGATGCGGACGTTGTCCGGGAGCGTCACCGAGTCCTGACCCCGACGCTTGAAGCGGGGCCGTCCGGCGTGTCCGGAGAAGAACGCCTGCCACGCATCCGCCTGGTACTTGAGTGTAACGTACCGGCGCGAACGGCATCTCCTGCAGCCACGGCGTGACACGTCGAAGCTGCGTGAAGGCCTTGCCGAGCGTGAAGAACGACACGCCTGGCAGCCGGTCCGCTCCCGCCAGTCTCGCCGCCGCAACAAGCTGCTCCTGCTGATCGAGAAGCATGTTCCAGACGAAGCGGCACGCGCCCGCGGTGGCCGCAAGCTGGCGCGCCTTCGCCCGGCTGCCGGGGAGCAACCGGTAGGTGACTTGCCGATATTCGTGAGTATCCTGAGCCATGCGCGGTCGGCCCTCCATTGGCCGTTTGGCGGGGCGGGGCAGGCGACCCCAAACCACACGCGCATCATCCCTCGTGAACGCCCGGAAGTCAAGGCGATCATGGTGACTTTCCTATATAATTCCCCATCGAAACATTTGGTCTGCCCCGACCGGAACCGGACCGGCGCTGGTACCGGTTCGAGATCTGCGCGATTGAGAGCGGACCTCTGAGAGCAGCGGCCGGATTCACCATCCAGGCGCCCCTTGACCTGCAACTGATCGAACCAGCGGATACGGTCATCGTATCTGGCTGACAGGGTTCTGACGCACCGGCCTCACCTCCGCTGCTTCCCGCGCCCGGCCGGATCGTCGAGCGTGGCGGCCGATTGGCCTCGATCCGTTCGGGTGTGCCTTTCCTGGCCGTGGCCGGCGTTCTGGACGGCCGACGGGCAGATGTCACGGGAGGGCCGCAACGGCAACGACAAGAGGAGCGAAATCCGAGGGACAAGATGTTATCTGCAGCGGTCGGAGGCGCGGGTTCCTTGGTGCTCGACTGGTAGCCAGCGATCACCCGTAACGGCACAGCGTACGTGCACGAAACGTGTCGGCTCGTTGCAATGACTAGACTGACTAGTTATGATGCATTCATGGCGATCACATATTCCGTGTACGAGGCAAAGGCGCGTTTCTCCGAAGTGCTCCGCCAGGTGCGCGACGGCAAGACGGTTACGGTTTCCTACCGCGGAGAGCCCGTGGCAGAGATCCGCGCGATCAAGGAACAGGCCAATCCTGCACTTGACGATCGGCTCGCAGAACTTGAACGCAACGGTTGCCTGGTCCAAGCAGCCATCTCAGGGAGAAACATGGGACCCGTTGAGCGCCGGCCCGGCGCGCTCACGCGATTCCTCGATGAGCGGGACGGATGAGTGTCGCCTACGTCGACTCCTCCGCACTGATAGCCATCATTTTTGATGAACCCGGTGCATCCGGCCTGGCCCGGCATCTCAATGCATGCACACGCCTCGTTTCGTCCAACCTGCTTGAGGCCGAAGCGCGGGCGGCATTCGCACGCGAGAACCTTGTCTTTCAGGAACACAGCCTCGCGGGAATCGATTGGGTCCTCCCTGATCGGCCACTCACGGGGGAGTTGGTGTCGGTTCTCGAAGCAGGATACCTGCGCGGTGCGGATCTCTGGCATTTGGCGACCGCTCTTTACGTCTCTCCACAACCCGGTGACCTGTCGGTCGCAACACTGGATACGCGACAGGCTTCGGTGGCGACGACGCTCGGGTTCTCCGTCATGGGAGAACCCCGACACCCCTGACGGTCGACACGGCACGGCAACCGGCGGAGACCACGGCGTCGACGGTCGATGAGGTCGCGATGCGTTCGGCCTTCGGTGCGGTCAAAACGATGCGTCATCACTATTGACGCCGACGACTTGTCGGTGCGCCTTCGATCGATCTGATTCGCGACGATCGTTCCTGGGACGTCATCGCCATTCCGGGCTGTCTTGATGCGGATGCATATCTCTGACCATAGCAACACGGAATGGTTCGGGATTTCGTCAATCAATCCGTGACCATGACTTCCTGGATGCGTTGGATTCGCTGGATCGGAACTCCTATGGCGGAACCGTGTGGCGATCGATACGGGAGGGTCGAGACCTGCTTGCCTGCTGGTGCTCAGGCGGTCGCTGGGATGACGGCACATTCGATGTTCTCTGTACGTCGGAAACGCGGCAAGCGGCGATCGGGGAGCGGCGCTTCCAGGAAACTGCCGAAGCCTGTGCGTTTTTGGGTGCCGCCGAAATTGTAGTGCCCAACGTACGGACGCCGGACTCGAAAAATCTGGTGATCTTCTGCGAACAGAACACCCGGATCGAGAAGGAAATCGTCCACAGTCACGGTGTGATCGATCTCCGGCAACCCGCTTCGAGGTAGCAGTCGCGACGCACCGGTTTCGAGTGGGAGGCATCAGTCGCTTGTCACTGTCCGGTTTTGCCTTTGGTGACGATGTCACCTAAACATCATCCCTGATTCATCACGTCATCCGGGGCATCACTCTGATTTCGCCCGAACACACCCTCGCCCGCCTGCGCCGGGAGATCGACGCTGTCGATGACAGCATTCTCGATCTTATCCTGCGCCGCGTCGAACTCGTCGACGAAGTCACGGCGGCCAAGACGGAAGCCGGCACGCTCCACCGCTTCCTCAGGCCAGGCCGAGAGGCGATCATCCTGCGCCGTATCCTTGCCCGCAACCGCGGCGTCTTTCCACCGGCGGCACTGGTGCGCATGTGGCGTGAAATGGTGTGTGCCCTGTTGCCGCTCCAGGGAACGTTCTCGGTTGTGGTGGGTGGATCGGAACCTGGTCTGCGTGACACCGCACGTGATTTCTACGGATCGGCCACCCTGATGCCTGAAACCGACGATGCCATCGCCGCCATGCACCGGGTGAAGGAAGGCCGTGACCGGCTGGCCGTGATCCCGACTGCGGACCGCGACGCCCTGCGATTGCTTGCCGGCGAGGGGCCTGACGCCCTCCATATCGTGGCCCTGCTGCCGTTCGTTCCTCCGGCACCCGGATCCGGGTCACGTTGCGAGGCCTTCGTGCTGTCGGCCACCGCTCCCGAGGCGTCGGGAGACGACCGGACCGTGATCGCCGTTTTGGACGAGCCCGATGATGCGCATAAGAATGTCCGGATCACCACGGTCGAAGGCTGGCACGAGGGAGATGAAGAGCGTCGTATCACCATGGATTCCTTGACGGGCATGGTCCTGGGGTCCTATCCCGCACCGTTTCAGGACTGACTCCGGTAACACCATGAACGCACCCGCACCCCGTGCCGGCATTCTCGATATCAAGGCCTATGTGCCGGGAAGAAGCTCCGCCACCGACGCCCAGGGCCGCCGCGTCATCAAGCTGTCTTCGAACGAGTCGGCTCTCGGGCCCAGTCCGCGTGCCGTCGAGGCGGCGCAGGAGGCAGCGGCCGGCGTGGTCCGCTATCCCGATGGCAGCGCCCTTGATCTTCGCGAGGCCATTGCCCGGCGCTGCGACCTTGACCCGGAGAGAATCGTATGCAGCAACGGATCAGATGAGATTCTCCAGTTGCTGCCACGCATCTACGCCGGTCCCGGCGACGAGGTCCTTTACAGCCAGTACGGCTTTGCCATCTACCCGATCGCGGCCATGGCGGCCGGTGCAACACCTGTCAGTGCTCCCGAACGCGCCTTCCGGGTGGATGTCGAGGCCATGCTGGCGGCAGTTACCGACAAGACGAAGCTGGTCTTCCTTGCCAATCCCAACAATCCGACCGGAAGTGTCATCCCGGCCAGCGACGTCGCCAGGCTGCGGGCCGGCCTGCCGGATCACGTTCTTCTCGTGATCGATTCCGCCTACGCCGAATTCGTCACCCGCAACGACTACCGTGCCGGGGCCGAGCTGGTGCATGACAGCACCAACACCGTCATGACGCGGACGTTCTCCAAAGTCTATTCCCTGGCCGGTCTCAGGGTCGGCTGGATGTACGGTCCACCGGACGTCGTCGATGCGTTTCACAGGGTCCGCGGTCCCTTCAATGTCAACGCCGTTGGCCAGGCTGCGGCAACCGCGGCTCTGGACGATCCCGACCACCTGCAGCGCGCCATCGAGCACAACGACCGCTGGCTTCCGGAGCTCACCCGGCGCCTGAAGGCGATCGGGCTCGATGTTCCCGTGAGCGTCGTCAACTTCGTCCTTGCGCGCTTCCCGGGCGGCCCTTCCCAGGCCGCGGCCGCGGAGCGGTTCCTGGCATCCCGGGCCATTCTTGTCCGCGACCTCGGTGCCTACGGCATCCCTGACGGCCTGCGGATCAACATCGGCCTCGACGACGAGATGGAGGCGCTCATCGACAGCCTCACCCGCTTCATGGGCGAAACATGACCCGGGACCCGCTGTTCGATACGGTCTGCCTGATCGGCATCGGCCTGATCGGCTCCTCGCTTGCGCGGGTCATTCGCCGCAAGGGGATTGCCCGCCGGATCGTCGCCTGTGCGCGCCGTGATTCAACCCTGGAGACGGTCAGGACACTGGGCCTGGCCGATACGGTGACGAAGGACCATGCCGAGGCGGCCCGCGGCGCCGATCTGGTGGTCATCTCCACGCCGATCGGGACCAACGGCATGATTGCCCGGGCCATAGCGCCCGTCCTGACCCCGGGTCAGATTGTGACCGATGTGGGGTCCGTGAAGCAGGCCGTCATCCGTGACGTGGCGCCGGCGATTCCGGAGGGCGTTCACTTCGTTCCCGGCCATCCTCTTGCCGGAACGGAGGAGTCGGGTCCGGAAAGCGGCTTCGACACCCTGTTCGAGGGCCGCTGGTGCGTGCTGACGCCCCCTTCAGGCACAGATCCCGAAGCCATCGAAAAGGTCTGCGAACTGTGGCGCCAGGCCGGTTCCATGATCGATATCATCGATGCCGACCACCACGACTGGGTCATGGCGCTGACATCCCATCTGCCGACACTGATCGCCTTCAACATCGTCGGCACCGTCGCCGACATGGAGAACCATACCAGGCAGGAGGTGATCAAATATTCTGCGAGCGGATTCAGGGACTTCACGAGGATCGCGGCCCAGGATCCCGTGATGTGGCGTGATGTCTACCTCAACAACCGCGAAGCCGTTCTCGAAATGCTCCAGCGTTTCAACGAAGACCTCTCCAGGCTCCAGCGCGCCATTCGCTGGGGCGAGGGCGAGGAACTCGAGGATCTCTTCCGCAGAAGCCGGGACATCCGCCGCGGCATCATTGACGCAGGCCAGGCCTGATCGTCACCCCTTGCAGGACAGGCCGTGCAAGGGGTGACGACAAGGGATCGCTACAGACCCACCCTTCCGATCCATGTGTTCGAAGACCAGGTCTGCGAGGCGCCGGCACTGTCAAGTGCCTCGAGGATCGACAGGTCGACGCCCTCCTCCGATGAGGCAAACGAGTCGATGACACCGGCCTCCATGTAGACCTCGCCGAAGAGCTCCCAGGTAGCCGCAAGGTAGCCGGGCGCACAGTCAGGCTCACCATCGAACAGCATGTCGCCCCAACCGCTCGGTTCCGCGGGCGGTTCCGGTGCCCCCTCTGGCAGGCTCTGGCAGACAGGCTTGCCTTCGCCGACACCGAACGCGCCAAGATTCTGATCAAGATTCAGCATGATAGCGCCATACTGTGTCTCGCGAACATCGGCAACGGGCCAGTCGAGGCCCTGGGCAACCATATCGTTCCCTTCTTCGGGGTTGGCCTTCCACCAGTCCACGGCTTCAAACCATGCCCTCAGCAGTTCCGTGGCAACATCGGGATTGTCCGCCAGCCAGTCCTCGTTGCAGGCAATGGACTCGGAGATGAGACCGCGTTCCCATGTCCGGTCCGTCAGGCTGGTCTTGAGAATACGGGAACCAGCGCGGTCGGCCGACTGCGACGAAAACGGCTTGTAATTGACGTCGATGTCCAGCTGACCGCTCGTGAACGCAGCAGCACTGTCCTGGGGAAGCATGATCTTGTGATCAAGGGCGTCGAAGGCAATGCCTGCCTTCTTCAGCGTGAGCAGCATCCACATGTGATTGAGGAAGGCGAAATCGGCGCCGTAGCTCCTTCCCGGAAAATCGTCGACGGATTCAATGGACTCATCGACAATCATCTCATCGAGTCCGTACGACATCGCAGGTATGGCGATGACCTTGACGGGAACTCCCGAGGCGCGGGCCACGACGACTGAATCGAGGGTATTCAGCATGCACTGGACCGTTCCGGTTGTCAGTGCCGCGTTCTTCGCGGTGATGTCCTCGATGATCCGTATGTTGAGATCGATGTCGCGGGCAAGGCCCCTTTCCTGAACGATGTACCAGGGTGCATAGGGCGAGAACGATATGATCGCTATATCCACCTCTTCGGCCGCACGGGCCTGTTGCGGGGCGACGCCGTGAATGCCGGCGACAACGACTGCCAGCAGCAGCGTCCCCACGAGACGTGACATTTTCATGGATATCATGATGCCTCCTCGGTTTGTCGGTTGTCTGGAATTATGAGACCTCGTTCGAGGCGCGCAATGATGTCGTCGAGCTGTTGAAGGGTCCGGTAGGTCAGTGTCAGTCTCCCTTTCTCGCCCTTCGGGCTGATCGCGACCTTCAGGCCTGTTGCCTCGCCAAGCCGTCGTTCGAGTGCCCGGATGTCGGGATCGACGTGTCTCGTCCGTCCGCTACGACCCGAGCGTTGATCCTGACTGCGCACCAGGGCCTCGGTCTGGCGCACCGACAGACGCTCCTTCAGAATGCGCGCGGCCAGCGCCTCCGGCTGGCGGGCTCCCAGCAGGGCACGTCCATGGCCCGCACTGAGTTGTCCTTCATTGATCAGCTTGCGCACCGGTTCGGGAAGCTGGAGGAGGCGCAGCGTGTTGGCGACATGGACCCTGCCCTTGCCGACAAGGGCCGCAATCTCCTCCTGGGTCAGGGCGAATTCCTCGTTGAGACGGCGGTAGCCCGCCGCTTCCTCCACGGGACCGAGATCCTCGCGCTGCAGGTTTTCGACCAGACCATGTTCCAGGGCCTCGCGGTCGCTCATCTCCTTGATGACAACCGGAACATCGTGGAGCTTCGCCCGCTGCGCCGCCCGCCAGCGTCTCTCACCGGCGACAATCTCCATCATGCCGTCGGCAGCGGGCCTGACGATGATGGGCTGCATCATGCCGCTGTCCGCGAGAGAGCGGGCCAGGCCGTCGATGTCCTGATCGTCGAAACGGGTGCGTGGCTGAAAACGGCCGGGCCTCAGTTCCGCGATGGAAACGGTGCGCATGCCGGAGACAGCTGTCCTTGCCGGCGTTCCGATGAGCGCGTCGAGGCCGCGCCCGAGGCCTCTCGATCTCGTCATGCGGCACTCTCTGATTGCGTGGCATGGCGGCGCAGGAATTCACGTGCCAGGCGCACGTAGGCGCGCGCGCCCGCACAGTCAACATCGTATAGAATCACAGGCATACCGTGTGATGGCGCCTCACTGACCCTGACATTGCGCGGAATGAGCGTGTGGTAGACGACATCCCCCATGACGCGGCGCACATCCCGTTCCACCTCACGGGACAGGCGGTTCCGGCGATCGAACATCGTGAGCACGATCCCGCCTATGTGGAGTCCCGGGTTATGGGTACCCGAAACCCTCTCGATGGTGTCGAGCAGAAGCGAGAGACCCTCCAGGGCAAAGAACTCGCACTGCATGGGCACCAGGACCTCGTCGGCGGCAACCAGGGCGTTGATCGTCATCAGGTTGAGCGACGGCGGACAGTCGACAAGCACGAATTCATGTCCGGCGGCCACCTCCGACAACGCCCTTGCGAGAACATTCTGGCGGTCGGGAACATCAACCAGTTCAACCTCTGCACCGGAAAGATCGGCAGTCGCCGGAATGATGGTGAGGCCCGGTATCATGGTCGGCGCCGGAGTCACGCGCTCCCCGTTCAGCAGGTCGTATGTCGTTGCGGTTCTGGCCGGCTGCTCGACACCCAGACCCGTGCTGGCATTTCCCTGGGCATCGGCATCGACGACGAGGACCTTGTGTCCTGTGGCGGCAAAGGCGGTTGCAAGGTTGATGACGGTGGTCGTCTTGCCCACCCCACCCTTCTGGTTGGCGACGGCCACCACCAGGGGCCGTGCAACGCGGTCACGGTCGAGAGTCATGGTGTATCCTGTTGATGACCAGAACGCTGGATCGCGCATCCGAAAGACTGGGGTGGCGCTGGAACCACATGTGCCAGTGACGGGCGGCGGACTTCAGTTCGTCGTCCACGGATCTTCCCTTGGGGAAAATGGCAACGGAGCCCTCACCCAGAAAGGAGGCCGTGATGGGCAGGAGAACATCGAGGGGAGCCAGGGCACGGGCCGTCACGACATCAGCCTGTCCGCGTGGAAGATCCTCGATGCGCATGCCGTGAATGCCGACATCGACATCACAGACATTGGCTGCGGCATGAAGAAACGCCACCTTGCTCTCATCCCGCTCCACCATCTCGACGCCGGCGACCCCCATGATGGCAAGAATCAGGCCGGGCAGACCGGCGCCCGACCCGAGATCCACGAGGCGCCGGCAGGTCGGCGGAACGTAGCGGGCGATCTGTCCGCAATCGAGTACATGCCGCGCCCATATCTCATCAACCGTACCGGGGCCGATGAGCTTGAGACGCGGTTGCCATTCCCCGAGAACGGCAACGTAGGCGGCGAGGCGCTCGGATGTTTCCGGCGATGCGCCAAGCAGCCGGCACACCTCGTCGCGGATCATGCCGCACTCCGCCTGACATGGCGAAGCAGGGCCTGCAGGGCGGCCGGTGTCACTCCGGGAAGCCGTGCCGCCTGTCCAAGCGTGGCCGGACGGGTGGCTGACATCGTCTCGCGCATTTCCGCAGACAGTCCGCCAATTCGAGCGTAATCGAGGCCGGCAGGAAGCGTGAGGGCCTCGTCACGGCGAAAGGCGGCAATGTCCGCTTCCATGCGACCCAGGTAACCCTGGTAGCGACCGGCAATTCTCACCTGGTCCATGGCATGATCCGGCCAGAACGCTATCTCCGGCCACAGGGCCAGCAGCCGTTGATCGCCCTCGCCTGACGAAGCCGCGAGGTCGAACAGGTTTCGCCGACGACCGTCCCGATTGACGTCGAACCCTGCCGCGCACGCTTCGTCCGGACTGACCCGCAGTTCCGACGCCCGCATCATGGCCGCCCCGACCTCGTTGCGGCGTCGCAAGAAGGCGCGCCATCGGGCCTCGCCGACACACCCGGCCTCGCGGCCCTTCGCCGTGAGACGCAGGTCGGCATTGTCGGCCCTCAGAACGAGACGGTACTCCGCCCGGCTCGTGAACATGCGGTAGGGCTCGGTGGTCCCTCTCGTGACGAGATCATCGATCATGACGCCGAGATAGGCTTCTGCCCGGTCAAACCGTACGCCGGGAAGACCTCCAGCGAAGCGCGCCGCGTTGATTCCGGCGACCAGTCCCTGGCCCGCCGCCTCCTCGTATCCGGTGGTGCCGTTGATCTGGCCCGCCAGGAACAGACCCGCAATCCGCGGTGCCTGCAACGTGTGATCGAGCTGGCGCGGGTCGACGTAGTCATACTCGATGGCATAGCCGTGACGCAGGATGCGCGCTCCCGTCAGACCCGGTATCGTGGCGACGAAGGCCTCCTGGACATCGCGCGGCAACGACGTGGAAATGCCGTTCGGGTAGACCGTCGTGGTCTGGAGGCCCTCGGGCTCCAGAAAGATCCGGTGGCTTTCCCGGTCGCCGAACCGCACCACCTTGTCCTCGATGGACGGGCAGTAACGGGGACCGGTACCGTCGATACGGCCGGAATAGACAGGCGCACGGTCAAGGTTGGCGCGAATGACGTCGTGCGTGGCCTTCGTGGTCGCCGTCACATGACAGGGAACCTGCGGCACGGTGATGGCGTCCGTCAGCCACGAGAACGGTTGCGGAGGATCGTCTCCGGGTTGGACCTCCAGGGCGGCATGGTCGATGGTCCTTGCGTCAACCCGCGGCGGCGTCCCCGTTTTCAATCGTCCAAGGGAAAAGCGGTGCCGCTCGAGCGTCGCGGCAAGCGCCACGGTGGCGTCCTCATCGATCCGTCCCGCCGGCCAGCGCTCGTCACCGACGTGAATCATCCCGCGCAGGAAGGTTCCGGTGGTGAGAATCACGGCACGACCACGACAGACCCTGCCGTCGGCGAGCCTGACGCCGGCAATCCCTCCGTCCGTGTCTACAACCAAGTCTGACACCTCACCTTCGAGAACGTCAAGTTCTTGTTGTTCTTGAATAATATTTCTGACTGCCTGGGCATAGAGCGACCGGTCGGCCTGGGCTCTGGGGCCCCGGACGGCGGGGCCCTTGCTGGCATTGAGAAGACGGAACTGGATGCCGGAGCGATCGATGGCCAGTCCCATGACTCCGTCCAGGGCGTCAATCTCACGCACCAGGTGCCCCTTGCCGAGGCCGCCGATGGCGGGATTGCACGACATGGCGCCAATGGTCTCACGGCGCAGGGTCACAAGAAGCGTCGCTGCGCCACACCGCGCCGCAGCCGCAGCCGCCTCGGTGCCGGCATGTCCGCCACCGATGACGATGACATCATGGGAAAAATCGTGCGTCATGTCTGGAATGTAGTGTCGGCGCACCGGCGGGTCAAAGCGTTGTTTCACGTGAAACACTCACTTTCCGATACAGAACTCCGAGAAGATCACGTCGAGAAGGTCCTCGACATCCACCCTGCCCGTGAGCCTCCCCAGCGCCGTGGCCGCAAGGCGCAAATCCTCGGCAGCCAGCGTGATGTCGCCCGCTTCAGGATGCCCGTAGCGTGCAAGGGCGTCCGCAACCTGGAGAAGTGCGGCCCTGTGCCGGTTCCGCGATGGAGACAGTCCCGCTCCCTGCCAGGCCCGCCGAAAGTGCTGCGCCATGGCATCGATCAGATGGTCAATCCCCTCTCCGGTCTTCGCGGAAAGGCCGGAGACTCCCGGGGGAGGACGGGCGAGGTCGGCCTTTCCGGCCACGACAATTGCATTCTCGCTGCAATGGGATTCGACGCGGCGCCAGGTTTCGTCCCAACGGCTGGCATCGGCAACGAGCAGCGTCAGATCAGCCGCCTCCGCTCTCGTCAACGCCCGGCGAATCCCTTCTTCTTCAACACCTTGCGGCACCTCACGCAACCCAGCGGTGTCGACAAGGGAGACGGCGAAGCCGGCAATGTCCATGGTGACCTCGACAGTATCCCGGGTCGTCCCCTCCTCCGCCGAGACAATGGCTGCTTCGTTTCCGGCAAGGGCGTTGAGAAGACTCGACTTGCCGACATTGGGCGCCCCGAGAATGACGACACTCAAGCCCTCGCGCAGCCGTTCGCCGCGGCGTCCGTCATCAAGATGGGCACGCACTTCCTCTTCGAGAGCCGTGACGACCGCTGTGTTCTCGCCAAGGAGGCCGGCCGGCAATTCCTCGTCGGGAAAGTCGATCACGGCCTCGAGACGGGCCATGGCGTCGACAAGGCGCTGACGCCACCCGTCATAGAGGGCCGAATGCAGCCCCTGGAGCTGACCGAGAGCCTGGTGGCGCTGGCGTGACGTGTCCGCGGCCACAAGATCCGCCACTGCTTCCGCTTCCACAAGGTCCATCTTGCCATTCAGCACGGCCCGCCTGGTGAATTCCCCCGGTTCCGCGGGCCGCACACCGGGCACGGACGCAAGGGCGTCGAGAACACCGTGCACCACCGCGCGACCGCCGTGGACGTGGAACTCCGCCACATCCTCTCCCG
Source organism: Alphaproteobacteria bacterium (assembly GCA_965221115.1). Classification (GTDB taxonomy): domain Bacteria; phylum Pseudomonadota; class Alphaproteobacteria; order SP197; family SP197; genus SP197. The sequence goes on along the minus strand of CBDCRU010000002.1, from coordinate 643,382 downwards.
TGACGGTGGCAGGTCCCGGAAACCACAAAATCAGGGCCTGATCGATCAACTCTCCCGACCGGCCGTTCTGAAGGCGGCGCAGCACAGCCAGCCGGGCGGCAGGCAGATCCTTGCCGGTGAGTTGTTTCACTGACTCTCCGGCAGCCGGGCCGGAGACCCGGATCACGGCGATGGCAGCCCGGCCGGGCGCCGTAGCAAGCGCGAAAACTGTCAATGTTTCACGTGAAACACGGGAGTCAGTCGCGCTTTGCCGGGTTCAGCATGTGACGCCACATCTCCATCATCTGGTTCATGCCGTCACCCGATGCCCCGGTCCATTCCTTCAGCATCGCTTCGGGATCAAACCGGGACATGGCTTCGTCCATGCGTTCCTTCAGGCCGGCCATGATCTCGTCCTGCAGTGGACGGATGTCGGGCATGCCCAGAAAGGCGCGGGCTTCTTCCGGAGTACAGTCGATCTTGATCGTCACTTTCATGGCGGATACCGGTTGAGTATGTCGAATACAACCGTCAGGGTAGGGTTCCCGAACCGGTGAACGCAACATGGCCCTGGATTTCCGGCGCAACAACCTCGACGGGGAAACCAGTCCCTATCTCCACCAGCACCGGGACAACCCCGTCCACTGGCAACCATGGCGCCAGGACGTCCTGCAACATGCCAGGGAACACGACAGGCCGATCCTGCTCTCGGTCGGCTACGCCGCCTGCCACTGGTGCCACGTCATGGCCCACGAGAGCTTCGAGAACGAAGAAATCGCCGGCGTGATGAATGACCTCTTCGTCAACATCAAGGTTGACCGGGAGGAACGGCCGGACATCGACGCCATCTACCAGTCGGCCCTGCAGTTGCTCGGCCAGCAGGGGGGATGGCCGCTCACCATGTTCCTGACTCCCGATGGGGAACCCTTCTGGGGCGGCACCTACTTTCCGTCGGTAGCGAAGTTCGGTCGCCCCGGATTCACCGAAGTGCTGAACGTCGTGGAGACGACCTACCGCAGTCAGCCCGAGAGGGTAGAACACAATCGCGCGGCTCTCGCCGAGGCGCTGGCGAATCTCTCGGCCGGACAGGGAAAGGGCGATGTCCCTCACGACATCGCGGACACCACGGCACGGCGTCTTCTCGACATCGTCGACATGCGGTTCGGCGGTCTTGGTGAAGCGCCGAAGTTCCCCCATGTCCCCGATCTCGACCTGCTGCTCCGCGCCTGGCGCCGGGAGGGAGAGGGTGCGTTCATGCAAGCCGTCGAGGTTTCGGCCGATGCCATGGCCCGCGGCGGCATCTACGATCACCTCGCCGGTGGCTGGGCGCGCTATTCCGTTGACCGCTACTGGCTTGCCCCGCATTTCGAGAAGATGCTCTACGACAATGCCCTTCTGATCGACTTCTACACGCGGTTGTGGCTCGTCACCGGAAAGGACCTCTACCGCCGCCGGGTGGAGGAAACCGTTACCTGGCTGCAGTCCGAAATGACAACCTGCGAAGGCGCTTTTTGTTCCAGTCTCGACGCCGATTCACTGAATGCCGAAGGTCACGGGGAAGAGGGCGCCTTCTATGTCTGGACGGAATCGGAAGTCGACACGGTCCTGGGTGAAGATTCCCCATTTTTCAAAGAGTTCCACGATGTCAGATCACACGGCAACTGGGAGGGAAAGACCATCCTGAACAGCCTTGTGAGGGAGCCCGATGCGGCTGGAGAAGTCCGCCTGGCACCGCTGCGCCGGCGTCTGCTTGACCGGCGCGCGACACGTCCCCGACCTGGTCTTGACGACAAGGTCCTGGCGGACTGGAACGGTCTCATGATCCGGGCGCTCGCCCGCGCCGGCGCTGCCTTCGGACGAACGGAGTGGATCGCGATGGCGCGGCGCGCCTTCGATCATGTCTCGGGCGCCATGGCGTCGGGGGACCGTCTTGGACACAGTGCGCGGGCCGGCGCCACACTTGATGTCGCGATGATCGACGATTACAGCCACATGGCCGAAGCGGCGCTCATCCTTCATGACGTGACCGGTGACGAATCCTGCCTCGAACGGGCCCGCACATGGGTCCGCGTGGCAGACCGCTTCTATCGCGACAGTCATGGCGGCGGCTACTTCTTCACGGCGGACGATGCGGATGCCCTCATCGTGCGCACCAAGACTGCAATCGACAATGCCACGCCCTCGGGCAACGGCACCATGGTTGGCGTCCTTGCCCGGCTGTGGCACCTGACAGGAGAGGCGGAGTACCGGGAAAGGGCCGAAGAAATCGTGGCCGCCTTCGCCCGGGGCCTGGCAGGGAATCCCGCCGGCCATGCGGTCATGATTCTCAATCTCGACCTCCTGACGAGGGCGCTGGATGTCACCATCATCGGAACTAGGGGCGAGAAGGCGACGGACTCGCTCATTGCCGAGGTATGGAAGTCTGCACACATGCATGTGGTGCTGCGTGTCATCGCACCCGGAGAGTCCCTGCCCGCCACTCACCCGGCAGCCGGCAAGGGCCCTGTCGATGACCGGCCGACGGCCTACGTCTGCCGGGGCCAGACCTGCTCTCTGCCGGTGACGGACGTCCGGAGCCTCGCACAGCAGCTTCATCAACCATGATACAACATATTGTATTCAGGGGTTTTCCATGACCGAGACACCGTTTCCCCATGTGTTCCGCCCGGTGACGCTGCGCGGGCACGAACTGAAGAACCGTATCGTTTTCGGAGCGCATACCGCCAATATGTCGGAAGGTGGCCTGCCACTCGACAGGCACTTCGGATACTACCGGGAGCGCGCCCGGGGCGGGGCAGCGATGATCGTTGTCGAACCGTCGCCACCGCACCCGACGGCCATCCTCACCCGGGGCAACTTTCTCGCCGAAGACGTGGTCATTCCGCATTTCCGCAAGGTCACCGATGCCTGCCACGAACACGGCACCGTCATGTGTCACCAGATCTACCATACCGGCGCCCACGGCGATCAGGACAATTCCTGGACCGCCTACTGGTCTCCCTCGGGCCAGGTGAGTCACCACGATCCCTGGGGCAGCCACGTGATGACGGACCACGAGATCGAGGAACTTGTCGACGCCTTCATCCGGCAGGCAGAACGCGACCAGGCCGGCGGCTTTGATGGTGTCGACCTCTTCGCCGGCTACTCCTGCCTGATCGACCAGTTCTGGTCGCCTCTCACCAACCGCCGCAAAGATCGCTGGGGCGGCAGCCTCGAGAACCGCCTGCGTTTCGTGACACGCATCGTCGAGGGCATCCGACGGACCTGCGGAGAGGACTTCATCGTCGGCATGACCGTTTCGGGTGGCGAGCCCTACCCGGGCGGTCTGACCATGGCCGACAAGCAGGAGATCTTCGCATGGCTCGATGAGAGGGGTCTGTGCGACTACCTGTCCTGCGGGGCAGGAAGCTATCTCAACCAGTTCTCGAAGATCGTCCCGAGCTTTCACTTCGACACCCCCCTTGGCCCGGATGAGGCCGGCGAGATCAGAAGCGTGGTGAAGCACGCCCTCGTCACCGCAGAGGCGCGCGTGAAGACGCCACAGCGCGCCGAGGAAGCGCTCGCCGCCGGCAAATGCGATCTGGTCTCGATTGTCCGCGGCCAGATTGCCGATCCCCACCTCGCCAACAAGGCCGCCGGCGGACGGGCCGACGACATCCGTCCGTGCATCTCGTGCAACCAGCTGTGCCTAGGCCGGCGATTGCGCGACTACTGGATCTCCTGTCTCGTCAATCCCTCGGTGGGACGAGAAACGCTGTGGGATGGCGACAGCGCACCACAGACGTCCAGCCCTCGCCACATCCTTATCGTCGGGGGCGGTCCCGCCGGTCTCGAGACGGCGAGGGTGGCGGCGATGCGTGGTCATCGCGTCACACTTGTCGAGAAGGACGCCGAACTCGGCGGCCAGTTCCGCCTTGCAGCGGGACAACCTGAAAGGGGAGAGGTTGGCGAGTTCCTGACCTGGTGCAGCCAACAGCTGGAAAAGCTCCAGGTGCGCGTCATTCTCAACACCGACATGTCGGCCGACGACATTCGTGCCTTCGGGGCGGACGACGTGATCCTTGCAACGGGATCGGTCCCCACGCGAACAGGATTCCAGCGCGCCTTTCCGCATGTCGAACGCCTGGAAGGGGTCGAACAGGACAATGTCATGACAGCCCACGACATTCTTGAGGGCAAGGCGGTTCCGGGCACCAATGTTCTCCTTCTCGATGACATCAACGGCTGGTGGCCGGCCTCCGGAACGGCTCTGCACCTCGCCCTGGCGCGTCACATGGTGACCGTGGTGACTGCGGCCGAGAAACCCGCCGAGCAACTCGACTTCTCGCGGACCGGCGACACCACCCGCGAGCGCTTCTGGAAGCTTGGCGTCGAGGTCATCTGTGGTCATGCCTTGAGCGCATGGAAAGGCAACACCGCGACACTCATGAACCTCTACACCGGAGACACCGAGGAACGCGACTTCGACAGCCTTGTTCTCGCCACCACCAACACGGTGGAAGACAGCCTGCGCCGCGAACTCGCCGACGACGATCTCCAGATTCACAATCTTGGCGATGCTGTCGCCGCACGCACGGCTTCCATGGCCATCTTCGAGGCCCGCACCCTCGCCATGACCCTGTAACGCTGCTCGCCGAAAGTGGCCTCGTCGATCTCGAGTACCCGCCTACGACAACGGCGTCGTGGAGAGTCGAAGACGTCACGTACCAGGCCGTGTTGCCTTCCAGCGTGACAGTCCTGCCGGCAGAGGTGGTCTTCCACGAAGACCCGTGACGTGGTGCCTGGCAAGGGCCTCCAACGACTCCGGACCCGGACTGACCTGGCGGGGCGCCGCCTGCCTGCGACGTTCACTGCAGGGAGGCGAGCAGGCTGCCCTGCCTTGTCACGGGAGCCATGCCGAGTGTCTTGAAGACGCGCCAGTAGAGGGCGATGTCGTGCGTGATCACGGGCTTGCCGAGCATGGCCTCGAGTTCGGGCGCCAGCCCGCAGAATCGCCGGGTCACGCCATCTGACACACGTCGGAAGTGGGCCGTGCCGTTGGCGAGATAGGCGTCGGCGTGGGGTGCCTTGTCGGCAACGTAAGCCATGGATCGTGCCGCCAGTTCCTCGTCGAAGCAGAACACCTGGCCATTGAGCTCTTCCTGGCTGGCGAACCAGCCCTGGTCGACGAAATTGCCGGCCCACACGACGTCGAAGCCTGCCTCGCGCAGAAAGCCCACGGTCCCCTGCCACCAGTCCGGCCAGTGGTAGACGGCATTGAGAGCCACCTTCTCGACGTTGGCCGCGCGCAGTGCTTCGACCATGGCGTAGCCCGCCATGTGGAACGCGGTCGCATAAGTCTCGCTCAGCCGCTCGATGTAACGGCGGATACCCTCGACCCCGAGGTTCGAGGCATGGACCCAGTTCGAGCCGACCTGGGCGCAGACGTCCGCACCGGCGTTCGCCGCGCACTCGACCACCTCCTCGAGCAGCGCGAAGTTCTGCAGGCGCTGGTCGAGACGGTGTTCGTAGTCGGGTATGTGCAGCATGCGGCCATGGACCCCGACCGTGTCGGGCGCCATGCGCACGAAGTCCGTCGGCCCTCCGCAAAAGTCCCTGGGCGGACAGGTGAAGACGACCTGGTGGGGATAGAGCTTGTTGCGCGGGTCCTCCCACTGCACGGGCTTCCTGTACGGTGACAATTCGCACCCCCTTTCCCTGATGAAGCCATGCGGATCCGGCGAGATCCGCGAAGAGAATGACTGGCAGGCGCCGGGGTCACAACCATGGTGACGCTGTTGCCTCGTCCCTCGCCTCGCACAAAGTCCGCAAACTGTATCGCCAGGCCGATTGTAGCCCGTCCCGGAGAGTTCAAATCGTCGCTGACTGACGACGATCAGCAAGTGTGCCGCACACAGGTACACATGACGGGTCAGGTGGCAACGTCGAGATTCGTGTTGTTCACCCCGTTCTTTCTTGACACCGTAGCGTCGGTGTTTGCCATCTTGAAAGGACGAGGAAGAACGCCATGACATTCGGCAGAAGACATGCACTGGGACTGGCCGTCGCCGCCGGACTTCTGCAGGTTGGCCAGGGCTCGGCCGCCGAGGAAACCGGCAGTTTCGCCCTCACGACGAGCCTGACCAGCCAATACGCCACGATCCCCCATGTGGACGGGACGATCTTCGGCGGCATCTCCGAGGGCACCAGTACCATTGCCGATAGCAGCGGCGGGCCCTTCGTCAAGGGACGATCCATGCGGACGTCGTGCATCGTGTCCGGAAAGAGTTCGGCCACCAACACCGAACTCGATGGGGCCTGTACCTCCGCGAATCCCGCGGGCGACATGCTGTTCTCGATTGCCAAGAGACGTGTGGATGGTGCCGCCGAAGAAGGCGGCGCGGGACAGCTGACGTTGGTGGGGGGCGCCGGCAGTTATGAAGGTATCACCGGATCATGCTCCTACGACATCGACTATCTGACTGAGACGCTTTACGTCACCTGGGCGGAGTGCACCTGGCAGCGATAGCACACCCGGTTCGGGACCGCCTCGTGATCAAACCAACGGGTCAGGGTGGAGAAGGGGGCCAGTTCTAGCTGACGCCCTTTTCCGAGCGCCGGCCATCAACCGGTCGGCGCAGTCCTCCATCCGGATGCGCCCGGCCCTTAACTCGGCCTCCCGTCGACGCCAGCGTTCGGGAATGCCCTCGAGGCCGAAGCGGGCGCCCAGCACAGCACCGGCAATGGCGCCGTTGGTGTCGGTATCACCGCCCGCCTCGATCACCTGGCGCAGACCCTGTTCGAAGTCCTCCGCCCGCCAATGGGAAATCAGCGCCGCCTGGAGCGACAGCAACGTGTACCCCATGTCGTGGCCATCGAAGCTCAGGTCATCCAGCGTCGAGACCGACGCCTCGTCAACCGCCTTCACCACACTGTACGGCGCCCGCACATCATAGCCAAAGGCCCCAAGCCTCGGCAAAGACGCCGCCATGCCTGCCTCGGCTTCCCTCATCAGCATGTCCGGACCCAGGGAGGTGCCATTGAGAGCCGCGGCCGTGACGAGATTTGCGATCGCGCACGACCAGCCGCACCGCACGTCCCAGTGTGTCGGCACGGCCGAGACCACGCTCTCGCACACCAGCCGGTCCCTGTCATCGCGCCAGAGGATCGACAAGGGTGACGTACGCATGAGTGCTCCGTTCCCGGCGCGACCACCTTTCCACCCCTCCCGCGACGCCTCGATGATCGGCATGCCTGCTGGTTCGCGGGGCTCGCCGTTCCAGCGCCCGCGGGCGAGCCGTTGTGGATAGTCGCCGCCGTAGAGCGACAGCACGGCTCCGGTCAGTCCGCCCATTCCCGCACCGTTCACTTCCGCCCAGCGCCAGAAGCGCCGGCCAAGGTCATCGATGTCGAGACCGTCTCCGCCCGTTGCTGCTTCGGCAATGATGATGGCCTGCGCCAGGTCGTCGTCGTCGGGATACCCGGATCGTGCCACGATGTCCTCCATGCCCCGGGGAAAGGCCTCGGCGATCGCCCTGGCTTGCCACCCTTCAGTCGTGATCCCCAGGAGATTGCCGACAGCCAGTCCGACCATCAGGCCCCGCGCGCGATCATCAACCATGGTGCGCGCTCCGACCTGGGTCGTACGAGAACGAGGCATGGATCAGTGCATCATCCAGGACCAGGGCCTGGCCTGTCAGACGGCGCCCGGTCACCCGGTGTTCGCAACCGAGCCCGACACCGGGTCCGGTCTCGGCCGGCGATGTTGCCAGCCGCCTGACTCTCCTGAGGGCGAGGGTGGCAGACGGGTGACCCTTGGACTGTCCGGTTTCGATGAAGTGTGACCGCACCAGCGCTCCCCAGTGTTTGCGGAGAAGATGCGGTGCACCGAAGAGATCCATGGCTGTGACATCCCTGCCGTGCGCCACGACAATGCCGCACTGTCCGGGAAGCGGACCACGTTCAACCAGGGCTTCGACGGTTTCCCTGTGGGAGGGGAGACGCCGATAGGATTCTCCCAGTTTTTCGGCGGCACTTGTCGGTGAAGCGACACCTTCACGAAGCATCATGGCCGAGATGTCGTCCCAGATGGCACCCTGATCGCTCCTGCGGTCCTGGTTGACACTGAAGGACCTGTTGACGCTCGCCCGCTTCCTCTTCCGGATCCGCTCGGGCGTGAAGGCCTCAGCGCGGCGCCATGCCCGATGGCGACCCCATCGGCCCTGTTCCAGGCACGACACGGGAATATCGAGCTTGGATCCGGCCGGGACGAGAACGGTGGCGTTAATGGTGCGATTCTGGTTGCCGCCGGTGAAATGTTCACCCTCGACGATCAGGATCGGCTTGTCAGTTGGATTGGTGACCTGCAGTGCCCCGACTGTCGCGACATCGAACTCGCTGACGATCAATCCCGACGAACCGCCGGTGTCGATGGACGGAAGGCGGTTGTCCTGCAGATAGACAGGGAAGAACGAGACACCGAGGCGCGTGATTGGAGATCCTACGGCGGCGTTTTCAAGGCAGGGTATGGTCATGCTGGCCTCCTTCAGTTTATTGTGACACTGACAATTATATGGCGTTCATTATTGTCAATACAACAATAAATATTCCGAGGACGAGCCAGCGAGGAATCACCGTGAGTTATCCGCCATTTGCCGTCACCGTCGACATAGCGCTCTTCACCATCGAGGATGACACCTTCAAGATTCTGCTGATCGAGCGTGGCGGGGACCCCTACCGCGGGGACCTTGCCCTGCCGGGCGGCTTCGTCCTTCCCGACGAGGATCTCAAGGCGGCGGCCGCCCGGGAGCTCGAGGAAGAGACCGGCCTCGCCCGCGGCGCTTGGCACCTTGAACAGCTCGCCGCCTATGGCGATCCGGCGCGGGACCCGCGCATGCGGACAGTCACCGTCGCCTTCTGGGCCATCACCGCCAATCTTCCCCGTCCCCGGGGCGGCAGCGACGCGGCAGCTGCCGATCTCGTGCCCGTGGACCGGATCGAAAGCGGCGCTCTTCGTCTCGCCTTCGACCACGACCGGATCGTCGAGGATGCGGTGGACCGGATCCGCTCAAGACTCGAAACGACGACAATCGCCGCACAGTTCTGCCCGTCAGCCTTCACGGTCGCAGAGTTGCGCAAGGTTTATGAAACGATCTGGAACACTCCTCTCGATCCGGGAAACTTCCAGAGGTTCGTGCGCGACAGCGGCGCATTCACAGCCGCGTCGTCCTTCGAACCGGTTGTCCGCGCCCGGGCAGCCCCACATGCTCGCGTTTTGGAACCACCTGTTGCTCTCCTTGGGCCAAGTCAGGGGGCGATCGACGGCGCAGAGGCCGAGCTCTCTTCCGATTCGGAGCCGTCCCTTGATCGCCTTGCGTCAGGGGAGAAGACTGTGAAGCGGAGCAGGCGCGGCCGGCCGGCATCCAGATGGATGGTGAGGGAAGCGCGGCCCCGCATGTTTGCGAGGCCGTTGCGTCGAAAGACAGACGACGCGTGATGCCTCAGGGCGGGTCGAGCGGCACCAAGTCGAGAATGTTGGCCTGGAAGAAGGTCAGAGAGGTTTCGCCGTGATCGGCCAGTTCTCCGGTCTTCATCATCGGTGACCGCAAAGCCTTTTGCTGTTGTTCGACGACCCACATGTCCTCGATCTGGAAATCGAGGGCTTCCATGGCGTGACAGCCCAGTTCATCGAGGGAAATGTAGCGCCTGCCATCCTTCATGATGTGGCCATGACCGCTGGTGCCGCTGTGTTGTCCCTCCTTCTTCGGTTCCCCGTCCTTCTCCCGGGGCGCCATCCAGGTGCGCAGTTCAAGGTAGCAACGCTCCGGGCCGACCGGAACGATCACGTAAGCCGAAAAGAAAATGGACGTGGCCAGGACCCCGGAGTTGGGAAAGAACTGCCACACGACCGGACGCCGTCCCGACATCGAGGTTCCGGGTATGGTGGCATGGTGCGAATTCTCCCGGGACGGATTTTCACCGAAGCCGATGAAAACCCAGTGACGATGAACCGCATCCCAGTCCTGATCCTCCACGTCGGGACCCATGAGTGTCTTGTCGTGGAGATAGCTCAGGTGATAGCCATCCATCGCGTTCTCGCAGAACACCTTCCAGTTGCAGTGGATGTCGTAGCGTATCGGGCGTTTCTCGGACAGTCCTTCCAGTGAATGAGGCCACATGTGGGTCATCGGCATGGTGCCGACCCAGGTATCGAAGTCCTCGTCGGGCTGAGCCATCGGATTGACGAACACGAGATCACCGATGATTCCCACACTGCCGGTGTGCAGTGGCCAGTCCTCCAGATTCATGCCGGCGAAGCAGAGGTCCTTCTTCGGCAGTCCTCGCAGACTTCCGTCATCGATGTTGTAGGTCCAGGCGTGATAGGGACAGACGATGCCGTGGCGGCAGTTGCCCGTCCCCTCCTCGAAGATCTGCGTTCCCCGGTGTCGGCACGTGTTGTGGTAGGCGCGCAGGGAACCATCCTTCGTGCGCACGACGATCATGGGATAGCGGTTGATCTGAACCGCCTTGTAGTCTCCAGTATCGGGCACATCCTGAACCGTGCAGGCAAAGGTCCAGGACCGGCTGAAGAGTTCCCGGTGTTCCCTTTCGAACCAGGTGCCGGAGTAGTAGCACTGCTTCGGCAACAGTTGCCGGGCGTTGTTTGGTTTCAGGGGAACGGTCATTCTCGCATCTCCCTTGTTCCATCGCCTCCGGTAGAGGCTTCACTCGATTGAAGGCCGCGACCGGGATGGCCCCTGTTCGGGGCGTTCGACACGCACGGTCAGGATGTCGGCGTTGGTGAAGCTCTGGTGGTGGACCGACGAGGTATAGTGCCGCAGCAGCCTGAGGGAAAGTTCCCGTTCGACCGTGGTCCTGTCGGGCTGTTCGCCGAGCACCATGATCTGGTCCTCGATGTTGCCCTCGCTTCCCGATGTGACGAACTCAAGCTCGATGGAGGAGCCCTCGCCACGCGCCTTGACCACAAGCCGCCTGGCGTCACTGCTGTCGTCGGCAGCCATCAGTGTCGCAGCCATCTCGTCGCCAACAAGGATGAGCCGGTCCGTCTGGTCCTCCGTCCAGCTGTGCCTCGCGGCGGTCTTCTTGAGGAAGCCTGAAATCTCCTGGAGCGTATCGGTTTCCAGTCTCGTTTTCAGGACTGCGCTCTTCGGCGACATCAGGTTGAGACAGACCGTCAGCACAACGGCCGTGATACCCCCGGCCGTCATGCCATTGCCGACGAGACTGCCGGCCCAGGGCCCCAGCAGGTCCGGAAAGATGACGCCGTGCTGAAAGCCGGAACCGATCCAGAAGGCCGTGCCGACCATCAGACTTTTGCGATAGTCCATGCCGTCGCTGATCACGAGGCGCATGCCGGCGACAAAGAGAAGGCCGAGAAGGACAACCAGATAGGCGGCCGCCACAGCCACCGGAATCGCCAGCACGAGGGCTGCAAATTTCGGCACAAAGGCGGCGGCGAGGAGAACCAGGCCGACACAGACCCCGACCCTGCGTGATGCGATGCCGGTCAACTCGACGACCGCGATGCTTGTCGAATAGGTCGTGTTGGGAATCGTCCCGGCGAGTCCCGAGAGGAAGTTCCCCACACCATCGGCCGAAACCGCGCCCTGAACCACCTTGTAGTCGATGGCTCGACGGTGCTTCCACGAAACTGACTGGATGGCCACGGAATCGCCTACTGTCTCGATGGCGCCGACGTAGGTCACGAAGATGAAGGCCGGCAGCAAGATCCAGAACGTCGGTCCGAAATCGAGATTGAACCCCGGCCAGCCACCGTCCGGAACACCGATCCAGCCGGCCGCAGCAATCCGGGCCGTGTCGTAGAGACCAAACCACGCGGCGATGAGACAACCAATGACAATGCCGATGATGGGCGCCCACAGACGCAGGGTGGACCGCGAGCCAAAGGCGATGGCAAGGATGACGACGAGCGTCGTGCCGACAACGAGCGGGGAGGCCAGGGGTTCCACGTTGTCCGGAACATTCGCCAGCATGTCGAACACGATGGGCATGACGGTTACCGGAATCATCATGATGACGGTCCCGGTCACCGCTGGTGTCAGGATTCGGCGCAGGATCGACAGACGCTTGGCCAGCGTGAACTGAACAAGGGATGACAGGAAGACGAGCGTCGCCAGCATGCCCGGTCCGCCTTCGGCCAGAGCCGTGACACACACGGCAATGAAGGCACCGGAAGTCCCCATGATGAGAATGTAACCGGCGCCGAACGGCCCGATCCTGCGGGCCTGCAGAATGGTCGTCAGGCCGCTCACCACGAGGGCGGCGAAGGCGGCCCAGACAAGAAAGGCCTCGCTACCCCCACCGGCCCTCACCACGATTGCCGGTGTCAGGACGATGCCGGTGACCACAAGGATCGCAAACTGAGTCCCAAGGCCGATGGTCAGAAAGAGCGGCGGTTTGTCGTCGGGCTCGTAACGGACCTCGGCGTCACGGGATTCGCTCATGTCACACGCCTCGTCCGAGCTTGCGCTGGGCAAGACCCGCGGCCAGATAGACAATGACGTAGACGATGACCCGGTAGACGGCGGCCGAGCCTGGCGGAATGCAGATGAAACTGAATCCTGTCACACCGCGCCGGCCGATCTCGTGGGCAATGCGGATGACTTCGTAATCGGTCATGGCGATGGGTTCCACCAGTTCGCCGAGAATGTCTCCGGGCGCCGGCCCGGCGCCGCCCATGACATCCATGTCAAAGTGGGCATAGACGCCCCGGGTGCCGTCCCAGGCGCGGTCGAGGTTCCGGACACATCCCTCGATTCCCAGATCTGTGCGCAATTCCCACGAGGAGATGAAGCGGGCGCCGTCGTCGAGATAGCGGCGAACGATGTCGCTCGTCTCCAGCATGCCGCGCTCGCCGATCTCGACAAGATTGCGGGGATGCATGTTGTCGAGAAACTCGTACATCTTGTGTTTCCACGACGCAGCACCTGCGATCCGCGGATCACCGGTCAGGTAATCGACAGGCTGGGCATCCCAGTGCGTATCGAGACTGACACAACCCACCGCACCTTGCGTGTGTTCGGCGCAGGCCTTGGCGATGGCAAAGCTGCCGCAGGGGCTGTTCTGCCCGATCACCACCGGAACCGCTCCGGCTCGCAAGGCGTCCCGGCACTTCGCCTCCACGGCTTCCTGAGCGGCGAGGATGCGCTCGGGCGTCTGGTTCTCCATGACGTCCGGGGGAATGTCCGCATCACCGTAGTCGACCATGGTGATGTGATCGAAGAGTTCCAGGTCGAAATCCTGGATATAGCCGCCCGGGTAACGCGCCGACTGCTGCCGGACCCGCTTGGGCGCCTCGATCCATTCCTCCATGGCGACGCCGGCGTACTTGCCATCCTCGGCAGCGACATAGGGCGCGCCGATGATGACCACATCCGCACCCTCGAGATCATCCGGCGTCCTCGCGACGGGACGCGACATGAACGAGGGCGTCTCCGGTGCAACAAGCGGGAACTCTCGCCTGCCGGCGAAACTTGTCGCCAAGAAGGTCTCCCAGTCCGGGTAACCGGCATTGCTCATGGGACGTCATCCTCGTTGCGCTGTTCGCCGCCAGCGTCGTGGCCCTCGGGAACAATTGCAAGATGGCAGGCAGGAAATCCCGGGCTTGTCCTGTTGACGCACTCCATGGCATGTCCCTTGCGAGACAGAGGCACGGGGAACAATGCCGGGTCCATTGCACGGGGTGCGCATCATTGATCTGACCCGCATGGTGTCGGGACCTTCGGCCACCATGCTGCTGGCCGATCAGGGCGCCGATGTCATCAAGGTCGAGAGCCCCGCCCGCGGCGGAGACACCACGCGCGGCGTGTCGGCCAATGAACACGGTCTCGCATCGTCCTATCTCAACAACAACCGCAACAAGCGTTCCATCGCCATCGATCTCAAGCACGCCCGCGGCATCGAGGTGCTGATGCGCCTTGTCGCGGGCGCCGATGTCCTGGTCCAGAACTTCCGGCCCGGGGTTGCGGAACGCATCGGGGTTGGCGAAGACGACGTGCGGAAGCACGCACCGGCCATCATTCACGTGTCGATCTCGGGATTCGGTCCGAGCGGACCCTTTGCGGCAAAGCCGGTCTATGATCCCCTCGTGCAGGCCCTTTCCGGGCTGACAACCGTGCAGGCCGGATCGGACGAGGCGCGGCCGCGCCTCGTGAGAACCATCATCCCCGACAAGCTCACCGGCGTCGTTGCCGCCCAGGCGATTGCGGCGGCGCTTTTCAACCGGGAGAGAACCGGAGAGGGCCAGGCGATCCACGTCTCCATGCTTGATTCGGTCATCGCCTTCCTGTGGGGATCGGACATGGAAGCCCAGACCATGGTCGATTACGGGATCCGCCAGCAGCATGCCCAGAGTTTCATCGATCTCATCTATGAGACGAGCGACGGCTACATTTCGGTGGCAGTCCAGCAAGACAAGGAATGGGAAGCTCTCACGCGCGCCCTGAAGAGGCCCGAGTGGCTCAAGGACGAGCGCTTTCGCACACCGGCCGCTCGCCAGCGTCACATCGACGCAAGGCTCGAACTGACCCAGGAGGTCCTCCGAACGGCCACCAGCGCCGAATGGCTGGAACGGCTCGAGGCCGAGGATGTCCCCTGTGCCCCCGTGCTCAACCGCAACGACATGATCCGTCACCCTCAGATCGCCGCCAACGGTATCGTCACCGAACATGATCATCCCCTCGTCGGCAGGATACGCCAGGCGCGTCCTGCCGCACGGTTCTCGAAGACCGACTTCGAGTTGCGCGAATCCGGTGCGCAGCTCGGAGAGAACACGGACGAGATCCTGAAGGAGGCCGGCTACGATTCCGGAACCATCGCCACACTGCGCCGCACCGGGGTCTTCGGGGGCTGAACGATGATCGATTTCTACTACTGGCCGACACCCAACGGCTGGAAGGTTGCCATTCTCCTCGAGGAACTCGGAGTGGCCTACACGCTGATCCCTGTCGACATTTCGAGGGGCGAACAGTTCGCTCCCGACTTCCTCGAGACGAGCCCGAACAACCGCATTCCCGCCATCGTCGACCACGATCATCCGGGAGGACCGCTGCCCGTCTTTGAATCGGGCGCCATCATGCTCCATCTCGCCCGCAGGCACCGGCGCTTTGTCGCCAGCGATCCTGTCGGCGAAAAGGAAACCCTGGAATGGCTGTTCTGGCAGGTGGGCAACCAGGGACCCATGGCCGGTCAGCTCTCGCACTTCGTCAACTACGCGCCCGATGACCAGCCTTACGCCCGCGAACGGTACGCGCGGGAGTACGACCGCTGCCTGGGTGTTCTCGAACGCCGCCTTGACGGGCGCACATGGCTGGTCGGGGACTCATACTCCATCGCCGACATGATCTGCTGGCCGTGGGTCCTGATCGCAAGGCCGCTCACGGCAAGTCTCGATGACGTTCCCAACGTGCGGGACTGGAGGCAGCGCATCAAGGAACGCCCGGCGGTGCAGCGCGCAGTCGATCTCGGCAAGGAATTCCGGCGTTCCGCCGCGCCGTCGAAGGAGGAGCGCGACATTCTCTTCAACCAGACCGCCGCCACGGCCGGCCGCTGGCAGGCGTGATCAGTGGCGGAAGTGACGGACGCCGGTCATCACCATGGCCATGTCATGTGCGTCCGCAGCGGCGATCACCTCCTCGTCCCGCACACTGCCGCCTGGCTGAATGACGGCTGTCGCCCCGCCTTCAGCGGCTTCGAGCAGACCATCGGCAAAGGGAAAGAAGGCATCCGAAGCGACCACCGATCCGGTGATCGCAAGGCCGGACCGGCCGGCCTTCTGTCGGGCGATCATGGCGCTGTCGACACGGCTCATCTGTCCCGCCCCGATCCCGAGGGTCTGTCCGTTCCGGGCGTAGACGATGGCATTGGAGCGCACGTGCTTGACGACGCGGAAGGCAAACAGCATGTCGTCGAGTTCGCCGGGGTCCGGCTGGCGCCTGGTCACGACCTTCATGTCATCGGTTGTCAGGCAGTTCCGGTCGGGGGTCTGTGCCAGAAGCCCTGATCCTGCAGACCGGATCATCAGGGAGCCCTTTCCTGACGGCAGATCACCGGCAAGAAGCAGTCTCGGGCTCTTCTTCCCTTCCAGGATGTCACGCGCCGCACGGCTGGCGTCGGGTGCGATGACCACTTCCGTGAAGATGCCGGCAATGGCCTCTGCCGTCTCGCGATCAAGGGGCTGGTTGGTCGCGACCACACCGCCGAATGCGCTCAGCCGGTCACAGGCAAGCGCTCTGCGGTAGGCATCGACGAGAGAGTCCCCGAGTGCCACGCCGCAGGGATTGGTGTGCTTGACGATGACGACAGCAGGTCTCTCGTGATCAAACTCCGCGACGGCTTCGAGGGCCGCGTCGGCGTCATTGAGATTGTTGTAGGAAAGACCCTTGGCGCCATCCTGGCCTGCTGTCGCCACGCCCGGCTCTCCGCTTCCGACATGGTAGAACGCGCCGGCCTGATGAGGATTTTCTCCGTAGCGCAGACGGCGCTCGAGCCTGCCCGAGACGGTGAGACGGCGGGGAAAGGTCTCCTTCGTCTCTCCCAGAAAGCGTGTCGCCACGGCCGCATCGTAGGCAGCCGTCATCTGGTAGGCGATGCCGGCCATCCGCAAGCGAAATGCGCCGGAGGTGGCTCCCTCGTGCTGTTCCATCTCGTCAACAAGGGCAGGGTAGTCTTCGGGATCGGTCATCACGGTGACGAAGGCATGGTTCTTGGCCGCTGCCCGGACAAGCGCCACCCCGCCGATGTCGATGGCCTCGATCGTCCCCGACCAGTCGGCGCCCCTGGCAACCACGTCCTCGAAGGCATAGAGATTGACCACCACGAGATCGATGCCCCCGATGCCGTGTTCGGACATCTCGCGGGCGTGATTCGCGGCATCGCGGCATCCCAGGATCCCACCATGAATGGCCGGATGGAGTGTCTTGACCCGGCCATCCAGGATCTCGGGAAACCCCGTGACCTGGCTGACGGCGGTGACGGGCAAACCCTGGGCGGCGAGGGCCGCGGCGGTGCCGCCTGTCGATATCAGTTCAACGCCCCGGGAATCGAGAAATCGGGCTAGATCAACGAGACCGGACTTGTCTGTGACGGAGAGAAGCGCTCGCCTGATGGTCATTCAGGGATCAGGTGTTCATGGAGTCGAAGAAATCGTTGTTGTTCTTCGTGCTCTTGAGCTTGTCGATAAGGAACTCCATGGCGTCCACGGAACCCATGGGCATGAGAATGCGGCGCAGAACCCACATCTTGGCCAACTCGGCCCGGCCAACCAGGAGTTCCTCCTTGCGGGTGCCCGACTTGCCGATATCGATGGCCGGGAAGATGCGCTTGTCGGCAATCTTGCGATCCATGACGATCTCGGAATTGCCGGTACCCTTGAATTCCTCGAAGATGACCTCATCCATCCTGCTGCCGGTTTCGATGAGCGCCGTGGCGATGATGGTCAGGCTGCCCCCGCCCTCGATGTTGCGCGCCGCTCCGAAGAACCGCTTCGGGCGTTGCAGGGCATTGGCGTCGACACCACCGGTAAGCACCTTGCCCGAGGATGGCACGACCGTGTTGAAGGCCCGTGCCAGGCGGGTGATCGAATCCAGCAGGATCACCACGTCGCGTTTCTGTTCGACGAGACGCTTGGCCTTCTCGATCACCATCTCGGAGACGGCGACATGACGGCTGGCCGGTTCATCGAAGGTCGAGGCAATGACCTCGCCCCTGACCTGGCGCTGCATGTCGGTCACCTCTTCGGGACGCTCGTCGATGAGCAGGACAAGAAGGTAGACCTCCGGATGGTTGCTTTCGATCGCATGGGCAATGTTCTGCATGAGAACGGTCTTGCCGGCGCGTGGCGGTGACGTCAGAAGAGCCCGCTGCCCCTTGCCGAGTGGAGAGATCAGCTCGATCACCCGGGTCGACAGATCTTTCCTGGTGGGGTCCTGGACCTCGAGGCTCAGTTTTTCCTCCGGATAGAGTGGCGTGAGGTTGTCGAACGGCACCCTGTGGCGGGTCGTCTCGGGTTCCTGGAAGTTGATGTGGCTGAGCTTGACGAGTGCGAAATAGCGTTCGTTCTCCCGCGGACTCCGTATTGTTCCTTCCACCGTGTCGCCGGTCTTGAGGGAAAATCGCCTGATCTGTCCGGGACTGACATAGATGTCGTCGGGACCCGGCAGGTAGTTGGCCTCGGGGCTGCGCAGGAAACCGAATCCGTCCGGCAGCACCTCGAGCACTCCCTGGCCGCTGATCGGCACATCCTGTTCCGCCATCTCCTTGAGAATGGCGAACATGAGATCCTGTTTTCTGAGAACACTCGCTCCCTCGATGCCGAGTTCCTCGCCATAGGCGAGAAGCTCCTCGGGTTTGCGATTCTTCAACTCCTGCAGATTGAGTGCGCCATGACTCATGGCTGCAAACCCGGTCTGCACATTTTCATTGCCCGTCAAGGTCATGATGAACCTGCTGAATAGCGATGGGAAGGAACGAAACGACGCTGCTGCTGTCACGTCTGGAAAGGTGTCGAACTGCGTCCCGAAAAAGCGGGTGATTCGACAGGACCGGTGAACGGCCAGGAATGAAAGGGACCCTAGAGCAGGTCATCCGGGCCTGTCAAACCCGTTTCGCCGGCAAACTAGAACGGCCTGACGACCACCATGAAGACGATGATGACAAGCAGAACTGTCGGCACCTCGTTGATCAGGCGAAAGAAGCAGCTGGTATGGCGGTTGCGATCCTCGGCGAAGGCGCGCCACAACGTCACGAACCATCCGTGAACAGCGGACATGGCGATGAAGGCCACAGCCTTCACAAGCCACCAGCCCTCGCTCCACAGCGTCCAGCCTGCATCGAGTATCAGCAGGATGCCGAAGGCGAAGGCGGCCACCATCGCCGGATTGATGATTCCCTTGAGGAGGCGGCTTTCCATGACCTTGAAGGTCTCGGACTGGCGTGAACCGGGCTCGCAATCGACATGATAGACGAAGAGCCTGGGGAGATAGAGCATGCCGGCCATCCAGGCAATCACCGCAAGAAGGTGGAACGCCTTGATGACGTCATGCCAGGCACCGAGGAACCCGTCCATGTCACGCTGTCCTCAAGGGGCACCTGGCGAACGACGCCGGGCAGATCCTGCCGCCATCTCCGGACGCCAGTTCCGGCCGATCATCGTTCAGAGCGGACCTGACGAGTGCCGCCAGGCCGTCGATAAAGGTGTCGTCGCACGAGACGGTCGCTATGCGCGTGTAGAACGGACATCCCGCCTCCCGGGCCCTCTGGCGATAATCGATGTCGAGTTCGACCAAGGTCTCGCTGTGCTCGCTGACAAAGGCAACGGGCACGACAATGACACCGGTTCCGGTCCTGCCGGCCCGCTCGATTTCCTCCTCCGTCGACGGACCGATCCAGTCGAGCGGCCCGACGCGCGACTGATAGCACACCGTCCAGTCGAGATCGCTGCGTGCGATGTCATTGACGATGGCCTCGGCCGTCTGCTCGACCTGCCACTGGTAGGGGTCGCCGCGTCGGATGATCTTTTCCGGCAGGCCGTGAGCGGAAAACAGAACCCTTGACGGCTGTTCCTCGGTATCGTCGAGGGCGCTCCTGACGGCCGCCGCATAACTGCCAACAAGGCCGGATGAACGTGGCCAGCAGCACACTATCCTGGTTGGCACATCACGTCCGTGACGCCTCCAGGACCGGAACCATTCCTTCATCGACGATGCCGTCGTCGTCGTCGAGAACTGGGGATAGAGAGGCAGCAGCACGATTCTCTGCGGCTCGAACCCGGCCACCTCCATTGCCGTATCCTCGCTCATCGGATGCCAGTAGCGCATGGCAATGAAAACCCTGATCGCCTCATCGTCCAGGGCCGCCTCGAGCGCCCGGGCCTGCCGACGCGTGTTCTCTAGGAGCGGTGAATGTCCGCCGATCTCTCCATAGATCCTCTTCGCTTCACCCTGGCGGCGATGCGATATCACCGAAGCAAGAACGGGACGCAACGGCCAGGGAATGGAGATGATCGCCGGATCGTTGAAGAGATTGTTGAGGAAGGGCTGGACGGCCGCCGGAGAATCGGGACCACCCAGGTTGAAAAGCACGACCGCCGTTCTGTCCATGGCCTTTACGTCCCGCAGGCACGCACGGTATCCACCAGGTCCGCAACATGCGACGGCGGCGTCTCCTTGAGGATTCCGTGCCCGAGATTGAAGATGTGACTCTTCCCCGAAAGTCCCGCCACGATGGATCGCGCCCGGCGCTTCATCCTGTCGCCCCCATCAAGGAGGATCCCGGGATCGAGATTGCCCTGAACCGGGCAGATCGACTGCAGGTTCCGCATGGTTCCAAGAGGCACGTCCTGATCGACCTGCAGGGCATGGATGCCTGTCTCGCGGGCAAACTCCGCATAGCGTTCTCCCGCTCCGCGAGGAAAGCCGATCACGGGGATCCGGGGATGCACCTCATTCACACGGGCAACAATGCGTCGCGTCGGGCCGATGCACCACCGGGCAAAACTTGCGCTGTCGTCAAGAAGCCCAGCCCAGCTGTCGAAGATCTGGACGGCATCGACGCCGGCATCGATCTGCGCCAGCAAGAGCTCGGCGACAGCACGGACAAGTCGTTCAACGAGACGGTCTACCAGGCGCGGATCGTCCTTGATCAGCCGCTGCGTTGCGGGAAACTCACCGCCCGACCCGTCGATCATGTAGGCAGCGATCGTGATCGGACCGCCGGCAAATCCGATGAGAGCGGTTTCCTCGTCGAGTTCCCGCCTCACCAGACGAAGGGTTTCCATGAGAGGGAGGTTCTTCTCGACAGCTCCGTCCGGATCGAGGGCATCGATGTCCGCCTGGCATTGAAGAGGCGTGATAGAGGGACCCTCGCCTTCAAGAAAACGGACCGCCCGGCCCATGCCATGGGGAACGATGAGAATGTCGGAAAAGATGATGGCCGCATCCACGGAAAAGCGTTCGACCGGTTGCAGCGTGATCCTCGCGGCGAGCTCCGGAGTGTTGCACAGGGCAAGGAAGTCAGGGCTCTTGCGGCGCAGCTTCCTGTACTCCGGCAGATATCGCCCGGCCTGGCGCAGAAACCAGACCGGCGGCGGGCTGTGCGCGGATCCCTGCAGGACGGCAACCAGGGGTTTCTTGGTGGTGGGAATGGACATGAGCGGCATGATCCGATGAATTGGCATCGCAATGCCACATCAAAGAATCATTCATAAAAATAGGTGGTAATAGTGAGCCTTGTGCATCATGTGGACGCAAGGCTGTCAAGCTGTCTGTCAACAGTCCCTGCATTCAGGGGCACATCAGTTCGCCCACCTGTGCATGGTTGGACGGGAATCGAGGTGCACCGCCAGTGTGCCTGGGACGAAGGATGTGGAGTGGTGTCCGGACAAGTGTGGATCGCTGCCTTGCGTACACGAAATCCACCATGCCCACGGTTCCGTTTGTCCCCGGGCAAGAACGGTCTCACACATGTTGGCCAGGAGTGTGATACTCTGCGCCGGCCATTTCGGGAGCCGGTCGTACACAGGGCGATCAGCCATTCTTCCCCATATCCATGACCAGGTTTCATGTGCATCTCATCTCCGACGCGACGGGCGAGACGGTCCTTGCGGTGGGTCGTGCCGCGGTTGCCCAGTTCGAGAACGTCGATGTGGTCGAGCATGTGTGGACGCTGGTCCGAACATCGCGGCAGATTGACAGGATCCTGAAGACTCTCGAATCCAGTCCTGGAATCGTCATCTTCACTCTGGTCAATCCGGAGCGCCGCGACCAGCTGGTCAGGGGATGCCAGAGTCTCGGGATTGTTTCGGTGCCGCTTCTCGATCCGGTTCTTGCAGCGCTGTCGGGAGTTCTCGACCAGCCGGTCAAGGGACAGCCCGGGGGACAGCATTCCCTCGATGCCGAGTATTTCGACAGGGTCGAGGCCATCCAGTTCGTCGTCCGCCATGACGATGGCCAGTCGCCGCACGACCTCGACGATGCCGACGTCATCGTCGTCGGTGTGTCGCGCACCTCCAAGACGCCGACCTGCTTCTATCTCGCCAACCGGGGCATCAAGGCGGCCAACGTCCCCATCGTTCCGGGTGTGGCGCCGCCGGTGGAACTTCTCGAGGCCACCAGGCCGCTCATCGTGGCTCTCAGTCAGAACATGGAACGCCTGGTCCAGGTCCGACGCAACCGCATGAAGCTCCTTCACCAGGACGAGGAAAGCGACTACGTCGAACCGGATGCAGTGCGCCGCGAGATGGCGGAGGCCCGCAGGCTCTACGAGGAGAGGGGCTGGCCCGTGATTGACGTGACACGGCGCTCCATCGAGGAAACCGCCGCGGCCATTCTGCAGTTCTACAGGGAGCGGTTCGGCTCGCTTCCCTGATCGTCGAGAGCTTCGCGCACCATCCTGTGGAAGTGGTGGACGACGTGTTCGCCCACGCCGCTGTCCTCATTGTCGACGATGAACCGTCCCTGATCGTAACCGCGCGAGAACAGTCCCCGTTGGACCGATTCACACAGCAGCATGTCTTCCGTTCCGAGCACGTTCTCCAGGTAGTTGCGCCGGTCCTCGCTGTCAGGCTTGCCGTCGGGGGAGAACCGGTAACTGATGAACCGCGTGGCGAGGTGGTTGACCGGCACTGCGGTGACGATCAGGAGGTCCCCGTCCCCGGGCAGGACGTTGATGGTCGTTGTCGGCCATACGTACCAGAAGAGCGAATGGGGCATGCGGGCATCCCTGGCAAGGTGATAGGCGCTGTTGTCATGGCGGACGTCCCAGCCCTTCTGACGTGCCGTGATGCCATCGATGGTGTTTTCGTAAGTGGGCATGGAGATGATGTCGCAGAACTGCGGGTGCGCCACTTCGCAGTGATAGCATTCGACGTAGTTGTCGATGACCACCTTCCAGCCGGCTTCCATGGCCCGGCCGCCAAAATCATAGGTTTCCGCAAGGGTGAGATCGTTCCAGAAGGGAAGTTCCCGGCAGATGTCGGCCTCGAGATTGGGCGCCTGGCTGGCGAGGGGCTTTGCGTCGTCATCGAGATTGACGAAGACAAGGTTGCACAGGACCTCGACACGGACGGGCTTGAGGGAGAACTGGGCCTTGTCGAAGCCCTCCACACCCTCACTGTTGCGGGCGGTACGGAGCTGGCCGTCGAGACCATAGGCCCATGCGTGGTAGGGACAGGTGATGGCAGCCTTGATCGTACCGGAGCCCTCCACGAGGCGGTGCGCCCGGTGCTGGCAGACATTGTAGTAGGCGTGCAGCTGGTCCGAGCGATCGCGCACCACGAAGACGTCCTGATCGAGAATGCTGCCGGCAAGGTAGTCGCCGGGACGGGCCACCTCGCTGGCATGGCAGAGGTACATCCACGAACGGTAGAAGATCTTTTCGCGTTCCAGTTCGAAGATTGCAGGATCCGTGTAGTAGCGCGAGGGCAACGTGTAGGAACGGCGAGGATCGGGCCCGAGTGGACGGGCAAACTCGACCTGAAGAACCTCGGCCATGACGTGTGGCCTCCCGTGTCAGCACCCCTGAATCATAGCACGTGACCCCTTCGGGAACGATACCCGTGCCCTCCCGTCGTCAGGACTGCCAGGAGGCGATGATCTCCGCGGTGCTGCCGATCTCGATCTGGTCCTCGAATCTCCGGTAGACGAGATCAAGCATCGCCCTGTGGGCGTCTTCATCGGAACTCGTGACGGCGTCTTCGGCGACGATCACGCGATATCCGCGGTCCACGCCGGTCATCACGGTGGCAAGGACGCAGACGTCCGTCTCGACGCCGGTGACAATGAGGGTCTGGCAGGCCATGGCGTGGAGAAGATTGACGAAGGTGTCGCTTTCGAAGGCCGAATAGGTGGTCTTGTCGATGACATGGGCGGGTGGAATGAAGGACCGGAATTCGCTCATGACGTCGAGCATGGCGGGATCCATCTGCGACGTGGTGACAGGTGTCCAGCGCCGGTAGTAGGTCTGCCAGGCGCCGCTGGACTCATCTGCCGTGTGGGGCGTCATGAAACGGGTGAATATGGTGCGGTCGCTGCGGTGGGCCACGAGACGCCGGACGGCGGGCGTGATGATGGGTATGGATGGCGTATGCCACACGGTCTGAGCTGCGAAGAGATCCTGCATGTCGACGACGACATGGACCGCATCCCGGCCAATCGGGCGGATGTCCTGCATCAGTCCTCGACCACGACCGAATGGTCCGCCGACCAGACGAGAGCAACCCGTTCACCGGTGTCGATGACGTCACCGTCGGCATTCTGCCGCAGGACACGCAGCGGTCCGGCGTCTGTCTGGACGGTGTAGGTGAGGCTGGCGCCGGAAAAGACACGCTCGGCGACATGGCCCTCGATGCAGTTGTCATCAGTTGGTGTGTCGGGTGCCACGAGGCGGATTCTCTCGGGTCTGACGGCAAGGGTCGCCTCGCCGGCCGGCAACGGCGATGTCGTGGCGATGTGTCCGACACGATCGACCATGATTCCGGAGTCCCGCACCGGTCCCGAAAGAAAGTTGGCATCGCCCAGGAAGTTTGCCGCGAACCTGGTGTGTGGCCGGTCATAGACTTCGCCTGGTTCACCCACCTGGATGAGCCGGCCCTCGTCTATGATGGCGATGTGATCGGAGAGTGTCAGGGCCTCTTCCTGATCGTGGGTAACGAAGATTGTCGTGATTCCAACCGTGCGCTGAATGCGCTTCAGTTCGCCCTGCATGTCCTGTCGCAGTTTCTTGTCGAGCGCGCCCAGGGGTTCATCGAGAAGCAGAACCCGGGGTTCGGTGACGAGCGCGCGCGCCAGGGCGACGCGTTGTTGCTGTCCGCCCGAGAGCTGGCGCGGCTTGCGGTGATCGAGACCGTCGAGGCGCACCAGCTCGAGGATTTTCCCGACCCTTTGGCGCACCTGGATGCGCGGGAGGCGGCGCACGGTCAATCCGAACGCGACATTGTCGAACACCGACATGTGAGGAAACAGCGCATAGTTCTGAAAGACCATGCCGATGTTGCGGCGGAACGAGGGAATGTGCGCCACGTCCTGATCGTCGATGAGAATCATGCCTTCATCGGGCTCCACGAATCCGGCAAGGGCCCGCAGCAGGGTTGTCTTGCCGCTTCCCGAGGGGCCCAGGAGGGCGAAGAAGGATCCGTTCGGAAAGGCAAGCGAGACCCGGTCGAGGGCTGTCGTGGCGCCGTAGCGCTTCGTCACGTTGCGGACGTCAACGGCACTCATCGCTCGCCACCGAACTTCGAGAGGCGGGCAAACAGGAGGAGAACCGTCATGGAAATCACGATCATGATGGTGGAGATGGCGTTGACCTCGGGCGTGAATCCCTTGCGGATGGCGGAAAAGATCTCGACGGGCAGCACCGAGACACCGGGCGGTGCCAGGAAATAGGAGATGACGAACTGGTCGAACGACACGGCAAACGCGAAGAGGGCGGCGGCAACAATGCCGGGCGCCATGACGGGAAGCTGCACGCGCACCAGGGACTGGAACGGCGTAGCGCCAAGGCTGGCTGCAGCCTCCTCGAGATCCGGTCCGATGCTCGCCAGGCGGGCACCCACAACAATGATGACATAGGGCAGGGAGAGAGCCACGTGCCCCAGGAGCATGGCGTGAAGTCCCCGGCCGATGCCCGTCCAGAAGAACAGCACCAGCATCGAGGTGCCGATGATGAGCCAGGGAATGGTGATGGGAGGAAACAGCAGCAACTGCAGCGCCGTGCGTCCACGAAACCGGTACCGGGCAAAGGCAAGGGCCGCCATGGTTCCCAGTATGGTGGCGATGAACGTGTTGGCGAGCGCCACCGCGACGCTGTTGACGCTGGCCTGAAGAAGTCGGTCGTTGCTTGCCAGATCCTCGTACCAGCGCGTCGTGAACGAGAACGGGAGGGTGTAGTGCACCGAATCGTTCAGCCCCATGACCGCGAGCACGAGGATGGGAAGGTAGAGGAAGAGCAGGACCAGAAAGAGCCAGAGTCGTCCCGCTCCCTCGCTCATCAGCACCACCCAGCGCGCCTGGTTCATGTCGTCCTCATGTGGTTCTTCAGAACCGGCGCCGCCACTGCGAGGATGAGGAGGACGATGGCCAGAAGAATGAACGAAAGGGCGCCACCCAGCGGCCAGTTGGAGACGACGGTGAACTGTTCCTCGATCACCGTGCCGATTACCGTTCCCTTCGGCCCGCCCAGCAGACGCGGCTCGAAGAAGGAGCCGATCACCGGAACGAAGATCAGGATGGATCCTGCAGCGAGACCGGGAATGGCAAGAGGCAGGATGATTCTCCGAAGGATCGTCCATGATCGCGCCCCGAGGCTGCGCGCTGCCTCAAGGAGCGACTCGTCGATTGCCTGCAGGGAGAGAAAGCATGTGAGAATCATGTACGGGAGGTAGGAGTGAACGAGTCCGATGATGATGGCGGCATAGGAATCGGTCAGATCAATGGTTGGCAGTCCGGGGATCACCAGATGCACGGCGCGGTCAAGAACACCATCGGGCCGGAGCACGATCGTCCAGGAAAAGACGCGGACAAGCGCGTTGGACCAGAACGGCAGGACGACCAGCAGGAACAGGGCCTCGCGCCAGCGCCCGCGGATGCGTCGGGCCAGCCAGTAGGCGGCCGGGAAGCCGATGAGGATGCACAGCAGAGTGACGTGAAAGCCCATTTCCAGAGACCGCCACATGAGGTCCTGGAGATAGCCTTTGGTGAAGAAGGCCTCGTAGTGCTTCAGCGAGAACTCGCTGGCATGCCTGCCGAAGGGGCCCTTCTTCTGGAAACTGAAGTAGAGCATCGCTGACAGCGGCAGGAAGATCGTCACCGCTAGCCAGAGATAGGCAGGCCCCGTCAACCATGCAATCGCCCAGCGCCGCCGGGTCTCGATGCGCATGGTCAGCGGAGCCGCCGGGGTGCCGGACAGTCCTGCGAGAGAAGAGGACCGTCCGGCGAAACCCAAAGATCAGCTATTCGGCGTACCAGGCTTTCGTTTCCTCCCAGATCTCCAGGAAGGTCTCCCGCGTCTCGTCGGAGAGCGGAGCCATGAACTGTAGATTGGCCGTGGCGGCAGGATCGCCGAGCACCTGCCGGTTGAAGGCGTCTTCGGGCAGCTGGTTCATGGCCACGCCATTGGCCGAGGCAGGTGCTCCGACCTCGGTATCCCAGCGCACGAAGTGTTCTGGACTGACCATGTAGTCGATGAACTGGAGCGCTCCCTCCGTATTGGCTGAGTCGGCGGCAAGGGAGAGACCATCGAGCCAGGCGATGGCGCCTTCCTCGGGAATGAGATAGCCGACCGGTAGTCCGTACGCCTTGGCACTGCGCGACGCCGAACCCGACCAGTAGACAGCCACGTCGAAGGCATCAGCAGCGAACTCCTTGTTCCACTCGTCCTCCGACGACCAGAACGTGCGGATCTGCGGCTTGAGATCGCGCAGTTTCTGGCGGATCGCGTCAAGATCATCCGGCGCGTTCATGTTCTGACCGGTTGCGAGTGCAGCGAGGTAGACATTCTCGACGGAATCGTCGCGCACGGCCACGTTGCCGGCATGGGCGGGATCCCACAGGATGTCGATGCTGTTGCCGGGGTCGACCTCTTCGGTGTCATAGGCGATCGAGGTCAGGCCCCAGGTCCATGCAACACCATAGAGGTCTCCGTCGAGCCTGAACTCCGCGGCATCCCTCAGACCTGGCGAGAGGTCGCCGAAGTTGGAGATGGCCGCACTGTCGATGGGCTGGATGAGGCCTTCCTCGGCAGCCTGGATGGTGAAAGCAGAGTTGATCAGCACGACGTCGTAAGCGCCGGGACTGGTGCGCAGCTTGGTCAGCATTTCCTGTTCGGAATTGAAATAGTCGTGCACCACCGTGTGGCCCGTCGCCGCCTCGAAGGCCTCGACACCCCAGGCCTCGTCAGTTCCGTATCCCTGCCAGTTCAGCACCCGCACTTCCGCGGCGGCCAGCGGCTGAGCCGCCACGGCGGCGGCCAGCAAGGCAGAGGCAACTATTCCTGATGTACGCATTGTCTTCGGTCTCCCCGCAGATAATGTTGTTGCAGGGGACGCTGTCACAGCATTCCCCGGTCGTCAACGCAGCCGTTGGCTGCCGGCGCCACGAGTCATCGCGGCCGACGAAGACCGCCGGGCACTCGAACGCATGATGCCGGGTTGGCTCTGCGAGGCCGGCAAGGTGGTTGTCGGTTACGCCAGCCCGGGCACCAGGTTCATGTAGACGACGCGCCATGTGGCCTCGTGGCGGGGTGTCATCGTGTAGTGATCGATGCGGGTTACGGAGAGGTTCTCGGTTGCGAACCTGAGAGACCTGTCGGGATCGAGTCCCAGAGCCAGCCCCAGGGCTGCGCGAATGGTGCCGCCGTGGGCGACGGCAATGATATCCTCTCCGGCCCATTCCTCCGTCAGCCGATGGATCACCGCGGTGACGCGATCACAGAGATCGGCGAAGCTCTCGCCGTTGGGCGGGGTGGTGGTGGCCGGGGCCAGCCAGAAACGATGGGCAGGCGCCGATCCGGCGAATTCGTCGTACGTCTTGCCGTGCCAGTCACCGAAGTCCTGTTCGCCAAGACCGGTTTCGACTTCGGGACTGATTGTCCTCCTGCCTGCGGAGGCGATGCTCCGGGCTGTCTGTCGGGTGCGCCGGAGTTGGCTCGTCACCCAGCGCGCCTCCTGCGGAAGCAGGGCCGAAAGCGCCAGAAAACTCTCGAGGTCGTCGGTATCCGCGTTGGGATCGGTGGCGCCGTAGATTCGCCCATCGGTCTCGGTGACCGGAGCATGACGCACCCACCACCAGCGTGTCTCGGTCATGTCACCGCCACGGCGCCGGCAAGGATGCCGATTTCCGAAACCTGCTGGATGGAGCCCAGAACGTCACCGGTCTTGCCCCCCAGAACCGTCATGGCCAGCCATCCCACCATGCATGCGGCGATGCCGCCTGCGGCCAGCGCCGCGATCCACGCCCAGGGAAAGAGGAGCACCAGGGCAAGGATGGCGCCGACGATGAGGGCGATCAGCACATGATCGAATTCCGGTTCGCCGGCTCCGGCGGCCATTCCGTCATCCCTGGCAGCCGGCATCGTGCGCATCGCCACCACCATGAAGGCCCGGGAGAGGGCGGCGGCGACGACCAGCGCCGCGAGGACGTCCATGCCGTTCTGAAGGTCCGCCACGGCGGCAACGCGGGCGCCGATGACGATGATGAGGGCCATGACGCCGAAAGCGCCGATACGGCTGTCGCGCATGACGGCAAGCCGTCCCTCCCGGTCCGTGTGCGCGCCAAGACCATCCGCCAGGTCGGCCAGGCCATCTTCGTGGAGACCGCGGGTGAGAACCAACATGGCAACGACGCAGATGATTGCTGCCAGGACCGGGCCAAGACCGAGCCAGCCGGCAACGATGTAGAAGAGCGCGCCGACAAGACCGATGGCTGCCCCGACCACGGGAAACATCGCGACGCACCGGGCGAGCGGTCGATCATGTCCGTCGCCTGCCGGAATCAGGGTCAGGAACTGTGTGGCAGCCGCCAGACTGGCGGCGAGCCCGGGTTTTTCCTGATGGTCCGGCATGGTGGTGCTTATCGGATTGTTGGCAGATGAGGTCAAGGGTAAGAAGGACGCGAGCTGCCGACGGTTTCCGGATCCACCATGATCTCCGCCCTTGCCGATATCAGGAACCTGTTGCGGGACCTCCCGCCCCCTGACGCAGACGCTGCCGCCGGAGCGGCGGCGCGGAATGACCGGCTGACAAAGCCCCCGGGATCACTCGGCAGGCTGGAGGAACTGGCTGTCTGGATGGCTTCCTGGCAGGGGCGTCATCCACCGCGGGCCAGCGATGTCACCTGCATGGTGTTTGCCGGCAACCACGGCGTGACAGTGCAGGGTGTGTCAGCTTTTCCCGCTGACGTCACTGAGCAAATGGTGGCCAACTTCGCTGCCGGGGGTGCAGGCATCAACCAGCTGGCCCGATCGCTCGATGCCCGTCTCGAGGTGGTGCCATTGTCACTCGAGCGGCCCACCGGAGACATCTCCAGGGAACCGGCGATGACGGAGGCCGAGACTTGCGATGCCTTCAGGACGGGTTTCGAAACGGTGCAAGAGGCGGATATGGCGCTGATCGGTGACATGGGGATCGGCAACACGACCGTGGCGGCGGCTCTTGGCGCCGCCCTCTTTGGTGGTGACGGCGCCGACTGGGCGGGCCCTGGGACCGGTCTCGACCGGCAAGGCGTGGACCACAAGGCCGCCGTGATCGACCGGGCGCTTGAACGACATCGCCGGCAATCAGCAGATCCCCTTGAGACGCTTGCGTCACTGGGCGGGCGGGAGATTGCCGCCATGGCGGGCGCCATTCTTGCCTGCCGGCTGAAGAGGACACCGGTGATTCTGGACGGGTTCGTCAACTGCGCAGCGGCCAGCGTTCTCCATTGCATCGAGGCCCGAGCCCTCGATCATTGCATCGCCGGGCATGTCAGCGCCGAACCCTCGGCCGGGCGCTTTCTCGATCATTTGGGAAAGAGGCCGCTGCTCGATCTTGGCATGCGTCTCGGCGAGGGATCCGGCGCTGCCTGCGCGGCCCTCATCGTCAGGGCGGCCGTCGCACTCCATGACGGCATGGCCACCTTCGACGAGGCGGGTGTGAGCGGCAGACGGGACGATCCGTGACCGGCAACCGGCAACGCGCCCTGGATCTTGCCCGCGGTATTGGCCGCATGTTCGACACCATGAATCAGGCGAGCGTCACGGAATTCACGGTGAGGAACGGCAGGAGAGCCGATGTCCTGGCGCTCGACGGCAAGGGGCTCTTCACCATCGTCGAGGTCAAGACGTCCGTCGCGGACTTTCAGTCCGATGCCAAGTGGCCCGACTACCTCGACTTCTGCGACTTCTACTACTTCGGCGTGCCGGAGGATTTCCCGGCCCATATCCTGCCGGAAGAGCACGGTCTCATCATCGCCGACCGCTACGGCGCGGCGATCCTACGCCCGGCATCCGAATCACTGCTCAACGCCGCGCGCCGCAAGGCCCAGACCCTCGCCTTCGCCATCCAGGCGGCACGACGGCTGCGCGAGCTGACCGATCCCGGGGTATAGACCCGCCAGAGATGCCTGACCCGGAAGCCACCATGTCGCTGGACAATCAGGCGGATTGAAGAGGGCGGCCCGTCGGCACTCACGCGACTACGTGCAATACCAATCCTCTGTATCCGACATATCGCGTCTCTGGTACTCCAAGAGTTGCCGTGCGGCGTCTTCACCGAGGGGGCCGAATATGTCGAAAGCCGATAGGCGGAACTCTCGTTCGAGACATCCGCTCGGCGGGCATTGATCTGAAAGGGGGACCTCGATGATCGGCGCGGTTTCACCAATCTTCTCACCCGAACCGACATCGTAGATGCTGATATCCGGGTCTACACGGAGGAATTCCGGCCGGTCGTGCCATATTCTCACGTAGATCCTCACGGTGACGAGGAAGGGGATACAGGCACCGGCCTTCTCCTCGGAGAGGTGCATTGCCCCGGCAAGAAAATCCTCGTCCAGCCACCGGCCCAGAGGGCCTTCCCCACCGCGGTTCAGGTCGAACGTGCCCTCGAACACTTCCTCACCCATCGCGCGGAAGCCGCCTCGCGCCAGGGCGTGTTCCAGATGCACGAATACGGTCTCGCGGAATAACGGGGAGTCGCGGCGAATCAGGTGGGGATTGACAGCATCCTCGTTGCCCACGACGAGAACCGGAACCGCCCTTTCTTCCCCGTCAGAAGCGGCGGCTGCGCCGGCAGCCAACAGGAACGCAAGGGCAACTGCAATCAAGGAACTCGTGCTTCGGTCGGTCATGTCATGGCGTCAGCCGCGCACGTCCGTACCGTTGTCCCACGGGCACCGCCCTTCGAGCTATCTGATGATGTCATGACATCAGCAGCCTTCCCAAGCTTTCAACTCATCCTCCGGCAAGGGTTCATGGAAACTCTCGTCAACAACGATTCTGTCCCTCATGGCACCAAACTTCCGCCGGCCCGGAGGATTGAAGGGAACGAGGCGAGCGACCGGCTCGCCTCGCCTGGCAATGATGACCTCCTCGCCCGCCTCGACTTGATGATTGCCAGATCCCGAACTGATTCAGAGTGATCGTGTCTCCCCTGGAAGTCGGGTTTGACAAGGTTCGGCAGCATACGGTACCGCATCGCCGGGTATGACATCATTTTCATTCATTCACTGCGCCGACATCCATCTTGACAGCCCCTTGAGAGGGCTGGCGGCCCAGGAAGGTCACGCGCCCCGTCTCATTCGTTCTGCCTGCCGCAGGGCATTCGAGATCCTTGTGGACCACGCGATCGACGAGGGCGTTGCCTTCGTCGTTATCGCCGGAGATCTCTATGACGGCACCTGGCGGGACTGCAACACCGGCTTTTTCTTTGTTCGCCAGATGGGGCGGCTCAATGACGCCGGCATTGACGTCTACGTGGTCTACGGCAACCACGATGCCGAAAGCAGGATTACCAGACATCTGACCCTTCCCGGCAACGTCCACGTGTTCGGCACATCTGGTGCCGGCACCTTCATACACGAGGCGACGGGAGCGGCGATCCATGGCCGCAGTTACGCGACACCCGATGTCACGGAGAACCTCGTCCCCTCCTATCCCGCTCCGGTTGCGGACATGTTCAACATCGGTGTGCTGCATACAGGTCTCGGGGGCATGGGCGGGCATGCCGACTACGCCCCCTGCTCGCTCGCCGATCTCGTGGCACGGGCCTACGACTACTGGGCGCTGGGTCACGTCCATAGCCAGGAGGTCCTGCACCGGAACCCCTGGGTGGTGTTTTCCGGGAACATACAGGGGCGCCACATCCGCGAAACCGGTCCCCGGGGGTACGTGCGCGTGACGGTCAGTGACAGCGGTGTCGAGATCCAACCGGTTCCCGTCGATATCGTCCGCTGGGTCCATGTCAACGTGGACGCTGCGGGCCTTGACGATCTGGACGAGGTTCTGCCCCGCATGTCCCGGGCCATCGAGGACGCGGTGGACCGGAATGCCGGTGGCCGCCTCATGGCCTGCAGGATTGAATTCACGGGCGCGACAGGCCTTCACGGCACACTCGTCCTCAGGGAACACCAGCTTCTCGAAGAAGCGCGCGCCATGGCCCTGGGTCTGGGGGAGGAGCGGGCCTGGATCGAACGGGTTGTCGTCTCCACCAGCATGTCGGCCGAGTCCACCGCCGACGGCAGTATCGGGGACATTGCCGATCTGATAGCGGGTGCGGCGGACGATCCCGACCTCGTGGAACTGCTCAGAAGTGACGTCGCGAAACTGCTGGCGAAGCTGCCGCGGGAGATCATCTCAAATCCCGGCACGGATCTCCTCAGGCTGGCAAGGGACCAGGACACCGGCACGCTTCTCGAACAGGAACGAGCCAGCGTCATGTCTCGTCTGCTCGGAAGCTGATCGTGAGGGTTTGCCGCCTCGCCCTCCTCAACTACGGGCACTTCAGCAACCGGTCCCTGGAGTTTCCTGAAGGCGGCCACGATCTTCACATCATTGTCGGCGCCAACGAGGCCGGGAAGTCGACGTCGCGCAACGCCCTGGAAGACGCGCTCTTCGGCATCCCCCAGCGCTCGGCCTTCGGCTTCAGGCACGGCTATCGCGACATGATGGTGGGAGCCCTCATCGAACACGAAGGCCACCGGCTCGAGTTCCGCCGCCGCAAGGGGAAGTCGAATACGCTTCTCGACATCGATGGCCAGGCGCTCGCGCCCGATGCCCTGCGCTTCTTTCTGGGAGGCGCCGACCGGAACTTTCTCGAGCGCATGTTCAGTCTCTCTCACGAACGTCTGAGAAGGAGCGGTCAGGAGCTCTCCGACCCGCAAAGCGAGACCGCATCCATGATCTTCGGGGCCGCCACCGGAACCGAGGAGATCGCCATCCACATAGGCGCCATGAGGGAAGAGGCCGGCACACTCTTCACGCCGAGGAGAACGGCGGGGAAGCCCTTCTACCAGCTTGTCGATCGGCTCAACGCCGTCACCGCGGCCCTGGGTGAGGCCACGGTCACCGGAGATGACTGGAAGCGGGCCCGCGAAGAGGCGCACGAGGCCCGAACGCTCCTCGAGGATCTGCGGCGCCAGCGTGCGGACCTGCGTCAGGCGAGCGAGCGTCTTAACCGCATCCGACTCGTCTATCCGGATCTCACGCGCAAGAAGGAGGCGCTCGCCATCCTGGCCGGGCTTGGCGACATCCAGCCGTTTGCCGACGATGTCCTGGAGGTTCTGGACAGGGCCGAGCGCGCGGTGTCGCGGCACGACGCAAAGATCGAGCAACTTGAGAATCAGATCACCCGGGAAAGCGAAGAAGCGGTGTCCATCACGATCGACGGCGCGTTGTTGGAGAACGCAAGGGAAATCACGGATCTCGACCAGCGGCGCATTCAACTGCAACCGGAAAGGGAGGATCTTCCCAAGCGACGCCGCGAACTTGCGGACGTGGAGGAGCGCTTGCGAATCCGGGCTCGGGATCTCGGGCTGGAGGAGTTGCAAGCGTGGCGCATGCCGGCTCCCCATCTCGTGGCGCGGCTGCGCGAACTCGGCGATGAATGGATCCGTCTGGGGCACGTCTGCGACCTGGCGCGCCAGCAGGCGAATGATGCAGTCGAACGCGCCCGGATCCTGGACGAACGGCTTCAGGAAATGGGACCTGAGACGGATATCGGACCACTGTTGGTTGCCCTGCAGGCTACGGATGGGAGCGCCGATCCAGAAACGGCCCGCAAGGCCGCGGAGCGCGAGCACCGTGAACTGGCCTCCCGCAGTGAAGCGCTGGTCCGCCCCCTGCTGTCGCTGGCCGGCGACGTCGATCGATTGGCCGGTCTCTGGGTGCCGCCGCTGGAACGCGTGCAGGAGTTGCGGGACAGGCTCAAGGAGGCTGTTGACCGTCGGGATACCTGCCGGGAAGAACTTGCATCCGTCGAACGCGACCTTGCAAGACATGAAGCGCAGCGCAAGACGCTTGTCGTGAGCGGCGAGATTGTCACGGCCGAAGAGATCGAAGCGCTGCGGCAGATCCGCGATCAACATCTCGATACGGTGCGCACCTGCCTGGCCGCCGGACAGGAAGATGTCGGAATCGGTCCTGTCGATGATCTCACGGACGCGATTCAGCAGGCCGACGAGGCGGCGGACCGGCGGTTCTCCGCTGCCCGGACGGTGGCCCGCCTCGAGGAAATCGCCGGCGCCATGGACCGCCTGGACGCCACGCGCACGACACTCGGTGCGGAACGAGACGAGCATGACCGCCAGGTGGGTGCCCTCTATGAGACATGGAACGATCTCCTGCGGGACCTTCCCGGTGATCCGCTCGATCCCGACGCCATGGTGAAGTGGCTGATTGACCGCCAGATCGCGCTGCAGGCACGCGAGGAGGAGAGGAAGGCGGCGCGGATCCTGGCGGCTTGCGCCGCGGAAGAACGCAGGGCACGGGATCTTCTCATCGCCGAAGCGGCTGCTCTTGGCGTGGAGACAGACAGCCTGGACTCCAGGCCATTCAGTGTTGTCCGGTCTCTCGTTGCCGGCCATTGCGACACGCTGAACGACAGGAACCGCAAGCGCGCCGACTTGGCAAGAGACCTTGACGAGGCACGACGCGAGGAACGCGAGAAGGCCTCGGCCCTTGCCAGGGAGAAAGCGAACCTGTCGTCCCTGTGCGGGGCCTGGCGCACCGCCGCTGAGGGAATCGACATCCTCGAATCGCCTGACCAGGCCGGCGACAGACTTCGGATCATTGAGGAGATGCGCGGCGACATGGACCGCGCGGCAGAACTGAGAGAAAGACGGATTGGCAAGATCGAGCGTGATCTCGAGGCGTTCGCGACCCGTGTCGGCAGACTTGTGGAAACGGTGTCGGAGGATCCGGGGGACAGGGACGTCGACACCGTTGTCAGGGACCTTGCCCGGCGTCTGTCGGAAGAGATGGCGAAACAGGACCGGTTCGACCGCATGAAGGGCTCGCTTGCGGGAAGGAAACAGGAACTCGAAGAGATACGCCATGCCAGACGCGAGGCGGATATCACGATCCGTGATCTCATGACCCGCGCCGGCGTTGACTCCGTCGGCGACCTGCGCCGCGAGATTGCGCGATCCGATGACGTGAAGCGGCTGCGCCGCGAGGTAGAGGGACTCACCGAATCCCTGGCGAAGAAAGGTGGCGGGCGTTCCGAGAGAGAGCTGGAAGAGGAAGCCCGGAACGTGGATCCCGATCGGCTGGCGGCCGAGATCGCATCCCTGTCCGACACGCTGCAACAGCTCGATGATCCGATCGACAGGGCGGCTCTCGCGGAACGGGAAGCGGCCGCCACCCTCGAATCCATCGGCGGTGGGGATGCCGCGATTGCGGCCGCCTCGGATCGCCAGGCGATTCTGGCGGAACTGGAAGACCTCGCGGCCCGCTACGTGCGTGCCCAGACCGGGCTGAGACTCCTTCAGTGGGCCGTCGACCGTTACCGGGCCGAGCAGCAGGCGCCGCTGTTAAGGAGGGCCTCGACCCTCTTTGCCACCCTGACACGGGGGTCCTTCAGCGGTCTTGGCCTTCTCTACGACGAGAAGGACCAGGCGGTCCTGGCCGGCACGCGGGCCGACGGCAGCGACGTCGATGTCACGGGCATGAGTGACGGCACGGTGGATCAGTTGTGGCTTGCGCTGAGGCTTGCCGCGATTGACGGCTGGCTGGAAGGAAATGCCGCCCTGCCGTTCATTGCCGACGATCTCTTCGTCAACTTCGATGATGAGCGGGCGGCAGCCGGCCTGGAGGTACTCTACCGCATGGCCGAAAGTTGCCAAGTGCTGGTGTTCACGCACCATGCACATCTTGTCAGCCTTGCCCGTCAGGTGCTGGGTGACCATGTCTCGGTCGTCAGCCTCGATGCTGCATGACCCTCTACGACAATGGTGACGCGATGAGCGGTTCCTTGGCCGACTTGCGGCAAACCCTTCGACGGTGGCCGTGATCAGGCCATGTGCAACGGATCGAGGCTTCAGAGCCTGCGCACGTTTCTGCTCAGAACTCCGTGCTCCTCGCCCGCGGCGTAGAGATCGACATTGGCTTCCGAGGTTTCCTCGTAGCCCCGCAGCAGTTTCAGCGGTTCCTGCAGGTCGTACCAGCCCAGGAAGGGTCGATGAACCTGATAGCCAATCAGTCGCTGGAGCTGTTCGGGGTAGTGCCGGGCCACCTCGACCGGACTCACCAGATACTGGTTCTCCTCCTGACGCAGCCAACCAACCACATAGGAGAGGAAGAGGGCGTGGCGCCAGACATCCTTCGTCGTGTTGGCGCCGCCGCCGTGGTGAACGGCGTAGGTGAAGATGAGGCACGAACCCTTGTCCATCACTGCCTGCGCAAACTCGTCCTCCTCGGCGACGCGCTCGTCATCCCATCGGTGGCTTCCCGGAACCACGCGGGTTGCACCGTTCTCCCTGGTGAATTCGGCCAACGCCCAAAAGGCCGTCATGTAGGCCACACGCTCTGTTGGATGCTTGAACGGAAACATCAGGGCATCCCGGTGAACTTCCTGTGCCGATTCACCTGGCCCGATCGATGTCGTCGAACTCGAGCTCAGCTGATAGTTGTCGCACCACGGTCCCAGCGTCCGGTCGAGGATCGCGAGGACCTCGGAATTGCAGATTTCCTCTCGAACCGCCTGTGACTTGGCGACCAGGCCGTGGGTGCGTCTCGTCCTGAAACCCAGCCATTCGCCGGCGCCGGTCGGCACCTTGCTCATCCAGGGATGCAGTTCATCGAGTATCTGATCGCATCGCGCCTCACCGATCAGCCTGTCGATAATGACGCAGCCGTCCCGATGGAGGATCTCGACAATGCTGTCGGTCGATGTCCCCGCGGCCACGTGTTCGATGCGTGCTTCGGTCATCAGCAGTACTCCTTCCAGTTGACTGGGATTCCGAGGCACCAGGCCCCTCCAACGGGATTATACGCCGCGCACCCCGATTCCCGAAGCCGGGCGGGGATGCGCCTTGCGGCGCGCATCATGACGGGGAGACCACGGGGCTTGAGTCATGTCGGTTGTCGGGTGCACTCTTGCCTCGATTCGGGGACGGGAGCGAACGATGAGCGATCAGCGCGTGATCTCGGCTGACAGCCACGTGCAGGAACCGCCGGAACTCTACGGGGAGAGGCTGGACAGGAAGTACAGGGACCGCGTCCCCAGGTTCGAGGAGCGCGATGGCGCCACCTACTTCGTGGTGGACGGCAAGAAGCCGCGGCGCATCGACCTTGCTTCGGAACGCACCGACGAGGACGACCAGAATCGCGAATTCCGCAACGATCCGAGCGGCGGCAGGGATATCGAGCGTCGCCTGGCAGACCAGGTCCGCGACGGAATCAGCGCCGAAGTCCTCTATCCCAACACCTCGCTCTTTCTCTACAACTCCAGGGACCCCGGCTACCAGTTTGCCGTGGCCCGCGCCTACAACGACTGGTGCATCGAGCACTTTGGCGGACACCGCGAGAATTTCGTTCCCGTCGCCATCGTTCCCGTCATTGATCTCGACGAGGCCGTTCGCGAAGTCGCAAGGGTGGCGCGAGAGGGGTACCGCAGCATCAAGATTCCCCTGACCGTGGACGGCAGGCCCTACAACCTGCCTGAGTATGACCGGCTGTGGTCGGCCTGTGCCGATCACGATCTTGTCATTTCGCTCCACGCCTTCACCGAGAGCGAGGATCAGTACCCCGATGACTGGGGCGAGGAGGAGGGCCATGGCGGCGCTCTCGCCCACATGGCCATGAGCATGGCAAGGGGGCAGAGTCCGGTGGCGCTGCTGATCGCGTCGGGTGCGCTGCAGCGCTATCCGGACCTCAGGTTCGTCGTGGTCGAGTGCGGCGCCGGGTGGCTTGCCTGGCTGCTCCATGTGCTCGACGAACAGGTGGAAAAGAAGCACATGTGGATCCGCCCCGAACTGGAGATGAGACCGAGCGAGTTCTTCCGGCGTCAGGGAGCGGTGACCTTCAGCGACGATCCCGTCGCGCTGCGCCTGCTCGACTTCACCAGCGCGGATGTCCTGCTCTGGGGCAGCGATTATCCCCACGACGAGGGCACGTTTCCGCACAGCCAGGAGGTGATCGAGCGGACCTTCGCCGGCCTTGCGGCCGAGGACCGGCGCAAGATCGTCTACGACAACGCCAGGCGCATCTACCGCTTCGCCTGAGGATGCGATGATCCTTGTCACGGCGGCAACGGGACAGGTCGGTCGCGAACTCGTGTCGGCGCTGCGGTTACGCGGGCTTGCCTTTCGTGCCCTGGTGCGCGGCGCGGCGCTCAAGGACGGCGTCGAATGCGTCCGCGGTGATTTCTGCGATTCGGCCGGCCTCGCCGCCGCCATGGCCGGCGTCGAGCGCATGTACCTTGCCTGCGCGCCAACCCCGGATCAGGCCGACCTCGAGATTCGAGCGGTCGACGCGGCGGCACGCAACGGCGTCCGCCACGTCGTCAAGCTCTCGGCCTACGATGCGCACGACGCCAACCCGTCGGATTTTCGACGCTGGAACGGCGTTGCCGAACGCCACCTGCGCAATTCGGGCCTGGCGTGGACGATCCTGCGTCCGACCGCGTTCAACCAATCGCTCGATCCCCGCGCCGTCGCTGAGCGGGGTGTGCTGCACTCGACACAGGGCGCAGCCACGACGCCGTTTGTCGACACGCGCGACATTGCCGATGTGGCCGCCACGGTGCTTGACGGGACCGGTCATGATGGCCGAATCTACGATCTCACGGGGCCGGAAGCCTTCACGCAACCCGCCCTGGCAGCGCTCATTGCGGAAGTCTTCGCGACACCCGTTGCCTGTCGTCCGGTAAGCGATGCCGAGGCACTGCGCGAGCTTCTCGAAAGCGGCATGGACGAAGGCTTCGCGCGGTCGATGATCGTGCACTGGCAATCATACCGCGCCCGGCCTGCAACCCTGGTCTCGGGCTGGACCGAGATCCTCACCGGGCAGTCGCCGCGAACCCTGCGCGCCTACCTCGAGGAATGCCGGGCGGCCGCGTCGAATGGCGCGCCCGCGGCGTCATGATCGGAGAGGCTGTCGTGCACCGCATGCCGTTGATCATGGTGGTCACCAGCGACCTTGCCGGCCAGGTGAGGGGCAAGGGGTTTCCTGTGACCGAGTGTGACGAGCGGCTTGGCAAGGGGGTCGGCTACACGTTCACCAATCACATGATCAACTGCTGGGGCCAGATCCCGACGACACCCTGGGGGCCGCTGGGCGATCTTGTTCTAATGCCCGACGCGACCACCGCCGTCGAGGTCGACTTCGGCGATGGCAGCGTGGCGGAGCACTTCATGCTGGGCGATCTTTTCCACATGGACGGCGCGCCTTGGGATTGTTGCCTGCGCCATTATCTCCGCTGCGCGCTCCACGAGCTGGAAAGCGAGACCGGACTGCAGTTGGTCGCCGCCTTCGAGCACGAGTTCCACGATGGCGGTCTCGTTGAACGCGGGGCCGATTCCTACAGCCTCGACAAGGTGAGGCGGGCTGGCGACTTTCCGGGCGCTGTGCTCCACGCGCTTGAGGCGGCGGGCGCCGAGCCCGAGACATTCTTGCCGGAATTCGGCAGGAGCCAGTTCGAGTTCACCGTCAGGCCAGCACCGGCCATGGTGGCGGCCGACCGTGTCATCATCGCCCGGGAAATGGTGCGCGCCGCCGCCAGGCGCCTCGACCGGGATGTCAGCTTCTCGCCACAGGTCGATCCTGCCGGCCCCGGCAACGGCGTCCACATCCACATGAGCTTCCGGGACCGGGATGGCCGGCCGGTCAGCCATGACGCGTCGCAACCTTCGGGGCTCGCCGCCCGGATGGGGAGCTTTGTCGCCGGAATCCTGAAGCGCCTGCCGGCGTTGATCGCCGTCACGGCGCCCTCTGCGGCCTCCTACCAGCGTCTAAAGCCGCATTCCTGGAGTTCCGCCTACAACAATCTGGGCTGGCGGGACCGCGAGGCTGCGATCCGCATCTGTCCGGGCCCGGAAACACCCGGCGCCGATGTCGCCTCGGCATTCAATGTCGAATTCCGCGCCGGCGATGCGGCAGCCAGTCCCTGGTTCCAGCTCGGCATCCTTGTCAGGGCCGGTCTCGAAGGGATCCGCGAGGGCCTGCCCACTCCCGAACCGGTGTCATCGGACCCCGATGCGATGAGCGACGATGAACGCCGCAGACATGGTGTCGAGCGCCTTCCGACTTCACTTGACGAGGCCCTCGACCGTCTCGAACGCGCGCCCGATGCCGGAACGCTCCTGCCGGGCGAACTTCTCGAGGCCTACATCATGCACAAGCGCGGGGAACTGCAGACGGTTGCAGGATTGGCGCCGGAAGAGGTGTGCCGGCGCTACAGGGACGTCTACTGATGGCCGACGAACCCTTCTGGCGCACCAAGTCCCTTGAGGAGATGAACGGGCAGGAGTGGGAATCGCTCTGCGACGGCTGCGGCAAGTGCTGTCTCGTGAAGCTCGAGGACGTTGATGACGGCACCATTTCCAACACTGACGTTGCGTGCTTTCTTCTCGACACCGTCACCTGCCGCTGCCGGGACTACGCCAGGCGCTTCAAGTGGGTGCCCGAGTGTATCCGCATCACGCCCGAGACCATTGCCTCGATGCTGGCATGGCTGCCCGGCACCTGCGCCTATCGCCTGCTCCATGAGGGCCGCGACCTTCCCGACTGGCATCCCCTGGTGTCGGGTGATCCCGACAGCGTGCATCGCGCCGGAGTGTCGCTCTCGAACCGTGTGGTCTCCGAGGCTGATGTCGCCGACGAGGATCTCCCCGATCATGTCGTCGACTGGACGGTCTGACCAGACCGGCAGGGTAGCCCGCACGCGCCTGTCACGTCCCTGATGCTGATGACGGGTGGTATCACCCACGTTGTTGCCAGCGGCGACATGATATGTCAAACAATGTGTCAAATAACGTGTCAAATATGACATTTCTGTCTGGTAGATGACTGATATTACGTTATTATTCCTGCTATCAATATGCCAAATAGCGTGACACACAGGATGTCAGAATGGATTGGGACACTTTCACGTTTACATACAGACTGGACATGGCCGGGTTGTTTCAGGATCTCGTATCCATCGAAGCCTACAAGCTGTCTGCCCAGAATCTCATTCTGCCGCCCGACTGGCGGGCACAGCTGGACCAGCTGAACCGTGTACGGGCTGTTCACGGAACGACGGCTCTTGAAGGGAACCAGTTGTCGCAGGCAGAGGTGTCCCGGCAAATCGCCATCATCGAACAGCCTACCGACACGGATCGGCAGTTGGCCACCAGGGACCAGCAGCAGGTCCGGAATGCAGGTCTTGCCCAACAGTGGGTGCAGGAGAGATTCACCCCGGGCAGTTCTCCCCTCAGTGTGGGTGATGTTCTGTCGATGCACGAGATGATGACCACGATCTCCGATGAAGTTCACAATGTACCCGGGAGATTCAGGGATTTTCCCGTCGTTGTCGGGTCACATGAGCTCGGGGGTGTGCATCGCGGAGCGCCGCATGAGCGCATACACCGCCTGATTGATGAGTACATCGCTTTCATGAATTCGCGGGAGACGAATGGTCTGCACCCCGTCATTCGTGCCCTTCTGGCTCACTATTTTCTTGTCACCATCCATCCCTTCGGTGATGGAAGCGGTCGCGTATCACGCCTGGTCGAGGCTGGCATACTGTTTCAGGGCGGCTACAACGTTCTCGGTTTCTATGGGCTTTCGAATTACTTCTACAGGCATGAAGCCGAGTACAAGACAACGTTGCAGGAATGCAGGCGTACCCGGCCGTTCGATGTGGCCGGGTTCATCAAGTTCGGCGTGCGTGGTTTCCTGGAAGAGCTCGAAGGCATCAACAATTTTGTCAAGACCAGGCTGAACCGGGTTGTCTATCGAGCCATGCTCGTCCGAGCCTTCAACACCAGGGTCGGTGAGCGCAGAAAAGTCCTCAACCAGAGGGAATACAACCTCCTCGACTACCTCATTGCCAAAACGGAGCCCGTCGATCCGTTTTCCGAACACCCTTCCCTCAGAGTTCGTCTGTCGGAGCTGCTTGCATCACCTTACATCAGGGAGGCCTACAAGGGGGTGACAAGAAGAACGTTTCAGCGGGAACTGATACGGCTGGCAGACATGAACTTCATCAGGATTGTCAGGGCATCTGACGACGGACGCGATCTGCTTGTCGAACTCGACTTCGATGCCATCGGGAAGTACTGATTTCCGCACGCCCTCCGGGTCGGTCAGATGATGCAGGCTGTGCGGCACGTAGTGAAGGAAGCAGGGGGGCCTCGTTGCCTGTGTCGATCCTGCAGGTGCAGACGATGTCAATACGGCGCTTGGACTCCGCATTGAGACGTTCGTGATTGGTCGATGACCGGGAACGTGTGTGTTTTCCCGCTACCGTACCAGGCGTGTGTCCGGGAACGCGGCGTGCCAGCCGAACCAGAATGCCCGCTGCGCCGGAATTCGGTGCAGCACACGCCCGTCTCCGGCGGTCAGGCTGTGCTCGTCCATCGTCCAGATCATGCCGGAGCCGTCCTCGACGCTCCGGTCGCCGTCGTAGCGGGTGAACGTCACGTCTTCACTCGCAAAGGCGCGGTTCGCGCCCGATGCATCGGTGAGCACCACGAGCGGGGTCCCTTCGATCGCATCGTGATGCAGGGGGGTTGCGGCGAGGAACTCGGCCGATATGGCAAGCGGCGCCTCGGGGTGAAGGGCAAGCAGCACCGTGAATACCTCGTCCTTGTTCTTCAGCCGGGTGTCAAGGACCGGGACCGGGAACATCAGCTCGTCGGTCGCGAAGTAGTCGCGGTAGGCAGCCCCTTCGGCATAGTCGCGCAGGTGGCCGGTATCGAGCGAGAGCACCTGGGTTTCAGGGTGCCGCCGGCGCCACTCGCGCCAGGTGGTCGTCACCACGGCTCCCCTCTCCAGCACGATGCCCTTCCCGGCAAGCGGCCCGACGACCGGTGCGCCCCGCATCGTGCTCCATAGCGACTGGGTGGCCTGGTCGTACATGAGCTTGTTCGAACGGTAGAGGAAACCGCTCGTGCCGAGCTCGTGATTCACGTCCTCGTGCCCGGTGTGATAGAGGATCACGGTACCGCACAGGGTGCAGTACACCCCGGCGACCGGCACACCGCCGACGATGTCGGTGAACATCTCGTGCCAGGCGAGGATGCGCTTCGGGTAGGCGCGGGCATCGCCGTTGACGGAGAGGCCGAACACGATGTTGTCGTCCTCCAGCCAGCCAGCCTCGTCCGCGTCCAGCATCGCCGGGTTGCGAAGCGGCGGAATACCATCCTGCCGCACGCCGCCCCAGACGATCTCGTCGAGCCGGATGAGCGCCGTGCCGGGCGAGTCGAAGTACGCCGAGAATCGCGGGTCGATGAGGCTGTAGAGCGCACTCTTGAAGGCGGCGTAGCGCGG
The DNA here is from genome assembly GCA_965221115.1 of Alphaproteobacteria bacterium. Taxonomy (GTDB): domain Bacteria; phylum Pseudomonadota; class Alphaproteobacteria; order SP197; family SP197; genus SP197. Next base: position 598,946 of record CBDCRU010000002.1, on the reverse strand, counting down.
GTGCCGCGCTTCCGGCGCATTCCACATCTCGCGCTGCCAGGCGTCGAGGTCGTGGCCGTGCCCGGCACCTGTTTTCCGTTCCATGATTCTCACCAGGGCGGCGGAGACTTCGGCGTTGCGGGTCAGACGGATCACCTCGAGAGCCATCGCCAGGAATGACGGCTCCCATTGGGCCTCGATGAGCGCCGCGGCGCGCACCTTGTCGTCCGTCTCCCCGGCAAGAAGGGTCAGGAATGTCCGGGTGACGGCACGGTCGGTGATCTCGGCACGGGGTTGAACGGCGGTCGCCGCCAGCATCAGGAAGATGCCGAACGCGATGACGAGGCTGCGGGTGGCAGGTCCGGGATGTCTACTCGACCCGACCCCCTGCGATTCCCGCATGTCCGCCAGGCCGGTCAGACGATGCCGGCGGTGCGCCGCAGCACGTAGTGCAGGATGCCGCCATTGAGGTAGTAGGTGGCCTCGTTGCCGGTGTCGATCCGGCAGACGAGAGTCGTGTCGATGGCCGAACCATCGGATCTTCGGATGGTGGCCGGCACGTCCATGCCGGGCGAGATGCCGCCTTCGAGACCGGTGATATCCCACGTCTCGCCGCCGTCAAGGGCGAGGCTCTCGCGGTTCTCGCCATCGCGGAACTGCAGGGGCAGGACTCCCATGCCGATGAGGTTGGAGCGGTGAATGCGCTCGAAGCTCTCGGCGATGACCGCCTTCACACCCAGGAGGGCGGTTCCCTTGGCGGCCCAGTCGCGCGACGAGCCGGTGCCGTATTCACGTCCCGAGACAATGACGAGAGGCACGCCTTCGTCGCGGTAGCGCATAGCCGCCGCGAAGATCGACATCTCGTCGCCGCTCCCCTGGTGACGCGTGACGCCACCCTCGGATCCGGGAAGAAGCAGGTTCCTCAAGCGAATGTTGGCGAAGGTCCCCCGCATCATCACTTCGTGATTGCCGCGCCGCGAGCCATAGCTGTTGAAGTCCCGCTGGCCGACCTGGCGTTCGTTGAGCCAGGCGGCGGCAGGGCTGTCGGATGCGATGCCTCCGGCAGGAGAGATGTGATCCGTCGTGATGCTGTCACCGAGCAGGGCGAGGACCCTGGCATTGACGATGTTGTCGCCGCTGGCAGCCGGTTGGCGCGGCATGTCGTCGAAGAAGGGCGGACGATGGATGTAGGTGCTTCCCGCATCCCATGTGTAACCGCGGCCCTCGGGAATGGCGAAGGCGTTCCAGGCGTCATCGCCGCTGAAGACGTCGGCGTAGCGCTTCTTGAACATGTCGGGCGTGAGATGGCGGCCGATGGCCTCCCCGATCTCGTCGTTCGACGGCCAGATGTCCTTCAGATAGACCGGTTCACCGTCATCCCCCCTGCCCAGAGGCTCGGACGTGATGTCGATCGCCATCGTGCCTGCCAGGGCGTAGGCCACCACCAGCGGCGGTGAGGCCAGATAGTTCGCCCTGGTGAGCGCGTGGACCCGGCCCTCGAAGTTCCGGTTGCCCGAGAGCACCGAGGCGACGACGAGATCGCCTCCCTCGATCGCCTCCTCGACAGCCTGCGGCAGGGGCCCGGAGTTTCCGATGCAGGTCGTGCAGCCATAGCCGACGATGTGGAAGCCCTGTTCCTCGAGGGGCTCGAGAAGTCCGGCCTCGCGGAGATAGTCGGTCACCACCTGGCTCCCCGGCGCCAGGGACGTCTTGACCCAGGGTCTTGTCTGGATGCCACGTTCGAGAGCCTTCCTGGCGACGAGGCCGGCGGCGATCATCACCGAAGGATTGGACGTGTTGGTGCAACTCGTGATGGCAGCGATGACGACATCCCCGTCGCTCAACCTGTTGCCGTCGGCCATGGCCGTCGAGACCGGGTTGTCGGCGTCGCGGCCCGCTTCGGCCATCACCTTGCGGAATGCGCTGCCGGCACCGGAAAGAACGATGCGGTCCTGTGGTCGCTTCGGACCGGCAAGGCCGGGCTCGACGTCACCGAGATCGAGTTCGAGGACATCGGTATAGAGCGGTTCCACGCCGTCGTCGCCGCGCCACAGCCCCTGTTCCTTGGCGTAGGCCTCGACGAGACGGACCTGCGCCTCCGGACGACCCGAGAAGGCAAGGTAGTCGATGGTCTGTCCGTCGATCGGAAAGAGCCCCGCCGTGGCGCCGTATTCGGGCGCCATGTTGGATACCGTGGCGCGGTCCGCCAGGGAGAGGTATCGGAGCCCGTCGCCGGTGAACTCGACAAACCTGCCCACGACACCCCGTGCCCTCAGCATCTCCGTCACCCGGAGGACGAGATCGGTGGCGGTGGTCCCTTCCCGCGGTCTTCCGCCAAGACGAAAACCGACGACCTCGGGAATCAGCATCGAGATCGGTTGGCCCAGCATCGCTGCTTCCGCCTCGATACCGCCGACGCCCCAGCCGAGAACCGCGAGGGCGTTCACCATCGTGGTGTGGCTGTCGGTCCCGACCAGGGTGTCCGGGCAGGCGACGCCATCGTCGGTCCACACCACCTTCGCCAGGTATTCGACATTGACCTGGTGACAGATGCCGGTTCCCGGAGGCACCACCCTCAGATTGTCGAATGCCGTCTGGGCCCAGCGCAGGAACCGGTAGCGTTCCTGATTGCGCTCCATCTCCCGGTCGACGTTGTGCCTGAAGGCGTCCGCGCTGGCGAAGCGGTCCACCTGGACAGAGTGATCGATGACGAGATCGACAGGGGTCAGGGGATTGATGCGGTCCGCATCGCCGCCAAGAGAGCTCATGGCATCGCGCATGGCGGCAAGGTCGACCACCGCCGGCACACCGGTGAAGTCCTGCATGAGGACCCGCACGGGCCTGAAGGCGATCTCCCGCGAGACGGACCGTGTCTCCGCCCAGCCGGCAAGTGCGGCGATATCGTCGGCGGTGACGGTATCGCCATCCTCATGGCGCAGCAGATTTTCCAGCAGAATCTTGAGCGAAACGGGCAACCGGCCAATGCCGCCCAGCTTCCGTTCGGCCTCTTCCAGGCTGAAGTAGTCATATGGCGTGCCGTCGACCGTCAGGGTGCGACGGCAGTCGAGATGGTTGGCGCTGGGCACGGCAATTCACCCCCTGGACATCACCCGGCCAACATGCCGCGCCTTGCCCATGAAGGCAATGTGACGGGATCAGGAGAAAGGCTGACCGGTCAGCCGTTCACAGGCCTCGACATAGCCATGGCGGACGCGCTCGACGATCTCCCGGGGGAGATCGGGGCCAGGTGGTGTCTTCGCCCAGGACGTCTGCGTCTCGAGCCATGCGCGCAGGATCTGCTTGTCGAGCGAGACCGGCCGGGATCCGGGTTGCCATGCGTCGGCCGGCCAGAAGCGGGAACTGTCGCTGGTGAGACACTCGTCAACGAGGGCGATGGCGCCGTCGATGATGCCGAATTCGAACTTGGTGTCGGCGAGAATGATGCCGCGCCTGCCGGCTTGCGCATGCGCTTCCCCGTAGAGTTCAAGGGAGAGGGAGCGCAGCCGTCCGGCGCATTCAGCTCCCAGCCTGTCGGCGACATCGGCAAAGGTGATGGTCTCGTCGTGCATTCCCGCCGGCGCCTTGGTCGAGGGAGTGAAGACGGGTTCGGGAAGCCTGTCGCCGTGTCGCAGGCCCCGGGGCAGCCGCAGCCCGGCGATGGCGCCATTCGCCTGGTAGTCCTTCCAGCCGCTGCCGGCGAGATAGCCGCGGACGACACACTCCACGGGCAGAACCTCCGCCTCCTTCACGATCATGCTGCGCCCGTCGAGCCAGGCACGGTCCTCGTCCGCCAGGTCGAGGCAGGCGAGGTCGGTGGAGACCACGTGGTTGGCGACAACGGGCCGCAGAAGGTCGAACCAGAAGAGGGAGAGGCGGGTGAGGATCCTGCCCTTGTCGGGAATGGGCGTCGGCATCACCACGTCGAAGGCGGAGATGCGATCGCTCGCCACCATGAGCAGGCATGTGTCGAGGCGGTAGAGGTCGCGCACCTTGCCCCGTGCGACCAGGTCGAGGTTCGTCAGCATCACCATGAACGATTGTTCCCCTTGCGGGAGGGGTGCTGTCAACCAGGGGAGGAGGGGCCGGAGGCATCGCGGCAAGGACAAACGCGCCAGGAGCGCGCCGAGGAGGATCCAAAGCCGTATCTGAGGGAGGAAACAGTGCCTCCGGCACCGTGCTAAATGGAACGTGAAACGGAAAATTTCAAATGCATATCCCGTAACCGAGATACGCAAAAAACGCATGGCTGCGCGTGTCTTGAACCGGCCGGGATTCCCTGCAAGCCTCTGCGGCGGAGGGACATGCCATGTTGACCATTCTTGCCATCGAATTCTGGCCGACCTGCCACCTCGGGGCTATCGCCGCCACCTTCGATAGATGCGGCGCCAGGACGGTCTACGTGCGTCCGGAAGAAGGAGAAGCGCTGCCGCGGGAGCCGGATGGCTGGGATGGCCTGGTCATGCTTGGTGGCCCACAGCATGCCGAGGACGATGCCGGCTATCCCTACCTTGGCGATGCGGCGCGTCTGGCAGCGGCGTTTCACGAGGCCTCGCGACCGGTTCTCGGGGTCTGTCTCGGCAGCCAGATCCTCGCCCGGGGACTCGGCGCCCGGGTCAGGAGGCAGGGCTGGACGGAAATCGGATTCAACGAACTCGAGCCGACCGAAGCCGCCGGCAGCGATCCGCTGCTGAAGGGAATCGGTCCTGTCAGGATTCTGGAGTACCACGAGGACACCTTCGACATACCCAGGGAGGCCACGCTCCTCATGACAGGCGGGCAGTGCCGCAACCAGGTCTTCCGCCTTGGCGCAAGCTATGGTTTCCAGTGCCACTTCGAGTGTTCGAGGGAGTTGTGGGAGGAGTGGTGGCCGCAGATGAACGATTCCCTCCTCGAGACCGACCCGGACTTTCACGCCCGATGGCCGGAGCACTTCGCCAGTCACGAGGCAGGCGCGCAGACCTTCTGCGATGCCGTCTCCGGCCGCTGGCTCGATCTCGTCGAGACGTATCGACGCCTGGCTGCCTGAGCGTCAGGGCCCGCTGTCGATTTCGAAGAGACTGTTGTCGAGTTCGACGTCGAACCGGGGACTGACGAGCGTGATTCGCGTGACCACGCCCTGGGGATCTCGAACCAGCCATTGTTCGAGGGCGAGGGGGTCCTCGGCGAGAATCAGCGAGATCGAACCCGTGCCCGGATCGTCCGCCGATTCCAGGGTGACGGCCACGAAGCCGCTGTCCCGCTTCACGTCGGCCACCCGTACCTCGTTGCCGAACCGGATTTGCGGACGCAGCAGAAACTCGGCCAGCGTGCCGTCGACCGCACCTTCCGTGATTTCTCCGGTTTCGCCGTCGCGAAACATGAGACGCTCCCCCCTGGCGATGATCAGGGTCGGCGGATCGTCATAGGCGAAGCGAAGAAAATGCGGCCGCTTGAGCTGGAACGACCCGGAGAGGTGCGACATGTCCTGGTTGGTCTGGACGAACCGTGATTCAAGCGACGTGATCGAATCGAGATAGGCCTCGATGCTCTCGAGGAGGGCTTCGCTGTCGTCCGCCGCCGCGGTCAGGCTGACGAGGACCAGGGCGGCGGCGATGCGGCTGATCAATCAAGTTCTCCCGAGGCGGCGATCCGTGCGGCGTTGTTTGCGGACACCTCGATCTTCCTGACGACGTCCATGCCCTCGACGACATGGCCGAAGACGACGTGCTTGCCGTCAAGCCACGGTGTCGGCACGGTGGTGATGAAGAACTGCGAGGAGTTGGTGTCGGGGCCCCGGTTCGCCATCGAGAGAAGGCCCGGGCCGGTATGCTTCAGGGTGAAGTTCTCGTCCTCGAACATGGCGCCGTAGATCGACTTGCCTCCGGTTCCGTTGCCGTGGGTGAAGTCGCCTCCCTGGATCATGAAGTCGGCGATCACCCGGTGAAACCGTGAACCCTCGTAGCCGAAACCCGCCTCGCCGGTGGCGAGCTGGCGGAAATTCTCCGCTGTCTTCGGGGCGACGTCCATTCTCAACTCGATGACGATTCGCCCGGCCGGCTCATCGTTGATCTCGATATCGAGGAACACCTGCGGATTGTCATCCGCCGCCGCTCCGGCTGCGCCGAGGCCGGCGACCACCGTGAGAGCGGAAACAAGTCGTTGTATCATGGTCAAGATCTCCCAATATAGGCATGGCTCTTAAGCCGTGTTGAGGCGATAGCGGGTCCCTTCATCCGGCGTGCCGTCGGCGGCCACCCGTCCCTGGTCGACCAGGCGGATGAGGTGGGCCAGAACGGAACGCCGGGCCGCCGGAAAGAGGCGGCGATCGGTTGCGGCGTAGAGTGTCTCGACCATGGCCGGAATGGTGCCGATCCCGTCATTCAGGCAGGCGATGATCTGCCTGTCGCGCATCCTGCGATGGTCGATGAGAGCACCGACAAAGGTCGCCGGATCGGTGATGGCAGCGCCATGGGTGGGCCTGAGGATGGCGTCACCGCGTTCGAGGACATGCTCGAGGCTGTCGAGATAGGCCGACATGTCGCCATCGGGCGGGGAGACGACGCTGGTCGACCAGCCCATGACGTGATCGCCCGAGAAGAGCGTCTTCTCCTCGTCAAGGGCATAGCACATGTGGTTGGAGGCGTGACCGGGCGTGTGCACGGCCTCGATGGTCCATCCTGGCCCGGCGATTCGCTCGCCGTGGCAGAGCAGGTGATCGGGGACAAAGGCACGATCCTCGCTTTCGTCCACGGGTGTCGTGCCGTCATCGCCTCCGGTGGCCGGGCCATAGGCCCAGGTCTCGGCCCCGGTCGCTTCCTTGAGGAGCCGTGCGGCGGGTGAATGATCGCTGTGGGTGTGCGTGATGAACTGGTGGGTGACGGTCTCGCCACAGGTGGCGCCCAGAATGTCCTCGACGTGGCGCGCCAATGCGGGGCCGGCGTCAATCACCGCCACGTCCCCCTGGCCAACGATGAAGGTTCCGGTGCCGTGATAGGTGAAGACCGAGGGATTGTCGGCGACGATGCGGCGCACGAGGGGCGAGACCCGTGTCGCCACGCCCCGCACCACGTCGTCTTCCTGGATGAAGGGAATCGACATCCCTCAAAGGCCATAGCGCTGCCAGAGGAATCGCTCCTCCACGGCGCCCACGAGGTCATCAGCGAGACCCTCGGTCGTGACGTTGCTGCGCGCAAGGAGACCGCCCAGGGGCTGGCGCCTGGCGATGGACCTGAACCGGACCTTGTTGCCGAACCGCTGGCGCATGATGGTACGGCAGTCGCCGATGCCGTCGACAAGACCCAGGGCCAGGGCCCTGTCCCCGGTCCAGAACTCCCCCGAGAACAGCGTTCTGGCGCTGGACTTCAGACGGTCGCCGCGGCGCTCGCGCACGTGATTGCGGAAGGTGACGTGCAGTTCCTTCAGGAGTGCCGACAGCCGCTTGACGTCCTCATCGGATTCCGGAACGAAGGGATCCAGCATTGCCTTGCGGGGACCGGCGGTGTGGAGACGGCGCTCGATGCCATGGTTCTCGAGGAAGCCATGGAGACCGAACCCGGCATGGATCACGCCGATCGAGCCGATGATCGAACTGTGGTTGGCATAGATTTCGTCTGCGGAACAGGCAAGCCAGTAGCCTCCGGATGCCGCGACATCCTCGGTGAAGGCGACGACAGGGAGCTTCTTTTCGTCGGCCAGTGTCCGTATCCGTGCCGCAATGAGCGCCGACTGCACCGGAGAGCCGCCCGGAGAGTTGATGACGAGGGCAACGGCCGCAGGACGGCCTGACGAGAAGGCACGGTCAAGAAGGGCTTCCAGACCGGCCAGACTGAGGCCGCGCCTGATGCGCGAGGGCGTCATGATCGACCCTTCAAGCCTGAGGACGTTGACCACCGGGCGCTTGCCGGAGAGGCCGACAAGGGGAAGCCACTTCAGCGGTGGTTTGCTGCGCCATGTCTGGAGGACCATGGCGATCACATAGTGGCATTGCGAGCCGGCAACAAGCCCCGAGATTACCTTGACCGGTCTGCCACCACGCCACATAACCCCTCGATGCGGCGATGTCTGCGGGTGCGAACCGAGAGTGCATATTCACCATTCCAACAGTCTTGAAGCACTCGCCGGCGATCTCGCGGCGCGCGTGCGGCAGGATCCGGTCGATCCCTTTGCTGCCGAGAGAGTGGTGGTCTCGCACCCGACCATGCGGCGCTGGCTCTCCCTGGAACTGGCACGCGCCAACGGAATCGCGGCGAACTACCGCTTTGAACTGCCGGCACAGTTCGCCTGGTCGATGATTCGTGACGTGGTTCCCGATCTGCCCCACATGCAGCCCTTTGCACCGGACAACCTGCGGTGGCGCCTGTTCGACATGTTGCCCGCGTTCGCCAGAAAGCCCGTGGCGGCGCCGGTCAGGCGCTACCTGGAGGATGGAGATCCGTGCAAGCGATTCGATCTCTCCGGCGAAATTGCCCGGATGTTCGACCGCTGCCTGCTGTACCGGCCCCAGTGGATCAGGGAATGGGAAGCGGGCGATTCACCGCACTGGCAGGCGCGATTGTGGCAGGAACTGGTGGCCGTCGCCGGCAAGGGGCACTGGGTGAATGCTCTCGATCGCTTCCACGCGGCCATGGATGGCGGCGCCGTTCCCGGCCAATGGCCCGAACGCGTGACGTTCTTCGCCGTTCCGGCCCTGTCACCGTCCTATCTCGACCTCCTCGGCCGCATCGCCTCAAGGGTGGAGGTCCACTACTGCCTCATCAATCCCTGCAGGCAGTACTGGGGTGACATCTTCACCCGTTTCGAGACGGTCGTGCGTTCCGGGGACGACGATCCCGATGCGCTTCACATCACCGAGGGAAACGAGCTTCTGGCGGCCTGGGGGCGCATTGGACGCGACACCTTCGATACCCTCGTCGACATGGAGGATGCACGGGACTTCGACCACTTCGTCGAGCCCGAGGGCCACCACCGCCTGGCCGATCTCCAGCGCGATATTCTCGATCTCAGGCTTGCCAGAGAGGAAAGGGCAGACGGCGTGCCGGCCGACGGATCGCTGCAGGTCCACGCCTGCCACTCCGCAACGCGCGAGGCCGAAGTTCTCCACGACTGTCTTCTCGACCTCTTCGAGGAGAACCCCGACATTCAGCCGGCGGATGTGCACATCCTCTCGCCCGATCCGGCACGCTATGATCCCGCGATCGCGTCGGTTTTCGAGTCGCGCGGCGAGATTCCGGTGACGCTGTCGCGCGGGAGGTCCGTCGAGGCGGCCTCGCTGCGCGCCTTCTTCGACCTGCTGGTCCTGGTCCGCTCGCGATGCGGCGCCGAGGAGATGATGGCGCCTCTCGATGCTTCGCTGGTCTGCCGGTGTTTCGGTATCGACGTGGATGACCTGCTCGACATTCGCCGCTGGGTGCATGCCGCGGCCATCCGCTGGGGCGTCGATGGCGAGCACCGCAGGGACGAGGGCCAGGATCCGAAGTCCCGCAACACATGGTACGAGGGCCTGCGCCGCCTTCTTCTCGGCTACGCGGCGGCAGACGTCCGCCGGACGATTCACGGCATCGCTCCCTGCCGGCTGGAGAGCGGGGGTTTCCGGTTCGCTTCCGAGAGCACCTACCAGGTCCTGGGACGCTTCGTGTCCTACTGCGAGGCTGTCTTCAGCCTGCGCGACAGTCTGGGAGCGGAGCGCGGGGCCGCAGACTGGGTTGTCGCCCTCCACGACATGATCGACCGCTTCTTCCTTCCGCCGACCGGCAGGCTCCTGCCAGAAGAGGCGGATGAGGTCGATGCCCTGCGCAGAACCGTCAGGCAGTTCGAGGACCAGGCGACCCAGGGCAGCGCGGACCTCTCCTTCGAGGTCGTCCGCGATGTCCTTCACAGCCTCGCGCACGCGCCCACTCCGGACTCGGCCTGGCTGGGCGACGGTGTCACCATGAGCCGGCTCGCGGAAGGACAGCCCCTGCCATCGCGCATCGTGTGCCTGGTGGGCATGAACAGCGATGTCTTTCCCGCCACGCCACGCCCCTCCACCTTCGATCTCGTGGCCAACAGCCCCCGTCAGAGAGGTGACCGGGACATCCGTTACGAAGACCGCTTCTCTGTCATCGAAGCGCTGCAGGCGGCCAGAACCGGATTCATCGTGACCTACAGCGGACGTGGTATCAGGGACGACGCACCGGTCCCGCCCAGCGTCGTGGTCGATGAACTGGTCGACTACCTGGTCGAGCGCTTTCCGGACGGCGCCTTCAGGACCGAGCATCCCCTGCAGCCCTTCGACTCGCGTTACTTTCGCGCGGACACCGACCTTTACAGTTATGCGGCCTCCATGTGCGACATGGCCCGCGCCCTCACGGGCCCGGGCGATCAGCAAGCCGATCCCGGCCGTTTCAGGACGCCGCTGGTTCTGCCGGATGGCGAGCCCCTGACCGTGGGTCTCGCGCAGCTCGAACGCTTCTTTGCCAACCCGGCCCGCGCCTTCCTGGGCGACCGGCTGGGGATCCGCCTCGCCCGCACGAACATCGCGCTGGAGGAAGAGGACCGATTCTCCCTCGATGCCCTGGAGTCGTACCAGTTGCGCGCCGACATCGCCGACTTGTGCCTTGCCGGCATGGATGCCCGGGACATCGAGGACCTGATGATCACGTCCGGCAGGCTTCCGCCGGGCGAACCCGGGGTTGTCCTGATTGGTGACGAGGTCGACGAAACGCGGGAACTGGCGGACCTCCTCGCCCCCTTCCAGGAGACGCTCGGGTCCGCTCCCTTTCCCATCGACATCACGGTCGCAGGCTGCCGCGTGATCGGGTCCGTCCCGCACACGGGCCCGGAAGGACTTGTGTGGTGGCGTCCGGGGAGACTTCGGCCCATCGACCGGATCGGCATCCACCTGCGCCAGCTTGCCCTGGCGGCTGCAGGACACCGCTCACCTGGTGCAACCGCCGTCCACCGGGAGGGCAGCCTGTGGACGAGCACGGCATTGGCCGCGCCGCCGCGGGGGCAGAGCCTCGAGCCATGGATCCATGCGTTGAGGGAAGGGCTGAAGTCCCCGCTTCCCTTCGCACCGCAGACCTCCTTCGCGTGGGCCGAATGGCGGGAACGGAAGGGGAAGGAGAGCACGGCGCGGGAGCGTGACGAGGTCCGCAGCGCCGTCGACAAGGCCTGGCTGGATGGCTTTGGCGGCCCGGGCGAGGGAAGCAGGGCCGAATTCTCCCTCGTCTGGGACAGGTGTCATCCCGTGGACCTCGGCTTTGCGGACTGGGTGCGGCTCCTGGAACCCCTGGCCGGGGAGTGAGCATGTCCACCCCGCTCGACGTCCCCCTCGACTGCGCAGGTCTGACACTCATCGAGGCGAGTGCCGGATCCGGCAAGACCAGGGCCATCACGACGCTGGTGGCGCGGCTGGTTGTCGAACGCGACCTTGAACTTGCCGGTCTCCTCATCGTGACCTACACGCGTGCCGCCACTGCCGAACTGAAGGAACGAATCCGCCGGACCCTGAAGTCGACCTGGCGCGCCATGGACTCGCCAGGTGAAGGGGATGACCAGGCACACGAACTCGTCCGGCACTGGAGGGCCGCGGGCGTCGATGCCGCCATGGCCGCCCGCCGCCTCGATCTGGCGACCCATGACATCGACCGGGCCAACATACACACCATTCACGGCATCTGCGCGCGCCTGCTCGACGAGTTTTCGTTCGAGTGCGGACTGCCCTTCCACTGCGAGATCACCGGAAGCCTCGATACGTGCGTGACACGGGCCACGCACGACATCTGGCAGAAGGGAGCGGCCGCCTTCACGCCCGGCCTTGCCCGGTACATGAACGACGAGAAGGTCTCGCCCGAATCACTGGCCCAGTGGGCAGCGGGCGTTCCCCTGCAACCCGGCCTTGATATCCACGGCGTTCCGCAGACCGCGCTGACGGCCGAGGATGGCGAAGCGGAGTGGAGGACGGCTCTAGGTGAGGCGCGCCGGCTGTGGAAAGACCATGGCGACCACTTCTGGTGGATGCTGACTCAAGGGCACATCCTCAACAGGAGATCCTATCCTGAACAGAAGACCCTGGAGCGGTTGACGGGTATCAGGGACACCCTTCTCGACGGCGACGATGACAGGCTGTGGGAGTCCGGCCGCGCCGGCCGGTTCGGCAGGATCAGGCTCGAAGGCGCCCTGCTGAAGAACCAGACCCTTCCCGAGAACCCGCTCGTCGATGCCTTCGAGCGTCTCGAAGTGGCACGTGACAGGGTTCATTCCATCTATGCCGGTGTGATCCGGCACATCAGGAAGGACATTCTCGAGAGGGTGAGCAGCCTCCGGTCGAAACTGGTTCGGGAGACCCGGCGCCTGGGCTACCAGGACCTTCTGACCGAACTCCATGACGCCCTGGCAGGGCGAAACGGCACGGCTCTCGCCCGCGGCATGCGTGAACGCTATCCGGTTGCCCTGATCGACGAGTATCAGGACACCGATCCGCTGCAGACCAGGATCTTCACGCGTGTCTACGAACCGCTTGTCAAGGTGCCGGGCACCCCTCCCGTTCTCTTCATCGTCGGTGACCCCAAGCAGTCCATCTACTGGTTCCGCGGCGCCGATGTCTTTTCCTACCTGGAAGCGAAGAAGCGCGCCCGGAACACTCTCACCCTCAGGGAGAACTGGCGATCGACTCCGGCTCTCGTGAAGGGCGTCAATCATCTCTTTGACACCCGGGCTCCGTTCCTGATCGACAGCATCGCGTTCAGTCCGGCGGTGCCGGGGCGCGACGCCACGCCGGTTCTCGAGGTGAAGGGCGACAAGGGCCCGCCGCTCAGGGTGTGGAATCTCGGTGATGGCATCACGAAATCGTTCGCGACGCGGCAATCCGTCAAGCGGACCGGCATGGAGATCGAGGAACTGCTCCGTGCGGGAGAAAGCGGGAAGGCCCGCCTGGGAGGCCGGCCCCTCAAGGGGTCCGACATCGCGGTCCTCGTTCGCAAGCGCATCCAGGGACGCGATATCGCCACGGACCTGCGCGAGAGGGGTGTCGGCTGTATCGAGATCGACGATGCGAGCGTCTTCGAGACGCGCGAGGCCGAACAGCTCGAAAGGGTGCTGTGGGCCCTGGCCGAGCCGGGCCGGATCACGCGGCAACGCGCCATGCTGTCAGGCGACATCTTCGGCCTCGACAACGAAGAACTCCTGGCGATCAAGGAGGACGACGCCACCTGGAACCGGTGGCTGGAGCGCATCGACGGCTGGCGACACATCTGGCGGGTACGGGGCATCGGAACGGCGCTCCATCATATCCTCGCATCCGGGGACGGCCTGACGTCTTATGGCAATGCGCCCCGCCGATTGAGCAACGTGCGCCACCTCATCGATGTCCTGCAGGATGCCGAAGCGGACCTGCGCCTCGGCCCTGCCAGCCTCGCCACCTGGTTCAGCCGGCAGTTGAGCGACACGGTTCACCGGGACGAGACGTCACTGCTGCGCCTCGAGAGCGATGAGGACCTTGTCCGGATCATGACGGTTCACTCCAGCAAGGGTCTCGAGTTTCCGATCGTCTTCTGTCCCTTCACGTGGGATGTCCAGAGTGCCCGGACATCCCGCGACAACACGGCGACCTGCCACCTCGAAAGGGATGACGGGACCGGAACCTCCTATCCGGTGGTGCTCAATCTCGACCCCGGCGCCGGTGACCTCGACGCCGAGCTCATCGAGAACTTCATGGAGGATGTGCGTCTCCTCTATGTCGCCCTGACGCGGGCACGGGAACGCTGCTTTGTCGCGACGGCGCGGCTCGCCAGAACGAAGGAGATATCCCCGCTTTCGTGGCTGCTTCATCAGGGACCGCTCGGCGCAGGTTACGTGGCGGGCCAGAACGTGAACACGACCGGAGAGTGGGCGGTTCCGCTCGCTGTCCGGGGTCTCTACACATGGGTGAAGTCGTCATTCCGCGACCTGTCGGAGGACGCATGGCGCCAGCAGATCGCACAAGCTCTCGAGGGATCCGGGGGATCCATCGGACTGGAACCGGTCAGCGTGGCCGACGACGCTCCCGAACCGGCATCCGCGTCGCAGGCCAGACCGCTTCTCGAAGCGAGGCGGTTCACCAGGAAACTGGAGAGCATCCGCCACATCACCAGCTTCTCCGCTCTCAGTGCCGATCACGGTCCGGGAGGCCGCCTGATCGGGCGTCCCGATCACGATGACGACAAGGGCGCGCCATCCGATGACTCCGCAGAGGCGCCATCGGATGGCCCGTCGCCCTTCACCTTTCCCCGGGGGGCCACGGCGGGCCGGTGCTTCCACGGCATTCTGGAAGCGATGGATCTCAATCCGGAAGACGACCTCGACAACATCTGCCACCGGCAGCTGCGGCACTACGGAATCGACGGGTCCTGGGCCTCCGTGGCGCGAACCGTGGTTGTCAACGCGCGCGCCACGCATCTCGAGGAGCCGGGGCACGAAGGCTTCCGCCTGGCCGATCCCCTCAAGAGACTGCCGGAACTGGAGTTCAGCTTTCCGGCCGAGAGGCTGCGGAGGCGATGCATCTCCGAGTGTCTCACGCGCCACGGCTACCCCGATCCGATCCCGTCATCGGCCAGCGCGCAGGCGATCAGGGGCTATCTCAGGGGATTCATCGATCTTGTGATCGCCCGGAACGGTCGCTGGTACGTTCTCGACTACAAGTCGAACTGGCTCGGCAACAGGGCAGGCGACTACGAGTCGACACGGCTCCATCCGGCCATGCACAACAGCGGCTACACCTTCCAGTACCTGCTCTACCTGGTTGCCCTTGATCGCTACCTGGCGACGAGGATCACGGACTACGACTACGAACGCCACGTCGGCGGCGCCTTCTACCTGTTTCTGAGGGGGATGGATCCCGAGGCCGGCATGACCCGGGGCGTCTGGTTCGATCGACCGACGCAGGCCTGCATCCGCGATCTCGACGCCTGCTTCAGGGATGATGCGTCGTGAAGGCGCCAGGCACCGTCGAGGATCTGTTGAGGGAGCGCGCCATCGCGCCCATCGACCGGCACTTCGCCGCCCTCATGAGCGATCTCGCCCCCGATGACGACCCGTCTGTCGCGCTTGCCGCGGCCCTGGCGAGCGCCGCAACCCGCGAAGGCCACACGTGCCTGGATCTCGAGGAGCATGTGGGCCGGGACGGGCACCCACCGAGCCCGGATGCCTGGATCGCCTCACTCGAGGCAAGCCCGCTCGTCAGGCAGGCAAACTCCGGCGCGCCTGCGCCCCTGGTTCTGGCCAGGGGCGGGCGGCTCTACCTGGAGCGCCTCTTCGAACTCGAGAGAACCGTTGCGGCCGGCATTCGCGCACGCTGCGCCGGCCCCCTCGAAACAACGGACCCGCACGCCGGCCTGATTGACCGGCACGTGCCGGCAGGCGCAGGCACGGACGGTCCGCGAAAGGCGGTGAGGATCGCCCTCGGCAGCAGGTTCTGCTGCATTTCCGGCGGCCCGGGCACGGGCAAGACCACGATCGTCGCCAGGATCCTCTCGGTCCTTCTGGATGCCGGCCTGGTGTCGCCCGGAGGCATTGCGCTCGCCGCGCCGACGGGCAAGGCGGCTGCCCGTCTGCAACAGGCGGTCCGCGACGCATCCGAACGTCCCGACGTGGCGACGCTCGAGGCACGGACCATTCACCGCTGGCTCAATGCCAGCCGCTGGAGCGAGGAGCCGACGCACCTGCTTGTCGTTGACGAGGCGTCCATGGTGGACATCACCATCATGGGCCAGGTCCTGGAGACGCTTCCGGAGACCGCCCGCCTCGTCCTCTTGGGAGATTCCATGCAGCTCTCTTCGGTGCAACCGGGTTCCGTCTTCGCCGATCTCGTCGCCGCGTCCTCCCCGGGCTCGTCGCCGCTTCACTCCCGCATCGTCGAGCTCCGCCACAACTGGCGCTTCGACCCCGAGGGGGGTATCGGACGCCTTGCCGAGGCCATCAGGCGCGATGATGCCGATGGCGTCATCGCGGCACTCGATGACCCCGGGGAGCCGGCCATCACGCGTCGTCCGCTCGACGGGGCCGAAGGATTCAGACGACTCGCGGTCCGGTTGACCGACGACGTCTACGCCCCCCAGGTCGAGGGCATGACCTCGGCCGCGGACGAAGGGTTCGATCCCTTCTCCCGGTTCGCGGTGCTGTGCGGTCACCGTCGAGGGCCCATCGGATCGGCGCGTTTCAACCGCCTTGTCGAGGAGGGTCTGAGAGAGCGAGGTTTCGCCCGGCAGCGCGACGGGTTCTACGTCGGACGCCCGGTCATCATCATGCGAAACGACCCTGCAACGGGGCTCTCCAATGGCGACACGGGCATCGTCATCCCGGCGGAGGGCGGCGCTCGCAGGGTGCTCTTCCCCCAGCTTCGCGACGACAAAGGCAACGCGCTTCGCCTCCCTCCGGGACGCCTGCCCGACCATGAAAGCGTCTTCGCCATGACCGTCCACCGGTCCCAGGGCTCGGAGTACCGGGACGTGACGGTCGTTCCGGGCGGCGAGGAGTCACCGATCCTCACCCGTGAACTTCTGTACACCGCCGTCACGAGGGCGCGCCGCACGGTCACCATCCATGGCAGCGAGGACGAGTTGAGAGCGGCACTTGCCAGACGGACCCGGCGCGTCTCCGGCCTCCTCGATGCCCTGACGGACTGACGCCCGCGTGGCTACACGTCGGTAGCGACAAACCGCATGGCCTGGCGCGCCGTGCGGCGCACCATCTTGCGACGCACCGGAGAGTTGAGGAGGCGGTTGAGGGCGGCGAGCGCCACATCGCCCGCATGGCCCGCTTCGCTGGACGATGCGAGACAGCGCACGGCTTCTGCCGTCTTGAGAAGATGAACCGAAACGATGTACTCGTCCTGACCATGGTCGAGGAGCTTCGCCTCGACGTCGCCGAAGAAACCGGCGCGATCGCCAACCCTCCAGTCCTCGAAGTCCACGTTCGGGCTCTGATGACCGATGTTCCTGCCGGCAAAGCAGGCCATCTGCAGGAGACCTGCCGGCCACAGGTCGTTGTGACGCGTGCACAGCCGCAACACGGCATCGGCGAAGGTGAGACCATGGGTGAGATCAAGCCAGCCGAAGTCGCTGCCGTAGGGCTGATCGATGTCATCGAGGTGAGCCAGATCGAACGTCAGCATGTTCATCGCGTTGGCGCCGAGCAGGCTGCGATAGAGATCGAGCGGCGCCGCCTGCCCGTGGAGGGCCGTGAACTCGACAGCCTTCGAGGCGCTGAGCGTCGCATAGTCTCGTGCGGCCGGCACCGAGCCGTTCGGTTTTGCGCCGAACGACTCGAGGGCGGGTCCATAGGCGCGGAACTCGGGGATGAGATCCTCGCGGAAGGACGACACGAGACTGCGGACGAGCGACAGCAGCAGGGGTTCGGCGACATCGTTCCCGAGGCGTTCGACGAGGTGGCCGACCTTGGAGACGTAGATGGCCGAATGACCGAAGTCGGCGTAGTGCGCCAGGGCCGCCCGGGCGAGGCCCCGTTCCATCGTCACGTGGGCATCGCCGGCGGCAAGCGCTCCCCGGGTAAGGCGGATCGCCAGCTCCTCGTTTTCCCTTTCGACGGCTTCAACGAACGCCTCCTCGTCCCAGTCGAGGACGCCCCTTGCAAAGGGATAGGCCGGTTCGCGCAGCGTATCGTCCGACATGTGACCGATCGCCTCGAGGAGGCAGATCAGGCGGTTTTCAGGATCGTTTTCATGGCGGTCGTAGAGTGCCAGCCAGTCGGCGGCGCCGGCATAAGCATGCGTCCAGCCGTACTCGAGCCGGTCGTGGGACCACCAGATGGCCTTCACCATGGCGATGAGAGGATCCCCGCCCATGCGCATGATGCGGGCGATCTCACGGCTCATCTGTTCGTAGGCGTGGTCGTCGAAGCCCTTCTTCAGTCCTTCAAGCGCCCCGGCGACCTGTTCCTCGAGGGGAGGATCGACGATCTCGATCCAGACCGCTCCGTCGCGCAGTTCGACCGGATAGGTGCGCAGCCTGTCGCCGTCACGCTGGTTCTCTCCGGTTTCGAGGTCGAACTTCCAGTTGTGCCAGTTGCACGTGAGCTTGCAGTCCTCATCCAGCGTGCCCTCGCGCAACGGGTACCCCTCGTGCGGGCAGCGATTGTTGCAGGCGAAGATCCCCTTCTTCGTGCTGAAGATGGCAATCTGGCGATTGTCGAGGCGAAAGACCGTGCGCCCCTTCTCTGCCAGGTCATCGCATGAAACGGCCTTCACCCATCCCACGCTCATGGCGGCCTCCGTTCCGAGATGTCCGTATGCAACCACAATATCACAGCCCGCAGCGCGCGTGCGAGACCTGCTTCGGAACGCCGATCAACGTCACAATGCACGGGTGCGAACCAGTTGAATAAATCGCGTTAACTCAATTGCGTAGACGTTATCTCAAGCGGAGGCCGGGTTGGAAGGGCAACCAATGCCTGAGTCCTGCGCCCTTGACAAGGTCGTGAAGCCGGAATCCACTGCGATCCCAAATGTTGGGGAGGTTTACATGACGAAATCAACCAGGTTCATGACACGACTTGCGACGATGGCTCTCTCAGCCGTGGTCGCGGTCGCACTGATCGGGTTTGCATCACCGGCCTCCGCAGATACCGAGCGCACCGTCAAGATTGCCGGCTGGGGCGCCAAGTCGGGACCGCTGCGCTCGTTCGGAGTCAACTCTGAGGCCGTGCTCACCGCGGCCGTGCAGTCCATCAACGACTCGGGCGGCGTGATGCTCGGTGACGGCACGATGGCCAAGATGGAGCTCACCTACTACGACTCCGCCTGCAACGCCGATCAGGCCATATCGATCGCGCGCAAGGTCGAATCGCAGACCGAGGCGTTGATCGGCATCGGTCCGACATGCTCCGGCGCGGCAGCGGCCATGTACGGCATCTTCCAGAAGACCGTCGACGACGAGTCCGACACCGGATTGCAGTTCCCCATTCTGACGGACACGGCGATCCGTCCCGGCCTTGCCAAGAAGTCCCAGTGGACCTTCCGCAATGTGCCCAGCGAGATCGCCATGTACGACGAACTCTTCGCGTGGCTGCGCTCCGAGTATCCGGACGTCATGACGATCTATGGAGGAACGGAGACCGATCAGGCCCATTCGAGAATCACGTTCGCCGTCGTCATCGTTCCCATGGCCAAGAAACACGGTTTCGAATGGGTCGGCGGGGGCATCGAGGGTGTCACCGGCGCCATTGGAGAGGGGCACGAGAACGTCCTGGAAGCCTCGAAGTCGTCGAACTGGCTGATGGCTGACACGAACTTCTCGGTCCAGGCACGTGCCTTCCGGAATTCGGGCGCCGACATGATGATCGTCTCCGCGCACCCGTTCACGACCTGCGGCATGCTGAAGGAGATGAGGCGCCAGCGGATCGAGCCCGCGGTGCTCGTGGGACTCACCAGTTCGTCCAGCGCAGAGACCCTCAAGGGATGTTCTGACGCCGCCCAAGGCATGTACATCCCGACCGGTTTCGCCCCGATCACGGAAGCCGCCGCCGCGGTTGCGGCAGCAGCCGAGGCCAATGGCGGGGCTGCCGACCTCCACAGCGCGGCCGCCTGGGAGAATGCGCACATCATCAAGCAGGTGGTCGAAGCGACGGGTGTCATGGCACAGCCCGAGACACTCGCGGACGACCGGCGCAAGGTCCGGGATGGCCTCGAGGCCCTGGTTTCGATCGATGGCCTGTTGGGTGAAATCGGACGCGTGCAGGACGAGGGCGAGTCCATCAAGCCCTACGTCTTCGTGCAGGCCGACAGCGGATCCTGGAACGTGGTCCACGATCCTCGCTAGCGGGGTTGGGGCGCCGGCCCTTGAGGCGGACACCCCCCACGCCATCGGGAGGTGTCGGGATTTCTGCCGCCTTCAAGCACCGCACAGGCGGTTCAGGGCCGGGTCCAGACCGCGACCGGTCTGGCCGGCCCTGCAACCTGCATGACGGTTCGGCGAGCACCCTTGACGCCGTGAGGCGACGGATGCCAGGCCATGGGTGACTTCTGGTTCCAGGTCGTGGACATCACGCAGACCGTCGGTGACGGCCTGCTGTTCGGTGCGACCTATGCGCTGATCGGGATCGGTTTCTCGCTGATCTTCGGCGCGATGGGAAAGCTCAACATGACCTACGCTGCGGCCTCCCTGGCCGGAGCGTACGTGGGTCTGGCCGCGTTCACCTTCCTCGATGCCCCGGCGCTCATCGTCTTCCTGGTTTCGGCGCTGGCCTCGGGACTCATCGGCCTCGTCGTCTACGTCGCCTGCTTCCGGTTCATTCCGATCAACAACCACCTCGCCGCGCTGATGGCCTCTGTCGGAGCGCTGTTCTTCGTCGACGAGATCGTCATCCATGCCACGGACGGCTCGCCGCTGACGTTCCCGGCCATGTTCGACGACGTGATGTTCTTTCTGGGCCACTACGGGGTACGCGGTGATCTCCTGTTCGTGTTCGCCGTGTGCATCGTCAGCACCGTTGGCCTGCTCTATGTGCTCTACAGGAGCCGGCTGGGCCTGGCGACGCGAGCGGTGTCCCAGCAAGACGTGGCGGCCCGGCTCTGCGGTATCGATGTCCACCGGACCAATGCCGTCACGTTCGTGCTCGCTGGCCTGCTGGGCGGCATAGCAGGCGCCATGACGGCGGCCTCGGTCGGCGTGCTCTCGCCGTTGATCACGATTCCGCTGACGGTCAAGGGCCTGATCGTCACGGTGATCGGAGGTCTGGGATCGATTCCGGGAGCCATCGCGGCCGGGCTGCTGGTCGGTGGTCTCGAAAACCTGTTCCTGTATTTCCGCGGCGTCAACGAACGTGACATGTACGTGCTTCTGCTGCTCTTCGTGTTCCTGGTCTTCCGGCCTCACGGGATCTTCGGATCCGCGATCAACCGGGACTGAGCCCCGATGGCGTACTACCTCGGCCTTGTCCAGCTCATCGGAATTCACACCCTCCTCGGGCTTTCCGCGTACATCCTGATGCTCACGGGCCAGCTTTCCCTGGGCCAGGCCGGCTTCTTTGCCATTGGCGCCTACTCGGCCGGCATTCTCACCGTCATCTTCCAGCTGCCTATCCTTCCTGCACTGTTCATCGGAGCGTTGATCGCGGCGTTCTTCGCCTTCCTCGTCGGCTTTCCCGCGTTGCGGGTCAAGGGCCTGATGCTCGTCGTGGCGACCATTGCCTTCAGCGAGTTCGTTCGCCTGTTCTTCTTCAACCTGAGCTGGCGCGTGCCGCGCGGCGACATTTCGGTGGGGCCGGACAGCACCAACGGTTTTCGCGAGATCCGCTACTTCGTGGCAAACGGCTGGTCGGCATGGGAGATCACGGCCTTCGTCTGGGTCTTTGTCATCCTGGTCATGGCCTTGCTGTGGTGGGCGGACCGTTCGCGCACCGGGGCGGTGCTGCGCGCGGTAGGCGAGGACGAACTTGCAGCCCAGAGTGTCGGCATCAACCTCACTGCCGTGAAGGTGGCGGCCATGACCGCCGGTGGTTTCATCGCCGGCATCGGCGGAGGCCTCTACGCCCACACCGCGACCTACGTCGACCATCTCACCTTCACGGTGCTGCTTGCCACCTTCGCGATCGCCTATCCGATCCTCGGCGGCCTTTCGAGCGTGTTCGGCACCCTGCTGGCGGTCATCTTCATTCAGGGCGTGCTGGTGGAAGGGCTTCGATTCCTCGGAGACTGGCGCAACATCGTCTTCGGACTGATGATCATCGCCGCCATGAACCTTAAGCCTTCGGGTCTCTTCGATGCCCCCACCGCCCGCATCCTCAAGCGCGCGATCGGCCTGGACGGGCGAGGCCAGAACGGTGCTTGAACTCCGCGGCTTGTCGAAACACTTCGGCGGGGTGAAGGCCCTCGACGGGCTGGACCTTACCATCGAAGAGGGAGAGATCTTCGGCCTGATCGGCCCCAATGGATCGGGGAAGAGCACCACGATCAACGTGATCTGCGGTATCTACGGACAGACCGCCGGCACCGTTCGATTCCGCGGAGAGCTGATGGACGGCAAGCCACCGCACCAGCGCCTGCGTGCCGGCATTGCCCGTACCTTCCAGAACATTCGCCTGTTTCCCAACCTCACGGTCTGGCAGAACCTGTGGGTGGCACAGAACTCGCACCAGGACATCGGCCGGCAGGGGTTCCTGCCGCGCTGGTTCGGCGCCACGCGCCAGACGCGAAAGGAGATTGTCGGGCTGCTTGAACTGGCCGACCTGGGACACAAGGGCGACGATCTCGCCGCCAATCTTGCCTTCGGAGAGCAGAGGCGCCTCGAGTTCGCGCGCGCTGCGGCCGCCCGTCCGAAGCTGTTGCTGCTCGACGAGCCGGCGGCCGGCATGAGCCGAAAGGAGATCGATGACCTGAGCCAACGCATCCGCCGGGTGCGGGAGTCTGGCGTGACCGTGCTGCTCGTCGAACACGTGATGGAACTCGTCATGGGCGTGACGGAACGTATCGCGGTGCTGAACTTCGGGCACAGAATCGCCTTTGGCACACCGGGCGAAGTGCAGAACAACCAGGCGGTGCAGGAGGCCTATCTCGGGTCGCCCTCACCGGAGCCCGGGCCTGAAGGCGGGAGGCCCTGAGCGGATGCTGAGCGTCCGGGACCTGGTGACCTCCTATGGAAACATCGAGGCGCTGCGCGGCATCAGCCTGGATGCCCTCGAGGGAGAGATCACCTGCCTTCTTGGTCCCAACGGCGCAGGCAAGACCACGGCGATGTTCACCATCGCGGGAATTCTCTCTGCCACGTCCGGTTCCGTGGTGCTGAACGGCGAGGATCTCACCCGTTTGCCGGCCGCGAAGGTGGTGGCCAAGGGCATCGCGCTGGTGCCCGAGAATCGCCTGGTGTTTCCGCGCATGGACGTCGAGGAGAACCTGCGCGCCGGGGCGTACGCAAGGCGGGCCTCCGCAGCGGAGATTGCGGCCGATATCGAGGACATGTACCGACGGTTTCCTCCCCTTGAGGCACGAAAAAAGCAGCTCGCCGGCACGCTGTCAGGAGGCGAGCAGCAGATGCTGGCCATCGCCAGAGGCCTCATGACCCGTCCCAAGATACTGCTCATGGACGAACCTTCCGTGGGCCTGGCGCCGCTCATCGTCGAGGAAATTTTCGGCATCATCCGCGAACTGAACGCGGGCGGAGCAACCATTCTTCTCGTCGAGCAGAACGCCCGCATGGCGTTGACGGTTGCCCACAAGTTCTATCTCATCGAAGGCGGTGAGATCACCTTCTCGGGTTCGCCCGGGGAACTCGAGGAGGACGAGGTCATTCACCGGGCCTACCTTGGGACGCACAAGGAGTAGCCAGACTCGAAGAGCGGGGACGCCGTGATCGATTTCGTCCAGAACACCGTCGACGGCATCATGTTCGGCTCGTCCTACGCGTTGCTGGCGGTCGGGTTCACCATCATCTTCGGCGTCATGCGGCGGCTCAACCTCGCCTATGGCGCCACGATCATGCTCGGCGCCTATGCCGGCACGTGGCTGCACGTCCACTACCAGGTCAACGTGCTGATCATCGCGCCGGTGATCCTGGCGTCGACCGTTCTCACCGGCATCTATGTCGAACGGCTGTGCTTCCGTGCGGTACGCCGGGATGCCGCACTCGCGTCCATGGTGTCGAGCTTCGTGATCTGGATGCAGCTCGAAGAGGTCGCCATTCACATCCTGCCCGAGCGCACCTATCCCTTTCCTTCCCTTTTCGTGGCCGAACCCATCGAGCTCGGCGCGTTCCTCATCCGCGCAGAGCACGTCACCATGCTGGTGCTGGCCGTGGTGATGATGGGCGCCCTGCACCTCTTCGTTCACCACACCCGGTATGGCCTGGCGCTGCGGGCGATGTCCGAAAACCCCAGGGCGGCCAGCTACATGGGCGTCAACACCGGCTGGATCATGCTGTTGAGCTTCGCGCTGGTGTCCCTGGTCGGCGGGGTGGCGGGCTTCGCCATTCTCGCCACCGACGAGCAGATCACGCCCTACTTCGGATTGTGGGCCACCTTCAAGGGCCTCATCGCGATGATGCTGGGCGGGATGGGCTCGCTGCCGGGAGCGATCCTGGGGGGCCTCCTGCTCGGCGTGGCCGAGGCCCATTCCCAGTGGTATCTCGGCAACGCGTACAAGGATCTCAGCGCCTACATCCTGCTGTTCGCGATCCTGGTGCTGCGGCCTGGCGGGCTCATGGGCCGGCGCATCCTCAGCCGCGAGGAGTTCGCCTCGAGGCGCGTGTGAGCCATGGACGACTACGTCATCACGGTACTGTCGAATATCGGGATGATCTCGTTCATCGCGCTGTCGGCCTACCTGCTGCTGACGACCGGAGAGATCTCCTTCGGCCAGCAGGCCTACTTCGGGCTCGGCGCCTACGCGGCAGGCGCCGCCACCGCCATGTTCGAACTGCCGATCTGGACAGCCATCCTTGTCGGCTCGTCCGTGGCAGGCCTCATGGCGATGGTCGTGGGCGCCCTCACACTGCGGCTGAGCGGTCTCTACTTCTCGATCGCGACACTGGCCTTCGCCGAGATAGTGCGTCTCATCCTGCTGATCGTGAAGGTTCAGGTAGAGGTCGACGGCGAGATGGTCGGACCGGACGGCGCCAACGGTTTCCACGACATCCGCTGGATGTTCGAACGCGACATCAGCCTCATGGAGTTCATGTTCATCATCTACGGTCTGCTGGCGCTGGTGCTCATCGCCTTTTTGTGGATGGAGCGGTCCCGCCTGGGCTCGGTCTTCAGAATGCTCGGCTCCGATGACCTGCTGACCGAGATGCAGGGCCTCGACACGGTGCGATACCGCATTCTGGCCGCCGGGCTGGCCGGCGGCATCGCCGGTATCGGCGGCGCGCTCTACGCCCACTTCACGACCTACGTGGAGCCGCAGTTCTTCAACGTGATGCTGGGCGTTCACGCTCTCGCCTATGGCCTGATCGGCGGTCTCGGCACGGCGTTCGGGCCGCTCATCGGCGTCGCCATCGATCTTGGCTTTCTCGAAGCGGTTCGGTTTATCCAGGGCTACCGCATGATCGTCTTCGGCGGCCTGGTGGCGGTGCTGCTGATCGTCATGCCCCGGGGCATCCTCGACGAGGAGCGGGTGCACCGATTGAAGACCCTGTTCTTGCGGCGGAGCCATGCTGGCGCTCGCGGGTCTTGAAAAGCGTTTCGGCGCGCTGGCTGCCCTCGCCGGCATCGACCTCGAGGTTGTGGCCGGAGAGGTGCTGGGCATCATCGGCCCCAACGGCTCGGGCAAGACGACACTGCTCAACACGGTGACCGGCGTCTACGCGCCGAGCGCCGGACGCATCTCCTTTCGGGGCACGGACATCACCGGGTGGAAGGGGCACCGGATTGCACGGCTCGGGATCGCGCGCACATTCCAGAATGTTCGCCTGTTTGGGACCATGACGGTGTTTCAGAACGTGCGGGCCGCGCAGCACGGCCGGCCGGCGCCCTCGCGTGCCGGCGCCAGGAGCGTCGAGTCCGTGCTGGACGAGGTCGGGCTCCTGGAGGAACGCGACGTTCTTGCGAACCATCTGCCCCTGCCGGCACGCCGGCGCCTCGAGGTCGCCCGCCTGCTCGCCGTCGATGCGCATCTGGTGCTGCTCGACGAACCCGCGGGCGGGATGACGCCGGCCGAAACCGAGGAGATGGCGCGCCTCATCCGTGACGTCGTCGCACCCGGACGCACCTGCGTGGTGATCGAGCACAAGATGGCTCTGATCGCCGGGGTGTGCAGCCGCCTCTGCGTGCTCGATTTCGGTGCCAAGATCGCGGATGGGAGCCCGGACGAAGTGCTCGCCGACCCGATGGTGAGGGAAGTCTACCTGGGAACAGACGATGGCGGCGATGCTTGAGGTGCGCCGGCTGGCGGTCTCCTACGGTGGCCTCAGCGCAGTCGACAGGGTGTCCCTGGAAGTGCGGCCGGGAGAGATCGTCTCGATCATCGGCATGAACGGCGCCGGCAAGACGTCGATCCTCAACGCCATTTCCGGCATCGTGTCGCCGAATGGCGGCGAGATCCTGTTCGACGGAGAGTCGATCGGCGGTCTCGCCACGCACGCCATCGTCGCCCGGGGCATCGTGCAGGTTCCGGAAGGCCGCCTGATCTTCGGGACCCTGAGCGTCGAGGAGAATCTCCGCGTTGCAGCGTACGGCCGGGGCGGATTCATGCTCCGACAGCGCACGCGAGCGGACTTTCGCCGGCTGTTTCCCACTCTCGCGGACAAGCTGGACCAGGCCGCGGCCGGTCTGAGCGGCGGTGAAGCACAGATGCTGGCGCTCGCCCGCGGTCTTGAGGCCGGGCCCCGACTGCTGCTGCTGGACGAACCGTCGCTCGGCCTGTCGCCAAAGCTGGCGGCCGACGTCTTCGATCTGATCGGACGACTGCGCGAAGGAGGGTTGACCATCCTCATGGTCGAGCAGAATGTCAGGCGCACCATGGCACTTGCCGATCGCGCCTACGTTCTGGAGAGCGGGCGAATCACGCTCGAGGGATCGGCGGCCGAACTGTTGTCCGACGACAGGCTCGTTTCGAACTACCTCGGCATGTCACCTGCTTCGTCCTGATGGAGGTGCCAGCGTGATGAAGGTCAGAATTCTTGCGGTGTGCATCGTTGCGGCGGCGTGGCAGCTGCCGGCTCTCGCGCAGGCAGACGAGCGAAAGGCGGCCGAGGTGGAGTGCCTGCCTGTGGAAGACCAGGCACTGGTCTACGACTGCATGATCACGCTTCAGGGCAGGACGAGCGGCACGCCGATCGCCGACGCCGAGTTCACGATCGGCGCCGACATGCCGTCGATGCCCGGTGCTCACAACATTCGCCCCGTCCCCGCCGAGCCTCACGGCGGGACGCCCGGGACCTACCGGGCCCGCATCACGCTCGACATGCCCGGGGAGTGGGCGCTGAAGCTCGATTTCACCAAGCCGAACCGCGACCGGCTGGTCGAGAAGCTCCATTTCGGCGGTTCGGATGAACACGCCGATCACGAACACTGACGGCACGTCATCAGACTTCACGCGGGCGGGATCGCCCCGACATCCTGAATTGACGCCATTGCTGATCTGCGCACTTCGGTCTCGACCCGCAGTAGCCCCGCTCTCCATGAATTCAAAGATGCGGTTCCGCCGCGGCCCCTGATGGCGTCCTGACTGACGTAACCTCTCCGGGACTTGTCTTGTCTTCGGCGTTTCGCAACGATGCGGGTGGGGGAACCGGATGTCATGACGAGTCTCGATTGCCTGCTGGATGAACTCGCACACTACGTGGGTCTGCCCGAGAGCGCCTGCGTGTCTCTGCCTCCCGATGCCTATCTCTCTCCAGATCTCGCGGCACTCGAGGTCGCCACCATCTTCGAGCGCTCGTGGCTGTGCGTCGGTCGCGAGGAATACGTGCCGCAGCCGGGGGACTACTACACCATCGACGTCATGGGCGAGCCGGTCGTCATCGTCAGGGGCATGGACGGCGTTCTTCGCGCGCTCAACACGGCGTGCCGCCACCGGGCCATGCCGGTGGTGACGGGCAAGGGCCATGCCAGGCGTTTCGTCTGCCCCTATCATTCCTGGACCTATGGCACCGACGGGCGCCTGATCGGCGCTCCGCACATGGAGGGAAGCGCGGTCTTCGACAGGGCGCGGTGCCACCTTCCCGGCTACCGCATGGAGAGCTGGAGGGGATTCCTCTTCGTCAATCTCGATGACGATGCCGATCCCCTCGAGATCACCATGGCGTCCATGGGAAGGGCGACGGCCAACTACCGCATCGAGGATCAGACCGAGATCTTCCACTACGAGACCACGTGGGACGGAAACTGGAAACTCTCGGCCGAGAACTCCATGGAGTACTACCACCACATCGGATTGCATGCCGGCACCGTGGGCGTGCAGATGCCGGCGAAGGGGACCTACTTTCCCGAAGAGCCCGCAGTCGATCACACCTTCACGCACGAACGCTGCAAGATCGGCGAGGAGTTTCTGGGTGGCGCCGATCACCCGCTCAATCCTCGAGGCGACGTGGCGAGCCTGACGCGCGAGGAGCTGGATACCGGCTATCTCGTCTACGTCTTTCCCGCCTTCACCATGGCGATGCGCGCCGGTTCAAACAACTGGCTCTCCTTCCGTCCCGACGGCCCCGACCGGACCCGCGTGCTGGGCGGCTATCTCGTCTGGAAGGACCTGGTGTCGAGTGATGCGCAGGCCATGCGGGCCCGTGCCGAACTGATCGACAAGGTGAATGCGGAAGACGCGCTGGCGACCACCGAGCTGGCGCGCACCATGCGGAGCCGCAAGGCGCCCCGGGGTCCGCTCTCGCCCTTCGAGAAGACTCTGGCACAGTTCTACGCCTATCTCGGCCGCACCCTGGCTGCGGACCGGATCTAAAGCCACAGGAGCTCACCATGGATTTCACCGGCAAGCGGGTCATCGTCACGGGTTCGACGCGGGGTATCGGGCGCGAGGCTGCCCGCCTCTTTCTCGAAGCGGGCGCAGAGGTGGTGATCCACGGGCGTTCACGGACGGGAGTTGACGATACCGTTGCGGCTCTTGGCGGGGGCTCAGGCATCGCTGCCGATCTCTCCACCCTAGAGGGCTGCCGGCAGTTGATCGATGAGGCCCTCGTCCACCTTGGGGGTCTCGATGTCCTGGTCAACAACGCGGCGATAGGCGACGGCGGAACGATCGGGGAATCGGACGAGGCGCTGTGGCAGGCCACCATGGACATCAACCTTCGCGCGCCCTTCTTCCTGACACGGCACGCCCTTCCCGCCCTGCGTGCCAGCAGGGGCAACGTGGTCATGGTCTCCTCGGTGTCCGGGCTGATGGGCCATCCGAACGGCGCCACCGTCTACTGCACGTCCAAGGGGGGCCTCAACAACATGACGCGGGCCATGGCCCTGGAACTCGCCGGCGAGGTCCGTGTCAACGCCGTCGCCCCCGGACCTGTCGATACGGACATGCACAGGATCCCGGCGCGCCAGTCCGGTAACGAGGACGGCTACTTCAAGGGCATCAACGCATGGGTGCCCATGGGCCGCATCGGAACCGTCGACGAGGTGGCCCGCGGCGTCCTGTGGCTCGCTTCCGACGACGCGAGCCTTGCCACCGGCATCATCCTGTCGCTCGATGGTGGAGCGGGTGCCGGCCACTGACAGCCCGGACGTCTCCCGGGGAGGCGAACCACGGCTTCTTGTCGATGATCTCGCCTGCGAGCGTGGCGGACGTCTGCTCTTTGAAGGTCTGTCGGTCTCGCTCGCCGCCGGGGATGCCCTCATCGTCGAGGGCCCCAACGGCAGCGGCAAGAGCAGCCTCTTGCGCATCATTGCCGGGCTGCTGGCTCCGACCTCGGGCCAGGTCTTCTGGCGTGGCCTCGATACCCGCAGGGAACCGCAGCACTGGCGCCGGGAGATGGTGTTTCTCGGACATCTCAATGCCGTCAAGAGCACCCTGACGGTGCGCGAGAACCTTGCCTTCCTGCAATGTGACGAGCTCTCCGGCCTTCGCGGATCGCTCAACCTCGAGGGCCTCGATCCCCTCCCGGCGACCATGCTGTCGGCCGGACAGATGCGCCGGCTGGCCCTGGCGCGCGTGGCGGCGCGTCCCGGTGGCTGCTGGATCCTGGATGAGCCGGCCGCCAATCTCGACGCCGACTCGACTGCCCGGCTGGACGACCTGATCGCCGGACACCGCGCCCGGGGCGGGATCGTGGTCCTCGCCGCCCATGCCCTCGACGATGCGCAGACAGTCCGCCTGGGGACGGCCGCGTGACGGCGTTCGCCGCTCTCGTCAGACGCGACCTTGCGCTCGCCACCCGGCGCGGAGGCGATGCGGCGTTGACACTCGTGTTCTTTGTCGTTGCCGTTGCGGTCTTCCCCTTCGGCGTCGGTCCCGATCCGGATCTTCTCGCCCGCATTGCCGCCGGGATCATCTGGGTGACGGCGCTGCTCGCCTCCATGACGTCGCTGGAACGCCTCTATCGCGCGGATCTCGAGGATGGCTCGCTGGAGATCATGGCGCTCTCCGCACAACCCCTCGAGCTCCAGGTGGCGGCCAAGTGCCTCGCCCACTGGCTGACGTCCGGTCTTCCGGTTGTCGTCCTGTCGCCGCTGATGGCCATGCTGCTCAACCTCGATGTCGCCGCCTGGTGGATTCTCGTCGTGTCGCTGGCCATCGGCACGCCGATCCTCGGCCTCGTCGGGAGCATCGGGGCCGCCCTTGTCCTGGGCGCAAGGAAGAGCGGGGCGCTCATCGGACTCATCGTCCTGCCGCTCCAGGTTCCGGTGATGATCTTCGGAATCGGCGCCGTCGAGGCTGCCTTGAGAGGGGGGCCGGTGTTGCCTCCGCTTCTCATCGAGGCCGCCATCCTGATCGCCGGAACGCCCCTTGCCCTCATGGCGAGTGCTGTGGCATTGCGCATGGCCATCGAATGATCCCCGAGGACATCCGGAAGACGACGTGACCCTCTCCTTTCACAGGCTTGCGAACCCGGCGCGGTTCCAGAGATTTGCACGACGCGCCTTGCCGTGGAGCTGGGGCGTGGCCGTCCTGGCGACGGGATTCGGGTTCGTCTGGGGCCTGGCGCTGTCGCCTGCCGACTACCAGCAGGGCGACACGGTCAGGGTCATGTACGTCCATGTTCCGGCGGCCTGGATGGCCATGGCCTGTTACGCCCTGATGGCCGTTCTCTCCGCCTTCTTCCTGGTGTGGAAACACCAGCTGGCCGGTATCGCCGCGCTGGCCTCGGCGCCGGTTGGCGCCTGCTTCACGGCCATTGCGCTCATCACCGGGAGCCTGTGGGGCAAGCCGACATGGGGAACCTGGTGGGTGTGGGATGCGCGTCTCACCTCCGTCCTCGTGCTGTTCTTTCTCTACCTCGGCTATCTGGCGCTGGCAGGCGCCTTCGACGACCGGATGCGGGGGCTGCGCGCGGCCTCGCTCCTGGCCCTGGTCGGCATCGTCAATCTGCCGATCATCAAGTTCTCCGTCGACTGGTGGAACACGCTGCACCAGCCGGCCAGCATCCTGCGTGCCGGCGGACCGTCGATCCATGCCTCCATGCTGTGGCCGCTGATGATCACGGCCTTAGGCTTTGCCGCCTTCCTCGTTGCCATCCTGCTGGTGCGCATCCGCTCCGAACTGGCGCTGTGGAGAATCGAGGCCCTCATGCGCCGGCACACCCGGGAGGCCCCGTGATCGGCTTTCTCGACATGGGAGGTCATGCGGCAACCGTGTGGCCGGCCTACGGCGTCACCATTGCCATCCTGGTGGGGCTCGTGGTGACAAGCCTCGTCAGTTCCCGCCGCCGCCACAGGGATCTCGAGCGCCTCGAACGCGAAACCAGGGGAGAACGGGACCCATGAAGCGCAAGGAACAGCGCATGCTCTTCCTTGGCGCCCTGGTCGCCTGCTTTGCCGTGGCCACCGTCCTCGTGCTGATTGCGCTGGAGGACACGGTGACCTTCTTCTATTCCCCCGCATCCCTTGCCGAGGCGACCGGAGTGGCCGGAACGGAGATCAGGCTGGGGGGCCTGGTGGTGGAAGGCAGCGTCCTTCAATCCGGTGATGGCCTCACCACGACATTCGATCTCACCGATGGCCTCGCCAGCACGACGGTGGTCCATGTCGGCATCCTGCCGGATCTCTTCAGGGAAGGTCAGGGGATTGTCGCCAGGGGAACGCTCGACCAGGCGACGGGCGTCTTCCAGGCCGTCGAGGTCCTCGCCAAGCACGACGAGACCTACATGCCGCCGGAGGTGGCCGAGGCCCTGAAGGACTCCGGCTACTGGCGCGAGGATCCATGACGACACGATCCCGCCGCCAGGTGGCGGTCTGGCTCCTTGTCGTGGCCCTGCTGGTCTGTGCCATGGTGGTGCTGGGGGGCGTGACGCGCCTCACCGGATCGGGGCTCTCCATGACGGAGTGGAAACCGGTGACGGGCTGGCTCCCGCCTCTCGATCTTGCCGAGTGGAACGCGGCCTTCGATCGCTACCGGCAATCCCCGGAGTACCGGGAGATCAACCGCGGCATGTCGCTGGAGGAATTCAGGACGATCTTCTGGTTCGAGTACGCCCACCGCCTGCTCGGACGCATCCTCGGCCTTGCCTTCATGGCGCCCTTTGTCTGGTTTCTCGTCACGCGCCAGCTGCCGGGCCGCCTGGCGGCGTGGCTCGCCTTCATCCTCGTACTTGGCGGACTCCAGGGAGTGCTGGGCTGGTTCATGGTGGCGAGCGGCCTCGTCGACCGGCCGAGCGTCAGCCCGTTCCGTCTTGCCATGCACCTGGCGCTGGCCTTTGCCATCCTCGGCATGCTGGTGTGGACCGCCGCATCGCTGCTCGGAGCTCCCGGCTACGGCTCGGCCGAACCCGGAGTGCGCCAGCCACGGCGCCGGGCCCTCTCCGTCCTTGCCCTCGTCTGCCTCACCATCGTCGCCGGGGCCTTCGTTGCCGGCCTCGATGCCGGTCTCTACTACAACACATTTCCGCTCATGGACGGCCGGCTGATTCCCGCCTCCTGGGCGGAGATGGAGCCGTGGTGGATCAACCCGTTTCTCAATCCGGCGGCGGCACAGTTCAATCACCGGTTTCTCGCCGTGGTGACCCTGGTGGCCGCACTTCTCATGTGGCGGTCGTTTCACGGCCTGCCGCTCATGGTCCGCACCCGCCACCTCGCCGCGGCGGTGGCGCTCGGCGCCGTGGTCCAGGCGGGACTGGGCATTGCCACGCTGCTTGCCTACGTCCCGGTGTGGCTCGGCGCTCTCCACCAGGCCGGAGCCCTGGTGGTCTTCACGCTCGCTCTTCTCGTCGTCCACAGCCTGAGGCAGCGCCAGGCCCCCTGACTCAAGCTGAGAGAGCGCGGCCCACGGCCTGGAAGCAGCGGGCCGTATCGAGGTCAAGATTCTCGTCGGTCGGCAGGGGCTGGGAGGCGAACTTCGCGATGACGAGGCTGGCCACGGGATCGATCCACAGGTACTGCCCGTAGACGCCGATGCCGGTGTAGCAGCCGTGTTCGTCGCCCATGATCCACCACTTGTTGCGATAGCCCCCCGACGGATTGGCCGCTGCGCCTTCGCCGTTGGCCCATGCCTGCCGGTCGTGGTTGAAGCGCGTGTCGGCCACCCAGGAAAAGGGGATGACCTGGCGACCGTTGGCCACGCCGTTCTCCAGCATCATCAGGCCGACCCTTGCCAGATCGCGCAGGGCAAGACAGACGCCGCCGGCGGCCCGCGGCGCCCCGAACCTGTCGACGGTGACATAGCCGTCGAACTCCGCGCCCATGGGCTGCCACAGGAGCTCGCTCACGACCTCGGCAAAGGGAGAGCCCGTGACACGCTCGATCACCCAGCCGAGGACGTCGGTGACGGGCGAGACATAGTGAAAGGCATGACCGTGTGCTCCCTTCGGACTCAGGGTCGTGAGCCAGGAGCGCAGATCGCCGGGCCTCCCGGGATCGGTCGGCGGTTTCCAGCCGGAGACCTCGCGGTACTCCGTGATGGGACCTTCGGCGGCAAGATAGTCCTCCGTGAAGTCGACGCCGACCGTCATGTCGAGCATGTGCTGCAAGGTGCACTCGGCAAACGCCGAGCCCTTGACCTCGGGAATGATGGCGGCAATGCCGCGCGCGGGGTCGAGAAGGCCGCGTTCGACAAGGATGCCGATCACCAGTGCGGTGATCGACTTGGAGATCGACATCAGGATGTGCGGCCGTCGGGCTTCGAGGCCGTTGCGGTAGTGCTCGGTGATGATGGCGCCCCGGCGCAGCACGCAGAGACCGTCGGTCGAGGTGGCATCGAGAAAGGCGCCGAAGGTGGTGTCAGCGCCCGTGTGGTCGACGAATGAAATCGCGGAGAGATCCTCCGGCGCCCTCTCAAGCCGGCTCATCCCGCCGCTGCCGCGCCAGATCTGCGCCGAGGGCACGAGTTCGCTGACATGCTGGAAGGCCCAGCGGTTGTGGGGCGGCGTGCGCCAGTTCTCGAGGTTGACCTGTGCGTCGCCCACGGGCGGGAAGGTCTTCATGAGATCGTGTTCCGGCATGTCCCTATCTTTCGCGCTTTCCGGGATGGACCCTCATGGTAACAGTCTTGCATAGGGGAAGCTTCCCATGCCCTGATCGAAGCGACATAATCCCGCCCGGAGAACGAGGGGCACGCTGATGAGCACGCATGCCGTCGCTGACCCGGCCCCCCAGGAGGCCCTGGCGGAACTTCGCCACATGTTCGGTGAACGTTTCTCGACCGGCGCATCCGTTCTCGAACAGCATTCCCATGACGAGAGCTGGCATCATCCCCAGGCTCCCCACGCCGTGGTCTGGCCCGAGACGTCAGAGGAGGTGGCATCCATCGTCGATATCTGCTCACGTCACGCCATGCCGGTGATTCCCTTCGGCACCGGCACGTCGCTCGAGGGGCAGGTGGTGGCGACCGCCGGCGGTGTCAGCATCGACATGATGCGCATGAACCGCATTCTTCGCGTCAGCCCGGAGGATCTCGATGCCACGGTCGAGGCGGGCGTGACGCGCAAGCAGCTGAATGAGCACCTGAGGGATCAGGGACTGTTCTTCCCGGTCGATCCGGGGGCGGACGCCTCGATAGGCGGCATGACGGCAACCCGGGCATCGGGCACCAATGCCGTGCGCTACGGAACCATGCGCGAGGTGGTTCTCGCCCTGAAGGTGGTGACACCCGACGGACGCATCGTGGAGACGGCAAGGCGGTCAAGGAAGTCGGCGGCAGGCTACGACCTCACGCGACTCTTCGTCGGTTCGGAAGGCACGCTCGGCGTCATCACCGAGATCACGGTGAGACTCTTCGGCATACCGGAAGCTGTCAGCGCCGCGACGGTGTCCTTTCCCGACATCGGTTCGGCAGTCGATGCCGTCATTGTCACCATCCAGTCCGGCCTCCAGATGGCCCGGATAGAGCTTCTCGACGAACTCCAGATCGAGGCGATCAACGCCTATTCGGGCCTTGAGAATCCCGTCGCCCCGACGCTCTTTCTCGAGTTCCACGGCACCACCGACGGCGTCGGCGAACAGGCAGAGAGGATGGGCGAGATCTGCAGGGACTTCGGCGGCAGCGGCTTTGTCTGGGTGACCCGCCAGGAGGATCGCAACCGGTTGTGGCAGGCGCGCCACGACGCCGCCTGGGCGGCCAAGGCGCTGCGTCCCGGGTGTGCCATGTGGCCGACCGATGTCTGCGTGCCGATCTCCCGGCTCGCCGAGTGCATCGTCGCCACCAAGGAGGACCTGGAGACGACCCACATTCCGGCTCCGATCGCCGGGCACGTCGGCGACGGCAATTTCCACCTCGTGTTCCTCATCGATCCGGATGATCCCGCCGAACTCGCCGAGGCCGAGCGCCTCAACACGCGCCTCGTCAGGCGGGCTCTTGCCATGGACGGCACCTGCACCGGCGAACACGGTGTCGGTCTGGGCAAGATGGCGTTCCTCGAGGAGGAGCACGGCGGGGCGATTGACCTGATGCGCCAGATGAAACAGGCCCTTGATCCCGGGAACATCATGAATCCCGGCAAGATATTCACCATGTGACAGTGCCGGCAGAGTGGAGGGGGAAGCATCGATGACATCCTTTCGAATTGAGCCGTTGACCCCGACCGTCGGCGCCGAAATCAGCGACATCGATCTTGCCGGCCCCCTCGACGAGACGGTGTTCGCGGAGTTGATGGAGGCGTGGCACCGGCACCACGTTCTCTTCTTCCGCGACCAGGGCATGGATCCCGCCTCCCTGCAGAGGCTGGGCAGGCGTCTCGGCCCGCTCCACGTCCATCCGCAAGGGGACGTCGAGGGCTACGAGGGCATCCTGGCCATTCACACGGACAGGAATTCGACGACGTACAGCGGCAGCAAGTGGCATGCGGATGTCACGTGTGATCGTGAGCCGCCGACCGCCAGTGTCCTCTATCTTGGCACCGTGCCGGACTCGGGCGGCGACACGCTCTTCGTCAATGTCCACGCCGCCTATGACGCCCTGTCATCTCCCATGAAGGGCTTTCTCGAGGGTCTGACGGCCATTCACGCCGGGGCCGATCGCTATGGCCGGTACTTCGGCACCAGGCCGGAGGAGACGCGCGACGGCGCCTTTCCGGAGGCGGTGCACCCGGTGATTGCCGTCAATCCGGCGACCGGCCGCAAGATGATCTACGTCAACGAGATCTTCACCGAGAGAATTGTCGAACTCGAGGAAACGGAAAGCCGTCTGGTTCTGGAGTTCCTGTGGTCCCACATCGCGCAACCGCGATTCCAGTGCCGTTTTCGCTGGAGGGCCGACTCCGTTGCCATGTGGGACAACCGCGCCACACAGCACCTGGCCATCTGGGACTACTGGCCCGAAGTGCGTTCCGGTTACCGCGTCACCGTCAAGGGCCCGCCGCCACCACCGGCGTGATCAGGACGAGGGCAGCGCCGATTCCGCGATGCGCGCCCAGTAGCTCGCGCCCAGGGGCAGGATGTCGTCGTTGAAGTCGTAGTGCGGATTGTGGAGGAGGCAGCCACCCTCGGTGGGTCCGTTGCCGATGAGAATGTAGCAGCCGGGCTTTTCCTGCAGCATGAAGGCGAAGTCCTCGGATCCCATGACCGGCTGGTGAGATCTCTCCACGTTCCCTGAGCCGACAAGGCTGGCGGCGACCCCGGATGCGAAGTCCGTTTGCTGCGCGCTGTTGACCGTCGCCGGGTAGCGCCGTTCGTAGCGCAGGGTGGCCTCGCAGCGGTGGGCAGACGCGATGCCCTCCACGATGCGTCGCATGGATGTCTCGAGGGCGTCCCTCACCGAGGCCTCGAACCACCGGCAGGTTCCCCTCAAGACGATCTCGTCAGGAATGACATTCCAGGTATCGCCGCCATGGATCTGCGTCACGCTGACGACGACGGTATCGAGTGGCGATGTCTCGCGCGATGCCAGCGCCTGGAGCGCCAGCACCGCCTGGGCGGCCGGGACCATGGGATCGGCGCCGCGGTCGGGCATCGCGGCATGGGTGCCGATGCCCTTGATCGTCACCTCGAAGATGTCGAATGCGGCGAGGAACGGTCCCTCGCGCACGGCAAAGCGCCCGACCTCGAGACCCGGCGCGTTGTGCATGCCGTAGACTTCCTCGCAGGGAAAGAGATCGAAGAGGCCGTCCTCGATCATCACCCGGCCGCCCCCTTCGTTTTCCTCGGCGGGCTGGAAGATGAAGTGGACCGTGCCGTCGAAGTTCCGCGTTTCGGAGAGATAGCGCGCCGCCCCCAGCAGCATGGCGGTGTGGCCGTCATGACCGCAGGCATGCATCTTCCCGTCGTGGGTCGAGCGGTGGTCGAAATCGTTCTTTTCGTGGATGTCGAGGGCGTCGAGATCGGCCCTGAGGCCGATGTGCCTCGCGCGATTGCCGGATTTCAGCGTCCCCACCACGCCGGTGCCCGCCAGACCGCGGTGGACTTCGATGCCGAAGGCATCGAGCAGACCCGCCACCACGTCGGAGGTCCTTTCCTCCTCGAAGGCCGTTTCCGGATGCGCATGGATGTCGCGCCTCCAGCGGGTCATGTCGGCCTGCCAGTCGGCGATCCGGTTGATGATGGCCATGGGTCCCCTCCCAGGTGCGTCAATCAGGCGCTTGGCACGACGAGGGCATCGACGGCAATGGCGCCATCGGCCCCGGCGATCACCGGATTGAGATCGAGTTCCGCGATCATATCGCCGAGCGCGGCGACAAGCACCGAAAAGCGGGCCAGCATCTCGGCCAGGGCCCTGCGGTCGCTCGCGGGCCTGCCCCGCACGCCGTCGAGCAGGCGTCCCGCCCTCAAGCGGTCGATGAGGGAGAGAGCCGCGTCAGCGTCGAGGGGTGGAACGGCGAGAAGGCTGTCGTCGACGATCTCGGCGAACACACCTCCCGCCGCCACCAGGACCAAGGGCCCGAAGGTCTCGTCGTGAACGAGACCGAACATCATCTCGACCCCGGAGGGCACCATGGGTGCGACAAGCGCGCGGGGACCCAGACGCGACGCCATCTCCTGCCAGGCCTCGAGGAGAGTTCCCCCGCCTTCGATTCCCAGCCTGACGCCGTCGACATCGCTCTTGTGATGATGTCCGGGCATGGCCGTCTTGAGAACCATCGGGCCGTCGAACCTCTTCGCCGCTTCCTTCACGTCGTCTGTGGTCTCCACGATCACCGGTTCCGTCGTGGCGCACCCGAAATCCCGCACCAGCGCCAGGCCCTCGGCCTCGTCGAGGGCGCTGCCTTCGGCCAGACGGTTGCGCCAGTCCGCGATGACATCGTCCGCAGGCGCTTCGGGCGGCTGCATCGGCCGGTGGTCACGCAGGGCCAGCATGCGCGAAAAGGCCGTCACGGCGGCGTTGAGGCCGTCGATCAGCGGTATGCCGGCCTCGGCGAGTTCGCGCGCTTTCTCGTGCACGACGCCGGCGGGCACGCAGTTGGCGAAGCACATCGGCTTGCCGGTGCGCTCCGCGATCATCCTGGCGGGTTCGATGCAGGGCGTGCGGAAGACATCGAAGTCGCGGATGTCGGCGACCCACAGCCCGGCGGCCGAGGCGGGATCCGACATCAGCGCATCCCAGCACTCGGTATAGATGTCCACGAAGTTGTTTCCGGTCCCCCAGGCGTCGACCGGATTGGTCGCCTCGAGTCCATGCTCGAGACAGGCTGCCATGCGCCGGGTGGTGTCGTCGGAGATACCGGCGAAGGGCACCTCGTGGCGGTGTGCGAGATCGACGAGGTGTTCCCGCTCGCCTCCCGAATCCGTGAGGGCGACGATGCCGCCCGGCCAGAACCGCCGCGGCTGGACGGCCATCTGCAGCGTGGCGATCAGGGCGTCGATGTCGTCGACCCTCTGGACGGCGTGATGCCGGAAGACGGCATCGTAGGCGGCATCGTTGCCGGCAAGGGCCCCGGAATGTGTCTGGGCCATGCGAATGCTTTCCGGTGTTCGCGCGAACTTGATCGCGACCACGGGAACACCCTGCTCCAGGGCCCTCGAGGCCATTTCGCGGAACCCGGCGGCATCGCGCACGGTCTCGAGAACGAGCCCGATCGCCCGCGTCGATTCGAGCCCGAGCGCGTAGTCCATGTAGTCGCCCGCCGTGACGGCGATCTCCTGGCCCGATGTCACCGTGAGATTGAAACCCAGCCGGCCGTCGGTCTGGAGCATGCCGAGATAGATCGAGCCCGACTGCGAGATCAGCGTGATCGGACCGACATCGAGACTGGAGCGGCCACCTGACAACGTCACCTGCACCCTTTCTTCCCGGTTGACGAACCCGGCCCCGTTGCCGCCGCACACGAGAAGGGAGGCCTCGCGGGCCTTGCATCTCAGGCGTTCAAGGAGAGGGGGATCGCCGTCGTTCTCGACGTAGCACGAGGCGAAGATCGTCACTGCCTTCACGCCGGCGGCGATCGCCTCGTCGAAGACCCTCTCGAGACGGGGGTTGGAGACATTGAGCATCGCGTGCTCGACCGGCCGGCCGATCGAGGCGATGTCGCCGTAGCAGCGCTCCCCGTCGATGTCGTCATAGCGCGGATTGACGAGAAAGAGCTCGCCGGAATAGCCGATCTCGCGGATGGCCCGCCACGATGACCAGCCGAAGGACTCGCGGTTCGCGGATGCGCCAACGACGGCGATCGAGCGAGGGTTGAGAAGGGGACGCAGACGATGCTCGGTCATGCCGCGAAGCCGGATAGGAACGCCGCAGCGGACTATAGTGAGAAAGCCGCGCCGGGGCGATAGCCTTATCTCGAGGTTGTTGTGGAGCGGTATCCCACGGACAGGGAAGCAGGCCGAAGATTACCTGTGCCCACGATCCGCATCTGGACACCCGTACCGACCTCGCCGATCGATGGGATCGTCTGCTGCGGATCCGCTAACTCCTTCACGAAAGCGAGGGTTGCGTCGCAGAGGTTGGCGAACATCCGCCGCGTGAGCGAGCTCAAGGACAAGGATTTCGGAGCCGGCAACCGAATGGCGACGACGTCCCGCACTGCCACCTGCGGAAGTTCGGCGCCAGCGCTGCCGGAAGTCGCTGACTATCTGCTATGGTACGCCAAGGACAAACCGAGGTTCCTCGTGCGGCAGGATTTCATCCTTGATATCGAGCCCTTCACCGGAAGGAGCCGATGGAATCGGGCCTTGCAACAGTGACCGCTCGCATCGCCATACCGTCCGATGAGCTCGCTGCATTCTGCGAACGCTGGGGCATCGTGAAGCTGGCGTTGTTCGGTTCGGTGCTTCGCGACGATTTCGGCCCAAACAGCGACATCGACGTTCTGGCCGGGTTCGACGAGGTCGCGCGTCACACGCTGTTCGACATGGACCGGATGGAAGAGGAACTGGAGAATATCTTCGGGCGCGGCGTCGAGAGAAATCCCAACTACCTGCGCCGGAACACGATCCTGCAATCAGCGGAACTCGTCTATGGATCGTGATCATGCGTGCCTTCCGGACATTCTCGGATCGGCTCGTGCGATATGATCGTATGTCGAGGGCGTCTCGCGCCGCGAGTTCCTCGTTGATCAGCAACTGCAGGATTCCGTCGTTCGCCGCATCGAGATCATGGGCGAGGTTACCGGGCGGTTGTCGACGACATTCCGCGAGGAGCATCCGGACATTCCATGGATGCGAATCAAGGGAATGCGCAACCGCGTGATCCACAGCTACGACGACATCGACATGGACATCGTATGGGACACAGTGGAACAGGACATTCCCCGTCTCATCCCGCAAATCGAACGTCTGGTAGTAGTGGCGCAACCAGCCGCATCGGCCCGCTGATCGTCAACTCGCCCTGGGAAGAGCAGGTGTGCCAGATCCTGACGGCCACGGCCGGCGACGACTTCCACTTCAAGGGGTTCAGCTTCCTGATGTCGAGCTGATCCGGCATTGCAACCTGTTCATGAACGCGGTAGTGCCGAGGGCGGTGGGGGGTCGCGATGGTCTCCACCGGTGCGATCGCCATTCTCTGAAGCCGCAGGGCAGCCAGGGGAAGTGTTGCGTCATCCCCTTACTTCGGGAGTAGCGCGGCGACGCGCCCCTCGACTACGATCCATGTTGTGCGGGCGAGGCCACCTCGGCGGTCCAGGCAACGAACTTTCCCTGTGCAGTCGGGAGCACGCCGGCGGGTTGTGGAGATGCCGGGACAGGCTATCGGCAAACCGGTTGCCTCCGACGGCTTGCGAATCGGGGTGCGTCAGCGCGGACCTGCGGTAGTCGCTGGAGTGTGGTGCTCATGGAAACTTCCCCTTTGGCGGAGCAGCTATGGGACGAGGTGCGGCGAACCTTCCAGCGCTCTGAGGCGGGCCGGGCGCCGACCCGGACCTTTCATCGCCACCTCTACGCCATGATGCGGTGTGCGTTGACCATCGACGCGGACCTTGCGGAAGACCTCGCTCACGGACTGTTCGCAACGCCGCGCCGCTACGAGGGGTGGGTGCGCTTCTCGTCCGCCTTCTTCAGTTCCGAATGGTTGCCCGACGCCAAGGGCATGGCGGTCAAGCTGATCGGCGTGCCCGGGGAAACGTGCCTTTCGGAAACCGTCGGCGAGCACGACTTCGTGATGGTCAGCTCGTCAACGGTGTGGTTCGGCACCGAAGCGCTGATGATGGAGTATTCCCGCAAGGTCCGCAGGAGCATGGGATCGTCTCCGACTCCGAGGCTGTTCGACGCGGTGCCTCTGGCGTTTCTCTTTCCGGGATGGAATCCCCTGAATGCCAGGTGGAACATGGTTCGGCTCGCCGCCACCCATTGCTGGCATGGCCTCGCCTACCGGGATCCGGTCCGCTACGAATACTTTTCCGTCACAGCATTCCGTCTCGGCAGAGGAGAGATGAAGCTTCGCTTCCGTCCGGTGCCGAAGCCGGGGCTTCGCCTGTCCGGCGGCTACGTCGAGAGGCTGAAACAACGTCTCGACGCGGGTCCGGTCGAATTCGATCTCCTGGTGCAGCCGAGGACTATGCCGGCCGAGGAACCGATCGACGACGCCACGGTGCCGTGGCGTTCGCCCTGGGTGAAGGTCGGCCGCCTTGAGATTCCGCCGCAGACGTTCGACACCGAGGACATGCGGCGCCTTGGAGAGGGCATCAGCTACTCGCCGTGGAACTGTCTCAGGGCTCATGAACCCCTTGGAAGCATGAACGGCGCGCGCAAGCTGGCCTACGGCAGTTCAGCGGCCAATCGCGGCGCTACGTGCCCGTTTCACCATCCCCGGCCGCGGAAGCCTTGCACCTAGCGTCGTGACGAGCGCCATCGACTATAGTTCGTTCCTTTGCATTGTGCTCATATCGGTGCCTGCGTGCGCCGGGGCCGCTGTCAGCGTCGATGGCGGCTTTGGGCATGTGTTCAGAAATCCTGGCGACATCACCGACATTCTCGCGAGGCACGCGTAGTCAAACGACGCATGTACCCTCAGCTTCGCCGCAAGCGTTGATTGACTGACAGAGTGTGACCAGAGAAGTGGCCTGTCTTCGCGGGCTATTGACTTCGTTCCTGTATTTTGATATATTACCATGCGATGTTGGCAAATTACGGTTAGGATCGCCACATGTTGCACTGGATGAGTGTCAGTAACTACCAATCTATACAGAACGAGATCACGCTGGACTTTCGGGTCCCAGGGACCACGCCCGACAAGGCATGGTTGCGATGCCCTACCCTGCAGCTAGGCATTCGCGTCCCGTCGGTCATCGTGCTCATTGGTCCCAACGGGTCCGGCAAGACGGCGTGGTTGCGGGCACTCGCCGATACCATACGTTTTGCGGCCCACTCATACGGAAGTCCATTGGGCAACATCAATCTCTTCCCTGCCTTCGTTTCCGAAGAGGCTTTCGAAAAGCCCACGCGTATCGAAGTCGAATTCGATGCACCCTGGTGGGATGTCGGTCCGGATGAGCCCAATCGCTTGTTTCGCTACACTTTGGAGCTTCATCGCGGGACGAAGAGTTTCTTTCCTGACACGGTGGGCTACGAAGCGCTTCGCGACTTCCCGCGGGGAAGGCCCCGGCGCCTCATGGAACGCCGGCTGCATCGTCCAATCCATGTCGCCAGGGACCTTTCAATCAAGCCGAGCGATGATCGCCTCGCCTCAATTCCCGCCAACGCTTCCGTCATGTCGACCCTTTCGAGGATGGGCGTCGAGAAGTTCTCGGCGATCTTCGAAAGTCTCAATCAAGTGCAGATGAACGTTTCGCCGACCGATACGATCCGCCTCGATACCGAGACGGTTACCCGGTACTTCCGTGACAACCCCCAGGTGAAGGAGCGGATGTCGGATAGGCTTGGGCGTTTCGATCTTGGCATCGAAGCCATAGAAGTGGAGCAGTGGGCTGACGGCAGGTGGTACCTCTCTTTTATTCATTCCGGTCTCGACAGGAAACTCCCCATTGAATCGGAGTCCGCTGGGACACGTCATGTCGTGCATGTGTTCCCTGCGCTCAATTTTGCGCTTGAAATCGGGGGCCTAGCCATTATGGATGCGCTCGACAACGATCTTCATGCAGATCTGGTGGACGAAATCCTGAGCTGGTTCCGGCGCGAAGACACGAACTCCGGAAACGCGCAATTAATTTGTTCATTGCATAGTCTGTCGGCTCTCGACGATCTCGAAAAGGAAGAAGTGTTCATCGTCGAGAAGGACCAGGCCGGGGCCACCCGAGCGTATGGCGCACGCGATGTTCAGGGGGTGCGCAGGAGCAGCGATCTTCGAAGACTCTATCGAAGCGGCGCGCTTGGCGGGCTGCCTTCCTTCGGCTGAACCGTGGCGAGGCGCCGGACCGTTCCGCGGCGCAAGCGCATCTTTGTCGCGGCAGAGGGAGACGGTGATCGTGCTCTTGCAGCGTGGTTGCAAAGGCTATGCGACGAACAGAGGCGTCATCTTCACCTCGATATCGTCGCTGCTGGTGGCGGAGACACCCGTTCCGTCGTCGAATTCGCCATTGACCGCCGCTGGCGGCGCGCCAATTCCAAGGGACGTGACAAGGGAGCTCTGGTTCTTCTTGACGCCGACCGACTGGCGAAGGACCGCGCCGCCGGACGCGGCCCGGAGACGGTCAAAGGGCGCGAGCATTTGCAGCTGGTCTACCTCGTCCCGAAGTTGGAAGGGTTGCTGATCCGGCTTCACCAAGGCTGTGAGACGCAATTCGTCGCCGCAGACGAAGCGGAAAGGCGTTTGCGACAGTTATGGCCCGAGTACCGCAAGCCTATGCAGGCGTCGGCGCTGGGGATGCGGTTTGACCTGGCAGATCTTCGGCGCGCCGCAGCGCACGACCGCCATCTCCGCAATGTTCTGACCCTGCTGGGGCTGTTGCCCGGGTATGATGGATCGAGAGAAGAGCGCACCTGGCTCCGTCAGCCGGTCATGGTCCTGCGCCGCCATTCTCATGGCCGGGCGGAGGCAGTATGGTGCCCCGGTTCGATTCCCATAAAGCCACGTGACGACTCTCGACGCCGCCCGTGCGGTCCTTAGCAGCACCTTCGGCTACGACGACTTCCGGCCCGGTCAGGCGGAGATCGTGGCGGCGTTGCTGGCGGGC
The DNA here is from genome assembly GCA_965221115.1 of Alphaproteobacteria bacterium. Lineage (GTDB taxonomy): Bacteria > Pseudomonadota > Alphaproteobacteria > SP197 > SP197 > SP197. The sequence goes on along the minus strand of CBDCRU010000002.1, from coordinate 554,499 downwards.
GAGAACGTACTGGCGGTGATGCCGACCGGCGCCGGCAAGTCGCTGTGCTACCAGCTTCCGGCACTGGCGTGCGAAAGCCTGACCGTCGTCGTCTCGCCGCTCATCGCACTGATGCGCGACCAGGTGGCCGCCCTGCGTCTCAACGGCATCGCGGCGGGGGCTCTCAATTCGGCGACGCCGCGGACGGATGCCGTGGAGACGCACCGGCTGCTGCGCGAGGGGCGCCTGCGCCTCCTCTACATCTCGCCTGAGCGGCTGATGGTCCCGAGCACGCTGGAAGGCCTCGCCCGCCAACGCCCGGCGCGGTTTGCCATCGACGAGGCCCATTGCATCTCCCAGTGGGGCCACGACTTCCGGCCGGACTATCGCCGCCTCGCCGAACTGCCGGAGCACTTTCCCGACGCCAGACTCAGCGCCTTCACGGCGACAGCGGATTCCGTGACCCGCCAGGACATCGTCGCGCGGCTCTTTGGCGGTGAGGCCAACGTCTTCGTGGCCGGCTTCGACCGCCCGAACCTGCGCCTTGCCATTGCGCCCCGAAAGTCCGGGGCGCGGCAGATCGACGACATGCTGGACCGGTACGCCGGCCGGTCCGGCATCGTCTACACACTCTCGCGCAAGGAAGCAGAACGGACGGCTGAACGCATCTCCCAGCGAGGGCGGATCGCACTCCCCTATCACGCGGGCATGGACCAGAGCGACCGGAACCGGAACCAGGATCGCTTCCTGACCGAGGAGGGTGTCGTCATGGTGGCGACCATCGCCTTCGGCATGGGTATCGACAAGCCGGACATCCGGTTTGTCGTCCACGCCAACCTCCCGTCGACCGTCGAGGCGTACTACCAGGAGATCGGGAGGGCCGGACGCGACGGCGAGCCGGCGGAAACCCTCATGCTCCATGGCATGGACGATATCCGGATCCGCCGCCTGATGATCGACGATTCCGACCGGCCTGACGAAGTCAAGCGGGTCGATCATCAGCGGCTCAACGCGCTGCTGGCCCTGTGCGAGTCTGCCAGCTGCCGGCGTCAGGCTCTGCTCGGCTATTTCGGCGAAGCGTGCGGGCCGTGCGGCAACTGCGACCGCTGTCTCGAACCCGTCGAGACCGTCGACGGCACGGTGACCGCGCAGAAGGCGCTGTCGGCGGTCCTGCGCACCGGAGAGCGCTTCGGCGCCGAACACCTGATCGCCGTGTTGCGGGGCGATGCGACGGACAAGGTTCTCCAGCATCGTCACGACCGATTGCCGACATTCGGCGTTGGCGCGGATATCGACAAGGCGCTCTGGCGCTCCTATCTGCGCCAGCTTGTAGCGGCCGACGTGCTGAAGATCGATATCGGCGGCTACGGTGCCCTCCGGCCCGGCAGTCGCGGCCAGGCCGTCCTCAAGGGCGACGAGAGCGTGGCCTTGCACGGCGAGACCGCTGGCCGGCAAAGGAAACGGGACCGCGCCAAGGAGATGCCGGACGAGGTCGATCAGGCACTCTACGGCCGGCTCAAGAAGCTGCGTCTCGATATCGCAAGGGAGGAGGGTGTGCCGGCTTACGTGATCTTCCACGACCGTAGTCTGATGGACATGGCGTCGCGCAATCCCCGCAGCCTCGACGCCCTCGCAACCTGCCACGGCGTGGGTGCCCGCAAACTGGAGCGCTATGGCACACGCTTCCTTGCGGCGCTGAACGAGACCGAAGACCACCAAGACCAGGACACGCCGGCACCATTGGGATGAACCGGTCCGCGTATGTCCGGGCCTTTCCCTCGCCGGAACCGGCTGGCGAGCAGGTCTGCACGAAAAAGGGGCCCTGAAACATCCAGGGCCCCTCCATTCGTCAGATGAACTTCAGGCAACTACATGCCGAGTTTCACCTCTTCCCACAGGTTGACGTACTTCTCGTCGAACTCGGGAGGAATGGGCGCCAGGATACCCTTCGCCAGGAAGGCCTCGGGATCCGTGAGACCGACTTCCGCAACGCGTTCCGCCGGCACGAGATCGAAGGACTTGGCGTTGGAGGCGCCATAGCTATACCGGTCGATCAGATAGGCACCGGATTCCGGTGACATCATGGCGTCCAGGAAATCGTAGACGCGCTCATCGCTGGCAACACGGCTCTCGGGACTGGTGAGAACGAAGCCGCAGACCCAGTTGCGCGCACCTTCCTTGGGCGACATGTACTTGACCGGCAATCCTTGATCGGAAACCGTCTTGTAGAGATCGTTCCAGGCGTAGGTCGCCACGAGTTCGCCGGCGACCATGGCCTGACCTGCTTCGGACTGGCTCTCCCAGTAGAACCGCAACACCTCGCGTTGCTGTTCGAGGAGTTTCCTCACCTCCAGCAGCTGTTCGTCGCTGAGCGACTCCAGATTAGTGTAGCCCAGCACCTGGGCCGCAACCTGCACACCGGCCTGAGGTGAATCATAGGTTGCCAGCTTGCCCTTGTATCGCGGGTCGAACAGCAGGCTCCAGGATTCCTCCTCGATCTCGACGAGGTCGGTGCGATAGAGGATCGAGGAGTTGCCCCAGTCCCACGGAACAAAGAGGTTCCGGCCATCGTCGGTCAGGGTGGACCCGATGTTCCTCAGGGACTCGAAGTAGTCAGGCCAGTGTTTCAGGCGATCCGTGTCGAAAGGCTGGATGATGCCGGAGGCGTACCACTCCGTGACACCTCCCGAACAGGGGTGGCCGATGTCGGTCTTGTAACCCGCGAGAATCTTGTTCTTGGCTTCGGTCGTACCGGCAAAGAACGTGATGTTGGGCGAAGATCCATACTTGTCCAGGTAGGGCTGGTGGAACTCCGGGAGTTCGTATCCACCCCAGGTGAAGAAGTTCGCCTCGTCATCCTGCGCGACCGCAGGAGTGCCGACAAGAGGCATGGTGGCCACACCAATGCCGAGTGCGCCGAGCGTGGTGTGAAGAGTGCGTCGATCCATCCTTCCCGAGAGAAGTTGATCGACAGGATCACGTGATTCCATGACGTTGGTTCCCTCATCGTTGATGCACCAAGGATAGCAGATGCCGAAGAGGATGCTACACCTCGCCCACGCCCCACCTGAATGAGCATGGCCGGAACTGGAGAGATGACAGGAGTTCTGGTGGAGCTGAGGGGATTCGAACCCCTGACCTTCGCATTGCGAACGCGACGCTCTCCCGACTGAGCTACAGCCCCCACCGGGAAGCGCCGATGTAGGTTCGCTGCCCCGGAATGTCAAGACACCGTCTCTCCTGACGGCATCGACAGGAAGCGAGCCTCAGGTCGAACCGGGAACGCATACGGGCATCGATGACATCCTCCACGACCGCGGATTCTGGATCCGTCATCAAGAGTCGCGGCCTGAAGATCACCCTTGCTCCGGGAAGCGTGTCGATCTCCTTCTCGACCAGGCCGCGCGGAAAACGAAGCCTGCCGTCAGATGCGAGATGGCCACCCTTGGCCGAGACCAGATCAACGACAACGTCCGGTGCTTCGGCAAGGCCGATGTTCTCGAGAATGTCGAGGGCCGTTCGATGGATGCTCTTCCTTGCACCGGGGGCAAGCGGATTCACGACCCCGTCATCGACTCTGGTCGATGCGTCCTGCCTGCGACGCCTCTTTTGCCTCGTCCTCGCCATGGCATCTGGCACCCGTCATCACCGGCGGGCACTATACACACCCACGGACACTGGTCCCGGAGAGAGGGAGATCTGGTGGTGAACGCCTTTCCCGATCTGCTGTCGCCCATCACCATTCGCGGACACACCTTCCGCAACCGGGTGTTCTCGAGCGCTCACGCACCGGGATACGCAGTGGACGGGCTTCCGGGGGAGCGTTACCAAGCCTATCACGAGGCCAAGGCGAGAGGCGGCATCGGTCTTACCATGTTCGGCGGATCGTCGAACGTCTCGCGCGATTCCGGCTCCATATACGGGCAGATCTATGTCGGCGACGACAGGGTGATCCCGGCGTTCCGGGAACTCTCGCGCCGCGTTCACCGCCATGGCGCCGGACTGATGTGCCAGATCACCCACATGGGCCGCCGCACCACCTGGGATTCCGGTGACTGGTTGCCGACCAGGGGGCCTTCGGCGTTTCGCGATCCGGCCCACCATTCCGTTCCCTATGCCCTTTCGGCACATGAAATCGCGCGCATCGTCCGGGACTTTGGCGATGCGGCGCGGCGTTGCCGGGAAGGCGGGCTCGACGGCATCGAGATCCTGGCGTCGACCCACCTGGTGGGCCAGTTCCTGTCGCCGCTCTCCAATGGTCGCCAGGACGCCTACGGTGGCGACCTTGCCAACCGGGCGCGCTTCCTCTTCGAGGTTCTCGAGGCCTGCCGCAATTCGGCGGGCGATGACATTCTCGTCAGCGTCAGAATCAATGCCGACGAGAGCAACGAGAACGGGCTTACGGCCGAGGAAGGGATCGAGACCGCCCGCATGATCGGCCGCCACGGTGTCGCCGACATCGTCAACGTCAACGGAGCCTATGGCGGGACGGAGATGGGCCTGACGGAAACCATGCCGGGCATGGCCTGGCCGGTTGCCCCCTACATCGAACTGGCAGGCAGGGTGCGCGAGGCCAGCGGTCTCGTGACACTGCAGGCGGCGCGACTTTCGGATCCGGCGACTGCCGACTGGGCCGTCTCCGAAGGGTATGTCGACATGGCCGGCATGACCCGCCCGCACATGGCGGATCCGGACATCGTCAACAAGCTGATGCAAGGCGAGGCGGAACGCATCCGTCCCTGCGTCGGTGCGGGATACTGCCTCGACAGGATCTACGGTGGACGGGACGCACTGTGTCAGCACAACGTCTCCACGGGCCGCGAGTCTTGGCTCGATTCCCGAATCGAGAGAGCTGCCGAGCCCGCGCGGGCCGTGGTGGTGGGCGGTGGCCCCGCCGGCCTGGAAGCAGCCCGTGTGCTGGCTCTTCGCGGCCATGCCGTCACGCTCTTTGAAGCGGCCACGCGGACTGGCGGACAGATCCTGCTTGCCGCAGCGGCGGGGTGGCGGCAGGACATGATCGGCATCGCCGACTGGCTCGCCGGAGAGGTCGACCGTGCCGGCGTTGACGTGCGCACCGGTACATTTGTCGAAGGCGACGATATCGCACGCCTCGATCCCGATGTCGTGATCGTGGCCTCGGGAAGTGTGCCGGAGACCGGCCTTGCGGAAGGCGGTGGCGAGCATGTCATGACGGTCTGGGATGCCCTCGAGAGCGGGCAGCGACCCACCGGTCACGTCGTCGTCGCCGATGCCACGGGTGGCCATGCCGCACTCTCGCTCGCCGACACCCTTGCTGGCTCGGCGGAGTGTCTCACCTTCGTGACGGCGGACCGTCATGCCGGGCGGGCGCTCGGCGTTCAGAACGTCCCGGTCTATCTCAGCAATCTTGTCTCGGCCGGCGCCGACATCCTCACCGACAGGTCGCTTGTCGGCGTCCGCCGCCAGGGCAATCGCTTCATCGCCCGCCTGCGTCACGCCTATACGCGCCAGGTCGAGGACGTGACGGGCGATCTGGTGATCGCCGATGCCGGAGTGCGGTCCGTCAGCGACGTCTTCGATGACCTGCGGGACCGCTCGGTCAACCTTGGCGAGGTCGATCAGGAGGCCCTGGCGGACATTGCGCCGCAGGAACTCACGCTCAATCCCGAAGGCACGTTCCGCCTCTTCAGGATCGGGGATGCCCTGGCGCCGCGTGACATTCACGCCGGCCTGCTCGATGCCAACAGGCTGTGCCGGGTGCTGTGACGCCGTCAGTCCCTGTCAAGTTGGTGAAGATGGGCAATCAGTCCGTGCGAGGAACTGTCGAGTTCCTCCGTTCCCTCCCCGTCCTGCAGCATGGGCAGGACCTGCTGCGCAAGGTCCTTGGCGAACTCCACGCCCCACTGATCGAAGGGGTTGAGATCCCAGATGACGCCCTCGACGAACACCTTGTGTTCGAAGAGGGCCACCAGGCGCCCAAGGGTCATGGCATCGAGTTGGCGATAGAGGATGGTCGTCGACGGGCGGTCGCCGGGAAGGGTGCGATGGGGAGCCAGGCGGTGGATGTCCTCTGCGGATGCTCCCGACGCCGCCATGGCCGCCTCCACGTCTGCCGCGGTCCTGCCGAAGGCAAGGGCCGCCGCCTGGGCCACGGCGTTGGCCGCCAGGATGGCATGGTGGTCGCCCGGAGCTTCCTGGGGCCGGGCGGCAAGGAGAAAGTCGACGGGAACCGTGTCGGTGCCCTGGTGGAGCAGCTGGAAGAAGGAATGCTGGCTCGCCGTTCCGCATCCGCCCCAGACGACCGGCGCGCCCGGTCTCGCCAGAGGTGAACCGCCGCGTCCCACCCCCTTGCCATTCGATTCCATGTCCAGTTGCTGGATGTAGGCGGGAAGCAGGCGGAGGCGCTGGTCGTAGGGGATCAGGGCTCGCGTGGGCCAGCCCATGGCATTGCGCCGCCAGATGCCGATGAGAGCAAGGATGACCGGGAGATTCCCGTCAAGGGGCGCCGTGCGGAAATGCCGGTCCATCATGCGTCCGCCCGCGAGGAAGGATAGGAACGTGTCCTCGCCGACGGCAATCGCGATGGGGAGACCGATGGACGACCACAGGGAATAGCGCCCGCCGACCCAGTCGGCGAAGCCGAAGATCCGTTCATCATCGATCGCGAAATCGCGCGCCGCGGCCGGACGGCTCGTGACCGCCGCCATCTGATGCGCCGCAGCGTCGCCAAGCCAGGCGCGTGCGGTGCGGGCGTTGGTCATCGTCTCGAGGGTCGAAAAGGTCTTGGAGGCGACGATGACGAGGGTCTTGCGGGGATCGAGGGGTTTGAGCGTGTCCGTGATGTCCGCGCCGTCGACGTTGGAAACGAAATGGAGCTGCGGCCCGTCGTGGAAGGGGGCAAGCGCCCGTGTCGCCATCGCCGGCCCGAGATGGGAGCCGCCAATGCCGATGTTGACGACATCATGGAAGGGTTCACCGGTGGCACTCGCAACGAGCCCGTGCCGAAGGTCCCTGGCGAAGCCCAGCATGCGCTCACGCATCGCCAGGACCTCGGCCATGACATTCCCGGCGGCAGCTCCGATGTCGTCGTCACCGGCGCCTCTCAGCGCCACGTGGAGTGCGGCGCGGCCTTCCGTGACGTTGACCGTATCTCCCCGGAACATCTCCTCGCGCCTGGCTTCGACCCCGGCGGCCCGCGCCAGGGCAAGGAGGCTGGCCATGGCCCGGGGATCGAGTTTTTCCTTGGAATGGTCGACAAGGATGTCGTCAAGGCGAACCGACAGGTGGTCAAACCGGTTGGGGTCCGCGGCGAAGAGTTGACGAAGTTGAAGCGGCTTCAGCCGTGCGGCCTCACGATGCACGTCATCCCAGCATCCGCTGATGTCGGTCATGATGCTCTCTCGGTCACGTGGCGGGAGTGTATCGCGTTACGCCGGCAAGCGGCGAGAGCCGGACATGTTACATTGGAGTGGGTGGCGATGAGGAAGGGATGAGGCGCCGTTCACGTGTTCTGACTGTCGCCACACGGCCGATTGCCGGCCAGGAACCGGGGACGTCGGGCCTGCGGAAGACAACCCGGACCTTCATGCAGCCGGGCTACCTGGAGAACTTCGTCCAGTCCGTCTTCGACACCCTGGGCGGTCTGGACGGCAAGACCCTGGTGCTCGGTGGGGACGGCCGCCATTTCACGCCGGAGGCTGCCCGGACCGTCCTTTCCATGGCGGCGGCCAACGGCGCCCATCGCGTGGTGGTCGGAAGGGACGGGCTGCTGTCGACGCCGGCCGCATCGTGCCTCATACGCCGGCATGGCGCCGCCGCCGGCCTCCTCCTCACCGCCAGTCACAACCCCGGTGGTCCGAATGGCGATTTCGGCATCAAGGTCAACGCAGCCAACGGCGGCCCGGCGCCTGTCGACCTGACGGCCCGGATTCACGAACGCACGAAGACGATCGAGGCCTATCGCATGACCGAAAACGCCGACATCGATCTCGGGCAGCCGGGAACAGGCATGCTCGCCGGCATGACCGTGGAGGTGGTCGATCCGGTCGCGGACTACCGGGACCTGATGGCGGAGCTCTTCGATTTCGATGCCATCCGCTCCCTCTTCAAGGGTGGCTTCCGGATCCGGTTTGACGCCTTGAACGCGGTGACCGGCCCCTATGCCCGCCGGCTTCTTGAGGAGAATCTGGGGGCACCCGAGGGCAGCGTGGTGAACGCGGTGCCCCTGGCGGATTTCGGCGGTCTTCATCCCGACCCCAATCCGCTGACATGCCGCGATCTCGTAGCCCACATGATGTCGTCTGAAGCGCCAGACCTTGCCGCCGCCGCCGACGGTGACGGTGACCGGGCCATGATCCTTGGCCGCGGCGTGCGCGTATCGCCGGGCGACAGCCTGGCCGTCCTCGCCGCAAACGCCGACCTGGTGCCAGGCTATGAGGGGGGTCTCGCCGGGGTCGCCCGCTCCATGCCGACGAGTCGGGCCGTGGATCAGGTGGCGGCATCCCTTGGCATCGACTGCTATGAGACCCCGACCGGCTGGAAGTTCTTCAACACGCTGCTCGATGCCGGCAATGTGACGCTGTGCGGCGAGGAGAGCGCGGGCACGGGCTCATCCCACATCCGTGAAAAGGACGGTCTGTGGGCGGTCCTCTTCTGGCTCAACATCATCGCCGAGCGCCGCCTTTCCGTTGCCGAAGTCCTGCAGGACCACTGGCGCCGGTTCGGACGCCACTATCATTCCCGGCATGACTGGGAGGACCTGCCACCAGACATAACCGGAGACCTCGTGGAGTCCCTGCGTTCACGTCTCCCCGGCCTCCCCGGAAGCACGGCCGCCGGACTGACGGTGACGGCCGCCGACGAATTCCATCACACGGACCCGATCGATGGCTCGACGGCCAGGAATCATGGGCTGCGGATCGCCTTCGAGGGCGGCATGCGTACTGTCTTCCGTCTCTCGGGAACCTCTACGGAGCGTGCGATCCTCAGGGTCTACCTCGAGCGTTACGAGGCGGCTCTGTCATGTCTCGATCTCGATTGCGAGGAAGCGCTGGCGCCGCTCGCCGCCGCGGCCGATGCCATGGCCGGCATCAGGGCCCGAACCGGGCGCAGGCAACCAGACGTGCGCACCTGACTCCACGACACATGCCGGGCGGGAATCTCGATCCGCACGGGCGGCTGCCGTGTCTGGCGACGTCGGTCACCGGCGGTAATCCCGGCCCGGGAGGTTCCCGCAGAGGTCGTGCAGGCTCAGGGCCTGTTGCTGGTGGTGGTCTTGAATCCGGTGCAGCGTCAGATCCGATGCGGCTTGAAGGAGCACGAACATCCGCAGGGGAGTGAACCTCCGGTGGACTGGCAACTGCGCTGTCTGGCGGCTTCTGAAACGGTGCCGCCCGATGCCTTGGACGCTCGCAGCCTGACCGCCCCACAGCATTTCTGGCCAGAGGCGTCCTCTTCGAGGAAATGACGCACGATGTTCAGCAGCGTTGCATCGATCTGTTTGGCGACGTCAAACCAGGTTCGCGACGCAACGACCCACGCAAGCCGGCAACTGTGCGTGACATCTGCCTGGCTGTTGAGCCACAGAGTGAGTGGCCGATCTGCCAGGAACATCGATGGCCAGGAGGGAGACAGGACATGTATCCTGCCGGGTGCAGCGGTGGCAGTCCGACTTGCGACACCGCTCGTTTAGGCGTGCGTGCGACGAACGCGTCCAGATAGAGAAGTTGGACATGCTTGAATTCGATACCCCCGAGATCGATGAGTTCTGGGAGGAGGCCTGTGCCTACCTCGGCATCAGCGAGAATTCGCGGCACTGCGCCCTCACCTTTGCCGAACCCAACAGGGAGACAGACGTCGCAGCATGGATCGATCCCATCGCCGACAACGCGGTCAACCGTATGAAGCGAGGTACGGCGCACCTGGCGATGCAGTTCGAAAAGGACGACATTCCGATGCGCCAGGTCGGTGACTACTGGATCGTGCTGAAGTGCGACGGCAGTCCCCAGTGTGTTGTCCAGATTATCGGGATCGAGATCCTGCCGTTCAACAAGGTCGGTCCCATCTTTGCCGCGTCCGAGGGAGATGGAGATCTGAGCCTGAGGTATTGGCGGCAGGGTCACATGGCGCAGTTCAAGGACCAGTGCAAGCGGTGGGATGTGGCATGGTGCGAAGACTACCCGGTCGTCTGCGAGAGTTTCATCACCGTCTATCGACCCGGTGATACCGTTCCTCCATCATTCCCCGACTGAGTGGCGATCGGCGGGAGACAACGGAACCTCTGAGCCGGAGTCACCAAGGGAAACGACAAACGGGAACAACGACAATGCTCATCTTCACTACACCCGAGACCGACGCGTTCTGGCGTGAGGCCTGCAAAGCGACCGGTATCGATCCGACGACGACGCATCATGCCGGCACGTTCGCCGAGCCGCGCAAGAAGGTGCACGCTGCCTTCATTGATGAACTTGCCGGCATGGCGCGGGACGGCCAGAAACGCGGCACGGCCCACATGCAGCTGCATTTTGAGCACGAGGGCATTCGCATGCGCGAACCCGGCGACTGCTGGATTGTCACCACGGTCGCGGGCAAGCCACTGTGCGTCGTGAGGATCACCAACGTCGCCATAACGCCGTACATCGAGGTCGGCGAGGTTTTCGCCGCCTCGGAAGGAGAGGGTGACCTGAGCCTTGAACACTGGCGTGGTGCCCACCTCGGTTACTTCAAGGAGCAGTGCGAACTTTGGGGCCACGAGTGGCGCGACGATGCGCCGGTCGTGTGTGAGAGCTTCGAGCTCGTCTACCGTCCATGACGAGTTCAGGTGTCTTCGCCGGCAAAGTCGTCGCCATCACAGGTGCGGCCTCCGGCATCGGCCGGGCATGCGCACTTGGCGCCGCCCGCGAAGGTGCCTGCACAGTACTGATCGACCGTACAGAAACAGAGCCGGTCAAATCCGAGATCACAGCTGCTGGAGGTCGCGCTGAGGCGATACACTGCGACGTACGGGACACCCGGGCCGTCAATGGAGCGCTGTCACATGTGACCAGCCATTTCGAACGGCTCGATGTGCTCGTCAACTGCGCTGGCACCATGGGCAACTGGCCAAAACCCCTGTCCGAGACGACCGATGAAGACTGGGACCTCGTCACCGACACGAACCTCAAGGGTGTCTTTGCCTTCTGCCGCGCAGCGCTTCCGCTGCTGCGACTGAGCCAGGGAACCATCGTCAACATTGCCTCCGAACTCGGCCTGGTCGGCACCTCGGGATTGGTGATCTACGGTGCGTCCAAGGCCGGTGTCATCCAGCTGAGCCGTGCCCTTGCCGTTGAGGAAGGCCCCAACAGCATTCGCGTCAACTGTGTCTGTCCCGGTCCCGTTGACACGCCCTTTCTGGACCGGCCCGGCGCTGCTGCACGCGATCTCGAGCAATACAGGCGCGATGCGTCCTCGCCAACGATCATGGAGCGCCTTGGTACGCCTGATGAGATCGCCGAGGTCGTGCTTTTTGTCGCCTCGTCGAAGGCGTCATTCATGACCGGCTCCGTGCTCGTCGCTGATGGCGGCGTAACGGCCCATGACTAAGGCCAGGGCCCGATACAGGAGATAGGCCGATGAAACGTGTTCTGGTAACGGGCGGCGCCGGGCGATTGGGCCACTACGTAGTCGCCGAGTTGGTCGACGACTACGAGGTCACGGTGATTGACCGGACCGCGTCCGGCACCGACGTTGCCTTTGTCAACGCCGATATTCTCGATCGTTCCGCGCTTGAGGCGGCCATTGGCCGGCAAGACGCCGTGATTCACCTGGCAGCCCACGACGCCGACGCCGAGGCCAGCGAGACCGAGTTTGTCCGGACCAATGTCGAGGGAACCTGGAACGTCTTCGATGTCGCTCGGGCGGCCGGCGTGCCACGCTTCGTGCACTGCTCGAGCGTCGCGGCACTCAACATCAGCCTTGAGAACCCGCCGCTACACCTGCCTGTCGACCCTGATCACGTTGGCCGCCCGGTCGAGGCCTATGGCCTCAGCAAGTTGATGGGCGAGGCCATCGCACGCCGGTTCGCCATGCTGGGCGACATGTCCGTCGTCTGCCTGCGTCCGACGCTCGTGATGTACGACTGGATCGTTCACACGATCGCGTGTCACACCGCCAGGACAGATGGCGGGCCGGGACCCGGTCCCGCACATGACCCGGCTTGGCTGGATTGGGACGAGGCCCCGCCCGGTTCCCGGTCGTTTGTCACGGCGCGCGATGCCGCACGCGGTTTTCGCGCCGCACTGGAATGCCCGTCCGAGGCCTTCTCTCTCATGTTCCTGTCGTCCGCGGATACCTACAGTCCGTTGCCGACCCGGGACGTGGTGGCACGCGAATTCGGCGTAACGCCGCCGCTGACGAATGCGACGCTCTACCGCGACGATCCGCGCGCGTCGATCTATGACATCGCGCCGACCGCCGCTGCCCTGGGGTGGCGCCCCCTCGAAACATGGGCCGATGTCACGAAACGCGTGTTGGAGCCTGGCACTCCCCATGCCCCATAGGGCTGTCGGGGCCCTGGTCTTGCGGCTGTTGTTAGCCATGCACGACGATATCCGATGCCCATTCCGGTGGGGGTGACGGCGGTGCGCCACCGAATCCTGGTGCCGGGGAGCGGCGGTGCTGGAGAGGCGAGTTCGAGCTGTGACCTATCAGCATGACAACTCGCCACTTACGAAGACGAGGAATTTGGTTCAACTTTGCTCCTGATATGGGAGACCCATATGAAAACCACGATTGAGCTTCCTGACGCGCTGATTGAGCAGGCGCTCCGTGTTGCCCAGAGGGAGGGCGTCACGCTCCGTGCGCTGATTGAGGAAGGTCTGCAGCGCAGCCTCGAGGCTCGGCGACGGGAGGGTCGTCGCCGGCTCGACTTTCCGAGCTATGATGGCAACGGTCTCACCGACGAGTTTCAGGGTGCGCCCTGGACCTGGATTCGCGATGAAATCTATCGCGGGTACGGTGCGTGATCGCTGTCGACACAAACCTGCTCGTCTACGCGCATCACCCAGAAATGGCCTTCCATGAACGTGCTCGACAGGTGCTGACCGAGGCAGTCACTGCACCGGAACCGGTTTGTGTTCCCTGGCCCTGTGCCCACGAGTTTCTCGCGGTGGTCTCCAACCCGCGTATCTTCCGGGATCCCACGCCGGTGGACGTGGTCCTGGATGCCATAAGGCGGCTCTTGGCGAGCCTTTCCGGCGGGTTCCTGGCTGAGGGCGAAGGCAACATGCTCAGCGAAGGCCAGGTCGATCGCGACCATATTCGAGGGAAAGTCGGTCATCGCCCCACCACGGGGAACTCGGGAAGCACGCAATGCGTTCGTTGCCTTTGACATGCTTCCGCAATGGGATCCGGCGCGCGAGGCCGACCCTTTCTGCGCTCACGAGACACTCATGGCGGGTCTTCTCGACTTTTTCGGTCGCTGTCGGCGTACCGGGCCGTGCACCACATTGCGCCGCCCGGCGACCGTGTTTCCGGTGCCATGGCGAACCTGCTTTCCTGGCTGGGCGGAACGAACGAGTATCTCTTGATCGCCAGTTCTGTTTTCCACCGCGAGTTCGAGTTCATCCACCCCTTCGAGGATGGCAAGGGCCGCATGGGATGTCTCTGGCAGACGTTGTTCCTGACGCGCCGGAATCCCTTCTTTGCTTCCATTCCCGCAGAGAGCATCGTCCACGCGCGCCAGGGCGACTGCTACACGGTCATCCAGGAGGGCTCTGCCAGGGGGAGGGCACCCCGTTCATCGAGTTCATGCTGGAGGCAATCCTCGGAGCCCTCTCGATTCCCCAAGAAACCCCTCAAGTACGCCGCCTGCTTTCTGTCCTCAGGGGAGAGATGTCGGCGCGCGACCTCCTGGAATTTCTGGATCCGAACGATCGCAAGTCGTTCCGGCAACGATACCTGCTGCCGGCCCCGGAGCAGGGCTATGTGGAGATGGCCAACTCCGGTTCACCGAGGGCACGAAACCAGAGATACAGGCTGACCAGTCGCGGCCAGGCAGTCTTGCGAGGACGCGAATGAACCGCCGTTGAAGTCGACGCTTGTACCTGTACTACATCGTCGATAAAGGGACTTGTCTTCAGATCTGGCAGGTTGTCGTCCCTCAGCCTCGATAGCGCGTCACTCGAAGTCCAATCAGGCTGATGCCAATCGAGAGCAGCATCAAAATGACCGCGATGACGTTGATGGAAGGGTCGACGCCCTTGCGAAGCATGCCCCACATGAAGATCGGCAAGGTACTTCCACCACCAATTGTGAAGAAAGTGACCAGAAAGTCGTCCAATGACAGGGCCATTGCGATCAAGGCAGCCCCGAGAACGCTTGAACGGATGATCGGTAGAGTAATGGTCCGGAATGCATAAGCCCTGGACGCGCCCAGATCGCGCGCGCTGTCGAGTGCGGCAAAATCGAACCCGGCCATGCGGGCACTGACTATCAGAATGACAAAAGGCTGAGTAAAGACCAAATGCGCCAGGATCACCGTGTGAAGGGACAGACCAATTTTCAACCCGGTCGTGAAATAGGACAGGAACACGATACCCAGCATGAGCGGCGGAACCATGATCGGTATCGTGAGAACCATCATGACCACGAGGGAGACATCGGACCGCATCCTTGCCAGGCCCATGGCCGTCATGGTGCCGACGACGGTCGAGATCAGCCCCACTGATCCAGTGACGATCAGACTGTTTTCGAGGGCCCCCCAAAACTGATCTCGCGCCAGAAGAGCTTCGAACCAACGCAGGCTCAATCCGGTAATGGGAAAGCTCAGGAGTGCGCCCTCGCTGAAACAGAACAGGACGAGAATCATCAGCGGTGAAAGCATGAAGACAACAGCCAAGCCTGCAAAGCAGGACCAAACCGTCTTGTTGAGGCTCGATGTCATTTCGGTCGCGTCAACCGGTTGATGCAAAGCGCCGTCAGAGCGATGACCAGAAGACAACAGAGGACGACAGTGAACGACATGGCAGAACCGAGAGGCGCATTCAGGCGATGTCCGAACTGGCTCTGAATGAAAAGACCGATCATGGAAGTGTGCGGTCCACCTACAAGGAGCGGTGTTACGTAATCTCCAGCGGCAAACAGGAAGGTCAGGCTGAAGGAAGAGATCAGGCCGATCCGTGTTTGCGGCAGGATGATGTCGAAGAAGACCCGACCCGGGCCAGCGCCAAGATCCCTGGCCGCTTGCAAGGGTGTGTCGGCCACGCCGCGCAGCGAGCCGTAGATCGGTAGAATCGCCAATGGAAGGGTGTAGTGGGTCAGCGTGATCACGACTGCGACGGGACTGAACAGGAAGGCGGTGATCGGCTCGTCGATCAGTCCAAGGATCAGAAGCGCCGAATTGAGAATCCCGCTGGAACCCAGAATTGTCTTCCACATGTAGATCTTGGTGAGGTAGCCGCCGAACAACGTGATGATGGCGATGAAGACGAAGACAAGGCCGAAGCGCCCGGTCTTGAAACGGCAGAAGTAGGCGTAGGCAAAGGCGACCGAAGTCGTGATCACCGCAATGGTCAGTGCGATGGCGAAGGTATAAATCAGCGACTGAGGATACTCCGTCAGCACGGTTGCGTACTGGTCCAGCGTGGTATCGGACCGCAACCGGTAGGCCCGTACCCGCCAGAAACTGATGACAAAGAAATAGCCAGCAGGGAGCAGGAACAGAATGAAGAAAATCATGCCCGACGGGGCGAGCAGCAAGGTCTGAAGGCTGAAGGCGCGCCTCATTGGTCCGAGAGCACGCGCTGATCGTGAAGACACCAGGCCACTGCGACATCGTCGCCGATTGAAAGCCGGTTTCGCATCTCCATGTCGCTGCTGATGACAGTCAAGGGACTGTCCCCCTCAACGGCGATACTGTACTTCACATGAGGCCCGAGAAAGACGACGTCCAGCAATCTTCCTGACAGGATTGCATGGACTTCCGCAAACGCCGGATCATCACGGGTTGCGGCAATCCTCATTTTCTCTGGACGGACGACACATACGACCAACTCATCCTGTCCCTCGTTCTCGAAGACGACCCCGGCCTTGAGTGTCACAAGACCGTCGGCGCGTCGTCCTGTCATGACATTGGCCTCGCCGATGAAGGTCGAAACAAAGCGTGTGCTGGGTGCGCTGTAGATTTCCTCCGGGCGCCCGTCCTGAACGATCCGTCCCCCCTCCATCACGCAGATTCGTGTGGCCAGACCCATGGCCTCTTCCTGGTCATGGGTGACGAACACAAATGTTCCGCCGGTTGAGGAATGGATGCTACGCAGTTCATCCTGCATGGCCTTCCGGAGCTTGAGATCGAGTGCTGCAAGCGGCTCGTCGAGCAGGAGAGCATCCGGCCGCATGATCAAGGCCCTGGCCAACGCCACGCGCTGCTGCTGGCCGCCGGAGAGCTGTGCGACCTTCCGTTCGTCGAAACCCTCCAGATGGACCAGGTCCATTGCCGCCCTGACGCGCTCCCGGACCTCACTTTGGGGAGTCCTGGAAACCCGCAGGCCGTAGGCGATGTTCTGCGCAACCGTCATGTGTGGAAACAGGCCGTAGCCCTGGAAAACCATGTTGGTCGGCCGGCGCTCGGGCCCCAGCTGGGTCACATTTCTGCCGCCGATGTGGATGGTCCCGGCTGTCGGCCTCAGGAATCCACCGATCATCAGCAGGAGTGTCGTTTTTCCGCAGCCCGATGGTCCGAGGATCGCAAGAAACTCACCTCGCGCAATCGTCAGGTCCAATGGGTGGACCGCCGTAGTGTTGCCGAACGACTTGGTGATGCCCTGAAGATTGACCAACACCGCCTGTTCGTTCACGGCCAGGTTCCTACCCTGTCGGTCCATGCTTCGAGGCCATGACGTGGTACTTGGCTGGCGGGCACTCGCTTCAAGCTACGGACCCGCCAGCCTCTCTTTGTCACGCCTTCAGGAATCTCTCCCATGCATTCAGCACATCGTCAAAGGTGACGAAGTCGTCCATCTCGTCGAGTGGCCAAAGCGGGATTGGGCCTCCACTGCTCTCGAAGAAGCCAGCGATGTCATCATAGGGATACATGTCGCGTGCCCGATCATCCAGCAGCGGCACCGCATCCATCACCGTAGCGCCGGTCGTATTCACATTGGCAACGTGTGCCTGGGCTGGCCCTGTAAGACCATTGTTGAGCAGTGTGTAAGCCTCGTCCATGTGGGGCGCATCCCGGATGATGGCGAGACAATCGACCAGGGTCCAAGTACCTTCCTTGGGAATCACCCAATCGAGTTTGGCTCCCTTTTCGGCAGCCCAGGCGGCTACCGGTTCCCAGGCCTGAGCCATGATAACTTCACCGCTGGCGAAGAGGTCCGCCAGTTCGCCATAGCCCGAAGCTATGGTCCTGGCGTGCTCGGTCTTGATCTTGATGATGAGGTCAATTGCGGCATCAAGCTGATCCTGAGTGATTCGCGTGGGTTGCTGGGTGTTGGCCGCTGTCATTGTGAAGGGAACCATCACACCGATGACGTCATGGACCAGCGCCACCTTGCCCTTGTACTCCGGCTTCAGGATATCCAGCCACGACGTCGGTTTCTCGGTCACGAATTCCGGGTTGTACATCAGTGGAACCGAGCCCCACGTGTAGGGCAACGCATACTGAACACCGTCCACGTTCGGCCCGTGCATCGTCTTGAAGAAGTCGAAGAGATTCTCGAAGTTCGGGATACGATCGATGTCAAGCGGCTCCAGAATGCCGATCTCCCCCATCACCGGCGTGTAGCCATGGTCCGGTGTCGCGATATCCATGTTGCCCATACCACCGCCCGTTGCGGTCGCGATGATCTGGTTGTTGTCGTTCATGTATGTTGGATTGATCGCCAAATCGTGCTGTTCCAGGAGGCCGCCGTAAGCCAGACCTTCTTCATATCCCTGCCAACCCATGAAGTTGACTTCAGTGGCCGCACGGGCTGGCGTGATGCCCGAGAAAGCCGAGGCAGCCGCAGCTCCCATCATGCCACCGGCGAACTGCCGGCGGGAAATGTGCGGACTGACGCCCGGCACATGCACCAGGCCGTGTTCGTCCACGCGGACGATTCCGGCTCGTTTGAGTTTGTCAAATAGGTGTTCCATCTTGTCTCTCCATGTATGACGGTTTCGAATTCCCCTGTATTCTGTGTCTGGATCTATGCTCTCTTCGGGGGCCAGCGCGTCACGTCGAGGGTTTCCCCAAGAAACTGCCGCCAATAGCTTTTTGGCGCAAAATCCATGCGCATCTTCGCTCGTCAGATGTCGAAGATGGTGGCGCGAGGATTACGACGATGGCGGTCCGGTTGTCGCAACTTCGGTTTTTCCCGCAAAACCGCTCGACGAAAGGAAGTGACCTTTCTGGCGCGAAGGTGCTTTGAACGCCAAGGAAAATGCAGTCGTACGCCGGGCCTTCGCAGTCAGGAATCAGACGAACAGCTTCGGCAACGTCCGATCTTTCGACATAAGGCCAAAGCCTGGGACCCCCCTTGGCCCTTGCGTCGCCCATATCTGCCTCCATACCGGAAGCATAAGTGCTGGTGGTGCGCAGCACAATGACCCGAATGTCGCCTGACCGTGAGAATGCCTGACCAGTCCACTCGGTCACCTGTGTGCTGACACTGCGGACATCTGTCGGTGGACAATCCGAACTGGACAGGGCACCACAGGCCATTCGCAACACCGCAGCCGCACAGCTGTTTGAGAACATGTTGGAATATCGGATACCGCTGGCCGGCTCGGTCTGAACAGCACTCCAGGTTCCGAGAACATTGACGATAAGGAGGTGCTCCACCTTTCCCATGGACGATATGGCGGTGAGGAGTGTCACTGCTTCGTGACCAGTCACACCGTGGAGCAGTCCCTCACGGGAGGTGGCGTCAGCGGAAGCGCACCGTACGCCGGGCGACTCAGCTGATGTACTCAGAGGAACCATGTCGAAATCAAGAGCGATGGTCTCCGGATGCTCCTGGACCTCGACGTGCCCATCGCTGCGGGTCATCTCCAGCATTGCATACGGCCGATTGCGCTGAAGCGCTGCAACTGGCAGTCATGCCCGCCCTCGCGAACCGATTCCCTGACGCAGATGTCAGACTGGACGATTCAAGGCATCTACTATCTCAATGACCGAATCAGCGATCCGAAGTTTCGCCCCTGCGGCTTGGCACCGAGCGCCCTCAGCATTGCCCAATACAGCGAGACGTCTGACGCAACAATGGGTTTGCCGGTCATCGTTTCAACGGCATCGATGCAGTCAAGCGTGCGAATGCCGGCGCCTGTCACCACGATGGCATCAGCCGCGGGTGCTGCCCGGTGGGCCGCCAGCAGCGATCTTGTCGCATCGGAAACCGGATAATCCCAGAAAGTAACCCTTTCCGATTCTGCCAGGGCTCAATGTCAGGATAGATTCCCTGATCAATCATGTTGCCACGATAGCAAATGTCGAACCCGGCCTGTTCCAGGTACCGGTTTATGCCGAATGACCATTCGGGTCGGTAGTAGCCGTTGGAAATCGTGATCTTCCTCGCGCCCATGTCACGCAAAGCCATGACGATGCAGTGACCTGCCATCAGGAAGGTCAAATTGGCCCTTTCTCCAAGATCGCCGCATAACTCCTCAATCTGGTCCGGTGTCGTGCCGGTACAGTGGACCCAGTTCGATCCGACCTGCCCGACGACCTGGCATCGAGAGAAGGCGAGTGCCATCACAGCTTCCTCGATAAGATGAAAACTCCTGGCTCTCGCTTCAAGCGGCAGGGACTGATCATAACCCTGAATCGACAGGACACGCTGAATCACGCCGGTGCCCTGGGGGGCAACCCTGAGGAACTCCTGCGGTGAGCAGTCAAATCCACCGGGCGCAGAGATAAACCCGACACGATGATCGAAACGGGGCAACCTGTCGGTCGAATGCGCTTGTCCTGTCATGTGACGAGTCCTGCCGAGCGGTGCTTCATTGACGCATGCGGTTCAGTTCCGGAGCAACCACAGCGTCAAACCCATCCAGTATAGCTCTTCTTCTGCTCGTGGGGCTTGGCAGTCACCAGGAAGGCCGAGTGGTCCTCCCCGGTGTTCAAGCTCCAATGCCAGATCCGGCGTGCTGCCCGGCCCGTCCACAATTGTGTCAACACCTTCAATGATGTTCGGTTCGCAACCAGGCGTGTGGTCGACTGTGCCCGTCGCTTTGACCCTCTGGCACGCGAGAGAAGATTCTGCTTTCCGGGAAAACCAGATCAGATAGGTTGTCTGGACGGTATGGAGGTGAACGCCATGCGCGCCGCGCGGCTCTACGAAAACGCTGAATCTCTGGTCGTTGAAGACTTGGACGATCCGAGTGCGCCGGAAGGCTGTGCGGTCGTCGCGGTCGAAGCGGTTTTCCTGTCCCCGTACATGGGGACGCTGATCGACGGCAGCGGCGGTTTCGCCACGCCACGCCGGCCATTCACGCCGGGAATGGACTGTGCCGGGTCGGTCGTCGCGGTTGGCGGCGGGGTAACAGACGTCGCTGTCGGTGATTGCGTGTTTTGTGACAGCTACATCGAGGCCGCGACACCGACGGGCCGAACCGAATACGCCTTCGCGGGTTGTTTCGATATTTCGGGCGGAGCAGGCGAGATACTGGAGCGCTGGCCGGACGGGGCCCTTGCGACGCACATCGTCCTGCCGGCCGAGTGCCTGACTTCCGTCGAACCGGCGTTGTCCGTGACGTCCGCTGACGTGTTGTGTCGGCTGGGATGGCTGGGAACGGCTTATGGGGGGTTCGTGCACGGGGGACTCTCGGAGGGCTCCAGCGTCGCCGTCTATGGCGCGACGGGACTGGTCGGTGTCAGCGCCGTCGTCGTTGCTCTGGCCATGGGCGCCGGGCGCGTCTGCGCCGTCGCCAGGTCGCAGGAGCGCCTGGCCGCGTTTGATGGACTGGACGACCGGGTCGAGACGTCGACGGAGATTCCCGATGGAATCGACATGGTCCTGAACACCGTCGACATCGACGATCCGACGTGGGTCAACCAGGCGGTCGCCGCCTTGAACAAGGGAGGCTCCATCGTCTCGGTGGCGTCGGCCAATCCGGACGTGCCGACGTCGAGTTTCGTGACGAAGGAACTCGCGTTCCGGGGGTCGTTGTGGTTTCCGAGAGACGCGCCCGCATCGCTTGTCCGCATGATCGCCGACGGCCACCTGCCCGTCGACCGGTTCAGGGTTCACACCTACGGCCTGGACGATGTCAGCGCGGCGGTCGAACACGCCGCTCGCGGCGTATCGCCCTTCGAGCACGTCGTGGTCAGGCCATGACCGAAACGGTCGCCTTTGCGGCCTTGTTCTCGCCAATCGACATCCGCGGCACACGGTTCAGGGCCCGGACGACCTTCGCGGTGAAGCTCCCTCGTATCCAGGCTGCCGATTGGCGCTTGTGCGAGATCTGTCGCGCGTAGCGCGGGGAGGGTTCTTTGTCGGCAAGCTCGTTCTGTTCCCGCCCGAATGACGGAGGAGTCAGATGAAGATTTCGCGGATTGACGTGTTTCAGCTCGACATTCCGCTCGAGAAGCCCAAGCGGTATCCCAACAGGACCTACGAATCCCTGGACGACACCATCGTGCGGCTGGAAACGGACGCGGGCCTCGTCGGGTGGGGCGAGGTCTGCCCGATTGCCTCGACCTACCAGCCAGAACATGCGCTGGGGGTGCGCGCTGCAATCGAGGAGATGGCGCCAGGGCTGATCGGAGAGGATCCGACCCAGACAGATCGCATCAATGCCACGATGAACCGATGGCTGATGGGCGGCGAGTACGCGAAGTCGGCCATAGACATTGCCTGCTGGGACATCGTCGGCAAGACCTACGGCCGGCCTCTTTACCATCTGATCGGCGGGCGCATGCAGGAGAAGGCCCGCGCCTATCCCGAGATCGAGATGGGTCCGCCCGAGGTCGTGAAGCAACGCATGGCGCAGTACCGCCAAGAGGGCTTTACCCACTTCCAGGTCAAGGCGGGGCGAAGCAGCAATTTCGAACAGGACATTGCGCGCATACGCATGGCGAGTGCCTGCATCCAGCCAGGTGAAGTCCTGGTGGTGGACGCGAACAAGGCCTGGAAGACCCACGAGGCGCTTCGCATCCTCAGAGCGACCGAAGACGTCGACTTCTACATCGAGCAGCCGTGCCTGACCTATGACGAGTGCCTCTCCATTCGCCGTCAGGTGCGTCAGCCCATGATCCTCGATGAGTGCATGACGGACATCCAGGTGTTGCTGCGGGGGCTTGCCGACAACTGCTTCGAGGGCATCGGTTGCAAGATCACCCGGGTCGGCGGCATCACGGGCATGCGCCTCATTCGGGACGTGTGCACCGCGGCGGGCAAGTTCATGACCGTGGACGATGCCTGGGGGGCGGACCTCTCCGCGGCGGCGCAGGCGCACATGGCGGTATCGACACCGCACACCACCTTCGCCGCGACCTACGTCTCCTCCTACTTCTCCAACATGCGCTACGACGATGAGGCGCCCGAGGTTGTCGACGGCTTTCTCGAACCCAATGGGAAGCCGGGTCTGGGCGTCGAGCCGGACATGTCGATCCTGGGTGAACCAGTACGGACGTTTGGGTGAGGCGCCGGCTGAATTGAGAACTCGATTGTCGGTTCCAGCGGTGATGAGACTCGGACCATGATCGCAAGTGACATCGTGACCTCCGCATGCCTCACGTCCCTCGACCAGGCGCAGGAGGGAGGCGGGGAAGGCTCTCCGGTCGTCGGGAAGGTCTCAGATGACGCCAAGTGATGTCATTCAAGCTCTTCACCTTCGTGGTACGACACCTGCGAGTACTGTTGGCGGTGGCAACATGCCAAACGATGGGGCCTTGATGGATCAGCTTATGATCTGGGCACCGGACGAAAGACTGCATTGAAAAGTCCTGGTCGATCACCCATCAGGCCTTTGCGGCTTCTGAAGCCAGGGATTTACAGGAGAGTTCCATGACAGCAAAACCGTTTTCGGGCTTATTGTCACCTGTTGTCACGCCATTCAAGGCCGACCTTTCTCCTGATATCGACCGGCTTGCGCGGCACTGCAATTGGCTGCTGTCGCAGAATTGCCAGCTTGCGATCTTTGGGACGAATTCGGAAGGCACGTCCCTGTCGGTCGAAGAGCGCATGGGAATCATAGACGCCTTGATCGACAAGGGGATTGACCCCAAGACCATGATGCCCGGTACCGGTTGCGCAGCGCTGACAGATACCATCAAACTGACCCGACACGCCGTAAGGAAGGGTGTTGGCGGCACATTGATGTTGCCACCCTTCTATTACAAGAACGTCAGCGATGATGGCATCTATGCCAATTTCGCAGAAACTATTGAACGCGTGGGCGATTCGAACTTGAGAGTTTATCTCTATCATTTTCCAGCCATGACGCAGGTCCCCTTCGGCATCGATTTAATCGGTCGATTGATCAAGGACTATCCAGATACGGTGATTGGCATCAAGGACAGTTCCGGGGACCCGGAGAACCTGGCTCACATGTTGCGCGAATTTCCGGATTTTCATGTTTTTTGTGGCACTGAAGCCCTTTTGTTCGAAAACATGCGTCTCGGTGGCACGGGGTGTATCTCCGCGACTGCAAACGTCAACCCGGCTGCCATTCACAATGTGTATGCCAACTGGCAATCCGAGGAGGCAGAGGCCCTGCAGGCGGGCATCAGTGAAACGCGGGCCGTCGTTCAGGGCTTTCCCATGATCCCATCCTTGAAGAAACTGATCGCACACTATTCGGAGGACCCGGACTGGCACCGGGTTCGCCCCCCGCTGGTGAAACTGACACCGCAACAGGAGATAGGGCTTATCGACGCCGTTACTGCCCTTGGCTTTGATATGCCCGGCATCAGGGGATAATCGCCTTTCACAGCAACACACCACAGACCCGCAATTGAAAGTTCTTTACGGGATCACTGGACAGTGCCGGAGAGACGGGCGCGGAAAACTCGTATCCTGGCACGCCAGAGGCAGCGCCGTGTGTGCATGACCCATTGAGAACTTGAAGAAAGATCAAGGACCTGTCGGACACGGCCCGTTCACAGTGGACGGGCTGGCGGAGAGGGAGGGATTCGAACCCTCGGTACGCAAGGCGCACAACGGTTTTCGAGACCGCCCCGTTCAACCACTCCGGCACCTCTCCGCAGGGGCGCGACCTTACTCCAGGTCCGAACCCGTCAACAAGACCGGGTCAGCGTCCCTTCCATTCGGGCTTGCGTTTCTCGGCAAAGGCGCGGGGTCCCTCGATGGCGTCCTCGGAGAGCATCATCCTCTCGTAGACGTCGACACCAGAATTGCCGGTCTTCGTCTTCTGCATGGCATCCTCGAGGGTGAGCGGCATGACGACCGGCATGATCGCCTTGAGGCCCTGGAGCGCCAGGGGCGCTGACTCGCTGAGTTGGTCCGCCAGTTCGCGGGCCCGTGTCATCAGGTCTTCTGCCGGCAGGACTTCGCTCACCAGGCCCCAGTGCTTCGCTTCCGCGGCATCCATGTGGCGTCCGGTCAGGAAGAGGTTCATGGCGACGTTGTAGGGGATGCGCCGGGGAAGGCGCTGGATGGCGCCGGCGCTCGCCAGGAAACCGCGCTGCATCTCGGGCAGCCAGAACTCGGCATGATCGGCGGCGAGCATGATGTCGGTCGAGAGCGCGAGTTCGAAACCACCTCCGATGGCCACCCCATTGACGGCGCCGATGACAGGTTTGTGGAGATCCCAGAATTCCGTCAGTCCGGCAAACCCGCCCGGCGATTCATCGCCTTCAATCTCGTCTAGCCGGTCGACGGCGGCCACGGCCTTGAGGTCCCATCCGGCGGAAAAGCAGCGCTCACCCGCGCCGGTGACGATGCCGACCATGAGTCCGTCGTCGTCCTGCAGGGTGCGGAAGGCCTGGTAGAGTTCCATCGATGTCCTGGCATCGATGGCATTGACAGGTGGCCTGTCGAGGGTGACTTCGAGAACCTTTCCGCGGCGCTCGGTCCTGACGGCTTCAGACATGGTTTGACTCCCGGGAAACTGGTGACGAGGCGAGAAGGCCGAGGTGATGGTCCACGTCGCCGAACGAGGCGTTCATCACCACGGCACGTTTCAGATGATGTCCGACGGGTACGTCCATGGTCATGCCGATGCCGCCATGGAGCTGGACGCCCTCCTCGGCCACCCGCCGTGCCGATTCGCCGACCGCGACCTTGGCCGATGACACGGCATGGCGTCGTTGCGGCGTCTTGAGGGCCTGCGTCGCGTCGAGAACCATCGACCAGGCGAGTTCGCAGTCGATGTAGAGATCCACCAGGCGATGCTGGAGCGCCTGGAATGACCCCAGTGTCCGGTCGAACTGCTGCCGGGTCTTCAGATACTCCAGGGTGGTCTCGAAGACCTGCCACATGGACCCGGCGGCATCAGCGCAGACAAACGCAATGGCATGGTCGATCACGCGTTCGAGGACTGCGAGGCCTCGATCGGGTGTCGTGAGAAGCTGCGTCTCATCAATCTCGACACCGTCGAGGAGGATCGTCGACACCCGGTTGCCGTCATGGGCTCTCTCGTCCAGCCGGACGACCCCCGGGGCATCGGCCGGTACGGCGACGAGGACGATTCCGTCACGGTCTCGCCGGTCGCCTGAAGCGCGTGCCGAGACGACGATGACATCGGCCTGCGCGCCGCCGGGAACAACGTCCTTGCGGCCCGACAGCACCCAGCTGCCATTCGCCTGCCGCACGCTCGTCGCGACATCGTGGAGGTCGTGGCGCGCCTGCCGTTCCACCCAGGCGAGCGCCAGCTTCCCCGTTCCCCCGGCGACGCCGGGCAACACCCTGGTCTTCCATGCATCGGAGCTCGAGAACAGCACGGCATGGCCACCCAGAACGACACTGGCAAGAAAGGGTCCGGTCACCAGGTGGCGGCCGAACTTCTCAGCAATGATCATGAGCTCTTCCGGCCCGCCTCCCAGTCCGCCATGTTCCTCGGGAAAGGCGGCCGCCATGCACCCGAGATCGGCAAGCTGTCGCCAGACTTCCTCGTCAAATCCGCCTGGTGTCGCCACCGCCGCCTGGCGGCGGGCGAAGGGCAGGGCGTCGGTGAGCAGCCGGTCCAGGCTGTCGGCGAACGTCTTCTGGTCGTCGGTGAGGCCTTCGGTCATGACCGCAGTTCCAGAACGCTCCTGGCGATGATGTTCTTGAGGATCTCGCTCGATCCGCCCCAGATCGTCGACTTGCGCAGATTGAAGCACACCTTCCCGGCATGATGCGCCGCGTCGGGCAAAGGCGCATTGTCGCGCGCGGACATGTCCTCCGGGTCAAGCTGGCCATAGGGACCGAGAGCCTCGACCATGAGAGAGATGACCTGCTGCTGGACTTCGGTGCCCTTGATCTTGAGAAGCGACGCCTCGGCGCCCAGGTCATCCGCATCGAAGAGGAGGCGCCGCTCCGTCAGTTCGACCTGGCGCAAAGCGATCCCGGCACGCACCAGCTTCTTCGAAAAGTCGGCATCATCGATCAGGTATCCATCGCGCAAGGGTTCGCGGGCAGCGATCTCCCTGAGGCGGTCCAGCATGGCCATGGTCCGGCTGACCTCGGCTGAGCCGAACCGCTCGAGGCTGAGAATGTACTTGCCGATCGACCATCCTTCGTGTTCCGGCCCGAGACGATTGGCGCCCGGAACCCGGACATTCTCGAAGAACACCTGGTTGAGTTCCTTGCCCCCCTCGAAGGTGGGGATCGGTCGCACGGAGATCCCCGGTGTGGTCATGTCGACAAGGAGCAGCGTGATGCCATGCTGCTTGCGTCCGGACGAGTCCGTTCTGAAGAGGCCGAACATCCAGTTGGCCCAGGTGGCGTCACTGGTCCAGATCTTGGATCCGTTGATGACATAGTCATCGCCATCACGGTCCGCCCGGCACTTCAGTGATGCCAGGTCCGATCCCGCATCCGGTTCGGAGTACCCCTGGCAGAGAATGATATCGCCGTTGGCGAGGCCGGGCAGAAATCGCTCCTTCTGATCTTCCGTGCCGAACTCGATCAGCGCCGGGCCCACCATGCCGGCAGAAAAGACACTGACCGGCGGCGCATCATTGAGAGCCAGCTCCCTCTCGAAGACATACTGCTGTTCGAAGGACCAGCCGGGGCCGCCGTGTTCGACAGGCCAGGAGGGACAGCTCCAGCCGTGCTCGTGAAGGATGCGCATCCAGCGACTGGTGTCGGCGGGCGTGAAACCGGCATGTTCGCGCCTCACCTTGCGCCTGAGGTCGTCGGGGAGCGCTTCGCGGATGAACGCACGCACCTCCTCGCGGAATTGCTCTATGTCCTCGGTCACGCCGACCCCCGGCAGCTGAAGAGCGCACACGTTAGAAGCGGGCACCAGCGTCTTCAAGCGGACGTTGACCCCGGCGACGCGGGAGATTAACGACGGTCCTCGGATTGCCGGGAGAGATGCCGGGGATGAGGGAGATGGCCCTTGATCGCCTGTTGGCGCCGTCCTCGATTGCCGTTGTCGGAGCCTCGGAACGCCCGTCTCTCGGGCGCACCATCATCCGTTCGCTCGATGTCCTGGGCTACGGGGGGAGGATTCTCCCCGTCCATCCGCGCAACGAAACGGTCCTGGGCCACGCCTGCCACGCCGACATCCGGGAGATCGAGGGCCAGATCGACGCGGTTGCCATATGCCTTTCCCGGGAACGCGTCATGGGTGAGGCCGAAAAGGCGGTGGCCTGCGGCGCCGGGGCGATCGTGATCTATTCCGGCGCCTTCGCCGAAGCCGGCAGCGAAGGCGCGGACGAACAGAGGGCACTCGTTGCCATGTGCCGTGAGACCGGTGTCGCCCTCTGCGGGCCCAACTGCATGGGAACCATGAGCCTCCACAACCGGAGCTCACTCTTCATGATGGATGTGGTGGATCCCCCCCGCCTCACCGGAAACGTCGGTGTCATCTCGCAGAGCGGTTCGATCTCCATCGGCTTCCTGTCGGATACCCGGCGTTTCGGGTTCAGCCACGTCATCTCGAGCGGCAACGAGGCGGCCGTGACGGCGGCGCGCTACATCGAGTACCTCGTCGACGATCCGGAAACAGGGGTCATTGCACTCTTCGCCGAGACCGTGCGCGAACCGGAGAAGTTCGTTGCCGCGCTCGACCGCGCCCATGACGCCGGCAAGCCGGTCATCGTTCTCAAGGCCGGCAGGTCGGCCCGGGCGGCGGCGGCCATCGAGACCCACACCGGCGGCCTTGCCGGTGAATCGAGGGTTCTTTCCGCGGTGCTCAAGGCACACCGCGCCATCGAGGTGCACGATCTCGAGGAGATGGTGGAAATGATGGCGGTCACCCAGTCGGGACGTCGGCCTGCCGGCGACCGGCTCGCCGTGATAACGGGCTCGGGCGGCCATGCCGGCCTTGCACTCGATCTGGCCGAGGGTGGGCAGCTCAACCTTCCGCCCCTGCCGGCCGCCTCACGGCAGGCGGTCGAAGCCAAGGTCGGGTCGATCACCGGAGACGGCAATCCGGTCGACGTCTGGGGACAGGGCGACTTTGCTGGCAACTTCGAGGTGGCGATGCGCGAGACCTCGGTCTCCGGCGCCTATGACGCGGTGGTGGTGCTGCTCGACAACAACGACGGACAGGCCGTGGAGTACGAGGGACAGGACGAGGCCATCACGCCGGCGCTCATCGATGCCCACCGGAACGCCGCCCTGCCGTTCTACCTCATGTCTGCCAGGCACGGGGTCATGCGAACGAGCCAGGTGAGGGAGCTGCTCGACGAAGGCATCACGACCGTCAGCGGCATGTCCCAGGGCTTGCGTGCGATCACCCGCCATGCCGCGTGGAACGGATCGGTTCAACGACGGCCCGCCGACATCCCGCCTGTTGACAAGCCACCGGACTGGGTCTCTAGGCCCACGCTTCACGAACTCGATGCCAAGCGCCTTCTCTCAGACGTCGGGATGAAGGTGACCCGAAGCATTCGCGTCGCCACCTCGGAGGATGCCGTTGCGGCAGCCCGGGATCTCGATGGTGCCGTTGCCATGAAGGCGGTGGGCGACCGCCTGCCGCACCGCAGCGAGCATGGCCTGGTGAAACTCGCCCTTGCCGGTGACGATGCCGTGAGAGAGGCCTTCGAAGACCTGGAGCAACGGCTTGCCGGGCTGCCGGAAGCCGAGATCGTGGTTCAGGAGATGGCGTCGCCGGGTGTCGAGGTCATCGCCGGCATCGCCCGCGACCCCTCCTTCGGCCTCGTGATGGCCGTGGGACCGGGCGGCGTCCTTGCCGAACTCGTGGACGAGGTCGCCATGGCGTTGGTTCCGGCAACCGATGACGAGCTGGCGGCGCTCGTCGGCGGTCGCCGCCTGGGTCAGATGCTCACGGGATGGCGAGGCGCGCCACGGGCGGACCAGCCTGCCCTCATCGCCACCTTGAGGGCCCTCTCGGACTTCGCCGCGGCTCATGAGCCATGGCTCGAAGGGGTGGACATCAATCCCGTCATCGTTCACGGCGAAGGCGAGGGGTGTACCGTTGCCGATGCTCTCATCGTTCCACACAGGCCGATTGCGGACCCGCAATAGAACGATACCCTGTCGGCCCCCTCCATCAGGAAGCGTCGGCCATGACCCATCCCTTCTCCCTTTCAGGACGGACCGCCGTCATCACCGGGTCGACGCGTGGTCTGGGGCTTGCCATTGCCAGGACCCTGGGCGAAGCGGGGGCGGTCGTCGGCATCAATGGCCGCGATCCACTGACGACGATCGGGGCGAGCCGCGAGCTGGGTGAGGCCGGCATCGAGGCGCATGATCTTGTCTTCGACGTCAGCGACACCGACGCAGCCCTCGAGAAGGTCGAGGAGTTTCGCGACCGGCAGGGAACAATCGACATCTTCATCCACAACGCCGGCCACGGCATGCGCGTGCCGTTTCTCGAACACGGGTTCGATGACTGGCAGCGCACGCTGGACGTGCATCTCTCCGCCGGTTTTCGCCTCTCGCAGGCCGTGGCGCGGCACATGGCGGAGCAGGCCAGCGGCCGCATCATCTTCATCTCGTCGATCATCGCCTCGATGGGACGCGAGAACGTGCCGGCCTACGGCGCGGCCAAGGGGGGCATGAACGCCCTTGTTCGCGTCATGGCGACGGAACTCGGACCGCACGGGATCACCGTCAATGCCATCGCACCCGGCTATGTGGTCACGGACCTGACGAAACCCCTTCACGACGATCCGGCATTCTTCGAATCGGTCAGGTCGAAGACCCCTGCGGGACGCTGGGGAGAGCCCGAGGACATTGGCTGGGCGGCGCTTTACCTTGCCTCCGATGCGGCGTCTTACGTCAACGGCCACGTCCTCACGAT
Source organism: Alphaproteobacteria bacterium (assembly GCA_965221115.1). Lineage (GTDB taxonomy): Bacteria > Pseudomonadota > Alphaproteobacteria > SP197 > SP197 > SP197. The sequence goes on along the minus strand of CBDCRU010000002.1, from coordinate 524,199 downwards.
CGATGGGGGCCTGACGATCAGCCTCTGACGGCGTCGCCCTCCCAGCTCCTCGCCTCGCCCTCGTAGAACGGTCCGGGATTGCCCCACACGGTGGTGCGCCACATGTCGCGGTTGTGCTTCGTGGCGTCGAACCAGGTGGCCGAGTGGATCGTGCACCTGTTGTCGTAGATCACGAGGTCTCCCTGGTCCCAGTGATGGGCATAGGTGAGGGCAGGCTGCGTGAAATGGTGCATCAGGCGGTAGAGGAGCCGTGCTGCCTCGCCGTGCACTCCGGGCTCCATCCCGGCAAAGGGGCCGTGAATCCAGTCCATCTGCTCGCGCTCGCAAAGATAGAGCGCCTTGCGGCCGCTGACCGGGTGGACGCGCACCACCGGCTGGGGCTGGGGGCCGTCGCGTTCGTTCAAGGCGTGGGGTTCACGCCCGTCCCGGACGTCGTCCTCGCCATGCCCCTTGAAGGGCGCGACATGAATGCCGACGAGGTTCTCGGCGATGGCCGCGAGGTCGTCGTCGAGACGTTCCCAGGCGCCCGTTCCATCGGCATAGAGCGTCTGGCCCTGGTCGCGGGGCGCCGGTTCATGGGCATAGAAGAGCGAGATGTCGGGTGGCGGACGGCGGAAGCTCTGATCGGTGTGCCAGCCGCGCCGGTGAGGAAACCGGACCGGCAGTTCGCCGTCTTCGGTGCGCGGCGGATCCGGGGGCTCGGGAGGCTCGAAATTCATTGGCGGCCGATTGGAGATCCGGATGATCCGGGTCGAAGCCGGATGCAGGAGGTTGTGGCGGTTCGAGGTGAGGGCATAGTCCTCCACCTCCGTGCCGAAGGGATGGCTGAGCCGCACCAGGAGTTCGGGATGTCCGGAAATCCTTCCCATGCCCTTCAAGACCAGGAGTCCGCCCGCTTCACAAAGCAAGGCGGGCAGCACGTCGGGCGCTCCTTCGACCGCGACCGTGAATGTCTCGGCGTCGTCAACGTCGATCAGCCTGCCAAAGGTCGCTCCAGGCAGAGGCAGCACCTTCCGGTCGTGAACCCAATCCATGCCGGCCTCCCGACCGTCACCCCTTCATCATGCTGGCACCGGCACGGAGGTGACACAAGGCGCGGGGATGCCCATATCTCCGGCGGATGTCACGTGAGCCTGTCGTCACGGTGACGCTCCGGGGAGTGTTCAACCGTCATGTTGCCGCATGGCAACCGGCGCCGAAATCGACCTGGTGCCCCGGATGCCGTGCGGGGCATTGTGGGCGGTTGAAATCAAGCGTGGCCTCGCACCCCGGCTTGTTTCAGTCAACATCTGCGCACGACGAACGTGATTGAGTCGGTGATCGCCACCATCCTCCACCGGAGTTCGCGAGCGAAGGGCTGCGTCACCCGCCGCACGATGCTCTCGATGATCTGCAGGATGGGCATGAGTGCAGAGCAGTCCTGGCGCCGGCTACGCGGCTTCCGGCAGCTCGGCAAAGTCATCGAGGGGGTCAAGTTCAAGGGCGGCATTGAGGCCATCGAGAAGAGCAGGGCCGTCGCATGACCAACCCTCCGTACACCAGATCGGGCCATGGTTCCTGCATGACTTCATGCAGGTTCATTGCCTCCCACATTGTGATATCTCGCATGTAGGGGCGCTGGTTGGCCTCAAGACTTACAATAACGCGGTCCAATGGGCCTTGCCGGATCAGAAACTGAGGTGGAGATGGCGCAAAAACTGGAAGTATTTCAAGCACTCTGGGCTATGGAGCGACGCAGCGCAAAGGTTGACGAGTGGTCGCTCGACACCAAGGTACGCATGATTTCTGACGCAGGATATGACGGTATAGACGTTGTCTATGGAGATCCGAACGGTGATGGCATCGGACCGTTACTTCGGGAGTTTGGGCTCGCGTCGACCGTAACGGCATTTCCCAAGGGAGTGGATGATCTGAGGCCAGCGATCGAGTTGGCTCAAGACCTGGACTCTCGACATCTCAACATCATCGGCCAGGTTTACCCTTTCACCGTCGCGGAGGGTGCAGAGTACATCAATCGCTGGCTCGACGACTGCGAGCGAGCCGGCGTCGATGTCACGATCGAGACACACAGGGACTGCATCACAACGGATATGCTCTACACGCTCCAGTTGATGGATGCCGTCCCCCGGATGCGGTTGTGCGCCGACTTGTCGCATTTCGTCGTTGGCCGCGAGTTCTCCTGGCCAATAGATGACATCGTTCATGGTCAGATTCAGCAGGTTCTTGACCGCTCAGAGAGTTTCCAGGGTCGGGTCGCATCGCGTGAACAGGTGCAGATCCAGATCTCCTTCCCGCATCATCGCGAGTGGTTTGAACTGTTTCAGACCTGGTGGAGACGGGGGTTCGAGTCGTGGCGGAAGCGGTCGGGCCCTGACGATACCCTCAACTTCCTGTGCGAGCTGGGGCCAAAGGAGTATGCGATATCGGGTCCTGATGGCGAGGAACTGTCCGACCGATGGGAAGAGGCATTGATGATCAAGGATTCGGTGAGAAACATCTGGAGTGAACTGGATAACTAGCCCGCATCCGCCACCACGAATGTTTCGGCGTCATCAACGTCGATCAGCCTGCCGAAATTCGCTCCGGGCAGGGGCGGCACCTTCCGGTCGTGAACCCAATCCACGCCGCCTCCCGAACGCCACCCCTTCATCATGCTGGCATCGCCCCGGAGGCGACACAAGGCGCCGAGATGTCCATGTCCTCAGCGGATGTCACGACAGCCTGTCACCACGGCGGTGCCTCGGGGAACGCCAGTTTCCGGAGGAATCCTCGCTTCCAAGGTGGGCGCTCGCGCACGCAACGTCTGCTGATTCCGTGCGACCTTCACGGTCGACGCAGGTTTAACCTTGTATTTCCGGCACGGCGTGCCGGATTTGCAAGGATGATCCCTCGTCGCACGCTACAGAGCGCTCGCGCCCGGTCGGGGCTTGATCACAGAAATGCGGTGCCAATTCACCCGGTCGCCGGCGTCAATGCCGACTGCAAGTCTCCCATTTGTGCCGACCCAAAATTTCTCACTTTGGGGTTGTCGCTGAGGGTGCGCTGGGGTCCTTCGCGAGCAAGAGCTGGGACGACGAGTTTGTCGTCGGAGTGTTGCCTCTCGAGTGGCCGAGGAAACTATGGTTCTGTTTCCGGCTTTATGCACCGTTGATCGCAATCTCTACTCCTAACGGTCCTTGTCAACGAAGTCTGGCACAGTGTCGTGACGCCGCGCCGTGGTGGCAAACACGTCTCGCCTGTCCTGCTCCGGAAGATCGAGAAAGGTAGCGAAAGCACTCGCCTTCATATTGCTTCGGCCTCTCCCGAGACCACGGCGAGGGCCAACGGTCGCATCCAGCCAGGCAGGTCGACGATGTTCCGGTCAAGATCTTTCCGGACCTCGTTCGGGAGGTACTTCAATGCTGATTTCACCCGAGGGTCGCGGGTCGCATTGGGACCAAGCCACCGCAGGGCCTGGACGACGACAGCCCCGGGCCGATCCGCCCAACGCATGACACGTGGGCTGACATGACGGAATCGAATCGTCCGGCCGTCGACTGAGACCGTCCGCGTGGCGCCGTCGGTGGCGTAACTTGCCTTGGCTGGCACGGCATTGGTCAGGCCCAATCGATGGGCAGCTGTGGCACCGTCGGGCATGAAGCGAATGCCATCGCGCCGCCCGATCGCGGCGACTGCGGCATCAATGTCGGTCGGTGCGGGCCGGTTCAGCACCGGGCTGATTCGTGGCAGATCGTAGAGACCATGACCGGCGCGTCGCAGTCTTCCGGCCCCGACGAGGCGCGACAGGGCCTGATCGACCGCCTGACGGCTGCCCAGATCTAGGAAGTCCCGGGGTGTCGACACCCACGTTCCGCCTTCGTGCGCCTGCATGCGCTCCATGATTCTGTCGGCGAGATTGGCCATCGGACGACGTGCTGCTAAGTTCTGTCAGAAATAATAGTAAAAATATCTGACAACTCAACCTTCTCGTCTGCTTGAACAGAACAACGACGGCACTTCATGGAACGGTCGGATGATATTGAGGCCTTCAGGGCTGCTGCGGCCGAGACTGGCTCTTCTGCGCCAAGGCCTGCGACACGGACGGCGTTCCTCCGGATTTGTACAGCAAAGCCTTCGGCGTCGAGGAGCATGTGACGCGCAACGTTGCGGCCCGCGATCTGATCCTCCTGCTGAAGTTCTTGAGGGCTGCCGGGTCACCGTCGGACGGTATGTCACGCCAGCGACGGCCCTCTTCAGCTGCGGTAGTCGGCGTTGATCTCGATGTAGCGGCGTGTGAAATCGCAGGTCCAGACCGTGGCCTTGCCGCGTCCCTGGCCGACCGAAACCTCGATCAAGATCTCGCGTCCCGCCATGTGACTGGCGACGGGGGTTTCGTCGTAGCCCGGTGGCGGTGCGCCGTCGAGGGCGACGGCGTGGCCTCCGACATGGATGTCGAGGTCGGTTTCGGCGATGGGTTCTCCGGACTTGCCCACCGCCATGACGATGCGGCCCCAGTTGGCGTCACCCCCGGCAATGGCGGTCTTGACCAGCGGTGAGTTGGCGATCGAGAGGCCAATCCTCCGCGCCGCCTTGGCCGACTTCGCGCCGGAGATGCGGATCTCGACGAACTTGCTCGCCCCTTCACCATCCTTCACGACCTGGTGCGCCAGATCGAGGCAGAGGGCATCGAGCGCTTCTCGGAAGGCCTTGAGGCGCGGGTCCCGCCGGTCGGTGATGGCCGCGTGTTGCGCCTGGCCCGTGGCAAAGAGCTGCAGCGTGTCGCTGGTCGAGGTGTCGCTGTCGACGGTGATGGAGTTGAAGGAGCGGCCGGCCGCCGAGGCGAGCAGGGGCTGGAGAACGGAAGCGGGAAGCGTCGCATCCGTGAAGACGTAGGCCAGCATCGTCGCCATGTCGGGTGCAATCATGCCGGAACCCTTGGCGAATCCGGTGATCGTCACCGGCGTTCCGGCGATCGAGGTGACGAGAGAGGACCCCTTGGGAAAGGTGTCTGTGGTCATGATGGCGACGGCGGCGTCGTGCCAGGCGTCGACGTCGAGCGAGGCCGTGATTCCGGGAAGTGCCGTGACGACGGAGGAAACGGGCAGCGTTTCGCCGATCACCCCGGTGGAGGCGACGAAGATCTCGTGAGGCTCGGCGCCGAGGAGCTCTGCCGTCCGCCCGGCCATCGCTTCCACGGCGTCCCGTCCCGCCTTTCCGGTAAAGACGTTGGCGTTGCCGGAATTGACGACCAGCCCCCTGGCCGTGCCGCCGGCGAGATGCCTGCGGCACCACTGGACCGGGGCGCCGGCCGTGCTCGACTTCGTGAAGACGCCGGCCACGGCGGCGGGCCGGTCGAACGCGGCCACCATGAGGTCGAGCTTTGTGTCCGCCTGCTTGATGCCGCAGCGGTCGGCCCCGAAGCGCACGCCCGGCACCCGGTGCATGACCGGGAACCGTTCCGGAGCGAAGGGCGAGATGTCCGTCTGGTCGCTCATTCGTCCCTCCCGAAGTCGTCCGGCGGTTCTGTCGTCAGAATCTCGATGGCGGCCGCCGAGCGGAGGCGCTCGACGTCGTCGGCAATGGCCTGGCGAGCAAGTTCCTGGCGGAGCGTCGCTTCCACGTCCTGGAGAGGAGGCACCTCCATGGTCCGCCTGTCGTGGACCTTGATGACATGCCATCCGAACCTCGTCTCGACCGGATCGGAGATCTCGCCTGGCGCAAGCGCCCAGGCAGCCTCCTCGAATTCGGCAACCATCATGCCCGCCCTGAACCAGCCTAGATCGCCACCCTGCGGACCCGTCGGACCAATCGAGTGGCTTCGCGCCAGATCCGCAAAGTCCTCGCCCTCACGGGCCCTGAGCGTGATCTCCTGCGCCTCGCCGGAGGTGGCAACGAGGACGTGGCTTGCGTGAACCTCCTGGGGAAGTCCGTTAGCCGTCAGACTGGCGGCCCATGCGTCGTACGCCTCCGCCACGGTCTCTTGCGTGATGGCCTGTTGGACGAGTGACTCGGCGTAGAGGCGCTGCAGCAAGTTGTCTTCGAGGCGCGCCAGTTCGGCGAGAAACTGGGCGGAGTCCTGGATGCCGAGCCGTCGCGCTTCCTCGACGATCAGGCGGTTGCTGATCATCCTCTCGATCACCGGCATCCACAGATCTGCGGGAGGCGTGGCCGCCACGTCGGGCGGAAGAGAGGCCACGAAGGCATCGACCTCGGCCCTGGAAATCTCGTCGCCATTGATCCGGGCGACCGGATCGCTGGCGAAGGCCGGCATGCTCAGCGCGAGGCTGGCGATGACGGGATAGAGAATTTTCATGGGGCGCAAAGACCACATCTTGCAGATCGGCACAAGGCCGCGGGGCGTGAAGGCGTCGAAGCCGGTGACATTGACAGCTTTTGACCGCGGACCTATCTGTTTCAGGGAAGAACGACGCCGGAATTGCGGCGGAAGGCAGACGGTTTCCATGCTCGGCAACTTCGCGAACCGGCTCTTCGGGTCGGCCAATTCGCGTATCATCAAGAAGCTCGGCAAGACCGTCGACCGGATCAACGCGCTCGAAGCGGAGATGGAGGCGCTCGGCGACGCCGAACTCGCCGCCCGCACGGAAGAGTTCCGCCAGCGTCTCGCCGACGGCACTCCGAGAGACGATCTCCTCGTCGAGGCCTTCGCAACCGTACGCGAGGCGGCGAAGAGAACCCTGGGCCAGCGCCATTTCGACGTCCAGCTCGAGGGCGGCATGGTGCTTCACAGCGGCAAGATCTCCGAGATGAAGACCGGCGAGGGAAAGACCCTCGTGGCGACGTTGCCGGTCTATCTCAATGCCCTCGACGGCAAGGGTGTTCACGTGGTGACGGTGAACGACTACCTGGCGCGTCGCGATGCCGACTGGATGGGCGAAATCTATCGATTCCTCGGACTGAGTGTCGGCTGCATCGTCTCCGGCCTCTCGGATGCCGATCGCAAGGAGCAGTACGCCTGCGACGTCACCTATGGCACCAACAACGAGTTCGGCTTCGACTACCTGCGCGACAACATGAAGTTCTCCCTGGAGACCATGGTCCAGCGCGGGCAGAACTTTGCCATTGTCGACGAGATCGACAGCATCCTGGTGGACGAGGCGAGAACGCCGCTGGTGATCTCCGGTCCGACCCAGGACACCTCCGACGTCTACCGCAAGGTGGATGTCGTGATTCCCCGGCTTCCCGACGACGCTTTCGAGAAGGACGAGAAGCGCCGCGCCGTGACATTCACCGACGATGGTGCCGATTCCGTCGAGACCTTGCTGAAGGACGCCGGTCTGATGGAAGAGGGCTCACTCTACGACGTCCAGAACGTCACTCTCGTGCACCACGTGAACCAGGCGCTGCGCGCCCACAAGCTCTTCACCAAGGACGTCGACTACATCGTCAAGGATGGCAAGGTCATCATCATCGACGAATTCACCGGACGCATGATGGAAGGTCGCCGTTACTCGGACGGCCTGCACCAGGCCCTCGAGGCCAAGGAGCGGGTGCCCATCCAGACCGAGAACCAGACTCTCGCCTCCATCACCTTCCAGAACTACTTCCGCCTCTATGACAAGCTCGCCGGCATGACCGGCACCGCGATGACCGAGGCCGGGGAGTTTGCCGAAATCTACGGGCTCGAGGTCCTCGAGATCCCGACCCATCGGCCGATGATCCGCGCCGACAGCGACGACGAGGTCTATCGCACGGTTGCCGAGAAGCACGATGCGATCCTCAACCTGATCGGGGACTGCCATGAGCGCGGGCAGCCTGTTCTCGTCGGCACCGTGTCGATCGAGAAGTCGGAGATGATCTCGGGCGAGCTGAAGAAGAAAAAGATCGATCACCACGTGCTGAACGCGCGCTACCACGAACAGGAAGCCGCCATCATCGCCCAGGCCGGACGCTTCGGTGCGGTGACCATCGCCACGAACATGGCGGGCAGGGGCACCGACATCCAGCTTGGCGGCAACGCGGACGTGCGCATCGATCAGGAACTTTCCGACATCACGGACGAGGCGGAACGCAAGCGCCGGGAGGAGGAGATCCGCGCCGAGGTCGCCGGCGAGCGTGAAAAGGTTCTCGAGGCCGGCGGCCTCTTCATCGTCGGCACGGAGCGCCACGAGAGCAGGCGCATCGACAACCAGCTGCGCGGCCGTTCCGGACGTCAGGGCGACCCGGGAGCGTCAACCTTCCTGCTCTCCCTCGAAGATGACCTGATGCGCATCTTCGGATCCGACAAGCTCGATTCCATGCTCCAGAAGCTTGGCCTCGAGGAAGGCGAGGCGATCGCCCATTCCTGGGTCAACAAGGCGATCGAGAGGGCGCAAGGCAAGGTCGAGGCGCGCAACTTCGAGATCCGCAAGACGCTGCTGCGCTTCGACAACGTCATGAACGACCAGCGCAAGGTGGTCTATGAGCAGCGCCGCGACCTGATGGCCGCGACCGAGGTTGCCGACACCATCAAGGACATGCGCCGGGAAGTCATCGAGGACTGCGTGAACGGCGCCATTCCCGCCGACACCTACCCCGAGCAGTGGGACATCGAGGGTCTCGAGAACGACGTCCGGCGCATTCTCGGGATCGATCTTCCGGTCGCCGCATGGGCGGCAGAAGAGGGCATGGCCGAGGAGGAAGTGCTCGACCGCCTTCTCGGCGCAGCCGACGGGGCCATGGACCGCAAGGAGACGGAATTCACGCCGGAGGTGATGAGAATCGCCGAGAAGAGCCTGCTCCTTCAGGTCATCGACCAGAAATGGCGTGACCACTTGCTTGCTCTCGACCACCTGCGGCAGTCTGTCGGGTTGAGAAGCTATGCACAGAGGGATCCGCTGCGGGAGTACCAGCGGGAAGCCTTCAACCTGTTCGACGACCTGCTCATCTCCGTGCGCGAATCGGTCACCCAGCTTCTGATGCGCGTCGAGATCCGTTCGTCGGCGGAGATGGAGGCGCAGCGCCAGGAGGAGGCGCGGCGGCGCATGCTGGAATCACGCGGCACCCCCGAGATGCCGTCGTCCGGGCGCGGCGGGTGGCGGCCGATGCCGGCCGCGATGCGCCGCGTCAGGCAGAGTGACCGCAACCCCGCCGATCCGTCGACATGGGGCAGGGTAGGGCGCAATGAACGCTGTCCCTGCGGTTCCGGGCGCAAGTACAAGCAGTGCCACGGCAGGATCGCCGCCACCTCCGGACAAAAGACCGGCGCCACTGTTTCCTGAAGACGGCGGCGCCTGGAGGTCCGGGCGGCCTACCAGGGCAGGGAATCGCCGTTGTAGTTGAAAAACCCGCCGCTCATCTCCGTGGAGGCCGACGCGATCACCTGGCGCATGCCTGCCACGCTCTCCTTGGTGGAGAGCGGCGCGGATTGGCCCCCCATGTCCGTCCTGACCCACCCCGGATGAAGAGCGAGGACCGTGATGTCGTCTCCGGCGAGGTCACGGGCCTGGTTCGCCGCCACCATGTTGAGCGCCGTCTTGCTGGTCCGGTAGAGGTGGATGCCTCCGGAATGGTTGTCGGCGATGGAACCGGCGAGGCTCGAGATGTGGACGACAGTAGCGTGGGGCGCACGGGCAAGATGTCCCCTCAGCGCATCGGTCACCCTGAAGGGAGCGATGACGTTGGTGCGCATCACCAGTTCCCAGTCATCGTCACGCGTCTCGCCGACATCCTGGCGGGGACCGCCGAAGATTCCGGCGTTGTTGATGAGAAGATCGATGGCCGTGTCATCGAGGGATGAGGCGAGAGCCTCGATCGACGCCTGGTCGGTCACATCGAGTGCATGCACGTCGATGCCACGGTCGAAGGAGACATCGTCGGGTCGGCGGCAGCAGGCGTGGACCTTCCAGCCGGCGGCGGCATACTGAGCCGCGAATTCGAAGCCGATGCCGCGGCTTGTGCCGGTGATGAGAACGGATTTTACCATGGCGCGACCTCGCCGTTGTAGCGCAGGAACGAGCCGCTGGCGGCGCTGTCGAGCCCGGCGATGACCTGGCGCATGCCGGCAACGCTGGTGGCGGGGTCGAGGTCCGCGTCATGGCCCGTCATGTCGGTTGCGACGAACCCCGGTGTCAGGTTGACGACGATGATCCCTCGTGCCCGGAAATCCACGGCCAGCCCCTTCGCCAGCATGTTGAGCGCCGCCTTCGAGGAGTTGTAGGGGTAGTCGGGCGACTTTGCTTTCCAGCCGAAGCTGCCGCTGCCGCTGGAGATGTTGATGATGGTGCGCCCCTCGCTCGCCGCAACATTGTCCTTGAGTGCCGCCACCATGGTCATGACGCCGAACACGTGGACACGGAACTGCTCGATCCATGCCTCGTCGCTGAACCGGCCATAGAGCTCGTCATCACCGAACCAGATGCCGGCGTTGTTGATGAGGAGATCGACCGGCGCCCCGCCGAGCGATGCGGCAAGGGAGGCCGCATCCGCGCTCCTCGTCACGTCGAGCCGGTGGACGACAAGCTTTGGACACGCCAGTTCCGACAACCCCGTCGCCTCGTCGGGCTGGCGGGCTCCGGCATGGACCAGCCAGCCGTCGGCAAGGTACTGCCTGGTGAGTTCGAGGCCGATCCCCCGGCTTGCCCCCGTGATCACTGCTGTTGGCACCTGCCATCCCTCCAGTCGCTGTAGCTCGTCATGCCGTCAAGGCTTTCCGCCGCCACCATGGCCCGTCCCGTTGCCCTCGTCACGCAATCTGACGCCATCGAGCCCAGGCGTGCGAGCGTGACGGCATCGATGGTGTCCGGTTGCCTGGCCGTGGCGAGCGCGAAGATGGTGTCGCCATCGAAGGGCGTGTGAACGGGCCGGATGGCCCGGGCGAGGCCATCATGGGCCATGATGGCCATGCGGTTGAGGGCCCCCTTGTCGAGGGTCGCGTTGGTTGCAACGACGCCGATGGTGGTGTTCTCGCCGGCGAAGCCCTTGAGCCGGTCATCGAGGTTCAGAGGTCCTTCGGGCAGCGAGCGTGGCGGCATTCCCATCTCGCCGGCCTGTTCAAGGAGAGCCGCCCAGAGCGTCGAGGTGCCGGGGATCACCGTCGATCCGACGGCATTGACCGCGACGATGGCTCCCACCTGGAGACCGTCGTCGGTTACCGCCGAGGCGCTGCCGGTTCCGCCCTTCAGGGCGCCGGCGGTGGCGCCGAGACCGGCACCGGTATTGCCGAGATCGAAACGGCATCCCGCCGCCTGGACCGCCCGGTACCCCAGGTCAGGGTAGGGAGAATGCTGGCCCCACGCCTTGTGGCCGCCGTTCGCGAGATCGAAGAGGATGGCCGCCGGCACCACCGGAACCCTGCCGGCGGAGGTCGGAAAACCCCGTCCCTCTTCGGCCAGCCGTGCCACGGCGCCGCCTGCCGCATCGAGACCGAAGACCGAGCCGCCGGAGAGCACGACCGCATCCACGGCGTCAACGAGGCTGGCGACATGGAGCGTGCCGGTCTCGCGAGTGCCCGGGGCGCCGCCCCTCACGTCGGCGGCGGCGGTGACGCGTTCTGAAGGGACGATGGCGGTGACACCGGTCCTGACATGGTGATCCTCCGCCTGACCGACGAGGATGCCATCGACATCTGTGATGAGGTTGAGCGGTCCGGGCTTCACGTTCCGCCGTCGCTCGCCTTCTCGTGAGTGAGGGCGGCCGAGTTCAAGCAGTAGCGCTGGTGGGTCGGGGGCGGTCCGTCGGGGAAGACATGGCCGAGATGGGCGTCGCAGCGGGCGCAGACCACTTCCGTTCGGGGCATGAAGAAGATGCTCCTGTCGGACTTGAGCTCGACCGCCTCGTCGTCGATCGGAGCCCAGAAGCTCGGCCACCCCGTGCCTGACTCGAACTTGGTCGCCGAGTCGAAGAGCACCGCATCGCAGCAGACACAACGATAGAGACCCGGTTCGCCGGTTCCGTGATAGGACCCGGTGAACGGCCTTTCCGTTCCGGCACGCCTCGTCACCCTGAACTGCTCTTCGGTCAGTTGGGCCTGCCACTCTTCATCGGTCCTGACGATCTTCTCGACCATGGTCCGCAACCTGCCGTTAGAACTGCTTCGTCAAACCCAGTTTCTGGCGCGTCTCGGCGGGGCTCATGATCCGCGCGCCGAGGCGTTCGACGACCTCGACGGCACGCTCCACGAGCTGGCCGTTGGTCGCAAGCACGCCTCGCGAAAGGTAGAGATTGTCCTCGAGGCCGACGCGCACGTTGCCGCCCGAGATCACGGCCTGCGCCGCCATGGGGATCTGCATGCGGCTGATCCCGAAGGCCGACCAGTGGGCATTGTCGGGAAGCAGGTTGCGCATGGCGATCAGCGATTCGGGATCCGCCGGAGCCCCCCAGGGAACGCCCAGGCAGATCTGGAAGAGCGGCGGTTCCTCGATGACCCCCTCGGAGATGAGCTGGTTGGCCAGCCTGACATGACCCAGATCGAAGCACTCGAGTTCCGGCTTGACGCCGGCCTTGGCGATGCGCTCGCCCATGACCCTCAGGTGATCGGGGACGTTGATGAAGGCGCCGTCGGTGAAGTTCATGGTGGCGACATCGAGGCTGCAGATCTCCGGGAGCAGTTCCTCGACGTGGAGCACCCGCTCCTCGGGCGATGCCATGTCGCTTCCAGGAGACGCGTGCCCCGGATCGTCTGCGTCGGGGACGTAGTCGCCACCCATGCCCGTGGTCAGGTTGAGAACGACGTCGCACTCGCTGTCGCGCACCCTTGCCACGACCTCGCGGAAGGCGTCCCTGTCCCGGTTGCCCTTGCCGGTCTTCACGTCACGCACGTGAATGTGGGCGATGGCGGCGCCGGCACGGGCGGCCTCGATGGCCGCATCGGCGATGGCCTCGGGCGTCACCGGCACGAGGTGGCTTTTGTCCGTGGTGTCGCCGGCGCCGGTCACGGCGCAGGTGATGAAGACGTCAGTGTTCATGGCTCGCTCATGTAGTGGGCAACGAGTTTCTGGAAGTGGTGCACGCCCCCCTCCCAGATGCCGTTGAAGCGGGCACCCTGCATGGCCGGAGACGCATGCCCCCTGTGCACCGCCTCCACGGCGTTGAAGTCCTCGACGTTGGTGGTGTCGAAGAAGTCGATGATCGCCTTCCTCGCATCGGCATAGGCCGGCGCCGTGGCGCCTTCGCCGTGGAAGTAGAAATCCCAGCGCTGGTGGGAATGACCGGCGCCATCCGGAAACTCCACCATGGTGCAGGCATGATCGGGGCCGACCACGAACTTGAAGTTGGGAAAGAGCGCCAGGTTCTTGGCCGTCCTGTTGGCGCCATCGATGCCCGGCCAGCGTGGCAATGACTCATCCCCGGTCCAGGTGGCGGGCAAACCGACGTCGATGATGGTGCCGAGACAGGCGCCTTCAGTGATGACCTCGTGCTGCTCGAAGGGGGCTGCCTCGGCGAGCAGGGTGTGCACGAAATTGAGATGGAGCGTCTCGAGGTAGTTCTCGGCCACCAGCTTCCAGTTGCCGGCGATGTCGTAGTGGAGGGTGAGCGCCCAGGTGGCATCATCGAGGCCGTACTCGGAAAGATGGGCCATGAAGGGACGGGCGTAGTCGTCAAAGGGTTCGGCCTCGCCATCGACGTTGACGAAGATCCAGTCGAGCCAGCGCGCCATGCGGACGGGCTTCAAACCATGGCAGGACTTGTCGAACCCCTCAGCCTGTCCCTGGTTGTGACCGCCCCAGTGGGGTGTCAGGCGCAGTTCTCCGTCGAGATCGAAGGTCCAGCCGTGATAGCGGCAGCGCAGGGTGGCAAGGCCGCCCGCCGCCTCGTCGACGAGGAGCGAACCGCGGTGGGTGCAGATGTTGTGGAAGCACCGGACCTCGCCAGTGCGGGTGCGCGTGAAGAGGAGCGGGACGCCGGCCAGCGTCCTTGGCATGACGGATCCGGTCTCCGGCACCTCGTGGGCGTATCCGGCAAATGTCCAGGTCCGCGCGAAGAGACGCGCATGCTCCTCGCGGGCGAAGTCCTCGCAGGTGTAGACGCGTCCCGGCAAGCCACGGGCCTCGCCCGTCGGGCGACGAAGACCCTCGATGTCCTCGGTCCTGAGCATGGCCTTACGTGCAGACTCCCAAGAGGTTGCGCCGCCATATTGCACCTCTTCGCGGGAGCGGTCGAGACCGCTGGCCCGGATCATGGCGTTTTGCGGTCCGAGGGGATAGATTGTCCCATATTGGGGAGAAGGTGGGACAGTCCGGTATCGAGGCATGGCCCATGCGAGGAGATCATGACGGGAACCGATGACCAGGAAGTCAAGCTGACCTGCAGGCATGTCTGGAAGGTGTACGGTCCCGAAGCCGACAGGTTCTTCACCGCCGGCAACGGCGATGTGGCCGATACCGCGGACCTGGTCGAGACCATCAACCAGTCCGGCCACATCGGTGCCGCCTGCGATGTCAGCTTCGATGTCCACATCGGCGAGATCTTCGTCATCATGGGGCTCTCTGGTTCGGGCAAGTCGACCATCGTCCGCTGCCTTTCCCGGCTCGTCGAGCCGACCGCCGGCGAGGTGATTCTCGATGGCGAGGACCTCCTGCAGGTCTCCAGGGACAAGCTGATCGACATCCGCCGCCACAAGATGGGCATGGTGTTCCAGAACTTCGGTCTCCTGCCGCACCTCTCGGTGCTCGAGAACGTCGCGTTTCCCCTGCAGATCCAGGGCATCTCCAAGGAAGAAAGACGCGCCCGGGCGATGGAGATGATCGATCTCGTCGGACTGTCGGGGCGCGAGACGAGCTATCCGCGCCAGCTCTCGGGCGGTCAGCAGCAGCGTGTCGGGATCGCCAGGAGCCTCGCCGTCGAACCGGAGCTGTGGTTCCTGGATGAGCCCTTTTCCGCTCTCGATCCCCTGATCCGCCGGCAGATGCAGGACGAGTTCCTGCGTCTCCAGCAGCTGCTTCACAAGACCATCGTCTTCATCACCCACGACTTCCTCGAGGCCCTTCGTCTGGCGGACCGGATCGCCATCATGAAGGATGGCCGGATCGTGCAGATCGGCACGCCCGCAGAAGTGGTGATGCAGCCGGCCGACGACTACGTCAGCGAGTTCACCCAGGACGTGCCGCGGGTGAAGGTGATCACCGCCGGCGACATCGCCACCGGTGACGTTCCCCAGACCGATGACGTGGTCGACGAACACGCCACGCTCGAAGAGATCATGCCGCGGTTTGCCGGCGGCGCTGATGTCATTGCCGTCAAGAGCGGGGAGGGCGCCATCGTCGGAAGCATCACCGCCCAGAAGGTTCTGAGCGCCCTTGCCGACAGCCATGCCGCGGGGGATGCGGCGTGAGCGTGGCTGCACGGGAATCGGGTGCGTTGATGAGCGTGCGCCGGATCTCGCCCAGGCTCCTGGTCTGGATGGTCTTCGGGGTCCTGGCGATTCTCTGCCTGGTGCTGCGTGACGACTTCAAATGGCTCGTCAAGTACCCGAAGGACTGGATCCTCCCCATCGAGGCCGGCCTCGAGTTCCTGATGGACTGGTTCACGGCTCACTTCAAGCCGATATTCCGCCTGATTTCCGATGCTCTCGAATGGCCGATGAGGGGCATCCAGTTCGTGCTGCAGACATCGCCGTGGCCGGTGACGATCGCCATCGTGGCGATCATCGCCTACGCCGCCAAGGGCTGGCGTCTCGCCCTCTTCTGCATCGCCTCGCTCCTCTACATGGTGGTCGTCGGATACTGGGACGAGAGCATGTCGACCCTGGCGCTGGTCTGCATGTCCGTGCCGCTCTCGATCCTCATCGGGCTCGTCATGGGACTGCTCGGTTTCCAGTTCCGCTGGGCCCGGCGCGTCATCGAACCGACGCTCGATGTCATGCAGACGGTGCCGACCTTCGCCTACCTCATTCCCATCCTGATCCTCTTCGGCATCGGGCCGGTGGTCGGCATGGTGGCGTCAGCCATCTACGCCAGCCCGCCCATGGTCCGCAATCTCATGCTGGGACTCCAGAGGGTTCCGGACAACGTGATCGAGAGCGGCCAGATGTCCGGCTGCAACGGTTTCCAGCTCCTCTTCATGGTGCGCGTCCCGGCGGCCATGCACACGATCATGATCGGCGTCAACCAGACCATCATGGCGGCCCTCGCCATGGTGATCATCGCCGCCATCATCGGTGGATTCGCCGACATCGGCTGGGAAGTGCTCTCGACGATGCGCAAGGCCCAGACCGGCCAGAGCCTGCTTGCCGGCCTCGTCATCGTGCTGATCGCCATGATGATGGACCGCATCAGCCGCGGCTTCGCCGAACGCTCCGGAGAGATCCACGTGCATCGTTCGGGGAACTACTTCGCGCGCCATCCCATGCTCGTCTCCATGGCGACGGCGGTCGTCGCCGGCTCGCTCCTTGCCTGGGCGGTGCCCGTCTTCAACGCCTATCCCGATGCGTGGATCATCTACCCGGCCGAGGGCCTCAACACGGCGGTCTCCTGGTTCACCCGCAACTTCTTCGACACCACGGACGCCATCAAGACCTACACGCTCTATTTCTTCATGCTGCCCATGAAGGCGGGCCTCGAGCGCATCGCGCGGCCCACCTCGTGGGGCTTCGAGATGACGGCTCTTGCCTCCGTCATCTACTGGATGATCCTCATCGCCATCGGCTCTCTCGCCGCAAGGCTGGGCGGCTGGCGCGCCGTCGTCGCCGTCGCCCTTCTCGGCATCCTCTTCTACTACGGCTCATCGGGAACCCCGTGGCCCGTCTTCATCGCCGCCGTCACCCTCATCGCCTTCCAGGTCGGGGGCTGGAAGGTGGCGCTTTTCTCCTTCCTCGGCATGCTCTTCATGCTGGTGAGCGGCGCCTGGCCACGGGCCATGCTCTCCTTCTACCTCACCGCCACCTCGGTCATCATCTGCTTCGTGGCCGGCGGGGCCCTCGGGATATGGGCGGCGCAGAACGACCGCGTCTCAGCCGTCCTGAGGCCGATCAACGACACGCTCCAGACCATGCCGCTCTTCGTCTTCCTCATCCCCGTGGTGATGGTCTTCCTGGTAGGCGATTTCTCGGCGCTTCTCGCCATCATCATGTACGCCATCGTGCCGGCGATCCGCTACACCGAACACGGCATCCGCCACGTCGATCCGGTGGCCATCGAGGCCGCCCGCATGATGGGCTGCACCGAGAGGCAGATCCTCTGGAAGGTGAAGCTCCCCCTCGCCATCCCCGAGATCATGGTGGGCCTCAACCAGGTGGTGATGTTCGCCCTCGCCATGCTCGTCATCGCCGCCCTCGTCGGCACCAAGGGCCTCGGCCAGTGGGTCTACGACAGCCTCACCAACGCCCGCTTCGGCCAGGGCGTCATCGCCGGCGGTTCCATGGCCCTCATGGCCATGATCGCCGACCGCATCATCCAGGCCTGGGCCGCCAGCAAGAAACGCGACCTCGGCCTCTCCACCTGATCCGGCTACTCCCAATCCGGCAGGCGGACAGAGATACTGTCTACTGGCACAGTGAACTTACCGGCTTTGGGCTGCGAGTGAGGCAATTGGGGCGATAGGCGTGATTCGTCCAAACCCACGTCGATGGGAAGTTTCGCTGGCACACCATCGGCGCCCCCAGGGTGGTGAGCGTGGGCCGGGCTTGGACGTTGGAGATCCTGTAGCTTGCGAAGAAGGGCATCGACCCCCGGGACATAGAGGCCAAGCGTGAGGCCGGGTTGACCGCACGGTTCTTCAAGGAGCGTGTGCTCGATCATTGCAAGCCGAGCACCCAGCAGGAGTACCGCGGTTCGGTGAAGTTTTTCATCGACCCGGTGATCGAGGAGATGCGGGTCTCGGAGGTGTTTAGCGCAAGGACATCGCCGCCCTGCATCACGGCCAGCGGGACAGGCCCTAGCAAGCCAACGGGACCCTAGGGGTGCTTTCGAAGCCCTTCAACCTGGCGGAGGTGTGGGGCAGGCACCAGGCCGGCTCAAACCCGTGCCTGCACGTGAAGCGCTACAAAGCGCACAAGCGGGAGCGGTTCCTTTCGGTAAAGGAGGTTGCACGCCTTGGAAGGGTTCCGCGCCTGCCTACAACGAGGTGCTCGACGCACTGTTGCAGCGGCGCCCGTTGACACCGGATTCGAATCAAACATGCCTAGATTTCCAATGACATAGCCAGATAGGGATTGTGAACATGCCTTCTTCTACACCCTTCAGTGGCCCATGCACTTACCGATCATCAACAGTCACTCACCCGAGGCTTTGATCGTCCCCACCGCCGGGGCGACAGGCGAGAGGGTTGACGAACACCGCACCAAGCAGCTTTCTTGCCCAATCCTGAAGATGCCTGCTCCGCTACTTAAGGCACGATAACAGAAATGAACCTATAGAAGCGATCGCACTGGTCGCCGGCAGCCCTTGCACGAGAGCTCCAACAACAGAACGCTTGGGCGAACCAGACTTGAACTCTTGCTCGATACCGTCCAGGATCTCAAGAGCTTCGGTGCGCTGCGGTTCTTTTTCAATTGTCCGGATAATCTCGTTCCTAAGCGCCTCGATATGATCGGGGACATCAGAACTCATTTGAACAACATTGATGGATTGATCAACAGAGTTCTGGTTGATTCGAGCATTATTTCCGGTGACGTTGAAAGTAACGCTTCGAATGGCGCTCTTTGCCTCCGGAATACCTAGTTTACGCACAACCATCTGGTATCCAGCCGGAATCCTGTGGAATTTCTCATGAAACCCTGGATCGATCACTTCATAGGTCTCTTCGCCGCCATTGGACATCTTCCGTTGCACGAGGTCTCCTGTTTCGATCAGTAGATCGTGGCGCTGAATATAGATATTTTCTGATTGAACGCTCGCGCTTATAGCATCGACGGTTGTTCCGTCCCGCTTGATCAAAGTTACAGTGTCTGTCAAGAGCCGATCAAACACCATCGCTCACCTCATTTCTGGCCCAACAGCACTAGTGCGGATTCGCAGCACTATCCGATCACTGAGCAATCCAAGCATCCATGTGGAGGCTTGACCATCCTCCCACTGGTGTCGCAGGTCTCGCCGGCCGTGCCGGCCGTGGAGGGCGAGGCGGCCGGGCAGGACGCGGTTGCCTCGCGGCGCGAGCCGGCCTTGCCGGACGGACCGTCCCGCGCACGGGATTTCGCGGGTTCCATAGAACCGGACGTCCCGATTGGTCGAGGCAGTTGTAGCCCACCACGCCTCCCATCCAATTGCCCGAAGAGGCGGACCAAGCGTGTCCGCTCGAGATATAGGCAACCCAGTTCATCGCAGTGTCGAACAGGTTCCGACCATCATTGCTCATCCATGCGACGTGATTGCAATCCTTGTCAAAAAGAGGAGTCAAAGGGTGTTTCTCCGTTTCTCCGTTCTACAAAGCCCCTCACGCTCGATACCATGAAGGGTCAGGCGCAACAACGCCGACATTGCTCATTAGCAGAAAACCGGCCTCAATCAAGTGTCCGAGCATGTGCCCGCTCACCCTCGCGTCCCACGCCGTGGCCCGGGTTTCGCCAGGTGTTCAAACCGCGTGCGAATTTCGTGTTGGGGCAGGAGCACCGTGTAATCCGACTGCCACGTCCTGATCGCCCGACTGAGAAGTGATCTGCTGCAAACCTGCGCGGCCTCAAGTGCCACCGTCCAGACCCACGGCGGTCCCTCCCGCGGCAGCTTGGACAGGGCCTCCCGTGTGAGGTCGAGGCCTTCGACGTATGCTGAGCGAGCCTTTTCAGGCGCCCACCTGTGCAGTCGGTTGTGAACGATGTCCGACCGTACGTCGTAGATTTCCTTCACCTTGTCGCTGATTCTCCGCTCGTTCGGCTCCTTCGTTCCCAGAAGACACGCCGTCGGTTGTCAAGGGATGCGCGTTTCCAGCTCTATCTCACCTTGCGTGTAGCTGGCAATCTGGAGTTCGTCCACCTGCGCAGTCCGGTGCCTTTCATCTCTGATGGCAATCTCGAAACCTCGGACGACTTTCGCGCACGACGCGAAAGACATTCCGTGGCTTGGCTGACATGACTAAGGTAGGACAGGCAATCCATCCCCGCCACCTTCAGCATCTCTGCAACATTGCCACCGACGTTTGTCCAGGAGTCAGGGTCAATGAGCTGCCGCATCCTCTTGAACCAGGGGACCGACTTCAAGAGCAAGAATGTATGCCATGAGGCTGGTGTGAAGTGGCTGCCCCGTGATCGAGCCGAATTGACCCTGTTTCCTCGTTTTTGTTCGAACAGATAAGAAAACGCTGTCATTCAACACGTCCATGTTCACCCCGTGTGCGTAGACCGTGCGGTCCCGAAGCCGACCTCGGCGGATGCTTACCTGCGAACTGCCCCAAAATCAGACAGATTTGAGACCGTGAAGATCATTACTCGAGACTTGGGCTTGAACCAACCCATCCCGCAGGAGGAATTCAGACGCATGCGCGACTGCACCATAAGCAAGTGATCTGCTGTCGGTCAGGTTATTCACTTGGCACGTATTCGTCACTTGGATAAGGCAGCCGGGTAATGACGTTCCGCAACATTTGTAGATAGCTCCGCACCGCTTCCTCAAACTCGGCCTTTTCGCCTATAGGCCGATCTTTGAAAGCATGGATAGCATTGCGGCGTTGCTGTACGAGTTCGACAAGTGCCAAGTCCTCGTTATCCAGGACCCTGCGGAGCTTGCAATACTGCCGCAGCGGTTCCAGGGTAAGACCGTCGGGCGACAGCGCCTCCTGCTTCTTCTTTTTGTAGGAATCAACTTTCTTGAGATTCTCGATGTCCGCCTTGAATGTGTCGTAGTACACGGACAGGAACAGCTTGATCGTGCCCTCGATCAAACTTCCGAGATTGACCCATGCGAGAATAAGTTCGGCGGGCGTTAGCGCTTCAGCCGGGTCGCGTATCCAGATGCCTAGTGAGCCGGACAATGACACCTGCCAGTCAAGGCGCGACTTGCTCAGCAATGCGGCTGCCGCGACCGGTGCCCAACCGTCGCTTTGCGACCAGAATTTAGCGAGCTGACTGTTCAGCGTTTCGATCCGGAAAATCACCTCCGATATTGGGAGTTCTGCTACGAGCACCATGCAGGCTCCACTGTGAGTTTTGCCGTGATCTCGGCTCTGATGATTTCCACGGGAACAGCCTTCACGCCTAACACATGCCTACGCCACTCGCGACCCGAAGAAAGCGGGTCGGCGTATTACGGTAGTGGCTTCTATCGGTGACGTAGAGCAGGAATTGCTCGGATCTGGTTACGCCGACGTAAAAGAGCCGTTTAGCTTCCGCAACTTCCTCGTCGGTCATGGCCTGGTAAAAGGGAATTCGCCCTTCATGGAGGTCGATCATGGCGACAGCGCGGTACTCCCGGCCCTTCGCGTTGTGGAGCGTTGAAAGCTTGAGTGCCGCCTCGGGACTCGCGTAGATACCGAGATCGGACATTGTCATGTTAGCTAAATCCACTTTGTTGTTGCGCATGTCCGCCTTCATTTCTTCGGCAGACATCGCGAAGAGATCGCTTTCCGCTGGACTTAGATACTCCTCATCGATCAGAACTTCAGTGAACGCGCGGGCGCCGGCCTCGAGCCAAGCGATGCCACCCATGTGAGCATCATGAAGATGCCGGGCGCTGTCGAGGAGACGAAAGACGATGATGCGCCCGCGGTACGAGAAGAGATCGAAACAAGTTCGCCCCGTCGCATTCAACACAGTGTTAAACAGGGTGCGCTCGATCCCGATGATGGCCTCCGGATCGGGTTCCATCATGTAGGCACACACCTGCTCAGCAAGAGGCGCAAAAAGACGATTACGGCGGTAAGGTCGCGCACCGGGACCGACGATGCTCACACCGTACTCCCGAAGCCGACGCCCAAGGGGAAACAGTGAATACCAGGTCGGCGCGAGAATGGCGGCGTCACCGACCGGAATGTCCAGCCCCTCAAGGGCTGGCAGAAAATAGTCCGCGATGACCTCAAAAGCTGTTTCACCGCTTAGCCAAACCGGTTTGTTGGTGTACTTCTTCGCGCGTCCGACGGCTTTCATCGGGGGTGTGCGAGGATACAGGTTGTTGGCGTGGGCAATCACCGGCGGACTTGACCGGAAATTTCCGGAGAGCTGCAAATCCGTGCGCGCTCCTATGCGTTCGGCAAACTCGTCGGCAAGATCGGGCCGCGCTCCGGCAAACCGGAAGATCGACTGACATGGATCGCCGACGAGGAGAAAGTGCGTCCGACCTGCATCGGCAATCAGCGAGAGGATTTCCACCTGTAGGCTGGTTGTATCTTGGAACTCGTCAACGAGAATCCAAGCGAACTTTGCCGAGATGTAGCTGAGGATTTCCGGGCGCGTCTTCAGAAGAAGATATGCGTAAAAGATTATATTGGCAAAATCAACGAACCCCTCCTCCCGGATACGATTCCAGAACTCCTGCGCCATCTCCGCCGTCAGGGCGCCGCGATCAAGGGCGTGACCAACTGGCTCCCCCTTCACACTCATACGCAGTTGAGTAAAGTCCTCAAAGTCCCTGAACGTGAGATTAAATCGGTTATGCCGCTCACAAGTTGCCGTAACCAGCCGCTCAAAATCGGCGCTGTCCGGTGTCAGTACTCTAAAGCCGCCTTTGTAGCCCTTGATTAGGTGACAATACGGCCGGAATACATTGTTCAGGCAAAACGAATGGATGGTGCAGACATCGTAGTAGGCGTCGTCGCCCGGCTGGATATGATGGCGCAGCCGAGCTTCTATTTCGTGCATCGCGGCGTTTGTATAGGTGATGCAGGCCACAGCACGGGGCGTGCCTCTTACCTCTTCGATTGTGCGCGACAGTTTGGAGATGATAACCCGAGTTTTTCCGCTACCGGGACAAGCAGTCAGCATGAGATCGTCTGCACAGCGCACCGCTTCCCTTTGTTCGTCGGTCAACCTCATGGTGAGCGCAACCATTCTGCAGCATCGACTAGATATCTGGGGACGACCTCGGCCTTATCGGCATGGCGAGCGGTGACCTGAGCGAAGCGGGCCTTTCCGTACCGCTTGGCGGTGTTTAGGACCATTTTGCGGAGCGGTCTCAGTATCTTGCTCTTCTCGTCATCGCCAAGATCGTCGTTGTCCAGTTGTTCGGTGCCATCCCTCAGCCGTCTGGCGACGATGGGGGCGCCAATATCCTCGGCGGTCAATGCAAACATTTCGAGCGTCCCTTCGAACACGAGAGCCCGTTCGAAGGTTGTCTTGCAGGCAAACACGCGTACGAACTCATTTTGCAAGGCCTCAAGATCAGGCGGTGGCGGGAAGTCGTCTTCCCCTTCCAGTTCGGGGTCAGCATCGCTGGGCCTTAAGTCGCCGTCCGTGATGATGGCGCACTTCTTCGGTAGTGCCTGTCCAGAAAAGAGCTTGGCGTAGACGTGGAAATGTACACCGTAGATCGGTATGAGCGATATACCGTCTCGGTCAAAGTCGAAATCCATCACATGCTTGAGCAGGGCGGGAATTAGGAACAGTTCTGCAGGCCCTTCGACAAGCATCACTTTGCGGGCGAACAGCAAATTGGATCGTGTGGCGTCTAGGTAGCGCTCAAGATCGTCGATTTCTGCCTGTTCCAGTCTCGCATCTTCAGCGGGCATGCATGAAGCTATTGCCGGGCGGCCCGTCTGCGACAGAACTACATATGAGCCGAGCGGCGCATTGGCCGTGATATGTGTGCTGTGAGTGGTTAGTATTGACTGGAACGGCAAGGCACTAAGGGCCTTGAACAATGTGAGTTGTAGTTGCGGATGCAAGTGCGCTTCAGGCTCTTCGAAAAGGATGATCTGTCCGGCTGACTTCTGCCGCGCAACGCGCTTGTGGAAGTACTCAATGAGAATAGAGACATAGAGAATGTTATTGAGCCCCATTCCGTTTGAGGACGGATCGAAATCCTGCATCGCGGCGTTGGTGAGCAAGATGCGCAAGGCGCGGATGATCGACTGAAAGGACGGCTCCGCAAGGCCGAGTGCAACATTCATGTTGAACGCCGGTCCTGTCACCCTCTCAAATGATGCGTCGATCGCTTTGGCGATTTCGTCAATGGTTTCAGCTGTTGCGATTTCCTCATTCGCCTTACGCAGCGCGTCAAGCAGCTCTTCCTGCGCGTTGGGTCCAATCTCCATCGCGTCGATCAGACGCGCCAGCGGAGAACTGCGGAACTGCCGCAGGTCCCCCTCAACATCACGAAGGGCCGGCAGAAAGACCACCAGAAATGACTGAAGATCTGAAAACCGGATGGACGAGCCGACATCCTGATTCCACGGTATGTCGGCAAGATCGTGTGCAGGATCGCCGCCCCCGGTAATCTCCCAGTGATAGTCTTCGTGCGTAAGTTTGCCCGCCTCGATTTCCCCGACCTCAAGATCCTCACGCACACTGAGTTTCGGCCTGTAGCGATAAATTAGCCGCGCAAGACCAGGCTTGTGCTGCCACGCGCCGACTAGTGCCTCTTCGTTCGTTCTTCCGGCAAAGTCCGCTATCTCCAGGCCGATGAGTACTTGCTCAGGATGCGCGATATCGACGGCGGAATGAATATCATTTGGGGAAAGGGATCGGTACGTAGACGAAAGTCCTGTATCAATGCACAGGCGGATAGCATGCAGGACGTTAGTTTTCCCGGAATTGTTCTCTCCTATGACGCAGGTTGTTGGCGGTTTTGTAGAAGCGCGTGATATCGGCTTCGAGCCGCGCTTTTGATGAGGCCTTGATTGGCTTTTTCCCCATTGTGATTGCCCTATCGGGTTGGCTGGCGTGGTCGCTGCCCGTGACGGAGCGATGGCGACGCTGGCGATCGAGCGTTTTCGCTCAGTCGTCCTGATCCCGGTTGCGCAGGATGTCGTTCCAGTCGGTGTTGTCGGGCGGCCTGCGCCGTGTCATGCGGACGTGGGCCGGGATGTCGATCCTGGAGCGGAGCGTGTCGGCCTGCCGGTCGCCGGCTGTATCGCCGTCCTGGGCGAGGATGATGGTGGTGAGTGCGGGCAGGATGCGGGCGGCGTGGCTGATCTGGGCGCACTGCGCCGCGGCGGGAGCGCCTGCGGTGGAGAGGAAGGCGTGCTCGGTGGGGCATCCGTCGATCTGGGCGAGGCTGAGCGCGTTGACGGCGCCTTCGGTGATGACGAGGGCGGCGATGGCGTCAGGGGTGCGACTGGCGAGGGCGAAGAGGGCGCGGCGTCCCCCTGTGGCGAAGCGCCGGGGTCCGTCGGGCGGGGCGATTTCGAAGCCGGTGATGATGCGCCTTGCGTTGCGGTGTGCGAACAGGACGTGGCCCCTGTCATCGCATCGGATGAGGGGTTTCCAGGTGTCGAGTGTGGAGCGCCGGATGCCGCGCCGGATGAGCCATGGGGGAGCGGGGTGTTCCCGGGCGCGGCGCCATGTGTCGAGGAAGGTTGCGCGTCTGGTGGCGCGGATGGCGGCGAAGGAGAGGCCTCGGTTCTTCATGAAGTCGACAGCGGTGCCGTTGTCGTCGGCGTCCTGGGTATTGAAGTAGGTCCAGTGTCCGTTGTCCTGGCGCTTGAGGACGAGCTTGGGGAGGCCGGGTCCCCGCAGCACGGGGTTCATGGGCGTCGAGGCGTGTGTGTCGCGGACGTATCCCCATCGCGCGGCGATGGTCTCCAGCGGCATGCGCTTGACGGCCTCGAGGTCCCTCCTGAAGGCGTCATCGGCCACCCTTGCGTCCCAGGCGGAAGGAGTCGCCGTCGATGGTGACGATGGTGGCGTTGTGGACGAGGCGGTCGACGGTTCCGGCGATCGAGCTGGTGGAGGGGAAGATGTGGTCCCACTGGGCGAAGCCCAGGGAGGTGGTGAGCAGGGTGGAGCGTCGCTGGTAGCGCCGGGTGATGATGGCGTAGAGGAGGTCTCCCTGGTGGCGGTCGAGCGTGAGATATCCGATTTCGTCGAGGACGAGCAGGCGGGGCCTGGCGATGAGGGTGAGGTGATGCAGCAGGAGTTGCCGGCTGTCGAGGCTGGCGAGCCGGGCGAGCAGGCCGGGAGCGTTGGCGAAGCGCACGGTATGGCCGTGGACGAGGGCCTGGTGGGCGATGTTGGCGGCGATCATGGTCTTGCCGGTTCCCTGTCCGCCGATCAGCACTGCGTTGGTGCGCTCATCGATGAAGTCGAGGGCCATCAGCCTGTTGACGGCCTCGGCGTCGATGGCCCGCGGCCATGACCAGTTGAAGTCGGCCAGGGGCGTGAAGGCGGGGATGTGGGCGGCGGCGCGGCGCCGTTCGAGGCTGCGCGCGGAGCGCTCCTTTTCTTCCCGGTCGATGAGGTCACAGAGCCAGTCGGCCTCGGCGATCTCGTCCCAGCGGGAGACGAGGCCATGGAGCCTGAGCGCCCGGGCGCGTTCCTTGAGTGTGGTCACGTGTCGTCTCCCTTGCGTGTCGTGTCGTAGGCGTCGAGGCCGGATGGACGCACCGTGGCGCTCCGTGCCCGGGGATCGGTGATGTCGACGGGCCAGGGCGGCCGGCCGTGGTCGTGATGGCGTTCCTCGAGGATGTGGCGGACGGTGTGGACGTGGGGGGATGAGCGCTTGAGGGCCTCGTCGACGGCGCCGGCGAGCGCCGCGGCGCCATGGATGTCGAGCAGCCGGATGAAGGCCCGGGCGCTGAGCCCGACATGGCCGGAGCTGGCGGCGAACAGGTCCTCGAGAGCGGGCACGGCGCGCAGCAGGCGGTCTCTCGCGTGGCGCCGCCGCGCCGCCTGCGACCTCCTGGTGAGGGCGGCGATGTGGTCGGGATCCTCGATGACCTCCTGCCTGCCGTAGCAGCGTTGATGGACGCCGATCACCGTGGCGCCGTCGAGGATGCGCACGGTGTCGGGGCTGGCGGCGACGGTGACGGTCGAGTGGACAGTCCCGGGCGGCACGCTGTAGCTGTTCTTGTCGAAGAGAACGAACGGTGTGGCGCCGACCCGGGCGGGGCGCATCTCCTCGGCCGGGAAGGGCGTGTCGGGCAGGGGCGTGAGGAAGCGCCGCTCCTTCTCGAAGGCCTCCCGGACCGTGCGCGTGCGATCCCCGGGCCAGGGCCGCTCGAGGGCCGGTCCGTCGCACCATGCCCGCGCCGCCTCGTTGAGCGCGTCGAGCGGCTCATCGGCACGCACGTGGGGCATGAAGGCCGTGCGGACGTATCCGATACTCCGCTCCACGCGTCCCTTGTGACGGGGATTGCGGGGCCATGCGGCCGGGGCCTCGAAGGCATAGTGTCGGAAGAAGTCGATGAACGTGGGATTGTAGGTGATGGCGCGGCCGCGGCGGGCCGTCACGACGCTTCGGAGGTTGTCGTAGAGCAGGCTCCTGGGAACGCCGTTCAGGGTCTCGAAGGCGGCGATGTGACCGGCCAGGAAGTGGCTCATCGTGGTGCCGTAAGAGAAGCGCAGGACGATGCGCCGGGAGTAGCTGAGCGTCAGCACGAAGCCCATCAGCCGGCGCTCGGCGCGGCCGATCGTGACAGGACCGAAGTCCCCCCAGTCGACCTGGCCCTGTTCCCCCGGATAGAAGGTGAGCTGCATCGCCGCCCGGGACGCCCGCCGCGGCCTCATGGCGCCGACGATGTGGCGGAAGTGGTCGCTGCCTCCGGTGTAGCCCCGGTTGTGCACCATGCGGTAGAGGTTGGAGGCCAGGATGTCGGGGTTCTTGCGCAGTTCCTCCTCGATGAACGGGATCCACGGATCGATCTGCCGCGGCCGCCGCCGCGGCGTCACCCTGGCGGCCTCGAGGGCCCGCCTGACCGTGCTGTGATGGATGCCGAGATGGCGGGCGATGGCCCCCACGGACCACCCCTCGGCCCTGTGAAGACGCACGACCTCGGCCCGCGTGTGATCGTCAATGGCCATCTCTCACTCTCTCGTCCGGCGTGTCGGCCGTGGCCACTGGCTCGTCGTCACAAGGAACGGGCACAACCGGCCACATGCCGCGCAACGGGACCCCCGTTCGGGGTCCTCGAGCACGTGCCGGCCACCATGAACCGGCGCCTTCGCCCCGGCCAAGCCATGGTCCGTTACGGTTTTTTGCGCGACACGGTGACGGGCGGTGGAGACACGAGCCTTCGCACGCGCCCTCTCCCAACGGCGCAGGCGGAACCGGCGCTGACGCTCCCGGTTGCCCCGGCGTCCCTTCGGGCTCTTCGCATGGCGCCGGTTGGAGGCACGGCGGCGCGCCCGGCGCGCCTCCATGCTGCAGGTCTTCGAGCAATACAGATGGCCGCGATCGCAGGCCTCGCACAGAACCACCTGGCGGCGGCACAGGCCGCACCTGAAGACCCGACCCTCACGACACATCCGGCGCCTGAAGAATGGGGTGGACCCGACTCCCCAACCGCCTGATACTCAAGGCAGAGCGCGGTCCCCATGACCAGCTCGTCGGGTGCGGCGCCGGTCATGTCCATTCCACAGGATGCCGGTGCCGCATCACTCTTCCCAGGGCGCCGATCCTCCCCCATCTCCGGCACACCGGCCAGACCCCGGACGCCATCCACGAGCGCCCGTCACATCCCGGGCGTGCCGGCGGCGAGAGCACACCGCAACCGCCCCGGGACAGCACGCCTCGCAGGTCGCCCGGCACACCAGGCCTGCAAGGCCGCCAGACCGGCCCAATAGAATGTTCACAATGGGGAAGAAAACGATGCGGACCGACAGTGCATCACACCAAAGCGCGGCTCGAAGCCGATATCACGCGCTTCCTCACCACCACCAACAGCAGGTGCTACCTGGAGCAATGTCTACGTCAAGATGAGCGAATGAGCGAAAGTTACGAATAACGACGCGGTCAATCTGCATTGTGGGTAGCCCCCTACTGGAGTGTGAACAGCGCCTGCCGTCTTGCAGGTCTTCATGTCCTTCCGAGCGGGCGGCATCGATTTTTTC
This sequence comes from Alphaproteobacteria bacterium, assembly GCA_965221115.1. Classification (GTDB taxonomy): domain Bacteria; phylum Pseudomonadota; class Alphaproteobacteria; order SP197; family SP197; genus SP197. The sequence goes on along the minus strand of CBDCRU010000002.1, from coordinate 495,437 downwards.
TTCCTGCGAATGCCCGCCTGTCCTATCGGCCTCGTTTCCTAACCCTTTTTACCCCCTTGTCAGTGGCAGCACCATGCCCTGAACCACGCTTCCCGGGAGGACCTTCATGCTTCCACTTTGATCGGTTGCTGTTGCGCTCGTTAGACGGAACTTCATCGGCTCACAAGTGGCCGAGCGTCTTCCAACATCCTGATTTGACGTCATTGTTGGGCTGATGAACCCGGTTTCAACCTGTCATGTTTATGGGAACAGTGCGGTCGGGGTTGACTTCCAGGAGTTCGAAGGCGTGGTTCTGCAGCCTGGTCCGCTGCGTGACGATGGTCGTGCGTTCCGTGCCGGTGCCGGGCAGGCGGATGACGTTGACGACGACGCTGGCCAGATCGTCGATGAGGGTGCGGAAGCTGTGCACCGGCAGACCGTCGGGGGTGGCCTTGGCCTGCGCCTTGCGTCTGGCCGACGGCGAGACCTGAGCCTTCTCCACCGGCGTCGCGCGCTGGCGCCGCGCCGCCTCGCGGTCATCGTCCTCGAAGAGCAGCGGCGCCAGGCGCCGGCGCATGTGCCATTCCACGTAGTACGCCAGCATGCACAGGAACACGTGCCCGCGGACGTGGTCCTCGGTGTAGACGCAAACCGGCCGGATCTTCAGATCGCTCTTGGCGACGCGGAAGGCGCGCTCCACGGTGGCCAGGCTCTTGTAGGCCTCGACAGCGGCGTCAGGCGCGATGTCCTCGAGGCTGGTGCGGACGACGTAGACCCCGTCGAAGCGGGCCTCCCGGTCGATCCTCTCCTCAAGGCGGCGCCAGGTGAAGGAGGTGTCGGTGATGGTGATGTCGAAGTGCTTCTCGACCTTGCGGCGGTTGGCCTCGCGGCCCACCCGGTGGCCGATCCTCGCCGCCCCTTTCAGGGTTCCGGCACGGACCGATGCGGCGATCCCCTCCAGCACCTCCTCGGTGGCCTCCAGCAGGGCCTCGCGCTTGCGCCGGCGGTCCTCGCGCAGGCGCGGGTTGAGGCACACCATGAGCCTCTCCCCGGGGAAGTCGGGACTGGTGATCTCGGCCACCTGGTCCGCCACCAGGGCCTCCGGCGAGAGCGCCGGCTCGGGCCCACGGGCGAGCCGCCGCAGGTCGGACGCCTTCAGGGCCGAGACCCAGGCCAGACCCGCCGGCTCGAGGTCCTCGCGGATGCGCGCCGTGGTGATCATGCCGCGGTCCCCCACCAGGGCCACGCGGGCCATGGAGAAGCGACGGCGGATCCGCGCCACCCGGGAGCCCAGGGTCGCCGGGTCCCCCGTGTTGCCGGCAAACACCTCCACCGCAATGGGACACCCCTTCGAACTGCACAACAGGCCGAACACCACCTGCTGCTTGCCCCGCTTGCCGTCACGGTTGTGACCGAAGCCGGCCAGGGGGCACATCCGGCCCTCCATGTAGGAACTCGACACGTCGTAGAGGATGAGCGTCGCATCCTCCAGGTGGCGCCGCGCCAGGACCCGCTCGATCCAGCGCTGGCGTGCGAGCAGCCAGTCGAGCATGGCCAGCATCTCGTTGCCTGTCACGGGCCCCAGGGAGAGCAGGGCCCCGAGACTGCTGGTGGCGGTCTCCGGCGACAGCCGCCGGGCGGTGGCAAGCTTGGAGTCCGGGTTCAGCACCCGGGCGACGACGGCGGCCAGCGCCAGCTGCCGCTGGCGGCTTTCATGGCGATGCAGCAGGCGTTCGAAGCCGAGCCTGCGGCAGGTGCCGAGCACGGCCATGACATGGCCGTGGGCCAGCGAGCGCTCGACGGTCATGAGATCGCCGAGGTCACCGACGGCGACGCCGCCCTTGAGAACGGTGCGGAAGCCCTCGACGACATGCTCGGGGAGCATGGAGAGGTTGGCGATGGTCTTCTTGCGGATCCTGGAACCCTCGCGCCAGGCCTGCCTGAGGAGCACGGCGGGTTTGCCGGCCTGGTTGGGGACGCGTTCGATGTTGAAGGCCATGGGGCACCCGTTATGGGAACATCAAACAGACACTACATTCCCACATATCGCGTGTCAACACCCCCCACCCCCAACATATCCTCTCATCATTATGGGAACACATTGCCAAATAACACGCCCCATTCACGCAGATTGCACAACCAATTCAGCGAGTTGGGTCAGTTGAGCGCCGATGAAGTTCCGGCTAAATCGACAGCCTTCGCTTCCACGAAAAGGAGTACTTCGTCTGGGACGACACGCTGAAGGGCTTCGGCGCTCGTGTCTATCCCAATGACGGCAAGCGATGCGTCGCTCAGGCCTCCCGCAGGGGAAAGACCATCCGTGTCCAGATCGGACGCCACGGTGCCCTGTCCTTCGAGGAGGCCAAGACGCGCGCCCGCAAGATCATCGCCGGCATCGATGACGACACAGGAACCAAAACAAGGGGAAGGAGGCCGAGCAGCTCTCGCCCGCGGTGGCGTAACTGGCTGGGCGATTCCTGGAAGAATATGTGCCCGTCCACCGCAAGGCGCGTACCTAGGTGGAGTACAGGCATGCAGTGAACCGCTACATCCTGCGGGCACTGGGGTCGATCAGGGTGGTGGCGCTGAGGCGCGAGGAGGAGGCGGCGTTGCATCAGGAATAGAAGGACAAACCCTACCAGGCAAGCCGCACCCTGGGGGTGCCGCCCAAGATGAGGAACCTGGCGGAGGCTTGAAATCTGCGGCCGGATCGTTCCAATCCCTGCTACCACGTCGGCAAGTACAAGGAGGGCAAGCGTGAGCGGTTCCTGACGGCGGAAGAGCTAAAGCGTCTCGGAAAGACCCTGGACGAGGAGGAGGTCTTGGCGCTCGCGGCGAGGACGGCATACCGGCTCTTGCTCTACACGAGTGCGCGGCTGTCGGAAATCTAGCCCCTGAAATGGGAACTCATCCGGGGCAATCGGATTCACTTGCCCGTCACTAAGGCGGGTGCCAAGACGATCCCGCTCAGCGGTCCGGGCCTCGAGGTCCTGGCCAACGCAGAGCGGGTGGAGGGCAATCCCTATGTCATCGAGGGCACCAGAGTAGGCGTCTGTCTGCAGGATCTGCAGAAACCCTTGCGTCGGGTGCGCAAGGCCGCCGGACTCGAGGACGTGCGGATTCACGATCTACGTGACTCTTTAGCTTCAGAGGCAGTGACGGCGGGCGAGAGCCTGCCGATGGTGGGACGGATTCTCGGTCATACCCAAGCCCAGACTACCGCCCGTTACGCGCATCTCTCCGACGATCCCCTGCAGAACCTATCGGATCACATCGCCTTCTCCCTCAAGAAGGCCATGGACGGATAGGGCGTGGGGCGATCGAGAGCGAATAGCCATGGATTCCTTCCGCGACAGGCGGTACAGGAGTGTTGTTGCATGGAGTTCGGTGGCACGCTCTGGGCCGCGGAGCGCGGATCAACGGTAGTTCCCGAGCAGCGACCTTACACGGCGCGTTGACATCTCCGCTACTTTAGTAGCTTGCGGCTTGCGGATGTTGGCCGTGTCGTCGAGCAAGTTGACTCGAGCGGCAGCGCGAATACAACTCTCTGCATGAAGACGGCCCTGAACGTCGATGATCGCCTGATCCGCGAAGCCGAGGCACATGCCGATCGGAACGGCAAAACGCTGAGCCGTGTGATCGAGCGCGTCTTGCGGGACGATCTCCGGACCGCACGCGGTTCCAAGCGCGATTTCAGCGCTGAGCTTCTGACTAAGCGGGGATCGGCGGTCGCTGGCGTAGATCTCGACAATCGCGGCCTGCTGTACGAGATGATGGACGGGCGCGATTGATCACAGTTGACAAACTCATAGAATCGGAAACGACGACTTCGGTCGTTCCGTGGAACAGGATCACCAATGAAGTACTCAGACTATTAGTCGAAGCCGCATTCCGTAACTGATTGAATTGCCGATACAGCCTGAGCTGACCCATGATGCGGGCGAACTCGTAAGGGTACCCGCCACGACGCCAGTGTGGTGAAGAGCAGGTCACGAACTGACACTAGGCCCGCCATGTCTTTCAGCTTCGTTCACACTGCGGATGTCCATCTCGACTCGCCGCTGCGCTCGCTCGCGTTGCTAAATCCCGATCTTGCAGAACTGATCGGCGATGCGACCCGTCTCGCCTTCGAGCGGACCATCGATCTTTGCCTCGACGAACGAGTGGATGCGTTGATGATCGCGGGCGACCTCTACGATGGCGATCAGACATCGATGAAGACCGCCCTGTTTCTGGCCGCGCAGCTTCAGCGATTGACCGAGGCCGGCATTCGTACCTTCATCATCCGCGGCAATCACGACGCCCAATCACGGATCACGCGCGAGCTCACTCTTCCGGAAGGCGTGAAGGTTTTCGGCGGTCGAGCCGAGACCGTCGAGCTTGACTACGACCGTGGCACGATCCCTGTAGCCATTCACGGCATCAGCTTCGCAAGGCCCCATGCCCCGGAGAGCCTGATACCTCGCTTCCGGAGCCCTGTTCCAGACGCCTTCAATATCGGCCTTCTTCATACAAGCTTGGCGGGTTCCGCCGACCACGACGACTATGCGCCTTGCAGCGTTTCCGATGTCGCCGGCACTGGCTTCGACTATTGGTGTCTGGGGCATCTCCATACACGCGAAGTGTACAGCCGAAGGCCGTACATTGTGATGCCCGGCATGCCGCAAGGTCGCGATATCGGCGAGGCCGGACCAAAATCAGTGACGCTTGTTCGCGTTGCAGACGACGGTGCGATTGATTGCCGTTCCCACACCACAAGCGTTGCCCAGTTCGAACGCATACAAATCGACTTGGGCGGCGTTTCCGACCAGCGCGCCATGGTGGAGCGTATCGCCGCGGAGCTGGCAGACGCACGGACTGCGGCTCAGTCGGATCACCTGGTGGTACGCCTCGAAATGCGAGGCGAAACCGAGCTGGCGTGGCGGTTGCGTCGCGATCCGGAGCTCGTGCGAGCAGAAGCGTTGCACCGCGCTGAGCTGATAGGCCAAACCTGGATCGAGAAAATCGCACTGGAGGTGACCGCACCAGGGGATCCCACCGTAGGACCCATCGGGGAAGTCGCGGACACGATTCGCAGCAAGATCGCGCCGTCGGACTCTTTCCGGCGTTCGGCCCTCGAAGTGCTCGACGAGATCGAAAAGGCCCTGCCGCCCGCGGCGCGCGATGTCTTTGGCGACAGCGAGCAGAGGCGCAACGAAATCCTTGACCAACTGATCGAGGAGGGGTGTCAGATCGTTCTGGCACACTTGCAAGAAACCCGCGCGGACGGAGCCGACTGATGCGCTTGGACCGTCTTGCTCTGACCCGTTACGGAATATTCTCTGACCGCGTCATCGACTTCGGCGAACCCATCCAAGGCAAACCTGACTTGCACGTGGTCTACGGTCCCAACGAATCCGGGAAGTCCACGGCCCTTGCAGGCTTCCTCGACTTACTCTTCGCATTTGAGCACCGCAGTCCCTACGGCTTTGCGCATGGCTACGAAGCTATGCAGGTCGAGGCCGACCTGAATATCGGCGGCACGGTCCGGCGTCTCGTCCGTATCAGAAGGCGCCAGGGCAGCCTCCTTGACGAAAGCGGCAGATCGGTGTCGGACGACCTGCTTGTCAACGCCCTGGGAGGCATGAACCGCGAAATCTACAGGGCCATGTTCTCGCTCGACGACGACAGCCTGGAAGCGGGCGGAGAACAAATCCTCCGAAGCAAGGGCAATCTGGGTCAGCTCCTCTTCGCGACGGGTGCCGGACTTGTCGAACTCAGCGAAACCCTGAACCGGCTTCGCGACTCCGCCGAGAGCTTTCATAAGGTGAGAAGCCGCAGTACTGAGCTCCACGAGCTCAAGGTCCGACTTGAACAGCTTGAACGTGAGAAGAAAACGCTAGACACCGCCGCGAGCGCCCATGCCCGTCTGGCTGCCGAACGCGACGCCGCCAGCAGCGCCTATGACGAAGCGATGACCCTACGCGCCAAGCTTGAAGCGGGTCGGGAAGAGGCCGTGCGTCGCATGGATGGTTTGCGCCAACTCGCGCAAATCCGTCCCATACGGGAAGAGCTTGCCGATTTGCAAGGATTGCCAGAGGTGCCGGAGCTCTGGTTCACGCAGATCTCCAACCTCATAGCCGATGAACCCAAGCTCACCGAGAGAGTCAAAGGGCTACGGGACCAGCAACGAAACCGCCACGAAGAGCGGGAAGCTCTGGTTCCTGACGAAGCGATCCTCCAACTGAAGGACCGCCTCGCTTCGCTCGACAAGGGGCGCGCCCGATACGTGACAGCCGAAGACGACCTTCCGAAGCGCCGCACGAACCTCGCCGAACACGTGGGCACCATCGAAGCCGTCGTCCGGCGGTTGAACAAGGCCGCCGACACCGATTCCCGAACCCTTGTCATTCCCGCCGGTACGGTGGGAGTGCTGTATGAACTTATTGAACAGCGGTCCGGGATCGAAGAACGAGTAAGGGCATCTGCCGAAGAACTGGAAGCTGCAAAGGACACGGCCGCGACTGCTACTGGTGAATTCGCCAAGACCTCGAACGGCGCTGACACGAATGACGATGTGATCGGACGTCTGAACGAGGTCATGAAGGAGATACAGTCCGACGACTTCGCCGCGCGATTCGCGCTCCACGACAAGCAGTGCCGCGACCTAAAGGCCCAGATTGACGAGCAACTCGCGCAACTTCATCCCTGGAGTGGCGAAGCCGAAGCTCTGGCGGGCGTTCATGTTCCCGAACAAGAGGAGATGCAGAATTGGAGTTCTGCTCTCGACGAAGCGCATCGGGAAATCGAGCGCATCGCCCGCGAAAAGACCAGGCTTGCCGCGGAGAGCCGCCGCCTATCGGAACAGGCCGAACGTCGAACGGCGGAGACCGGCGTCGTCGGAGATGAAGAGGCCGAGCGCCTGCGCGTCCTGAGGGACGAGGCATGGACTCTTCACCGCGCTGTGTTGGACGAAGAGTCCGCCGACACATTCGAAGAACGGTTGAAGGACGACGATGCAGCCACATCCGGGCGTATCGCCCATGCGACGGGGTTGGCCGAGTTAAGGCAAGCCGCCGAAGCGCTGCGGAACTTGGAGACGGAGATCGCACGCAATGAAGAAGAACTCGTGCAGGCGCGCGGAAACCAGCAGGCGGTGCTAGGCCGGATTGCTTCCGCTGTCGCTGTCATGTCCCGTACAGGCGCCGGTGATATGCCCTCCGACATCTCACTTGCCAAATTGTCGGGTTGGATGGAGCGCCGTGCCGGAATTCTGGAGACGCTCGCCCGCCTGGGTCGCGAGAGCGCGGAGATTGATCGCGCTCGGCGGGATGCCCTCGACCATCGGCAAAGGCTCAGCGAAGCTTTGACCGCAGCCAGTCTTGCGCACAATCCAGACGGTGAACCAAAGGAGCTCATTGAGATCGCGCGCCGAGCCCTTGCGCTCTTCACCGAACGACGAGCCGCGACGACCGCTGCGAAGGAACATCTTGACAGGGCAAAGGCCGAACTGGTCCGTCGGCAACGCGATGCGCGTCGAGCTGGCGATGACGATGCAGCCTGGCGCGAGGAATGGACGATAGGGCTGTCCGGTTCCTGGCTGGCAGATCTCGATCCCCAACCCACCACCTCTGCGGTCCGCCGAATACTCGAAGAGGTCACGCTCCTCGACTCCACCCTGACCAAACGCGACGAGCTTCAGAACCGCGTGGTCCGAATGGAAAGCGATCAGGCCGCCTACGCAGATGAGGTAAGAGGTCTGGTGGAGGAACTTGGCGGCGAATTCGAACCCGAGCGCCCCGTGGTGCAGGGTGATGCTCTCAAGGCTCGCTTGGTAGCGGCGGTCGCCAATCAAACCTCCCGCGAAGGGCTGAACAAAAGAATCTCCGCTCTCTCTGAAGAAATCACATCGGTAGAAGGCGGTCTGGCCGAGCTGCACGCGCTTGCTTCTCCGATGTTCGAGGCATTCGGCGTGGATTCTCTTCGGGCAGTGGACGAGAAACTGCAACAGGTATCACGGCGCAAGACCCTCCGCGAAGATCTGTCCCAACGCGAGGCCGGCTTGGTCGAAGCGATGAAGGTGGAATCGCTGGACGCGGCGGAAGCCGCTCTCACGGACGCAAGCGACGATGACCTTGAGAACAGGATTGCCGAGACCGGGGCCCGCCTCGCCGACATCTCGGAGCGAACGCAGAAGCTCTATCACGAAATGGAAACCGCCAAAGAGGCTATCAACGCGATAGGTGGTGACGGAGCCGTAGCTCGGCTCGAAGGGGAGCGTCGCACGTGTATTCTCGACATCCAGGAGCGCGCACTGGACTACGTTCTCACCCGAATCGGCATCGAGGCCGCCGATCGTGCGTTGCAGACCTATCGAGACGAACATCGCAGCACCATGATGGAACGTGCCTCCGAGGCTTTCCGCACAATCAGCCGAGGCGCCTATTCCCGGTTGGAGTCCCAGTTGACGGATAAGGGAGAAGTGCTGCTCGGCATCAGTGCCGGCGGAGACGCTAAGATTGCCTCGCAGATGTCAAAGGGTGCTCGTTTCCAGCTCTATCTCGCCTTGCGCGTAGCGGGCTATCTGGAGTTCGTCGACCAGCACGGCCCGGTCCCTTTCATCGCCGACGACATTCTCGAGACCTCGGACGACTTCCGCGCAAGAGAAGCATTCCGTGTTTTTGCTGACATGGCAAGGGTCGGCCAGGTCGTCTATCTCGGGCACCATCAACATCTTTGCGCCATTGCCAAAGACGTTTGTTCGGCAGTCAGAATTCACGAACTACCGGATCCAGTAGAAACACAGGCCCAACACAGTTGGCAACCGTCCACCGTAGGAAGTTGAGGCTGCCACGCCCCCGCAGCCTCGAACCACGAAACGCAAATCGGGAGACATTAGCGTCTCGTGATCTCGCTTAACGTCTAATCAGGTCTGCTATCAGCTGACACGGCCGTTCTCCGAACCTGAACACTCTCTGCAGAACCAAACCTACTTCAATCTCTTGACATCCGAATACAACTTTCGCAGATGGTCATCAGACATATCGATTATGGGTTCATACATGAAAGAATTTACATGTATATTTTCAGGTGTCATAAGACTGACACGATCAAGAACACTTATTGTGCTGTCTTCACCAGAAAAACGCCGCTTAAACTCCTCTGTCAAACCATGGGCCTGATTTGCAGTCAACGTTGCTACAAACGCTGGATCTGCAATTTTATCAATCATAAAGCGCTCAGATAATAGACGTATTGCGATTGCCAAAACGATTTTGTTTTCCATCTGGACCCCGGAGTGCGTGCCTAAGCATTTATCTCCTTCCTCCACTATCAGATCAAACACCAACTGCGCCGGCGCTGTCGATTGTCCGTCTTCCTGACAAATGCTGTTATATATTGTGTCCAATTGACCTACGGTGATAGTATCCGATCCATCTTTCCAATGGAGCATGGATGTGAGTTCCCCATAACGCGCATCATCCTCGCCGGTAGTCATTTCTACTAAGTTACGCAAGAAAGGTATGGAGGCTATTTTCTTCTTTGGGTCGTCAAAAAAGTGACGCTTCCAATCTCTTGCAAATATGTTTCGTATACCAGACGCTCTGGAGATCGTTATACCAGTCTCATCCTTCGACGCCATAAGACAGTTCGAATACCCAACAAATCTACTCTCTATAGTCCGAAGAAAATCAAAGTTATGCGTCATAATGAGTAATTTGAATAGACCCTCACCAGATATATCTCGTAAGTATTGAATAATCGCATACTTGTTTCGGTAGTCGAATGAGTCCGCCAGATCATCCACTACTATGAGTGTTTCTTGCCCTGCGGTTTTCCGAGTTTCGATCTCAAAAATTACATTTAACACGTACAAGGCTTTTCTTTCTCCAGTACTCAAAGACTGGAGCAGTTCGTTGTGATTAAGTTCAGCGCTGTCGTCTCCATCAATGTAGGTAAAGCCAAGATTAATGATTGATGTACGACCAAGCATAACATCCGTCTTGTTCTTGGCTTCCAGCTTAAACGGGACAAAGAAGCGTTCGTTGAATATGTCAATTACCGCTTCCCACTGGGTTCTCTGTGCGTGCGCTTCATCTTCTAGCTCTTTGCGACGTTTCTGGGCGGCATCATACTTGGTCATCCAATCGCTATAGAGTGCTTCATGAACTTTAAGGTAATCCTTGAGTACGTCCTGCCTGAGCCCTTCGGGGTTGTTTAGTCGCGATAAAATTGCCTCGTTGTCGCGGACGTAACTGTAGAACTCCCGCAATTCAGCATTTCGCATTAATTGACGCGCAACGTCGTCAAATTTTCTGCGAAGTGCGACGTCTGCGAGGATTGCATTCTTTTCTTGCGAAATTATTTCTTCTAATTGATCTCTGTCTGTGATTTCCTGATTACCAGTATCCGCATTGAGACTAACTGAATGCCTTGCATCGAAAAATCCGTTGTCTGAGAGACTCTTCGCGATTTGTGCGGCGTTGTAATAGTCGAATGTACCCTTCTTGAAATAGATAGATGCGGCTAACAGTTCATTGTAGCGTTGAGCATACTCGTGTATGGCGTTCTTTAGGTCTCTCGCATTTAGAGCTTTCAGAACCTTTTCATTGAATACTTTGTCATACTGTAAGTCTGAAAATACAGCATCTTTCTGCTCCTCAACTTCTCTTTTGACGCGGATCAGCGCCGCGTCGAATTCATTCGGAGTGGGCATGATTGCAGAGGATATCTCTGTTTCCATGTCTAATTTGGAGTTTGATTGTTCTTTAATTTGCTTGAGCAAAATGGATTTGGCTTCAGCGGTGGCTCGAAGCAGATCATCGTACTCTTTCTTTAATGTTGGATCCAAAAGCAACGTGGAGGTCTGCTCATTGACACCCAAGTCCTCGTCATAAGGAAATACCACTAAAATACGTCTTCCTTGTATTTCTTGGTTGTTCTCATCAGAAATCTGGCGGAAGGTCGTTCTATTTGGAAAAATGCGGTCTTGCGAATCCCGTTCCTCGGCGGCATCTTGAAATGTTTTTGCCAAAGAAGATTTCATCACTCCGTTTGGCGCGTACAGGGCAAATGCCTGAGTGGCAGAATAATCGAGCCTTCTATGAAGACTTCTTATGCCGTAGCAGTTCTCGAGATTGATCGTCACTCGCTGCATTGGTTAAGTTCCTTGTAAGGTATAGTTCGGTGTTTGAGTATGGGGATAGGTATGATGCCACCGAACGACGTTGAGGAATAGGGCGGCTCGTGTTGTGGACTTGGACGTATTTGGTACTGATCGTGAAGGAGCGTGGCTGGAGTTCCGACGTATATGCACATTTAGCGATGCCTTGATACCGGGAGTCCCGACCGACTGGCCAGTCTGTAATTCAGGCTGCCTGCAGCACCTTCGCGGATACGGCCCTGGTGACATCGGATGTCATCGGGTCATCGGCGAAGTGGTCTTGCCACAGGCGCGGCGTTAGCTGGGCCAAAGCTGGGTCGAGATGGATCGAGGCCCGCTGAAGGACATCGAGCGCCCTCGGGTAGGGGTCGATGCCGTGCAGGTGGCAGAATTGGACGTCGTGGAACCAGAGGAGGGTACCCCAGAGTGGGAGGAGAACCGGAAACCATCTCTCAGAGCTGTACTGGGAGCGATGTTGCCGGGCGCATTCGCACGGCTGTCGCAGAGGCCCTGGCGCGAAGGGGGATTCGCCGGAGTCGATGTGTGCACGGAAAGTCAGGCGATGGAGGAATCGATAGTGTTGGCGTGCTTCGTGTGAACCTTGTTTCGTTTCGGATCTGTTTCTGGTGCAAGCGGTGGAGTGGGAGCGTTGGTGCCAAAGAAATCCGAGAGTTTGGCGGTGCCTTACAGGGAGGCGCAGATAAGGGCCTGTTCATCATGACGGATCACTTCAACAGCTAGGCTTCTGACGAAGCTGCCCGAACTGGCGCGATTGCGATCGCCCCAATCAATGGTAATCACTTTTGCGACTTGCTTAAGGTCAATCGCCTTGGCTTGGAAGCCGAGATGATCGAGAGGGTGCGAATTCGGCCAGATTGGCTCAATGGCATCAATCTTAAGCGTTGTGGCAATGTACTGTGTCTGCAACCCAATCTCCGCCGGTTGGGGCCGAGGGATGGTACGAACGCACGGGAGAAGTCATGATCTCGGACTGACGCCGTGCTCTAAGATATCGCCGGAGCAGTGATTGGGAGAAGCCGAGATGTGGTACATTGATACTGGCAGCAGGAATCCCGCCCATGCCGTGGGTACGTGGCTAAAGAGTTTGTGTGACCAGGACATTTCCTACTTTCGCTTCCAATCAGGGTACTTCTCTTCCGAAGGGCTTGCTCCGTTGATGCCGCTCCTGCAAAGCCTCACCGAACACGACATGGCAATCCGTTGCGTCTTGGGATCCAATGGAGGCGACACGGCACAGCCGGATTTGGAAAATCTGGCGGACCTAATCGGCTGGCCGCGCAGGGACGCAAACATAGCCGTCGTCAGTTATTCGACCGGCTTGTATCACCCGAAGGTCTATCACGCGGTTCGGACCGATGGCACACAAACCGCATATGTGGGCTCTGCGAACTTAACATCTTCGGGTGTATCCGGCCTGAACGTTGAAGCTGGAATCATCCTTGACACGGCCAAAGGAGATTCGGGCCGCATCCTTGCTGAGATCGCGTCCGCTGTCGATGTTTGGTTTGATGAATCTACAGGCGGCGCCCATATCGTCAGCAAACCCAGCGATATTGCCGCATTGGCAGCGGTCGGCATCTTGAGGCGCACTCGATCGTCACGAATCCGTCCACCCGTTGTCGCGCAAGGCGCTACCGCTGGACTGTTGGTTGGACTTGTTCCCCTAGTCCGATTCCCTCCGGTCGGGACGGGTGGAATGGTGTCAGTTCCAAACCCACAGATAGCTCCATCGTATGTCCTCCTCGATCCCAATGCGACCGATCCGACGCGTGGCCCAAACGCCCTTACAGGCTCGCCGCTTCCGGGTGGTGCGATCGGGTTGATTGCCCTGCTCAACCGCGATAGCGCGCGGCACTTCGAAGGACGGGGCGGGACCGCCAATGTGAGCATCCCGGTGGCGACACTCTCAACCATGCGTTTCGGGATCTTTCAAGGTAGGTTCGAACGTCCGCGCTGCGAGTTTCCGATGCTCTTGCGCTATGCCGACGACCGCGGGCTCCATTGTGAACAGCTCGTCGAAACTAATGTGATGGTGTACGGCCACGCCCCCGGAGAGACCGGGCATGGGGATGTCCGGATGGTGCTCCCCAAGCGCCCGGTGACGGCCATCCGTGATTTCGCGGAACAACATCGGTCTCACATTCCAACGACGGGTGACCCGATGATCTTGGAATGGCCGACTCCAGCTGACCCGTCCTTCAAGTTAACCCGACTTCCGCAACTCGGGGGTCGTGAGGATGCTAACTCATTGAATAGTCTTGATCGGCCCTCCGAAGGTCGGCACTACACGGGACCGAACGGAGAGGCGGCCCCGCTCGTCGTCAGGCGGAGATCCGCGGCGCAGGCTGTTGCGGCAGGGTCATGCCGAGCTGGTGCAGCAGTAGCTGGTGCTCCTTGTTCGGTCGAGTGTGGCGCGGCAGCACGAGGTGCCGGCCGTCGGTGGTGGGCAGATGGACGTCCACCATCTGGATGGTGGCGAAGGCCTCGAGGATGGCGCGCGGGGTGAGGCCCGAGGCGCGCGGCCGGGCGAGGTTCTTCAGGGTCACCAGCAGACAGTAGGCGATGAACGAGACGAAGATGTGCGCCTCGATGCGCTCCTCGCGTTGATGGAAGATGGGGCGGATTGCGAGGTCGTGCTTGAGTTCCTTGAATGCCTGCTCGATCTCGACGAGCTTCATGTACAGATGCCACAGCGTGGCGGGGTCTTCGGCGACCATGTTGGATCGCAGCAGGTAACGGCCCTCGCGGCGGCGGACCCGGCGCAGCCGGTCGCGCCGCAGGCGGAATGAGAAGCCGTTGGCGGCGAGTTCCCTGTCGGTCCCGGGCACGGCGATGTCGACCAGGCTCCAGGCCCGGCCCGCCTCCTTCCTGGCGCCGCCGAGCTTGAGCAACAACTGATCCCGGCTGTTCGACTGTCCCTGCAACTCGACCAGTCGACGCCACAGTCTCTTCAGCCGGCGCCGGCGCATGCCGCGTTCCTTCACCTGTCGCCCCTCGCTGTGCACCAGGACGTAGAGTTCGCCATCCTCGACCAGAAGCTTGACGTTCACCGACTGGCGCACCTCCTGCCAGGGCAGGCCCAGGAACACCTTCTCGAGCCGCGTCAGCCGGCCCTTGGGCGTGCCCACCAGGTAGCGCACCGGCGCATCGCCCTCGCGCATCGCGGCCAGCGTCTCCTCGGTGGGGATGCCGCGGTCCATGATCCACACCCGGTCGGAGCGGCCATACTGATCCTCGATCTTCTCGAGGAACGCCGCCAGCGTGGCGTCGTCGGAGGTGTTCCCCGGCATCACCTCATAGGCCAGCGGAAAGCCCTCCGGCGTGACGATCAGCGCAATCACCACCTGCACGCAGTCGGGCCGCTTGTCCCGGCTGTAGCCGAAGCGGCGCTTGTCATCGAACGCAGGATCGCTCTCGAAGTAGGTCGAGGTCAGGTCATAGAGCAACACGTCGAAGCGCGCCTCGAACAGGGTCGCCCAGCGGTCGCGCAAGAACGAGAAGAAGTCCTGCTTGTGCGCCAGAAGCTTGTCGAGACAGCGATAGAGCGTGTCGTCGGCGATCGCCCGCTCGCTGCCCAGAAGATCGCGAAGCGCGCTGTGCTCGTACCAGTGACGGTGAAGCCGCCACTCGCTGCCCGGGTCGATCAGCCGGTAGCAGACCTGGATCTTCAGGATGTCCAGCCACCGCGTGCCTTGCCGGCTCGGCGGCAGACGCTCATCCCAGAAGCGGTCCAGGTCCAGGCGATCCCACAAGGATAGCGCCAGCCAGCACGCTCCCCACTGGCGCGGGTCGTGAAGCGCCACCTGCGCAAGGTTGATCTTCACCACTTCGCAGGCCAGTGCCGGCGCCTCCCGGTCTTCGGGAAACAGCGCCATCTGCCGCGATCGTGACTTGCCCTCCACCACCTCGATCGAGCGGCACCACGCCGCGCGCTGGCTGTCGTTGATCTCGCCGAGATAGAGCACCTGACGCTGAACAACCCGGCCGCCGTGGACCCGGACGTTCTCCACCACGCTCCAGTAGCGGTGCTCCTTGCCGTCCTTGAAGCGTCTCTTGCAGCGCACGAACATGGGCGCAGAGTCCGGATCTTCGCCAGCCCAATCAAGGGGGTAGGTCGGCACTACACGCCGTTCCGGAGAGACAACGCACGGAAAACCGCCGCTTCTCGGGCCGGAAAACCGTCAAATCAGTCGAATCGCGCGACGAGTTGCGGAAGTCGGGTTAACGTTTGTTGACGAAGCGTCGCACTTGTTTGAAGCGTTGCAACATGTGTTCAATGCCGCCCAACAACGCAAGGAATTGGTCGGTCGAGGCGCATGCTGGCTTTTCCCGGGTCACTTGCCGCCGGTACCAAGCTAGTCGGCCGCTACACGACGCTGGAATGCAGTCTGTAAATTGTTACGCGTTACGCAGAATGACCAGGCTTTCCGCGGAGACCGCGTTACTCGCGTGGTATCCGTATCGCCGATACGTCTGCAGGGGGATCAGTTCGTCTATGTTCCACCCTTCTGCACCTGCCAGTCTGGCCAAGTGCATAGGGGTATTGAGTTCGTGCCGGACACCGCCGATTGTCGTGTGATTGTGCCCCACAATCAGGCCGTAAGGAGCCCCTGGTTTCATCATGGTTCGAAGTCTTCGGAAACTCGCCTGCATGGATGCGAAGTAGCGGTACAGCAAGAGCGGCACGGCTTTGCGGCGAAAGCCGTCGTTCTCGCCAAGAGTCCGGTGTAGCTTGAGGCAAATGTCGAATTCGGAGCTAGGCAGGTTGTCGGCATTGTCCTTTAGCCGCCGCAGCAACACGCGGTGTGCTTGGCCACGCATTTCACGGCTGCCGATCATCCGCGCTTCCAGGTCTGCCAGTTGATCGGGTAGACACAGGCCCAGCCAAACCAGAGACAATCGCTGGGTGTCGATGTACGGGAGGGCCATCGCATACGGGGGGCTGCTGACTGCTGCGTCGAAGGGCGCTCCTGCCTCCTCCATCGCAATTGCCGTGGTATCACGCTGTATCACGTGTCCTCGAGGGAGATTGGAGCCGAGCACATCCTGGGCCGCTTGGACTCGTTTCAGGAATGGGGGGACGGCCTTGAGGAATGCGACTGTGAACGGAAGCTCTGGAAGCGGGGACTTGCGCCGTCGCGTACGCAGGTCGTTAGGATCCTGTTGGGAGTAGTCGCGCAGCAAATTGCTGGCTATTGTCAGAAAAACGAGCCGGGCGCTCACGGAATCGACGCGCTCGATGGCGGAACGCACTAGCTCGATTTGCTCGAGTATCCCGACATTGAACCACCGTTCTAGATATTCGATCCGGCCGTCGCGACGTACATCGTCGTTCGTGAGCGTGGGCTGCAGCGCCCATCGCGAGAGACGCGCGAATTCTCTCTCGAGCTTCCCGACCGGAGTGCAAAGCGCGTTCAGCTTGGCGCGTGCGATGAGGGTAGCCAGCGGGTTGATGTCCATGCCGACTGCGAACGCCCCCAAGTGTGCACACTCCACAAGTGTCGTCCCGCTTCCGCAAAACGGGTCCATGACGCGTTGCCCTGGTTCGACCTGGAAGATGTTCAGCAGCGCCCGTACGACTTGTGGATTGAACTTGCCTTTGTATTCGTGCAAGCCATGGACCGAATAGCGGGTTGCCTGTTTCTTCTCGCCAATGCGTGCCGCTTGTTCCAGCTTTGCTTGGATGGTCGGCTCGAAACCGCTACCGTTGATCCGTCCGGAGAAGTAAGTGAGACGTTCGGCCGGGCCAGCGGAAACTGTTCCGCGTAGTTCAATGCCGTCGCTGACCGTCTGCATGTTGCCGTTTCCGAGCAAGGCCGCTATCTCTCTGGTCGCAAGTTCCCGCTCGTACGGGTAGTAGGCGTATCCATGCCAGGTTAGACGCATCAGAAGGGTTCCTTCCTCAGGATTAGGATCGTCTCCTTCTTGATGTTTGCGTGAGAGAGATTGAACGACTTACGATGGGCCGCAAGGAGGCGGTCGGTGGCGAAATAGGCGCTGAACCCACACGTCGCGCCAGCCTCGGAGATGATTTTCGCGTTGTCGACAATTCGCCCGTGGATCTGCGAACGCCCTACAACGAAACAGACATACCCACCCGGCATCACAATGCATTCCAACAGTGCGAATGTTTGGCGCATCTGGCGGGAAAAATCTTCCGGCGTATGGTGGTTCTTCTTGAAAAAATGAGCCCGAGCACCGATTTCTCGCTCTTTGACATTCAGCGCGTCGAATCCCAACCACCACATGCGGTACTTGTGATACAGCCAGTACTCGTACGCGTTTGGGTACGGTGGCGATGTGATGACGAGTCCCACGGGAGCCCGAATTTTTGAAGGTTCTACACTGAGAGTATCCCCTTGGATCACACTCACGGAACTCAGTCGATAGCGCCGTGCGCGCAACGCCGTTTCTAAGCGTTCTGTCGCCCTCAGAAACAAGGACCGCACAGCATCCGGGCCTACGTCCTTCGAGACCGCCGCGTACCGCGTATCACTCTCCTGATTCGACACGCGCACAATGATGCTCGACAGGGCAAGCTTCAAGCTGTCTTGTTCGGGAACAGGCAAGGAATCGATGGCATCCAGGAGTCTTGCCAACTGGTCTTGAATGTCTGGCTGGAACCAGTGATCCAGGTTGGGAATGTCGGGAATGGCGACTGCAGGCCCCGTCCTCGCACGTTCGGCTACGGCAAGTGCGTGAGCCCGAAGACCTGCAGCAATTGGTGTAGTTTTGACACGGCTCATGAGGCAGGCGATCGGATTGAGATCGATGCCGATCGCAGGAATTCCACGGCGCTGACATTCGACTAGCGTGGTTCCGCTGCCGCAGAATGGGTCGAGGACAATGGCTCCCGATGGTAACGGCAGTGCGTCCAGCAGAGAGCGCGGAATTTCAGAGATGAACCTAGCGGGATAGGGATGGATGGCTTCCAATGGCTCCTGGACGCTACGTTCGGGAAAGTCCCAATCTACGGTTTGGAGTACTTCCTCCGGGGACATATCGAAGTCGCGGGCAGTTTCGGACTCGAAGTCTTCCGTCACCGGTCCGAAGTCCATGTTGAGTTGCTCCAAGGCCGCGGACGCACCAACCCGCTCCCATGGACTCATGCCTGTGGTTCCAGCGGTAGCGTCCATTGATCCATGGATGGTTCTTCTCGCCGAAGAAATTCCACCACCGCTCTCCGTGCGACTTGTGCGACGGGTGCCTGATTGCGTTTGGCCACGTTGAGCAAAATCTCATAGGAGCGAGGATCTAGGTTGATGGTCACCCGCTCAGTCTTCTGTTTTCCTCGAGGTCTTGCCATTGGAGCAGTTTAACGCAGCATTACGCTGCTCGCAACACCTGCTGAGGAAAGGTGTCGGTAGCACATGATCTGTCCAGTTTAGGTAGCACACGAGTTGTCCGGTTAGGTGTCCCGGTGGGAGGCGCCCTGATGAACCGGACGGCATGGCTTCAGGAACGCAGGATGGAGAAGTTTCGGGATGAGCTGGAACGCTTTGAGGAGAAGCGTCTCTCGGCGATGGATGCGGCGGAGTTGCTGGGGATGTCGGAGCGCAACTTCCGGCACTACCGGCAGCGTTACGAGGAGGAAGGCTTGGAGGGACTGTTCGATCGCCGGCTCGGCAAGGTTTCGGCGAGGGAGGCACCGCGTCCACCTTCCGGGCGCTCAAGCAGGTGTTCACGGCCCAGGGCCTGCCAGGCGCGCTCTACACCGACCGCGGCAGCCACTACTTCCACACCCCCGAAGCCGGCGACAAGGTGGACAGGGACCGGCGCACCCAGGTCGGAAGGGCGCTCCATCAGCTCGGCATCGAGCACATCGCCGCCTACTCTCCCGAGGCGAGGGGTTGCTCGGAGCGCGTCTTCGGCACCCTCCAGGACCGCTTGGTCACGGAACTCGATCTCGCCGGTATCACCACCATCGAGGCCGCCAACCGCTTCATCGAGGACACCTACTTGCCCGACCACAACCGCCACTTCGCGATCCCGCCCGAGCTTGAAGACTCAGCCTTCGTGCCGCTGCTCCGGCCCGACCAGATCGACGACATCCTGTGCCTCCACGCACAGCGCATCGTCGGCCGCGACAACACCGTGCGCTACGGCAGACGGATCCTGCAGCTCCCCGCTGGCCCGGATCGCCCCCATTACGTCAAGGCGCACGTCCGGATCCACGAGTACCCCGACGGCACCCTGGCCGTCTTCCATGGACCACGATGCCTCGCCCGGTACCGGAGCAACGCAGTCCCCATCGACACTCACACCCGGAAGGCCGCGTGACCCGCTACGACGCGACCCGAAGGCGCCCTGTGGACAAGTGGACAGCCGCTCCGCGCCTGACCACTTCCCCACAGGGCCAGCAACCCCAACAGAAGCAGCCAATTGATGTGCTACGATAACCGGACAGTTCTACTTGCTAGCGACATAGGGTCCGGTCCACATACATTTCTAGCAGGTCGAGAAATTCTGGTCGGTGATAGTGGTTGACATATTCGCTTTGCCAGAGACCGGACTCCCTCACCTTTTCCGTGCTACACCGCCGACCGAGCCAGCGTCCGGATTGACAATCTATAGGATTCTCTTCTCCATACTCGCTCAGCAGCGCGACTGCGTTACGCTCAATGTACCTGCGGTGGACGCGGTGGTTTACTGGAATGAAAATGACGGGCATCTGCCACATATGGCGGTTTATCAGTCTTTCTATTCGAACGACATCTCCGTGATTCGAGTCGTGCGGCCAATCCACGGGCCCCAAAGTACGATTGCGACGGCAGATGGCATTCCCAACGCAATTTCGAAATACCGACCCGCTTTGTCGTTGACGTGGTGAATCGGCACCTCGGTGATCGTACAGCCTGTCCCACAAGGTTGTGGTCTCTCCGGCGTTCAGTGCATGGGATCCCACTCGAACCACGCGATCGCCATTTCCGCTGCCTGATCTCCGCTCGCCATCCTCGAAGAAGAAGTAAACGCCTCGGTTTGGGCAGTCCCTACTTTCAAGTTGGCCAAGCAGGTGCCTGTCGTCCATGTTGGGCGCGAGCCTTCGCACCAAACTATAGAATCGTCTGAGATCTGCTCTTCTTGGCATCAACTTTTCCCCGCATGCCCTTGGTCAGGTCAACCCTTCTTCGCTTGGCCATTTCATGACTCCAACTGTTAGTCACTGCCACCGTCCGAAGCCTTGAGTATGGTCCATGTTTCAGTTTGACAGCATCCACGCTCTGACCTATTGGCCGACAACGGCCAACACTTCTCGAATCTTCGACTGTCACCGCTCCGGTTACTCGCCAAAAGGCGGTGGTCACGAGCGCGGTGCATCCGAACCATCCCCTGGATCGGAAGTTCATCGATGTTCTCCGAGTCCCACTATCTTCAGTTCCACTCCCTCATTTGGGCACTCGCATCGAGACACGTTTCGAGAATCTCCACGTTGCGTGTTGCAAATGATCTCAAGACTCATTCCGGCGCCCAATTGAGCTCCGCTTCGATTCGACGTCGATACGCAGTATCGATCTGGCGCGGCGCGAGCCGAATGTAGCGTTCGGCCTCGTCGCGTTTTGCGCCCCTGAGCGCTTGGAGATACGCGATCACTTCATCTTCCGTGGGCAGCCTCCCATTTCTCTTGTCGAACTTGGGCGGCAACGCCGTCCAAACGACCGCATCAATATTCCGGGTGAACGCCCATTCGGCGAGACCCTGCAGAGAAGGGGAGTCGCCATCGCCACGCGTCCAGCTCCCTATGTATTCCCGATTACTCACACCCTCGCGTTCCTGGAGGCGTACTCTCGCCTCCTGCAGGTCTTCCCCGTCCATCAACGCCCACAAAGAGCGCAGCGGTCGAGCCGAATCCACCACGACTACGGTGATCCGCCCATCTTGGGATAGCCGCGCGAATTCTACAGGAACCAGTGGGCCATCATCGAACCAGCCTCGCCGGACAGGCAGGCCCCGAGGATCCCAGATCAGTGAGCCCCAACCAAGGCACGCGATGTTTGTCAATTCACTGCTCCCTAACTACTGCCCGTCAGACTTGTTCTCCGAATTTCCATTCCTGAAGGAGAATTCACTTGAAACTGCAAGATCGACCGGATTCCCCCGGATCTGTCCTTCCAGCGGTCCTACCGCTTGCGGACTGACGTCTCGGTCGGCACCCCTTGAGCCCTTCGTTGCACCAACGCCAACTGTACCCCTCCCGAGTCCGGACCCGGTCGACTAAGGCTGAGGATCAGCCATCGGGTCGAGGCCACTTCAACTGTGACGGTCGAGCCGCCATTCGACAGGGACAAACAAAACGAATAGAACGTCACACTGCTGTTCGTATTTGTCGAGCCCGGTATCACGCTAGTCAAACTTGTGGCGCACGAAGCATGAGCAGACATGGCCTTTCGCCCTCCAAAGCCCTTCGCGTCGGACCTGCTCAACC
Source organism: Alphaproteobacteria bacterium (assembly GCA_965221115.1). Lineage (GTDB taxonomy): Bacteria > Pseudomonadota > Alphaproteobacteria > SP197 > SP197 > SP197. The sequence continues at coordinate 473,871 of CBDCRU010000002.1, read as the reverse complement.
TGACTCCAGTTGCGGCCACGATGAACCGTTGAGTGGTGGCAGAAAACATGCTCTCAACGCCGGCTTCTGGCTTCCGCCTATGAACCGCGGCTGATTTGCTGCCCGAGTCGTCTTCTCCAAACGCAAACGCTGTCTCTTTCTGTGGACCACCGCGAGGTCCCTGCGCCGGAGCGAGCAGTCCACAGGCCACGACTCTACTGACTTGGTCTTTGCTTGAACGGGCGACTCCGCCGCGACGTCGCACCAGTGCCGTTTGGCCATCTGACCCGTTCCTACATGCGCGCCGGGGGTCGTCGACGGTGTGGTCTGCGAACAGTCTTACCCCTCTCTACCGCCTCATCTCACGTCTCTAGGCGGCAATCCAACTTCACTGCTTCCAAGCGCATTCCGGAAATCGTCGCGATACGTTTCCGCGCCCACTCCATAACGTCCGCGATTGTGTCGGGTGCCGCACTGAAGGGACCGCTCTCGTTATCGCCTCCTTCCTCCCCGCCGGCCGCGACCTCGACTCTCTCCGTGCTACTCTCCTTGATCACATCCTCAAGCTGGTAAACGGCGATAGGGGCATGTTCGTTTGCAAGTCCCGCCCCGACGCACACCGGAAGCTCACGATCATCGACGTCGAGGTTCACCCACATGCCGAAATTCTCTCTGACGATGTGACCCGCTTCGATGCGCGCCTCGTATGACGCGTCGAACCGCTTCCGGACCTCATCGGCGTCGAACCGGTACACTTCGACACTCTGTGGGAATTCACGATCATCGACAGCCGCGACCACCACAATCTCCACCTTGTCCAGCGTCTTCCATTCGGCGCCTCCATGCACAGGCGGAAAGGCGAACCACCTGTTCTTTGTGGTCCGGATGGACACCTTCTTGCGGCGGCCCTCTTCCTCGATTTCCCATATGTTCGATCTTCCGCGACCAGGCATGCGTGAGGGTGACAGGCCATTTTCCTCCAGCGCATGCCTCGCGGCGCGGACAAGGATGTTCCATGTCTTGGAGTCCGACATTTCGTTGAATCGGTTTGTCATTGTTCTTCTTCTCCTCGTGGATCCAAATATAGAGTGTTGCGCACAACATATATCGTTGCTATCTCTTTGTCAAGTCGTTCGCATTACGTCTAGACTGTCTGAGTTCCGTCATACTGCTTTGCTTCTCCGTCCTTCATCGTCCGATGTCTGCCCGTAACAGTCGGCCGATGGATAGAGATGGAGTGGTTGTCCCTGCGAGATAAGACATCGTTCGTGCCAGCCGGGAACACATGGCCCAGAAGGAGGCAATAGAGGAAACCATGAGCAGTGAAGACCTGTGCTTCACATGCTTCACTATGTGCAGAGATGGACCCCAGCCGCAGACTGGCGCTCAGTCGGAGAAACGACACACAAACTTGAGGACTGCAACTAACATCTGAATCCGATTTTCGCTGAAGAAGTGGGTAAGCGGTTGCGCTTCCGGGAAGGTCGCTCTCGAAAGAAGTTGGTCGCATCAAACTACCGGTCTGAATGAAACCATCCTGGATACTGTTGAAGCACGTTGTTTTGAACCGGACCCTTTTTGTCAGACGCCATCCGCCGAGGTTGACGGGGTTATCAGGCAGCGCGGGCGGTGGCCATCTGGTGTCTCACGAGGCGAGAGTAGAGGCCGTCGCCAGAGGCGAGGTCGTCGTGGCTTCCCTGCTCGACGATGCGACCGTTCTCCATGGCGACGATGATGTCAGCATTGCGGATGGTGGAGAGGCGGTGGGCGATGACGAGGGTGGTGCGGTCGGTCATGAGCCTGGTGAGGGCGCGGCGGACCGCCATCTCGTTGACGGCATCGAGATGGCTTGTCGCCTCGTCGAGAATGAGGATCGGGGCGTCCTTGAGGAAGGCGCGGGCGATGGCGACGCGCTGGCGCTGGCCGCCGGATAGGCGGGCGCCGCGCTCTCCGAGACGGGTGTCGAGACCGTCCCTGAGACTTGCCACGACGTCCTCGAGGGAGGCGTTGGCGATTGCGTCTTTGAGGTCATCGTCGCTGGCGTCGGGGCGGGCGATGAGGATGTTGGCCTTGAGCGTGTCGTTGAAGAGGAAGGTGTCCTGGGCGACCAGGGCCGTGTGTGATCTCAGGTCATCGAGCCGGTAGTCCTTGATGTCGTCGCCGTCGAGGGTGATGCGGCCCTCGTCGCAGTCCCAGAAGCGCATCAGGAGGTGGGCCATGGTTGTCTTGCCGGCGCCGCTGGGGCCGACGAGGGCGACGGTGGAGCCCGCCGGAATTGCGATGTCGACGTCCGAGACGGCGGGCTCGATGCGGCCGGGATAGGTGTAGGACGCGTGTTCCAGGGTGATCGCCGCGCCGCCGCTGGTGCGTGTGGTGTTGATGCCCGGCCCATCGGCGATGGTCACGGGCTCGCGGTCGACCGCGTGGAGGCGCCGTGCGGCGCCCAGGGTATCGGCGAGCTGGCGGCCGACGTGGGCGATCTCGCTCACCGGCAGGAAGGACGCCATGGCCAAGAGCGTGAAGAAGGGAAGGAGGCTCCCGTCGAGGTTGCCCGAGGTCACCATCGCGGCACCGGTGACGATGATCGCAAGGCCGCCCAGACCCGTCGCCACCTCGAGGATGGCCATCTGGACCGTGAGATCGCGGAAGAAGGGAAGGCGCGCTTGGTAGACCGCGCTGGCGATGGTGATGAAGTTGTTGCGGCGCTCGCGGATCTGGCGGAAGGCCAGAATCTCGCCCAGGCCCTGGATCGAATCGGCGGTGAAGGCGTTGAGCTCGCCCAGGGCCTCGCGGGCCTGTGAGCCCAGCCGGTCGAGGCGGCCGCGCAGCATGACCGGGGAGAGCGCGACGATGGCGAGGAAGGGGACGAGAGCCACCGCCATGGGCCAGCCGAACGACACCAGGACGCCGATCACGATGGCCGGAGTGAGCACCGCCACGAAGGCCGGGGCCACGGTGTGGGCATAGAAGGATTCGATGGTCTCGATGTCCTGCGTCGCCATGGCCGAGAGATCGCCGGTGCGCCGGCGCAGGAGGTAGGCCGGGGCCAGGCTGTCGATCTTGTCGAAGAGCCTGATCCGCATGCGGGCCAGCAGGCGAAACGCCATGTCGTGGGCGAACCACGATTCGAGCCAGTGCAGGATACCGGCGAGCGGCGCGGCAATGGCAAGCCAGACCAGGAGCCCCGACCAGTCCTCCCCGTTGGCGATGCGCGCCACCACGAGGGCCGAAAATACGCCCACGCCGATGAAGCTGACGACGCGGCTCACGCCGAAGATGAAGGTGAGGAAAAGTCGCAGGCGCTCGCTGGAGACGAAGGAGAGAAGGACCTCCGCCGCTCCCGCCCAGCCCAGGCCCTCGGCGCGCAGGATCCCGTGTGTCGGTTCGGCCTCGGCGGCGGCCCGGGCCGCCATGTCCCGGTCCCTGTCGGCGGACACCACCTCGTCGGGCGCGATGAAGTCGTCGCTTCTCGCCGCAGGCGCGGAGGCCTGTTCGTGCATGAGCGTCCAGTAGACGCCGCGACGCTCCATCAGGTCGTCGTGGGGGCCCTCCTCGACGACCTTGCCATCGTCGAGGACGAGAATCCTGTCCGCCCGGATGACGCTCGAAAGGCGATGGGCGAGGATCAGGGTCGTGCGGTCCTGCATGAGGCGGAAGAGCGCCTGCTGGATGACGGCCTCGTTTTCGGCATCGACGGCCGAGAGCGCCTCGTCGAGGACGAGGATGGGCGCATCGCGCAAGACGGCGCGGGCGATGGCGATCCTCTGGCGCTGGCCGCCGGAGAGCCTGATGCCGCGCTCCCCGACCACGGTCTGGTAGCCCGACGGCAGGGTGGAGATGAAGTCGTGGGCGTTGGCGAGGCGGCAGGCTTCCTCCATCTCGTCTTCGGTCGCGTCGGGCTTGCCGAACTTCAGGTTGTCCTCGACGGTGCCGTGAAAGAGGTAGGTGTCCTGGTTGACGACCGCGATCTGTCGGCGGTGATCGTCTGTCGTCATGGTCCGGATGTCGCGGCCGCCGATGGTGATGGCGCCCTTCTCCGGATCCCAGAACCGCAGCAGCAGGCGCACGATCGACGACTTGCCGGCGCCCGACGGTCCGACGACGCCGACGCTCTCGCCCTTCTGGAGGGAGAACGAGAGATTCTCGTGGGTGGTGTCGGCCTCGCCCGGATAGGTGAAGGTGACGTCCTCGAAGGCGAGGCCCTCAGAGATGGTGTCGTCGTTAGATGTTGGAGTGGGGGTGGCGGGCTCGTGGACGAGGGGGCTGGCATCCAGGACCCGGAAGATGGCCTCGGTCGCCGATTGTCCGAGCATGCCGGTGTGGAGCTGGGTTCTCATGTCGCGCAAGGGGCGGAAGAGCTCGATCCCCATCATCAGCACAATGAGAAGGGTGGAGAGCTCCATGAGACCGGCCTCGACGCGAAAGGCGCCGTAGCCGAGCGCTGCCGCCGCGGCGATGGCGATCGAGGCATCGGTGATGCCGCGGCCCAGCGAATTCACGGCCGTCACCCACAGGGTGCCGAAGGCGAGAGCCTTGGCCTTCGCTGCCAGGGCGATGGCCCGTGCCGTGCTCTGGCCGAAGGCCTTGAGTGTGGCGAGACCCTGCACGGCATCGAGGAACTCGGCGCCGAACTCGCCGTAGGCCCGGGAGCGGTTGATGCTTGCCTGGTAGTCGAGGCGGTGGAAGGCCATCGGCAGGACGAGGGCGAGGACGGCGCCAGTGACGAGGACGGCGGCGACCGGCAGGTCGAGAAAGGCGACGAAGGCGAAGATGGCGACCGGGGTGACGATGGCGATGAGAAGGGTGGGAAGGAACTCGCCGAAATAGGTCTCGAGCTGTTCCACGCCGTCGACCACCGAGAGCACCACGTCCCCGGTACGCTGCTGGCCGAACCAGGCGGGGCCCAGGATCACGGCCTTGTCATAGATCCTCTTGCGGATGGCGATCTGGACACGGGCCGCCGTCTCGTGGGCGACCATGACGCGCACGTATTCGAGGAGGCCGCGGGCCACCATTACGCCGCCGACGATGGCGATCGGCACGATGAGGTCCGCGAAGGGGCGGCCCTCGAAGACCATGGCGATGAGCCAGCCCAGCAGTGCAAGGCGGGCAACGCCGACGCAGGCCGCGGCGAGGCCGACAATGACGGAGAACGCCATGCGGCCGCGCACCCCTTCGGTGAACGCCCATAGGCGACGGTCGAAGTACATGGGCCCGGACCCTATCCGCTTGGCTGTCGGCTTTCCACTGCCTCAGGGACCCCAGCGGTCCATCGTCTTGTGCCAGGCGAGGGCAAAGCCGAGGAACCAGGGTCGGCCGTTGTAGAGCGGGCGGGTCGGGAAGCTCATGTCGTCGAAGGCCGTCCTGCCCTCGGCGTTGCCCAGGACCTTGTGGCCGAGGCTGTGGCCGAGATAGCTCGCCCAGGCGACGCCGGACCCGCAGTAGCCGGTCGCGAACCAGACGCCGTCGTGGGTGCCGATGTGCGGGACTTCATCGAAGGTGTAGGCGACGAACCCCATCCAGCTGTGCGAGATCCGGGTCTCCTTGAGCTCCGGGAAGAGGCCGGTCATGACGTTATGGAGGCGCGGCGCGCTCACCTTCGGGTCGGTTTCGCCCAGGGCCACGCGGCCGCCGAACACCACCCTCGTGTGATCGGGCGAGGGCCGGTAGTAGTAGACCACCTTGCGGGTATCCGAGATCACCCGCTTCTTCGGCATGATGCGCTGCATGACGGCGGGGTCCAGCGGCTCGGTGGCGATGACGTAGCTGCCGATGGGAATGACGCGCCGCCTCAGTCCGGGTGTGGCGGCGCCCGTGTAGCCGTTGGTGGCGACGATGACGTCCCGGGCCTGGATCGTGCCGCGGCTGGTGCGGACCGTGACGCGATTGCCGTCTGTTGCGATGCCGTCGACGTGTGTGCTGGTGGCGATGACGGCACCGGCTTGGGTGGCGCGGCTGGCGAGGCCCGCGGCGTAGCGCGCCGGATGGAGGCTGGCGTGGGCCGGCATGACGGCGCCTCCGTGGTAGGCCTCGGTGCCGAGTTCGCTTGTCGTTTCGGCGGGGGGCACCATGTGCCACTCGAAGGGGACGACGGATGAGGATTCCTTGAAATGCTCCGCCAGGGAATCGTAGCGGCCGGGACGGTGGACGCCGATGAAGCGGCCGCAGTACTGGTAGTCGCAGTTGATCTCTTCTGCTTTGACGAAATCGCCGAGGAACTCGAGGCTGGCATGTCCCTCGCGGAGGATGGCGTGGGCCGCCTCGCGCCCGTAGCGCCGTTCGAGTGTGTCGACGCCGGGCTTGACGCCGGGGCTGATCTGGCCGCCGTTGCGTGAACTGCACCCCCAGGCGGTCTCCTCGGCCTCGAGGATGATGACGCTGCGCCCGGCCCGCGCCAGGACGATGGCGGCATTGAGACCGGTGTAGCCGCTGCCGACGATCGCCACGTCGACTTCTGATGGGAGTTCATTCGTGTCGTGACGGGTGGGGGCTGCGTCCTCCCACCAGTAGGGATCCGACTTGAAGGCGCTGGCGAAGAGACTCATCGGGAACTCCCGTCACGGGGGATGACGGCCGAACGATACCCGACCTATTGTGCATCCTCCATTCTTCCATCCGGAGCCCTGGCAGTCATGACGTGGACACTTGAAGAAACTTGGCGCATCACCAAACCGGCCGTCTCCAGCCGGGAGGGCGTGGTCGCGAGCCAGCACTACGAGGCATCGGCTGTCGGCGCGGAGATCCTCAAGGCCGGCGGCAATGCGGTCGATGCCGCGGTCGCGACGAGCTTCGCGCTGGGCGTGGTCGAGCCCTGGATGAGCGGGCTGGGCGGCTGCGGCTACATGATGGTCCTCGACGCCGAACGCGGCGACTGTCACGCCGTCGACTTCCATACCCGGGCTTCCCTTGCCCTCGATGCGCAAGACTATCCCCTCAAGGAGGAGGGTGGCGCGGACGACGATCTCTTCGGCTGGCCCCTGGTGCTGGACGACCGCAACGTCCAGGGACCGCTTTCGATCGCCGTTCCGACCCAGGCGGCCGGCATGGCCGCTGCGCTCGAGCGCTTCGGTACCATGCCGCTTGCCGATGTCATGTCTCCCGCCATCGATCTGGCACGGAGGGGCCTCAAGGTCGACTGGCACACCACCTTGAGGATCGCCCTCGAGGCGCCAGGCCTCGCGGCCTACAAGACGAGCCGCGACCACTTCCTTCCCGGGGGCCTGCCGGCGGCGAGCGTCGATCAGGGCGATCTCGCAATTCTCGAGAACGAGGCTCTCGTTGCCTCCCTCGAACGGCTGCGCGATGCCGGGCTCGAGGATTTCTATCGGGGCGATCTCGCCCGTCTCCTCGTCGCCGATCTCGAGGAGGCGGGATCGCGGGTCGGCTCCGAGGATCTGCGGCGCTGTGAGGCGACGATCGCGCCGGCCTTGGGGGCCACCTACCGTGGCGCGGGGATCAACGTTCCGCCGGGTCTCAACGCCGGCCCGACACTCATCGATGCGCTCTCGCGTCTCGCCGCCTCGTGGAGCCGGGAGGAGACGGCCCCCGGTGCCTCGGCGTGCGAGGCGTGGGCCGACACGCTCTTCGACGCCTATCGTCACCGCCTCGCCACCATGGGCTGGGACTCAGGAAAAGGATCGACGACGCACCTTTCCGTGGTTGATGGCAAGGGCAACATGGTCGCCCTCACCCAGACCCTGCTCTCCGTCTTCGGAAGCCGCGTCATGCTGCCCCGCACGGGTCTCCTCATGAACAACGGTGTCATGTGGTTTGATCCGAGGCCCGGCCGGCCCAATTCCCTGGCGCCCGGCCGGAAACCGCTCTCGAACATGTGCCCCACCATCGTGACGGAATCGCCGGCCGGCAACGTGGCGCTCGGAGCCTCAGGCGGCCGCCGCATCTTCCCGGCGATCTTCCAGTTGGTGTCGCTGCTTGTGGATTTCGGCATGACGCTGGAGGAGGCGTGTCACACGCCGCGGATCGATGTCAGCGGAGACGACCTCGTGACGGTGGACACACGCTTCGATCAGGAGGTCCGGACGGCGCTGGCCGCTCGCTGGCCGACGGTGGAACTGCCGCCTTCGGTGATCTCGTCCTATGCCTGCCCCAATGTGGTGCAGGACCTGGACGGCATGAGATATGGCGCGGCCTTCGTGACCTCACCCTCCTCGGCCGTCGCGGCGGCTTGAGCGAGGCTCTTCAGGGAAGGCTGTCGAGGCGGGAGACCACCTCCGAGATCACCGGACGCTGGCGCTCCTGGGGAGGGCCTTTCGGGGTGCCGATGTGGACGAAACCGACCAGGTGGTCGTCTGCGGGAATGCCGAGCGTCGCCTTGATGTTCTCGTTGTAGGCAGGCCAGTTGGTGACCCACTGGGCGCCGTATCCCAACGCCGTAGCCGCATGCAGCAGGTTGAAGCAGACATTGCCGCACGACAGCAGCTGCTCGACCGGAGGAACGCCGTCGCGGTCCGGCACGATGCGGCTGGAGACGATGACGAGAACCGGAGAGCGTTGCGGGCGAATCCACTCGAGGTGCAGGCGATCCTCCGGGACACCGGGGTTCTGCCTCGTGAACTCCTCGGCGAAGGCGTCTCCCAGTTCCTTCTGTGCCTGCCGCGAGAGGACCTGCAGGCGCCACGGCGTGACGCGCCCGTGATCGGGAACCCGCACCGCCACGTCCAGCATGCGTTGGAGCTCCTCCTCGTCTGGCCCGGGGTCATCCAGCCGCGCGGCAAGGACCGAGCGGCGGCTTGCCAGCATGTCGAGCGGCGTTCCGTCGATGATGTTGAGCTCTGCTTCAGTCATGGGTCGCCTCCCCGGGGCTCGCCAGGTGTCGTGGTCAGGAGCTTCCCGTCGCCGGGAAGAGGTCGAGGGGTTTCTCGCCCCGCAGCACGCGATAGACCTGCATGGCCTCGATCACGCGCTGGACGTAGTTTCGCGTCTCGCGGAAGGGAATGCTCTCGATCCAGTCGATGGCATCGACATGGGGATCGTCGGGGCGGCCCGAGCGCCCGATCCACCCTCCGACGTTTCCCGATCCGCCGTTGTAGGCGGCGAGAGCCAGAACGAGGGAACCGCGGTAGTTTCCGATCAGGCGCCGCAGGTAGGCGGTGCCCAGCCTGATGTTGTGCCGGGAGTTCCCGAGAAGCAGTTCCCGGGATGTCTCGACACCGAGCCGTGCGGCGGTCGCGCGGGCGGTGGCAAGGCGGAGCTGCATCAGGCCATAGGCCGCGCTGCCGGAGATGGCGATCCTGTTGAACTCGCTCTCGCGGTTGATGACGGCCAGCACCAGGTCAGGATCGACACGCCCGGTGTCCGGCAGGTCGATGACGGGATACCCGGCTGCCGGCATCACCACGCCCTTGGTGGCCGCTATCTTGGCCACCCTGACGGCGGCGTGAGGCAGATAGAGGTCCAGTGCAGTGGCGGCTATGGCCTCCAGGTCTTCAGACGATTCGGCCGTCCTCGCCATGTGCTGGAGGAAGGTCTCGGCCAGGCTCAACTCCCTCACCTCCGTCAGCCGGCGGACGATGAGGAACAGCCCTTCATCGGCGTCCGCACGTTCGATGACGGGCGGTGCCGGCAGGGAGATCACGGTTCCCTGGCGCATGGCGGCAAGCTGTCCGTAGAAGGTCTGCGGGTGCTCTGCCGCCCGGTCGAACCAGTCGCTCGCCAGCGCCGGATCACCGCCGGCTTCCGCGGCCCTGGCGCACCAGTAGGCACCACGCGCCAGGCTGATGGGCTGGCTGACCTGGTCCTGGAACCAGGAGAAGTGTCCCAGCGCGGTGACGGGGTCATCGAGATGGCGCAGAGCAATCCATCCGGCCAGCCACTCGGCGCGATGGTGAAAGGCGCCATGGTGGCGGCGATGATCGGCAACGACATCGTAGGCCCCTTCCATGTCGCCCCGGGCCATCAGCTCGCCGGCAATGCGGAGCCGCTGCAGGGCCCAGCGGTCCGGCTGGCTGATGTCGTGCGGCAGGCCAAGAACGAGTTCCAGTGCAGCGTCGTAGCGCCCACGTCCGAGGCGCCAGTCGGCGCGCTCGAAGATCAGTGCCTCGTCGTCACGCAAGTGTGCCGGGACCCTGGCGATCGCGGCATCCACCCCCCACTCCCGACCCTTGAGGCGTATGCGCGCTTCGCCGAGAGCGGCGAGGCCGTCATCTTTCAGGCGGGTGAGAATGCGACGCGCTGCGGCGGTCTCACCCCGCCAGATCAGCCGGTCGACACGTTCCTGGTGCTGTTCGGGTGTGAGCCAGGACCCATGTTTGCGGAGAAAGGACCGTTCTCCCGCTGCCCTGAACGTGTGGTGCTGCCAGGCATCGAGGACCGCCGCTCGGGCCTCGCTCTCCCGGCCGGCATCGAGGAGGGCCTCGATATGGCGCAGGACGCCCCCGTCCGTCAGGGGCGGCCAGCGCGTGAAGTGGGCGATCACGTCGGCGTTTCTGAGATCGCCCGGCATGACGTCCTCGGCGTTGCGGCGCAGCATGTCCTGCAACGGCCACTCGGAACGGGTTTCCATGAAGGCCCGGATGTCGTCGAAGGAGGCCCGCCAGTCGTCCTTCATCCGCATCCAGGCGATGACGTCGACCAGCACCGGATCCGACGCCCTGGAGGCCCAGATCTCCGCATCGCGCCACTGGTTCTTCTTGGCGTGGTAGAAGGCCGATCGGTAATGGGCGATGTCGTCCTCGCCCAAAGGTACGGTGTCAGCCCGCGCCGGGACGATCAGGGCGAAGACGATCGCCAGGATGGCAAGACGCCAACGGTGCACGACGGAAAACTCTGCAGACGGGGTGTTCAGACGGTGAACGATTCACCGCAACCGCACATGCCCTTCACGTTCGGATTGTTGAAGACGAAGCGGCTCTCCAGCTGGTCCTCGTGCCAGTCGAGCTCGGTGCCGAGCAGGAACATGGAGGCGGCAGGATCGATGAAGAGCCTGACACCCTTCGATTCGATCGTGTCCTCCTTGCCGGTCTCTTCCTCGGCATAGTCCATCGTGTAGGAAAAGCCGCTGCATCCGGCCATCTTGATTCCAACCTTGAGCCCGACTGCCTTCTCGTTGAGGCGCATCAGCGCCTTGACGCGCTCGGCGGCGCGATCGGTCAGGGTCATCAGATCCTTGCCGGGTATTGCGAACATGGCTGCTTCCTCTCCAGTCCTGATCGGGGCTCAGTAGAAGCCCAGTTCGATCCTTGCGTAGTCCGACATCATCGACGGATCCCAGGGAGGATCCCAGACGATGTCGACCGCAACGTCCTTCGCGCCCTCCACCTTCGAGACGGCATCTCGTATCCACACGGGGATGTCTTCCGCCACCGGACAACCCGGCGTGGTGAGCGTCATCTCGATGCGCACCGAGCCGTCAGGCTTTGAATCGATAGCATAGACGAGACCCAGATCGTAGATGTTCACCGGAATCTCCGGATCATAGACCGTGCGAATCGAATCGACGATGTCGCCGATCAGCGGCTCACCCTCGGCCTGGGGAATGCTGTGGGGATCGACCTCCGTTTCCGGTGTCCAGCTCTCGTGGAGGCCGGTGGGGGTCATTCCCTCTGGCTTGTCGGATTGCATGGTCTACTCCGTCGTTGCCGTGGACTCGCCGTCCATGGCGGCGGTCATCGCGTGCCAGGCGAGGGTCGCGCACTTCACGCGCACGGGAAAGTTGCGCACGCCCGACATGACGACCAGCTTGTCGAGGCCCGCATCGCTTCCATTGATGTCCTGGCCCGTGACGAGCAGGTGGAAGTTGTCGAAGAGGCGGCGCGCATCAGCCTCGCTCAGACCCGGCAGCATCTCCGTCATGATCGAGGCCGAGGCGATGGAAATGGCGCAGCCGCGTCCCTGGAAGGCTGCATCCCGGATGGTTCCGTCATCGTCGATCTTGAGATAGACCGACAGGCGATCGCCGCACATCGGGTTGTCGCCCTCCGCCGCGTGGCTGTGATCGTCCACCCGACGGCAGTTTCTCGGGTGCCTGCCGTGATCGAGGATCACTTCCTGGTAGAGTTCGCGCAGGTCGTCCATCACGAAAACAATCTCCTGACCTCTTCCAGCGCCGCCACCAGGGCGTCGACCTCGTCGGCCGTGTTGTAGAGGGCGAATGAGGCGCGGACCGTGGCGGCGACATCGAAACGGTCCATCAGGGGCTGGGCGCAGTGGTGACCGACGCGCACCGCGACACCCTCGTGATCGACGATGGTGCCGACATCGTGGGGGTGGATGCCGTCCAGGTTGAAGGAGACGATGGCCGCCCTGGCGGGATGGGTGCCCAGCATGGTGAGACCCTCGATGGCCGAAAGACGCTCCACGGCCAGGGCATGCAGCATGGCTTCGTGGTCGGCGATCCTCTCCATGCCGAGAGCGGTGACATAGTCGAGGGCGGCCTTGAGCCCGACGGCCTGGGCGATCGCCGGGGTGCCGGCCTCGAAGCGGTGGGGGATCCCCTTGAAGGTCGAGCGCTCCAGGGTGACCCGGGCGATCATCTCGCCGCCGCCCTGCCAGGGCGGCATCGACTCGAGAAGTTCGGCCTTGCCGTAGAGGACGCCGATGCCCGTGGGTCCGTAGATCTTGTGGCCGGAAAAGACCATGAAATCGCAGTCGAGGGCCTGGACATCCACCGCGCCGTGGCTGATTGCCTGGCAGCTGTCGAGCATGACCCTGGCGCCGGCGTCGTGGGCCATGCGAATCATCTCGGCGGCGGGCGTGATGACGCCGAGCGCGTTGGACATCTGTGTGAGAGCCACCAGCTTCACCGGACGGTCGAGCAGGCGGCGATAGGCCTCCATGTCGATCTGGCCGTCGTCGAAGATGGGAATCGCCTCGACCACGAGCCCTCTCTCGGCTGCTAGCAGGTGCCACGGCACGATGTTCGCGTGGTGCTCGAGGGTCGAGATCAGGATCCTGTCGCCTTCCTCGAGGTTCGTCCGGCCCCAGGACTGCGCTACCAGGTTGATGCCCTCGGTGCCGCCGCGCACGAAGACCACTTCCCGGTCTTCAGAGGCATTGATGAAGCGGCGGACCGCATCCCGTGCTTCCTCGAACCTCTCGGTCGCGGCCTGGGAGAGCCAGTGCACGCCGCGATGGACATTTGCGTACTCCTCCTCGTAGAGGCGGCGTTCGGCATCGATCACCTGGCGCGGCTTCTGGGCGCTGGCGGCGCTGTCGAGATAGACCAGCGGACGGCCGCGCACCTTGCGCGAGAGTATGGGAAAGTCCGCGCGTACCAGCGAAGTGTCGAAGGCGATGTCGTTTGTGGCGACGGCTGCGGTCATCGTCATGCCCGCGTCCTCCAGGCCATGGCGTGATCACGCAAGAGCTCCTGCGCCACCGGTGATGCGATGGTCTCCAGGGCATCCTCGATGAAGGCGCCGATGAGGAGATCGCGCGCCTCGTCGACGGGGATGCCCCGGCTGCGCAGGTAGAAGAGAGCGTCCTGATCGATTTCGCCGACCGTTGCTCCGTGACCGCAACGGACATCGTCGGCATAGATTTCCAGTTCCGGCTTGGCGTCGACCCCGGCCCTGCCGGACAAGAGCAGGGTCTTGCTGGACTGGTGGCTGTCGGTGCCGCCTGCATGCTTGCGCACGGTGACCCGCCCCTGGAAGATTCCCTTTGCACTGTCGTCGAGGATGTAGCGGTAGGCCTCGCGGCTGGCGCAGTGCGGCGCCGCATGGTCGATGACGGTGGTGGTGTCGAGCTGCTGGCGATGGCGGCCCAGGCAGGCTCCGTCCAGGCGGACCGAAGCGCCGGGTTCAGCGAGTTCGACGGCGATCTGGTTGCGCCCCACTCCGGCTCCCGTCGCCAGCACGAAGCTCTCGTATGTGGCATCGCCGGCGACCTTCACTTCCGTGGTCGAGACATTGACAGCGTCGGGCGAGTCGTCCTGCACCCGGTAGTGACGCAACCGGGATCCGCGGTCGAGCACGACTTCCTCGACCAGGTTGGCAAGGTAGTCGCCGGTGCCGACGTGACGGACGACGAGGGTAAGCGATGCCTCGCGACCCAGCACGATGAGGTTGCGCGGATGCCATGCCAGGCGCTGGGCGCCGGGATCCCCGGCAAGGGTGATCTGAAGCGGTTCGTCGATTGCGACGCCATCGGCGACCTTCAGGACCAGTCCGTCGGCGAGCCAGGCGGTGTTGAGAGCGACGAAGTGCTTGCGCGCGAGACTGGCGACACTGCCGAGATGGGTTCTGACAACGTCATCCTCGTTCTCGATGGCTCGGGCAAGGGAGACCAGTTCGACACCGTCAGGCAACGCTCGGTTGCCTCTCGTCCAGCAGCCGTTGACGAGAACCGCCGACGCGTCCTCCCCGGTCTCCACCGGATCAGCCGGCGTCGCGGGATGGTCCCAGGCCGAACCGGAAAGCGCCCTGAGGTCGGTGTACTTCCAGTCCTCGACCTTGCGCGTGGGCAGGCCCAGGCCGGTGAATCTCCGGGCGCCGGCCTGGCGCAGGGAATCGATCCACGTGTTGCCGGCGCCGGGAAGGCTCGCGGCATCCCCGGCATGGAGCAGGCCTGTCGGTTCGCCGGTCATGGTCAGGCCGCCGTCACCAGGTCGCCGTATCCGCTCTCCTCGAGCTTGAGGGCGAGCGACGGATCTCCGCTCCTGACGATCCGGCCTCCGGCAAGGACGTGCACGCGATCAGGGATGATGTGGTTCAACAGGCGCTGGTAGTGGGTGATGACCAGCGTGGCGCGATCCGGCGAGCGCATGGCGTTGACGCCGTCGGCCACCACCTTGAGGGCATCGATGTCGAGACCGGAATCGGTCTCATCGAGGATGGTGAGCTCAGGTTCCAGCAACGCCATCTGGAGAATCTCCATGCGCTTCTTCTCGCCGCCGGAGAACCCGGCGTTGAGCGGCCGGCGCACCATGGAGTTGTCGATCCTGAGATCCTCCAGCCGGGCGTCCATGATCTTCTTGAACTCGAAGGCATCGAGCGGGCTCTCTCCCTTTGCCTTGCGCACGGAGTTCATGGCGTGCTTGAGAAAGCTGACGGTGGGCACGCCCGGAATCTCCACGGGATACTGGAAGGCGAGGAAGAGCCCCGACTGGGCCCTCTCCTCGGGCTCCATCTCCAGGAGATCCTCTCCCTTGTAGAGAACCTGGCCTTCGGTCACCTCGTAGCCGTCACGGCCGGCGAGGACGTGGGAAAGCGTCGACTTGCCCGACCCGTTGGGGCCCATGATGGCATGGACCTCGCCTGAGTCGACGGAGAGGTTGATTCCCTTGAGGATCTCCTTTCCGTCCACGGCAACGCGGAGGTCCTTGATGGAAAGCAGGGTCATGGCGGCGTTCTTCTCCATCGTCATCCCACGCTGCCTTCGAGGCTGATGCCGACGAGCTTCTGGGCTTCCACGGCGAACTCCATCGGCAGTTCCTGGAGCACCTCGCGGCAGAAGCCGTTGATGATCAGGGTGAGGGCTTCCTCTTCCGGGATGCCGCGCTGGCGGCAGTAGAAGATCTGGTCCTCCGACACCTTCGATGTGGTGGCCTCGTGCTCGACCTGGGCGCTCTGGTTGCGCGCCTCGATATAGGGAACGGTGTGGGCGGCGCACTCGTCGCCGATCAGCAGCGAATCGCACTGGGTGTAGTTCCGGGCGCCATGGGCCATGGGGTTGACGCGGATGCGGCCGCGGTAGGTGCTCTGCGAATGGCCGGCGGAGACGCCCTTGGCGATGACCCTGCTCCTGGTGTTCTTGCCGACATGGAGCATCTTGGTTCCGGTATCGGCCTGCTGGCGATTGTTGGTGATGGCGACGGAGTAGAACTCGCCGACGCTGTCGTCACCCTTGAGGACGCAGCTGGGGTACTTCCAGGTGATGGCGGATCCGGTTTCCACCTGGGTCCACGAGATCCTGGCGCGCTTCTCGCACAGCCCCCGCTTGGTGACGAAGTTATAGATGCCGCCCTGGCCCTCCGCGTCGCCGGGGTACCAGTTCTGGACGGTCGAGTACTTGATCTCGGCATCGTCAAGCGCCACCAGTTCGACCACGGCGGCGTGCAGCTGGTTCTCGTCTCTCTGCGGCGCGGTACAGCCTTCCAGGTAGCTGACGTAGCTCCCCTTGTCGGCGATCACCAGGGTGCGCTCGAACTGGCCCGTCTGGGAGGCGTTGATGCGGAAATAGGTGGAAAGCTCCATCGGGCAGCGCGTGCCGGGCGGGATGTAGCAGAACGACCCGTCGGTGAAGACCGCCGAATTGAGCGTGGCAAAGAAGTTGTCGGTGACGGGCACCACGGAACCCAGGTACTTGCGGACGAGGTCCGGGTGTTCCTTCACGGCATCCGAGATCGAGCAGAAGAGGATGCCGTCCTTCTCCAGGCGCTCGCGGAAGGTCGTCGCCACCGAGACGCTGTCGAAGACGGCGTCGACGGCAACGTTGCGCACCCCAGATAGGACCTCCTGTTCCTTGAGCGGGATACCGAGCTTGGCATAGGTCTCGAGGAGTTCGGGATCGACCTCGTCGAGACTCTGCGGCCCGTCGGAGGCCGACTTCGGCGCCGCGTAGTAGGAACTCGCCTGGTAGTCGATCGGCGCATAGCCGACCTTCGCCCACACCGGCTCCTTCATGGTGAGCCAGTGGCGGAAGGCCTCGAGGCGCCACGCGAGAAGCCAGTCGGGCTCCTCCTTCTTGGCCGAGATGAAGCGGATGGTGTCCTCCGAGAGCCCCTCGGGCGCCCGTTCGGTCTCGATCTCGGTGACAAAGCCGTGCTTGTAGGCGCCGGTGGCCTCGTGGACGGTATCGATGGTTTCCTGGACGATGGCCATCGGTCAGGCCTCCATCTGCTGAAGCCCCGCAAGGGGGATGACGGGTGCGGTCATCGCGGCAAGGGAGACGCCCTCGAAGGCGTCGCGCAGGGCGGTGTTGATCTGGTTCCAGCCCCCGCGCATGGGGCAGAGCGATTCGACGTCGCAGTGACCCGGGTGGTCATCGACGCACAGGGTAAGGGCGATCGGACCCTCGACAGCCTCGACGACACGGGCAAGCGAAATCTCTTCCGGGCTCGAGGTCAGGGCGTATCCGCCATGGGCGCCACGCCGGCTCTTCAGGAGGCCGGCGCGGGCGAAGAGCTTGAGGAGCTTGCCGGCCGTGGCTTCCGGCAGACCGGTGGCCGTGGCCACCTGGTGCGCGGAGCGCGTTTCGCTTCCCTGCCACGCCATGTAGGTCATGACGACGACACCGTAGTCGGTCATGCGGGACAATCGGATCATGAAGACCTACCAATCAGGACCAGTATGGTACTGTATGGTTTGCGATGCCGCCGATGTCAAGGCCCGGTAGCGGGTCAGTTTGAATTGCGCCTTTTGTAGGGGCCGCGCGGACCGGGCTTGGGGGCACGCTGATCCATGATCCGCACCAAGTCGTCCATGTCCCACAAAGTGTCTGTGAGCCCAGCTTCCATGGCCGGGGTAACGCGAAGCGTCTCGTGAATGCGGATGAAGTTGTACCAGAGGGTGTAGAGCGCAACCATGTGAATCTCAAATTTCTTGGAGAACGCATTGTTCAGCCGGGTGAAGCGCCGCATGTGCATCCACATACTCAGATTGCGGCGTTCAACATGGCAAGTTGAGACGTGCTGGCGATCCGGCTTCCCTTCGATACGGCACTTGCGAGTTTCGATGCGGGTCGGTGGGCTGTTTCGCTTCTCAGCGTCTGGCGCCTCGTCGTACAGCGTGATGAGCTGAGCGCAGTCCACACCCCCGCCGAATGCCCCTTCCAGGGCTTCCAGGTACGGCTTGTGGCCGTCCGTGGTGAGTTGGACGCGGTTTACCAGCCGGGACCACAGATCGTTCATGAAGGCAATCGCATATTCGCCGTCGCGACCACCTATCAGCCATGACACGTTCGGCTTGCTGTCGCTGTCCAGAGCGGTTCAGATCCAAGTGTCACCCGCCTCCGCAGGAACGGTCTTGGCGTTCGGTACGTTCTTCTGTTTGGCGCAGGTGAACGACCAGATTTCGTCGCACTGGATGCAGCTGGCCGTGACTCCCTGCACCAGTTCGTCGTGCAGATCGGCGCAGACCTTCCCCGCATCGATCAGCAGTTTGGCAACGGTGTTGAAACTCACATCGGCCAGCCGTGCGGTCGCCCGCATGGACTGGCCTTAGCAGAGTATGTTCAGGATCAGGGCGCGGGTCTTTAGGGGCAGTTTGTTAATGCCCCAAATAAATGAACCTTAATGCTTAACGTCAAGTATAATGTTCATGTATTTCTTCCTCTTCCTCCTCGTCCTTCAGAATGTCCCTCTGGGTTTGGAGCAAGCGAATCAATCGCCCCAGCTCTCTTGTTCCAATCTCACCTGTCACAGAGATCCGAACGCGCGTCGTGTCACTCAGCTTGTACTCAAGTTGTTCGCGCTCACCAGATTGGCTGATAGGTGCGTCGCCAGTGCCCACTTCTAGAGGCAGTATTGGAGGAGAGGTATCTGGTTCGCGTTCTTGAACAATCACCTCGCTCATCGGAATCCCCGCTCTGTGGCCGTCAATGAAGACCCACTCGCCATCGTCATGTATGGCTCGGACGCGCATGGGCTCAGGAAGGCGAAGGTCGCCTCCGGATTCCCACTGAACATAGTCGCCAACTTGCGCGCCTCCGTAGGTCACGGTCGCCGTCTCAGTGTCCGTTGACGGGGATACAACATCGTCCGATGGCTCATTGCCATTACTCTCGCTTGCTCCCACGGATGCTAGGAATTCTATGGTCTTGAGAAAGGCCCGCGCCGCCGGTCGCACCGCACTAGGGTTGAAATTCTCCCGCTCCAAATGCCTGATGACCCCACTCTCCGGAAGGGGCACGCCAGCCGCGATGGCTGCCTCAAAGCGGTCCCTGAGCTCACGAAAAAGTGGAGGCTCTAGTGCCGCATCCCTCAAGACATCACGGCGTTCTTTGTCAGATTCAGCATAAAGGATCGCTTTCGCCCTCTCGGTTACGCGAACCTCCCCCTTTCCCGCTCGCTCAACAAGGCCGTACGAGGCCAAGGCGGCCAGAGCTTTAGCCGCCGGGCCACTCAAGCTGCTGTAGTTGAGCAGCTTGGCGGCCTCGCCCCTGTCGACGCGCGACGTCCGATACACCGTCTCGATCTTCTTGACAGCGCCTATTGCATCTTCCAACGACATGCTCGGATACGAGGGGCTTCGAAGGGTTTTCTTTGAAGATGCAGTCATGATAGTCTCCACAGTCGTGAGACGATCATACCCACAGGAGTAACGGAGTCAAGACCGCGACTTGCTTGACTGATTCTGTTTCTCGGCCTAGCGTGCGCGAAAAAGGGGGCGTGGCAGAGCGGTCGAATGCAGCGGTCTTTAAAACCGCCGGACTGTCGAGGTCTCGTGGGTTCGAATCCCACCGCCCCCGCCACGCCCAAAGTCAACGTGACATAGCACATCGACCAATTCTTGGGAATCAGCTCCTTTTCCAGCGCCTGACAACGGCCTTTCGCGCGATCTCTGAGCGCTGTTCTAAGGTCAGTTTCTTGGCGTGCACGCCTTGCCACCCCTCGCTCCCAGCGCCTTCGCGGCAGGGTCCTTGCCATCATCCTCGAACTCTTCATCTTCCTCGCCGGTCGCGATCCGCATGACCTTGACGGCGTTGCCGATCACGTCGCGCGGGCGCTTCTGACCCTTGGGTCCAGTGGGCATCAGTGGATCTCACACCTAGGGCACTTGAACGACGCGTGATCAAGCACTGACTTTACGAAGCCAGTCACTTTCTCACGCTGCAAGCCCCTGAGCCCTCGATCCTCATCCTTCAAAGCCTGGGTGGCACGAGCGTAAGTCATACGTTCTGCATAATCGTCGCCAGCATGAAAGTTGCTTTCATGGCAGACTGGGCACTCCACAATCGCACCAACGCTTATGGCGAGCTCTTCGATCGTCGTCATCGTTTCGCTGTTCACCGATACCCTCCGATGCTTAGCGGGAAGCACAGGTCTCATCGGAGGTCGGTGGTAGGCTAACTTGAAACAGAGGCACTACCCAAGTCACCCGCGTCCCGGGCCACATCCGGTTCACCAGACACGTGATATTCCTGTCAGCCCCGGTGACGGACGTGGCTTGCATCAAGACTCTCCCGCGCGCCGTCAAGGGCGGCAATGTGCTCAGGGCCAAGACCGCAGCAACCTCCGAAAACAGTCGCGCCTTGGCTCGCCCAGGTCCGGGCCCGCTCGACAAGGGCATCGGGCGCAATCACGTCGACGAAGTGCCAGTGCGGCATTTCGAAGTAGCCCGCTTCGGGATAGACGCCGAGCGGCCCGTTCCAGTGCTCCTTTACGGCATCGATGGCGTCGCCCGTCACGTCGACATCGCTGTGCATCACGCATACCAGGTCCGGTTCGAGCGGCACCGTCGCCGCCAGGATGTCGGCAAAGCGGTTGTCGGGAAAGTCGAACGCGACCAGATCGCCGCTGTCCTTCTCCCGTGCGCACGTCAGACCAAGCCAGACCGGCAGGCCCGTTTCCTGAGCGCAGCGCAAGGCAACGGGTGCCCGAACCGTGTCCTGCATCATCTCGAGAGCAATCACGTCGCAGCCGCCGTCGGCAAGCGCTCGCGCCATGCGGCCCAGGCTGTCGGCAATCTCGTCATCGGAATGACGGTTGCCGGGATCCGCGAGATCTCCGCCGGCCGCCATGGTCGAGATCGATCCCGCGATGGCGACATCGCGGCCGACCCGGTCGCGCGCACGCCTGGCGAGATCGACCGAACCGCGGATGATCGTCTCGGCCTCATCGCCATGGCCCATCGCCTGGAGCATGTGGGGTGAGGCGCCGAACGTGTTGGTGATGATGACCTCCGCGCCTGCGCGGATGAAGTCTGCATGCACATCGACCACGGCGTCGGGGTACTCGATCAACGCCGCGCCCGCCCACGTCTGGGCGTGCATGGGCACACCATGACGCTCGAGCTCGGTCCCCATCCCCCCGTCGATGACGATGATGTCGCCCGCAGCAATCCTGTCGTTCAGCCCGGTCATGATGCGCTTTCGTGCCTGCCGTTCGGCAGACTATCACGCCAAGCGCCCTCCGCGAGGGTTCGCGACCGCCGCTCAAAGGTTCCGCCGGCGAGCATCACCGCATTCGAGAGGCGCGGTCCCAGGGATCACGCTCACCACCTGCACATCCCTCGCTCCAGCGTCACTCGTCGGGGCCGTCCTACAGGGGGAGACGCTGGCCCCGCCCCTCCTTCAGGGCCCGCGAGTGAATGCGGTGCCCGAGGACGATGTCGCTGAGGACAAAGCCGCGATGCCAGAAGGTGATCCCCTCGCTCTCGTTCCTGCGCCCCGGGCTTCCTGCCGCAACAGACCTCGCCGATCTCGGCGTGGACATCTCTTGCGGGCGAGCACACCGTCGCGAACCAGGGAGCGGAAGGTGCCGCCTTTCGTGCACTGCTCCTGATCGTCGACCACGAACTTGTCACGGGCCGTGGCGCTATCGGGGTCCGGTTCCTCCAGACACGTGATCTTCCTGATCAGTCGAGGTGACGGGAGCGGCTTGCCTCGAGACTCTCGCGGGCGGCATCCAGAGCGCTGATGTGCTCAGGTCCAAGGCCACAGCACCCTCCGAAGAGGGTCACGCCCTGGCTTGCCCAGTTTTGGGCCCGGGCGACAAGGGCATCAGGCGCGATCACGTCGACGAAATGCCAGTGCGGCTTTTCGAAATAGCCCGCTTCGGGATAGACGCCGAGCGGCCCGTTCCAGTGCTCCTTCACGACATCGATGGCATCGCCCGTCACGTCGACATCGCTGTGCATCACGCACACCAGATCCGGTTCGAGGGGCAGCGTCGCCGCCAGGGTGTCGGCAAACCGGTGTTCCGGAACATCGAATGCGACCAGATCGCCGCTGTCTTTCTCCCTCGTGCACGCAAGACCCAGCCAGACCGGCAGGCCCGTCTCCCTGGCGGACTGCATGGCGATGGGGGCGCAGCGCGTGTCCCGCATCATCTCGAGAGCAATGAGGTCGCAGCCGCCGTCGGCAAGCGCCCGTGCCATGCGGCCCAGGCTGTCCGCAATTTCGTCGTCGGAATGGCGGTCGCCGGGACGGGAGAGATCTCCGTCCGCCGCCATTGTCGAGATCGATCCTGCGATGGCCACGTCGCGACCGACCCGATCGCGGGCACGCTTGGCGAGATCGACCGAACCGCGGATGATCTCCTCGGCGCGCTCGCCATAACCCATCGCCTGGAGCATGTGAGGCGAAGCGCCGAACGTGTTGGTGATGATGGCCTCCGCGCCTGCGCGAATGAAATCTGCATGGATGTCGACCACGGCGTCCGGGTGCTCGATCAGCGCCGCGCCCGCCCATGTCTCGGCGTGCATGGGCACACCGCGACGCTCGAGTTCGGTCCCCATCCCCCCGTCGATGACGATGATGTCGCCCGCAGCAATCCTGTCATTCAGCCCGGTCATGATGCGCTCTCGTGCCTGACGTTCGGCAGATTACTACGCCACGCGCACTCCGCGAAGGTTCGCACCCTCCGCTCAAGGGTCCGCTGGCGAGCATCGCCACTTCTCCCCACCTGCGCCCCCTCGCTCCAGCATCACTCGTCGGGACCGTCCCACAGGACGAGACGCTGGCCCCGTCCTTCCTTCAGGGCCCGCTCGTGAATCCAGTGTCCCAGGACGACATCGCTGATGGCAAATCCGCGATGCCAGAAGGTGATCCTCTCGCTCTCGCTCGTGCGCCCAGGCGTCTTGCCGCAACAGATCTCGCCGATCTCGGCGTGGACGTCGTTGCGGGCGAGCACACCATCGCGAATCAGGGATTGGAAGGTTCCACCCTTCGTGCACTGCTCCCAGTCGTCGACCACGAACTTGTCGCAGGCCGTGGCGCTTGCGGGGTCGACCGCCATGACCCAGCCGTAGGCGACCAACAATGATCCGGGTTTCAGCACGGCGTCGCGCACGAGGATTTCCGGCCGTTCCAGGCGTGTGGCCTCGACCACGATGTCGGCGCCGTCGGCCGCGGTGTGAGAATTGGCGACGGGAAAGGCCCGCAGCGAAAGCTCGTCCTCGACCCGGCGGGCGAGCGCCTCGCGGGTTTCGGTGCGGGCGCTCGCAATGCGCACCTCCGCAAGGGGACGCCGCGCCGCAATGGCCGCGATGTTGGAGAACGCCGTGCCGCGCGCGCCTAGGTGAGCGAGAATTGACGCATCCTTGCGTGCGAGGTGGTCGACGCCGATCCCGGTCACCGCGCCGGTCCGCAGCCACGTCGTCGCTGTGGCATCGAGCAGGCACAGCGGGACGCCGGTCCGCGGTTCGTAGAGCGTGAGGAGCGCCACCTCCGAGGGGAGGCCATGTTTCCAGTTGTCGACGTAGTCCCCCACCACCTTCACACCGGCGCGGTCGATGTGGCCGGCGTAGCCGGGCAGCACGTTGAAGTGCCCGTTGTAACGCTCGTCGAGATGGATATGCGCCTTGGGCGGCAGCACGACATCGCCGCGACCGTGCGCCGCGAGACCCTGTTCCACGATCTTCATGGCAACCGAGATGTCCGGCAGCAGCTCTTCGACCTCGTGACGGTTCAGATAGGGAAACTCGATACGTGCCATGCGTGCGTCCTCCTCAGGCCTCAATCAGGACCGGCGGGTGTCCCTCGACACACACAAGAGGAGCACTGGTATGGTTGTGCCTGTCCTGAGAGGAACGACACGGATGACCGGACCCTTGCGCATTCTCGTTCACACCGAGCGGCCCGAGATGGTGGCGCGCGCGGTTGCCGAACGCCACCCCGACGCCGTCATCACCACGTGCGAAAGCTTCGATGCCCTGCCGGAGGCGGCGCGCGGCGACCATCACGTGGCCTACACCGAACGCTTCGAGCGCCGGCCCTATCCGCGGGAAGCCCTGCTGGCGCAACCCTCGCTGCGTTTCATCCATGTCTCGGGCGCCGGCATCAACCATCTGACCCCTTGGGATCCCGAGAAGGTGAACGTGTGCAACGCCGGTGGCGTGCAGGACGAGGCGATGGCGCAGTTTGCCATCGCTCGCCTGATCGCGATCAACTGCCGTTTCTTCCGCTACCACGACCAGCAAAGGGAGCATCGCTGGCAAACCCACGACGTCATCCGCTCGACCGGCGGTACCCTGACCGTCGTCGGCCTGGGCAAGATCGGCCGGGCCTGCGCCCGGGTGGGCGGCGCCCTGGGCATGACCGTCTACGGTGTGCGGGCGCGACCGCAGCCCCTTGAAGGGGTCGAGGAGGTCGTGGGACCGGACCGGATCAACGATGTCCTGGCGCTCTCCGACTATGTCATCGTCGTCACACCGCTCACCGACGAAACGCGTGGACTGATCGGTGCCACCGCGCTTGCTGCCGTCAAGCCGGGCGTGATCGTGCACAACATGTCGAGGGGCGGGGTCATCGACGAGGAGGCACTGATCGAGGCGCTGCGGTCCGGTCACGTGGGGGCCGCCTCTCTCGATGTCTTCGCCCAGGAGCCCCTGCCGCACGACAGTCCGCTCTGGGACATGGAGAACGTCCACATCACCCCTCACGTGGGCGGCATGCAGACCTGGCAGGACTACGACCGGCTGAGCATCGAGGTCTTTCTCGACAATCTAGATCGCTTCGTGCGGGGCGAGCCGCTCGCCAATCTTGTCGATCCTGCAAGGGGGTACTGACCCGTGACCGCTCCCGACGTCTCCCGCATCGTCTATCCGGAGAGCGAGGCGCGCCGCACCTTTCGTCTCAAGGTGTCTCCGAGCCACGAACTCCATGTCGAGGAAAGCGGCAATCCCGACGGTGTGCCGATCGTCCTCCTCCACGGTGGACCGGGGGGCCGGATCTCGCCCCGCCATCGCCAGCTCGCCGATCCCGGGCGCTACCGAGTGGTCGCCTTCGACCAGCGTGGCGCCGGCCGCAGCACACCGAGCGCACTCGTCGACGACAACACGACCTGGGACCTTGTCGCCGACATCGAGAGGACTCGCGAGCATCTCGGCATCCGTCGCTGGCACGTCGCCGGCGGCTCGTGGGGATCGACCCTCGCCCTGGTCTACGCCCAATCACATCCCGAAAGCGTCAGCGCCCTTTGTGTCTGGAGCGTCTGGCTTGCCGACCGAACGACGCAGCGCTGGCTCTTCGAGTTCGGCGCCAACATGGTCTACCCCGAGGCATGGGACCGCTTCGTGGCCCACTTCCCGACCGGAGACCTCGAGGATCTCGAGGCCGCGACCTACCGACGCATCCGCGGCAACGATCCTGAGGACGCGGACCGCATCGCCCGCGCCCTCGGGGCCTGGGAGACCGCCTCGGTCTACTTTCATCCTCGCGACGCCAGCCTCACCGAGGGCGACGACGACGGTGGTGCGAGCTACGGCCGGATCATGGCGCACTACTTCGAGAACGGCTGCTTTCTCGACGGCGAGGACCACATCGTGTCGCGCTGCGACCGCCTCGCCGACATCCCCGCAACAATCGTCCACGGCCGCTTCGACATGTGTACGCCGCTACGCGAGGCCTGGCGTCTCGGGAAGGCCTGGCCCCGCGCCAACCTCCACATCGTCGAACACGGAGGACACATGCCCGACGAGCCCGCTATGGCCACCGCCATCGTTGCCGCTCTCGACGAACTTGCAGGCATCGAAACGGCGTGAACACCCCGCCCGGGAGATGCCCTGTCAGGAGGTCCCTTCAGCAAGGCGCGCGACGGCATCCTGTGGTTCGTCGACCACCTCCACGCAGTTCTTGAGACTGCGGTGGGAAAAGCCGTGGTCATCCATGTGTTCCAGCAGGGCCAGAAAGGGCGACCAGTACGCCGAATCGACGAGAATCACTGGCTTGGTGTGGATGTCCAGGGTGATCCAGCTCAGGACCTCGACGGTCTCCTCGAGGGTGCCGATACCTCCTGGCAGTGAGACGAAGGCGTCCGCATTGTCGTACATGGCCATGCGTCTTTCGTGCATGTCCCGTGTCTCGATCAGCTTGGCAACATCGGGGTGATAGCGTTCCCGTTCGGCCAGAAACGACGGAATGACCCCTGTCACATGACCTCCTGCAGCGATGGCCGAATCGGCAACCGCACCCATGATGCCCATTCCACCGCCGCCGTAGACGATCTGAAGTCCGGCTCCGGCCAGCAACCGCCCGAGGTCGACACCGAGTTTCAGGTACCGCGAATCTCGTCCCTCAAGGGAACCACAGAACACGCACACGCGACGCACCACCATCTTCACGACAACTCCTTTCAGCGAGGCCGCACACTACACGGGATTCAGGCGATGACACATGTCACAGCCGTGCTGCCCTGATATCGGCCCGTCAACGTCGAGACCGGCCGGGACAGCGGTCGACAGATTCTGGCAAGCCGACCGGGTATGATGGATCGACCTGATGGAGTCACGACGATGTCTGGGACGACCACCCTGATCAGGGGCGGCTGGATAGTCGCTTTCGATGGTGACCGACACCGCATTCTCACCGATGGCGTGGTTGTCTATCGCGACGACAGCATCGTTCACGTTGGGCGGTCCTGGGAGGAGCCCGTGGACGTGACGGTTGATGCCCGATGCCACCTGGTGATGCCGGGGTTGATCAACGCCCATGCCCATGTCGGCGCCCATACCGGGGACCGCATGATTTTTGATGGCGGGCGGGCCGACCTCTTCCGGTCCGGTTTCATGAACTACTGCACCACCAAGGGGATCAACGGCCCGACGGTCCACGATTATGAAAACGTCGATGCGGCCATCCGCTACAGCCTCGCCTGCCTGCTGCGCTTCGGGTCCACGACGGTTGTCGACATGGGGAGTGAACTCGGTGGCGAACCGGGGGCAATGGCAGCCCATGCCGGGGAACTCGGAATCCGCCTCTATACGGCGCCGGGCATGCGCTCGGCCCATCACTACTACGACCAGAGCGGGCGCCACCAGATCCACTGGCATGACGATGACGGGCTGGCCACCCTGGAAAGCGCCCTTGCCTTCGTCGAGACGTGGGATGGCGCCTACGACGGCAGGGTGCGCGCCATTCTGGTGCCTCTCGAGTATCACCTGTCTTCCGCCGAACTGCTGCGCCGCACCAAGGAGGCGGCGGCGCGTCACGGCATCGGTATCACCATGCATGTCGCCGAATCGGTGCTGGAGTTCCAGGACTCCGTGCGCCACACCGGCCGCACGCCGGTCGCCATGCTGCACGATCTCGGATTTCTCGGGCCCGAGGTGATCCTGGGTCACGGGCTCTACACGTCCGGACACTCGCAGATCGCCTTCACGCGAGGAGACGACCTCGCTCTCATCGCTGCAAGCGGAGCGAGTGTCGCCCATTCGCCCACCGTCTTTGCCCGGCGGGGCGTCCATCTCGAATCGTTCCAGCGATATCTCGACGCCGGGGTCAACCTTGCCATTGGCACCGACTCCTATCCCCAGGACATGCTGGGGGAACTGAAGACCGTGGCGCACACGGGAAAGATCGCCGACCGCGACTTCGAGGTGGCCGCCACCAGGGACATCTTCAATGCCGCCACCCTTGGAGGCGCCAGAGCCCTGGGGCGCGACGATCTTGGCCGTCTGGCCCCGGGGGCCAAGGCAGACATCCTGATCGTCGACTTCCAGAGGCTGCGCATAGGACCGTTCCTCGATCCGCTGAAGGCCCTCATCCAGTGCTGCGACGGCGAGGTGATCGACACCGTCATCGTTGATGGCCACACCCTGGTGAAAGGAGGCCGGTTGCTGGCATGGGACGACAGCGATCTTCTCGACGGCGTGCGCCAATCCAGCACCGAGGCATGGAACCGTTTCGCCGACTACTGGCCCGACAACGAACCCATCGAAGCCGTCTTTCCCGCAGCCTTCGAGTCCTGGAAGGAATGAGCCAGCAATTGCCCGTCTCTCAGTCGTCAGGCGCAAGCCGATGACTGCCGATTTCCGCGGCGACCGGTCGGTGGGGTAGCCCCATCAGGGGACATCAGTTTATGTTGAGACGGATTTCTGGAGGAGTTCCGGACGAGGTGCTCATCCACGCTTGGCTATCGCGGCGATAGGGGCTCTCATGACGACACTGGTTCAGGACGAGTGCTCATGCGGACGGTGAATCTGCGAGAGGCGAGGGCCACGCTGTCGGCCCTGTTGGAAGGAGCAGCGAAGGGCGAGACGGTCGTCATTACCAACCGCGGACAGCCCCGGGCCGTGCTGGTCGGCCTCGACGAATGGAACCGTCTTTGCCAGGTCCCGTCGTTCGGCCGCCTTCTCGCCGCTTCGGAACTCGAAGAAGGCGATCTGCCGCCGCGCGACACAATCCCGGTGCGGGATATCGCCCTGTAGGCGCCTTCATGAATCTAGTGGACACCAACGTTCTCTCAACTGGGTACACGGACATGCTCGCAATCCACGCTTGACACTCTTCAAGTTAAGCGTTACCAGATTGGTAACACAACACCATTGGTATCGATTACCTGATAGGTAACGTATGGAGATCTTTGTCAAGGACAACAAACTCAAGGCTGCCATCGAAGACGAGGAAGTCTGCAAGAAGCGCTTTGGAGCAGCAATGTCCAAGAAGTTAAAGGCTCGCGTAGCAGTTCTACGAGCCGCCGAGTCTCTGGCAGCATTCTGGCCGCCGAACTCGGGACCCGAGCGTTGTCATGAACTGAAGGGTAATCTGGCAGGCACGTTTTCGATCGATCTAAGTCAACCATACCGCCTGTTGTTCAGACCGATCGAAGAATCTCCGGTACAAGATCGCTCCGACGAGCAAGAACGATGGAGTTCCATAACCGCAATCGAAGTAAGAGGGATTGAGGACACCCATGGATAGCAATGACCGCATTCCTGTCAACCCAGTGACGTCACCGCACCCTGGAGAGGTGATTGGCGAGTACCTTGAGCATTATGGATGGTCGCAACGCGATTTAGCCCGCCGTACTGGCCTGACGCCAAAGACCATTAGTGTAATTTGTAATGGGAAGGCATCTGTTACCGCTAGCACAGCCTTGACTTTGGAACGTGTCTTTCGGCGTCCGGCGCATTTGTGGCTAAATCTGCAGAGGCAATTTGACGAAACCGAAGCCAGGCGTCGGGAACTTTCACAATCCATTGCATGGAGAGATTGGGCCCTCACCTTCCCCTTGCGGGAAATGAAGAAGTATAGCTTTTCTCTGCAACCGGGGAAAACAGACGTCGACATGTTGCTCAATTTCTTGGGAGTTTCCTCCCCAGAGAATTGGGAGGCAGTGTGGAAGGACTGCGACGTCGCTTACAGGCAGACCCGAGAATTTTCCAAGAATCAGGCGTCGATCTCTGCATGGGTTCGAGAAACAGAACTCATCGCTGCAGATATTCAGACTGCAGACTTCAATGAAAAACGACTTCGTTCCCTTGTTGAAGAACTTCGGCGGTTGACAACAGAACGAGTAGAAGAGGCGGTAGGGCCAGTTCAAACACTATGTGCAACAGCAGGTGTGGCCGTCGTGTGGGTGCCAGAGTTGCCCAATTCTGGGATTAGTGGCTGTGCACGATGGTTATCAAATCGAAAGGCTCTCATTGGCCTTACACTTCGATACAAGACGGACGACCAGATGTGGTTTTCGTTTTTTCACGAGTTGGGACATTTGTTACTTCATAGGAGAATGCGTTCATTTGTCCTTGATAATGCTGCGCAGGATCTGTTTGATCGTATTGTTGACCCTGAAATGGAGCAATACGAAGCAGAAGCCAATCAGTTTGCTGCGGATACACTAATCCCGCCTTCTGCCCTTTCAGATTTCGTTCGACGACGTAGATTCTCTAGTGATGACATTCACGATTTTTCACACGCTGTAGGGATATCTCCTGGCATAGTAGTTGGTCGCCTTCAACACATGGGGCTCTTGGCTGCCTACCAAGGCAATGCGCTGAAGCAGAAGCTGCAGTGGAGAATGCCAGAGACTGGCGAACAAGAGGGATAGGTGAAGACGATGATTGGCAAAATCTTCATAACAAGCAGCGGATACGACCCTCAGCTTGGAAAACATGTCAAGGATCCGTATTTGGGTTCAAGTCCAAGCTTGGGTGCCTGCCGTCCAGACATCCGCCGTCAAGTACGTATTGGAGACTACATCTTTGTCGTCTCCGGTAAGGTCAACAATGCAAAACAATTCGTAATGTGCGGTTTCGAAGTCGTGAGAAAGATCAATGCTCATGACGCCTATATCGAGTATCCGGATCGTCGGCTACACATACGCGCCGACGGACAGTTGAGCGGCAATGTTATCGTCAACGAAAATGGATTGCAGCATTATCTCGATGATCATCGGAACTTTGGCAGCCGTCTTTCCAATTATCTTGTTGGCGACAAGAACATCGCGCCGAAATCCCCGAACGGAATCTCGCTCGCTCGAGAACAAACAGTGGATGTACTGCGGGACGTGTTAGGCAAGAGCGGCGAGTCCCCAATCGAAATCATTGGACGCTGGGGGTCTCAATTGAATGAAAACCAAGTGAATGCAATACGCAATTGGATGCTTGCTCTAGATCGTGCGCCATTGTGACAGCATGTGTAATGACTACACAAGATCTTGCCAACTGGCGCTAATGGGGGGGATTCATGACTCAGAATTCTGGCAGAGAGACGATCATCGGCGACAAATCATATTGCAACGTTACTCCGGTAGGAAAACGGAGAGATGGAGGAACCAGATATTGGTGTCTGACCCATAAGGCGGACGCAACCGCCAAGTATGGACGTCCTGCCCTTCACTGCCGTGCAGCCCACATTGTGCCTGTATCCGCGGATGAGACCATGCTTCTGAATATTGATGAATATCCAGGAGGAGTAGCGCTATGGGGTGCCGTTGCTCCAATCTATGATACTACTCGCCTCCCTCTGGAGCGCGGTATCCATGTTCATGCTAGGAAGACTCGTAATGGCGCGAAGAACATCGACAAGACAGTCCGTTCGATTCGACTGATGGGAGGTGGGATATCTCCGAGCGGAGTTCTCCTAACTGAGCCAGAGGCCATTTACTATATGGTAAGCACTGTATTCGGTTTTGAACTGCGGCATGTGCGATGTCCACATTGTGGCTATTCACATCTTGATAAGGATTGGTTTAGCGTGCATAAGCATCAGCGTCATCTCTGTGCTGGCTGCGGGAAGTACTTTCGGGACTCGGTTCCTGGCATTGGCAACCCAATACTTCGCATTCAAAGCTACTTCAGTAGAGAGTGTGGAAAACCGCGCAAATCGTCAAGGTCGATCCAACTGGAACAACGAGACTTTCCAGGCGGAATCCAGATTTGGGGTTCCAACCCTGCGTTTGTTTGGACTTCGGAAGACGCGGAGGAAGAAGGTATTCATGTCCATGCTTTCGAAGTTGATGGTGAAACACGTGCACTCGACGATACCTACTCGGAGGTGGTGATTGACGGAAAAAGGCTAGATTCTGTAATGGTAAGAACACTCATGGCGCAAAAATCGTTGCCTCACATTGAAAAACGAATTGTGTCACTAACCTGCACACGATGCCGTAAGTCGGAGTGTAGTGTTGGAGACGATGCGTTTGCACCGAAGGCTGGACACACATGTTCGATGTGCGGAGAGAGGCTAAAAGGGGTAGGGAGATTACGTAAAACAGTCTCCAATCCGATAGTCAGTGTCCTTGACGAGCTTGGACGAAATGCTCCTCGAGCACCGCAACAGCACTCGACCGGCCTATTGATTGAAGCGCCTTCGAAGTGGGTCTAGATCGAAGCCGTCGTTGGAGGATTCACAACCGTAGAAGCCCGCTGCCTCGATTCGGGCGACGGTCGGCATGGCTTTCTTGGCGATCATGACGCTACGCCATTCATGCAAGCCCGGGAGATGTGGACCTTGAGGTCCGTCAGATGCAGTCTTGGGCCATGAGGATTGACAATCTCCAGTATGCCAACTGGTCCGAGAGGATCTTTCGGCAGATGAATGAGGGCGGGGTGCATGCGGTGCATGTCACCGTCGCCTACCACGAGACCTTCCGCGAGACGGTGTTGAACATCGAGCGGTGGAACCGGTGGTTCGGGCAGTATCCGGATCTTATCTTTCACGGGCTGTGGGCGGATGATGTGAAACGCGCAGCCGAGAGCGGGCGAACCGCCATCTTTTTCGGCTTCCAGAACTGCAGCCCCATGGAAGACGACATCGGTCTCGTCGAGATCCTCCACACCCTGGGTGGGCGCTTCATGCAGCTCTCCTACAACAACCAGTCCCTGCTGGCGGCGGGATTCCAGGAGCATCACGATTCGGGTGTGACGAGGATGGGCCGCGAGGTGATCCGGGAGATGAACCGCGTCGGGCTGGTCATCGACATGAGCCACTCGGGCGAGCGCTCCACCATCGAGGCGGCTGAGTTGTCCGAACGACCGATCGCCATCACCCACGCCAATCCGATGAGCTGGTGGCCGGTGCCGCGCAACAAGTCCGACGACGCCATCCATGCGGTGACCTCGAACGGTGGCATGATCGGCTTTTCCCTCTATCCGCCGCATCTGAAGGACGGCTCGGAGTGCAGCCTCGAGAGCTTCTGCCGGATGGTCGCCGAAACCGGCGAGCGGTTCGGCATGGACCGCATCGGCATCGGTTCGGATCTCGTGCAGGATCAGCCCGACAGCGTCATCGCCTGGATGCGGACCGGACGCTGGACCAGGGACGATGGTGGTGATGCCGCCGTTCCACCCTTTCCTTCCTGGTTCACCAGCAATCTCTGCTTTGGCGCCATCGAGGAGGGCCTCGGCGCCGTCGGCATGACGACAGACGAGATCGCCGGTGTCATGGGAGGGAACTGGTACCGCTTCTACGAGGAGAGCTTCTCGCCGCGTCCCGCATGACTGCTGAGCGCCGGACGGCCCGCCGCCACGGCGGCAAGGCGGCTTTCGATGAAGAGCGAGCTGCCGTCCTTGCAGGGGACGATCTCGTCCTTGCGCTCCAGGCGCACGGTGATGTCGTCGGCGCCGATCCTCAGGGCCGCCTGATGCGCCAGGCGTTCGAGGACGCCGCTGGCATGGAGCGCCGCCTCCTCGAGGTCCTCGAAGTCCGTCACCTCGTCTGGAAGATGACAGCGTATGACGCCGCTTCTCGGCGACGTCAGCAGCCCGTCGGCCCTTTGCACCACACCCCCGGCGACGGCTCCCACGGCGTTGCAGACGCCGGCATGCGGCGGCACCACGATCTCGGTGTGAAGGCGGCCGGCGAGTCGCGGATAGTAGCTTGCGGCAGGGGCGCCGACACCCACCACCGGATGATGGAGGCGCACATCGAGCGCGAAGTGCGTGCCCTCGAGGCCGTCCGTTGCCGCCTGGAGCAGGGCATGGGCTGAACGCCCGGAGGGGAGTGGAAGCCCGTGTTCCTCCTGCATCGCCGCTTCGATGAGCGCATGGGCGCTGGCCGAGAGCGTCGCCTCCAGGACGTGATGCGCGAAGGCTTGTGGATCTTCCGGCGCGACATGACCGGTGATGGCCCACCACCTCAGCCACAGGCGCGCCGCGAGGTTCCCCGCTTCGCCCTCCCAGGCGTCGTGGATGCCCAGGACATGGGCAGCGTCGCTCGGCGTGAATCTGGACGTGATGACGAGCCCTCGTTCCATGAGGGCCTCCAGCGACAGCTTGGGCGAGCGGTCGCGATAGAGCTCCTCCATGGCCACGGGACCGTCGGCGAGTGCGGCCCACAGGTGACGCTGGGGCCGCGAGAGACCGGAGGGTTCGCGGGCGGGCTGGCGCAGGCGAAGCGCAAAGACGCCGTCCCACTCCAGCGGCCAGGCGCGCTTCACCTGTCCGGCGAGGATGTCGATGACGCCGGGATGACGGTGGGCGAGGAGGGCGAGCGGCACGGCCCGGCGCGGCCCGATGGCGAGCCGCCCCTTCTCGTCGAGGCGAATCTCGCTGTCGCCGCCCAGACCGCTGGTGTAGGCGGCTACCGCGCGCACCATGGTGTGGTAACCGCCAACCCGCGCACCCCTAGTGTCGAGTTTGGGCTGTCCGTTCTCGACCAGGGCGATGTCGGTGGTGGTCCCGCCCATGTCCGAGATGAAGGCGCTGTCGTGACCGGAAAGATGCCGGGCGCCGATGACGCTTGCCGCGGGGCCGGAGAGGATGGTCTCCACCGGAGTCTCCAGCGCGGTGGCGGCATCGATCAGGGATCCGTCACCCTTGACGGCCATGACCGGGGCCTCGATCCCGCGGTCGGCCATCAGCGTGGTGACCGTGACGATGAGCTCCTGGATCATGGGGATGAGCCGGGCATTGAGGAGCGCCGTCAAGGCGCGGCGCGGCGCATCGAGTTCGGAACTCAGGCTGTGGCCGCAGGAGACCGGAAGGCCGGTCGACCGGCGCAGCATGTCGCGCACCGCGATCTCGTGCGCCGGATTGCGAACCGAGAACATCGAGGAGACGGCGAAGGCCGAGACGGTGCCGGCCACCCTGAGGGCTTCTGATTCCACGTGATCGAGATCGAGAGGAGCGGTTTCCTCGCCGAGAGCGTCGTGGCCCCCGCGGGCCCGGATCAGGGGACCTCCGGCCAGGGCGCTCATGACATCCTTCCTGGTTTCGTCATCAGGTGCATGGCCGACGAGGATGAGCGCCGACGGACTGCCCCGGCCCTCGACGATGGCGTTGGTGGCGAGCGTGGTCGAGACCGACACGAGGGCAATCGTGCCGGCATGATCGCCGAGCACCGCATCGACGGCGCCGGCGATGCCGATCGTCAGGTCGTGCCGCGTCGTCAGCGCCTTTGCCGTCCCAAGCGGCCCCCGGGTGGTGTCAAGCAACACGGCATCGGTGTAGGTTCCGCCGGTATCGATACCCAGCATCAGCGCCAAGGCGTGGCCTCCCGGATAGTGCGCAGGCTGAACTATGGTCAAAACACCGGCCGGAAGCGAGAGGCCCCGGTCACGTGGAAGGGGAGGGATCAGATGGGCATGACGCACAAGGAAAGGACGCTGAAGTTTCTGCGGCCGGAAGCCGAGACGATCTTTTCCCTCGACGAGTACCGCCGCCGGCTGGACCGGGTGCGAGCGGCGATGGCCGCCAGCCACATCGACACCCTCTATCTCGCGTCACCGGAATCCGTCTGCTACCTCTCCGGCTATCGCGCCGAGTGGTACCAGGCCCAGGGACCGATGGCCTGGCTGCCGGTCACCGGGATTGCCGTACACGTCGATGCGGACGACTTCATTCACATCGAGGTGCAGAACGAAGAGATCCTGGCGGGATTCACGACGGTCAGCCGGGATCTGCGCATCTTCGGCGGCGACGCCCAGCCCTCCGAGGATGTGATCGGCTTCATCGTCCAGGCCCTCGACGGCGAGGGCTGGCTCAAGGGAAGGGTCGGCCTGGAGATGCACAGCTACCGGCCGAACCGCGCCGCAAGCGAGCGCCTGCAGGCAGGTTTCGAGGCGCGCGGCGCGACGGTGGTCGACGGCAGCGACATCGTCAACGGCGTGCGCCGGATCAAGTCGCCCGCCGAACTCGCCTTCATCCGCACCGCCGCCAGGATCGGCGACATCGGCATGCAGACGGCCATCGACACCATTCGCCCCGGTGTCACGGAACTCGAGGTCTGGGGCGAGATGGTGCGCGCCATGGCCCGCGCCGGGGGCGAACCCTCGTCGATCACCATGCCGGTGTCCTCGGGCGCGCGCAGCGCCACCATGCATGCGCTGGCCACGCGACGGCAGATCATGCCGGGCGATGTCGTCAACGTCGACATCTGTGGCGTCTGGCACCGCTACCACTCGAACATCGCGCGTACCGTGTGTGTCGGTGAACCGCACCCTCAAGTGTCGCGCTATCTCGATGCCGTCACCGGGGTCAAGGCCATGCTGGCGGAGGTTCTCCGCCCGAATTTGCCGGTGCGCGAACTTCTTGAGGTCATCGAAGCCTACTACCGCGACACCGGCATCTGGCAGGACCAGTGCTGGATCGGCGGCTATGACCTGGGCCTTTCGTTTCCGCCGGACTGGGTGGGACCTTGGTTCTGGGACGTACACAACGATCCCGGAGACGAAACGTTCGAATCCGGGATGGCGTCCAACTATGAAGCGAACTTCTACCTGCCGCAGGATGCCGGCATGTCCATGTTCATCGACATGATGATGTTTACCGACACCGACGCGGGCTTCCTGCATCGCGTCCCGGCGCGGACTGCCGTGGTCGAGTAGGGGAACGGTTACCCGTCAGGAGTCGGCAGGCCGGATCCTGACATCGACCTCGAGGGCGGCCTGGCTCCCGCCCAGCAGAATACCGCGGGTCGGCGAGACGTCGGAGAAGTCGCGTCCCGTCGCGACGCGGATATGGCCAGGGCCGTCAATGCTGTCATTGGTGGGATCGAAGGCCGTCCAGCCGATATCCGGGAAGCGACACTCCACCCAGGCGTGGGTGGTGTGATATCCGGGGTTCCCTTCGTCGGGGCACAGGAATCCGGACACATAGCGGCTCGGTATGCCCCAGGAACGGGTGATGGCGATCATCAGGTGGGCGTAGTCCTGGCACACCCCCTGGCCGGTCGCCAGGACGTCCTCGATGGTGGACTGCGTCGAGGTGCTGCCCGGAACGTAGTTCAGGATGCGGTGGAGCTGACTTGAGAGATCCCGCGTGCTGGCCAGCGGGTCGGCGCCCGACGCGATGGCGTGGCGCTCGAGAAACGCCGTCAGCGAGGCGGAAGGACGTGTCAACCTGCTCGGGTGAAGCCATTCCCAGTCTTCAAAGGGACGCGACTCTGCGTGAAGTCTCTCCCAGGCGTTCTCTCCGAGGTCCGCCGGATGGTCGGATCCCGGTGCGGGCACCACCACCGAGCGCGCCTCGATTTCCAGTTGGTCGTGTTCCGCGAGGAGCGACAGCACGTGACGGTGGTTGCCGAAGCAATCCACGTCGTCTGTCATCCGTGATTCGGGGCGGGTTTCCAGGGAAAAGGAAAGGAGTTCCTGGCCGCGATCATGACACGGCCTGAGGCAGCACATGAGGACACTCCCGGTTGCCCGTTCGGAGAAGCGGTAGCGGGTTTGATGGACGACCTCGAAACCGGCAGGGAGTGTCACGCCCGTTCCTTTCCGATCGCGTATTCGAACCAGGCGCCGGTGACGAGGCTGTGCAGGTCGCGGGCATCCCGGGCGGTCTCGTCAAGCAATTGAAGACGGTCAGTGCTGTCCGGCCAGTCGTACACCACCCGGGCCTTCATTCTGCCGGCGAGACGCCTGGCTGCAGCCGCCGTCTCCGGGCTTCCTGCCTCGTCGCCAAGGGCGTCAAGGCATGATTCGGCGGATGTGAGAGAACCCAGAAGCGATCCCTGCAGAAGTGGATCGGTGATCACGAGGGCGAGGATCCGTTCGGGCTTCCTCTCCATGCCGTGGACACGTTCAAAGGCGTCGAGCGCCTGGCATGCCCGCAGCAGGCTGGTCCATTCGTGATCCCCGGCGCCTTCGGGAACGCGGCAATGCGTGGTCACCAGTGCGGCTGTGAGCTGAATTCGTTCGATGAAGACGCCAAGCTGCAGGAACTGCCATCCTTCGTCACGATACATGGTTGCCGCGGCGAACCCGTCGAAGGTCTTGATGGTTCTCGCCATCCGCGCATAGAACGCTTCCGGCTCCCGGGCCCAGATGTCCTGGATATCAAGATCCTTGATGTCCAGCCATGCGAGATTGAGATTCGTCCACATCCCGCTGGAGATGCAGTGTCGCATCTGGCGGGCGTTCTCCCGGCCTGCCGCAAAGCAGCTCCTCATGGAGTTGGGGTTGCTGCGCTCGAAGGTGAGATCGCCGGCAAGGGTGTATGAATCCGCCAGGGCGTAATCTTCGCTGTGATCCGGCTCGAGATCACCGGCCGGGGGACTGGCGCCCAGACTGCCGTAGATGCGCCTCCAGCCGAAGTGGATCTCCGAGAGCGGTCTGTCCACCAGCGCCCTCGTCTGCAGTTCCAGCAGGCGGGCGATGAACTCCGAGCGCTCGAGATAGCGACTCATCCAGTAGAGACCCTGGGCGCTGCGGGCGAGCATCATGATCCCAGGACCCAGAGATCCTTGCCGCCGCCGCCCTGGCTGGAATTCACGACAAGGCTCCCCTTGACAAGGGCGACGCGGCAGAAGGCGCCCGGCACGATACGGGTGTCGCGGCCACGAAGCACGAAGGGCCGAAGGTCCACGTGACGCGGCTCGAGGTCATCCCCGATGAGGCACGGCGCACGGGAGAGCGGCAGCACCGGCTGGGAGATGAAGTCCGCGGGATTGTCCCTGATGCCCCTGGCATAGGCCCCGCGCTCGTCCGGTGTCGCATGCGGTCCCACCAGCATGCCGTATCCCCCCGATTCGCCAACCCGCTTGACGACGAGGTTCTCGAGATTGTCGAGGGTGTATTCAAGGTCCTCCGGGCGGCGGCACAGGAAGGTCCGGACGTTGGCGAGAAGCGGTTCCTGGCCCAGGTAGTAGCGGATCATGTCGGGAACGTAGGCATAGACGCTCTTGTCGTCCGCCACGCCCGTGCCGGGCGCGTTGGCCAGGGTGACGTTGCCGCGCTTGCAGGCATTCATGAGGCCGGGCACGCCGAGCAGCGAGTCGGGACGGAAGACGAGCGGATCGATGAAATCGTCGTCGATGCGCCGGTAGATCACGTCCACCTTCCTGAGCCCCCGGGTGGTGCGCATGAACACGTGCCCGTCATCGAACACGAGATCGCGTCCCTCGACGAGGGATGCGCCGATCTCCTGGGCCAGGAACATGTGCTCGTAGAAGGCGGAATTGAAGACACCGGGCGTGAGAAGGACGATGCAGGGATCGTCGCTTTCTTCCGGAGCGAGACTGGCGAGGGTGTCGCGCAGAACCTCTCCGTAGTGTCCGATGTCGCGCACCTTGTAGCGCCGGTAGAGGCGGCGCAGGTTGCTCTTCACTGCGGCCCGGTTCGCCAGCATGTAGGACACCCCGGAGGGCACCCTCAGGTTGTCTTCCAGGACCATGAACCCGTCGGTCGTGCGCACGATGTCGGTGCCGCAGACCGCAACCCAGGTGTCGTGAGGGACGGTCATGCCACGCATCTCGACCCGGTACTGGGGGCAGCCACGGACCAGGTCCGCCGGGATCACCCCGTCGGCGATGATGCGCGCCTCGCCGTAGACGTCGCCGATGAACCGGTTGAGGGCATCGACGCGCTGGGTGAGACCGGTCTCGATCTGCTGCCATTCCTCAGCGGTCAGGATGCGCGGGATGCAGTCGACGGGAATGATCCGCTCCTGGGCCTCGTCGTCCCCGTAGACGGTGAACGAGATTCCCTCTTCGGCGAACGACCGCCTCACCCGCTCCTGGATCAGCGCGAGTTCGCTGCCGGGGAGAGCCTGGAGCGCGTCATCGAGCAACCGGCAGTGGTCGCGGGGCGCACCGTCGGCGCCGTACATCTCGTCGTGGATAGTCTCGTCAAGATCGTAGGCGTTGCCGGTCACGCTGCATCCATTCCGTGATTCAGCGAATCACCGGGAGAGTGGTCATCATTGAGGATCACCACGCCTCTCCGTCGTTCGTTCACGTGTCTGCACAATAGAGAATCAACGGCGATTCCACCAACCCTCGAACCCCCGCCACGCCGCAAGACCGCTCAGCTTCGGAGCCGGCGGCCTCTCACCGGTTCATGTGTCCTGCGAGCGGACGATGAAGTGACGTGCGGTTGCGAACAGGGCGAAGAGCAGGCCGCCCGTGGCGCAGAACACGATGAGGCCATGGGGATTCCACAATCCCATGGCGTAGCCCGCCGCCGGGGGTCCGATCAGATGTCCGAGTTCGTAGACAAAGATGAACGTGGCATTGGCCGGGGCCAGTTCGGACGGTCTGAATCTCTGGCCGATCTGCGCCAGCCCGCAGGTGTAGATTCCGCCCATGATGCCGCCCCACACGAAGAGTGTGGGCCACACCAGCCAGGGGTGGTGGAGGACGAACGGGAAGGAGATGGTGAAGAGCGAGATGGCAAGGGCGAAGACGATGAGCAGGATGCGCTTGTCGAACCGGTCAGCGAGCATGCCGACCGGGTACTGAAGCATCACGCTGCCCGCGGCCATCATGATGAGAAGAACGATCGCCTCGTCCTCCGTATAGGACTGGCGGCCGGCATAGATGAGAAAGAACACGAAGAGTGCCCCCATCATCGCTCCATCCACGAGGGCCGCCACCATGGTGGCGGGTGCCCGCCGGGCGGCGGCGAGCAGGCCGAATCCTGCCTGTGTGGTGATACGGGGCGCCAGGTTGCGCGCCATGACGAGAGGCAGGACGGCGACACCCAGGATCGCGACGACAATGACAAAGGGCAGGATGCCGTGGGTGCCGACGACAAGCAGCACCGGCAACCCGGCAAGATAGGCAGCCGAGAGAGCCGTCACGTAGATGGCCATGACCCGGCCACGGGTTCGGTTGTCGGCAAGCGTGTTGATCCAGGTCTCGCTGACGACCCAGTGAAGTGCGGTGCCGATTCCGAGCATGAACCTCAAAGGGAACCAGGCCCAAACGTTGTCGAAGACGGGCAAGAGGGCGATCGATATGACCATGAGAACGAAGCCGACATAGAGGGCGTACATGGTGCCCAGCCATTCCACGATGCGTGGCATGAAGATCGTGGCGATCAGCAGCCCCGCCGGCCCGGCCGCGTTGTTGAGGCCGATGAGCCAGCTCGCCGTTCCCCGCTGCTCAAGGATGAGTGACAGCAGCGGCATGCAGATGGAGAACGTCAGCGAAGCAGCGAAGACACTTGCAATGACCGCCGCGATGCTGCGCCACCTGGCGCTCAGGCGAATCACCGGCGTGACAGCCCAGGGAAGTTCAAGACGGCACACTCCATGAATGAGGTGGCCCCGGGGATCGTCACGGGCGCCGACCGTGTGGTGAAGCCATGGCACAGATTGCCGGCGACAACAATGATGCGTCCGTCCTACCATGGGCCACGGAAGCGTAGCCGCGACGGTTGACGAGGTGATCGTTGGACAACATTCCCCGCGGCATCGCTCTCACCCTGATATCGATTGTCTTCTTCGTGGCCCTGGACTCGCTTGCGAAGATCATGACGCAGACCCTGCCGTCACTGCAGATCGCCTGGGGACGGTACGTGTTTTCCGTCGTCCTGCTGCCCTTCCTCATCTCCCCGCGTCTGCTGATCCCGGCCCTGCGCACCAAGCGCCTCGATCTGCAGATGGCCCGCTCGGTCCTGCTGGTCTCGGTCACCTGCGCGTTCTTCATCGCCATCCGCCACATTCCCCTGGCCGACGCCGTCGCCATCGGCTTTGCCGCGCCCTTCCTCACCAGCATGCTCGCCATTCCGGTGCTGGGCGAGAAGGTCGGCATCCGCCGCTGGACGGCGATCGCCATTGGTTTCGCAGGCGTCATGATCGTGCTCAGACCCGGATTCGAGGAACGCCACTGGGCCTATTTCCTGCCGCTGGGGGTCGCCGCAGGGATGGCCACCTACAATGTCCTCACCCGCCTGGTCAACCGCTATGACGAGGCCCGCACGAGCATGGCCTACAACAACGTGGCCGGCGCCTCGGTCATGTCGCTGGTGGTCCTCCTGCTTCCCGGGCAGTGGACGCCGCCCGGCGCCCTCGACTGGCTGATGCTGGCCCTGCTCGGCGGTTGCGCCATGACCGGTCACTACTGCCTGATCCACGCCTTTCGCCACGCCCCGGTCTCGGCCTTGGCGCCCTTCACCTATTCGCACATGATCCTCGCCATGATCGCCGGACTCGTCGTCTTCGGCGAGGTGCCGGATCTCTGGACCCTGGCGGGCGTCGCCGTCATCGCCGCCTCGGGTCTCTACATCTTCCACCGTGAAGCGACCCTGAGAGCGCGGGCAACCGGACGCCCGAAGAGCTGAGGAACGGTGTCCGGGTCGGCACCTTCTGACGGTCCCGATCCACTGCGATCTTCAAGTGAACCACGTCGTGTGCGTCAGCGTGGATTTGCCACACCCGTTGGGCCGGCCACCACATACGACGTGTGCATCACAGCGTGCGCCGGTTCAGCCGGACCCTCGGGCGGGTTGTCTGATAATCCGGTCTCCGTCCTTGGTCCGGGCGATGTAGGCTCCATCCGAACGGATGCCGTAAGGTGTCGCCCCAGCCTCGAGCTGAGCGGCCAGATCAGCCTTGATCTGTTCGCGCCAATCCCCGGGACGGCCCGGCTTGTCCGGCGGAGGCTGAGAGGTGCACTTGCGCTCATGCATGGTTTCGACTTTGGGCTGGGACGCCACTGCCCTCAATGCGGACTTCCGATCGAACCACGATGACAGAACTCCTGGTTGTCGGGGCCGTGTGCCCCTTGGCGGGGTTCGGGCCCACGTCGACAAACGCCACGTGAACTCCCTGTCACAAGACAGCCGCAGACGGACTTACCGTCTTGCCTTCGTTGACAACTCAAACAGGAAGCACTTGCATTCTCGTTCTTGCGTCGTCTCGGCTTCGACCGCCCGGTTGAGAAGCAAATCTGCACTCCC
Source organism: Alphaproteobacteria bacterium (assembly GCA_965221115.1). Lineage (GTDB taxonomy): Bacteria > Pseudomonadota > Alphaproteobacteria > SP197 > SP197 > SP197. The sequence goes on along the minus strand of CBDCRU010000002.1, from coordinate 431,489 downwards.
ATCACGGTCGGCGCATCAGTCTGCCGGATCTCAGGAGCCGGTCGCGTCGTTCGACCAGCGGGTCTCTACCATGCCCGGGCGATCCAGCATTCGTTCCAGCCAGGACTTCAGACGGGGGTGTTCACCCAGAAGCTGTCGACCCTGCGGCGCCATTCGAAAGTAGGTGAACATCGGCGCGGCCAGCAAGTCGGCGAGGCACGGTCTGGAGTCGACAAGGAATGGGCCGTCATCCATCAGCTGTTCCAGTGCCTCCAGACAGGTGCGCGAGCGCCCGATCGCCTCGTCGAGCTTGACGGGGTCCGTCTCGCGGCCTTCCTGCGGGGCGTCGACCTGCTCGACGTACACGCCCCAGACCATGCAGGGATAGGCATAAGAGTCGAGAATCCGCATCACTTGGGTCATGCGCGCCCGACCTCTCGGCGTGTCCGGGATCAGCGATGGGCCTTCGAAGGTTTCGTCGATGTAGCGGACGATCGCATCCGTCTCGTAGAGCCGGAAGCCGTCGTGCTCGAACGCGGGGATGCGCCCGAACGGATGGCGCATGAGGTAGTCCGGCGGTGGTCCTCCTTCGCCGAAGACATCGATCTCGACGAGACGGTAGGGGACGTTCTTCTCCGCCAGGGCAAGGCGCACCGTCCGGACATAGACGCTGTAGGCGGCACCAAAGACGGTCGGTTGGCTCATCTCGGCCGGAGCGATCAATGGAGCGGGTCAGCCGCCGGCAGTGGTCATGGCCTGAAGGCCCTGAGGTGACCGGGTCGAAGCTCTCCAACCTCGGCCGCGCGCAGTGCGGCATGCCAGATATCGATGTAGTGCCGGGCTTCCTCGCCTGTACGGCGAATGAACTCTTCCCGGCCTTCACCGGTAATCAGGGAGTAGTCTGCCTGCAGGACGCTGATCAGGAACTCATTGCGGTCCATGGTGGAGCAATTGACGAATCCCGCCGCCCCCAGGGCATCGATGTAGAACGGCGGCGAGTGCATGCCGAAGGTGAGACCGACAATGTCCAGCCAGCGCCGGGTCTCCGGACCCGGCGGTTCCTCGTCCCGCCGCATCCAGTCGCTGGCGAGGAACACTCCGCCCGGCCGCAAGACCCGAAAGACGTCGGCGAACAGCGAATGCTTGTCCTCGATATGAATCATGGCGTCCTTGCTGAACACGACATCGAAGCTCTCGTCAGGCAGCGGGAACGGACCGGGGCTGACTTTCTCGTAGCTCAGGCGATCGGAAAGACCCTCCCGCTCGGCTCGCTCAACGCAACGCTGCAGCAACGGCTGTTCGATATCGATACCGTGGACATGGGCCGCGCCGAAGTCGCGCACCAGCACCACGTCACAGCCTCCGATGCCGCAACCGACATCGAGGATCTCCTTTCCGGAAACGTCGAGACCTTCGAGAAAGAGAGCGATCTCATCCTTGCCGCCTGGCGAAAGGAACCCTTCGCCCCAGACCATTTCCATGGCGCCAACAAAGCTGTCCGTATATTCGTTTTCCTCGTGATCGCTCATGATGATTGTCTCTCTTTCGCATCCCGCATGACCGGCACCCTCACAGTTGGACACCAATCTTTGGGAAGACAGTAGTTTGGGTGTTCAGCGAGGACAATGTCGGGGTTGGCGCGGAATCCCTCGCCTGGAAGCGCTCGATCCGTCTCCACGATGATCGGTTCAAGATTGCCCGGTCTCCGTTCGTGGTCCGTGCGAACGCGGCCAAGCGCCGCCCCAGCCTCAAGCGAGGTTGCCAAGTCTGCCTTGATCTGATTGTGCCGCTCTTGCGAAGGAGGCCAGGCTTGTCCGGCGGTGGCCACCGGCTGCAGTCGCGCTCGTGCGTGGCTGGGACTCCACGGTCTTCAATGCAGATTTCCGACGCGATTGCGGTGGCAGAAGCCCTGAGTACGGGCTGGATGTCTCATGGCGAGGTTCGAAGTCGCCGTCTCTGAAACATCACTGGGAGCCCCGGAAGGGATTTACCAGCTCCACCCCCGTTGGCTCAAAGTCGGAGACATTTCCCGTGACCACAACGGCACCTCGCACGAGGGCCGTGGCTGCAATTTGAAGGTCGGCGCCATCGTGTCCCAGTTTCGCTGAAAGTCGCCCCCAGGTGCGCGCTTCTTCCGGTCCGAAGGGCAGGAGCCGGTCCGCGAAGAGACGCACTGTTCGGTCGATCCAGGTCCGCAGGTCCGCGGCGAACTCGGGTTGATTGCCGGCCTGAAGTGCGATCCCGCGTTCGACTTCGCCCAACGTGACAACGCTCAGGTAAAGATCGTCTTCGGAATGCGATCTGAGCCAGGTCGCAACGGTGACGGAACGGTCCGGACGGCGTGATGCAGAGAGCACATCCGTGTCCAGGAGGAACATCAGAACTCCACTGGCCGGGCGGTCGCCTTGGCGCGTTCGACGGTACTGGGGAAAGCAAGAAGGTGATCGACGAATGAGCCGCGTGTGGCTTTGGCCTGCGCGAGCAGACGACGGTATTCCACGGTCGAAAGCACGACGACCGCTGGCTTTCCGCGTCGTGTCACCTCCTGCGGCTTCCCTTCGAGAGCTTGGTTGACGACGGTGCTGAATTTGTTCTTGGCGGCCTGAAGGCTCCACATAGCACTGGCCTCATCTGGCTAGCTGACTGGACAGATACGGGAAACTGAGTACAAGTTCAAGTCGATCTGCATGTTGCCGATCTTGCGCCTCTACCCAAGCCCTTGGCACATCGCTTGGTATGCGAGTGACTTCCGGATCTCTTCCCCTGGTGCCGGCACCGTGGCCGGTCCCTTTGTCGGTGCTGCGACTACTGCAGGTTTCGGGTGTAATCGCAGTCCGGGTAGTTGGAGCAGCCTAGGAACCGGCCGAACCTGCCCATTCTCGTTTCCAGCCAGCCGTCGCACTGGGGACAGCCCTCGATCGAACCGCCACAGCCCCGACAGTGAAATGCATCGCCGGCCCTGACCGGCAATCCGGTTCCGCACTTCGGGCAGGGTCGCACCGTGTGCCCGCAATAGGGCCAGTTCGAACAGCCGTAGAAGACGCTTCCGTTCCTGGCGTTTTTCCTCTGCTCCAGGCGTCCTTCCTTGCAGTGCGGGCAGGGTACGTTGCCCTCCGGGAGCCGACCGAACACGGCGACATCAAAGCTGCCGTCGATCAGCTCCGTGATGAAAGCTGACGGAGGCCCACCCTCTGCAAGCAGGAACACCTGACGACGTGCCCGGGTCACCGCGACGTAGAGCAGGCGTCGCTCCTCGGCATTGGGATATGCCTCGGGTTCCGACAACACCAGGTTGATCAACGGGTCGTCTGCAATCTCGACGGGAAAGCCGAATTTTCCGGCACAAAGGCCGAGCACGACCGCATAGTCGGCCTCCAGTCCCTTGGCCCGATGCACTGTCATGTAGGAGAAACGCAGGCTTGGATACTGCTTTGCCAGGTTTGCGAGGTTGAGCGGTTGCAAGCGCCGGTAGCGACCCAGAAGCAGGACCTCCGAGGTCCCGCGGTGCCGCCCGGCATCCTCCGCTATGCGGTCGAGCGCTTCCTTCAACAATGAGGCCCCATCGTCACCCGGCAACCCCACATGCACGACCGGGCGGTCGGCCTTGCGTTTCGCACGCACCGTCTTGCGGATCTGCGCGGGATTGCGCAACACGAACTCGGTGGCGATAGCAGCGATGCGGTCCGCACATCGGAACGTGGTTTCCAGGTCGATGCGCGCGAAGTCGCCAAACCGGTCCCCGAACTGCCGCATCACGGCGATGTCCGAACCGCCGAAGCGAAAGATCGCCTGCCAGTCGTCCCCCACCGCGAACAGCTGCGATCGAGACGTACTGTCGAGGAGCGCCGTCAGCAGTCGGGCACGGGCCGGCGAGATGTCCTGGAACTCGTCCACCAGGATATAGCCGAACGGACTGCGATAACGGCCGGCCTCCACATGGTCCGTGGCTCGGCTGATCATGTCGTGGAAGTCGATTTCTCCGGCCCGCGCCAGGGTTTCCTGATAGCGTTCGAAGACCGCCCGAAAGACCTCGAGGAACGCTTTGGCCCGCTCACGGTCCTCAAGCCCTTTGGCCCGATTGGCGACATCCTCGAAGGACAGCCGGCTGCCCTTGAAGTGTTGAAGGAAGGTTGCCAGAAGGCGCGTGAACGAATCGATCTTCCCCTGTCCCTTGATGACGGCAAACACCTGGTCGCGCGGGAGGGGGGACAGCGTCACGCCGTGGGCGGCCAACTTGTTCTTCAGGTTTCGGATCAGTTTCCCGTTCGCGCGTTCATGACTGAACGTCTCTATCAGAGCGGTGCCGTACTCCGCATGGAGCTGCCGTTTCCATTCCATCCCCTCGAGATATGTCGTCCGATCGACGAATGGTGCCGTGTTTCCTTCAGCGTCGATCCCGAAGTGCTCGATGTAGACGTCGTTTTCCGGAAGAAAGAAGTCGGGCTTGTACTGTCGCTTCCTGGCCGTAGCCGTCTGGTGCTTGTATGGAGCCTCGTACTCGTAGGCGATGCCGTTGAGATAGAGGAAGTTCGCGATCTCGCATTCTTCGTAGTTCTTGACCACATCGCCTTTCAGGGACCGGATGTCGTTCTTGCGAATGTAGTTCCAGTACGCGCCCCAGGACTCGAACGAGTGCTCGTTCCTGAAGGGTGAGAACTGGCTCTGGAACCATTCCAGCACGGTCTCCGATAGTTCGCTGTCTTTGAGCAGGTCAGTGAAGATGTCGCTGAGCCGCTCGAACAGGGCTCGGTCGGTTTCTGCCGTCCGGGCCAAAGTCGGGCGCTTGCCTTCGACCTTGCCAATGATTTCCATGCCCAGGCTGTGGAAGGTCCGAACGGTGACCTCGGGGGCGATCTTGTTGCCGAGCCGCTTGCGGACACGCTCCTCCATCTCGTTCCGGGCGTCCCGCGCAAAGGCGAGCAGCAGGAGTTCGGAGGGTTTTCGAAACTCTCTTCGCACCAGCCATCCCGCCTTGGCGACGATTACCGAGGTCTTGCCGCTGCCCGCCGCAGCGATGACGAGGTTACGTCGGTCGTCGATCGCCACGGCCTTCCGCTGCTCTTTCGTCAGAGGGCTGGATTCGATCTGGTCGAACAGGGTGCGGGATCGGGCCAGTTCGCCTTCGACATATGCCTCATTGGCTCTTGACCGGACGTCTTCCGGCGCTTCCAGAAACGCTTCGATGTCTTTCAACATTCGAATTTCGGAAGTATCGGAGAGGGAATCAGGCCAGCGCCCCGCGAGACTTTCGGCGACCGTTCGTGCATTCCGCGTGATCTCGCTGACGGTCTCCGCATCCACGTATCTCGGAGGATCTGCAAGCTCTGTCAGCCGTTCCTGCAGCGACCGCAGAGAGTCTATCCGGGGCGCGAGTGCACGGCGCCACCACCCGGTCCTTGCCGTCTCCACGGCGTTCGCCAGCGCGTCACCCCTGGTCCGAGGCAGGCCGGACACGACCACCGTTCCTTCTGCATGGCGGAACCGAAGGTGAGTCCAGCACCGTCCCACCCATGCTTCGACTGACTGGATGTTGCCCAGGGCGATCTCGCAAGTGCGCGATCCAATGGCAAGTTCGACGCGATCCGCGTTGATCGACGCGGCCTTCGCCTCTCTCGGACGCAGTATCGCAAACAGTATTGACGCCAGCCCGGTTCGCCTGGCGCTCACTCGGATTTCGGGTTCAGACAACTCCTGGGACAATCCGGCAACCTTTCCGGTCAACAAGCTACGCAAAGGGCGACCGGCAGGTTACCCGGAGAACATTCTTGATGAACTGCCACGTCGACTTCGGAGCGAAACGCGCCTACCAGCAGTTCACGAGAGTTCATGGAAAGTGGATTGGTGCGGCGGCCGTTCGCGCCGGTCCTGGCAGAGAGTGGCGAGCCTCGGAACATGGGACGAATTGACAGCGGACAGTGAGTTTCCCGCTACGCCGGTGCCATGGAAGCAGGGCAGCAATCGAGATCACCCGTGTTCATGCGGTTCATCCTGAGCTTGCCGGATGTCGCGGGACATCGGTTGGTTCATGTCCGGGATGGTCGGGTGGTGTCGTGCCAGCCCTAAAGGGCCAGGATGATCAGGGTGGCCAGTCCCCAGAGCGTGGCCTTGAGGTGGATGGATCGACCGAAGGAGTCATACCAGTAATAGAACCACTGGCCTCCGATCAGGAACGATGCCCAGATGCCTGTGAAACCCAGGGCGCCGATCATGGCAAGGTCGCGGGCCCGGTCGTGATCGGCAAGGCCGAAGAACGCCAGTCCCAGGCAGACGGCACCGATCCACAGCAGGATCGACACCGCGCATTCGGCAATCACTATCAGAATGAAGAGGCGACGGACCGTCCTTTCGTTCGTGATGGCCCGATAGCCGGCCCTTTCCCGGACGTCCGGCCACTCCCGCAGCGCCTCGAGCGCCAGGACCCGGGCCACATCGTCGCGGTTGATCTGGGGATGGAGGATGTTGTCGAGAGCGCCCAGGGAAAGCCAGGCCGCCGGCAAGGCGACGACGACGGACTGAACGAGAGCGAAGATCTCGATTTCCATCCCTGACATTGCACGCGCCGTCCGGTCACCCTCGCTGTCATGTGGATTGTCATGTTCGCAGGGACGTCGTCAACGATGCAGACGAACGGGACGGAGCTCGCCGTCCCACCGGGCCCCGACCTCACCAAGCAGAGTAGGCGTCGACGTCGAGAGTTCCTCAGCCGCCACCGGGTGCGAGCTGCGGGGCACGACGATCTGTTCGCATTGACCAGCGGATGATCGCGTCGACGAACTCCGACTTCGCCCGGGCATAGGCGTTCATGTCCTGCGGGCCCTGTGCTGCGAGGGACCGCTTGAGCTCCTGGTAGCGTGCGCGGAGAAACGGGGTGGCACGCAGCGCGTCGCGGAAGCGCAGGTAGCGCTCGATCTCCGGTGAGCCCTCCGAGAGCACATGGACATGCACGTCACGTTCCGGGGTGCGGAACATCCTGTGTTCCTCGAAGTCGGGCTCGCGCACCCGCAACGCGTAGCCGCAGTTTTCCATTGTCGGCAGATAGGAATCCTCGTCGGCGGAATCGGCGACCACGACGAGCATGTCGACGATCGGCTTGGCGTCGAGGCCGGGCACGGCAGTGGACCCGATGTGGTCGATGCCGAGAGCGCCTGAGCCGAGTGCCGCCGCGATGCGTTCGCGGTGAAGGCGAAAGGTCTCGGGCCATTCCTGACGGTAGGGCACGAGAATGATCGCGCGTTCCTCGATGCCGCCGATCAGCGGCGCCTCGCCGGGAACATCCTTGCGATCCGTCATCGCTCTCTCCCCGCTACCTTGAGCAGACGGCAGGGGACGATACTGCTGTCTGGCGCAGGCCCGTCGCAAGGCCGGCCATCGAGAAGGGCTCGCCGGCCTGGCGGACAGAGAATTGCCGCAATTTGGCCGCGGCGAGGCCTCATCGGCCATGTAGTCCGTAACCCGGATTGACACTTCGGGGAGGGAGTTTCACATGCGCCGATACGGATTCCGGTTGGCCACCGTTCTGGCCGCCGTCATCTGGACAGGATGGACAACGCCGGCCGCGGCCGGCGCGGACGACGGGAGCTACTGGCTGAGCGGCCCCTACGCGCACGACAACCTGGCCGTTTACCTGATTCACCGCGAAGGCGGACATGATGGTCGCGTGCCACTCACGCTGGACGAGGCGATGGAGCGGGGCCTCGTCGAGGTCATCGAAACCGGCGTCGTCGAGGAACTCATCATCCGCAACACGGGCGACCGCGAGGTCTTCATCCAGTCGGGCGACATCTTCAAGGGCGGCAAGCAGGACCGTGTCGTGATCGCCAGCATGATCGTTCCGCCAGGTTCGGGGGATCTTTCCATCGGCGTCTTCTGCGTGGAGGGCGGTCGATGGTCTGCGAGGGGCGGGGAGGAGGTGAGCGTGTTCTCGAAATCAACGGCCCGCCTGCCGTCGAGTCAGGGCAGGATCGCGCTGTTTGAACAGGCGAAACGCTGGCTCGCACCCGAAAGCGATGATCTGGCAAGGTCGGATTGGTCGGACAGCGAGAACCTTCAGAGGCGGATGTGGGAGTCGGTCAGCGCGGTTCAGGCGGACCTGGCTTCGGCCATGGCGCTGGAAGTCGCGGACGTGCGTTCTCCCTCGAGCCTGCAGCTGTCGCTCGAGAACCCGGGTCTCGTCTCGGCCCTGGAGCGCTACGAGGTGGCCCTGGGTTCGCTGGCTCAAGGTCACCAGGACGCCGTGGGCTATGTCTTCGCCGTCGATGGCAGGATCGCCGGAGGCGACGAATTCGCCAATGGCGGCCTCTTCAGGAAGCTCTGGATGAGGCAGTTGACAGCCGCGGCCACGCAAGCCATCGCGGAGAGGGATGTGTCGGTGCGCGGACAGCCGACGCTGGCCGAGATCGGGGCGTTCATCGACGCGGCCCGCACCGGCGAGTCCACAGGCATGTCCATGCCGGGCGAATTGCGCTTGCAGACGCGCGAGACGGGGAAGGTGCTGCACACCGAATTGCTGCGTGCGGACGGCTTCCTGGTGCACCGAAGCCTCGCTGCCTTCTAGGACGAATGGCGGCCGTGCCGTTGACGTTCCGGGAGAAGACCCGGGATCTCATCGATGTCGCAATCCGCGAGAAGGGAGCAGCGTCAGGCTGGCGCCGGACTGGCCGGTTACGGGAAGACGATCGTGCTCTCGCTCCGGGGCCGTCCTTCTGTCAGCGAGCGCCAGCGTGTCTCGATCAACACGGAAGGTGTCGGGCCGGTTGTCTGGTTCAGTCGGCCTTCAGCAGGCTGAGGAGAACGTTGATGTCGTTGTCGTTCACCAGGATCCTGTTGTCGGGCTGCAGCACGATGTCGTGGACGAGACGGGGTTCTGCTGCCGTCTCTTCGTGGCGGCCCATGGCCCTGAAAAGGGCGAGGTAGGTGACGAGATGGCGTGCCTGGAGATTGCCGGTACCCGCCTCCGCCATCACGTTCCCGACAAGGTCCCCCATGCCGGTGGTGACGAGTCTGACGGTCCCGGTTGCCGGAACCGGTGCGAGTTGTGCCGATGCGAGCTGGCCCGTGGCGCTGACGGTGCCGTCGGGCCATGTCCAGTCGAGATCGAAGCCGAGCGTGGCGCCCTCCGGCATGGCGCTGCCGAACGGGCGGGCGAAGGCGGCCGGCAGGTCTGCGACCGGCACGCCATCGAGGTTCACTTTGCCGGCAAGCGAGAGTGGCATGACCGGCGCCAATCCGGCGTCATCCAGGGTGAACCCCTCATGGCTGTACTGCAGGCCGATGGCGCCCAGGTTGTCGCCGGTGCCCGACACGGTGAACTCCAGATGAGATAAGTCCATGGCGCTGCGCATGCCGGACCCGTCGATCCCGGAGAGTCCCTCCAGGGATACTGCGCCTTTCAGGGAGGCGCCTTCCGGCAGGATCCCCTCCGCCGGTGTCGCCGGGATGTCGCGGAACCGCGTTGTGGCATGGCCGCGCGTCACTGTGACGGTCGTCCCGTCACGGGCGGTCACGGCCAGTCCGTCCAGGGCGATGTCGACCTCACCAGCCCACGTTGCGGATGCGGTCTCCTCTTGCGTCACGGACGCTGCCAGGTGATCGATGCGGATCGTTGCCGGACTCCCGGCGAGGGACAGCGTCACGCCACGGGCGTCCATGGCGCCGGATTCGAGGTGTCCGGTATCGACGTTGACGAGTGCGTCGAATGTCCCGCCGGCGGTGGTGAGGCGGGCAACCGTGTTGCCTTCGTCATCGAGCGCGCTGACAGCCGGTATCGTCATGGATGCGGAATAGAGCCTGTCGCCCGCCGGTCTCCAGGTGACGGCGACGTCGTCGACAGCGAAAGCCGTGGATGCGTCGTGGAGAGTGATATCGGAGAGCGAGGCGACGACGGCGTCATCTCCTCCTTCCGTCATGGTGATCCGGTAGGTGATGGCAACCCCGCCAGGCACCGCCTCCAGGAAGGCTCGGGTGAGCTCCTCGAGTCTGGCGGCGGTGGTGGAACTCCAGGCCGGCGCGTGGAGCATGAGGACGCAGAGGAGAGCGAGGCAGCCCCTGCCGTGCCTCAGGCATGCGGTCATGCGATCAGGTAGACCTTGGAGACGGTGTCGAGGACCCGGCATTCTCCCTTCCAGCCGGCGGGAAACCACACGGTGTCACCGCCGGTCACATTGATGACGGCGCCGTCATCGCTCGTGTAGGTGCATTCACCCTCGAGAAAGTGGCAGAACTCGCTCCGCGCAATCTCGCAGCGCCAGCGGCCTTCGGTGCAGCGCCAGTACCCGGCCTCGGGGAAACGGCCGGAGCCGCCTTCAAGGAGCCGTCCGGACGTCTGCGAGACGGGCTCGCCCAGCGGTGTCTCGACCGGTCCCCAATCGACAAGCGGCCCGTCGGCGAGGACCGACGCCTTCGTCATGCGCTCTTCCGGAGCAGGTGGTCGAGGGCCTTCGCGCCCTTGCGGCGTCCGTCCTCGGCCTGCATGTGCGCCGAGAGTGACTCGAGTCGCTGCTTCATGGCGGCATCGCCCAACAGTCTCTCGAGAGCGCCGGCAATGTCCGCATCCTTCCACGTGTAACGTTCCATCGCGAGTCCGTAGCCCCTCTCGTCGATGTGCGTCGCGTTGTCGTGGCCGTCCCAGCAATAGGGCATGATCAGCGACGGCTTGCCGAAGTAGAGGCACTCGTTGAAGCTGTTGTTGCCACCGTGGTGAATGACGGCGTCGACCCCGGCGATGACCGAAGGCTGCGGATACCAGCTCTCGACATGGCAGTTCGCCGGCACATGGTCGTAGGCCTCACCATAGTCCCCGACGTTGACCAGCACCCTCAGGGGCAGCGTGCCCAGCGTTGCCATCAGGCGCTTCATGAGATCCGTGTCGCCCGATCCCAGGCTGCCGAAGCTGACGTAGACGAGCGGCTTGTCGCCGTTCGCCGCAAAGTCCGGGACGGTGTAGGGGTCTTCCTCCCGGATGCAGCCCTCGAGGTAGACGAATTTCTCCTCGTCGAGGGGGTGGCGGCGGTGGAAGGCAAGGGGCTTGGGATAGTGCAGGAGGTTGAGCCAGGGAGAGGTTTCGAAGAACTGGCCGAGCGGATAGGGCTCCTCGCCGCAGGAGACGAGGAACTCGTTGAACTGCGCGTGGATTGGGGCGATCTCCCTTTCGAACGCCTCGCGATAGAGGCGGAAGCCTTCCGGGTCATCCTCGCGGCAACCAGAGAGATGGGGCGGGATATCCGGATCCTCGATTTCGTTCTCGCTGCACGAGATGATCCTCACCCAGGGCGCACCGTGGCGCTTGGTGGCGGGAAAGAGGACCACGTTGTCGACACAGATAAGATCGGGCTCGACCTTCGCCAGGACGCCGGGAAGGGACTTCTCGGCCCACACGGCGGTCTCGACGATCGCCTCCCAGCAGGCCTTGATGTAGGTCGAGACCTGTTCGATGGGCGGCGTGTGGAAGTTGGGAATCTGGCCGTTGATGAAGTCCGACCAGTACCGTGCCATGGCCTCCGGCTCCATGGGCTCGGACATCGGCACGGCATGTTCCTCGAAGCCGTAGTCCGCAAAGACGCCGCTGAATCCGGGGTCCGCCAGGAACACCGGGCGGTGCCCCATGTCACGGCAGACCTGGGCGATGCCCACGGAATTGAGAGCCGGTCCGAATGCGGCCTCGGGGAAGAAAACGATCGTCTTGCCGTCACTCATCACCTGCCTCCTTGATCATGCGCCTCAGCGACTGTTGCGGCTGGCGCCATCTAGACCATAGAGGCCGGGCCGATGGCAAGTCATCCGCAACACCCTTGGCGGCGTGCCATCCCGGCGCCGGTCGTTGAGAACTCCGGAGTCGACATCCATGCCCCTGACGGTGAAGGTGCGCGGCCCGGGGGATCGCTCCGTTCATGACGGAAGACACGCTCCACCGGGGATGCTTGGGGAAGCTGGAGAGAGACGGACATGACGCGTGCCGCGTGGCTTTCAGGGGTGCTGGCGTTGGTCCTGCTCACCACCCTGAGTGCGGCCTTCACGCCTGGAGATCCGGTCAGGGGCGAGAAGGTGTTCCGGAAATGCAAGGCCTGCCATTCGGTGGAGGCCGGAAGGACCAAGCCGACGGGTCCGAACCTGCTCGGCGTTTTCGGGCGCCAGGCCGGAACGACAGACTACAGGTTCTCCACCAGCATGATCGAGGCCGGCGAAGCGGGCCTCGTGTGGACGCCGGAAAGCGTGGACGCCTACATCACCGATCCCAAGGCCTTCCTGAAGGAAACGCTGGACGCTTCCAGGGTGCGCAACAAGATGGTCTTCAAGCTGAAGGACGAAGACGATCGCGCCGACGTGATCGCCTACCTGATGTCGCTCCAGGAAGAGGACCCCTGACCGCTACGGCGAAGGCCGGTTGCCGGTGCCTGTGGCAAGGGTATTCTCCCTTGCCATGACTGAACCTGCGTCAGGGCCGGATACGCCTTCCTGGGTTGGCGCCATGAGGCGGGGCGAGCGCGCGTCCGTTGCCCGAGCCGTGACGGCTGTGGAGAACGACTATCCCGACGCTGCCGCGATCGTGGAGACCGCACGCCTGGAAGCGGGCCATGCGCTGGTCCTGGGACTGACCGGTCCCCCTGGCGCCGGGAAGTCGACCTTGACGGACGCCCTGGTGCGGGAGTTCCGTCTCCGCTCGAAGCTGGTTGCGGTCCTCGCCGTCGATCCCTCGAGCTCCGTGACGGGGGGTGCTCTTCTCGGTGACCGCATCCGCATGTCCGGCCACGCCACGGACCGCGGGGTCTTCATCCGCAGCCACGCCTCCAGGGGCCGCGCAGACGGCCTGGCGACGACCACGTCACGCGTCATCGACGTGATGGATGCCGCCGGAAGCGACATCATCATCGTCGAGACGGTCGGCACGGGCCAGTCCGAGATCGGGATCACCCGCCTGGCGGACAGGAGCGTCCTGGTGTGGCCGCCCGGGTCCGGAGATGACATCCAGGCCGCCAAGGCCGGGATTCTGGAGACCGTGGACCTCGTCGTCGTCAACAAGGCCGACCGACCCGGTGCAGATGCCGCGAAGGCGGCACTGGAGGCGGCGGTCTCCTGGCGAGGCGAACCCGTGCCGCCGGTCCTCATGACGGTCGCCACGCGGGGCGACGGGGTTGGTGAGCTTGCCGGCCTCCTCGTCGACGAGGGTCATCCGGCCAGGCGATCACCGAGGCGCACCCTCCAGGCCCTGCGCCAGGAGATCGTCGAGGCGGCACTGGCTCTCGCCCGCGAGCGGGCTCTTCACCACCCACGGCTCGCCGGTCTTGCCGATGCCGTCGCGGAAGGGACCGAGGGAGTTGAAGATGCCGCCCGTCACCTGCTGGAGATCCTCACCGGTGGTGACGATTCGCCCTGATGCCGCACCCTGGGGATACCCCTGACCGAAGGCGCGCCAAAACAGTGGTCAATCCCCGTTGTTCGGGAGTAGTATGAACGTCCGGCCGGTTCATGGGGCTTCAGGACTGTTGGCATCTGCCATGCTGCGTGGATGAGCTGATCAGGGCGGGAGTGACTGTTTTGAGCCTGGTGGATGGCACCCTCCGACACACGCGTCTTGTCGTTTTTGCAGCCCTGGTGACCGGATGGTCGGGGTTGCCCGTTGCCGCGGATGTTCCGCAGACCTTTGTCGAGGCGATGACGTGGTATCGCGTCGAAGCCGAGGCGGGCAACGCCGAGGCGCAGTTCCTCCTGGGCTATGGCTACGAGACCGGAATGGCATTCGGTCACGTGTCGGCAGAACCGAGCCCCTTTCCCGTCGATCCGGCCAAGGCGCGGCACTGGTACTCCGAGGCTGCAGCACAGGATCACGACCGGGCGAGGGTGCGCCTTGCCCGCCTGCTTCTCGAGGCGAAGGGAGGCCCGGCGGACCCAGAGGGCGCCCGGGTCCTTCTTGAGGCGGCGGCCGAGGCCGGGGAGCGGGACGCGATGTCTCTGCTGGGTTTCCTGCTGCTCACCGTGGAACCGTACGATCCGGTCGGCGCCTTTGTGTGGCTCAGCCTCGCAGCCCGGGCGGGCGACGACATTGCTGCCGCGAACCTCGCCAGCCTCGAGGACAGTCTCGATGACGCCACGCGGGAACGCGCTGCCGTCGCCCTTGAGGCGTGGCTCGAAGGAGAGACGAGGTAGGGACTCCTTCCCGCGATGCGGTCTAGAATGGCCGCGCCATGTCCGGACGTGTGTTCATCATCCTGGTTGCCGTAGCCGGCCTTGCGCTGACGCCTTCCGGCTCCGACGCTTCGCCCGGATCGCTTCCCGATGCGGTCGCGATCTCGATCGAGCAGGAGTTCGAGTACCGCAAGGCGTCACTGCCGGAGTACCACCTTCTGGAGGACTTCGAACTGCCACTTCTCGACTATGCCGAGGACCTGCTCCTGGCGGCGGAGATCGAACCCCTCGAAGGTGACATGGGCAGCGAGGGATGGGAACTCCGGGTCTCCTTGACGGGGCGGGCGCTTGGCCGGCTCTACATCGACCGTAGCAGAACCTATCTCTACACCGGTGCCGATCTCTCCGGTGAAGTGGCGGTCACCGGTCCCGGGGCGAACGAGAGCATGCGTCCCTTCTCATCCACGATCGAGCGTCCCTTCGATGTCCTGATCGATCACGGGTACGAGAACCCGGAGAATGCCCCGTTTCTCGAAACGCTGGTGAAGCCCGACGGATTCCTCGAGGCGCTGGTCAATGTCATGATCGATGTCTGGGGTGTGGCGAGCGTGCTCCCCGCTCTCGACGAACCGGGGCATGAAGTGCGCTTTTCCGTGGTTTCGGCCCTTGGCAGCACCGGTGAGCCGTCGGTCGTCACAGCGCTCATCGAGGCGCTGGAGGACGAACATGAACGCGTTCGCTGGGAGGCGGCATGGTCGCTTGGCCGCATCGGTGACGCGACGGCGGTGCCGCACTTGATCGAGGCCCTCCAGGATACCTCCCAGGATGTCCGCTGGTTCTCCTCCTGGTCGCTGCGGACCATCACCGGCGCCGACATCGGACCGGACTACGATCAGTGGACGGCGTGGTGGAGCAGCCATGGCGGTGATGCCAGCGGCTGATCCGCCGTTGGTCCTGGGGTTTAGAACCTGTCCTTGCGTTGACGCAGTTCGGCGAACACCGTCACCGGATCGGCGCCCTCCATGTCGAGGGTCTTCATGACAAGCGGACTCTTGGGCCGCAGGAAAGGGTTGGTTGCCCGTTCCTCGGCGATGGTGGAGGGAACCGTCGGCAGGTTCCTGGAGCGCATGTCGTCGACAACCGCCATGCGCCGCACGAGGTCGTCGTTCTGCGGATCGACCGTGAGCGCAAACCGGCCGTTGGCCTGGGTGTACTCGTGGGCACAGTAGACGCGCGTGTCGCCGGGCAGATCCATGAGCTTCTGCAGTGAATCCCACATCTGGACCGGGGTTCCCTCGAACAGCCGGCCGCACCCCATGGCGAACATGGTGTCGCCACAGAAGAGCGCCGCCGAGTCGGCGAACCAGTAGGCGATGTGCCCGCGCGTGTGCCCGGGGACAAAGAAGACGCGGGCCTCGGCCGCTCCGAGCATGAAGGTGTCGCCCTCGTCGACCATGATGTCGATCCCCGGGATGCGGTCGCGGTCAGGTCCCGGCCCGACGATGGTGCAACCCGTGGCCCGCTTGATGGCGAGGTTGCCGCCCGTGTGATCGTCGTGATGGTGGGTGTTGATGATGTGCGTGATGGACCATCCCTTGTCCCTGGCCGCGTCGAGCACGGGTTCCGTGACCGCCGGATCGACGACCGCCGTGGCCGCTGTCTCGGGGCAGTGCGCGAGATAGACGTAGTTGTCGGAGAGAACCGGAATCTGGTGGACCTCGAGACAGCTCATGGACGAATTCCTCATGCTCAGGAAGGAGGCAGCCACTCTATCCTGCGGCAATCCAGGCGTCGATCAGGGCACGGGCGATGGAATCATGGCGTGGCAGTTCGACACCGCGGGGAAGTGTCACGAGCTCGTCCCGGGTGAACCAGCGGGCGCCGGCCAGTTCTTCCCGGTCGATGACAAGGTCATCGTGCGTGGCGACGGCGAAGTAGCCCAGCATGAGCGAGGACGGATAGGGCCATGGCTGGGTCCCGTGATAGCGAACATCCCGCACCTCGAGTCCCGATTCCTCGCGAACCTCGCGGACCACCGCCTCTTCCGCCGATTCACCGGGTTCGACGAACCCCGCCAGGCAGGAGTGAAGCCCGCCCGGCCAGTTCTTCTGGCGGGCCAGCAGGCACCGGTCGGCAAACTCCGTCACCATGATGACGGCCGGGTCCGTCCTTGGAAAGGCGAGGGTCCTGCACGCGTCGTTGGTGCAGATTCGCACGTGACCGGCCTCCCTGGCCTCGGTGACATGGCCGCAGACACCACAATAGCGGTGGTGGTGCCGCCATCTGACGAGCCAGGCGGCATGGGAGAGAAGCGAGGCATCGCGGCGCAACAGCTGTGTCGCGATGCCATAGAGTTCCTCGAGGACGCAGCCTTCTCCCCCGCCGGCAAGAACCCGTTCGTCGAGATGCGACACATCGACGGCAAACAGCGGACCGAACTCGTCGATTCCGAGAAAGATCGGTTCCATCCGGGGGTCATCGGGGAATCCGTCGACGTCGCCAGGCGCCAGAAAGGCCGCACTCTTTCCGCGCAGCAGGCTGCGTCCGCGGTGAACGGGAACGAGCCTGGTCGCGGGATCGTGCAGCCTGGCGGCGATCCACGAATCATCCCGGCGCAACTCGCCGGCGCGATCAATCAGATCGCCGCGGTAGTGGGAGACGTCGACCATGGAGGGACGTTCGCACGGGACCCGCTGCCGCGCAATCAGGCTTGCGTGCCGTCGGTCGTGGCGGCTAGTGTGGCCGACGGGGGCCGGAATGGACGGAATTGGCTCGTGAACCCGGTCAGGTCCGAGAGGAAGCAGCCGTAGCGTGTTCAACCGGGTCAGTCCGGCCTTCCAGTCATCCGCTACTCATACGGTTGCGCGAACCTCCGCCCCGTTCATCAGGGAACGCGATGGCACCTCCTGATCAAGACAACCCGCAGTACCAGGTCCTGGCCCGCAAGTACCGGCCACAGACCCTGGGTGAACTGCGCGGTCAGGATGTCCTCGTGCGCACGCTGACCCATGCGGTGGAGACCGGGAGGATCGCCCAGGCCTTTTTGCTGACCGGCGTTCGCGGGGTTGGCAAGACGACCACGGCACGCATTCTGGCACGCATGCTCAACTGTGTCGGCGAGGATGGCTCGAGCGATGTGACAGCCGAACCCTGCGGCGTCTGTGAACACTGCGTTGCCATCACCGCCGACCGCCACATTGATGTCCTCGAGGTCGATGCCGCGAGCCACACGGGCATCGACAACATGCGCAGCCTGCTCGATGCGGCGCGCTACCGGCCCTCCATCGGCCGCTACAAGGTCTACGTCATGGACGAGGTCCACATGCTGTCCGGGCCGGCGTTCAACGCGTTGTTGAAGACCCTGGAGGAGCCGCCGGAGCACTTGAAGTTCGTTTTCGCGACGACCGAGTTGCGCAAGATTCCGGCGACCATCCTGTCGCGTTGCCAGCGATTTGACCTGCGCCGGGTGGATGTCGAAGAACTTGCCCGGTACTTCGGCGACATCGTCTCCAGGGAACAGGCGTCGGCGAGCGAGGAAGCACTGGCCCTGATCGCCCGCGCCGCTGACGGTTCGGTGCGTGACGGCCTCTCCATCCTCGATCAGGCCATCGCCCAGGGTCGCGGAACGGTGACTGAGGACGATGTGCGGACCATGCTCGGACTCGCTGACAGGGGGAGAACGTTCGCACTCTATCGCCATGTCATGGCCGGCCGGATCGCCGAAGCGCTCGAGGGCCTGGCGGAGCAGTACAGATCGGGAGTGGATCCGCTCGTCGTTCTCCAGGACCTGCTCGAGCTCACGCACTGGCTGACGCGCTGCAAGGTCACTCCCGATGCCGCCAGGCAGGCGGCTCCCGAGTTCGAGCGTACGGAGGGGGCGGAGATGGCCGGATCCCTTGGCGTACCGCACCTCACGCGGGCCTGGCAGATTCTCCTCAAGGGCATCGACGAGGCGCGTGATGCGCCCGACAGCCTGCAGGCCGTGGAGATGACCCTGGTCCGGCTGGCCTTCAGCGCGACACTGCCGACTCCCGAACAGGCGTTGAAGACGCTCGAGGGGTCGGCGCCGCCCGCACCTGCAAGGGCGTCCGCAATCGCCGCGCCGGTGGAGACCGCAGACTCCGGCAGCGAGGTGCCACGAAGTTTCGAAGCGGTGCTCGATCTCGTGGAGAGTCACCGCGAGGCCATGCTTCACTCCCACCTGCGCAACAATGTGCACCTGGTGTCCTTTGCCGTCGGCGAGATCGAGATCAGGCTGGCTGAGGACGCGCCCGGCGATCTTCCCTCCAGCCTCGCCAGGCTGCTCGGCGCCTGGACTGGCATGACCTGGCAGGTGACGCCGTCGACGCGTGACGGCGCCCCCACGATTGCGCTGTCGGAAGCGCAGGAGAAGAAGGCGTTGATGGAAGAGACTGCCAGGGAACCGGATCTGTCACGCATACTCGAGACCTTTCCCGGAGCCGAGATCGTCGATGTCCGGGACGGCGACAAACCGCACGCAAGGAACGGCAACCCATGAATTTTCTCAAGATGATGGAAAAGGTTCAGGAGGTGCAGTCGCGCATGGAGAGCCTCCAGGAGGATCTCGGTCGGATCGAGGTCGAGGGGGTTTCCGGCGGCGGCATGGTCAAGGCTTCGATGACCTGTCAGCACCGGCTCAACAGCCTGTCGATCGATCCCTCTCTCGTCACGACCGACGACAAAGGCATGCTCGAGGACCTGATCGTGGCGGCCATCAACGATGCGCACGGCAAGGCCGAGGAGACGGTCCGGGAAAGAACGGCCGACATCGCCGGCGAATTCCAGCTGCCCCCGGGACTGAAGCTGCCCTTCTGATGGACTCCGCACGACCCGCGTCTGCGGATCCTTGAGAGATGGTCCATGCCAGCCCCGAGATCGACCGTCTGACGACCTTGCTGGCGCGCCTGCCGGGCCTGGGACCGCGCTCGGCGCGCCGTCTCGTTCTCCACCTTCTCAAGCATCGCGAGACCCTGCTGGTCAATCTCGTCCAGGCGCTCGAACAGACGGGCGAGGCCATCGCCACCTGCGGCCAGTGCGGCAATCTCGACACGAGGGACCCCTGCGCCATCTGTTCCGACCAACGGCGCGATCCCTCGATCATCTGCGTCGTCGAGAATGTCGATGACCTGTGGGCCATGGAGCGTTCGGCCGTGTTCTCCGGCCGCTACCATGTCCTGGGGGGCACCCTGTCGGCGCTCGACGGCGTCGGACCCGAAGATCTTCGGATTGCGGACCTCGTCGTCCGCTCCCGCTCGGCGGACGTCAGGGAAGTGGTGCTCGCCACCGGCGCCACGGTTTCCGGGCAGACCACGGCCCACTATCTCGTCGACATGCTGGCCACGTGCGGCGTCACCGTGTCGCGCCTCTCACTGGGTGTTCCGGTCGGGGGCGAGCTCAACTTCCTTGATGACGGCACGCTCGGCGCGGCGATGCAGGCCCGCCGCACTCTCGCGCCAGGCTGAGGCTCCTTGTCTTGATCGCCCCGGGCCCTGAACCTAGTCTTCCAGTCATGCCGACAGGGTGAAGAGGGCGAGTCGCAATGACGGTCATGCCGGTCATTCATGCTCCCGATCCGCGTCTCCAGGTGATCTCCGAGACCGTGGAGACCGTCGATGACGATGTCCTCCGGCTCATGGACGATCTTCTGGAGACCATGTATGCCGAAAAGGGACTCGGTCTCTCGGCGATCCAGGTCGGCGTCCCCCGGCGCGTCATGGTTGTCGACGTGGCGCGGCAGGGCGAGGCTGCGAAACCGCTCAAGCTCGTCAACCCGGTCATCACCGCATCGTCCGAGGAACGCGTGGAGTTCGACGAGGGCTGTCTTTCCTTTCCGGAGCTCTTTGCCATGGTGGAGCGTCCGGCGTCGGTCGACGTCACCTACCTCGACGAGAACGGAGCAGGCCGGGAGCTTCATGCCGATGGCCTCCTGGCGCGCTGTCTGCAGCACGAGATCGACCACCTCGACGGCATTCTCTTCGTCGATCACCTCTCGGCCCTGCGCCGCCGGCTGATCCTGCGCAAGATGATCAAGTGGAAGAAGGCGCGGCTGCGCGACATCGCGTGACCACGCTCAGGCTTGCGTTCATGGGAACGGCGCCCTTCGCCCTGCCGGTGCTGGAGGCGCTTGATCGCGATGGCCAGGATATCGTGGCCGTCTACACGCAACCGCCGCGGCCGGCCGGACGCGGCAAGCGCATGCGCGCCTCCGTCGTCGCCGAACGGGCCGAAGCCCTCGGCCTCGACGTGATGACACCGGTCTCCCTGCGGAACGGCGCGGCCGTAGCCGCCTTCCGGGCGCTCGATGCCGATCTGGCGATCGTCGCCGCCTACGGACTGATCCTTCCCCGGCCCATCCTCGATGCGCCGCGGCTGGGCTGCATCAATCTTCATCCGTCGCTTCTGCCGCGCTGGCGGGGCGCCACCCCGGCAGCCCACACCATCCTCCATGGTGACCGGGAGACCGGTCTGACGGTCTTCCTCATGGACGAAGGCCTCGACACCGGCGCCATTCTCAGCCGCCATCACCTCGCCGTGCCCCGTCGCGCCACCACGGAGTGCCTGGAATCCTGCCTTGCGGGCCTCGCTGCCGATGTGCTCCCGGGACTCCTCGGGCGGCTCGGGCACCTTCTGGCCCGGGCAGAACCCCAGAACGACCGGGACGCCTCCTACGCGCCGAAGTTCACGCGGGACGACGGCCGCATCGACTGGGGGCTCAGTTCGGAAGAGATCGATCGCATGGTGCGAGCGCTCAATCCGCGCCCCGGGGTACATTTCGGACCGGAATCGGCGCCGGTGAGGGTTCTCGAGGCCGAGGCCGTCGCGGGCGAGGGCCCGCCCGGAACGCTGCTTGATCGCCGTGCCGTCGTCGCATGCGGCAGGGGTGCGTTGCGTCTTGTGAAGGTCCGCGCGGCGGGACGAGCGACCACCGATGGCGCCGCCTGGTTGCGCGGTCAGCGCCTCGCGCCTCCGGCGCGTCTCGTGTGACCATGCCTCGCTATCGCCTCACGCTGGAATACGACGGCACCGGCTATGCCGGATGGCAAAGGCAGCGTGACCAGCCTTCCATCCAGCGGGCGCTGGAGGAGGCGTTCCGGTCGTTCTGCCAGGAGGACGTGAACCTGGTGGCGGCGGGAAGGACGGATGCCGGTGTCCATGCCCTGCAGCAGGTCGCGCACGTCGACCTGGTTCGCGACTGGCCGCCCGCCACCGTGAAAAACGCGGTCAACCAGCACCTGCGCCCCCAGGCGATCGCCATCCTCGAGGTGGCGCGGGCCGGGGCGGACTTCCATGCCCGGTTCGATGCCGTCGAGCGTCTCTATCGCTACCGGATCGTGTGCCGCAGGGCGCCCTTGACCATCGATCTCAACCGGGCCTGGCATGTGCCGAGATCCCTCGACGCCGCGGCCATGCAGAGAGCGGCGCAGGGCCTTGTCGGCAGGCACGATTTTTCCACCTTCAGGGATGCCGGCTGCCAGGCGTCCTCGCCCGTCAAGACGCTCGATGAACTGGGCGTCAGGGCTGCTGAGGACGCCATCGTGATCAGCGCCCGCGCCCGTTCCTTCCTGCATCGCCAGGTCCGCAGCATGGCGGGCTCGCTCGTCCACGTCGGGGAAGGCCGGTGGACGGCCGGCGACCTCCGGCATGCGCTCGAGCAAAGGGACCGTCAGGCCTGCGGCATGATCGCTCCGGCCCACGGACTCTACCTCGCCGCCGTCCGCTACCCGCAAACGGTCGACGAAGGGCCGGCCTGACATGGCAGCGCATGACGCCAGGCTCTTTGCGCGGCCCTGCACGTTCGTCGTGTCGGCGACGTCGCTTGAGGGCCTGCCCGACCCTGAGGTCCCAGAAGTCGCCTTCGCGGGTCGTTCGAACTGCGGCAAGTCGTCGCTCATCAATGCGCTCACCGGACGGCGAAGCCTGGCGCGAACCTCCAGGACGCCGGGCAGGACACGCGCGATCAATGTCTTCAGCCTGGATGGACGCATGCATCTCGTCGATCTGCCCGGATATGGCTATGCCGCCGCCGGCAAGACGGAGATCGCCGGGTGGACACGGGCCGTGGACGACTACCTTGCCCTTCGCCCGGTGCTGCGGCGCGTCTTCCTGCTGCTTGATGCGCGCCGCGGGATCACCGACAGGGACCGTGCGACGTTCGACAGCCTCGATACCGCCGGCGTCGCCTGGCAGGCCGTGCTCACCAAGTCCGACAAGGTGAAGGGAGCAGGTCTCGATGACGTGGTTGGCGAGGTGGAAAGGGAACTCCGACAGCGACCCGCCGCCGTTCCGGGCATCCTCGTCACCAGCGCCCGCAAGGGCCGGGGCATCGATGATCTGCGCTCTGCCGTCGCTGCCCTTGCCTCCTGAGTTGGAGACCGTTCAATCTGGCCATCCTGCGGTCCCGAGGGAGCCTCCGCGCCACCAGCGTGGAGCACGCGTGGGGAGGTGCCGGATGATTGACAGTTGGCCTCAATCTGGGGGAGGATGAGACCGTCGTCGTCAGAAGCACCCTCCTGACCAACGAACAAGACTGAAAGGGATTCAAGACACATGAAAAAACTGATCTTGTTGATCGCAGCCGGAGCTCTCGCAGCCGTCACGTCGGTTGCCGGGGCCGCAACACTTGATGATGTCCGGGCAAAGGGGCATGTGCAGTGTGGCATCAACACCGGTCTGCCGGGCTTCGCGTTCAAGGATGAAGCGGGCGAATGGCAGGGTTTCGATGTTGACTACTGCAGGGCACTGGCCGCGGCGGTGTTCGGTGATGCCAGCGCGCTGAAGTACACGAACCTCACCGGCGCCACGCGCTTTGAGGCCCTCAAGGCGGGCGAGATCGATGTCCTGTCGCGCAACACGACCTGGACCTACAGCCGCGACATCGACCTCGCGCTCACCTTCGTCGGCGTCAACTACTACGACGGCCAGGGGTTCATCGTGAACAAGGCTCTGGGTGTCGAGAGTGCATATGATCTCGAAGGCGCCTCGGTCTGCATCCAGACCGGCACGACCACCGAGCTCAACCTCGCGGACTTCTTCCGGGCCAGTGGCATGAGCTACGAGCCGGTTCCCATCGAGAACAACGAGGAAGCGCGCCAGAACTACCTGGCAGGACGTTGCGACGTCTACACGACGGACCGTTCCGGTCTCGCCGCTACCCGTGCGGCCCTCGACAATCCCGACGATCATGTGGTCCTGCCCGAGATCATCTCGAAGGAGCCGCTTGGCCCGCTGGTGAGGCACGGTGACGACGAGTGGGCCGATATCGCCCGCTGGACGCTCAACGCGCTGATCCTCGCCGAGGAGTACGGCATCGATTCCGGCAACGTGAACGAACTGGCCGAAGGCACCAACAACCCCGAGATCAATCGCATGCTCGGCACCGAAGGCGAGTACGGCGCGATGCTGCGGCTCGACCAGAACTGGGTCGTCAACGTCATCAACGCCGTTGGCAACTACGCCGAGATCTTCGATCGCAACATCGGTCCGGATACGGCGATCGGCCTTTCGCGCGGGGTCAATGCTTCCTATCGCGACGGTGGCATCCTCTACGCTCCACCGTTCCGTTGATCTGAGCTGATCTGGGAAATCGCGGCCGGCACCCGTTGACTGGAACGGGTGCCGGCCCGCGGTTTCGGACAACATCGCTGATCTCCCGGGACCAGAGTCGCAGTGACAGTCCATCCGGATGTTGAACCGGGCAGGGACTTTCGCCTGTCCGACCTATGGACCAACGAACGGTCCCGTTCCCTCGTCATCCAGATTGTCGCCCTCGTCGTCCTTCTCCTGACGCTGGCCTGGATCATCAACAACACGGTCCAGAACCTCGAGAATCTCGGTGTGGAAACCGGGTACGGCTTCCTCAATCACCCGGCCAGCTACGACATCAACCAGCGGCTGATCGAGTACTCCTCGCGCTCGACCCACGCCCGCGCCGCCCTCGTCGGATTCCTGAACACGGTGCTGGTCGCGGTGACCGGCATCATCTTCGCCACGGTCCTCGGGTTCATGGTCGGCATCCTGCGCCTGTCGAACAACTGGCTCGTCGCCAGGCTGATGACCGCCTACATCGAATTCACGCGCAACGTGCCGGTGCTTCTCCATATCCTCCTGTGGTACGGCATCGTCGTCCATGTCCTGCCGCATCCCAAGCAGGCCATCGAGCCGGTCAGCGGACTCTTCCTCTCCAACCGGGGCTTCTACCTGCCGCGACCGGTCTTCGAGGACCTCGCCTGGGTGATTGCGGTCAGCCTCGTCGTCACCCTTGTCGGCGTCTACCTCTTTGCCCGCCACGCCCGGCGCGTCCAGGAAGAGACCGGGCGAATCTATCCCGTCCTGTCAATATCACTGGCGGCCATCATCGCCGTCCCCGTCATCGCCTACTTCGCTTCCGGCATGCCGGTCAGTCTCGACTGGCCCGCCCTCAAGGGCTTCAACTACCAGGGTGGCATTGCGCTGAAGCCGGAGTTCTTCGCCCTGTGGTTCGCCCTGTCGATCTACACGGCGGCCTTCATCGCCGAGATCGTGCGCAGCGGCATCGTGGCGGTGAGTCACGGGCAGACCGAGGCGGCCTACTCCCTCGGCATCAAGCCCGACTGGACCATGCGCCTCGTCGTCATCCCGCAGGCATTGCGGGTGATCGTGCCGCCGCTCATCAGCCAGTATCTCAACCTGACCAAGAACTCCTCCCTGGCGATCGCCGTCGGCTACATGGACCTGACGGCCACCATCGGCCGCATATCACTCAACCAGACCGGCCGGGCGCTGGAATGCATGTCCATCCTGCTCACCATTTACCTGCTGATCTCGCTCACCATTTCGGCCTTCATGAACTGGTACAACCGACGCATACGCCTGGTGGAGCGCTGACGCCATGGAACGCCCCCTCCATATCGTTCACGAGAAGGCCGAGACCCTGCCGCCGCCGGCGATGTCGGTAGGAATCGTCCGCTGGTTGAAGGACAACCTCTTCTCGTCGGCCTCGAACATCTTCCTCACCTTCGTGGTGATCTATCTCCTGTGGCTCATCCTCCCGCCCTTGCTCGAATGGGCGCTCTTCGATGCGGTGTGGAACGCCGCATCGCGTGCCGAGTGCTGGGATACCGCCGACGGCGCCTGCTGGGCGGTGGTGGTCTCGCGATTCGACCAGTTCGTCTACGGCGACTACCCGGTGAGCGAACGCTGGAGAGCGAATCTCGCCTTCATCCTGCTGTTCGTCGCCCTGGCGCCCGTGCTGTTCGACAGGATCCCGTGGCGGCGCTACCTCGTCGGGTTCTCCATCTCCTATCCCGTGGTCGCCTACATCCTGCTGATCGGCGGTCTCGGCCTGCCGGAAGTGGAAACCGCGCGATTCGGCGGGTTCCTGCTCACCATCGTCATCGGCATCACCGGGATTTCCGCTTCCCTGCCGCTGGGCATCCTGCTGGCGCTGGGCCGGCAATCCGACCTCTTCATCATCAGGGTGCTGTGCGTCGCCTTCATCGAGTTCATACGCGGCGTGCCGCTCATCACGCTGCTCTTCGTCGCCTCGACCCTGCTCAACTACTTCATGCCGCCCGGCACCAGCTTCAACCTGCTGGTGCGCGTCCTCATCATGGTCACTCTCTTTTCGGCCGCCTATCTTGCCGAGGTCATCCGCGGCGGACTCCAGGCCATGCCCTCGGGGCAGTACGAGGCCGCGAAGTCCCTGGGCCTTCCCTACTGGAAGACCATGAGACTCGTCATCCTGCCCCAGGCGCTGAAGATCTCGATCCCCGGAATCGTCAACTCCTTCATCGCGCTCTACAAGGACACGACCCTGGTCATCATCATCGGCCTCCTCGATCCCCTCGGCATCGGCAAGGCGACGCTCTCCGACACCACGTGGCAGGGCCTGTCGACGGAGGTCTACATCTTCGTTGCCGTCTTCTTCTTCCTGTGCTGCTTCGGCATGTCGCGCTATTCGGCATGGCTCGAGCGCAGGCTGCACACCGGCCACTAGGACGAATGCCATGACTAATCAGGACGTCCCAAGTTCCCAGGAACCCATCGCCGGCACGGTCAGCGACGAGGTGGTGATCGACATCACGTCCCTGAACAAGTGGTTCGGCGACTTCCACGTCTTGAAGGACATCAACCTCACCGTCTACCGCGGCGAGCGAATCGTGATCTGCGGCCCCTCGGGATCTGGCAAGTCGACCATGATCCGCTGCATCAACCGGCTCGAGAAGCACCAGCGCGGAAGGGTCGAGGTCGACGGCATCGAACTGACCGACAACATCAAGAAGATGGACCAGGTGCGCCGTGAAGTGGGCATGGTGTTCCAGCACTTCAATCTGTTCCCGCACCTCACCGTGCTGGAGAACTGCACCCTGGCGCCGATCTGGGTGCGGCGCCTGCCCAGGGCCGAGGCCGAGGAAACCGCCATGCGCTACCTCGACAGGGTGAAGATTCCCGAACAGGCATCCAAGTATCCGGGCCAGCTCTCCGGTGGCCAGCAGCAGCGCGTGGCCATCGCCCGTTCGCTGTGCATGGAGCCGCGCGTCATGCTGTTTGACGAGCCGACCTCGGCGCTCGATCCGGAGATGATCAAGGAGGTTCTCGAGGTCATGGTGGATCTCGCGGAAAGCGGCATGACCATGCTGGTTGTCAGCCACGAGATGGGGTTCGCCCGCCAGGTCGCCAACCGGATCATCTTCATGGACGACGGACAGATCGTCGAGCAGGCGCCACCGACTGAGTTCTTCAGGAATCCGAAGAGCGACCGCACCAAGCTCTTCCTGAGCCAGATCCTGCACTCCGAGACCTAGGCCGGACACCGGGCGAGGCGACCGGTTTGCACCCGCCGGAACAACCGGACTATTCTCGGGCGCTTCCTTGCCGGATTCGAATGATTGAAGGCGGCCCTCCATGATCAGGCGCGGCACTGCCGAAAAGAACATCGCCGTCACCAAGCACTGGCTGAGGACCGCCGAAACCCTGGCGGAAGCGCTCCCCTATCTGCGCCAGTTTTCCGGGTGCACCTTCGTCATCAAGTATGGCGGACATGCCATGGGGAACGACAAGCTGGCGCGGGACTTCGCCCGCGATGTCGTCCTCATCAAGCAGGTGGGAATCCACCCGATCATCGTTCACGGTGGAGGCCCGCAGATCGGCTCCATGCTCGGCGACCTGGCGATCGAGTCGACGTTCGTCGACGGACTGCGGGTCACGGACAAGCGGTCCATGGACGTGGTGGAGATGGTTCTGGCCGGCTCCATCAACAAGAAGATCGTCTCGTCGATCAATGCGGAGGGCGGTCTTGCGATCGGCATATCGGGAAAGGACGGGCGTCTTCTGCAGGCCCGCAAGGTCGAACGGCAGACCCGCGATCCCGATTCGAACATTGAAGGGATCGTCGACCTCGGGTTCGTCGGCGAGCCCGAGAAGGTCAACGCCGACATCCTGACGTTGTTGGCGTCGACCCAGGCCATACCCGTCATCGCGCCGGTGGGGATTGCCGAGAACGGAGACACCTACAACATCAACGCCGACACGGCGGCCGGCGCCATCGCCGAGGTGCTGAAGGCGCCGAAGCTGCTGTTGCTTACCGATGTTCCAGGCGTGTTCGACAGCGATGGCACGCTCATCTCGGAGATGTCGCGCCAGGAGGCGAAGGGACTGTTCGACACCGGAGCGATCACAGGCGGCATGATTCCGAAGCTCGAGACCTGCCTTAAGGCCCTGGAGAACGACGTCGACGCGGCCTACATCCTTGACGGCCGCATTCCCCATGTCCTGCTGCTCGAGCTGTTCACGGAGAACGGCACCGGCACGAAGATCAACACGTGACCGCCGCGGAACGCATTCTCAGGACCGTGGACACCTGGATCTTCGATCTGGACAACACGCTTTATTCCGGCCGGTTCGGTTTCTTTGACCAAGTCAGCGACCGCATGACCGTCTATATCGCGGAGTTCCTCGGGCTCGGACAAGACCAGGCACGGGCGCTGCAGAAGCAGTACTTCATCGAGCACGGCACCACGCTGAATGGCCTGATGAAGTTCCATGACTGCGATCCCGAGGAGTTTCTCGCCTTCGTGCACGACATCGACTGGTCGCCCATACCGGAGAACCCCGACCTCGCCCGCGCCCTCGCCGAACTGCCCGGGCGCAAGCTGATCTTCACCAACGGCGACCGGCCGCATGCCCAGCGCGCCATGGAACGCCTAGGCGTCGCCGGGTGTTTCGAGGCCGTGTTCGACATCGTCGCCTCGGACTACATCCCGAAGCCCGATCCCGTCGTCTACCAGGCGCTCATCCGGCATCACGACATTGATCCCGGCCGGGCAATCTACTTCGAGGACATCGCCCGCAATCTCAAGCCGGCCAAGGATCTCGGCATGACGACGGTCCTGGTCGGGGATGAGGGAGACGCGACCGGCGATCACATCGACCATCACACGCCGGATCTCACCGGCTGGCTTGCCGCACTCATCCGGTCCGGCGGCGCATCAGTCTCCACCAGACGGGAAGGCAACCCCCGATGACGCACGATCTTCAGACCACGATCGACGAGGCCTGGGAGGCCAGGACCACGATCAACACCGGCACCTCGGGCCCGGTCCGGGATGCCGTCCTCCAGGCCGTTGAACTGCTGGATTCAGGCGAATGCCGGATTGCCGAGCCGGGCGCTGACGGCTGGATCATCAATGAGTGGCTGAAGAAGGCGGTTCTGCTCTCCTTGAGGCTGACCGAGA
The DNA here is from genome assembly GCA_965221115.1 of Alphaproteobacteria bacterium. Classification (GTDB taxonomy): domain Bacteria; phylum Pseudomonadota; class Alphaproteobacteria; order SP197; family SP197; genus SP197. The sequence continues at coordinate 402,660 of CBDCRU010000002.1, read as the reverse complement.
CCCGGACCATTCCGGGCGCCCCGGGTGTCCGTGCCAACTGGTATGACAAGGTGGAGAACAAGTTCGAGGGGTGGGATGAGGCCCGGTTCGCAGCGGCCGGATTTCGTGCGGTGCCGCACGCCATCGTCCGTCATGGCGCCTATGTCGCTCCCGGCGTCGTGCTGATGCCGAGTTTCGTCAACATCGGCGCCTGGGTCGGTGAGGGAACGATGGTGGACACCTGGGCCACCGTGGGGAGTTGCGCCCAGGTGGGCCGCAACTGTCACATTTCCGGGGGTGCGGGTCTTGGTGGCGTTCTCGAGCCCCTGCAGGCAGCACCCGTGATCATCGAGGACGATTGTTTTATCGGCGCCCGCAGCGAGGTTGTCGAAGGAGTCATCGTCGAGAAGGGTTCGGTGCTCTCCATGGGAGTCTTCATTGGCGCCTCCACGCGGATCGTTCATCGCGAAACGGGGGATGTCGTCACCGGGCGCGTGCCCGCCGGTTCGGTGGTGGTGCCGGGTTCCCTGCCGCCGAAGGTCCCGGGCGGCCCCTCGCTCTACTGTGCCGTCATCATCAAAGAAGTCGATGAAAGGACGCGCGCCAAGACGTCCATCAACGAACTCCTGAGGGACTGAACGCCTCTCACGAGTCCGTGAAGTCCGGCTGGCGCTTCTCGATGAAGGCGGCCATGCCTTCGGTCTGATCGTCGGTGGCAAAGAGGGACTGGAAGGCGCGCTTCTCGAATGCGAGACCCTCGGCGAGCGAGGTCTCGAAGGCGCGGTTGATCGCCTGCTTGGCCATGCGCGTGGCGATGCGGCCATGTCCGGCGATGGCGTGGGCCACCTCGAGAGCCTCGTCGATCAACCGGTCGGCGGGGACGACACGCGCCACCAGGCCGGAACGTTCGGCTTCCTCGGCATCCATCATGCGCCCGGTCAGGATGAGATCGACGGCCTTCGCCTTGCCGATCGCACGGGCAAGGCGCTGCGTGCCGCCCATGCCCGGAATGACGCCGAGCCTGATTTCCGGTTGGCCGAACCGTGCGCTGTCGGCGGCGATGATGATGTCGCACATCATCGCGAGTTCGCATCCGCCGCCCAGGGCATAGCCGGCGACAGCGGCGATGGTGGGTGTCCTGAGGGTTGCGAGGCGGTCCCACTCGGCGAAGAGATCCTCGCCGAAAACGGATGCGAAGTCCTTTTCGGCCATCTCCCGGATGTCGGCGCCGGCAGCAAAGGCCTTTTCGGAGCCGGTGATGACCATGGCGCCGATGCCGGGGTCGTGATCGGCCTCTCGGAGGACGGCGACGAGGTCCCTGGCGAGGCCGGTGTTGAGGGCATTGAGCGCCTGAGGCCGGTTGAGGCGGACCAGCAGGACCTTCCGGTCGCGTTCGACGATGATGTTGTCCGACATGCTGGATTACTCCCTCATCAGCGACCGGACATGCCGGATGACGGCCGAAAAGTCGAGATGGCCGCTGCCCGACGCCACCATGGCCTCATAGACGGAGGCTGCCATCGCTCCCATCGGGGTGGCGACATCCACCGAAGCGGCCGCCTGCTGGCTCAACCCCAGATCCTTGGACATGAGGGCGGCTGCGAATCCCGGCGCATAGTCGTGATCGGCCGGACTTTCGGGTCCGACGCCCGGAAGGGGACAGTAGTCGTTCATCGACCAGCACGATCCCGATGAAGTCGAGACGACGTCGAACACCCGCTCGGGGTCGAGTTCGAGTTTGCGCGCGAGGACGAGTGCCTCGCATACGCCGATCATCGAGACTCCGAGGATCATGTTGTTGCAGATCTTGACGGCCTGGCCGCATCCCGGACCGCCGCACCGCACGATCGTCCGGCCCATGATGTCGAGAAGTGGACGAACGGCCTCGCAGACGGACACCTCGCCGCCGACCATGAAGGTCAGCGTTCCCGCCTCGGCGCCGGCAATGCCCCCGGAGACCGGTGCATCGACCGACGGCAGGTTCCGCTCCGCCGCCATGTCATGAGCCCGCCGTGCCGACGCGATGTCGACCGTCGAACAGTCCATCAGGATCGTGTTCGCACGCACGTCCGGCACGATCGTGCGGTAGACCTCGAGGAGGGCGCCGCCGTCCGGAAGCATGGTGATCACGACATCGTGGTCTGCGGCCGCGGCGGTCGCGCTGTCGGCGATGGCGAGACCCTTCGCACGCGCTGCCGCGCGGGCTCTCTTCGACACGTCGTGGCCGGTGACATCGAGGCCCGCTGCCACCATATTGCCCGCCATGGGCGCCCCCATGTTGCCAAGGCCGATGAATCCGACTGACGTCATCATTCTCCATCTCCTTCCAGGTCGAGTTCCTCGTCGCCAAGGTGCGCGAAAAGGGCCGCGACCTCGGCGGGTGTGACATCCTCGAGACGGGCATGCCGCCAGCGCGGGCGGCGATCCCTGTCGATGATCGCAGCGCGGATGCCCTCCAGGAAGTCCGTCTTCTGTGTCGCCCGCCAGGCGAAGCGGAACTCCATGGCAAGGCAACTTTCGAGATCTGCAAGGCGGCGCGCCCGGCGAACGGCCTCGAGCGCACAGGCGACCGACAGCGGCGAGTGACGCCGGATGGCGCCGAGAGCCTCCAGCGCCCATGGCGAGGAAGACCTCTCCAGCCGGGCGACAATGGCCGGGCCGTCGGCCCCGGAGAACGCTTCGTCGATCTCGTCGAGGCGCGGGGCGAGGACGCCGGCGGGCGGGGCACCGGCGAAGCCGTCGATGGCGCCGGTTCCCCGGGTCACCAGGCCTCTTGCCAGCTCCGGGAGGCGATCGGACGGCATGAAGCGGTCGGCAAAGCCGGCAGCGATGGCGTCCGCCGGACCCATGCGCGTGGCCGTCATGGCGAGATACTCGCCCAGCCTCCCGGGCGCGCGGGACAGGATCCAGGTGCCGCCGACGTCGGGGAGGAATCCGATGGACACCTCCGGCATGGCCACCACGGTTCGTTCGGTGACGATGCGATGCGATCCGTGGGCCGACACGCCCACGCCACCCCCCATCACGATGCCGTCCATGAGCGCGACGAAGGCCTTGGGATAGCGTGCAATCATTCGGTCGAGCCGGTATTCGTCGCGCCAGAAGGCGCGTCCGAAGGCGTGATCCCCACCCTTGCCGTGTTGCCACAGGCCGAGAATGTCGCCGCCCGCCGAGAAGGCCCTGTCACCGCGTCCCTCGATGACGACACCGGTGACGTCGTCGGCTTCTCTCCATGCGCCGAGCACCTCGAGGAGCTCCCTCACCATGGAGTGGGTGAGGGCATTGAGAGACCCGGGCCGGTCCAGCACGACGCGGCCAAGGCCTCCCTCGCACCATGCCTGGAGATCCTCCGTCACGTATCCCGGCCGGTCAGCGCGCGGCCGATGATGAGGCGCATGATCTCGTTGGTCCCCTCGAGTATCTGGTGCACCCTGAGGTCGCGCACGATCTTCTCGATGCCGTAATCCGAGAGATAGCCGTAGCCTCCGTGGAGTTGCAGGGCGTCGTTGGCCACGCGGAACGCGGTGTCGGTGACGAATCGCTTGGCCATGGCGCACTGCACCGTGGCATCGCCGGCGCCGTGATCGAGCTTCCACGCGGCCTGACGCAACAGGCTGCGTGACGCCTCGAGTTCCGTCGCCATGTCGGCCAGCCGGAACTGCAGGGCCTGAAACCGGTCGAGGGTGACGCCGAAGGCGCGGCGCCCGCTCATGTAGGCGATGCTGCGGTCAAGGGCTTCCTGGGCCGCGCCAAGGGAGACGGCGGCGATGTTGAGACGGCCGCCGTCGAGACCTGCCATCGCCTGGCGGAAACCGGCGCCTGCCTCGCCAAGTAGGTTGCCGGCCGCGACGCGGCACTCGTCCATGATCACGTCGGCCGTGGGCTGTGCCCGCCATCCCATCTTCTCTTCCGGCGCACCGAATTCGAGGCCGGGGGTGCCGGCCTCGACGACGATGCACGAGATCCCTCGCGGGCTCGCGTCGCCGGTGCGCGCCATGACGAGATAGAGATCGGCCAGTCCGGCGCCGGAGATGAAGCTCTTGGTGCCGTTGAGCACCAGAGAATCGCCGTCGTCGCGGGCGCTCGTAAGAAGTGCTGCGGCATCGGACCCGCTGCCGGGTTCGGTCAGGCAATAGGCGGCGACGAGGTCAAGGGTCACGAGTCCGGGGAGCCAGCGCGCGCGCTGGGCCGGCGAACCGTACTGGTCGATCATGGCCGCGCACATGTTGTGGATGGAGACGTAGGCCGCGACCGAGGGACACCCGGCGGCCAGGGCCTCGAACACGAAGGTGCCGTCGAGCCGGGAAAGGCCTGCGCCTCCGAGCTCCCCGGCGACAAAAAGTCCTCCCAGGCCGAGCTCTCCGGCCTCGCGAAGCAGGGACCGCGGTATGGTCCCGGCCTCCTCGAGATCCCGGGCCACGGGTGCGAGACGGTCACGTGCGAAGGCCCGAGCCATGTCGAACATGGCCATCTGTTCCGCGCTCGGATCAAGGTTCATGCGACGTCATTCCCGGCCGCGCCAGCGCCAACAGCCCCGGTGCCGGCCCGCACACTATTCCCCGCCGTCCCTGGCGTCTACCGCTATGGACCTCTCCACCCATGCCGTGACATCGACTCCATTCAACCGCACGCTCGAGAACCTGACGGGAATGCATCACCGGCAGATCGTCGGTGGCGGGAATGCATCCCACGCTGCTGTTCCGGAGACAGCGGCAAGACGCCTCTGTTCAGCGATTGACCCATCTATCTCCGGCAGGCCGAGGTGCTGACCCCACCCCGTCCGTTCAGGGGTCGCGACGGCGTCCCGGAATGCCGATGCGGGTGAGGACGAACAAGGCGAGGGCGGCAACGACAATTGAGGGTCCCGTCGGGGTATCAAGCTGTGCCGACGAATAGAGCCCTGCGATCACAGCGGCAATGCCGGAGACCGCTGCCAGCCCTGCCATGATCTCGGGAGTCGGGGACAGGCGCCGGGCCGTGGCGGCGGGGATGATCAGAAGGGCGACGATCAACAGGACACCGACGATCTCGATGGCGGCGGCAATCACTGCCGCCAGCAGCATGCCGAACACCAGACGCGCCCTTTCAGGACGCAACCCGGCGACTGTCGCTAGGTCGGCATTCACTGTCGCTGCCAGCAGCGGTCGCCAGAACCACCACAGGAGGCCCAGCGCTACGGCACCTCCGATCCAGATCAGCGCGATGTCATCACGCGAGACGGCGAGAATGTCACCGAACAGAAGGCCATGAAGGTCAAGCTGCATGGGTGGAAGAAAGGAGAGAACAACAAGGCCGAGAGCAAGACCGCTGTGGGCGAGTATTCCAAGCAGCGTGTCCACCGGCATCCTGTCAAGCCGTTCAAGGTAGAACATGATCATGACGACCAGCGAGGCCATGGCGAAGACGCCGAGCGCCAGGTGGGCGTCCATGAGGATGGCGAGAGCCACACCGAGCAGTGCCGAATGGGCGATGGTTTCGCCAAAGTAGGCGAGGCGGCGCCACACGATGAAACACCCCATGGGGCCGGTGACGAGTGCCAGTCCCATACCGGCAACGAGAGCGCGTACGAAGAAGTCATCCAGCATAATTCATCCTTCTCCGACGCCGTCGCTGGTGGAGGTCTCGTGTTCATGAGGCACCAGGACGATCACGTCGTCCCCGGATCCCATGGTCTGCCGAAGGTCGTGGGAGATCATGACAACACCGCACCCGTACTCGCTGCGGATGGTATCGATCAGATCATCGAAGACATCCGCTCCTGCAACGTCGACGCCCTGGCCTGGTTCGTCGAGGACCAGAAGGTCCGGTTGGTGAATCAGGGAACGCGCCAGCAGCATGCGCTGGAATTCTCCGCCCGACAGAGTGGCCACCGGAGGATTGCCGAGCCGTTCCAGGCCGACCGCTGCCAGTGCCGCGTCGATGTCGCCTGCCGCAAACCGACCGGTGAGCGTCATCATGCGACGCAGGGTCAGCGGCAGTGTCGGGTCCACCACCAACCGTTGCGGGACATAGCCGACTTCCAGTCCCGCGGCACGATTTATGGTGCCCTCGTCGATGGAGACCAGACCGAGGAGGGCCTTCACGCAGGTTGTCTTGCCGGCGCCGTTGGCGCCGATGACGAAGACAAGCTCGCCGCGCGCGACCGTCATGTTGACGTGCCGGAAGATCCATCGATCAGCGCGTTTGACGCCCAGATCAACGGCTTCGACAAGGTACCCGGATTTGCCGGCTGGCGGAGGTCGGAACATGACCGCCAATTCAAGGCACATGGCTACGGCCTGCGCAAGTAGAATGGGCCGACAACCGGACGCCGGGGGTATTGACGTATCTGATACGGTGCCATGAACCGTGCGGAACCGAGGAGATGTATGATGACTTCCAGGCGTCTTGCCCTGTTGCTCGCTACCACGTTTCTGTTGTTCAACAGTCCGGTATCCGCCGAATCCGGGCTTCGTGTCGTCACCTCCATCAAGCCGGTGCATTCTCTCGCGAGCGCCATCATGGCTGGTGTCGGTGCCCCCTTTCTGGTCATACGCGGGTCCTCGCCACACGCCTTTACGATGCGCCCGTCGGTCGCTGCGGCACTCCAGGAGGCGGATGTCATCTTTCTCATCAGCGACGGCCTCGAAACACCACTCGTCGAACCGATCGAGGCGCTCGCCGGCAAGGCGCGTGTGGTTCGGCTGGCGGAAGCTTCGGGTCTACTCCTCAAGACCCTCCGCTCGGGAGGTGCTTTCGAGGAAGATACGCACCATCAGCATTCCGGTCGCGATGACGACCATGCTGAAGAGGAGGAGCACGCGAGTCACGACGACCAGGCCCATGAAGATGATCATGACGATGACCATGCCGACGAGGAAAAAGCCGCGGGTCACGAGGATGATCACGCCGACGAGGAGGAACACGCGGATCATGACGATCACGCCCACATGGAAGACCATGCCGGTCACGCCGACGGTGTGATCGATCTGCATGTCTGGCTTGACCCGGTGAACGCCCAGGCGATGGCCCGCGAAATGGCGGCTGTGCTGGCGGAAACCGATCCCGCCAATGCCGCGGCCTACTTCACCAACCTCGTGTCACTCCTCGAGCGCCTCGACGGCGCGACAGCTGACATTGCGGTCGACCTGGAGCCCGCGCGCGGCATTCCGTTCATCGTGTTCCATGATGGATACCGGTACTTCGAGGACCAGTTCGGCCTCACCGCCACGGGCTCTGCTGTGGTCCACGCCGGCACGTCGCCAGGGGTCAAGAGGGTCCGCGAGCTGCGTGACAAGATCAGTGATCTTGGTGTTGTCTGCATCTTGAGTGAGCCCGGAATCAACCAGCGCTTCGTCGATACCCTGATCGAGGGTACGGACGTGCGAGCCGGAACAGTCGATTCCATCGGAGCGGACATCGAGGAAGGCCCCGACATGTACTTCACCCTTCTGCATCACATGGCCGCATCGTTCCGTGACTGCCTGGTTTCCGGGTGAGGATCCCGGACCGTCCGTGATCGACTGGTCATTCTCTGCAACACCCCGGGAACGCCGGGTGCAAGCGGTGGCGGCCGTCCCGACCGTTCTCCGAACGGTCCTTGCCGGACGGTTTTGGACGGGGCATAACCGGATGAAACAGTCACCTTAGGGGAATTGGGGTCATGAACACACGACTGCTTCACCGCGCCATCGGCGCCCTCGTCCTTCTGGTCATGGCCTCCGGCGCTTCGGCGGCCGACATGGCCTCCGCCCGGATCGTCAATACAGACGGAGTGGAGATCGGCAGCGTGACGTTCCTGCAGGGGCCCACCGGCGTGCTGGTGTCGGTTGGCGTCACGGGATTGCCGCCTGGAGGTCACGGAATCCATCTTCATGCCATCGGGGCCTGTTCCCCCGATTTCAAGGCGTCCGGAGGCCACATCAACCCTGAAGGCGTCCCGCACGGCCTGCTCAATCCCGAGGGCGGCGACCGGGGCGACTTGCCCAATCTCTATGCGGCGGCGGACGGCTCCGCACGGGCCGAGTTCTTCACCACACGCGTGTCGCTGAAAGGCGGCGACCTCGCCGCACTGCTCGACGGGGACGGTTCGGCTGTCATCATCCACGCCAGTCCGGATGACCACATGTCTCAGCCCATCGGCGGCTCCGGCGGGCGCATTGCCTGCGGCGTGATCGAAGGAATGTAGTCCGGCCATTCCGGAAGTGGCCGATGAGGCGTCCCTTGGGTCGGTAACCGAGACTGAGCCGGACTATCCTGCGGGCGGTCGCCTGCCCGTGACGGGACTGGCCTCTTCGAAAGCTCTCGCGGCGCGAAGCACCAGGGCATCCCCGCCTCGGGGACCGACGATCTGCAGGCCCACTGGGGCGCCCTCCTTCGTGAAGCCGCAGGGAAGGGAGATGGCGGGCTGTCCGGTGAGGTCGAAGGGAAACGTGGTCGCCATCCATCCCGCCCCGCTCTGACGTTGCGACCGCTCCCACCCCTCGGGCTCCGAGCGTTCGGCGGCAAAGGGTGTCGTTCCCAGGGTGGGGAGAACGAGAAGTTCGTACCGGCTCATGAGCGCCTCGAGACGGCAGGTGAGATCGCGGCGACCGGCCTCGGCTTCAAGGAGATCAAGGGCGCTCAGGCGGTTGCCGCGGTCCGCTGCGGCCAGGAGCACAGGCTCGTCCGGTCGCCGGGGGGCGAGGCTCCTTGCCACGGCGGCGGCAAGGGAATCGGAAAGAACGTCGGCCATCCGTGACGGATCGCCGATGTCGGCCCTGATTCGGGTGACCCTGGCTCCGAGCGCGGTGAACACCTCGCGGGTGGCGCGGGCGGCAATGCGCCGGACCACGGGATCGACGGTGGCAAAGCCGAGATCCGCTGACCATGCGATGCGCGTGTCCCTGACACCGCGTTCGAGTCCGGTGAGCACGTCAGGCGCCGGGCCGGTCAGCGCATAGCCGTCGCGCGGGTCGTGACCCGCCATCACCGTCAGCGCCAGGGCCGCGTCGCGCACCGTGCGGGTGATCGGGCCGATGTGCTCGAGAGACATCATCGGGCTCGCCGGCCACACGGGCACCCTGCCGAAACTCGGCTTGAACCCGACGACACCGCAGAAACTTGCCGGCGCGCGGATGGAGCCTCCGGAATCAGTGCCCGTGGCGATGGCAACCATGCCGGAAGCGACGGCGGCAGCCGAACCGCCGCTCGAGCCGCAGGGGGTCCAGTCCGGATTCCACGGATTGCGGGTGATCCCGTGAAGCCTGCTGTCGGTGGTTCCCTTCCAGGCGAACTCGGGTGTCGTGGTCTTGCCAATGATGACGGCCCCGTGAGCCCGCAGGCGTTCCACCACGATCGCATCGTCGGGCCACGGTCCTTCGGGAGAAATGGCGAGCGAGCCGTTGAGTGTCGGCCAGCCCCGGGTCTCGGTGACGTCCTTGATGGCAACCGGAACGCCGTCGAGGTGACCTGCGGGCTCTCCCGCCGCCCATCGCCTGGCCGAAGCCCGGGCGTCGCGCCTGGCGGCCCGGGTGTCCACCAGCTGCCAGGCATTGAGACGGGGCTCGAGCGCCTCGATGCGGCCGAGCGTGGCGTCGAGAACGTCCATGGGAGTGAAGCGCTTGCCACGGTAGCCCGAGACCAGGTCGGCCGCGCTCATGTAGACGAAATTCTCCGACATCGCTTCTCCAGATGACGGCAACGGGGCCTAGTCGACGCCCTCCCGCTTCATGATGAACCATTGCTGGGCGATGGAGAGCAGATTGTTCCACGTCCAGTAGATCACCAGTCCCGCCGGGAAGGTGGCGAAGATGAACAGGAAGATGAGCGGCAGGAACATGAAGATCTTTGCCTGGGTGGGGTCCGGCGGCTGCGGACTGATCCTCTGCTGCAGCCACATGGTCGAGGACATCAGCAGCGGCCAGGCGCCGATCATCAGGAAGGGTGGCAGGAAGACGCCGGGATCGAAGGGAAGCAGTCCGAAGACATTCCAGATCACCGTCGGATCGGGTTCGGAGAGATCCTCGATCCAGCCGTAGAACGGTGCGTGGCGCATCTCGATGGTGACGAACAGCACCTTGTAGAGAGCAAAGAAGACCGGAATCTGCACCAGGATCGGCAGGCAGCCCGAGGCCGGGTTGACCTTCTCCTGGCGGTAGAGGGCCATCAGTTCCTGCTGCATCTTCTGCTTGTCGTCGCCGAAACGCTCGCGCAACTCCTTCATTTTCGGCGCCAGCTTGCGCATCTTGCTCATCGACCGGTAGGACTTGTTGGCCAGGGGGAAGAAGATGATCTTGATGATGACGGTGAGCGCCAGGATGGCGAGACCGAAGTTCCCGATCGCATTCTTGAGCCACAGCAGGACGAAGAAGATGGGCTTCGTGAGGAAGTAGAACCAGCCGAAGTCCACCGCCCGGTCGAAGAGCGGGATGTTGAAGGCTTCGGCATAGTCGTCGAGCTCGGTCACGACCTTGGCGCCTGCGAACAGGCGATCCTCGGCTGTAACCGTCGCGCCCGGAGCCACGCTGAGTGCGCTGCGGTAGAAGTCCGCCTGGTAGGTGTCCGTCGTTCCTCCCTGGAGATGATGGAGGAAGCGGCCGCGGAACGGATCGCTCTGGTCGGGTATCAGCGCCACGAGCCAGTACTTGTCGGTGATGCCGAGCCATCCGTTCGGGCTGTCGAACGAGATTTCCTCCGGGTCGTCAGGATCCGACAGATCGTCGTAATCGATCTCCTCGAGGGTCTCGTTGAGGACTCCGATCAGCCCCTCGTGCAGGATGTAGAATCCCAGCGTCGGCGGCGTCCCGTACCGCTTGATCCGGCCGTAGGGAAGAAGCGAGACCGTGTTCCCGCCCTGGTTGGTGACACTCTGGGTCACGGTGAACATGGAGTGCTCGTCGATCGCGAAGGTCCGCTCGAAAAGAAGGCCCTCACCATTGTTCCAGGAGAGCGTGACGGGTGTCTCGGGCGTCAGCGCGACATCGCCTGCCTGCCATCTCGAGGTCGAATCCGGCAGGGTCGCGCCGGAACCCCCGTCGAGCCAGCCGAACTCGGTGAAGTAGGAGGACGGACCTCCTACCGGCGACAGCAGGATGACGTCCGGCGAGTCCGGTCCGACCTCCATGCGATAGTCGAGGAGTGTCAGATCGTCGATGCGCCCGCCAACAAGGGCGATGGAGCCACTCAGACTCGGTGTCCGGATGGCAATGCGGGGCGACTCCGCCAGAGCCTCGGCCCGGGAGAGCTCCCGGACAACGGGTTCTTCCACGCCGACCGAGGACGTGGAGACCTGGGGCAGGGTGGAATCGTCGTCCGTGGCGGCAAGTTCCTGCTGGCGTTCGAGGGCCTCCTGTTCCCGCTGGATTCTCGGAAGTTCGTAGAAGAACTGCCAGGCAATGAACATCAGGAGGATGATCGCCGTGGCCAGCCACACGTTCCTCTGTTCCTGGGGCATCATCGCTCGTTCGCTCTCTCGGGAACCGGATCGTAGCCGCTTCCGGCAAGGGGGTGGCACCGCGCGATACGACGGAGCGCCAGCCAGGTGCCTCTCAGTGGACCGTGCCGGCGGACCGCTTCACTGGCATAGGCGGAACAGGTCGGCAGATAGCGGCATGACGCCGGTGTCCAGGGCGATATGCCATACCGGTAGATCAGGATGAAGGCCTGAAGCACGGATGAGGCGGCGCTTCTCATGACCGTGGCACGGTGTCCCCAAGGCGCGTGAGCGCCTTTTCGAGATCGCCAACGAGACTGGCAAAGGGACGATCGACGGTTTCGCGGCGGGCGATCAGGACATAGTCGGTCGCCGTGCAGCCGGACCGGGCGAGAACCGGCGGGGCGAGGGCTTTCAGCCGGCGCCGCGCCCGGTTGCGCAGGACGGCATTGCCGACCCTGCGGCTCGCCGTAAATCCGACACCGATTGCATCGTCTTCCCGGGGCGCTGCCTGGACGATGATTCCCGGAGTGACCGCCTTCAGTCGCGTTGCCGCCACGCGAAGATAGTCGCTTCTCCGTCTGAGGCGCACGACATCGACAGGCATGAAATCAGGCTGACAGGCGCTTGCGGCCTTTCGCACGCCGGCGCGCGAGCACGGCACGTCCGCCAACGGACTTCATGCGTGCACGAAAGCCATGACGTCGTTTCCGAACGATACGGCTGGGCTGGAATGTGCGTTTCACCGTCAGGACTCCAGGCATCGGCCGCGCACCGGACGGGGTGCGAGCGGCGATGCTGTATAGGTGAGGGGTCGATCGAAGTCAATGATGGGGGATTATATCGTTGACTGAACGGCTCACGCCGCCAGTCTCCGATCCGTTTCACGGATCATCGGAGTGCCTGACGGCAACGCTCCCTCCCCGTGCAGATGCGTCAGTCCCCGACGCCTGATGTTGCGGGCCGCGTTCAGGTCCGCGTTGTCCGCATGGCCACATGCCACGCATTGGAATGTCGCCTGCGACGGACGCGAGGCGGCGTCTGCCGTGCCGCACTCCGCGCACGTCTGGCTGGTATGCGCCGCATTCACCGCGATGAGGCGCGGAGCCTTGTAGCCGAGCATCGTCCGCAGGTCGCTCCAGCCGGTGGCGAGGATGGCGCGGTTGAGGCCGGCCTTCTGACGCACGCCGGTTCCCGGTTCCTCGACGGTTCCCTTCGCGGTGCGCGTCATGCTGGCGGTCTTCAAGTCCTCCACAACGACCGTTCCGCCCGCCAGCTTCCGCGAGACGTGGTGCTGCCAGTTGCGCCGCTTCATGGCGATCCTGCGCAGCGTCCGGGCATGGCGGAGGCGCGTGCGCTCACGCCGCCTGCTGCCCTTCTTCTGGCGCGACATCCTGCGTTGCAACCGCTTGCATCGCGCTTCAAGGCGGCCCACGTGCGGCGCATGGATGATCTCGCCGTCGCTGGTGGCCACCTGCCCCACATTCATGTCGATGCCGGTCACCGTGCCATCGTTGGGCCGCTCGACAGCCGCCACCCTGTAGCAGACGGTCGCATACCACTTGCCGTTGACCTGCTTGATAACGACCCTGACCGGCTCGCCCTCTGGATAGGTATTCCCTCCTCGACGGCGCAGCGTCATCGGCCCGATCTTCGGGACGTGGAGCTTGCCGTCACGGATGCGGATGTCTTGCGGGAGCGTCACGCTGTCCCTTCCGCGCCGCTTGAACTTCGGGCGGCCACCCTCTTCCCTGAAATAGCGCTGCCATGCATCCGCCTGGTATCTGAGCGCGTAGCGCACAGGCGCACACGGCATCTCCTGCAACCACGGCGTGATACGCCGAAGCTGGATGAAGGCCTTGCCGAGCGTGAAGAACGAAACGCCAGGCAGCCGTTCCGCCCCCGCCAGTCTCGCCGCTGCAACACGCTGCTCCTGCTGGTCGAGCATGGCGTTCCAGACGAAGCGGCAGGCGCCCGCAAGCGCAACCAGCCTGCACGCCTTCTCCCGGGATCCGGGAAGCAGGCGATAGACAATCTGTCGGTATTCGGTATCGTCCGCCATGCGCGGTCGGCCCTCCATTGGCCGTTTGGTGGGGCGGGGCAGGCGACCCCAAACCACACGCGCTTCATCCTGTAACTTCGCCGTTCAGTCAAGGATATAATCGCCCAATGATGACATTTCCTCTCACCTGTCATGCCGCTAGTGTGTCATGTCGGTGGCTGGAGCGAGGTGGCGTGTGATGGTTCAGCAATCAACGAACCTGCGGCGGCTCAGGCGACTGATCCCGGTTCTTGTGGTGGCTGTACTGCTGATTGCCTTCTTCGCCAGCGGGCTTCACAGGCAGATCAGTTTCGAGACCCTGCAGGCGCATCACGCCGAACTGAGTGCATTCGTGGAGGACAACCTGGCGCTGGCGGTGGTGGTTTATGTCCTGGCGTATGCCTTCCTGACAGGCATCTCGTTCCCCGCCGCCTCCCTTGTCACCCTGCTCGGCGGCTTTCTCTTCGGCTGGCTCCTCGGGACCGTCCTGACGGTCGTCGCGGCGACGGCGGGCGCGACGGCGGTGTTTCTCGTGGCCCGCACGTCCATCGGCGAGGCCCTGTGGGAGCGCGTCAAGCCGTTTGCCGGCCGCATGGAGGAGGGGTTCCGCGACGGCGAGTTCAACTACCTTCTCTTCTTGAGACTGCTGCCCGTCTTTCCGTTCTGGGTGGTCAATCTCCTGCCGGCCTTTCTCGGCGTGAAAACCGGCATGTACATGCTGACAACCTTCGTCGGCATCATTCCCGGCACCGCGGTCTACAACGTGATCGGTGACGGACTGGGCGAGGTGTTCGAGTCCGGGGCCGAATTCTCCCTGGAAAACGCCGTGTCGACGGAGATCGTCGTGGGCCTGGCCGGCCTGGCCGTGATCGCCCTGGTGCCCGTGGTGGTCAGGAAAATGAGGGCCCGGCGACAGGATTCCAAATGACGGCGACAGGCGACAGCGTCGACGTCTGTGTCATCGGGGCCGGTTCGGGAGGTCTCGTCACCGCCTACGCCGCTTCCCACATGGGCCGCAGAACGGTGCTCATCGAGGGCATGCGGATGGGCGGCGACTGCCTCAATTTCGGTTGCGTGCCGTCCAAGGCCCTGCTTGCAGCCGGCAAGGCCGCCCACGCGATGCGCCATACGCAGCGCTTCGGGATCACGCCCCATGAGCCGGAGATCGATTTTGCGGCGGTCAACCGGCACGTGCACGACGTCATTGCCACCATCGAGCCCAACGATTCCGTGGAGCGCTACCAGAGTTTCGGTGTCGACGTCATCACCGGTCACGCCCGGTTTGTCTCGCCCAGGTCCCTGGAGGTGGAAGGGCGAACGATCCACGCCCGCCGTTTCGTCATCGCCACGGGATCAAGGGCGGTGATTCCACCCATTCCCGGTCTCGATTCCGTGCCCTTGTTCACCAACGAGACGCTGTTCGACAATCAGGAGTTGCCAGAACACCTGATCGTCATCGGCGGAGGTCCGATCGGCTCCGAGATGGCCCAGGCCCATCGTCGCCTGGGCAGTCGCGTGACGGTCCTCGACATGGGTCCCCTGCTGCCCCATGACGACCCCGAGCTCACCGCTGTCGTGAAGGAGAGCATGACGGAAGATGGCATCGAGATCTTCGAGCACATCGCCGTCCGGGAGGTGTCGGGAGAGGCCGGCAGGATCACGGTCTCCTGCGACAGAAACGGCGAGGCCCTCGTCGTTGAAGGAACCCATCTCCTGGTGGCGGCCGGGCGGCGTCCCAACACCACCGATCTCGGCCTTGAGGCGGCCGGCATCGCACATGACCGGAGCGGCATCCGGGTGGACCGCCGGTTGCGCACCACCAACCGGCGGGTCTTTGCCATCGGCGACTGTGCCGGAGGGTTCCAGTTCACCCACCTGGCCAGCTATCATGCGGGAATCGTCATCAGGAATGCCCTGTTGCGCTTTCCGGCGAAGGTGAATCTCGGCGCCTTCCCGTGGGTGACCTACACGGATCCGGAACTGGCCCATGTCGGTCTGACCGAAGACGCGGCACGCAAGAGGCACGGGACTGTCACTGTTCTCAGGTTCCCCTGTGCCGAGAATGACCGCGCCATTGCCGAGCGCAGGACCAGGGGACTCATCAAGGTCGTGACCACACCGCGTGGCAGGATCCTGGGAGCGACCATCGTTGCCGCTCATGCCGGGGAACTGATCGCGCCCTGGGTCCTGGCGATGGGGTCGGGGTTGAAGGTCGGCGCCGTGGCGGGGATGATCGCGCCCTATCCGACCTTGAGCGAAATCAGCAAGCGGGCGGCGGGTTCCTTCTATACGCCGCGGGTGTTCGGCAAGGGCATGAAGCGCCTGGCGAGTTTCCTCGCCCGCTTCGGTTGACAAGGGGGAGGCAGGTTCCATGCAGTCCATCTTCTGGCTTGCTGATACCCTTCTCAGCATCTACTTCTGGATTCTCATCCTGCACGTCATCCTGAGCTGGCTGGTGACATTCAATGTCATCAACGCCCGCCAGCCGTTCGTCAGCCAGATCGGCCGCTTCCTGTGGCAGGTCACCGAGCCGGTCCTGGCTCCCATACGGCAGGTCCTGCGCCGCCTGTTCGGCGATCTTGGCGGCATCGACCTCTCACCGCTGATCGCCCTCGTCCTGGTCGGCTTCGCGCGCCGCATGCTGGTCGAGATGGCGGTCTCGATTCGCTAGCCGGGTACCCGTCAACGCGCACCATTGACGCCACTTTGGACGGTGTCCGGTTCAAACCCCGGCACCGGGACACTCCAGCCGGTCATCCGTTTCGAGCTTCACGACGATGGCGATCTGCCTTCGGACCCACGGGAAAAGGTGTGATGCCGGTCGTCTTCGCAGGCGGCCCGCATGGCAGCCTCAGTGCTCGGCGGGCGCTTCCTCGGTGAAGTGGAATTTCGCATGGAAGGGCTCGAGCTGTTCCTTGCCGCGGATGAAGTCGGCGGCGCGGGCGGCGATCATCTGGGTCGGCGCATTCAGGTTCGCACAGGTGATCCTGGGCATGACCGAGGCGTCAACGACACGCAGGCCCTCCACGCCGTGAACCCGCATTTCCTGATCCACCACGGCGTCGGCATCGTTGCCCATGCGGCAGGTGCATGACGGGTGATAGTCGGTTTCCAGCAGGCTCCTGATGTAGTCGAGAATGTCCTTGTCGGTCGTTGCATCCGGGCCGGGACGAATCTCCTCGCCGCGATAGGAATCGAATGCCTCTTGCGCGATGAGTTCCCTCGCCTTGCGAACACCCCGCACGAACCGCCGGCAGTCGTCCTCGGTCGACAGGTAGTTGAAGTGAAGCTTCGGCTTGTCTGCCGGGTTGGCGGACCGCAGATTGATGTGCCCGACACTCGTCGGACGGGACTGGTCGACATGCAGCGAGAACGCCTGGTCGAGCGCGATGCTGCCGTCGTCGCGAAAGTTCACGCCGGCCGGGCCGAAGTGATACTCGACGTCCGGGTAGTCCATCTCGTGACCGCTGCGGATCAGGCCGCCCGCCTCCCAGAAATTGGATGCCGCGGGCCCGCGCCGCGTCAGGATCCACTGCATGCCGGTCATCAGCTGGTTGACCGGATTGAGCGCCCGGTGGATCGTCATCGGCCTTGTGCAGGCGTACTTGACGATGACAGTCGGATGATCTTGCAGGTTGCGGCCCACACCCGGAAGATCCAGCTTCACGTCGATCCCGTGCCGGCGCAGATGATCGGCCGGGCCGATGCCTGACAGCATGAGCGTCTGCGGCGAGTTGATGGCGCCTCCCGAGAGGATCACCTCGCGTTCCGCCGCGACCGTCCGGCGCTCGCCGCGATGCATGAATTCGACCCCCGACGCGCGGTTGCCCTCGATCACCATCTTGTGGACCATGGCGCCGGTCAGCAGCGTGCAGTTGCTCCGCTGAAGAGCGGGCCTGAGGTGGGCCACGGCTGCGCTGCAGCGTCGGCCGTTGCGCGTGGTGCTGTCGAAGCGGGCAATGCCCTCCGGCTTGTAGGCGTTCAGGTCATCGGAGTAACCCTGATCCGACTGCCTGCCGGCTTCCAGAAAGACGTCGAAGAGGGGACTGTCAAGTTTGCCTCGCGTCGTGTTGAGCGGCCCCGATCCGCCGCGCCAGTCGCTTGCGCCCCGGTCGCTCGTTTCGCCAGCCTTGAAGTAGGGCAGGCACTGGGCGTAGCTCCATTTCGGCAGATTGAAGTCCTCGCCCCAGCGGTCGTAGTCGCGGGGATGACCGCGCATGTAGACCATGGAATTGATCGACGAGGACCCGCCGACAACCTTGCCACGCGGCGTTTCGATGTTGCGGTCAAAGGCTTCCGGCTCGTCCTCGGTGAGGTAGCCCCAGTTGAGCTTCGGGTTCTTGTAGACCTTGTGAACACCCGCAGGGACATGGATCATGAGGCTGCGGTCCGGAGGTCCGGCCTCGAGGAGCAGGACCGAGTACTGGCCGCTTTCGCTCAGGCGGTTGGCCAGGACGCAACCGGCGGACCCTGCGCCGATGATGATGTAGTCGTAGGTCGGGATTTCTCGAGATTCAACCAAGTGAGGTTCCTCCAGGGTGCTGGCTGTCCTCATGCGTCCGGTACAGTTGCTACTGGCGCTGTCGAATGCACTCGGCCGCTTCGGACGTGCCGTCGTCGAAGGAACCGAACCACCAGTCCCACGGCATCTCCACAGTACCATAGTTGCAGTCGAAGTAGCGGCGGTGGAGCTGGCGGAAGAAATCGCCGATCTGTGACGAGGTGACGCAGGTTGCGTGAGCGGCACGTTGTCCCGGGCAAGGTTCTTGAGGTTGTTCGACAGGCACCAGGAACCTCTGCAACCGGACGTGCCGGTCATGATCTTGCCTTGCGGTTCGCCTACGGGTTTCGATTGTGCGGACCGCGAGTCAGAACCTAAGTGCCTGTGGGTCATAAGTTCGGACACGTATTCTACGCGGCTTGGAGCAAGGGCTGTCTGCAGGCATGGGCGCGATCGATGCGATGGAGCAAGGAGTCGAGGTCCTTGCGGGTGAACTTCCATTCGAAGGGTTTGGCGATGGTTTCGTAGTAACGGGCGAATCCCTGCAACCGCTTTTCGAGGGCTTCGAGGGACGGGAAGTCGTTGGGCGTCAGGGCCTTGCGCTGAAGGATGGAGAAGTAGATCTCCACTTGATTGAGCCAACTGGCATGCACGGGCGTGTGGACGGGAACGATGGTCGGCCATTGCTCCGTGATGCGCGTGATGCAGGCCTGGCCGCGGTGGGAAGAGCCGTTGTCCATGATCCAGAACACCCGACGAGCGGAACGGTAGGGTTCTTGCGTCATCACGTGTCGCAGGAGGCGGCCGAATGGCGCGATACCGGTCTTGCGTTCGCACAGCCCGTGGATTTTGGCCCGCCGCACGTCCCAGGCGGCCAGGTAGGCCCATGCCCCCCGGCGCGCGTACTCATGTTCGACGCGCATGGCCTGGCGGGGAGCGGTCGGCAGAGGCCCGTGGGTGCGCTGGCGAGCCTGGATGCTGGTCTTCTCGTCCGTTGAGATGACGAACTCGTCGTCGCGCAGGGGGGTTGCATTCCAGTGGCCTTCGTAGAGGTCCAGGATGCGCCCCGCCTTGGCTCTGAAGTCCGGGTCGCGCGGGAAGATCCAGCAGCGATGCTGCCACGGACGGATGGCGTCCTCGTTGAGCCAGCGCCACACGGTTTTGTCGCTGATGCTGGCGACGATGCCGGCGCGGCGCACTTCGCGCGTCACATCGGCGATGCTCATGCGCGACAACGGAAGCCCCAGGTTGGCTGGCAGCTCACAGGCCAGCGCCTTGACCTGAACGACCACCTCTGGGGGGAAAAGCCCTGGGGCGTCCGGGCCGGGGACGTTCGTCGAGACCCGGCAAGCGTTCGAGGAAGAACCGTTTGCGCCACTGGCTGACGACCTCGCGCCGGGTGTTGAGCCTCGCGGCGATCTCATCGTTGCGCAGTCCTTGCGCGGCCAGGAGGATCATCTGGGCTCGTAGCACCTGAAAGTACGGCAACGTATACTGTTGCGCCCGCCGCTTCAGAACTTGTGCTTCCTCATTGGTGAGCGTGATCTCGAACGGACTTCTTCTCGGCATGGCTGCTGCCCGGGACGTTGTTCGGGCAAACGTATCCGAAAATCTCTCCGGTTGCCAACAATACGTTACTGTATTTATGCCGTTGGTCACTAAGGTTTGAGAAGAATCAGCTCGTTGTCGTGTGTGACACCTTCAATCCGGATGGGAACACCTGTCATGCTTCGAATGATTTCCCTGGTAGCCGTGCTGCTGTTGAGCTTCGCAAGGCCGGTATCCGCCGACGATGAGGCGGACTTGAGAGCACTTTCCGAAGCGTACATTCAGCACCCCGTCATGCAGCAGATGATGGATGAGCTCCTGTCCGAAGAGACCATGTATTCCATGGCTTTCGCCCATTTGGAGGGCATTGAAGGCGCGCTGTCCGAAGACGAACTTGAAGCGCTGTTCGACATCATCGCGGAGGAGATGGCACGGATGCGCCCGAAGATGGAGGCGCTCATGATCACCGCTGCGACACAGACCTTCGAACTGGACGAGATTCAGGCGCTCAAGAGTTTCCTCGATACGGACGCCGGTGCCCGCGCGATGCTGAAATCCGGAACGTTCACACAGGTCTTCTATGCCAGCTCGGGAACCATGCTTCAGGAACTGTACGAACGGATCGCGACCCGCGTCGAGACGGAGCTTCTGGAATAGCGGCGCACTGACCTTCCGGCTGCAGTCCTCACCCACGTCTCCTTGCGCACCCCGTGATCCGGTCCCGGAACCGGTGGGCTGTCAGCGATCAAGCGTCCGGACCGCGGACAAGATCCGTGGATCCGGCCGACCGTGACGGCGAAGGCTGCCCTGCGGGTGTCATCGATCAGCCCGTGACCGCCCGAGCGCGCACGATCCGTCCTTGACGGCGCGGCGCGCGGTTCATTATGGGTGCCCATGTGGAAGACAGGGGCCGGAGCGGTAGTCATGGGCGAGGCAACGATCATTGACGGCAAGGCGGTCGCCCTGAAGGTGCGACAGGATGTGGCGGCCCGGGTGGCGCAACTCACGGCTGCCACCGGGATAAAGCCCGGACTTGCCGTCGTGCTCGTCGGCGAGGATCCGGCCAGCGACGTCTATGTCCGGAGCAAGGGGAAGGCGACCCGGGAAGCGGGCATGGAGAGTTTCGAGTTCCGCATGCCGGCCTCTTCGACGGCCGAAGAGGTGCTCGCCAGGGTCGACGAACTCAATGCGACCGATGAGGTCAACGGGATCCTGGTTCAGCTGCCCTTGCCCGACCAGGTCGACGAACACCAGGTCATCGACGCCATCGATCCCCTCAAGGACGTTGACGGTTTCCATGCCATCAACACCGGCCGACTGTCGTCAGGCCAGGCCGCCATGGTGCCGTGCACGCCGCTGGGCTGCCAGATCCTGCTGCGCGAAACTCTCGGGACGGATGGCCTCAAGGGCGCCAATGCGGTGATCGTCGGCCGCTCGAACATCGTCGGCAAGCCCATGGCGCAGCTGCTTCTCCAGGATCACTGCACGGTGACGGTCGCCCACTCGCGCACCCGCGACTTGCCGGACGTGGTGCGCCGGGCCGATATCGTTGTGGCTGCTGTCGGCCGCCCGGAGATGGTGCGAGGCGACTGGATCAGGCCGGGCGCCACGGTCATCGATGTCGGCGTCAACCGCCTGGCCCGCGAAGGCGGCGGGACGCGGCTTGTCGGCGATGTCTGTTTCAGGGAGGCGGTCGAGGTTGCAGGCGCCATCACGCCGGTTCCAGGCGGTGTCGGACCGATGACCATCGCCTGCCTGCTGGTCAACACGCTCCACGCAGCGTGTCGGCAGAACCAGGTCGATGTGCCCGAAGGATGATGGCTCAGCGGCGTTTGCTGGCGAGAGCGAGGCGCAACGCATTGAGGCGGATGAACCCCTCGGCGTCGCGCTGGTTGTAGACGGCATCCTCCTCGAAGGTGACGTGAGCCAGACTGTAGAGAGAGTGCGGTGACTGGCGGCCGGTAACCGTGACATTTCCCTTGTAGAGTGTCAGGCGCACCGTGCCGGAGACATGTTCCTGGCTGCGATCGATCAGCGCCTGGAGCATCTCGCGTTCCGGGGAGAACCAGAATCCGTTGTAGATGAGCTCCGCGTACCGCGGCATCAGCTCGTCCTTGAGATGGGCCGCACCCCTGTCCAGGGTCACCGACTCCATGGCCCGGTGGGCGGTGATCAGGATGGTGCCCCCCGGGGTCTCGTAGACGCCGCGGCTCTTCATCCCGATGAATCGGTTTTCCACCATGTCGACACGGCCTATGCCGTTGGCGCCGCCGAGTTCGTTGAGGCGGGCGAGCAGGTTCGCCGGCGACAGATCCTCGCCGTCGATGGCCACGGCATCGCCCCTTTCGAAGCCGATCTCCACTTCCGTGGGAACGTCCGGAGCGTCCTGAGGGGACACGGTCCGCGACCAGACGTGATCGGGCGGGGCCGATGCCGGATCCTCCAGGACCTTGCCCTCGGCCGAAATGTGGAGGAGGTTGGCATCGACGGAGAAGGGGGCCTCACCCTGGCTGTCGCGGGGAATGGGGATCTGCCGGCTCTCGGCATAGGCGATCAGTTTCGTGCGCGAGGCGAGGTCCCATTCCCGCCACGGGGCGATCACCCTGATGTCGGGATCGAGCGCCTGGTAGCCGAGTTCGAACCGGACTTGGTCGTTGCCCTTGCCCGTTGCGCCATGGGCCACGGCATCGGCGCCGGTCTCATGGGCGATCCCGATCTGGCGCTTGGCGATGAGCGGCCGGGCGATTGCCGTGCCGAGGAGGTAGACGCCTTCGTAGAGGGCGTTGGCCCGGAACATCGGCCACACGAAGTTCGCGGCAAACTCTTCGCGCAGATCCTCGATGAAGATCTCCTCCACGCCCATCATGGCCGCCTTGGCGCGTGCGGGCTCGAGGTCCTCGCCCTGCCCGAGATCCGCCGTGAACGTCACCACCGCGCACTGCCAGGTGTCCTGGAGCCAGCGCAGGATGACCGACGTGTCGAGTCCTCCGGAATAGGCGAGGACGACTTTCCTGACGACGCTCATCATGACTCCTTCATGGCGAAGACATCGATCTCGATCACCATGGAATCATAGGCCAGGACCGGAAGTGGCACGCCGGTGGAGGCGGGGCCGGGATCATGGAAATAGGAGGAGCGGATGGGCAGGTTGTCGTTGAGAGCCTCGGCGCCGCAATCGCCCTTGTAGACCGTGGTCACCTTGCACACGTCGTCATATCCGGCCCCGAGGGCCTCGAGAATGGTGCCGATATGGATCATCGCCTGGTGCGTCTGGCGCGAGAGATCGTCCGGGTGAACCGCCTTGCCCTTCCGGTCGAGGGAGACCTGGCCTCCGAGGAAGATCATGTCCCGGCATTTCAACCCGTGCTTGTAGGGGAGATGGACATGCCAGTCCCACAGGCTGTCGGGCCACACATGGGTACGTTCGAGACGCTCGCCCTTCTCGCCAAGCATGGCAACCATGGAGATCTTGATGAGGACATCGCCGTCGGCATGGCGCGGGATGGGGACGCCGGTGGCGGCTGGTCCGGGCTCCTGGAAATGTGCCGCGCAGGCAAGGGCGGCTGCCTCGAAATCGGCAACACCGGAGCCGCCGGCATACCAGCGGTTGATCTTGACGGCATCGTCATATCCGGCACCGAAGTGGCCGAGGACATGCCCAACGCGCTCCATGACCAGCCGTGTCTGGGCGACGATGTCGCCCTTTGCCGCGGCATGGCCATCGTCGTCCAAGGGATACTGTGCCGACACGAAGATCATGCTGTCGGACCGCAATCCCTCCACCCAGGGTGCGGCCAGAGGAGAGCCGGACCGCCCCGGAGCGATGTCCCTGCGTGTTGGCGTGCCGTCCTTGCGGCGCATGGCATAGCCCTCGATCTCGATCGTGAGACCCTCGTAGGCGAGCCAGGGAACCGGAACGGCATTGACGGTGAGACGACAGTCGTCCGGGAGATGGCGCGCCGCCATGGCGAGCACGTCCGTCTCGTCGAGGGAGCCATCGTTGACGTAGAAGATGAGAAGCGTGACGAGGTCCTGCGGCACGCAGTCGAGGTCCTCGAGGACCCGGATGAGATAGGCCATCGCATTGCCGGTCTGGGTCTCGATATCCCCGGGATTGCGGACCGCTCCATCAGGGGTGAGATCGACCTGGCCTCCCAGCCAGATCATCGAGCCACAGCGTACACCGTGTTTGTGGTTGATGGTGATCGGCCAGTTCCAGTGGTGGTCGGGCCAGCTGTGACGCTTGTCCATCGGTTCCTCACGAAGCAGGGGGCGGGGCGGAGTTCATGGCGCTGCGGGCCATCTTGACGGTGTCGGACTTCAGTTGTCCGCAGGCGGCCATGATGTCCCGTCCGCGCGGGCGCCGCACGGGAGCGGAGTAGCCGCCGTCATTGACGATTCCGGCGAAGGAGGCGATCCGCCTGGCCGGGGAACATTCGAAGGGCGCTCCGGGCCAGGCATTGAACGGGATGAGGTTGACCTTGGCCGGGATTCCCTTGAGCAGGCGGACCAGTTCGCGGGCATCTGCATCCGAATCGTTGACGTCCTTGAGCATGACGTATTCGAAAGTGATGCGCCGCGCATTGCCGGCTCCAGGGTAGGCGCGGCAGGCATCGAGAAGATCACCGATCGGGTACTTCCTGTTGAGGGGGACGAGACGGGTGCGGACATCGTCGTTGACCGCATGCAGGGAGACGGCAAGATCGACCCCGAGTTCCTCGCCGCATCGCTTCATCATCGGCACCACGCCCGCGGTCGACAGCGTGATGCGCCGGCGCGACAGTGCGATGCCCTCCGGATCCATGATGATGGAAAGGGCTGTCTTGACGTTGTCGAAATTGTAGAGCGGCTCTCCCATGCCCATCATGACGATGTTGGAGAGCAGGCGTGTGCCGTCCACCGGCGCCGGCCACTCGCCCAGGGTGTCGCGGGCGAGCATGTACTGGCCGACGATCTCTCCGGGTTCCAGGTTGCGCACGAGACGCTGCGTTCCGGTGTGGCAGAACCTGCAGGTCAGTGTGCAGCCGACCTGTGATGACATGCACAGCGCTCCCCTGTCCTCCTGAGGGATGTAGACGCTCTCGATGAGGTGGCGCCGGTCCATGCCGAGCAGCCATTTCATGGTCCCGTCCGCGCTCTTCTGGTGGCGCACCACGTCAGGCCGGTGGAGACTGAAGGACGCCGCAAGTTTCTCGCGCAGGGCGCCCGACAGGGAGGTCATGTCCGCGAAATCGGTGACTCCGCGGAAGTAGATCCAGTGCCAGAGTTGCTTGACACGGAACGGGGCCTCACCGAGACCGGCGACGATGTCAGCGAGTTCGCTCCGGTCCAGCCCGATGAGATTCCCCGGGGCACCTGTCATTCGGCACAGGTCTGGCTGATGGCCTCATAGGCAGCCGTGAAGCCCAGCAGCGAATAGGTATCGGTGGTCACGGTGCCCCGCCAGGAGCGGCCCTCGATGACCATCTGGACGCCGGCCTTCATGGCGGTCACGAGATCCCTGTCGTCATGGCGGGTGAAGGCCCAGGCACTCTCGCCCTCACCGAACAGGGTGAAGGTCTCGTTGCCGATCGTCACGGCGACCGGCGCATTCTCCATGTAGTTGTAGCCCGTGCGGACCTGGACGACATCCCGTTCGCCTGCCGGAGAGCGATGCGTGACGAGTATCCAGATGTCGCCGCGCTGGGTGTAGTTGCCTTCCGCCTTCGTCGGCTGGCTGGCGATGAAGCAGACGAGCGTGTCGCCATCGTTGTAGCCGAAGGCCGACCAGTCCCGGAAGGTTCCCAGCGATCTCGGCTCCTCGGCCCCGGCTTCAGGCCCCGGCACGAGGATCGCGAGAACCAGCAGAAAGCTAGTGAAGATGCGCGAACTCAGGTTCATGACAGCCATTCCGTCCCGTGTCGTGGTTGTGGGTGTCGTCGCCAGGCGAAATCCATAGCACAGATCGTCCCGCCGATTCACGTCCGCCCCTGCCATACTCATCTCTGTCACATGCCGCGAGGCAGTGTGTGGCTAAATTCAGTCCTTCAGCGCTTCCAGGTTTTCGAAGAGGCTCAGGGATTCGGGATTGGCGAGGGCTTCGGTGTTGGCCACCGGCCGCCCGTGAATGACGTGACGCACGGCAAGTTCGCTGATCTTGTTGGACCGGGTGCGCGGGATGTCGGCCACCGCGATGATTCGTGCCGGCGTGTGGCGGGGAGAGGCGTGGTTGCGGATCCGCTGGCGAATCCTGGAGACAAGATCCTCGTCGAGTTCATGGCCCGGTCGCATGACCACGAAGAGAATGATGCGAACGTCGCCGGCAAAGTCCTGGCCGACGGCGAGGCTCTCCTGGATTTCCTCGAAGATGTCCACCTGGCGGTAGATCTCGGCCGTGCCGATGCGCACGCCGCCGGGATTGAGCACGGTGTCGGAACGCCCGTGTATGACGGCGCCGCCGGCAGCCGTGATCTCGGCCCAGTCTCCGTGCCGCCAGACGTTGTCGAAGGTGTCGAAGTAGGCCTGGTGATAGAGGCTGCCGTCGTCGTCGTTCCAGAATCCCACCGGCATGGAGGGGAATGGCCGCGTGCACACGAGTTCACCCGCCTCGCCGGCGGGCAGGCGGTTGCCGCGTTCATCGAAAATGTCGACGGCCATGCCGAGACCACGCGCCTGGATTTCCCCGCGGCGCACGGTGCCCTCGGGGTTGCCGAGAACGAAGCAGGAGATGATGTCCGTTCCGCCGGAGATCGACGCCAGCTGAACATCCTCCTTCACGTCGCGATAGACGTAATCGAAGCTCCCTGGCGCCAGGGGGGAGCCCGTGGAGAGAACGAGACGGAGATCCTCGAGATCATGGCTCGCCGCCGGCCGGATTCCCTCCTTCTCGATGGCCGCGAAGTACTTTGCCGAGGCGCCAAATGCGGTGAACCTCTCTTCCTGGCAGAAGTCCCACAGCACGTTGCCGTCCGGCGATGCCGGATTGCCCTCGTAGATCGCCAGGGTTGCCCCCGTTGCCAGAGCGCTCACCTGCCAGTTCCACATCATCCAGCCGCAGGTCGAGAAGTAGAACAGCCGGTCTCCTTCGCAAAGGTCACAATGCAGCCGATGCTCCTTGAGATGCTGGAGAAGGGTGCCCCCATGGCCGTGGACGATGCACTTGGGCGCACCCGTGGTACCAGACGAATAGAGGATGGCAAGAGGGTGATCGAACGGCACCTGCTCGAAGTCGATGCCGTCGTGGGATGTTGCCATCACCTCCTGCCAGGTCACGGCATCGCGCAGACCCGTCAAATCGCAGGCCTGTTCCACCCAGGGAACGACGACGACGTCTTCGATGCCGGGCATGGCCTCCAGAATCTCTGCCACCCTGGGCTTGCTGTCGAAATGGCGGCCGCCATAGGAATAGCCATCGGCGGTGATCAGCACCTTCGGGTCGATCTGGCCGAAGCGGTCGAGGACGCCCCTGGTTCCGAAGTCCGGTGACGAGGACGACCACACGGCACCCAGACTGGCCGTCGCCAGCTTGGCGACAATCGTCTCGGGCAGATTGGGGAGATATGCCGCAACACGATCGCCACGGCGGATCCCCTGATTGACAAGCCAGGCACTCATGGCCGCGACGGCGCAGTGGAGTTCGCGGAAGGTCAGGGTGCGCCGGCGGCCGCCCTCTCCGCGGCACACGATGGCCAAGGTGTCATCGCGTTTCCAAAGCAGGTTCTCGGCATAGTTGAGGCGGGCTCCGGTGAACCAGCGGGCCCCGGGCATGGCGTCTCCATCGTCGAGGACCGTCTCCCAGGTCCGGGACGCCCTGACACCGGCGAACTCCCAGACGAGCGACCAGAAGGAGGCCCTGTCGTCGATGGACCAGCGCCACAGCGACTCGTAGTCCGGGAATGTCCGCCCGCTTGCCTCTTCGGCCAGGCGCCGGAACTGCCTCAGGGCCGTTGCCTCCCGGCGCTCCGCGCCAGGGGACCAGAGAATGTCGTTCATCAACTTGCGGGCGCTCCCGATTTCCTGGCCGCACGGTCCATGAAGCGGGCCATGGCGATGTCGCGGCGCGTGATTCCGCCGGCATCGTGGCTCGTCAGGGTGACGTCGACACGGTTGTAGACATTGAACCACTCGGGGTGGTGATCGACGACATCGGCGTAGACGGCGACGCGACCCATGAAGCCGAACGCCGTCATGAAATCACTGAAGCGGAAGGTCCTTTCCAGTGCGTCCCCGCCCTTGGACACGGTCCAGTCCTCCAGGGAGGCGAGCGCCTCCGCGAGCGCTGCCTGCGAAAGTGTGTCCGCCATCGAACGTGCCCTCAATTGCGAACCGGATTGTCCGGCGAGTTGGCCGTTTCGGCAAGAGAGCATCCATGTTCCCTGGCAAGGTTATTTGTGGGTGTCCAGGATGATGTTTCCTGTGCTTGTCCACATGCGATCTGGCGTTCCACTTTGCCAATGTGTGTGCCCTGTGACCGGGGAGACATGCAGTTCGTGATCCCTGCAGCATGATCGGGCTGTCTTCTATTGATCGCGGTAACGTGACCGTTGGGCGTGGCCACAGGGCCGTCCAGCGCCTTCAGGGATGGTAACGTGACCGCGTTCAATGGGGTTCCAGGTGTCATGTGTCCCGTCCGTAGCCGCACGGCAGCTCGATCTCCTCGAGGGCTTCGATCTCGGCCTCGACGATGATCTGCAGGCGTTCTCCGTAGGCCGTGTCGCGGAGGGAGTCCGGAAGCCTGTCGAGACAGTCTCGATAATGCTCCTGCAACGCACCGAGCTCGGCCACGGCATCGCGCCAGCGCTGCGCGCGGGAGCGGCGGTCGCGGGGCTTTCGGGTGTGGACGGGAGGGATGCCGGCCTTGCGGCGTTCCCGGTACCGGCGCTGCTTCTCGGCAGGCGTGAGGGCCATGAGGGGGTCTCCTTCGTTCAGTCGCTGATCACGCCGGTGACCGTGCTGGCGCTTCAGGCAACCAGCAGCGCTGTTCCCGCAGCAGGGTGTTCGCCAGCACGATGAGCTTGCGCATCACGGCGACGATCGCGACCTTGTGGGCCTTGCCGGCGGCCTTGAGGCGTTCGAACACGATTCTGAGGTCCGCGTTGAAGCGTGCCGCCGCTGTTGCGGCCATGAACAGGAGATCGCGTGGCCTTCGGCGCCCGCCGCGGATGTGCCGGGCGCCGTGATGCTCTCCGCTGTCGTCGGCAACCGGCGCCACCCCGATCAACGATGCCGCCTGGCGACGGTCGAGACCGCCGAGTTCGGGCATCCAGCAAAGAAGGGCGGCGGCGGTCACCGGACCGACGCCGGGGATCGAGGTCAGGATGCTGTACCGCAGGGCCTGGTCGGGATCACGGGTGATCACGGCTTCGATCGCCGCATCCAACACGGCGATCTGATCATCGAGACCGGCCACCGAGGCTCGTGTGACGGTCTCGCCCTCGCCGTCCACCTCACCCGCCATCTGCCTCAGCATGGTTCGCGCATCGACATGCGCGGCACGCGACACCAGGAGATCCTCCAGGCGGTTGAGGAAGGCATCCTGAGGGGCCACGGGCTCAAGGTCCCCCAGCACCGTCCCGAGCCTGGCCAGCATCACGGCGTCGACGCGGTCGGTCTTCGCCAGATGGCCCAGCGCCTCGGCGAAGCGCCGGGCCCGCAACGGGTTGACCAGGACGACCTCGAAGCCCCGGTCATGAAGACACTGGTGAACCCTGCGGTGGTAGCGGCCCGTCGCCTCCATCACCACCCGGCTCACCTCGAGCCCCCGAAGCCACGCGCCCAGCTCCCGCCAGCTCGTGGCGTCGTTCGCAAAACGACGCTCCTGGCCCGCCGCATAGATGTCCAGACTGGCCTTGCTGACATCGATCCCTGCCACTACCTTGTCCATCGTCCCTTGCTCCTCGCCTTGTGATGATACGGTCCAAGCCCAGGCATCCATTCAGGACGCGAGGGACGCCAAGGAAGGTCGGCCGACCAAGCTCTCTTGCGGCTCTACAAAGCCAAGGCCAAAACGGTCCGACCGACCTCCGCGGGGATTGTGAGATCCCCACACCCCGCTCCCCTGTGCGTGCTCGCGCGGGGGAGCGGAATCTCCCTGGAACCATAGACCGGATGGCTCTCCCACAGCCGCGGTTGTCCACAATCTCCCGACCTCAACTGCTGTGGATAACTTCATAAACACAGGAATGAAACCTGGTCATACAAGGCTATGGTCCGGGCCCCATGACGCGACGTTTCGGCCCACCTCCCGATGCCGAGGAGATTGCGGCGATCGCCAGTGATGCGATCGCCATGATTCCCGGAAACCTGAGGGCCCGCATCGAGGGCATCGCCATTCTCGTGACCGAGTTCCCCGAGGCCGAGGTCCTGGACTCCCTTGGTATCGACAGCGAGTTCGGTCTCCTCGGACTCTACCAGGGCATCTCCCTCGACCAGGCCTCCGGCCACGACGTGATGGACGACCTCAACCGCATCTATCTCTACCGGCGTCCGCTCCTCGATGCCTGGGCCGAAGGTGACGACTCCCTCGAGGACCTCGTGCACAACACGATCATCCACGAGATCGGCCACCACTTCGGCCTGTCGGACGACGACATGGAACGCCTCGAAAGCGAGTGATGATGCCGCCCCTTTCTGTTCACCCGGCTCAACGGGCAACTCCGAACCTTGCAGGGGTGTTGATGACCGGAACAGATGGATGCCTTGGGTGGAGATGTCTAAAGTAACCTCGATCTGCCTTCGCACCAGGGATTCCGGACCGGATGATGCAGCCGACGGGAACCGGTGGCCGTTCAGGAGAATGACTTCCGAATTCGACATGGTCAGATGACAGTGCCAGGTGTGAACCCACAATTGTCGATCCCGAAAGCGGAGCTCGCTTCCTTCTGCCGGCTACATGATATCCGTTGGCTTGCACTATTCGGTTCGGCACTGCGGACGGACTTTGGTCCCGACAGCGACATTGACGTGCTGGTCGAGTTCATGGAGGGACGATCACCAGGCCTGCTCGGCATCGCCGGACTGGAAATCGAACTGTCCACTCTGTTCGGCGGGCGGAAAGTGGACCTGCGGACGCCCCAGGATCTGAGCCGCTATTTCCGTCAGGATGTCCTCGACAAGGCAGTTGTCCAGTATGCACGACGATGACGCGATTCGATTGCGGCACATGCTGGAGGCTGTCTGCGAAGCGCTGTCCTTCATCCAACAACGGACGCGTACTGATCTGGACACGGACCGGCAGCTGGTCCTCTCATTGGTGAAGGACATCGAGATCATCGGTGAAGCTGCAAACGGGATTGCGGAATCGACACGTCAGTCCTTTCCGGACGTACCATGAAAAAAGATCATCGGTATGCGGCATCGGCTGGTTCATGCGTACTTTGACATCAACCTCGATATCCTCGGGAGAACAGCACGGGAAGAACTGCCGATGTTGATTGCTCACCTTGAATCGGTAGTGTCGCCGGGCATGGAGTAGTGGCCCTGCTGGAACTTTCAGCCATACGTCCAGTCGTGACAGTTCAGGAAAAATCAGGTGTTCCGCGTCTTGATCCCCAAGATCCCTCTTGCCTTCCTTGGTTGCGCAGTTTCGTGCCCCAAGAGCCTCCGGGCTGGATCGATGGTGGAGCGGTCGATTGTCGCCTTTGAACCTGTGTCGGGTATGGCAGAAAGACTGCACCGCCCAGCCAGTACATGAGTTGGCCGCAGCGCGCGGGTGATTCAAATAGCATCCTCGGCGCGCAGCATGCGGATCGCATCACGGACCGCTTCCACCGTCACGTCGACATCGGAACTATCCATGACGCCTGACACGTAGCCGCCGGGCGTTCCCCCCATGGTGACGCCGCCCAGCATCATGGCGAGATCGAACCGGGTGGCGAGTGGCTTCGGCAGGTGCAGCAGGTCGTCGGGCGACACGCCGGAACCGTCGAAGGAACCAGGCACCACGTCGAGGCGCCGGGGATTGAGAAAGATGTGGAAGGACGAATGGGTTCCATAGGCGGCCCAGGATACACCGGCCTCGCTGATGACGCCGTTGATGCCATCGCGGAGTGCTGCTGCCGTGGCGCTGGCGCGCGCGCAGATGGTGCCGTCGGCGATCTGGCCCAGGGCGGCGATGCCTGCGGCGGCCGACAGGGGGTTGGCGTTGAAGGTGCCGAAGTGATCGACCTTGATGCGGCCATCCCGGCGTGTGGCCTCGAAATCGAGCATGTCCATGACGTCCCGTCGTCCGGCCGCCGCGCCGCCGGGAAGACCGCCGGCCAGGATCTTTGCCAGGGCCGTGAGGTCGGGCGTGATACCGAGAGTCTTCTGGGCACCGCCTGGTGAGACGCGAAATCCGGTCACGACCTCATCGAGGATGAGGAGCGCTCCGTGACGTTCCGTCTCGTCACGCAGGAGCCGAACGAAGTCCGGATCGACCGGAACCCGGCAGAACGTGGCGCCCGTCGGTTCGATGATGGCAGCGGCGATGTCGTCATGGGCGCGGAACGCTTCACGGAGCGCGGCGTGGTCACCGGCCTCGACGACGACGAGATCCTCCTCGATTCCCGGGACGACGCCCGCTGCATGGCCGCCGCCGCTCGAGACCCGTGCCGAGGCGACATGGTCGTGCCAGCCATGGAAATGATGGGTGAAGCGGAGGATCTTGCGCCTGCCCGTGAACGCGCGGGCGAGGCGCAGGCACATCAGGGTTGCCTCGGTGCCCGAGGAAACGAACCGCACGCGTTCCGCCGAGGGCACAAGGTCGCAGACCAGGCGGCCCCAGAGGACTTCCGCCCTGTGACCGGCGCCGAAATGGGTACCCTCGCCAACGGCCTGCCTCACCGCCTCGACGACGGCCGGGTTGCCGTGTCCGAGGATGAGCGAGCCGTGGCCGCCAAAGAAATCGACATACTCGTTGCCGTCAACATCCCACTTGCGGCTCCCCTGGGCATGATCGACGTAGAGTCCGTACGGTTCCCTGTACCGGGAATCGTGTGTCACGCCACTGGGGAAGATCCCGCCGGCCTCGCCTGCGAGGTCGCGCGAACCCCTGGTTTTCTCCAGCCAGGCGGCAACGATCGGTGAATTGGTCGGCATGTCGGGCATCGGGTTCACACGTCTCTGGTCCTGGTCATGGTATCGCCAGGCAGGCACCCATAGAACACCTCATGATGGATTTCGGCACCTTGCCATCGGCCACGACGGAGTAGGCCAATACGGTGTCATCGCAAACGTCATGAACGGGAGGATCGGGGCAGCGGTTCACAGTGCCTGCAGAACAACAACCCGACGTCCGGGCTGTTCGTCGAGTGTGGCCGATCGCCGTGGCACAGGGTGGCGATGTGCCGCCGCCTGTCGTCGTCATCACCGAAAAATCCGTGGAGCGCATATCGGCTCCGCTGAAGAGCATGGAGCCCCTGACGTGTATGCCATCGCCGACGATACCATGGGCTGCCTGGTGCGCCTTCGTCAGGTCATCACGCTTGGCCCGCCATCTCTCATGGTACATCTTGCTCTCGACTTACTTGGCAGCGGTCCGAGGAAATCGACATGGCTGTGCTTGACAAGTTCACCACCAATGTCTCGGCGAAGGGCCAGGTCATTCTGCCCAAAGCGGTCTGCCAGGCGCTCCGCTGGCACGCCGGAACCCGACTGACGGTCGAGAGCACGGCTGACGGTGTGCTGCTCAGGCCCGGGCCATCGTTTGCTGCAACCCGACCTGAGGATGTCTTCGGATGCCTGGCCGACGATGTTCCTCCCAGATCCCTCGCCGACATGGAGGCGGGCATTCTGGAAGAGGCACGGCGTCGCCATGCGCGCGACTGATACCAATGTCGTTGTCCGATACCTCGCAGGCGACGATCCTGACGAGGCCGCCGGAGCGAGAGCGGCAATCGGTGCGGGAGATGTATGTCGATAGCAAGTAGAACAGTCCGGCTTTCGTAGCACATCAATTGGCCGCTTCTGTTGGGGTTGCTGGCCCTGTGGAGAATGTGTCGACCTTCGGAGACCATGAGAGCTCCCGGGGTGGTAGGGGCGTCGTGAAATGAAAGCGGTCGCCGGCAGGGACGTGTCCCGGACCCTCGTCGTCGACGTCCGCCGTTTGACGTCCGGAGTCAGGAGCCTAGGGAGTACTCCTGGATCATGCGGTAGTGGGAACCGTCGCTGCGCCGATGGCTCTCGTGAAGGGCGAAGGAGCGGATCTCGAATGGCGGAGATTCAAGCAGGTTGTTGGCAGCCACGAAGTCGCCGATGTGGCGGGGCGAGGCGTTCTTGAGACGGGCGAGGGTGATGTGCGGATGGTACTTGCGTTCCCGCGGCGGCACACGCAGCTGCGCCAGCAGAGCTTCCACCTTGTGGTGCAACGCCACCAGGTCGTCGTGCGGACGGACTCCGGCATAGAGAAGGCGGGGATCGCGCCGCTTGCCGAAGTAGTCGACACCCGACACGTTGAGTGTGAAAGGAGGATGACTGACAACGGCAAGGGCTTCGCAGATCTCGTCGGCCACCATGGCTTCGAGCTCGCCCAGGTAGCGCAGCGTGATGTGCATGTTCTCTGCCGGCACCTGGCGCCCGCCCGGGATTCCGCCACCCAGTGACGCCAGTCTTTCGGCAATGGTCGACGGCACGGAGACGGCAATGAAGAGAGGCGGCGTCATGGTCCGGCAGTTGCACGTTCGAGAAGCCGGACTACATATGGCAACATTCTCTCGACAATCACCTCAACGCCCCGGGCATTGGGGTGGATGCCGTCATCCTGGTTGAGTGACGGGACCATCGCCACACCATCGAGGAAGAACGGGTAGAGAATGGCACCATGCTGATCCGCGAGTTCAGGGTAGATGGAATCGAAGGCGGTGACGTAGTCCGCGCCGAGGTTGCGCGGTGCGGCCATGCCGGCCAGCAGCACCGGAATGTTCCGCTGCCCGAGAACCGAGAGGATCCGGTCGAGGTTGGCCCGGCTGACGCCCGGATCAATACCCCTCAGGGCATCGTTGGAACCAAGGGCCACGATCGCAGCATCCGCGCCGCCGGAAAGGGCCCACTCCAGGCGTGCCAGCCCACCGGTCGTGGTGTCGCCGGACACACCGGCATCGATGACCCTGACGTCGCGTTCCAGCAGGACCAGGGCGGCGCCAAGACGGGCGACGAAGCTCTCGGCGGCAGGAAGGCCGTAGCCCGCCGTCAGACTGTCGCCGAGCGCCAGGATACGGGTTTCGGCGCTTGCCGCGGGGACGCTCGCCAGGAGTCCCGAGACCAGAATCACCATGCGGCCAACGTGTCTCATCCGCGATGCCCGATCCCGTTGTCCGTCTGAGCAGCCTTCACCTGAGGCTCACCGGTGCCGCAGGCGCCGTCAACATCCTGCGGGATGTCACCCTTGTCGTCGAGGAGGGCTGCCACCTGGCCGTCATCGGTCCGTCGGGTTCCGGCAAGTCGTCCCTCCTGGCGCTGACAGCCGGACTGGAACGGCCGACTTCCGGCACGGTCGAGATCACCGGCCGGAATCTTGCCGCACTCGACGAGGACGAACTGGCGACGTTCCGCGGACAGACGATCGGCATCGTCTTCCAGTCCTTCCACCTGATCACAACGATGACGGCGCTCGAGAATGTCGCTCTCCCCCTCGAGCTGGCCGGCGACGCCGATGCCATCCGCAAGGCGCGTCGCGTGCTGGCGGAAACCGGGCTGGAGGCGAGGTCGGGGCACCTGCCGGTGGAACTCTCGGGCGGCGAGCAGCAACGCGTGGCCCTTGCCCGCGCCCTCGTCAACCGTCCGCCGTTGCTTCTGGCTGACGAACCGACAGGCAATCTCGACAACGAGACCGGCTCGGCAGTCACGGACCTGATGTTCGATGTCGCCGCGCAAGCCGGCGCCACGGTGATGCTGGTCACCCACAACCACGACATGGCACGGCGCTGTCAGCGCACCGTCGCCATCGAGAACGGCACCTGCCGGGAGGTGGCGTGATCACGCTGGCCTGGACCATCGCCCGGCGAAATCTGAAGGGCGGCAGGAGGAGGTTCCTTCTGGCCGTCTTCGCCCTTGCTCTCGGGGTCACGACCATAGCGGGGGTCGGCAGTTTCGGCGCCGGGCTCGTGGAGAGCCTGCGCGAGAACGGGCGTGTCATTCTGGGCGGCGACATTGCGTTGCGCACGACGTTCACACCGCCGGACGACGGGCAGATCCGGTGGCTGGAAGCGCGTGGCGCGCTGTCGCGGTCAGCCGACCTCTTCGCCATGGCGCGACCACCGGAAGGCGAACCTCTGCTGGTGAACCTGCGGGCCGTCGATGACAGCTGGCCACTCTACGGCGAGGCGCTCATCGATCCTCCGATTCCGCTCGACCATGCCCTTGCGGAGGGTGCCATCGTCGACAGGGACTTTCTCGAGAACACCGGCCTTGACGTCGGCTCGTCGTTTTCACTGGGGGAGGACGCGGTTCCCATCGTGGCAACTCTTGTCGACGAACCTGATCGGGCGAGCGCTCCTTTCCGCCTCGGCCCGCGGGTCATCCTGTCGCTGGACCGGCTGGAATCTGCGGATATCGCCGGTACGGGCAGCCTCGTGCGTCATCTCGTGCGCATCAGGCTCGATGATTCCGGCAATGTATCCGGGGTTATCGCCGACCTGCAGCGGACCTTTCCGGACGCGACCTGGCGCATACGCAGTGCCGATGACGCCAACCCGTCGCTGCGCCGGTTTCTCGAGCGACTTTCCCTCTTCATCACCCTGGTTGGCCTGACGGCCCTCCTGATCGGAGGTATCGGCATGTCGAGTGCCGTCACCACCTATCTCGCTCGCCAGGTACCGACCATCGCCACCCTGAAATCCCTGGGCGCCTCGCAGCGGCTAGTTCTCACGAGCTATCTCCTCGAGATCGCCATCATGGCCGGATTCGGCATCGCTGCCGGGCTGATCGCGGGAGCAGTCCTTCCGGTCCTGGCGGCCGGACTGGCGGGCGAGTCGCTGCCTGTCTCTATCGCTGCGGACATACATCCAGGACCGCTTCTCATCGCCGCGGCCTGCGGCATCCTCATCACGCTGGTCTTTGCACTGCCACCGCTCTTTCGAACGAGGGAAGTCTCTCCGGCCAGTCTGTTTCGTGTCACCGGGCTTCCCGGCACGACGCTGCGCCCACGCGACAGGCTGACAGTCGTTCTCCTGGCTGCGGGCGTGGTGGCGATTGCCATCGTGGCCGGCAACGAGCGTCTCTTCGCGGCCCTCTTTTGTGCCGCCATCCTCGCCGTTCTCGTGCTGTTCCGTCTGGTCGGCCAGGGACTGTCCCGTCTGGCGCGATTCGCCGGCAGACCGCGCCTCGTGGCCTTGCGTCTGGCGCTCGCCAGTCTCCATCGTCCGGGAGCGGGGACGGTTCCGGTATCCGTGGCGCTCGGAACCGGGCTTGCCGTTCTCGCGGTTATCGCCGGTGTCGAGGCGAATCTTGCGAGAGAACTCGAGGTCGCCTCCTCCCGCAAGGTTCCGGCCTTCTTCGTGATCGACATCCAGTCCGATCAGATCGATCCGTTCATCGATACGGTGACCGCGCGCCGGGATGTCACGGCGGTCGAATCATCTCCCGCCATGCGTGGTCGGGTGACCGCGATCAATGGCGTACCGGTGGCCGAGGCAACCGTTGATGACGATGCCCAGTGGTCCATCAACTCCGATGTCGGCGTCACCTACCAGGGGACGCCGGGGAACTCCACGGTCGTTGCCGGCGAATGGTGGGAAGAAGACCACGCAGGGCCGCCGCTTCTGTCCTTCGATGCCGAACTTGCCGCCGGCTACCACATCGGTGTCGGGGATACCCTGACCGTCAACGTGCTCGGCAGGGAGATCACGGCACGGATCGCCAACCTGCGACACATCGACTGGGCATCCGCCGGACTCAACTTTGTCCTCGTGTTCTCGCCCGGCTTGCTCGAGGCGGCCCCGCACACCCACATCGCGACCCTTCATGCCGGCGTTGACGCCGAGAGTTCGTTGCGACGGGAGCTTGCCCGGATGTTTCCCAACATCTCCATCATCAGTGTGCGCCATGTCATCGAGGATATTCGCGACATGCTGGAGAGTGTCGATTCGGTCGTCCGCGGCATCGCCTTCATCGCCTTTGCCAGCGGATTGATCGTCATCGCCGAAACGGTCGTGGCTGCACAGAGGCGGCGCCTTGGAGAGGCGGTCATTCTCAAGGTTCTGGGCGCCACGAGGCCCCTGGTGCTGTCCGTCTTCACCCTCGAACACGCGATTCTCGGAACCGCGGTCGCCCTTCCGGCCCTGGTGGTGGGGACGGCGGCATCCTGGGCGATCGTGACCTTTGCCCTTGATCTTGCCTGGGTCATGCCGTGGTCAGCGACGCTTGCCCTCCTCATCCTCGCCTTGTGTGTGTCGCTGGTCGCCGGCATCATGACGGGATGGACCCTGCTTTCGGCTCCGGCTGCTCCGGTCCTGCGTAATGCCTGACCAGGGGCGCTGCCATGCGGTCTTGACGGCTCGCCCCCGGATCACACATAAATGACAGGGAAACCGGGCATGACGCCCGGTGTACCTTCCGAACGACACAACCAGGGATGAAGAACATGGCTTTCGGCAACGCAGGACCCCGCGCTGCTGCGTTCACCCGGACAACGGCCCTCTATGATGAAGGTCTGCGCAGCTACATGCTGCGCGTCTACAACTACATGGGTGTGGCGCTTGCCATCACGGGCATCATCGCCTTCGGTACGGCGCAACTGTCGGTTGTCACCAACCCGCAGGGCGACATCATCGGATTCACCCAGCTGGGCGTCCTTCTGTTTGGCTCGCCTCTCCAGTGGGTGGTCATGCTGGCGCCCCTTGGCCTCGTCTTCCTGTTCTCCTTCCGACTCCACAAGATGTCTCCATCGTCCGCCCAGATGGTATTCTGGATCTTTGCGGCCCTGATGGGGCTCTCGCTGGCAACGATATTCATTGCCTTCACGCAGGAGAGCATCGCCCGGGTCTTCTTCATCACCGCGGTGACCTTCGGCGCCATGAGCCTCTATGGCTACACCACCAAGCGGTCCCTTGCGGCATGGGGTTCGTTCCTCTTCATGGGCCTGATCGGCGTCATCATCGCCATGGTGGTGAACATCTTCCTGCAGAGTTCCGCACTCCAGTTCGCGATCTCGGCGATCGGCGTCATCGTGTTCGTCGGCCTGACGGCCTACGACACGCAGCGCATCAAGGAGAGCTATGACGTCCACATGAGTGGTGCGGTGATGACGAAGTCGGCCATTCACGGGGCCCTGAGGCTCTACCTCGACTTCATCAACCTCTTCATCATGCTCATCCAGCTGCTCGGTGTTGCCCGCAGCGAGTAGGGCGCGCCAGCCAAGGTGCACATCAAGACGGCCCGGCTCCTGCCGGGCCGTTTTTTGTTGGTGTTGACGGCTGCCGGTGACTGCAGGCACCGTTCGTTTTCCCACGTGCCGCGGCTGATGGCAGGAGGATGTCCATGCTGACGCCCGAACAGGTACGGTTCTATCACCGTGAAGGCTATCTTCTTGTCGAGGATGTCTTCGATGGATCTGAAGTCGCCGAACTCAACCGCGTGACGGACAGCTACGTCGATCGCTCTCGGGAGATTGCAGCAAGCGATTCCCTCTTCGATGTGGCGCCGAATCACACGGCGGAATGCCCGGTGGTGCGGCGCATCAAGAATCCGGTTGCCCTCGACAGGGTCTATGCTCGCGCCGCCCGCAAGGAACGTCTGCTCGACATCGTCGAGTGCCTCATCGGTCCGGGCGTGCGGTTCGACCACTCCAAGATGAACATCAAGACCCGGGGTGGCCAGGCGGCGATCGACTGGCACCAGGACTGGGCCTTCTACCCCCACACGAACGACGATTTGCTCGCTGTCGGCGTCTATCTCGGAGACTGCACCCTGGAGAACGGACCGTTGATGGTGATTCCGGGAAGCCACAGGGGCCCGGTCTTCGATCACCATCACGAGGGTCTTTTCGTGGGGAGCTGCAGTGCCGGCGAACTCGGTGCGCTTCCCGAAGACGCGGTGCCTCTTGCCGGAAGGGCGGGTTCGATCACGATTCACCACGTGCGCACGCTGCACGGGTCCCTGGAGAACCGGTTGCGCCGGGACCGCCGCCTGCTCCTCTTGTGCTACATGGCGATTGATGCCTGGCCGCTTGCCAGTGCCGGATCATTCGATCTGGCCGAGTTCGACAGCCGCATCCTCAGGGGCGAGCCGACCCTTCAGCCGCGCCAGGAGGCCCTTCCCGTGCGCGCACCGATCCCCAGAATCCCCGACTCCGATTCAATCTTCGAGGATCAGGAGATGGTCGCCGGGCGGTCATTCGCCACGTGATGCGCCAGACGGCCTCTGCCAGGCACTCTTCATGTCCGCGCAGGACTGTGTTGACGGCTTCCTGAATCACGTCGGCCAGCGGCCCCTGGAGGAACGAGAGCGCGGGACGGTCAACCAGCGGGCGTCGAAGTGCGCGAGACCTCGATGGCGGGTGGCGATGTCAGGGTCTGGAAGATGACGCAGTAGCGTTCGGTCAGCTTCATCAGGCGATCCAGGCTGTCGTCATCGGCATCCGTATCGAGTGTGAAGCCAAGGCGAATGGACCTGAATCCCACGGGCGTGTCGCGGTCGATCCCGAGCGTGCCGCGAAAATCGAGATCGCCTTCGGCGGTGATCGTCCCATCCTTCAGGGCGATGCCCAGCGCGCTCGCCACGGCATTCAGCGTGACGCCGGCACAGGCCACCAGGGCCTCGAGGAGCATGTCACCGGAGCAGGCGGCAAGGCCGTCTCCTCCCGTTGCGGGGTGGAGACCAGCCCTGATCATGGCCTTCGAGGTTTCCACGCTGCACGTGACATCGTCGAGCCCGATGCTTCCCGTGGCCCGAAGGGTGACGACCGCGGCATCGGGTTCGTCGCGGTAGCGCTCCTTGAGGGGTGCCTGCATGGTGCGCAGGGTCTCACCGTCGATCATCGTCTTCCTCCGCCTCTTCCGTTCGTCGTGCTCATCCCGCAAGGGAGATCAGCTTGCGGGGCAGGGTGTTGAAGTTCTCGCATCCCGTTTCCGTGACGAGGATCATGTCCTCGATGTTGAAGCCACCCAGGCTGCTCGCGTAGTAGGGAACCTCGAGGCTCATGACCATGCCGGGCTCGAAGGGTGTGTCGTTGGGTCCGATGAAGGGTGGCTCCTCGACCTGATCGTCGAGCCCGATCGAATGGCCGACATGTCCCCGGCTGTAGTTCGGCAGGCCGCGATTGCGGACCTCTTCGATGGCCGCATGGAAGACCTCGCCCATGGTGATCCCCGGACGGATCATCGACAGCGCCTTCTCGAAGGCCGCCTCGAGGGCGTCGTGGACCATCCGGGCCTGGGGCTCCGCCTCGCCGAGACAGAACACCCGGCAGCAATCGCTCCAGTAGCCGTCGAGTTTGACGCCGCAATCGAGCTTGAGAATGTCTCCCTGGCGAAGAACGCGCCCGCCGCCCTTGCCGATGTGGGGGAAGACGAAAGAACCCTGGTACTCGCCCGCAGTTTCGTTGCCGGCGAGCGCATCCATGACACCCATCTCGTAGTTGCATCGGATCTGCGAAAGGTGCTGACCGTCCTCCACGCACGAGACCACGCGTTCGATCCCTTTCTCGAAGAGCGTGGCGGCATGGCGCAGCAACGCGATTTCCCGGGGGTGCTTGATCTGGCGCAGGGCGTACATGATCTGCGAACAGTCGACGAACGAACAGTCGGGATTGGTCGCTTCGAAGAGGTCTGCCGACTCCTTCTTCATCACGCCCAGATCCGTGCCGATGGTTCCGCCGAGGAGCCCGCGTTCGTCGAGGAGAGTGCGGACAAGACCATGGATCTCGCCCGGATCGTACTGCTCCGGCCGGACGGGTATCGCTTCGCCTGGGTAGTCGTTCGCCCTGCCGGTGACCACGTCAATGTCGCGTGCCTCGATCCACATGCCGTACGTGCGGATGTCCCGTATCACGGACCGCGCCTTGGCTTCGTCCGAGGAATACTCGTTGACGATGAGCACGGGTGGTTGTGCGGGGTCGGCGGGGACGATCGCCATGTCAGTTCCCATCATCGTCCAGCCCAGCTCGATGAAGGCGCTCTGGAAACCGGACACGTAATGGATGTTGGGCGCGGTGTAGGCGATGTAGGCGTCGAGGCCCTCCTCTTTCATCCTCCGGCGCAGCTCATCCAGGACACGCTCATGCATCGGCCATGCCCTCAGGCGGGTTCAAACTCCCCGAGGCGAAAGCGTGTCCCGTCGGGCAGCAGGGCGGGCTTCACCGTGTCGCGGTGGAGCGAAGGCGCCACACCGTGGGTGATGAAGGCATAAGCGCCCGAGTCCCACATCAGGCTCTGCATGTGCTGGTAGATTTCGTCGCGCTTGGCATCGTCCGTCTCGGTGAGTGCACTGGCGTTGAGGTCGCTGAACTCCTGGTCGCACCAGCGTTCCCAGTTCCACACGCCCACCTGATCGCAGGTGAACCAGGCCGTCGCCCAGCTTGGATCAGGTGCCATGTTGTAGGTGTTGAGAATGAGCTGAACGTCCTTCCACATGTCACCGGCGGATTCACTCCCCAGCGACCAGAAATGACCGGCGTCATTCTGGTTGATGGAGACCTCGACGCCGATGTCGGCAAGGTTGCTCTGGATGATCTGCGCCGTGGCGGCGTTGGTGGTCGATGCCAGGATGTCGAGAGTCAGAACAAGCCCCTCGGCCCCGGCTTCGGCGATGAGCGCTCTCGCGGCGTCCGGATCGGGTTTCGGCGGCTCGATGTCCCTGTGGCCGAGAAGGCCGGGACCGATGATGCCCGTAGCCGGCAGGGCCGCACCGAAGTAGGCCGCCTCGAGGATCTGATCCACGTCGATGGCCTGCTGGATGGCGCGGCGGATCCTGATGTCCTGAAGCACAGGGTTGTCCACGTTCATGCCGAGCCACGTGTAGTCAAGCGTCGGCTTGATCACCAGGACACCACCTTCGGGGGGATCCTCCCTGAGACGTGGCAGGGACGATGCCGGGATCCGGGTGAAGTCGATTTCACCTGCCACGAAAGCCAGTTCCGCGGCGTTCTCGTCATCGATGGGAAGGAGGTGTATCTCGTCGAACCCTGCCGGCGGGCCGTAGTAGTCCGGATTGCGCCCGAGCACGATTCTCTGGTTGGGCTGCCAGTCCTTGAGCATGTAGCGCCCGGAGGTCGCCGGTGGATCGGTGGTGAATGTGCCTCCGGCGTCTTCCACCGCCTGCTTGCAGACGATGGCGGCGGTATGCCACGGAAGCGTGCTCCACCACAGCGGTGCGAAGTACTCCTGCAGGACGATGACACCCTCGAGATCCCCGGTGACCTCCACATGGTCGAGGGCCGACCAGTCGCTGGCGCTCCAGGCCCCGAGGTCGGGATCGATGACACGTTCGAAGGAAAACTTCACGTCCTCGGCCGTCATCTCGCCATAGCCACCGGTCCAGCGAATTCCCGGCCGCAGGCGAAAGGCGATACGGGTCTCGTCGATCTGCTCGATCATTTCGGCGGCATCGAGGTCCCAGCGCCACTCGTCACCCGGCCGGAAGGCTATGAGGCGGCTGTAGATGGCGTCGACGACATCGGAATCGCTGGGCGAGGATCGAAGCGGCGGGTCCAGGGACTTGAGATCGGTCAGTGTGCGGGCGCGCAGCACCGTCATTTCTTCCGCGCGAACCACGCCCGGAAGGAGCGCGGCCGCGGCACCTGCACCAGCAAAACCCTTGAGAGTGTGACGCCGCGAAAGTGGTTGGTTGAACATGGTCTCTTCCCCCCTGGAATCACCCTTCTGTTGGAAACTATCAGCCAATGGCGCCGCCGGCGTCAACGGATTCGACGCTGGACAAGACCTTTGGAATGGCATCACATTGGAACACTGTCTGCCAACAATTGAGAGGGAGTGAGACATGCCCAGTGATCGGTTGAAACTGTCCCGTCGCCGTTTCATGGAAACAACGGCCGCGGGCGTGGCAGGAAGCACGCTGGCGATGACCGGTGCTTCCGTGAGGGCGCAGGAAGCGGGTGATACCCTGAGGACGAGAAACTACTCGGACATTCAGGTCCTTGACCCCGGCTACATCCTGTCGGCTCCGGAATCGGACGTGAACGCCTGCCTGCTTCACGGCCTCGTCACGGTGACCGCGGGCGACCAGTGGGGCTGGGAAAACGAGGCTGCGGCCGAGATCGACCAGGTGGATGACACCCACATCAACTTTGCCCTGCGCGACGACATTGGCTGGACCAACGGCTTTGGCGCCATGACGGCAGAGGACGTCAAGTATTCCTACGAGAGGATCGCGGATCCCGAGATGGCGTCCCCCTATGCCGAGGACTGGAGCGCCCTTGACCGTGTCGATGTCCACGACGAGCGCAGCGGGACGATCGTGCTCAAGGAACCCTATGCGCCCCTGTGGACGACGACGATGCCCGCCGGGCGCGGCATGATCGTCTGCAAGGCGGCTGTTGAGTCGCTTGACGGCAAACGCTACGAGGCGGAACCGCCGGCGGTGTCGGGCGCCTACGAGATCACGGACTGGCAGCCGTCCCAGAAGCTCACCCTGTCGGCTCGGCAGGGTTACACCGGGCCCCATGCCAATCCGGACTTCACCACCATCG
This sequence comes from Alphaproteobacteria bacterium, assembly GCA_965221115.1. Lineage (GTDB taxonomy): Bacteria > Pseudomonadota > Alphaproteobacteria > SP197 > SP197 > SP197. The sequence goes on along the minus strand of CBDCRU010000002.1, from coordinate 358,601 downwards.
AGGTCTACCCGATCATCGACGAGCAGGCTGCCGAGGTTGGTTTCCTCGCCGGGGACCTCGACGTCACCCGCGTTCCGATCACCTCGGTGCCGACGCTCATGGAGAGCCTGCCCGAGGATGCCACGCTGGTGCAGCACCCCTCGCTGAAGTACGTCTGGATGGGGATCAACCGCGACAACGAGGCGATGGGCGACATCCGGATACGGCGTGCGATCCAGCATGCGGTGAATGTCAACCAGATCCTCGAGGCGGCGTATTTCGGGCTGGCGGCGCCCGCCACCGGCATCATTCCGCCGGGCTTGGTCGGCCACCGTCCCGAACCGCTCGTTCCCTATGAGGGCAATCCGGAGTATGCCCGCCAGCAGCTCGAGGAAGCGGGATTTGGATCCGGGTTCTCGTGCCGTATCGACACCCTCAACAAGGCGGCCTACACGGCGGCCTGCCAGGTGATCCAGGCCAACCTTGCCGACATCGGCATCGATGCCGAGATCAACGTCCACGACCCCGGCGTCTGGTGGACCATGGGGGACGAGAGCTCCGGGGAGGACTGGAAGTCACTCCAGATTCTCTATTCCCGTTTCTCCTCCCAGCCCGATCCGGGGTGGTACACCATGTGGTTCACGCCTCAGCAGGTCGGTGTGTGGAACTGGGAGCGGTTCAACAACCCGGATTTCGGAGCCCTTCATGCCGAGGCACTCGTCACCATGGATCCGTCCCAGCGTGACGGCATGTATCGGTCCATGCAGGACATGATGGAAGAATCCGGCTGCTATCGGTTCATCACCCATGAATTCGAGCCGACCATCTACCGCAACACCATCGTTCCCGCACTGACGCCCGACGGGCGCATGCTCTGGAAGCGTTTCAAGAAGGCCTGATGGTCATGGCCCGCCTGTCTTTTCCGATCAGGGAAGGCAGGTGGGCCTCTCGCCTGCCGTGAGCGTCTGAGGGTGTTCCGCTGCGCGGCAGCGCCGGCCGCGGTCCAAGGTGGACGGGCCGCCCTACTGACCGGAAAGATCGTCCTGCCTCTCCGGAACCGCATCGGCGGTCGCGCGGCCCGTTTCTGACTGGCCGAGCCATTCATCGAAACGCGCCCTGATCCTGTCGTGAAGGCTGGCGTACCACTCTGTGTCCTTGAGGATTGCGGTTCTGAAGTTCGCGGAACTGGTCGGGAGATGGGGCCGCATGTCCACGCCGATTTCGGCATGTGTCGATACAAGCCGCGTTGAAGAATGGCGGGTCGGTCCGTAGGAGATGTATCCGGCCTGATCCGCCAGGGGACCTGTGCCGGTGGCAAAGCGAATGAACTCCAGCGCCTCCACGCGGCGTGGCGTGCCTCTGACAACACCCCACGTCCCGAACTCGTAGAGTTGTGCATCCCAGATGATCTCGATGGGGTGGCCGTGGACCACAGCCGCATCGAACAGGCGTCCGTTGTACTGAGAGGCAATCGCAACCTTGCCCGTCACGAGCAGGTCCACGGGCTCGTCCGTGGATGTCCACCAGATCACGTGGTCGCGGATGCGGTCGAGTTTCCTGAAGGCGAGACGAAGGCCGCGCTCTGTACTCAACAATTCGTAGAGGTCCTCGCGCGGGACTTCGTACGACATGAGCGCCCATTCGAGGTTCGCCTCCGGGGCCTTCTGGAGCGCCCTTTTTCCGGGGAACCGCTGCAGATCGAAGATGTCCTCGATGCGCGCCGGCCGCTCTCCGGGAAAGGCGTCTCGATTGTACGCCGCCACCATGGCATAGACGATCTGTGAGACCCCACACTCGACCAGCGCGCCTTCGAGAAAATCCTCATCGGCCGGGGTCCCGTCGAGCCCGGGAAGCAGCATCGCATGATCGATGGGTTCCAGAAGTCCCTGTCGGCAGGCCGCGCGGTTGTCGGCCATGGTCATGTCCACGACATCCCACGTGATCTCCCCTGCGCTCAACTGTCGACGAAGTTCGAAGAGCCCGCCGTTGTATCGTTCGGTTCGAACCCGAATGCCCGTTTTCTTCGTGAAGGGCTCGAAGTAGGCCTTGACCTGGCTGCGTTCGTAGGGCCCGCCCCAGGTTGCCACCGTGATCGTGTGGTCCGGTTCGTCGGTCGCCACTTCGGCCGGCCCGAAGAGGGCGATGCAGAGCGCGACGCAGCGGATGGCCAGCCGCACGTTCAAGACGTCTCTCCAGATTTCCATGGCTCTTGAGAGTCCTTATCCTCCCGCATTCTCTTCCTCGCGAATACTGTTCGTTGTCTCGAGGTAGGCCCTGACGACGGTTGCCTCGAACACGACGCCCAAAAGGCGGCCGTCGCCGCCGACCTCAAGCACCGGAATGCTCTCGCCAACGAAGTCGCCCATCTGTTCCATCGCGTGCCAGACCGTCGTCTTTGCCGTGAGAATCAGGGGTTCGGGTCTTGCAAGCTGTCCGGTCGTCGGTTTCGGTCCGCGAACGTCACCAGTTCGCTTCGTCTCGAGTTCGGCGAGCGTCACGGTGCCAAGATAGATGCCGTTCGCGTCGACCACATAGCCCTCGTGCCTGTCCGCCTCGAGAAGGCGCTGCTTCGCTTCCTCGAGCGGCGCGTTCGGCGACAGCGCGGTGTAATCCAGGCTCACGTAGTCTTCGAGAAGGCGCCGGTCGAGAATCGCCTTGTGCCGTCCGTCGGCGAGGTCAAAACCTCGCATGCGGAGCTGCACGTCGAACAGGGAGCGGCCGAAGATTCGATATGAGACCAGGTTCGAGAAGACAACACTGACCATCGCCGCCGTCGCCAGATCGTAGTTTCGGGTCAATTCGAAAACGATCAGGATTGTTGTCAGCGGCGCCCCGATGACCGCGCTTGTCACCGCGACCATGCCGCAGATTGCGTAGACCGCGGTTTCCGAATGCAGCTCGCCGAGTATCATCTCCGCTCCATTTCCCGCCAGCGCCCCGAACAGGATGCCGATGAGCAGGGCCGGACTGAACACGCCGCCCGCAAACCCGAAGCCGATGCACATCGCGGTGGCCAGGATCTTTGCGACGAGAAGCAGGAGCAGTTCCCCGGCGTCGAACGCGTGATCGATGACCGCGAACCTCAGAGTTTCCTTGCCGAGACCGAGAATGTCGGGGATCCACAGGGCGGCCAGCCCCAATGCAGCACCGGCAAGCATGGGCTTGAGATAATCCGGCACGGGCACCCTTCGGGCAAGTTGGGCCGAACACAGAATCGCCCGCATGTAAAGAACGGCCACGAAGGCGCCGCACACCCCGATGGCAACAAAGCCAATGAACTCCGGAGCGGAACTTGCGTCGACGGTTTCTACCCGAAACAGAGGTGGACGCTCGAACACCACGTTGGCAAGCACGTAGCCTGCCGTCGCGGCCACGGTGATAGGAGCGAATGCGCGAAGGGAGTAGTGACGCAGAATCACTTCGTGCGCGAAGACAATTCCTGCGATCGGGGCATTGAATGCAGTCGAGATGGCGGCAGCGACACCACAGCCCACACCGACAGTCACCATCCAGCGGCTGTTGCGGGCGCGTCCGGCCACAAGGGAACCCAGGGTCGCGCCGAGATGTGTCAACGGACCGTACTGTCCGACCGAAGCTCCGGCACCAAGGGACACCGCGCTTGCCACTGCGGAAAGGACTCCGGAGCGCAGCGACATTCGAGGCTTCAGGCTCTGGACAGCCTGGATAACGTCAGGAGGACCGTGGGACCGTCGGTCCGGATTGTACCGGTGAATGATGCCGACGATCAGTCCTCCTGCAGCGGGTACGCCAATGGTTGCGAACAGCAACCACTGTGCGTTTTCCGCCATGAAGCGGCTGCGAGGCGAGATGAAAAGCCAGTCGTTCATGGTGGCGACCAATTCGACAAAGCCAATCGCCGCCAGGGACGCCAGGGCACCTGTGATCGCTCCGAGAAGGGCAATCGATACGATCCGCGATATTGTACCGCCCAGAGTGTCCATCAGGCATTCGCGTTGGACGGCGGTGATGAAGCTCCCCAGGCCGCCAGAACACGCGATATGGCTGCTTCAGTCATGCGCAGGAAGCGACAACGCCGGCACGTTTGTTCATCCGCTCATGATATCACACCAGCGGCAGAAGTCGGTTCTGACCGGGGGAGGCGCTCGGGACCGGGGCTCGTTGAGCACTTCGGCGTGCGGCGGCTGGCCGCTGACAGGGTGCCGGATGACGTGCGAAGCAAGCGGCAATCAGGACCGTGGTCCGGGCTTGCGCCGGGTCGGCGCACCGCCAGCACCTCGCTGGTTTGCCTGCTGTGCAGGCCTCCTTCAGATGGCGTCCGTGTCGTTGATCCACGGAGGCCAGGCAGCGCCCGTGAGGAGGCCCTCCGCGGGGTCCCTGGTGACGGCCGCGACGCGGGCAAAGGCGTTGAGGCCGGGCGCGTCGCGCTGGAGGCGGATATCGTGTCCCATGGCGGCGAGTTCGTCTGCGATGGCGGCGGGGAGGCGCTCGTCGACGAAGGTCTCTCGACTCTGGCAGTGCACCCTGGGTGCCTCGATCGCCTGTTTGAGGTTCATGCCGTGAACGGCCCAGTTGACAAAGGTGTGCATGACGCCGGTGAGGATCCGGTAACCGCCGGAACCGGCTGCGGCGAAGACGGGTTCGCCCTGGCGCGTGGCCACGAGAACGGGAGCAGCGAAGATCGGCATCTTGCCGGGCTTGATGGAGTTCGGCCGTCCTGGCCGGGGATCGAAGTTCTGCATGCCGTTGTTGAGAACCACGCCGGTGCCGGGACAGTAGACGAGGGAGCCATGGGCATCCGAAAGGCTGATGCACAGGGCCGCCATGTTCCCCTCCCGGTCGGTGACGGCGACCTGTGTCGTTCCTCCGAGCTTCGGTGCCCACGGAGTCGTTTCCAGGGATTGCGGGAGCGCTTCGTGGCTGGAGACTGCAAGGTCGTCGGCCGAGGCCGGTTGCGGCGGTCGCGGCATGGCCCTTTGCGGATCGATCACGCGAGTGCGCCGCCTGGCGAATTCGGCTGACGAGAGGGCGGCGACGGGGGCATCCTCGAAATCCGGGTCACCGTACCAGTGAATGGTGTCGGTGAAGGCTGTGAGCATGCACTCGGCCATCAGGTGGTGTGACGCAGCGCCTTCGGCCGAACGGAGGTCGAACGTCCCGAGGAGATTCAGGAATTCGGCGGAGGTCGGGCAGAAGCAGGTGATGCAGTCCAGCCCGTGGAAGTCCAGAGGTGTTTCCTCGAGCACCTTCGGCCGGTAGGACGCGAGGTCCTCGGCGGTCAGGATTCCGCCGCCATCCCTCATTTCCTGCTCGATGAGATCCGCTACCCGACCCTCGTAGAAGCCGGAAGGGCCCTCATCGGCGATGAGACGCAGGGTGCTTGCGAGTTCGGAGAGGTCGAGGACGGTGGCGCCGCCGAACTGGCCGTTGATCCGGGGAAGCTCGCCGCCGGGGCAGAAATGGCGGTGCATCGGCGGATGGCGGCGAATGAGCGGGTGGACCTCGCAGACATGGAGCAACTGGTTCCAGGTCACGGTGAGACCGCGTTCGGCGAGCTGGATCGAGGGCTCCAGCACACGGGCCCAATCGAGGCGCCCGCGGCGCTGGTGGACCTCCCACATGGCGGCAACGGCGCCCGGAACGCCCGCTGCGAGATGCCCTTTCTCGCCCTTCAGATCCTTGGTCCATGGCGTTTCGTAGTACTTGAGCCCCCTCGAGTCGTCGATCTCGAACATGTCCTCGCGGGCAGCGGCGGGAGCCCTCAGGTAGCCGTCAACCGAGACCAGGCGGCCTGCACGGGCGTCGAAGCCGGCAAGGCGTGCATAGCCACCGAGTCCGCACTGGGCCGGTTCGACAACGAAACTCGCAAATGCCGCCCCGGTGATGGCATCGAATGCATTGCCTCCGGCCTCCAGCAGTGCCAGTGCGGTTGCGACCGAATCGCGGTGTCCGGCCGAGACCACGCCCTCCCTTCCACGCGCTTCGCTGCGTCCGGCGTGCGTGTTTCCTTCGATCATGACGGCACCTTCCCGGATCCCCGATCCGGATGCTGGTGGTCAAGGCGACAGGAAGTCAACCTGTTGGTCTTTTGTCCTCCTGGGTACAGACTCCCTGGAAGACTTAAGGGAGTCGGTCATGTCGATGATGGTGCTGCTGGCAATCGTGACGCTGGCCTACGTGGGCTACAACCTGCTCATCAAGGTTTCGGGAGACCACATACCGCCCGAAGCCACCACGACCGTGCTTGCCGCCGTTTGTCTGCAGACCGGCGCATTGCTCACCTCCGTGGCCTTCATCACGGTTCTCGGCATCCAGGGTGGACACACCTTCCGCCTCTCCCTGCCAAGCTATCTCTGGGCGCTGGCGGGAGGACTGTGCATCGGCATCGCGGAGATCTGCTACCTCACCATCTTCGGTGGTTCGGATCCCTTGCCGGCGAGCGTGGTGATCCCGACCGTGGTGACCGGCACGATCGTCATCACGCTCATCGTATCGGTTCTCGTCTTCCAGGAACGGCTCGGGTTCCTGCAGGTCGCCGGGGCCGCCATGATCGTTGCCGGGATCATCTGCATGTTTGCCGGGCGTATCGATCAGGCCTGAGTGTCCCCAGCAGACCGTGATTCATGCGGGATCCTGTGATTGAATGGCGAGGCACGGTCTCAAAATCCGTGCCAAGCAACGGCCTTCGGGAGGAAATTGCACGATGACACAGTCAAGTCTGGTCGCTCGCAGTGGCCCGTTCAAGGGACTGCACTCGGGCATGGGTATTGCGGCGAAGGTGATGGTGGTCGTCTTCGTTGTCTTCACGGCCATCAATGTCGACTTTGCCAACGGCGTCTACCAGGCGGTGCGTGGCTGGATCGAGTATGCGCTCAACTGGTACTACATTTCGGCCCTGGTGATCATGCTGTTCGTCTGCTTCTACCTGATGTTCAGCCGCTTCGGCGCGATCAGGCTTGGCGATGACGACTCCCGGCCGGAGTTCTCCAACTTCTCGTGGCTGGCCATGCTGTTCTCGGCAGGCGTCGGCATCGGACTGCTGTTCTTCGGCATTGCCGAGCCGATGTTCTATTTCGACAACACCGAGCCGTGGGGCTACCCCAACAACCCCTTCGCCGAACAGGCGGGGCTGGCCGCCATGGATGAGCAGCGGGCCGCCGCGGCCATGCGGGTCACCTATTTCCACTGGGGCTTCCATGGATGGGCAGGGTACGTGATCGTCGGCCTGTGCCTCGCCTACTTCGGCTTTCGCAAGAAACTGCCGCTGACATTGCGCTCGGCGCTCTACCCGGTGATCGGCGATCGCATCTATGGTCCCATCGGGCATGCCGTCGACCTGCTGGCGGTGTTCGGCACCGTCTTCGGCGTCGCCACGTCGCTGGGTCTTGGCGTCAGTCAGATGGCTGCCGGTCTCAACCACCTGTTCGGGGTCGATCCGGGAATCGTCACGCAGATCATTCTCATCGTCGCCATCTCGATCGTGGCCACGCTCTCGGCGGTCTCCGGGGTCGGCAAGGGCATCCGCATCATTTCGGAGTGGAACATCTGGCTCAGTGTCGTTCTGCTCGCCTTCTTCCTCTTCGGCGGACCCACCAAGTGGCTGCTGGGATTCTTCGTCAGCACCACGGGCGACTACCTGTGGAATGTCATCCCCATGGGCTTCCAGACCTTCAACGACGAAGCCAATGCCGCCTGGCAGAGCGGCTGGACGATCTTCTACTGGGGCTGGTGGATTTCCTGGGCGCCGTTTGTCGGCATGTTCATCGCCCGCATCAGCCGCGGCCGCACGATCCGCGAGTTCATGGTCGGCGTGATGTTCGTTCCGACGACGCTGGCATTCTTCTGGCTGTGCATCTTCGGCGGGACGGCGATGCACATGGAACTCAACGCCGCAGGTGGCGTGGGCACTGCCGGAATCGCGGACCTGGTGCGAGGCTGGGATCTGCCTTCGGCGCTTTACGGCACCATCGAACAGGTGTCCGCGGTCAATTGGCTCAACTGGATCATGGCCGCACTGGCGACGTTCCTGCTGGCGACGTGGTTCATCACCTCGTCCGATTCGGGAACGCTGGTGATCACCACCATGCTGAGCATGGGTTCCGACAATCCGCCACAGCGATTCCGCATCGTCTGGGGCCTCGGCGAGGGTTTCGTGGCTGCCGTGCTGCTGCTTGCCGGTGGCCTGGCAGCACTGCAGACGGCATCGATCGCCGCGGCCCTGCCGGTCAGCGTGATCATGCTGCTGATGGCCTTCGGCGTGGTGAAGTCGCTGCACGAGGATCCCGGAGCGGTGACGGCGCCCGATGAAACCCATGCGCCCGACGGCACCCGCATGGCCCAGGAACTTCACGCCTGACGTTTGCCGGACGGAGCGGTCACCGGCCACGGTGCCGGTGCCGCTCCACCCGGTTCTTCAGGACCTGCGGGGGCGTTCCACCACGTCTCCGCCCGCCGCCTTCCAGGCGGCAAATCCGCCGGCGAGCTGGGCAACGGGCCCGAATCCCATGTCCTGCAGGGTCTTCGTCGCCAGGGCGGAACGGGCGGCGGCGGCACAATAGAGGATGAACTTCCTGCCGCTGGCGAAGACCTCCCGGTGGTAGGGGCTCTCCGGGTCGACCCAGAACTCCAGCATGCCGCGCGGTGCGTGACAGGCCCCCGGGATCATGCCTTCGCGGTCGAGTTCGCGCACGTCGCGGATATCGACAAACTGCACGGAGGGGTCATGGATGAGTGCAAGGGCCTCCTCAACGGGAACGCTCTCGATGCCGGCGGTGGCCTCCTCGACCATCCGCCTCGCCGTAGTCTTCAGTTCCATCGGTCTAGTGGAGAACCGGCATGACGAACTCGGCACCCTTTCGCAGGCCCGAAGGCCAGCGTTCCGTCACCGTCTTGAGCCGGGTGTAGAACCGGACCCCTTCTGGTCCGTGCATGTGGTGATCACCGAACAGTGAGCGCTTCCAGCCACCAAAACTGTGGTAGGCAACGGGGACCGGTATGGGAACATTGACGCCGACCATGCCGATGCGCGAACGCTGGACAAAGTCTCGTGCCGCATCGCCGTCGCGGGTGAAGATCGCCGTTCCGTTGCCGAACTCGTGGTCATTGACGAGACGCAGCGCGTCCTCGTAGCCCTCTGAGCGCACGACGCACAGGACCGGACCGAAGATCTCCTCCTTGTAGATGCGCATGCCGGATGTCACGTGATCGAAGATCGATCCGCCGATGAAGTTGCCTCCTTCGTATCCCTGCAGGCTGAACCCGCGTCCATCGAGGACGAGATCGGCGCCTTCCTCGACACCACAGTCGATGTAACCGCTGACCTTTGCATGGTGCGCCCGGGTCACGAGGGGGCCCATGTCCGCTTCGCTGTCGGTATAGGGGCCGATTCTCAGCGACTCGACCCGCGGTTTCAGGCGTTCGATCAGGGCATCGCCGACCCTGTCACCCACGGCCACGGCGACCGAGACCGCCATGCAACGCTCTCCGGCCGAGCCGAAGGCGGCGCCCATCAGGGCATCGGTCGCCTGCTCGAGATCGGCGTCCGGCATCACCACCATGTGGTTCTTGGCGCCACCGAGCGCCTGAACGCGCTTGCCGCACGCCGTGCCGGTGCGATAGACGTGTTCGGCGATGGGCGTGGAGCCGACGAAGCTGACGGCCTGGACCGTCGGCGAGGCGAGCAGCGCCTCCACCGCCTCCCGGTCGCCGTTGACGACATTGAGGACGCCTTCGGGGGCGCCCGCCTCCTCGAGGAGTTCGACGAGGCGCAGGGCGCAGGAGGGAACCTTTTCCGAGGGCTTGAGAAGGAAGGTGTTGCCGCAGGCGATGGCCATCGGGAACATCCACATCGGCACCATGGCGGGGAAGTTGAAGGGTGTGATGCCGGCAACGACGCCAAGCGGCGCACGCATGGACCAGCTGTCGACACCGGTGCCGACACTGCCGGAGTATTCGCCCTTGAGCAATTGAGCGATGCCGCAGGCATATTCGACCACTTCCAGGCCGCGGGTCACCGAACCCTTTGCATCTGCCAGGGTCTTGCCGTGTTCGTGCGACACCAGTTCCGCGAGTTCGTCCATGTGGTCCTCGACGAGTGTCTTGAACCGGAACATCACGCGGGCTCGATTCTGCGGCGTCACCGCTTCCCAGCCGGGTTGCGCGGAAGACGCCGCAGCGATGGCATCATCGACCTCGCTGTTCGAGGCAAAAGGCACCTGGTGAATGACCTCTCCGGTTGCCGGGTTGGTCACGTCACCACAACGGCCCGAATTTCCGGCGACCCGGCGGCCGCCGACATAGTGATGAAGCATGCCAGGCATCAGGAACCTCTTGTCGGATTGCACGGCCACGAAACAAACAGCACGATCGGCCAAACGCAAGGAGAATCTCGGTCCTCGCGCCGGTCATGTCTCTCCGCGAAGGGAGCGCGTGTTCCTGATGTCGCCGCCGTCGCCGCGTACCCTGGAAGCCCGGGACAAGGTGTCATGCTCCTTCGCCGTGACGCCGAGGAGCGCGGCTCCGGAAACCGTCCGGTCAGTCACCAGAGCCTTCATGCGGCCGGTGACTCAGCCGCAGCACGCCTCGCGCGCCGCGGACGTGATCGTGCGACCATCCTCTCTTGCCGAGGCGGCGATGGCGCCGTCATCGATCCGGTCCGTGCCGTAGACCGTGGCGCCGGCGCTGGTGTGGAAGGTCTCCCAGGGAACGCCGGCAGGATCGACGGACCACGACTTCTTGGACTGGGCATAGCAGCAGACGCCGTCGGAGATCTCGCTTGTCGCCTGGCCGGCGGCCTCGAGTCTCTCAGTCACCTCGACGAGTTCGTCTTCGGTGTCGACATCGATTCCCATGTGATCGAGACCGACGGCGCGCCCCCTGGATGTCATGGAAAAGTTGATCGAGGGCTCATCGAGACGGAACCTGGCATAGTCTTCCTTGAGGACATCGGGTTCGGCCCCGAAGAGCGCCGCGTAGTAGCGGACGGCTTCTTCGAGGTTGTCGACATTGACACTGACATGTACGCGCTTCATGGCTCAGAACTCCTTGACGATGATTGCGGGATCCGGCGGCGCATCGAAGCCCAGGCAGCAGTCCTCGACGAGAAAGTCCGTGAGGTCCTTCATGACGTCAAGGTCAGCCGCGTACATCATATGGCGTCCATGACGCCGTGACACGACGAGGCCGCAACGGGCGAGACAGGAAAGATGGAACGACAGGACCGGCGGCGCGATGTCGAGATGACGGGCAATGACTCCGGCCGGTGTCTCCTCCGGCCCCGCCCTCACGAGAAACCGCCAGGCTGCAAGCCTGGTGTCCTGGGCGAGGGCATGCAGGAGGTCGATGGCACGCGATGTTTCCATAATTCTATAAATATAAAATTAACGTCATCGTTGTCAAGCCATGAACATCCCGCTGCTCCGGCTTGTTCGATGCTGATGGATGCCTGAGACTGCGGGGTCACATGAAACGGCTCGGTATCATCGGCGGCACCGGATTTCTCGAGTTCGAGGGTCTCGAGATCCAGGCACGCCGCGAAGAGGAAACCCGCTGGGGCATGCCTTCCGGGCTGATCCTCGAAGGTGTGCTCGATGGCGCCGGCGTCGCCTTCCTGCACCGCCATGGCACGCCCTCACGCATTCCGCCTCATCGCATCAACTACCGGGCCAACATCTGCGCGCTCGCAGCCGCCGGATGTGATCGCATCGTCGCGGTGGCCGCTGTCGGAGGGATCCGCGCCGATCTCGTGCCCGGATCGCTCGTCATTCCGGACCAGATCGTCGACTACACGTGGGGCCGCACCTGTGGTGCTACGTAATTGATATAACATACTATTTGCCTCTCGTTTCTGCAACAACGGACGGAAAGGCGATGCCTTTCTTCCCCCAATGTCACAGAACTCCGGAGGAGTTATGGCCACGCTGCACCTCACCCAGCACCGGGTCGACACGCTCAAGCCAAGGAAGGTCATCCTGGATGTTCGCGATACCGAACTGATGGGCTTTGGCCTCCGCATCATGCCCTCGGGCGCCAGGCGCTACTTCATTCACTCCCAGCATGCGGGTCGGCGAATCTGGAAGACTTTCGACGATGCCGGCACCGTGACCGTGGCGCAGGCTCGTCAACGGGCCCGCGCGATGCTGGCTGCGTACAGGAACGGAGACTCTGCGGATCCCGGCATCGAAAAGGACGCACTCTTCGAGACCGTCGCACAGGAGGTCTTCGTTCACCACGAACGGCTCTGGAAGCCTGGCACCCTCAAGGCCAACCGGATCTATCTTCGCCGGCAGATCCTGCCCTTCTTTGCGGGCCGCCTGATCAGCGCCATCACCCAACAGGATGTCGCAGCCTGGTTCCGGTCTCTCCATGCAAACCCCGCGGCAGCAAACCGCTCTGCGCCGATCCTTTCCGTCATCATGCAGAAGGCCGAATCCTGGGGATACAGGCCGGAGAACAGCAACCCCTGCGCCGGTATCCGCCGCTACCGCGAGACCAGACGCGAACGGTTCCTCCTGCCGGAGGAGTACCGCAGTCTTGCAGCGGTTCTGGCACGCCACCAATCAAGACATCCATTGCACACCGCTGCCGTGCAGATGCTTCTCCTGACGGGCTGCCGCAAGAACGAGATCATGACTCTCAGGTGGACGGATTACCGTGAAGGCAATTTGTTCCTGCGCGACAGCAAGACCGGCCCGCGCACGGTCTGGCTGGCGCATGCCGCGCGCGATGTGCTCGACAGCTTGCCGCGGAAGAACAGATGGGTCTTTTCGGCAGGAAAATCCAGGCCGTTCTATCTCGACCAATTCTGGTGGCGGATCCGCGCGGAGGCCGGATTGAACGACGTCCGCCTGCACGATCTGCGTCACTCCTATGCCAGCGTTGCGCTGCAGAATGGCGAGACCATTCTCACCATCGGCAAACTCCTTGGCCACGGCGCGGCGTCCACGACGCTGCGCTATACGCATCTCCACGACGGGGCAATCCGTGAGGCCATCGATGTCGTTGCGCCGGTTCTTTCGGAGGGCTTGGCATGAGGACCAAAGCGCGGAAGGTGCGGCTGACGAATGCTGCCGTCGCGAAGTTCCGCCCACGTGAGGTCGAATACACCGTCTGGGACACCGGCATCGTCGGCTTTGGCGTAAGGGTCCGGTCCTCGGGCCATCGCAGTTATGTCTGGCAGAGTTCCACAAAAGGCCGCCCAGCGCGGATAACCATCGGGCCCGTGGCACTTAAGACCATCGAGGAGGCGCGCCGAGACTGCTTGACCCTCATGGTCCAGGAGCGATCCGGCGATCACAAGGCTGATGCGGTTGTCCCGCTCTTTTCCGACTTCGCCGAAGGACCATGGAAGGAGGCGTTCCTCGACCACTGCAAGCCCAGGTGGCGCGCAGCCCTTGTCTGGCAACTGGAGAGGCGATTGCTGCCATCTTTCGGTTCCCTGCGGCTCGACTGCATCTCTTCGCGTCATGTCGAGGCATGGTTCGCTGCCTACAGCCAGGCCTCACCGGGCGGCGCCAACAAGGTGTTGGGAACGATGCGCCGTATCATGAAGTTTGCCGTTGCGAGCGGCCATATCAGCAGTGATCCAACACGCGGCTTGAAACAAAACAAGCGCCCGTCACTGACACGGTTCCTGTCGAGGCCGGAGATCGCCCGTTTCTACGACACACTGGACAGAATGGTCGCGAAGCGTCCCTCGTACCGGCCTCAGGCTGACATGATCCGCCTGCTCCTCCTGACCGGGTGCCGACGCAGCGAAATCGTCAGATTGCGATGGTGTGAGGTCCACGGTGCCAGACTCAAGCTGAGCGATTCAAAGACCGGGCCACGCGAAGTCTGGCTGTCAACCACCGCCCAGGAGCTTGTCGAGCGTCAACCAAGGGTGGGCAGCGCCTGGGTCTTTCCCTCGCCGCGCGATCCTGCGAAGCCACACCGAGACCACATCGGGCTGTGGTACAGGGCCCGCAAGGAGGCCGGTATCGAGGATGTTCGTCTGCATGACTTGCGCCACACATTCGCCTCGCACGCAGTCATGAGTGGTGTTCCGTTGCCGATTGTAGCCAAGCTCCTGGGTCACAGTCACTATTCCATGACGTTGCGCTATGCGCATGTCCATGACAGAAATGTTGAAGCTGCTGCCGAAAGAACAGGAGCGGCTATCGCCCGTCTATGTGCTCAGTCTGAGCTATGACTCGACCGTTCTAAAGGAGTAGGGGACTATTGGCCCTGGTACCAATCCCCATTGACTCAGATCAACGACAGACTCAGTTGAGTTACTTGGATATTGCTGCAGATTCGAAGTGTTTCTCCGCGTAACGGATGAGATTCATTGTTCTCCGGTACCACCACCCAATCTTGATTATTTCCTCATTCATCCCCCATGCCCGTCTGACCTCGTTATCGCAGTCCGCTTCCAACGCCCAATAGATCGGTGGTTCGTCGCTCTCGATGGTAATGCGTTCCTTTAGCCACTCCTTGTATGTATCTTCACACAATTCCCCGGTACGAATCTTGATTGCTAGATCGCTAAAGCGTCTGAATAGTATTTCGTGATCTCGGGCTCGGTGAGAGAGCCCCCATACCAAATCGATTGCAGCCAAAGCGACCGTGATCGCCGCAGAAATTTTGGATACATCTCCCATGTTTAGTGAAACGGTTGAAAAGGCGGTCGAGCCTGCAACTACAATCACAAACATGAACAGTCGATGGAAGAAGTCATGGAATGCACGCCTACGCTGGTGGTAGCGCATAGACTTCTCTACAGCGAAATCCAAATCCTCTATACGCAATTTTAGCTTGTTCTTGTCCATCAACTCATTTAGCGGCGGGGTGGTCTCCGACGATCCGGCACACTCATACCCCCTTTCTCTTCCCGTATTGGTGCAGGTGCCGGTCTCGGCGGCGTAGGTTGAGGTCTTGGTGCCGGTTTTTCGGGCGGCTTTGCCATTAAGCGCGAACCTTCTAAGTCATGCTAACGGTACAACGTTAGGCGGTATTGAAGAACTCCTCAAGCCTCATCCCACCGAGGGCACCTGACGGCAGTCCGTTATCTTCAATCAGCTCCTTGAACCTCAGGTGCTTCTCCGCCATAGCCGTGGAGACGAGGGCCTCTGATCCTCGGCATCAAGGTCCCGCATGTTGTGACGACCGGTGAACTCGTCGACGTATCGCTGTATGTATTTGTGCGAGAGCTTGGTTGATCTGTCCATCGAAGTCCCGGACCGCCGCGAATGGCTCCACACCAAGATTGAGATTGCTGTCGTGCGTGCCTCGTTGTGCGCCGCGCTCACCATAGCCGCAGGCTCATCGCGGACGACCGCGAGAACGATGCCCAAGAGATTCGCGAGTTTGTCTCCGGCATTGTGCATGACACGTATGCGACGCTGTCAGCTTGAAACGTATCCAATTCCGAACCCGATGAAGCCGTGGATGGGAACTCGTCACAGCCGCACCAGAATTCCTTACTCACCTTAGTAGCCGGCATGCGCGTGCCGTATCTTCAGCTTGCGCTGCTGGATCACCTCGCGCGCGTGGTGTTCGAATGCATACGGAACATCCGACGTCAGAATGCGTCCGAGCCACAGCGGATCTTCTCGATCGCAAAGCAGGTGAGGATCTGCCGCTTCGACAATGGGCACGAAAAGAGCCCACCGCCGCGCCGCGCAACGCTCCGCTGCAAACTCCGAAAACAGACCCTGAATCGCACTCTCTTCGCGATGATGGTAAAGCGCATCCAGCGCAGCCCGACGGACTGAAATCGAGCTGTCGCTCTCCACTACACTCTCCAGGAACTTCGCGACGGTCGGAAACGGTAACCATCCCGCTATCCGGCAGGCAGTCAATCTCTCCGCTTCCGTTCCGCAGAGACACTTCACGACTGCATCCGCGACAATCGACTCGTTCACCAACCGCAATGCCCGGCCGACTGCATCGGCAAGCGAGTCCCGCTCCACGGCGATCGCGGAGCCAATGAGTTTCTCGGCAGCCTTCTCCGACTCCAATTGAACCAGAAGCCGGCATAGCTCCCGCTCGATTTTCGGGTGAGTCGAAAGTCCTGCTTCAACGGCTTCCGCTGCGCGTACAGCATCGAACTTCGCGAGTCCGCGTATGGCATCGAGGGGCGCGTGGATGACGGTCGCGCTCTCAGTGAACGCCTCCTCCAGAGTCTTCTCGCGAACCACTCTGTCGCTGGATTCCGCTGCAATCTCGTACAGCGGATGCAGGAACATCCGGTGCTTCCGACATAGACCGGCTGCGGCCTCTATTGCATCATTCCGCCCTTCATCCATCGCATAAAGCGCGTGGATGACGAACTCGCCCTGATTCAGCCGATCAGCGTCGCCAGCTTCGCGCAGCCAGCGTTTCAAGCCCTCCACGCCTACAGCGCCAAGACTGATCAAGGCGTTCAACCCCTGCCGCCGGTACTTCTCTGTAAAGGCCAAAGCTTCCGCCGCTCGGGCAAACTCCGGCGATGTATCCCCGAGACCTTGCAACGCGATGCAAGCATGCGATGCGGCCTCGCTCTCGGGCTCCACCCGATCAAGAACGCTTCGCACATCGGGAATCAAATCTGCGTCACCGCTTAGCCAGGCGACCGCAAGAGCACCCCACAATGTCTCATCCGGTGTGTCGGGGTTCCGCATCACTTGAACCGCGCCAGCGGTCAACGACTTCGACATCGGATCCCGGTGCGCGCGGCAGTCAGCCAACGGAAGGGGCAGATGGAAGAATCCTGGTGAGGACAGTATCCCCACCAAAATCTCATCCGCACCGAGAACCGCAAGCGCGATCATCGCCTGATGAAACTCCTGCAACGCGTCGTTGTCCGGCTCTCCGTTCGGATCGCGCGGGATGGGCCGTCGCGCAATTGCCGCGAGTCGCTTGATCGTGCCCTCGTCACCCCGAACCTTTGCCCAGATGAGACCGCCATGCCTTACCCAGAAGTGCTCCGACTCGAGTTCGCGATTTATCAGGTCCGTGAATCCGCTCCCGCCAATGAGAATCAGCGCGCGCCGAGCCGCTTCCAGAATGTGATCCTGAATACGGCTGTTGTCGCGCAATCGACTGCAGGCAAGCTCCACGATCGCCGCCTCCAATGAACCGCCCGCTTCGTCATTCAGACGCCGAACTGTGCAAGGACGGCACATCCGACCCAAGAACCGTAACGGGAAAAACGGCCATGGCAGATCCTTGGTCGTTATCGCATCCATATGCTCCTGGAACTCGCCTTCCCTGGTGTGCAGCACCAGGTCCAGCGTCTCGTGATCGAGGTCGGCCGGCTTCTTCTCGAAGTAGTCCTCAATCAGTCGTTGTCCTTGCGAACCCGCCTCGGCCAACTCTCGTAGCTGCGCACGGGTCCGTTCGGGGTCCGCCCTTAAAAGAAGCGGAAGCCATTCGCTTCTGAACAGTCGCTGCTCATCATCCACATGGCAGATTCGACCGATAGCCTCTCCGGGATCGAGAACGGCCAAAGTTCCCATGGCTACGGCGCTGACAACATCTCCCTGATGGGACAGATGCTCGATTACGAAGTCCTTTTTCTCGTGATCCGAGAAACGAGCAATGCACTGCAGTAGGCAGCGTGGATTGTTGCCCGGAACCCTTTCCATCAGTACATCGCGCAAGTCACGCCAAATAGCGTCCGCTTCCGGTCCATCCAGGCCGCTCAACAGGTATCCGAGATCCGGAACCTGTTCCCGAGTCGGATCGGCTTCGAGAATGCGCCCCCGCAACCAGTCGGGGTGACTCGCCACCCCGGCCCTGAGCGCGGCAAAGGTCGCTTGGTGTCCCCGCTCGACGCGATGGTCTGCATTGTGTTCCCGCGCATACAACCGTTGTTGATGAAGTTCCCACAACCGGTCCATATGTTTGGGATCAGGAGTCACCCTCAGCATCGTCACCGCTACCGACTGCGCATCCCAGGACGGTGACCACAGCAGCGATTCGATGGCCGGCCGGACATCGACCGATTCCCGCCCAGCAAGTGTGGTGAAGCCTTCGCCGATCAAGCCGACTCGATAGTCCCTGTCAGAACTATCGATAATCGTTCTAAGCCGCTCCAGAAGGACGGGCACGGCGCGTTCGCCGAGCGTCGGCAGCAGTCTAGTGTAGAGGTAGCGTCCCTCTCCTCCGAACGCTCCGTGGTTCTCCATTTTCTCGACGAGCTGACCCAGTACTGATCGCCCCGACTCTTGTGCCGAAAGCAACCACAGCGTGTCCATCGGCACGTAGCCCAACCGCCAAGGCGTACCGGTGCCGTCTCTGTCCGCCCCGCCGGTCATCAGGGCAAAAAGCCTGTCCACAGTCAGCTGGTTGCTCAGGAATCTTCGACAAATGGATTGCGCAACGCCCCAATTGAGCAGTCGATCATGGGAAAACTCTACGTCCCCATACTCGGACATAGTCAGCCAACCCGCCCTTTCGAGCGCCCCAAGACGTTTGTTGTCAAGATCAATACTCGACCAGTGCTCGCGGGGAAGCGGATAAGGCGTGCCTTCAACGGCACAATCGGCAAGGGCCGCCACGATACCCTTGTCGCCGATAGTGCATTTCTCGTCGATACGATCCCAGAATGCCTGGAAGATCTCGTACTCGCTCTGTGGTGCATTCTGGAATGAGGAAACCCCGAGATCCAGAAAGAGGCCGGCGAGAACTGGCTTGCGAAGCAAGCGCTTCAGGTCTCCCGGCAAATCGGCCCAACGCTGTCCGAACTTCTTGAGTAGCGTATCGAGCTCTTCGATAGAGAAATCATCGACAGGGTGCCGCCAGATGTCGTTCCGATCCGTAGAGTCGAGACTGCCGACCACCGCGAGCGGTACAGTCATCACCAAGCGCGCGCCGAGGCTCGTCCAGTCCTGTCGGACCAAGTCTCGGGCCACATCCGCGTCTCCGACATCGTCCACAGCAATAGTGAATCTCGGAGGTTGGAGCTGGAAGGCTTTCTCTCGAAGGAAGTTGGATACACCCTGGAGTGTCTTGTCGGACGTTTCACCCAGGCCGACCTGCCAGATTTCACGTGCCGCACGTGTCAGGATGTCCTCGGCCGTGCCGGTGCCACGAACGAACACCACCGGTTCGCCGTCCCCGGTCATCGCTTCCATGAGACTTGCCAACTGCCAGGACTTCCCGGCTCCGCTTTCGCCTGCAATCAGGCATACGGCCTTGCTTCCGCTCCAACGTGGAACGTCGCGCACGTCAACCTCGCGGCGGTATCGAATGTGTTTCGAGAGCCGGCGCCTTCCTCCTGCCAGCGTCCGCGCCAGTCCCCCGACCTTTCGGACTCGATCCGGACTGATTCCCGCTTCTAGCAGCAGGGTATTGAGGCCGCCCGGGTCCAGCTTTGCTTCGCCTTCACCCAGCCGCTCCATCATTTCTCCGACCAGATGCTTGCGGGCCCTGACCTCGTTGCCAAGGTTCTCGACGTAGGCACGAAGGCGCATCTCAATGTCGGCTGCCAAGTCCTTCAGTCCGACGCCAAACTTCAACTCAAAGCGACGAACCAGATGGAAGACAAGCGCACGTTCCTCCGACGCGACAGCGCCCGTGATTCCCTTCCGTGTAGCCCTCGCGAGGTGATCGAGAAACGCCTGGTCCCCCAAGCAAAGGTCACTTGCAAGGTTTCGTTTCGTCGTGTCGTCGAGCTGCTCCGGGCCCTCGACTGCATTCAGGCGCACAATGAACGCCGTGAACTCCTCCAGTCTGCCGGGACGCCCGTCCGTCACAAACCGGTATCGGGCGAATTCCGGAAGTTCGTCGGGCACGGATGTTCTAAGGTCGCGCAATACCCTAATGACGTCCGACAGGGACCAGGTTCCAGAGGCCCGGGTCTTGTATTGCTCGACCAGATACAAACCGGATGCATGCGCCTGCGCGTCGCCTCCCCCCTTGCTGGGTTCCAGAACGAGGCAGCCGTCCTTCACGTTCTTCCCATCCAACGTGCCGGTCAGGCTGACATCCGCTGACCAATCGAGATGGTGAAGGATCTGGTAAAGAAATCCGTTGAGTGCGACGGAACCGCCGGATCGTGTCATATTCCTCTCTCGTTGCCGAAGCGCGCTACAACAGACCTGCCAAGCACGCATCTTTCCTTCGGCCGTAACCGCGCAGTGTTCGGACTATCCCACGCTAGACAGGTCGTCGTGGCATGAAATGGGCTCATATCACGCGCCTGCGCGACCGATAGGAGCCTACTCATTGTGGAGCTCATTGAACACGTTATGCGCGATATCCGAAGATATAGACTGAGACAGCTCAACCGGCGGTGGTGGTCCGGGGTCCGGCGGCGATCACTCGGGCGAGATCGTCGACGACCCGGTTGATGCCAATGCTTGAAAGCACAGCGAGACGGTCGGCGAGCGTCGGCGACAATTTGCTGAGTTCTTCGGCCGAGATGTTGTGCCAGACTGGAAGGATGACCTTGGTGCCGCCGTTCTCACGCGCCGCGAGACCGTCCAGTTCCCTCTGAGGCCAGTCCTTGTTCAGGAAGTGAGGGCTGATGACGACGACACCGAAACGGGACTTCGCGAGGCCGCGGTCGATCGATCTGCGTAGGCTGTCGCCCACGGTGAGTGTGAATTCGTCGAACCAGACCGAAAGGCCCCGTGCCCGAAGGGCTTGGGCGAGTGGCCGAACAAAATCCTCCTTGTCTTCGCCGGCGTGGCTGATGAAGACGTCCCAGTGGTTAGCCGATAGCGTGGGAGTCGACGACCCGGGTGTGTTTTCCTTCGGGATGAGTTGCCAGAGAACGTCGCTTGGCTCATTGTCGAAAATGTCTGATATCTTGCCGATACGTTCGATGGCATCGTCGAGCGAACGCAGTGTGGCATCGGGCCAGTTCTGCTCCGATTTAAGAAGCAGATCTTCGCGTCGACGATAGATCGCTAAAGCCAGTGCTGCCTTCGCGTACCGCAGGCTTCCGACGGAAATCCCCCTGACCGTAATCTCCGAGGCATTGGCGTGCGCAAGCTGTTCGTCACCCCACGCAAGCATGCGATCGAGATCATCAACCTCTTGCTCGTAGGGGGGCGTGGAGGCACCATGTTCGAGCGTTCGGCAGTTCCATGCGCTGAGTTCGTCGCGCAGTCGGCGGAAGCCGTCCAGCAGTGTCTCGTAATGCGAACGCTTGAGACGAAGGTCGCCGACACGTGTTCTGTCAAACTCGTAGTGATAGCTCATGATGGTGAACCGGCTCCGACATTGGGTGAGAGATCGGCGGCGGATTGACCGCTATGCGTTAGATGCTCCCTTACGGATTTCACGTCTTGGCGGACATCTCACAGCAAGGATGAGCTGGTCCGGACGAATGGCCATATGGGACGTTGTCGTGGCGGACGTGTAAAATCACTCCTCTCGATTGTCCGGGTGAACCTGCTCCAGGAGCAACGCGACAATGTCGGAAGCTGAGAGACTTCTGTTTCTGCCGGCGAGGAGAGACTTGTGCATTGGTTCATAGACCTGCAGCATTCTTCGATACCAGTCCACAACCGGTCGAGTTGTGATCAGCGGCCGGCCCTCGAATCGGGGATAGTTCCCGATGTGCTCGATAAGAAACTCGGCGATGCCCTTGTGCGAACTCTCCTCATTTGGATAGAAGCCCGTGAATCTCACATCGGAGCCGTAAGGCTCGGCTTCGGACGCCACGCGGGCTTTGTCCGTTTCTTCCAGGTGATCGTAGTGGTGTTCGATTACGGTCCACATTTCGAGGATATCCACGACCTCGCGAACGAGGTCCGGCGAATCGGGGCGACCACCGAATATGCCCGGGTACTTCAGGCCAAGAGCCCAATAGTGACCACCACCGATAGCGTACTGGACAAAGTCCGGGTCAATGTCTTCGCTGTCGTTCCGGTCTCGGGCGAGATCACACAGCATCGACAGGATGAGTTTCTCGGTGGGGGTGGGCCTCATCTCGTCGCCGTTCGACACCGCGAGACCGTCATGAACCAGCCGACGGACGGCTTCCGCGCGCGATGGCAACGTGGGTTGGTTTGTGCGCCATCGGTCCAGCTGTTCTATCGTAGCCCGGTCCAATCGCATCTCGAATCGCTCAGTTTGCATAGAGTGTAAACTCCCGTAATGTACGGTGTCTTACCGTATATAACGTATACCGCAACATTTCAACCCTCACAAGACGGAAACTCTCGACCCCGCTCCTGGATCAGTGCGGAAGGAAGAGTTGCTGGCTCAGGAGAGCCCAATGGCGAACCTGCCTATCGGCAAGCAAGGGCCCCAAAATGCGCACGCCGGGCATGAGGGCAGCGAGCGAACCAACCGCTCGCCGCTCATTCGATTACTGGTCGCTCAGATTCACCGATAACACCATCGGCTCTTGGCCAGTTATGGTTACCTCAGGACGGCCCTGGCTCATCCCTCATTCGACTTGATGACCACGTCCGCACACATCACTGACAGCCCGTAAACAGACGCGTTGTGCGTTCTGTCTAGCACTCAACGGGCAGTTCGTTGGGCGCTGAGGCGCGACATAAGACCGAACATGGCAACCGACTCAGCTTAAGGGTCGAGACACAAGCTGAGCGCGGCTCCCGGTGACACGCTGGGCACCGAAATGAGGCAAGAAAAGGGCGCTTCTAAACCTGATAGCCTGCCAACTGGCTATACGGATGGGCACCCGACAGTCTCGCCCATATCCAAATGCTCTGTCACAGCTTCTGGCGATCGACTAGACGAGCGCCCTCTTTCTCGTTTCGGATAACCCAATGGTTGTCCCTCTATTGCGTCGGCCCACTCACCTGCAACACCGCAACCGTTGCATGTTGGTGGCACCATTGTCAGTCTTCGACGACCGGTGGTTGTCCACGTCAAGCCCCATAGGATACACTGAATGTCACTTGTGCCCACAATTGCATCAGACTGTTCAATTCACCCCACATCATCTACTATGTTCCGAGGGCTAGCAGCGTGATTGAGTTAACCCCACAGGATGAGAAAATCCTCATCCGTGCAGTAAATCATGGCGACGTCGTACTGTTTCTGGGAGCGGGAGCATCAGCGACGAGCCATTCTGCCTCTGGAAACCCGATTTTGCAAGGTCCACAACTTGCTGAAAAGCTCGCTGACTTAAGCGGACTCGAGTATCACAACGAACCTCTTCCAAGCGTAGTGACTGCGGCTGTCGGCAAGGGAATAAGCCGACAACAGTTTGAGACACTGTTGCGGGATGAATATCGGCAGTGTGAGCCCTCACACGAACTTAAGAAGCTTATGACATATTGTTGGGCTAGGCTTTACACTTGGAATTTGGACGATACCGTCACGAATTGTCATCGCTCAGCCCAACGACTCAAGCCATTTAACGGAATGGTTGATCCCGTTGAGCCTAATGACAACATCGCATACTTACAGGTAGTCCATCTTCACGGCGAAGCATGGAAGCCTGAACATGGATATATTTTTTCTGCGTCCGAGTATAATCAAGCGATATCCAAGGGGCATGCCTGGTATCGGCAAGCCACGGCTGATTATGTCGAAAACTTCCCCGTTTTCCTGGGCAGTAAACTAACAGAGCCAGTTCTTTCGCTCGAGCTTGATAGAGCGCGACCACATGGAGTTGAAGGCTTAGGGCTTGCACTCTTGATTACGCCCGATAATTTCACCCCTATTCAGCTTGCGGAATTCGAAGCTAGAGGTATAACTGTCGTTAAAGGTAGTCTATCTGACTTTGTCGCATTTTTGGACAATAAAGTATCACGTGGCGGCATGTCACCCGCAGTTGTCGTCGCCAATCGAGGAGAAGCGGGTAGGCTCTTGGCGAAACGTGGTGGTGTAACACAATCAGACCTGACCATTGCGCAACACTTGCGAGTAATTTCTGATGGATGCGGTAACGTTCCTATACAGAGGATTCCGAGTGATCAACTTCAGTTCACACTACGGCATTTCCTTGAAGGGAAACCTCCACAATGGCCTATCGTGATGTCCGACGCCATCCCCGCTCTAGCCCAAGTAAAGGTACTCCATGATCAATTGGATGAGTGCTACCAATCCGAGGAGCGGTTACTTATTGTGTACGGTCAGTCCGCTAGCGGCAAGACAACCGCCATTATGCAGGCAATTGTCCAAGTGGCTAGTGACCATCCTGATATTCCTATCTATGAAGTTGAAGGGAATATTCCAGCACTACGCGATGCCATCAATCTCCTCATGCGTTTACATCCCGAGCAAAAGGTCATCGTGTACTTTGGGGAGGCATTCATATTCGGTGATTCTTTTGCTGAAGATCTCCTTTCGATAAGTGCCGGGCGCCTCTTGTTTATCGGTGACGCGAGAGCAAATGAGTGGAAGAATCATATTCGACGACGGCTGGATGGAGTGAATTTTCGTTCCTTTGAGTTTCAACGATTTGACCAAGAGGACTATGCCGACCTGGCCGATGCCATTCTACGGTATGTTCCTGCCCCACGCTTTCATAAGTTATCGCCGTGCCAGCGTGTACGGGAGTTTGCCAAGTCAAAAAGTCAGCTACTCATTGCAATGAAGGAAGTTACACAGTCGAAACACTTCCGTGACATCATCACTCTAGAATATGAAGCTCTTGTCGATGACGATTGCAGAGTGTGCTTCTTGATCTGTGGTTTGGCTACGCTTGCTAGATCAGGCATTACGCGGGGCATGGCCAAGGAAGCATATGACTCTCTTTCTGCAGCCAGGCCGTTTGTGAGTTCGCTTAACGAACTAACAGGCATCGTATTTGAAGACCGGAATGGGCGCCTTGTAGCACGGCACGAGGTTTATGTTCGCCATATACTAGAGAACGTCGTTTCAGCGGACTTACTTCAAGACTGTATAGTGGCCATTCTAACTTCCTTTACTAAGTTTGGCGTGCCAGTAATAAGAAGTGTGAGTCGGCAAGATGGCATACTTTTCCGCTTTATGTTAAATCACAATTTCCTGCGAGATGTATTCAGAGCAAGGGGTGAAAGGACACGTCCGACCGATATTTATTCAATATTTGAAGTGGAGTTTCAGCGAGATGGCCATTTTTGGCTTCAATATGGCCAGTATTTGTCTGCTATGAAACTCTACCTGCAAGCCTTGCCAGTCCTGGAGAAATCCATTCAAGCGTACCCAGAGAACGACTACGCAGCGCATGCGTTGGCGGACGTCCAACTGCGGGTAGCGG
Source organism: Alphaproteobacteria bacterium (assembly GCA_965221115.1). Taxonomy (GTDB): domain Bacteria; phylum Pseudomonadota; class Alphaproteobacteria; order SP197; family SP197; genus SP197. Next base: position 333,508 of record CBDCRU010000002.1, on the reverse strand, counting down.
CTGAAGCACCAACTTGGAACAATACGGTTGCTGAGTTGATTGGACATGCGGTAGCCAAGCTTGAAGAGCTACTAAACAACCGCATTCGGCTTACCGACCAGTATGCAATCGTAACATTGTCCGAGAGACATATCGAGGCATTGGTGAGACACAACAGGATCGATGAAGCAAGAGAGGCCGCGAGGCGGTACTTCGTTGAACTGGGTGATGGAGGTGAATTCCAGCGGAATGAGTTGATGAAAAGTGCGCGAACAAAATTAGCGCATTTCTTGACTCATGGCACTTTCCCAACAGCTGCGGACGTGGGTGTAGGCAATCAACAGAGGGCAAAGTCAAAGCGCCGACAGAGAAGGAGATCTAGGTAGGTAGAGCGGAGGAGTATTGCCACCACTGAAAGCAGGAAACACAGGTGTAGTACATATGGACTGCACGGTTCGCGCTGCAGGTGGGGGTTGTCATTTCTTCCCATCGGACTTTCACCGACTCCACTGCGCCAGTTGGCTCGGCGCATGACACTATGGAATGACCTGCCCTCCTCGATGTGACTCTATGCTCTCGGGTTCCTGATCTCGAGTGTAATCCACGAAACTCGAGGCCAAGGCAAGTCAATCTATGATAACTATGTCGATTTCCGCTTTGCGGTGCTTCTGCTACGTCTATGAATATTTTCCTAGATAATTGTTAGACAACTCTTTGCCTCTTGGAAGGTAGCGATTGGTAAACGGCAATTGGCGAAGGCACTCTATAATTGAAGTTGTCGGTGCAGCAAGGTTGATGGTCGCAAGGCGAACATAATGGCCCTGAAGCTGTGCGGTCTCGTCTAGATCGACGCTGATGGTCGGATAGAGAAGCATACCCTCCGAGTTCAACGAGCGTGGATCTTCGTTGCTCTCCTGACTACGAAGATAGGAGTAGAGCTGATAGATGTGGTCACTTCTGAAACGCTGAGCGTTACCAAACTGGGATTTTGCGAGGATGTTGGTGAATTTGGTGTCGATGATGATTCGCCTGTTGTCCTGCTCATTCTCCAAAATGATATCCGTCACCATAATGGGTAGATGTTCATCAATACCCGGTGATGCAACACCAACCGGCCAATAGAGTTGTTTGCCGGGATAAACACGCCAACCCTCATCTCGCGGTAGCTCCGCGCCGAAAAAGTTACCCACAGCACGCTCGAAGAGCTTCCGAAAATTTGTATCTTTGCGCTGCGCCTTGAGCATTGCACGCGCTCCCTCCCTTTCGGTCGGCAGTACAAGGTCGAAGACCGCTTGAGCGAGCGATGTCAACAGCCGATCCTCCGCCTCATGCCGTCCAATCTGGTCGGATGCTATGTCCGAGCGTGACGGTATGGCACCATTGACGCCAGCACGGCCGAGCACGGCGGACAAGATTTTCGACCGATGGGCGAGCTCTCGGTCCTCAAGTCGTTCACCCAGCGTACCCAGGGCCGCTCGTACAAGCCGATTGCGTGGTGTATCGATCGTAAGTTCTTCGAAACGGCAGGCGACTTCACCACGGCGGAGGAGATCGAGGGAGTGCGTCTTCAGGATGTCGATCCGTCCGCGTACGCGCTTCAATGTATCTTGGCGGCTACGGAAACCAAAGCTGAGATTGCGTCTGAGGCGCATTTCGAGAACATGGCACAGAAGGCGCGCAATCAAAGACCTGAAGTCAGGAGAGTCCTCGATTTCGGCTTCGAAGCGCCCGTGAAACCGAGCCAGATCGTGGGCATACACGAAAAGAAACCAAACGTTGCGCACCGGAATCTTGTCATACGCGAGCTGTGCCTCGCCATCACTCGCCTCATCGGTGTGCGGAAGGACGATCATAGGCCCTGCAGGAGACGTGTCGTCGATGACTTCGCCTTATCGAGATTGTCGAACCAGTACTCTTCGAGAAGCGGCTGAATTTCTGTCTTGACGATTCCGCGAAACCATGCTGTTGCATCATTGATTTGCTCGCCGCGTGCGGGCGTCACGTAGCTGTGGCCGATTCTGAATTGTGTACCCAATGAACGGTCTGCTGCGATTTCCTCATTTAGTTCCGTCATACGGGTCTGGATATCGATGAGAGCGGCTTCCTCGATGCCCGACTGCTCCATGCACCATTTCCGCCAACTCTTGTTGAGAGTTGTTCTAAGGGTGACGAACGCGAATCGGCGCCGGAGTGCAAGATCAACGAGAGCTAGCGAACGATCGGCAATGTTCATTGTGCCGATCACGAACAAATTGCGCGGGATGAACACGCGCTCCCCTCGCTCGCGACGATACGCGAGCTCGATCGCTTCTTCTTCGTTGCGCTTGTCCTTTTCAAGGAGAGTCAGCATCTCACCGAAGACTTGGGCAGGGTTGCCGCGATTGATCTCTTCGATTATGACAACGAAGGGTCGGTCGGGTTCAGCGCGGGCAGCCTCGACCGCTTCCAGGAAGACGCCGTCGATCAACGACAACTGGCCGTCGCCATCAGGACGCCAGCCGCGCACAAAATCCTCGTACGACAGCGACGGGTGAAACTGAATAGAACGCATGCGCTTTCTGATTGCGACGCGATTCTTCGAGCCAATCAGCGCATAACCGAGTCTCTTCGCGAGCCACGTCTTTCCCGTGCCGGGTGGGCCCTGAAGGATTAGGTTCAGTTTGCTCATTAAATGCGACAGAGCCGATTCTAAGGCCTCCCTTGATAGGAAGCAGCCGTCTTCCAGAATGTCATCGATCCCGTATGATGCGATTTCGGTTTCGTCGGGTTCTGCACCGTCGTCATCTTCGACGTCGATCTCCGTCGGGGAAGACGCGCCGGTTCCATATCGCTTTGCCCAGTATGGTCGCCGAAGCCAGTAGTCATAATCCTGCTTGTGGTCGCCGAAGGCGAACTGGATGAGGCGCCTCGCGAACTCATCAGAGCTGTCCGCCTCTACGACAGTCACGCGATAGGTGTAGAAGTACCAGTCTCTTGGCTGGTCAAGTCGTTGCCACTCCACCCCAACCGTTCGCCCGTCTGTAGTGGCCCGAGTGATCGTGCCGATTGCCTTGATCCGCATGCAGGAGACATGCAGGTTTTGGTTGTCGAAGGGGATTACAAAGAAAGGTTGACGGGATCGGGGGAGTCGGCATGATGCGGGGATGGATTGGCTATCAGATGCATCCGCATGGATCACTCACGAAGTCTTGCACTTCGGCTTCCGTTGGCTCGGTGCGGTAGGGCTGGCAGTGCTGGGGATCATGATCTTTGGGTGGGGCTACAAGAAGCGTATACCGCTTCTTGAGGCCAAGGTGGAGGCATTGGAGGGGCAGCTTCGATCCGGTCCACAAGTCCTGCATGTGATCAATCAGGGCGACACACCAGACCTGACAGAGATACGAGAGGCTATCCGGGCCGAGTTGGACGCACATGACATCGGTCGGGTGGCGCGCTTGATGGAAGTCGTGAACGATCTTCCGCAACACCCGCTCGGGGACGGCCACCGATATGCGGAACTCCCTGACGGCACGAACATCGTCATCATGGCAGACGGCACGATCCGGCTTGCCATGCCAAAGCGGATCGCAGCTACCGGTGTCGGTTCGTTCGCGACAGCGGCTACGGCGCATTTGACGAAGGTGCCGCCCGACGAGGATCAGAGTTGAAGCTTCACCCGCAGATACTCCATGCCCCGGTCGCCCTTGATCCGGTTGCACGACCCGCAGAGCAGTTGCAGGTTGCCGATGTGGTCCGTGCCGCCCTTCTGGCGGGCGATGATGTGATCGACCTCGAGGTGCCGCGCTTCGAAGTGCGCCCCGCACCCTGCGCAGTCGCCGGACTGAATGCCGTACAGCGTGGACTTGTGGCTCCGGTAGGGCGCAAGGTCGCCCAGGTCCGAGCGGCGTGGCACGTCCGTGCGGTGCGCCCCGTCGTAGAACATGCCGAGCTCGTCCCTCATGCGGATCTGGATCAGCTCGGCGGCCTTCGGGCTGATGTCGATGCCGATCCACTGCCGCTCCAGTTCCTCGGCGGCTATGAGCGCCGTGGCGCACCCGCAGAAGGGGTCGAACACCACGTCGCCGGGGTTGCTGCTGGCCGCAATGATCCGGCGCAACAGGGCCAAAGGCTTTTGTGTGGGATAGCCGACACGCTCTTTGGCACGCGGGTTGATCGGGGATATGTCGGCCCAAAGGTCGGCGACCGCTTGACCGGGCATTTCGTCGAGATACCGTTTGAGTTGTGGAATCTCGCTTTTGGTGTAAATCCGCCCCTCCGCGTCCAGTGCCTCAATTTTGTCCCGAGTCATGCGCCACGGTTTTGTCACGCCGTGGAATTCATAGACCGGCCCGCGCCCGCCCGGCGCGTTCAAATCGGCCAGCCTGTATCGGCGTCCATCGTCGTCTTCATGCGTGAATTTCGATTTGATGTATTCCTCCGAATACGGTTCGCGCACCGGATTGAAGGCATCACCCACATTGTAGAACAAAACCCGGTCCGTGATCGCGCCGAAGCGCTGGGCGTCTGCGTGAAAATTGAACCGCTTCCAGACTATTTCGTTCCGGAACGCCTTGCGCCCATAGATCGCGTCCATGACGAGCTTCAGGTAGTGGCTCATGGTGGGATCGCAGTGCAGATAGATGCTGCCCGTGGGTTTGAGCACCCGGCGCATTTCGACAAGCCGCGCTGCCATGTAGGCCAGATAGGACTTGTCGCTGTCGGTCATCGCCGCAAGCAGCACACGGTGCAGGGCCGGATGCTTGGCCTCGATAAGGTTGATCCATTCCGCGTCCACGTCGGACAGCGACCAGGTATCCTTGAAGGCCGCACCCGCTGCCTGGGAGCCTATCGGCGCCGCATAGTTGGCCTTCGAGTTGAACGGCGGGTCCAGGTAGATCAGGTCCACCGATCCGCTGTTCATGCCCCGCATGATCTCAATGTTGTCGCCGGTCCACAGTGTCCGGTTGGCCCAATTAGAAGGAGAATCTGTCATGCCTACCTACAGAGTGATTTTCACCAATGGCGAAAAGCGCGATTTGACCGTGCAGGCGGATCGAATCGATTTTGAGAAACAAGGCGTTCTGCGGTTGATGAAGGCGGGAGAAAACCGCAATGCGGTTGCGGTCGTCCCGCTGGATCGCGTCCTGTACGTCGTGCAGATCGAAGAGGAATGAAGACATGACCCGAGGCGTCCCTGTACTTGACCCGAAGATCCACCTTGTGGGCGCAACGCCCGAGACGCTGGCGAAGGCCCTGTTCCGCCGAACCGCGCCGTTACCCGGCAGCGTTGCACCTGCCGTTGTCGGCGACGAGGTCCCGGTAGAGCAGCCTGCGACCGACGAGGCGGGCAACCGTGTCCCGCATCTGGACGACGGTGTCTGACTCGCGATGGTTGTGCTTGCCCGCAAACTCGGAGACGTAGCGTTGCAGATGCTTCGCGCTGATCTTGTGGAACGTGCCCTTGTGGGCGCGCTTGAGCATCGACCAGAAGGACTCGATCCCGTTGGTGTGCGCCATGCCCCGGACGTACTCGGAAACCGAGTGCTTGACCGTATCGTGCGGGTTCGGGATGCCACTGTAGACACTGGCTTCGTCGGTGTAGACCACCGTGTCAGGGTCCGTCACGTCATCGACGAACTCATGAAGCGTTGCCGCGTCCGTGGCATCCACCACTTCCGCCTGAACCTGATTGCTGGCGCGATCCTTCGCACCGACCACGGCCACCTTGCCGACCGCGCCCCGGCCCGTATCGGCCAGTTCCTTGCGCTTGGCGTTGCTCATGTTCCGGCGCTTCCCGCCGAAGTAGGTCTCGTCAACCTCGACCGGACCATCGAACGGCCCGTCGCTGTCACAGGCCCACGCCTCGCGGATGCGATGCAGCATGAACCATGCCGTAGGCTGCGACACGCCGATGTCGCGTTGCAGCTTCATGGACGAAACCGACTTGAGGTTCGTCAGGCACAGATAGATGGCAATGGCCCACTTGCGAAGCGGGATCTTCGACGCCTGCATGGCCGTCCCGGTTTTGACCGAGAAATAGGACCGGCAGTCCGAACACCAATAAGGCATTTTCTTGTGGCTGGCCTCGCGGGTGTTCACCGATCCGCACTTCGGGCAGTGGCGACCATCCGGCCACACCACCGATTCAAACCACGCGGTAGCGGCCTCGTCGGTCGGAAACATGTCCATCAACTGAACGATGGTCAGTCCCTCGCGGTGCGCTTTGCCGGGTGCTTTCTTCGCCATTTCCAATCTCCGAATCCACTGACTTGAATATAGGAAACCGGAACGATGTTGTCAACCTTTCTTTGTAATCCCCCTCGAATTCGTCGGCGCCAGAGGGATCACAAAGGCAACAACTGACAATGCCTGCATGCCACAGGCACCTGTTCTGACCCTCTTCGACAGCCCCGATGCCGCTTCCACCATATTGATGGAAGAGTATATACTTGACGGAAAATGGGCTGTCGACTACATTTAGTGAGAAATCACGAACCTGAGTCGGAAATGGCACATAAGGGGCCGGGCAAGGCATATCGCGAAGGCATCTCCAACATGGAGCTAGCCGACATCTTCCCCGACGAGGCCGTGGCGACCGCATGGTTCGAATCGGTGATCTGGCCGGAAGGAAGGCATTGCCCGCGCTGTGGTTCGACCGAGACGATCCGAGCGTCAGCCACGTCTGGCCTGCCCTACTACTGTCAGGGCTGCCACAAGACCTTTTCCGTGCGGACCGGCACGGCGATCCAGCGTTCCAAGGTTCCGTTCCGCAAGTGGGTGTTCGCCATCTATCTCGAAATGACCAGTCTCAAGGGAGTGTCGTCGATGAAGCTCCACCGCGACATCGGCGTGACGCAGAAGACGGCATGGTTCATGCTCCATCGCATTCGCGAGGCGTGGAAGATCGGGAACGCGGCCTTCTCGGGGCCGGTCGAGGCCGACGAAACCTATGTGGGTGGTGCCCGCAAGAACATGCGCAAGGCAACCCGGAAGGCCATGACAGGGCGCGGGCCTGTTGGCAAGTCTGTGGTTGTTGGCATGAAGGATCGTGGATCAAAGCACGTCCGCGCCAAGGTTGTTGGTGACACCACCGCCCAGACCCTGCAGGGTTTCGTCAGGGAGAACACGGAAACGGGCGCAATGGTCTACACAGACGAGGCCGGTGGCTACCGTGGATTGTCAGGCGACTTCGGACATGAAGCCGTCAACCACGGCGTCGGAGAGTACGTGCGCGGCATGGCGCACACCAATGGAATCGAATCCTTCTGGAGCATGTTGAAGCGGGCGCACAAGGACGTCTATCACAAGATCAGTGCCAAGCACTTGGATCGCTACGTCCGCGAGTTTGCAGGGCGTCACGACGTCCGCGAACTGGACACCATCGGGCAGATGGGCGCCGCCGTTGCGGGCATGATCGGGAAGCGCCTGATGTATCAGGACTTGATCGTGCCCAACGGTCTCGACAATGGAGCGCGGTCGTGAGTGCTGCGCTGGAAGCTATATTACCGCCTGATCTATTAGCTATTGAACCAAGCCGACATCAAGGTTCAATTCCAGAATTGGCTAAGGATCCGACATCCACCGCGCTGATACGCGAATTGCTAGAAAACGTGGAGACAACCCACGAAGTCATTTTGGGCGATGCGCGTGAGGTTGTATTGCCGCCATCATCTGTTCACCTCGTGGTTACGTCTCCGCCGTACTGGACTCTCAAGGAGTACCCGGACAGCGACGGGCAGATGGGACGAATAGACGATTACAACGACTTCGTTGCGGGACTTCGTCGCGTGTGGAAACGATGTCATGAGGCATTGGTTCCTGGCGGCCGCTTGGTTTGCGTCGTTGGTGACGTGTGCCTGTCTCGACGCCAGAACGATGGCCGTCACGCGGTCATCCCGCTTCACGCATCCATACAGACCCAGTGTATAGACATCGGATTCGACAACTTGGCACCGATCATCTGGCATAAGATCAGCAATGCGAAAACGGAGTCCGGTCGCAGTGGGACATATCTCGGAAAACCTTTTGAGCCCAACGGCGTCATCAAGAACGATATCGAGTTCATCCTGATGCTACGCAAGCCCGGCGGCTATCGCAGCCCGACATCAGCCGCCCGAGTTTTGAGCGTGATACCCGCTGATGACCATGACCGATGGTTCCGGCAGGTGTGGACCGACATCCCCGGTGCTTCGACGCGAGACCATCCGGCACCGTTCCCTGTTCCCTTGGCGGAACGGCTGGTTCGCATGTTCAGCTTTGCTGGCGACACAGTGTACGATCCATTCACGGGCACGGCATCTACGCAGGTGGCGGCACGGATGTGGGGACGAGACAGCATAGGTGTAGAGATCGAGCCAACGTACTGCGCTATGGCGAGGAATCGCATCGCGTCGGCGAGATTGAGCGTGTGAGCCATGATCACCCTTCAGGATGCTGTCGATGATCTCTATAAGACTGCGGTCATCGCGAACAAACGAACATCAACCAAACGGTTGTCAGTTCTCGCGAAAATGTGTGTACAGCAACTGGCTGTGCGAGATGTTGTCGGGGCGGCATGTGAGGTCCGGGTGCCAGGCGTAGGACGCTCAAAGAACTGGGATGTCGCGTGGCCGTCTGAGGGCAAGGTGCGCCTTGGAATCAGTCTCAAGTCTTTGTTGCACAACCTTTCCGGGACTGTTCCGAACCGGGCTGATGATCTCATGGGCGAGATGGCGAATGTGCAGTTGCTTTCACCGGAGATTGTGACGGGCTACCTGATGATCTTCAACTCGACCGGAAACGGGATCCGAAAGGATGGGGGGCGCTGGATAGACTTCTTCCGCGAGACGGTAGAGCGTCTTACCGGCCGCGATGCACCGTCATGGGCGGCAGGCATGGTGGAAGCCACCGCCGTTGTGGAAGTGGATTTTCGTGAAACCGCGAGAATTGTCGATGCGCCCGACATCGACTCGTTCTTTGACCACCTCGCAGACCGTGTCCGTGAGCGCAACCCGGACCACTTTTATTGAGGCAAATCCATGACCGAAGACAGAAACAAGCGGCAATTGCCGCCGCCTCCCGAGGTCGAGGTTCGCAATCCGCGCTACGAGGGCGCAACGCCCGAGCAGGTAGCCCGCGCACTCGCACAACACAAGCCGAAAGACGACGAGAAAGAGGAAACATGACGGATGATTGAATGGGATGCACTGCCATGACGTCTGCCCGCCGCTTTTCCGACATCGCCATTGCTTGTCTGGAAGAAGCTTTCCTTATCTGCATCCCCGACACTGGGGATCAGATCCCAGTGGCCGTCGCGGCCAAACGAATGGGGCTTAGAGACGGCTTCTTCGGCGAGATGGGCCTTGATCTGGCCCACATGATCGCATGGCGCCTGGAGAGGTCCTGCCGTGTCAAGAAATGGAAAGATGAAAGCGGCTGGATCTGCGTTACCCGAATTGCCCCATAAATGCCCGGCTCTATCCCACATAATCCTCCACGATATCAGGTGAAGGATGATGAAGACGAAGAAGGGTGAATTGGGTGTATTTTAGTCAAGCATATAATCCCCTATTGATGTGCACAACGATCTCCTATCCTCCGTTGACCCATGAAACTGGAGATAAACGCGCCACGTTCAAGGAAGGCGATCCATGGCGGTGCCCAAAGCAATAGATTGACATTCAGTCGCAGAGTGGCGCATTGATTGAATGGTCTGACAATCTGACGCCACTGTCTGAATGGCTCGTGAATTCAAGCTTGTCAAACCGCTTGTTGTCAGGACAACACGTGGTGAGCAGAATGAGGATTGAACTAATGCCTGCGGAATATCGTTTTGTGTTTGGTGACGACATTAATGTTGGAACGTCAGTTCGTTTTAGGAATAGAATATGTGATGTTCTGGCCCAACAGGATTTCGGCAACTTGGTGGTCCTGTTTTCGAGTGATGGTGGCAGCACGGATTGCTCAATTGCACTTTACAATTTCATTCGTCAACTGCCAATCGCGGTTAGAATGCATGCGGTCGGTCACATTGGAAGCGCTGCAATTCCAATTTTTCTTGCAGGAGACAAGCGAACCTCCTGTCGTCTTTCTAGGTTTTTCCTGCATGGCTACGATTGGGGATTTAATCAACGTCAAACGCTCAACGGACTCACAGAGGCGGTTCAGCGTCTGCGAAGCGATATAGAGTTCAGTCAACAGATAATCAAGACTCGAACCAATGTTCCCGCAGAAATGCTGCAATGTCTGGATGCGCAATCCGATCCTGTGCTGCTTCTTCCCGAACAGGCCAAGTCTCTTGGTTTCATTGATGAGATTTGCGACCTCGGCCATAGTGGAACCAATGGCATGAAACCTGTCTATTGGTCTTGAATGACCATCGACGGTTCCTCCGCTCATCACTCATCTGCTCGCTCACCCTACATCCAACTGCTTGTTGAAGCTCGATGTGGTTTGCGAGCGCGATTTCTCGACAATTCGGTCAAACCGCGAATTGCCGTGTCCTTGAGTTCGCCCAGACCGTTTTCTGCAGCCACCTCCCGCAGCGCCCCGTCGCTGACGATGTGCCGCCGCATGGTGGCCCGGACCACAGCACGCTAAAGTCTTGGCACATGTCGGACATAGATTTTCAGGTGCGGTCCGGTCCTGTGCGGACTTACTACGACATTCGCCCTGCGGCAGAGGCATGGCGGGCATTTTCCGGACCGTATCCGCCGTTCAGCGGAGTGAGTACCTCATTCACACATTGCCAGCGCAGTGGCGTTGCTCTGGCACAATTTCAATCGAACGGGAACGCGACTGGCTCGATGATCTTTCGCACCACCTGCCAGCGTAGCCATGCACCTTCATCGTTGATCGAGTAGCGGCACTCGCCGACGCTACTGAGCGCGGACCGCAGCGTGTAGGTCACTTCCCCGTCCTCGGGACCGCGATTCAGTCGGACAACGGCGATGACTTGGCCGTCATGAATTCGAAAGTGAGCACTGGCCGTAATCCCGTTAAGGCCAAGATCGCGCATCCGTGGTTCAACAGCGTAGACTCCAAAGTGGTGCTCGTCCTCACCGCCCGCGGCCTCTAGCTGTTCGCCTGTTCTCCGAGTTTCATGGACCTGATTCGCCACCGCAATCACAGCCATCACGTCGTTGCGCAAGTACTCGAATTGCGCGTCGATCGATGAGTCCAGCCAAGCAGCCGCCCAGTTGAAGTTGTGGTTGCACGGGTCATTAGACATCACAAATCTCCGAGGTTACCTCGCGAAGTCGTCGTGCTTGTAGCATTTCGGCATGATGGCGAAAACTACTCTGACTCCCAATCATTGTCTCGTCGATAATGAAGTCGGCATGTGACGATTCAGCGCGGATGACACAGTTGCTCCGCTTGATTGGCGTGATTGCTGTGCGGAGTTTCGCATATGATCTTGACTTCCAAGGTAATAGCTTCACATATGGCCATTAGAATGCGTCCCATCGCGAGAGTAGGCACCATGTCCAGGGTTGATCTTGCAGACAAATTGATCTTGCAATCTAGGAGGCTGTCCGCAGTTACATTGCTTGTTTCAATTATTGTGATGGTTGGGACAATGCTCTCTTTTGAGGCAAAGCTGGATGAAACCCAATCCGAGCATATCATGATCTTCGGCATTGAGGCTAGATCATCTCTTGTACGCTACTTCGGCCCATCTGCAATCATTTTCTTTCAATTCGTAACGTGGAGATATTTGGATGCACTGTCTGAATTAACCAAATCGGACAAAAGTCTATATGGTAAGGTAACTGAACCTTGGTTCTTCGTGTATAACAAATATTGGGACTTCATGGGGGTGACATTCCATTATGGTGTCCCTGTCGTTGTAGTAGCATTTACGTCATTCTTGCACACAAACGAAGACAACACTCTGGGTGTTGGTGGAGGCGTGGGTGCATTCCTCGAGGCTTTAGTATCTCTAGTGATTGCGATTTTGTCCGGATGGAAAATAGTGGAGACCAAAGGCAGAGATGTACGTGGCGCTATTCTGAAGTCAGCAGATGATTAAGTGAGTCTGAAGCATAATTCCTCCGATTTCTTGTTCGATTGTTAGTGCTTATATTCGGATGAGATTTTCGAGGTTTCGGTCCGGCCACATTTGTGAGGTTCGCTAGCCTCAAGTAGTCGCGTAGTCTCCGATCTGTGCCCGCCGCCATAGGGGAGTAATCCGTCGGTACGGAGTGTGTGCCGAGAGTTCAGCAGAAGTTGCGATAGATGACGTACAAATTCAACTGTGAGCAGTGCTTGCGCAATCTCTTGCCAAAGGCGCATACGAGAGGATCAAAATTGGATCGTGACGAAGGGCTGCTAGCTGCTCTATGTCGAACGGATGTGTTTCGAACAAACTGAGGGCGGTTTCTATCGAAAGGCTGTGAGAGAGTGTGTTGACCAACAGGGTGGTTTGGAGAGCCTAGCAGGCGGTGGGGAGTGCAATGAGGGCGCCCTACGAAAGAGCGTGATCCTCGATGACCGCGAGGCAGTCTTCCCGACCGTCAAGCCCCACCGAGGTCGGCACGTTCACTGACTCTCTGAGTTACTGACCGCGCGTCACGTCGTTTCTCGGAAAATCTCCCTGACAAAGCTACGATGCCCCTCCACGACAGCTTCGGGTGTGATCCCCAGCCGTTTCGCATGATGAGCGCTCATGCCTTCCATGAGCGCCATAACATCATCTCCGACAAGCTCTTTCTCCGAGGGCAGAGTCAAACGACATACCTTCTCCAGAAGCGGCTTCAGAAGCCGCTCCAGTCGCGTATGCTCGGACTGAGACATTGGCGTGACGAGGCAGGCCTGAATGCACCAGTAGCAGGTCGCCCAGCACTCGATGAAGTCATCCGGGATCTGGTCGTGTTCGTTGCTCACGCACAAGTCTCGAATGGCCGGGCTCGTCCCTCCGAACAGAGCGAACATCAGCTTTCCCATTAGATTGGGCCAGCTATGATCGTCCTTCTCGGGGGCCAGTACGCGCAAACGTGACTGGCTGTCAGGCTTGGCGTTCCCAGAAGGGCTGCACGGCATGGCCGCTGCACACAGGATCATGAGCAGGGCCCGCAATCGCAGCACGTCGTAGTTGTCGAGTGTGCCGCTCTCGCGACGAGCCTTGATCCGGCTTGTGAAGAGCATTGTGGCTTTGACGAGTTGATCCTTCGAGGACTTGCGCGCCGTTTTCCTGCGGCGTTCGGGATGGACCTGATTCTGGCTTCGCGGCGGGTCCTTTGTGGTATCGAACTCCTCGCCCGCACTGACCGCCGCTTCGGCGTCCGCGGTCTCATCGCCCATATCGAATGCTGTTTGCAGGGCATCGCCATCGTCATCATCATGGTGATCATCATCGGCGGCGAGACCGACGATCCTGTTCAGGAAACCACGGACCATTGAGGCATCGCTTGCCGCGAGGCTGTTGTCGGTAACATGCGATACCACCATGCGGGGTCGTCTTCCGGCAACAAACTCCGAATAGCTCAGGACTCGATGGTGGTTATCGACCGATTCATCACTCTCGGGCCCGCGCTTTCTTGGTATCGAATACGGGTCGCGACCAGTGTCCTCATGGGTTTCGAGCTTCTCGATGACATTCAGCACGTCGAGCAACGCGAGGCTCGCTTCGGTTTCGTGATCCAGGTCGCGAAGGGAGTTTTCCGCCTGTCGTGACCGGGTCTCCCGAACGACTGCGCGGATGCGGTCGATCAACGTGACTACGGCCACCGGAGACTTTGTGCCGTCATGATGGACGACTCGGGCGAAGGCCGGGCGTTCGCGTGTTTCGCTGATCACATACCGCAGCGCCTGTCCCCCGCTTCCGGCCATGGGCGAGAGTATATTGGGAATAACGCGTTCCTGTTGATCGATGAGCTCAATCTCGCAGTTCGAAGGGTCCGCACTTGTCGGCGGATACCAGAACAGCGTATCCATGCGGCACTCGAACTGACCGGGTGACATTGTTGCCAGCTCTTCGAGAGGAAGCTCATCTTCAATTTCGGGATCGTCCAATGAATCCGGTTCGATCTCAGGCCCGTCGTCCAGCAATTCGTCAATGCCGAGCGCCTCGGGAAGCGTGCTCGGCGGCAAGCGACGGTAAAGGCAGACTTCTTCATTCGTCGAAGCGAAGCCCTCTGCACCCAACGCGTGCCTGGTGCAGTTCGCGCTTCCAATCAGTACATGATCGGCGTTCGTCGACTGCGCGATGATTGCCTTGGCGTGAATGAACCGGCCCTTTCGGAACACCCCTGTGTTGTACAGGTGCATTGGAGGAAGACCGCTCAGGGCATGCCTAGGAAACGCCTTGCAGTCGGGATCGATCAAGATCGATGTTGTGGCAGGATTCAGCCTGACTACGAGCCGCTTCAACGCCGCCAAGTTCATATCCCAATAAGGGCTCATGACGATCAGGCGCGTGACCGGTTCTCCAACCATCTCTGCAAATCGCATGCCGATGCTCGCCGACCCAGCCGTCGTGAGAAGCGCCGCCAAGGTTCCATCGGCAACGCTGAATGGACCACTTGCCGGCGTTGCCCGTTGCAGCCACGGAGTTCTCTCCAGCATCCAGTCCCGTTGGCCGGTCGTGCCCTTTAGGCGATCATCGATCAGTCGCGATACGTAGGCCCATGCCAGGGCAATGAGCTGCTGCTCCCCGGTCTCGGTTTCATCGCACGCCAGGGTGCCGACAAGTTCCAGATTACCGGCAAGGCCCGATGCAGTGAGATTGGCTGAACTGACGATCAGGCGTCCGCCGTGCCTGCCGAATTGCAGAAACAGTTTCGGATGAAAGACGCCCTTAGCGCTCGCGCCGTTCACTGTATAGAGCTGGCCCGCGTGTTTCGGAAGAGCCGACGCGCCGTCGAGGGCGTGCGTCAGCATCCGGCTGTCCGGGATCACGATGTTGTTGCGGCAGCCAGCACCCCGAAGCCTGGGGAGGACGATGCTTTCGTACGCGTCGAAGTCTATTCCGAATGTGGTCGCGACGCTTGTATGAAAATTCTTCTCTGTGAAGCGTTCATAGAGTTTCATGCGCGCTCACAATCTTCATGCCGCGTTTCGTGAGCCCGTCGTCCCCGATCAGGTGAATGTCCTTAAGAAACGTTATTGTCGGTGCGAGACGTGGATTCGTGTAGACTGGGCCGTCCTTCTCGCGCAGTCGCAAACGCCCTTCGTCCATCTCGACCAGGAAGGTGTAATCGCCCTGATGCCGAAACTTTCGCAGGGCCACCCATAGGTGACGCCGCACTACGCGCTTCTCGATAATCCGGCCGAGCGTCTCGCCGAAGTCATCGTCGAGATGGCACTCCAGATATCGCGTTTCGGTCAACAGCGAACGAAACGCATTGGGATCGAAGTTCCCCAACTCCGCTGCGATACTTGCTTCGTCAGAGCGAACACGGCGATGCAGTGTCCCAAGCAACACTACGGCATTCCAGGCAATGCTCGGCGGGCAGATGCTTTCATCTCTGCGCCCCGCGCCCTTGATGATGGACGAGGCGAGCGACCAATCCGAATTGCGTGTGTCAGCGGAGTAAGGATTGCCCGACGGCTGAAGCTGATCAAGAAAGGCAGTCCAGCTCTCCGGCGTATCCGCGGCTGACGCCATCAACTCCCTGACACAGTGCGGGATGAGTTGCGCCAACATCCGCCCTCTGGGGGCGTCCGCGAGTTTATCAAGCGTGAATTTCAGCAGCGCTTCGTACGCGACGTGGCAAAGGTCGTTTGCCTGATAGATCCACCAGCGCCGTCGCTGTGCTTCGAGTTCATCTGAACCCAGTGCCAGCGCACCACCCGACTTGTCACTTCCGGCGAACAGTATCCACCGGACTTCGTCCGGCGTCGGTTGCCGGCCAAGCAGTTCCGTGACTCTGAGGATCAGAAGGATGGTTCGTTGACGCGACAGGCTTGCCTCGTCCTTCGTGTCAGACGGCGTCAGCAGAACATCCTGATAGGCTCGTCTCTCTTCGGAGTCCCAACCGATCTCCGACGGAGCCAGCGGCCTGAAACGATCGAGATCGTCTCGGGTGACATGTCCGCCCTGCAGCACTTCAAACAGTGGATCGGCGAGATCGCCGATCGCTGACGCAAATGCATCGGCCAGCCGTTCGCCGATTTCGGCGCTTGGTAGCGGTATCTCGTGTTCCGGCGTGACGGCGAATACTCCGATCTCGAAGAGTTGGCTGCGATAAGCAGCCCCGAAAACGCCCCACGCCTGCTTGAGGTAGTAGGTTTCGCTGCCTGGCTCCGCGGCCGTCGCGAAGTCGATTGGGTCTGTTCCGTTCGCGTCGAGTGTTCTCTGCGCCCACTCGATGCCTGCAACGCCGGTCTCGCCGCCGCGCTTGCAGGCGATCAACGCGTACAGCGCTTCTGCGCGGCGGATGAAGCGTTTCCAGTGTTCTGGATCGGTGCTTCCGATCCGTCGTCCATAGGTCCTGCACAGCCACGCGTAGAGGCCGTAGTACCGCATGCGGAGCGTCACGTTGCTGATGCCGGGCAGAAACGTCTGGTAGAGACTGATGCTGCTGTTCTGCATGCCGAGCGGGTCGAGACCGTTCTTCTTTCGGTACTCGGTCCATTCGGGAAAATTGATCCTGGAGGTTTCAGCTTCCGCTACTGCCACAACAGGATCTCCATCATCACAGCCCGGCTTCCGGGTAGTAGATACTCACGGTGACGCTCGTCGGGCCACCGCCACCAATGCTGAAGGTCCCAGTCACGAATTCTCATCCCGCAAGAGGTCGTAATCAATTCGAGCCGCTTTCCGTCACCAGCATTTGCATCGTGTTGGTGAACGAGATCCAATGCACCCTGAAAGTTCATGTGGGCACATTCTCTTCCACAGAACGGTTTGCAAGAGTAGTGACTGCCGCCACACGAACAACAGGCATCCACGGATCGTGGGGTTCTTGGTCATTGGCAGCTGCTAGGTATCTGGCCTGTGTTTCGTCGGATCATGCCACTCCAGGACAGGTGCGGGGCGTACGGATAACCATCGAAGACTTGGCCATGGAGCGAGAGGCAACTCAAGCGGCAAGGCAACGTGCGATTCCGAACGCACCTCTGCGACATGAAAGAGCTGCCTTCCCAGAGGATGCAAACAATTATGGCAGTGACTTAAACGCCGTCACATAAACCGCAGATGTCGGCAATCATCTGACCAACTCGTTCAGCTGCCGCTTCGACATCCCTGTCGGCTACATGTGCGTAACGAAGCGTCATGGAAACCTGCCGATGCCCAAGAAGGCGCGCCACGGTCGGCAGGGAAACACCCCGCATGACGGCATGGGAGGCATAGGTGTGACGCAGATCATGAAGACGGACATCTTCGAGCCCGGCTCGCTTTCGAACGAGATACCAGACGCGGTGAGTTCGTGTCGTGGGTTGGGACGGGTCGTGTGGCGAAGGAAACACATACGGGCTATCGGTTCGCCTCTGTCGCTTGATGATCTCTCGAGCCTTGCAGTTGAGATAGACCTTCCTCGGGCCTGTCTTGCTGTCCACGAGGTTGAGAGCATCGGTCTCTACTTCCTGCCACTTGAGGTTCCGTATCTCGCTGAGGCGGCATCCCGTGTAGGACAACAGACGAATGATGTCCGACAGGGCAGCACGTGAGGGCTTTTCCGCTACGCAGCGGTCCAGTTCGTCATGCAGGCGACGGATTTCATCCTTGGAGAGGAATCGGTTGAGCTTGCGCCTTGGGTTGCGGCGGATATCGCTCGCTGGATTGTTCGCGATGTGACCATGGACCCTGGCGTGGTTCATGATCTGCCGCAACACGTCGAGCGTGCGGTTGGCACCGCCAGGAGCAACGGCGCTGTAGTGGTCGAACCAGAGGTGAACTGAACGCCGGTCGAGCCGGTCGAGCGGCACGTCGCCGAATGCCGGCAGGAGTTGACGTGCAAGCCGGTAGTCGACACTTCGGCGGGTGGAAGGTTTCAGACGCTCATAGCATTCCGACTTCCAGGCACTCGCTACGAAATCCCGGAACAGCGGAACAGTTGCGGGCGGTTCCTGTGTTTCCGTTTCGCCGGACTGGATGGCAAGGCACGTGGCACGCGCTTTCTCGACCGCCATCAGCGTCGTTTGGCCGAGCGTGTGGCGTTTGGATGATCCGCCACGGCTGTCAAGATAGATGAACGCCCGGTGCCCGGAGGTCCGGACACGTACGCCGAGACCCGCGGTCCTTGTGTCCCAGACCGTGTATTCCGATTTCTCCGCACACAGCCGGGCAACGTTGCGGTCACTGAGGCGCATTCGTCGGGGCATGGCTCAGTCCTCCCCGGCAAGGATGGGCGCCAGGTCCTCGGCGGCCTCGTGGACAGTCGCATCGGCAAGATGCGTGTACTTCAGGGTGGTCGCCAGATCGTTGTGGCCGAGCAGCCTGCCGATCGTGAGGATCGTCTCCCCGTGGGCGAGGGCAATGGACGCATAGGTGTGACGAAGGTCATGACAACGGACATCCTCGATGCCCGCCTCGTCCCGTACTTTCCGCCAGAAGCCATGAAGCGTCTCCGGCGACAAGTGGCAGTTCCTGCGAGGGGACGGAAACACCCATGGACTCGACCGTGGCAGGCCGTCGAGGATCACGCGCGCGGCGGACGACAGCCACACCGTGCGTGGTCCGGTCTTGCTGTCCGAGAGATGGAGTGTGCCCTCTTGGTATTCGGACCACCTGAGAGTGAGGATCTCGGACTTCCTGCATCCCGTCAGGAGAAGCAGTCGCACGATCGACGCCTGTAAAGAGTGGCTCTCATGATGCCGGTCGATGACCTTGCTCAACCGGCGCATCTCGTCGTTGGTCAGATAGCGTTCCCGACCACGCCTGCGATAGCGCTTGATGCCGGTGCACGGATTGGAGCCCTCGGGACGGTAACCGTAGACTTCGGCCTGTCTGAAGATGACCGAGAGAACCGGTGCCGAGTGATTTGCGACCGCCGGTGTCGCATGGAGAGAGGCAAACCACGTCTGAACAACCGAACGCGTGATGTCGGCAACCGCCCTACCCTTGAACCACGGCAGGATCTGGCACCTGTAGCACTTGAGATTGACTGCGAGCGTGCCCGGCTTCCAATGGCGCCCGTATCGCCGGAAGACCTCTTCGGCCACGGTCTCGAACAGAGCTTCATCGACAACCACGGAGTCATCACCGCGCAGCCTCGACGCCAGCAAGGACCTTGCCTTCGAGCGGGCGCACTTCAGAGTGACGTCTTCGGCATCGCCGATGGCATGCCAGACCCGTTGACCCTCGATCTGACGGTGGAGGAAAAATCGCTTGCGCCCCGAAGGCAGGACCCGGACACCGAAACCCTTGAGTTCCCTGTCGCGGATATCGCGAGTCTTCCTGCCCGGCGTGAGGTTGTCGATCTGACGTTGCGAGAGACGATTGATCGCCATGCTTTCTCTCCCTTTCCTGTTGCACCGGGGGCATGGAAACGTCTTGTTTCCGTGCTCCAGGTTTGGAATCGTGAGAGAGAAATAGTCCTTACTTCAGCTAGTTACACATTGTGTTCAGCACAGAAGGTGCGTCGCTGGTGTCCTGCATGGTGATGGTTCGCAAGGTGGATTGGTGATGCAGGGCGTGCCCGGACGGGCGACCTGCAACGGGAGTGTGGTTGGGGCGCCAGGATTCGAACCTGGGGTCACGGGACCAAAACCCGTTGCCTTACCGCTTGGCCACGCCCCAGCAGGCTTCCTATAAACCGGAAAGCGCCGGAGTGCGCAACCACGGGGCAGGAACACCGCTCCGGTCAGGCGAGAACAATTCTCTCGCGATGGTGGCAAACGTCCCGTGTCGCATTGCGCGTATCGACCACCAGTGGCACGGACGCGACGAGGGCATCGTAGTTGATGCCGTCATGGTCGGTGACGATCAACGCCGCATCGTGGACGCCATTGGTGACCTCGGTCCACGCAAGGCTCTTCCGCCCGGCCAGCCCGGCATGGGCGCGGGTGGCAGGAATGGTACCGATGAAGGGATCGAAGAAGGACACCGCGGCTCCCCTCGATTCGAGCAGCGCCATCAGCGTCAGGCCAGGACTCTCGCGGCTGTCGTCAACGTTTTTCTTGTAGGCCATGCCGACGATGAGAATTGCCGCGCCATTGAGACCGCGGCGGAACCGGCGATCGATCTCGCTGGCGAGCCTGGAGACGATGTGGTGCGGCATCGAGGTGTTGATCTCTCCGGCAAGCTCGATGAACCGGGTGGGCACGCCGAACTCCCGCGCCTTCCAGGCAAGGTAGAAAGGATCGATGGGAATGCAGTGGCCGCCAAGTCCGGGGCCGGGCCAGAAGGGCATGTAGCCAAAGGGCTTGGTGCTGGCGGCCTCGATCACGTCCCAGATGCTGATGTCCATGGCATCGAAGATCACCTTGAGCTCGTTGACGAGGGCAATGTTGACGGAGCGGAAGATGTTCTCGGTGAGCTTGACGGCTTCAGCGGTTTTCGTGTCCGGGACGACAACGGTTCCGGCAGGGATGAAGGACTCGTAGAAGGCGGCGGCGGCCGCACGTGCGAGATCCTGATTGCCGCCGACGATCTTGGGCACCGTTCCGAGGTGATGGATGGTGTTCCCCGGATCGTCGCGTTCGGGTGAATAGGCGAGAAGAAAGTCCACTCCCGACACCAGGCCATTGCTCTCGAGGATCGGTCGCACCAGTTCATCCGTGGTTCCGGGCCAGGTGGTCGATTCGAGAATGACGAGACGTCCGGGAGCCAGGATCGATGCGATGCTGTGGCTGGTGTCCACAACGTGGCGCATGTCCGGTTCCCGGTGGCGGTCCAGGGGTGTGGGAACACAGATGACGATGATGTCGGCAGCGCCGAGATCGCTCACCGTGCTGGTGCCGCGGAATCGTGGCGACGCGGCGAGTTCGCTGATCGCGGCGGTATCGATGTAGTTGATGTAGCTCGTGCCGGCGGCAAGGGTCGTGATCTTGGCGGGGTCCGTATCGAAGCCGGTGACGCGAAAACCACACTTGTGGGCTGCCAGGGCGAGGGGAAGGCCAACATAACCCAGGCCAATGATGGCAACATGGGCATCGCGGGCGGCGATGCGCGCCGTGATGCCTGCTATCGCGCTCATGTCCGCTCCCGGGGTTGCGCGAGAATGGTGGTGGTCTCGATCCACCAGCCGGGGTGGTGACGGCGGAGCAGGGTTGCCGCGCGATCGGCGAGTTGCAGGGTGCCGGCAAGACCGAAGCATGTGGCGCCGGTGCCGGTCATGCGTGCAAGGGCTATTCCCGGGATGGTGCGCAGTGCGGCGAGGACGTCGCGAATTCCTGGATCGACGCGGCAGGCCGCGGGTTCGAGGTCGTTCCGCCGGTTCTCGAGTTCCCCGACCAGGTCGTCGAAACTCTCCGGCGGGCGAGTCAGGGGTCGGGGCACTGACAGAGGTTCATCGAAACCGGCGAAGACCGTTGCCGTGGAGAGCCGGGTTCCCGGGTTGACGAGAACGAGAGCACATGGGGGAAGTGGCTCCACAGGCGTGACGACATCGCCGGTTCCTGCGGTCATGACCGCACCATCATGAAGACAGGAAGGAACATCGGCGCCCAGTGTCGCCGCGATGGCGGGAAGATCGTCGCTCAGGCCTGAGACCGTCCGCAGCGTGGCGGCAGCGTCGGCCGAGCCGCCTCCAAGGCCCGAGGCGACAGGAATGTTCTTTTCCAGGACGATGCGGAATGCCTGTGCCGGCGCAACGGCAGCGATCGCCCGCGTCACCAGGTTCCGGGATCCGTCCAGGTCCCTGAGCGCCGCAGAAAAGCGGCCGGTCACCTCGAGAGCCGTGGAGGCTGCCGGAGTGAACCACAGGCGGTCGGCCAGGGAGGTGCGCACATGCAGGCTGTCCAGACTGTGATAGCCGTTGGCCAGTCGTCCGGTCACGTGAAGCCACAGGTTGACCTTGGCATGGGCCGGGACCGCTCTTTCACCGGTCAATGTCATCGAGTCCCGCCTCGAGCTTGTGGCGCACGGCGTCGACAAGGTCCTCATCATCCGGCGCCAGCGTCAGCACGTGACGCCACTGGAATCGTGCCTCGTAGTGTCGCCCTGTCTTCCAGTAGGCATCGCCCAGGTGGTCGATGATCACAGCCTCGGCGGGTTCCAGACCGACAGCACGCTCCAGTTCGACGACGGCTTCATCGTAGCGGCCGAGCCGGTAGAGCACCCATCCCAGGCTGTCGATCACCATGCCGTCATCGGGTGTCCGCTCCAGGGCGCGCTCGATGAGATCGAGGGCTTCGTCAAGATTCTCGTTCCGGTCGGCCCACGAGTACCCGAGATAGTTGAGAAGCCATGGGTCGTCCGGTCGCGACTCCAGGGATTCGAGAAAGGCCTGTTCGGCGCGTTCCCATTGCCCCGTCACCTCCAGCACCGCTCCCAGGTCGAAGAGGAGGTCCGGACGGCGGTGCGATCCTTCATCAAGCAGGCGGAGCGCCTCATCGTAGGCTTCCACCGCCTCGTCCCATCTCCGGTGCGAGCGCATGACATCGCCGATGGTCATGAAGGGATCCGCACTCTCCGGCCGTTCCCGTGCGAGCGAACGTCCCAGTGCGATGGCGTCTTCGGTGAGGCCCGCGTCGTTGAGGCTGCGGACACGGCGAAGCCGGGCATTCCATGCAAGGGGAGAATCGGGTGCCACGCGGCCATAGGCCGCCGCAGAGGCGGCGTCGCGCCGCAATCGGGACAGGACATCTCCGGTCATGAAGTGAATGCGGTCGTCGGCGGGCTGCAACCAGGCTGCATGATTGAGCAGTCTCAGGGCCACAATTCCCTGGCGCTCGCCGAGCAGTTGCCGCGCGGTCTCCGCCAGGGCGTCGGTGATCGCCTGGGACATGCCGGGCCGTTCGGGTGGCGCCCCACCGGCGAGAGCCCGTGTGAGTGCATCTTCGAACCACGGGCTCTCCGGGTTGATGTCCATGAACCGGCGGTAGAGACGGGCAGCGTCCTCGCCCCGCCCGACGCGCTCCAGAAAACCGCCGTAGGCCCGCGTGGCCTCCCAGGTGACGGTGTCCCCGGCCTCCATGGCCTCGCTGAAGGCTGTCTCGGCCGCTTCGGTCTTTCCTGCGACGTCACCGAGAAGCGCGGCATGATAGGCCACCAGGGGTTCGGAGCCCGGCGCGGCGGTGTCGAGAATCTCGAGGGCGCGCGCAGGGTCACCCCCTCTTGCCGTCGACCATGCGCGCACGATGATGGCGAACGTGCCGAGCGGGCCTTCGAAGTCGAGCCGGGCAAGGGCGTCGTCCATGGCATCCGCATCGTCTGCCGCGAGGGCGTCGACAAGGAGGGTGACAGGGGAGAGTTCAGTGACGACGTTCATGTCGACGAGACGCCGGGCCAATGCGGCCGCCTCGTCAATGCGGCCGACAGACACCATGGTCTTGTACGTCTGGCGGGTGAGTGTCACGTCCCCGGGAAGGCGTTCAAGCGCCTGCGACAGGAAATCGGCCCTGGCCGCCATGTCGCCCTGGTAGGCGGCTGCTCTCGAAGCAAGGTAGGCGCCGCTCGCCGAGACAAGATCGGTGGATGCGCGGGCATCCGCCGCCGTTGCCAGGCCCAGCACCGCAAGTACCGCGAAAGAGAGGCCGCGGCACGCCCTGGAGAAGTCCATCCAGGTCTCCTCGCCGTGGCAATCCGTCACATGTTGGGGTAGTTCGGGCCGCCGCCGCCTTCCGGCGTCACCCAGACGATGTTCTGTGTCGGATCCTTGATGTCGCATGTCTTGCAATGCACGCAGTTCTGCGCGTTGATCTGCAGCCTCACCCCGTCATCATCCTCGATGATCTCGTAGACACCGGCAGGACAGTAGCGTTGTTCGGGGGCTTCGTAGAGCGCGAGATTGATGTCGACAGGCACGCTGGCATCCTTCAGGGTGAGATGGACGGGCTGATCCTCGTCGTGGTTCGTTGATGCAAGGAATACCGAACTCGCGCGGTCGAACGTGATCTCGCCGTCGGGCGCAGGGTAGTCGATAGCCTGGCAGGCATTCTTCGGCTTGAGAGACTCGTGGTCCGGCCGATGCCGGAATGTCCAGGGCGCCCGTCCCCTCAGGATCACCGTGTCGATGGCGGAATAGAGGAAACCCTGCACGAAGCCGCCATGGAAACTCGGTCTGATGTTGCGTACGCGGTAGAGCTCGTCCCACAGCCAGGTCTGGCGCAGACGCTCGCCATAGGAGAGGACTTCAGCATCCGGCTGAGTCTCGGTCGCGAGCCAGTCGAACACCGCCTCGGCTGCAGTCATGCCACTCTTCATGGCCGTGTGACTGCCCTTGATCTTCGGCACATTGACGAAGCCGGCCGCACAGCCGATCAGCATGCCGCCCGGGAATGTGAGGCGAGGAATCGACTGGAATCCGCCCTCGTTGATGGCGCGGGCGCCGTAGGCGATGCGCTTGCCGCCTTCGAAGAAGGGGCGAATCGCCGGATGTGTCTTGAACTTCTGGAATTCGTCGAAGGGCGAGAGCCACGGGTTCTCGTAGTCGAGCCCGACGACGAAACCGACGGCGACCTGGTTGTCTTCGAGGTGATAGAGAAAGGACCCGCCATAGGTCCTGCCATCCATGGGCCAGCCGGCGGTATGGATGACGGTGCCCGGCGCGTGTCTTTCCGGGTCGATCTCCCACAGTTCCTTGATACCGATACCGTAGGTCTGCGGCTGGACCCCCTCACGCAGGCCGAAGCGATCCATCAACTGCCGGGAGAGGTGCCCACGGCACCCTTCGGCAAAGAGAACCTGCCTGGCATGGAGTTCGATACCGGGCTCGAAGGTGTCCTTCGGCTTGCCGTCGCGGCCTATGCCCATGTCACCGGTCGCAACGCCCTTCACGGACCCGTCATCGTGGAACAGGACCTCTGCTGCGGCAAAGCCGGGAAAGATCGCCACGCCGAGGGCTTCCGCCTCGCCGGCCAGCCAGCGGCAGACATTGCCAAGGGAGATGATGTAGTTGCCGTGGTTCGCCATCTGCGGGGGTGTCGGCAGGCGAAACGCCCGCTTTTCAGTGAGATAGAGAAAGCGGTCTTGTCTCACCGGTGTCAGGAGAGGCGCCCCGCGTTCCTCCCAGTCGGGAATGAGCTCGTTGAGAGCCCGCGGCTCCATGACCGCGCCTGACAGGATGTGCGCACCGACTTCGGATCCCTTCTCGAGAACGCAGACCGAGACCTCCTGTCCCGCCTCTTCGGACAGCTGCGCAAGGCGGATGGCCGCTGCCAGACCTGCAGGTCCGGCGCCCACGATCACGACATCGAACTCCATGCTCTCGCGTTCGCGCTGTTCCATCTCGTCCTTCAGTGCGCTGTCATTCCAGTTCTCTTAACCGACGGCGAATTTCGTTACAATGCCGCCGGACGTCCGTCGAACGGGGAACCATGGATCGCGAGGAAGCTCGCAGACTGCTGGACTGGTACGTCGGGATCGGTGTCGACGAAGCAACGACCGCAGTGGCGGTCGACCGCTTCGCTCCTCCTCCGGCGCCGCCTCCCGTCCGCGCGGCACCCGCGAGACGCCCGCAGGTGCCGGCCCGACCGGCCGTTGCCCTTGAGGATGCCAGAACCCTGGCTGCCGGCGCCTCCAGTCTCGCGGAGCTGGTCGAAGCCATCAACGCCTTCGAGGGGTGTCCGCTCAAGCGCACGGCCACCACAACCTGCATCGCCGACGGCAACGCAGAGGCACCCATCATGATCATCGGCGAAGCCCCCGGAGCCGAAGAGGACCGTCAGGGCAAGCCCTTCGTCGGCGCGGCCGGAAAGCTCCTTGACCGGATGCTGGCCGCGATCGGTCTCGACAGAACCCGTGTCTACATCACCAACACCCTCTACTGGCGCCCGCCGGGCAACCGCACCCCCACGCCCGAGGAAATCGCGGTGTGCCTTCCCTTCCTCGAAAGGCAGGTGGAACTCCTCTCGCCAAGGCTTCTCGTCTACGTTGGAGGGACAGCAGTGAAGGCCATGTTCGACACGGCTCCGGGCGAAGGCATCACGCGGATTCGCGGACGCTGGCTGCGCCTCGAGCGCGAGGGCAGGGAACCCCTGCCGGCCATCGCCATGTTCCACCCGGCCTATCTGTTGCGCCAGCCCCTGAAGAAACGTGACAGCTGGCGCGATCTTCTCGCCATACGACAGCGCATGGAAGAACTCGGGATCGCTCCCGGAATGCCGACGGTCTGACGGCACCTGCCTGATGGAAACGGATCGTCTCCACGCCGGGATATCCGGCATCCTGCGCCTGCTCGTGACGGGTGTTGTCGTCGTGTGGACTCACGGCGCGTCGGCCCTTGATCTGCCTCCCCTGCCCTCCGTCAAGCCGGCCGCGCCGGCCAACGTGAGTGCCGTGCCCCTGCCGAGCGTGCGGCCCGAGGCTCCCGAACGCGATCCCTGGAGGATCCTTGACGATGTGGATCGGGAGACCTATCGCCGCATCTTTGCGGTCCAGCAGGAGTCCGACTGGAGAGAGGCGGACCGGCTGATCACACGCCTGCGGGATCCGGTCCTGATGGGCCACGTCCTCGCCCAGCGCTACCTCCATGCGACCGGGTGGATCTCGAGCTTCGACGAACTGCGAACCTGGCTTGACTCCTGGGCGGACCATCCGGACGCGAAGCGCATCCACGCCCTGGCGCTGAGACGCCAGCCGTCAGGGGCGTCGGCCCCCGCCCCTCCCGTGGGAAGGTGGGATGAACCGGACATCGAAGCCGTGACCATCGGCACCGGCTCGGCCGTCCTTTCGTCAACGAATCATGACAGCACGCTCAATGCCGGGGAACGCGGTCTCCTGAAGCAGGTGCGCCGGGATGTCCGGAATGGCCGCCCCGGGGTTGCATGGTCACGGCTGGCTGATGCGGAGGCACTCGGCGGCGCCGGCCCGCTCGCCATCGACATGTCGGCGGCGGAGATTGCTTTCGGTTACTTCATCGATGGCGATGACGCACTTGCTCTCAACATCGCCACCACAGCCATTCATCGATCCGGACACCTGGTTCCCCTGGCCGGCTGGACGGCTGGACTGGCTGCCTGGCGTTCCCGCCGCCCGCACACGGCGCGCTCGATGATGCTGGTGGCCTCACAGGGAGACCCCGCCGACCCGCTGGTGGCCGCCAGTGCCTGGTGGGCGGCAAGGATGTCCCTGGTGACGGGGGCACCGGGTGAGATCGGCCGTCTTCTCGGCACCGCGGCGCACCGGCCCGACACACTCTACGGACTTCTGGCCCGCCATGCCCTGGGCATGGACGGTGGTCTCGTCAATGACCCCCTTCCGCAGGTGTCCGACGAGGGGTTGAGGACGCTGTTGAAGATACCGGCCGTGCGCCGGGCCCTGGCGCTTGCCGAGGTGGGCCAGTACCACCGGGGAGACCGGGAGTTGCGGGGACTCGGTGTCCGGCGTCACCCGGCCGCCGCCGCCGCCGTCATGGCCATGGCGGAGCGCATGCCGTTTCCGGCGACGCGTTACCGGCTCTCCCGGGAGTTCCTCACGCTCCATGCGGCACGGCTCGATGACGCTCTCTTCCCGCTTCCGCCGTGGGAACCCCAGGAAGGATTCACCATCGAGCCCGCCCTGATGTATGCCCTCATTCGCCAGGAGTCGCATTTCAGGGCCCGCACGGTCAGTCATGCCGGTGCCCGGGGGATCCTGCAGATCATGCCGGCCACGGCAGCCTGGATTGCCGGTGATTCCGGCCTTGCGGGCGCCGGGAGGTATCGTCTCCATGATCCGGAATTCTCCATCGATCTCGGAGAACGGTATGTGCGCTACCTGCTCGATCTGCCGGATATAGACGGCAACCTCTTCTTCATGCTTGCCGCCTACAATGGCGGTCCGGCACGGCTGGCGAGACGGTTGAATGACATGGGCCCGCCGGCCGATCCCCTTCTCTTCGTGGAGTCCTATCCCTCCCGTGAGACCCGTTCCTTTCTCCGGAGCGTGATGGCAGACTACTGGATCTACACCAGGAGACTGGGATACGAACCGGCTTCGCTGACCGCGCTGGCGGTCGGAGACTGGCCCCTCTATGGAGGTTCCTGACATGCCTGGAATCGATGACAGCAAGCCGTTCCTCGCGGTCCGGATCGCCGTTCTGACGATCTCCGACAGCCGTTCCCTCGATGACGACCGGTCAGGTGCCGTTCTCGTCGAACGCGTCGAAACAGCGGGCCATGAGGTGGCGGACCGCCGCATTGTCACCGACGACGTGGCCTCAATCGTCGGAACCCTCCGGACGTGGATCGACGATGACGGTGTGGACGTCGTGATCGCCACGGGCGGCACCGGGGTCACCGGCCGTGACGTCACGCCCGAAGCTTTCGACGAGGTCTGCGACAAGGCGATTCCGGGATTTGGCGAGCTCTTCCGCTGGCTCTCGTTCCGCAAGATCGGCACCTCGACGATCCAGTCCCGGGCAACCGCAGGCGTCGCCGGCGGCACCTATCTCTTCGCGCTGCCGGGTTCGCCCGGCGCCTGCAAGGACGCCTGGGACGACATCCTGGTCCACCAGCTCGACTACCGCTTCGGTCCCTGCAATTTCGTCGAACTCATGCCCCGCCTTCTCGAGACAGGCCGGGCTACGGCAAGAGGCTCCTGAGGGAGGCAGGATTCGCATTGTCAGGCTGCGCGTGGCTGATGCATTTGTCGATGACCGTGACTCCGGGCGCATCGGTCATGACGATGAGATGCTGGTGGCGCAGCGCTTCCTCGGCCCGCACGGAGGCACGAAGACTGGTCCATCGTTCGTACTTGTGACGGATAGGGGTTAGTATCCGAACCGGATCAGTTGCCGGGGCACGTCACCGAAGACCGAGAGAGTCCTCTTGACCTGTTCTCTTCGCATCGGGACGAGGCCTGAAGCCGGGGAAGGGAGCTTGGACACACTGATCACAACCTGCCCGCAGTTCTGCAGGATGGCCGGTTTCACGCTTGCCCTCGTCGCGCTCGCACCGCTCTGGTCGGCGGCGGATGATACGGCAGACATGGTGGCTCGGGCCGAACAGGCGGCTTCGCTCGCCGGCGAAGCCGAAACTCGTGGTTGGGCCGCAGCCGGACGAGCCGAGGCGCGTGCGGCACAAGCCCGCGATTCCGCCCGTCAGGCTCGCGAACTGGAAGCGGACGGGGTCAGCACATTTGTCATCGAGAACGATCGATACGTGGGGCAGGCTGACGATGGTGAACCCCACGGCCTTGGCGTCTGGTACTTCGACGACGGGACTCGCTATGAAGGCGAGTTCGTCGACGGAGTGTTCCACGGTCTCGGCGTCTTGTTCCTTCCGGGAGACGACATCTACAACAGTCGCTACGAGGGAGAGTTCGTCTCCAACGTTCCGCAAGGCTACGGTGTCTGGCAGTGGCGGGATGCGGAAACCGGTCGCGATGGCGATCGCGAGGCCGGTGTCTGGGTTGATGGAGAACTCGATGGTGCGTTCACCTACATCTATCTCGAGGGCGACTTTGCCGGAACGGTGGTGGCGGGCGAACTGGCGGCCGAGTCCCTGACAGGCCGGGGCGTGCTGGATTACTCAGGCGCCACGCTTCATGCAGGATCACGTTACGAGGGCGAACTTTCCGGCCACTATGCGAACGGTGACGGTCTCTGGCGCTATGGGGACCGCTCCACGACCTATGGTCGCTGGCATCAGGATGAAGCCCTGGAGGGCGAGAGCGTGACGATCGGTGCCGATGGCGAGATCAAGGAATCCGGGGAGGCCGTGACTGTCGCAAACGGAGCGGACTCGACCACTGAGCAGATTCGCCAGGCACAGGAACTTCTGAACGCGCTCGGCTACCAGACCGAGCCGGGCAATGGCGTCTTGAACCAACCCACCGTCGATGCCGTCGCACGCTTCCAGTCGGATCACGGTCTTGCGGTCACGTCGTCGGTTTCGGCCGCGCTGATCGATCAGTTGCGTGTCGCGCTGGCTGCTCGGGGACGATTCGCATCGCCGCCGCCCGACCACCTCGAGATCGCATCATGGGGAACGGGCTTTGTCGTTTCGGATGCCGGCTATCTGCTGACCAACCATCACGTCGTGGAAGATTGCGACGTGATGCGTGTTCGCGATCTGGGTTGGGCGGATGTCATTGCCTTCGATGATGACACCGATCTCGCACTGCTCGCTCTGGAGGGCGGCTATGTTCCCGGCTCCGTTTCATTCCGCTCCTGGCCTCCTGTGGACATGGGAGAGGACGTTGTCGTCTTCGGATTCCCGGAACCGGAACTTCTGTCGGCATCGGGCAATGCGGCCACTGGCGTGGTGAGCGCGCTGGAAGGCGGCGCCGGTTTCGATTTTCACCAGTATCAGTTCACTGCGCCGATCCAGGGTGGCAACAGCGGAGGCCCCCTGCTCGATGGCACCGGAAACGTGATCGGGGTCGTGGTGGCGTCCTATGGCGGCATGCAGGCTGCGAATTTCGCGGTCAAGGGCGAGGTCGCGATTTCCTTCATGGTCGAGAACGGACTTCAGCCGGACGTGGTCTCCGGCAAGGCGGCGCAACCCCGCCCGACCGAGGATGTCGTCGCCGAGGCGAAGCGTCACACATTCCAGTTGGAATGCTGGATCGAGACGAGGCCACCCCTTGCCGACGTGGACTTCCCTGCGAAAGGTGACGGATCGATCGATTTCGGGGTCGACAATCTCGATCAAGTCGACCTTGGCGACTGGAACTTCGACGGCCAATGCGACGATCCGCGCTTCATTGGCGATGGCATGGCGGACACGGTCTACACCGCAATGGCCGGCCGCGATGCGAACGACTGTCGGGCGTTGCATGATGCAGGGACGATACGGCTGCGGCAAACAGGAGAGATGGCCGGGCTCGATTTCGGGGACAACTCCGGTGAATGGGCCCGCGACGAGGAATGCGACGACCCATCGTTTGAGGGCCCTGGCATGGGTGCAACCGACAGCCAGGAACACCTTCTGTCCGATGCGCGCGACTGCCGTGACGCCTTTGCAGACGGCTCTGTCCGGCTACGCGACGGATAGCGTCCAGTCGAGTTTGACGGGAATGTGACCAGTCGCATCGGAGACTGTCGGCATCCCGTGTCCATCACGCCTGGGAACTTGAACGACAATCTGATCTGCCCGGCCTGGGGTCGACACGCCACCTGATCCGGCATGGAACAATGCGCGTGGCACGACGGATGGCGCCAAGGCGCAGGCTGACCTGAACGATCACGTCGGCTATGATGGATCCGTTGATACGAACAACTGAAAAGGGGAGGTTCTTATGACATTGAAGCCAATGATGGAGACGACCCGCTTCCACGACCTGTTGTGCGAAGGCAAACTGACCAGGCGCAATGCCCACCGTGTCATGGCGACTTTCGGTATCGGCACTCTGACCGCGCACACCCTGGGAGGGGGCGCACTCGCCCAGGATGCAGACGAGGACCACCCGATATTCTTCACATGGGGCGGCTATGACGAACCGGAGTTCATGGTCCACTACACCGCGAAGTACGGCCGCGAGCCGAACTACCACTTCTTCTCCGACGAAGACGATGCCTTTGCCAAGATGAGGGGCGGCTTCGAACCGCATGTGACCTACCCTTGCGGTCCCTCGCTCAAGCGCTGGTACGACGGGGGCCTTCTGGCGCCGATCGAGACCGACCGGCTCTCCAACTGGCCCGACGTCATGCAGGTCTTCAAGGATGTGCCTCACTCGGTGGTGGACGGCGTCAGGGTCTACGTGCCGGAGGACTGGGGCCAGACCTCGATGGTCATCCGCACCGACGTCGCACCGGAATACGCTGATCCCGAGAACCAGACATGGAAAGCGTTGTGGGACGAGAATTATGCCGGCCGTATCTCGATCTCCAACTCTTCCTATGAAGCCTTCGCGATCGCGGCTCTCGTCCTGGGTATCAGCCCCTGGAACATGAACGAGGCCGAACGCATCCAGTGCGAGGAACTCCTGCGCAAGCAGATTCCGCTCAACCGCGTGATCGGGGCCTCGTTTACGGAGCGTGTGCAAGCGGTGGCAATGGGTGAACTCGTGATATCGACGAACGACAACGGTGCCGTTGCGGAGCTTGCGGCGCATGCCGAAGGCACCAACTTCGAATTCACCTGGGCCACGCCCAAAGAAGGTGCGCTCACGTGGCATTGCGGCCTGTGCATCCATCCTGCCGCGATCAGGGACGGCTTCTACGAGAAGGCGCACGAGATCATCGACTCCTTCATTTCGCCCGAAGCCGGCGCATACGAGATCGGCAACTGGTACTACGGGCACTCCAACGTGAAATCCTACGAGGGGTTCGATGAGGAGTTCCTCAATTCGATCGGTCAGACCGGGTACGTCGAGGAGTTTCTCGCAACCGCCCAGTTCCAGCTGGAGATGAACGAACCGGACGTGCTTGCCACCCGTTGGGAAGAGCTGAAGGCCGGGTTCTGAGTCGCCCGTTTGTTTGGCGGACCCGGTTGATTGCAGTCAGGCCCGGCACCGGTGGTGCCGGGCCGATTGCCCCTGCCTTGGGGCAAGACCCGTCTCCTGTTGGCCGTCATGGCGCGGAAGCATCACCACGCCTGATTCAATGAAGATCGTTCACGGCCCCCTGCCTGAGCCTGCGGTCCGGCGGGCGCGCCATTCGAGAACACCGAGGCGACGGATCCTTTCACCCGTAAGCCGGAGCAGCCAGCGGACCTCGCCGGTTTCTCGGCTCGCACGCACCTCTGCGAGATGACGTGGACCGGGTGCGAGGCAGCGCTTCATCGCCTTTTGAGTTCAGCGTCGGGAGCAGGTGGCTGCCGATATGACGATGCCGCGCAAGGAGGCAGGGTCTCGGCCGAGTGTGTCCGCAATGCGACCAGATCGAAAGTTGACAGACTTGCCGATTGTCTGCCATGGGTCCGGATTGGTATGATTTCGGCCTGCACTTGGCCACAGACAGGAATCACGGAGAGCCGATGCCGCTGAGCTACTTCGATCGAACCGCCGACCCCGAGGCCATCAAGGCGGCCCTCAGCCGCGACGGCGTGGTTGCCGTGACGAACTTGGTCGACGAAAACCTGGTCGACGCCGTGGCCGCGGAACTGCGGCCCGAACTCGATGCCAGGGGCCTCGAGACAGCCGGCGCCTTCAATGGTGACCTGACCAACCGCTATGGCGGCGTGCTGCGGACAGCACCAAGCGCCGCCGCGCTGGTCGAGAATGACCTGGTGATCGACATTGCGAACCACGTCTTCCTGCCTCATGCCGCGACATACCGGGTCAGCAGCCTGACGGCGATCGAGATCATGCCCGGCGAAACGCACCAGGCGCTCCATCGCGACGATACGGTCTATCCGATCGACATCGCCGGCATGGAAATGACCCTGGGCGTGATGTGGTCCCTCTGTGACTTCACCGAAGAGAACGGCGGCACGCGGGTGGTTCCCAACAGCCATCGCCTGCTGCGCTCGTGGCACCTTCCGGATGTATCGAATTGGGAGGCCACGGTGATGCCGAAGGGATCGGCCGTCTTCTACCTGGGCTCGACCTGGCACGGTGGTGGCGCCAACCGAAGCAGCACGCCACGCCTGGGACTGGTCAACAGCTACTGCCTGGGATGGCTGCGTCCGGAGGTCAACCAGTACCTGATCACGCCGCCTGAAGTAGCGGCGCAGTACAGTCCTCGCGTTCGCGCGCTGCTCGGCTACATGGCGCACGACTCGGGCGACGACCGGTGTGGCAGCCACCGCGGCGACTGCCCGGCCTGGGTCCACACGCCGCCTGATCCTGCATGGAACAACGCGCGTGGCACGGTGGGCACGATGGATGACGCCAGAGCGCAGGGCGGAGGCTGATCTGGCGGATCACGATGACTATGATGAATCCATTGATACCAGCAACTGAAGAGGGGAGGTTCTTATGACTTTGAAGCCAGTGATGGAGACGGCCCGCTTCCACGACCTGCTGTGCGAGGGCAAGCTGACCAGGCGCGATGCCCACCGTGTCATGGCGACCTTCGGTATCGGCTCACTGACCGCGTACACCATGGGAGGGAGTGCGCTCGCCCAGGAAGTCGACGAGGACCACCCGATATTCTTTACCTGGGGCGGCTATGACGAACCGGAATTCATGGTCCACTACACCGCCAAGTACGGCCGCGAGCCGAACTACCACTTGTTCGCCTCCGAAGACGAGGCCTTTGCCAAGATGTGGGGTGGCTTCGAACCGCACGTGACCTACCCGTGCGGGCCCTCGCTCAAGCTCTGGTACGACGCGGGCCTTCTGGCGCCAATCGAGACCGACCGGCTCTCCAACTGGCCCGACGTCATGCAGGTCTTCAAGGATGTACCCCATTCGGTGGTGGACGGCGCACGGGTCTATGTGCCGGAGGACTGGGGCCAGACCTCGATGGTCATCCGCACCGACATCGCACCGGAGTACGCTGATCCTGCGGACCAGACATGGTTGGCGCTGTGGAACGAGAAGTACTCGGGCCGCCTCTCGATCTCCAACCACTCCTACGAAGCCTTCGCGATCGCGGCTCTCGTCCTGGGTATCAGCCCCTGGAACATGAACGAAGCCGAACGCATCCAGTGCGAGGATCTCCTGCGCAAGCAGATGCCGCTCAACCGCGGACTCGAATCCTCGTCCACCGAGCGTAGCCAGGCGGTGGCGGCGGGCGAACTCGTGATATCGACGAACGACAACGGAATCGTTGCGCAACTCGCGGCTCATGCCGAAGACACCCCGATGGAGTTCGCCTGGGCCACCCCCAGGGAAGGCGCTCTCACGTGGCATTGCGGCCTGTGCATCCATCCTGCCGCGATCAGGGACGGCTTCTACGAGAAGGCGCACGACATCATCGACTCCTTCATTTCGCCCGAAGCCGGCGCATACGAGATCGGCAACTGGTACTACGGGCACTCCAACGTGAAATCCTACGAGGGGTTCGACGAGGAGTTCCTCAATTCGATCGGTCAGACCAAGTACGTCGAGGAGTTCCTGGCAACCGCCCAGTTCCAGCAGACGATGAACGAGCCCGAAGTGCTTGCCAACCGCTGGGAAGAGCTGAAGGCTGGCTTCTGAGCCGCTCGTTCGCTTGACCAATCCTCGGGCCCGGCATCGGTGATGGCGGGCCCGTTGCCCTCTGCCTCGGGCATGGTCAGGTCTCGATTCTTCAGTCGTCATGCGGCATGACGTGTCGCCGTGCCTGCTTCAGTCGAGATCGATCACGGCATCGCTGCCTGAGCGCGCTGTTCGGAGCCGCCATGACATTGAAACTGACACATCCTGCGCCGGGGCGCGCTTCGTGACGGCCCGG
The DNA here is from genome assembly GCA_965221115.1 of Alphaproteobacteria bacterium. Lineage (GTDB taxonomy): Bacteria > Pseudomonadota > Alphaproteobacteria > SP197 > SP197 > SP197. Next base: position 298,337 of record CBDCRU010000002.1, on the reverse strand, counting down.
GAGCTGGCTGCCGAGTTCTGGCGCCTGTTCGACGCCGGGCGATTTCGTGACGCCTTGCCTTTGCTGACGGAGGACTTCGAGGCGCACTGGCCCAACACCCGGGAGCGCATCCGCGGCCGGGAGAACTTCATTGCCCTCAACGAGAACTACCCGGGCGTCTCGCGGTGCAAGGTCCAGCGAATCGAGGAATGCGCCGGTGGCGTGGTGACCGTGACCGAAATTGAAACCGAAACCGGTGACGACCGGGTCGCCTTTTTCGCGGTGTCGTTCTTCAGCGTGCAGGAGGGTCACATCGTCGCCGCCGAGGAGTATTTCGCCGAGAATGGACCGCCGCCGTTCGATCGTTCCGCCTGGGCGGAACGCTACTGAGTCATCGTCGGCCGACCGGGGTCCCTTCCTGCTGCCGGCGCCGTCCGCGACCAGCCATGGTTTGGCATTGTCGAAACAGGGATCGATTCCCGAAAATTGCCAGGGCCTTCCCGGCGCGAGATGCCATGTCCGACCGTCTCCGGCAGCCGGCGTCCGGCGTGTGAGTGATGGCGGAGGGGACGGGATTCGAACCCGTGAGGGCTTTCGCCCAACACGCTTTCCAGGCGTGCGCCTTAGACCGCTCGGCCACCCCTCCGTCTTCGGGAGACGGCCGTGAACCTAGCGATTGCGGCGGATGCGGACAAGCGTTCAGTCGGCGAGCTTGAGGGCGGCGAGAAAGGCATCCTGGGGGATCTCGACATTGCCGAACTGGCGCATCCGCTTCTTTCCCCTCTTCTGGCGGTCGAGCAGCTTGCGCTTGCGACTGACGTCGCCGCCATAGCACTTGGCCAGCACGTCCTTGCGCAGGGCCGAGAGGGTCTCGCGGGCGATGATCCTGCCCCCGATGGCGGCCTGGATCGGCACCTTGAAGAGTTGCCGCGGAATGGCGTCCTTCAGCTTCTCGCAGATCGCGCGGCCACGGGCCTCGGCGCGGCTGCGTTCCGCGATGAGGCTCAGTCCGTCGACCTGCTCGCCGTTGACGAGGATGTCGATGCGCACGAGGTCGCCCTCGAGATAGCCGTCGAGGTGATAGTCGAAACTCGCATAGCCGCTCGACACGGACTTGAGGCGGTCATGGAAATCGAAGACGACCTCGGCGAGCGGCAGGCGGTAGATCACCATCGCCCGGCCACCGACATAGGTGAGATCGACCTGTTCGCCGCGCCTTGAGGTGACAAGGCGCAACACCGCGCCAAGATAGGTGTCGGGAACCATGATGGTGGCCCGGATCCACGGTTCCTCGATGGCCTCGATCAATGTCGGATCGGGAAGATCCGCCGGGTTGTGGAGATCGAAGGTCTCCCCCGTCTTCTGCGTCACCCGGTAGACGACACTGGGGGCGGTGGCCAGGAGGTCGAGGCCGAACTCGCGCTCGAGCCGCTCCTGGATGATCTCGAGGTGCAGGACACCGAGAAAGCCGCAGCGGAATCCGAACCCCAGGGCGGCCGAGTTTTCGGGCTCGAAGTGGAAGCTGGCGTCGTTGAGTCTCAGTTTGCCGAGACTCTCGCGCAGTTCGTTGTAGTCGCCCGAATCGGTGGTGAAGAGACCGCAGAAGACGACCGGCACGCTCGGTGCGAAGCCCTCGAGCGCTGTGGCGGTGGGATGGCGGTCATCGGTGATCGTGTCACCGATCCGACACTCGGCGATATCCTTGATGGCGGCGGTGATGAAGCCGATTTCGCCGGGACCAAGGGAGTCGACCAGGACAGCCTTGGGCGTCATGATTCCCACCCGGTCGACCTCGCGCACCGCGCCCGTCCCCAGCATCCTGATCTTCTGGCGCTTCTCGAGATGGCCGTCGAAGACGCGCACGAGGATGACGACACCGAGATAGGGATCGTACCAGGAATCCACCAGGAGGGCCTTGAGAGGCCGGTCCTCTCCCTGGCTCACCGGCGGCGGCAGATGGGCGATGATGGCCCGGATCACCTCGGGCACATTGGTTCCGCTCTTGGCGGAAACGGGAATGGCGGCCGTGGCGTCGATGCCGATCGAACTCTCCACGTCACGCCGGGTGCGTTCCGTGTCGGCCGCGGCCAGGTCGGTCTTGTTGATGACGGGAAGGATCTCGAGGTCCGCCTCGATCGCCAGGTAGGCATTGGCAACCGTCTGGGCCTCGACTCCCTGCGTGGCGTCGACGATGAGGATGGCGCCTTCACAGGCACGCATGCTGCGGCTGACCTCGTAGGTGAAGTCGACGTGGCCCGGGGTATCGATGAGATTGATGAGCCAGGATTCGCCGTCCTCATCATCCCAGGTGAGGCGGACCGTCTGAGCCTTGATCGTGATGCCGCGTTCCCTCTCGAGATCCATGGCATCGAGGACCTGGCCACGCATTTCGCGCTCGTCGAGACCGCCGCAGACCTCGATCAGGCGATCGGCCAGTGTCGACTTGCCATGATCGATGTGGGCGATGATCGCGACATTCCGGATGTGGTCGAACGTCACCATGGATCACTGCGCACGCAGCGTCCCGCCGGTGCGCTTGTGCACGGCCTCGACGATGCGCGCGGAGAGGGACTCGATCTCGCTCTCGGTCAGGCTTGCCTCTTCGGGCTGGAAGGTCACGGCCACGGCCAGCGAGACCTTGCCGTCGGCCACCCCTGATCCGGTGTAGCGATCGAAGACCTCGACGTCCTGGATGAGGGTCTTTGCCGTGCCGGTGATGGCGCGCAGCACCCGGGAGGCGGGCACGTCGAGATCGACGAGGAAGGCGAAGTCCCGGCGCACCGGCTGGAAACGCGAAAGATGGAGGTCCGGACGTGCCGTCGTCCGGCTCCTCGGCCGGGGCAGTGCCTCGAGGTGGAGTTCAAAGACAACGGCAGGACCGGCAACATCGAGGGCGCGGAGAATCTCCGGATGCACCTCGCCGAAGGAGGCCAGGGCCTTGGGCCCGAGTCTCAAGACCCCTGATCGTCCGGGGTGAAACCACGCTTCGGCGTCGGCCGTGGCCTCGAGACGGTCGGTCGGGACACCCGCCGCGTCGAGAACCGCCATGGCATCGGCCTTGGCATCGAAGGCGTCCACATCCCGGTCGCCGCCGCTCCAGTGACGCGGCTCGGTGCGCCCCGTTCTCAGTCCGGCGACGGCCGTCTTCTGGTCCTGGATGCCGTGATAGACGGGGCCGATCTCGAAGAGGCCGGGGTCCCGCAACCCTCTCGCCTGGTTGCGTGCCGCCGCCTCGAGGAGGCCGGGGATCAGGGAGGGGCGCATCGCCGACATGTCCGAAGAGATCGGATTGACGAGTTCCAGTCCGTCATTGCCGCCGCCGAACAAATGGGCTCCGCCCGAAGCGATGAAGGAATAGGTGACCGCCTCGTAGAGACCGCGGCCCGCAAGGATCCGGCGGGCCCGGCGCAGTCTCTTCTGCCCGGTCGAAAGAGCCTCGCGCGGGATGCCGCCAGGGCGCGGCAGCGTTGCCATCGGGATCTCGTCGAATCCGTGAATTCGCAGGATCTCCTCGATGACGTCCGGTTCGCACTCCATGTCGTGGCGCCATGACGGCACGGTGACGGACCAGGCGTCCTCGCCCGCCTCGCGAACCGTGAAGCCGAGATCGCCGAGTATGGCCGAGGCGCGGTCCGCCGGAATGTCGATGCCTCCCAGCGAACGGACCCGCGACGGGCGCACGTCCATCACCTGGCGGGCCACCGGAACCGAACCGGCGGTCACCACGTGGCTTGCTTCGCCGCCGCAGATGTCGAGGATCAGGCGAGTGGCGATCTCCATGCATTCGGCGGCAAAGGCGTTGTCGATGCCCCGTTCGAAGCGCTGGCGCGCATCGCTCACCAGGTTGAGCTTGCGGCCGGTGGTCGCCGTGCGCAGCGGATCGAAGAGGGCGATCTCGAGAAAGCCCTCGCTTGTCGTGTCGTCGGCCCCGGTCCCCGCACCGCCGATGACGCCGCCGAGTCCCAGCATGCCGGATGAATCGAAGATGACGGTCATGTCCTCGTCGGTCTCGTAGGCCTTGCCGTTGAGGGCTTCGAAACTCTCGCCCGGTCGTGCCAGCCGGGCGCCGATCGGTCCGCTGACCTTGCGGGCGTCGTAGATGTGCGCCGGGCGTCCGATATCCAGGGTGAGCCAATTGGTGATGTCGACGAGTGCGGAGATGGGACGCAGGCCGACAGCTTCGAGTTTCCGGCGCATCCATTCCGGACTCGGCCCGTTGATGAGCCCCCGGAAATGGCGGCCCAGGAAGGCCGGACAGGCGTCTTCAGCGCCGTGCGCGAAGTCGAGTTCGATGGCAATGGGGCTGTCATGGCCTCCCGGCCATGGCGTCGTGTCGAGCGGCAGCAGTTCCCCGACGCCGGCTGCGGCGAGATCCCGGGCGATGCCGCGCACGCTGAAGCAATCGCCCCTGTCAGGCGTCACGGAGACGTCGATGACGGGATCGTCGAGGCCGGCGATGGCGGCAAAGGAGGTCCCGACCGGTGTCTCATCGGGAAGTTCGATGATTCCCTCGTGTTCGTCGGAAAGGCCCATTTCGCGCTCTGAACAGAGCATGCCGCGACTCTCGACGCCCCGGATCACGGTGTTCCTGAGGTCGAGACCGGTCCCGGGAATATGGCTGCCTGAGGGAGCGAAGACACCCATCATGCCGGCCCGAGCGTTGGGTGCGCCGCAGACCACCTGGATTTCGGCGTCTGCCGTTTCGACCAGGCACACCTGAAGCCTTTCGGCATTGGGGTGGGGTTCCGCGGACTTCACCCGCGCGGCCGTGAAGGAAGCGACTTCGCGCGAACGGTCCTCGACCCCCTCGACCTCGAGGCCGATGCGGTTGAGCGTAGCGACGATCTCGTCGAGCGAAGCGCCCGTCTCGAGATGCCGTTTCAGCCATGCGAGTGTCAGTTTCATGATTCAGACGGCGTCAGGGGGAGCGTGGTGGTCATGGCGTCAACCCCCCATAGAGCGTGGGAACGTCGAGCGGCCTGAAACCGTAGTGACGCAGCCAGCGCAGGTCGGAATCGAAGAAACCGCGCAGATCCGGGATGGCGTACTTCAGCATGGCAAGGCGGTCGATGCCGAGACCGAAGGCAAAGCCCTGCCACGCATCCGGGTCGACGCCACCGTTGGCGAGCACACGGGGGTGCACCATGCCGCTTCCGAGAACTTCCATCCAGCCTTCGCCTTCGCCGATGGTGAGCCGGTTGCCCGAGAAGGAACATCCGATGTCCACCTCCATGGACGGAGACGTGAAGGGAAAATAGCTCGGACGGAAGCGCATCGGCACATCATCAACGCCGAAGAAGGCCTCGACAAACTGACGCAGGCAACCCTTGAGATGACCCATGTGGATGGCCCGGTCGATCACCAGGCCCTCGACCTGGTGGAACATGGGCGTGTGGGTGAGATCGCTGTCGCTTCGGTAGGTGCGGCCCGGAGCGATGATGCGGATGGGCGGCGGATTTTCCAGCATGTGGCGGATCTGCACCGGCGATGTGTGCGTGCGCAGCACCGGCCGGGCTCCGCCGGCGACAGGCAGCAGATAGAATGTGTCGTGTTCCTGGCGCGCCGGATGTTCCTCCGGCATGTTGAGGGCGCCGAAGTTGAACCAGTCATCCTCGATGTCGGGACCCTCGGCCACCGTGAAGCCCATGTCGGCAAGGATGGCGATGATCTCGTCGGTCGCCTGGCTGACGGGATGCACCGTGCCACCGGGCGCGGGCCGTTCCGGGAGTGTGACATCGATGCGTTCGGTTTCGAGAATGGCGTCGATACGCTGCCGCTCGAGTTCCTCCCTGCGTCTGTCGATGGCGGACTGAAGGTCGTTCTTTGCGGCATTCAAAGCCTGTCCGGCCTGGCGTCTCGCCTGCGGGTCCAGGGCGCCGAGGCCCTTCATCAGGAGCGTGATCGAACCCTTGCGTCCCAGTGTGGCGACACGGACGGCGTCGAGACCGGCGATGTCACCGGCACCGGCTATGGCGTCGAGGGAGTCGTTGAGTATGGTGGTAATGCGGTCGTCCATGTCGGGGTCCAAACAGCACAAAGGGGCCTCGAGGGAGGCCCCTTCGCCGGTCAGATTCTGGTCCGTCAGTCTGTCTGTTGATCAGGCAGCGCTGGAAACCGCCGAGCGGGCCTCGTCACACAACTTGCTAAACGATGCGGGTTCCCGCGCCGCGAGGTCGGCCAGGATCTTGCGGTCAAGGTCGACTCCGGCAAGCTTGAGGCCGTGCATGAACTGCCCGTAGGTGAGGCCGTGCTGCCTCGCTCCGGCGTTGATGCGCTGGATCCACAGGCGGCGGAAATCGCGCTTGCGCGTACGGCGATCGCGGTAGGCGTACTGCAGTCCCTTTTCGAGGCGCATCAGGGCCACGGAGTAGCAGCTGTTGGCGCGACCCCGGTAGCCCCTGGTCTGCTTGAGAAGCTTCTTGTGACGTGCGTGGGACGTCGTTCCGCGTTTGACTCTGGCCATCGTTCAACGTGTCCGGTCTGGTGTGTGTCAACCGCCGGCCAGCAGACGGCGGATCATCTTCGCGTCTGCCTGGCTTACCGCTGCCGTACCGCGCGTGGTCCTCAGGAACCTCTTCGTGCGCCGGCGCATGAAGTGGCGCTTGCCGGCATAGTTGCGGCGCAGCTTGCCGCTTCCGGTCGTCCGGAACCGCTTCTTCACCGAACTTTTCGACTTGAGCTTCGGCATCGGACCAATCCGGTCTTCGTCAGGAAACACCCCCATGGGGGAGTGCCGTCATACTCCCTGGCCCGGGGTATTGCAAGGGGCGCTACTTCGGCGCCATCACCATGATCATCTGGCGCCCTTCCATGCGTGGCATCATCTCGATCTTGGCGAGTTCCTGCGCTTCGTCGTGGATGCGCTCGAGGAGGTTTCTGCCGATCTCCGGGTGGGCGAGTTCGCGGCCACGGAATCGTATGGTGACCTTCACCTTGTCCCCGTCACCGATGAACCGGGCAAGCGCGCGCATCTTCACGCCGTAGTCGTGATCATCGATGTTGGGCCGCATCTTGATTTCCTTGACGTCAAAGGTCTTCTGGCGCTTGCGCGCCTCGTTGGCCTTCTTCTGCGCCTCGTACTTGTACTTCCCGTAATCGAGAAGCTTGCAGACCGGAGGATCGGCGTTGGGCGACACCTCGACGAGATCGAGGCCGGAATCCTCTGCGGCCCTCAGTGCTGCCTGGAGAGTGACGACGCCGACCTGCGCTCCATCGGCTGAAATCAGCCGGACGCTGGGTGCGTTGATGTCCTCGTTGGCCCGCGGTCCCGACTTGACGGGCGGGGCCATGTTCTGTCCGTAGCGTGCTATGTAACCAACTCCTCGGGTTGTTCAGGTCTTTCGGGCGATATCCGGCGGAACGGATTGTGTGCCAAGTGTATGGATGGCGGCGTCAAGATCAAGGATTTGCTGTTCCCTGCTTCCGAGTCGGCGCAAGGAAACCTTGCGCTCCTCCTTCTCGCGCCGGCCGATTGCAAGAAGCACCGGAACCTTCGACACCGAATGCCGCCGCACCTTGTAGCCGATCTTCTCGGATCCGGTATCGATGACTCCGGTAAGTCCGGCGGCGATGAGGCGCGCGTGCACCTCCTCGGCATAGTCATCGGCATCGTTGGTGATGGTCGCCACGGTATACTGGACCGGCGCCAGCCACAGCGGGAAGTTCCCGGCGTAGTGCTCGATCAGGATGGCGATGAAGCGCTCGAAGGATCCGAGGATCACGCGATGCAGCATCACCGGGCGGCGGCGCTCCCCGTTCTCCGCGACATAGGTGGCGTCGAGACGCTCGGGCAGGACGAAGTCCAGCTGCAAGGTGCCGCATTGCCAGTCACGGCCGATGGCATCACGCAGATGGAACTCCAGCTTCGGACCATAGAAGGCGCCCTCGCCCGGGCTGTAGGACATCTCCAGTCCCGTCCCTGCTGCCGCCTCTCTCAGCGCCTCTTCCGCCTGGTCCCACACGGCATCGTCACCGGCGCGCACGTCCGGGCGGTCCGCGAAGCGGACAGAGAACTCGTCGAATCCGAGATCGCGGTAGACCGATGCCAGAAGCGCGCAGAAATGCTCGGTCTCGGATGCGACCTCCTCTTCCGGGCAGAAGATGTGTGCATCGTCCTGGGTGAAGGAGCGGACCCGCAGCAGCCCGTGGAGGGCGCCGGAAGGTTCGTAGCGCAGGCAGGAGCCAAACTCGGCCATGCGCAGCGGCAGGTCACGGTAGCTCCTCACTCCCTGGCGGAAGATCTGCACGTGGCAGGGACAGTTCATCGGCTTCACGGCCCAGATGCGTTCGTCCTCGGTGGTCGCCGTGAACATGTTGTCGCGGAACTTCTCCCAGTGACCGGAATCCTCCCACAGAGACCGCGCCACCATTTGCGGCGTGTTGACTTCCTGGTAACCGGCGTCCTCGAGGCGACGGCGCATGTAGTCCTGGAGGGTGCGGTAGAGGCGCCACCCGGAGGCGTGCCAGAAGGCCGAACCGACCGCCTCGTCCTGGAAATGGAAGAGATCCATCTCGCGCCCGAGGCGCCGGTGGTCGCGCTTTGCGGCCTCCTCGAGGCGGTCCGTCCAGGCCTTCAGTTGCGCCTTGTCGGACCAGGCCGTGCCGTAGATGCGCTGCAGCATCGCATTGCGGCTGTCGCCCCTCCAGTAGGCCCCGGCGAGGCGCGTGAGACGAAACGCCTTCGGCAGCCGGCCCGTGGAGGGGAGATGCGGTCCCCGGCACAGGTCGATCCAGTCGCCCTGCCGGTAAAGCGTGATGGTCTCGTCGGCGGGTAGGTCGCGGATGATCTCCGCCTTGTAGGCCTCGCCGATGGATTCGAAGAAGCGCGCCGCCTCGTCGCGGTCCCAGACCTCGCGGCTGATGGGTTCGTCACGGTCGACGATTTCCATCATGCGGGCCTCGATGGCCTCCATGTCTGCTGGCGTGAACGGTTCGTCGCGGGCGAAGTCGTAGTAGAATCCGTCATCAATCACTGGCCCGATCGTCACCTGGACCTCCGGAAAGAGTTCCTTGGCCGCCTGTGCCAGAACATGGGCGGCATCGTGGCGCAGCAGTTCGAGGGCTTCGCTCGACTTCGATGTCACGATCTCGATGACTGCATCGTGATCGATTTCCCTGCCAAGGTCGCGCAGGTCGCCGTCGACCTTCACCGCCCAGGCGGCCCGCGCCAGGCCAGAGCCGATGGATGCCGCCACGTCCGCACCGGTGACCGGAGCGTCAAACGTGCGACAGGAGCCGTCCGGCAGCGTGACGTCGATGGTTCCCGGGCTGGTGATCATGCCTTCAGGGTCTCCGGCGGTGAGCGATGCCATACATGGAGGCTGTGCAGGGCTTGTGCAACCTCTTCCGGGGAGAGATCGTCGAGCGCGGCGCGGCGCAGCACCGTCACGCGCGAACCGTGGGGCCGCGAAAGATCCGGGTCGGATGCTTGCGAGAACAGGACGACGCAGGGGCAGCCGGCCGTGGCGGCGACATGCATTGGCCCGGTGTCGTTGCCGACGGCGAACACCGCATGACGCGCCAGGGCAACGATCTGCTCGAGGCTGGTCCGTCCCATCAGGTTGACGATGGCGGGATCGGTGGCGGCAATCCGATCGAGAACATCGGCTTCGTGCGGACTGCCGATGAGCAGGGGCGTGACGCCACGCTCGAGCATGCCGCGGGCGAGAGCACAATAGTGCGCAGCCGGCCATCTCTTTTCCGGGCGGTGCGGCGCACAGCCGGGCACCATCAGCGCCATGCGGCCGGCGGGTACGCCGGCGGGTGGCGGGGTGCGGATCATCGACAGGTCGGGAGGCATGATTCGCTGCACGCCGGCGCGGCGCAACTGGAGTGCATGACGCTCGACGGGGTGATAGCGCACGAGTTCGCGGCGCTGGTTGTGGAGGGAGCAGCCACGGGCGACACCGGACCACTCGGGCCTGGGCCTCCGCAGCAGATGATAGTAGGCCGAGGTGCGATCCGAGATCTGCAGATCGTAGACACGCTCGAACATGCCGGCATCGAGGCGTCTCTTGTGAGCAAGGACGCCGGACGGCTTCCACCACACCGGCCGCCGGTCGATCCACACGTCGTCAAACCAGCCGCCGGCACGGCCGAGACCGGCATAGGCCGGGCGTGTCAGAAGCACGATGCGGGCGGTGTCATGGAAGGCGCGGATCGATGCGAAGGCTCCGCTGGCCATGACGAAGTCCCCGAGGGCTCCAAGCCTGATGACCAGAATGCCTTCCGTCATGGCCCGGCGGTCAGTTCCCGATAGACCTCGAGGGTGGCGTTGCACATGTTGCCGAGGGCAAAGTGCGAAACCGCGTGGGCCCTGGCGATTGCCGCATGCCTGATGCGCGCCTCGGCATCGAGATCGAGCGCCGTGGTCAGCGCCCCGGCCAGGGCGCCGGCGTCGCCCGAAGGCGTCAGCCATCCCGTCACCCCCTGGCGGACGGTCTCGCTTGTGGCGCCGGTATCGGAGGCGACGACGGGAACACCCATGGCCTGCGCCTCGACGGCGACACGCCCGAAACCCTCCGGAACGAGGGAGGGCTGCACGACGACGTCGGCGAGGCGGTAGGCTGCCGGCATGTCGTGACAGCTGTCGATGAGAGTTACCCGTCCCTCCAGTCCGGCCTCGAGAATGAGGTTCTCGATTTCCCGTCGCAGTGCGGGGCGGGCGCCCGCCACCCCCACCATCAGGCACAAGGCGTCACGGCGCAGCTGCTTGAGGGCGTCGATCATGACACGGTGGCCTTTGAGCCGTGTCAGGCGCCCGGGAAACATGATGATGGGAACGCCGTCCGGCAGGTTCCAGTAGTCCGCCAGGGTGGTGATGCGATCGATGCTCACTGCTGCCGGGTCGAACCGCGCCATGTCGATACCGCGGAAGATGCAGCGCAGCCGGTTCTCCGGCACGCCATACTCCTCGCGCACGTGACGGGCCACGTATTCGGAGACGGCGATCACCCGGTCGCCTCGCGCCATCACGGAGTTGTAGAGCCGCTTGGCCCTGGAGTTGATGGTGTAGGGTGCATGGAAGGTGGTCACGATCGGCGTTCCCGTGCGCCGCGCGGCGGCCAGTGCCGACCAGGCGGGCGCCCTGGAACGCACGTGGATCACGTTGACCTGATGGACGCGGATCAGGTGGACAAGACGCAGTGTGTTGAGGGCGATGGTCAGGGGATTCTTGGAGGCGACGGGCATCGCCACGTGAATGGCCTTGGTGTGCAGCAGATCAGGCACGAGTTCGCCCCCCTGGGAGGTGACGAGGGACTGCATGCCGGCGTCGTTGAGCGCCCGGGAGATATCGATGACGGCGCGTTCGGCGCCACCGATCTTGAGTCGCGGAATGACCTGGAGAACGACAAGAGAGTCGTCCTGACGCTCAATCATGATATAGGGACACCTGCCGCTTGCACCAGGAAACCATGATATAGGCCATGCCGGACACAGATACGAGATGGCTCGAACGCGAGGATGGAGTCGCCCTCGCCTACGCCCGCCGCACCGGCACCCGCCCGGGTGTCGTGTTTCTCGGTGGCTATTCCTCCGACATGTCGGGGACGAAGGCGACGTGGCTCGATGAACGATGTTGCCGCCGCGGACGTTCCTTCCTGCGCTTCGACTACAGCGGTCACGGCCAGTCGGGTGGCCGTTTCGAGGAGGGCACCATCGGCGCCTGGACTGCGGATGCGCTGGCCGTTCTGGACTCCCTCACCGAGGGACCTCAGATCCTTGTCGGTTCCAGCATGGGCGGCTGGATCATGCTGAACGTGGCCCTGGCGCGGCCCCGGCGCGTCGCCGCCCTGGTCGGCATCGCCGCCGCGCCCGACTTCTCGCAGGACATCTTCTGGAACCTCTCGACCGAAGACCGGGAGCGGCTGCGGCGAGACGGCGCCCTCAAGGTCGAGGAAGAGGATGGCAGCTACACGGTAACCCATGGCTTTATCGAGGGGGCGCGCAGTCACCTGGTGATGCGCCGCTCCATTGCAATCGATGTGCCGGTGCGGCTGCTCCATGGCATGAGGGACGGGTCGGTGAAGTGGTCGCTCGCCCTCGATCTCGCCGCCAGGCTGGCGACGGATGACGTTCGCGTTCACCTGGTCAAGGATGGTGATCACCGGTTGTCGCGTGATCCGGACCTTGCGCTCCTCGGCCGGACACTCGACGGCCTCGAGGACGCCGTCAGCGCTGACAGTCCCTCGCGATAGGAGGGATAGCGGAGGCGGACGCCGAGTTCCTCCTTGATCTTGCGGTTGGAGACGCGCTTGTTGTCGGCATAGAAGCTTGCGGCCATGGCGGAGAGACCAGCTTCCTCCAGGGCTGCTGGTCGGGGTGCTGCGACACCGAGGAGACGGCAGGCGTATTCCGTGACAATCGCCGGTGATTCCGGTTCATCGTCGCACACGTTGTAGATGGCGCCCGGCGAGGGCCTGGCAATGGAGGCCTTGAGCGTCGCCACGATATCGTCGACATGGATGCGCGAAAACACCTGCCCCGGCTTGATGATGCGCCGCGCCCTTCCGGCACGCACCTGTTCGAGAACCCCGCGTCCGGGTCCGTAGATTCCCGCCAGGCGAAAGACGTGCACCGGAAGGCCGTAACGTTCATGCATGATGAGCCAGGCCTGTTCCGCAGCCAGACGCCGCGCTCCGCGTTCAGTGGCCGGCTCCGCCTCGTCCGACTCGTCGACCCAGTTTCCCCGGCGGTCTCCGTAGACACCCGTGGTCGAGAGGTAGGCGAGCCAGCGCAGGTTCTCGTGACGGGCAAAGGCGGCGGCGTGGCAGACCAGGGGCAGCGGCGCCTCGCCGGGGACAGGCGGTATGGAATCGATGACATGAGTGGCCTGCAAGAGAAGAGTCTCGGCCGCGTCACTGCCAAACACCGCCGCCTCGATTCCCTCACGGGCCAGGTCGGCGATCTGCGACGCATCGCGCACGGTCCCGGAGACCCGCCAGCCCTCGTCCCGGAGTTCGAGGGCGAAGCGGCGGACCGTGTATCCGGGACCGAGGCAGAAGAGTTCCGTCATCGGGCGTCGGAACCCTCCCTCCACTCGCGCCTGACCTGGGGATCGTCCTCCGAAGAGAGATGGCGCGCCCTGGCGGCGGCAAAATGCGCCGCCGGCGTCAGGCGGGAGAGAGCCCACACCGCCATGGCTCTCACCAGCGCCGAAGGGTCCGCCAGCCTGCTCTCGACCACGGGGACGGCCTCCCCATCGCCGCTGTTGCCCAGAGCGATCATGACATTGCGCACAAAGCGGTCGCGGCCTGTGCGCCTGACGGCACTCGCCGTGAAGAGGGCGCGGAAGGCGGCATCGTCGAGCATGGCAAGGCTGGCCAGTCGTGGCCGCGTGAGCTCGGGCCGCGGCAGGAAATCCGCATCCCTGGCAACCCTGGCAAACTTGTTCCACGGGCAGACCGCGAGGCAGTCGTCGCAGCCGAAGATGCGATTCCCCATGGCCGCGCGGAACTCCCGGTCGATGTGGCCCTTGTGCTCGATGGTGAGATAGGAAATGCAGCGTCGCGCGTCGAGGCGCCAGGGTTGGGGGAAGGCATTGGTCGGACAGATGTCGAGACACTTCCTGCAGGAACCGCAGTGGTCTCCCTCGGCCTCGTCCGCCTCGAGCTCTGCCGTCGTGACGATGAGGCCGAGGAAGAACCATGAGCCCAGCTGCCGCGACACCAGGTTGGTGTGTTTTCCCTGCCAGCCGATGCCGGCGCGGCCGGCCAGCGGCTTTTCCATGACGGGAGCGGTATCGACAAGGACCCTGATATCGCAGGGAGTCTCGCGGACCAGCCATGCCGCCAGCGCCTTGAGGTGCCTCGAGACCACCCGGTGATAGTCCCGCGCACGCGCATAGCATGAAATGACACCGTGCCTGCTTTCCCTCAAGTCATCCAGGGGGCTGGTGTCCGGACCATAGTCCCTGGCGACAGCAATGACGCTCCTCGCGCCGGGCAGGAGAGCCTGCGGATCGGTGCGTACCCCCAGGCGTCCGGCCAGCCACGCCATGTCTCCGTGATAGCCTGCCTCGACGAAGCGCACGAGATCCTCGCGCCAGCGTGGATCGCGGGTCGCACCGGTGATGCCACACGCCGAAAACCCGAGATCCCGAGCCTGCTGCTTCAGCTGGCCGGAAAGCGTCACCGCCACGGCGGCTCACCGCACCCTGCCTGGCAACCCCTGGTCCGGGGGCCGGGCATCGTCCACGGCGACTCCCGGCCTGGCGCCGCTCGCCCAGGCATGGGATGGCGCACCCGTTCAGAAATCCGGGTCGGCATAGTGATCGTCGGGTGGCATGCCGGCAAGACGGTCATGGAGGATCGGCCGGAATGACGGCCGCGACTTGATCCTGGCATACCACTCGCGGGTTGCCTGCGAGGAGGACCAGGGAATGTCGCCGACATAGTCGATGCAGGAAATCTGCGAGGCTGCGGCGATGTCGGCGAGACTGAAGCGTTCGCCGGCAAGCCAGAAACGCATCGCCAGCAGACCTTCCATGTAGTCCAGGTGCAACCGCAGCCTGTCGCGCGCCGCGGCCAGCACCGCCGAGTCGGGTTTGCCGCGTCTCTGGTGCCACTTCTGAACCTTCTCCTCGATGATCAATCCGGTGACTTCCCGGTACATCTTCCTGTCGAACCAGGCGACAAGCCGGCGGGTCTCCGCACGTTCCGCGGGAGTGCCGCCAAGGAGATCGGGTTCCTTGTGGATGTCCTGGAGGTACTCGGCAATCGCTTGGCTGTCGGCAAGGGCGGACCCGTTTCCGTCGATGAGAACAGGGACTTCGCCGGCGGGATTGAGGGCGAGGAACTCCTTCCGCCGTAGCGAGACGTTCTCCTGGGTCAACGAGAAGCGCACACCCATTTCGTCGAGAACGACCCTGACCTTGCGGCAGAACGGCGACATCGGGTCGTGGATCAGCTCAGGCAAGACCATCCTCATGACGCAACCGGACATCTTATGGACCGGCTGGCAGGGCAAATACAACCATCCTGGGGAGGCAGGCTCAGGCGAGCAACGCCTCTTCGTCATCGACGAGGGGGAAAGCCAGCCGGTCGACCATCTCCCTCGGGCAGACCTGCCAGAAGCGGGTGACCTCGAACTTCCAGTCATGCAGCAGCCCCGAGGCCCGCTCGGAGTGTGTCGCCGTGACATGGTCCTCGATGAGGGATTTCAGGTGCGCCTCCCACCTTGTGCTGGCCAGGCGCTGCATGATCACAAGATCGGAATTGATGTTCTCGGTCAGGCGCTCGTGCCTGTCGTGAACGAAGGCCATGCCGCCGGTCATGCCGGCGGCAAAGTTGGGACCCACAGGACCGAGGACGACGACAGTGCCGCCGGTCATGTACTCGCAGCCGTTGGATCCGCAGCCCTCGACAACGAGATCGGCCCCGGAATTGCGCACCGCCAGTCGTTCGCCGGCCTCTCCGGCGGCAAAGAGGCGCCCGGCGGTGGCGCCGTAAAGCACCGTGTTGCCGATGATCGTGTTGGTGTGGGCCGGCCGTTCGCTCGAAACCGGCGGGCGCACCACGATGGTGCCGCCCGAGAGACCCTTGCCGACATAGTCGTTGGCGTCGCCGAAGACCTCGAGACGCACACCCTGTACCGCAAAGGCTCCCAGCGACTGGCCGGCAGAGCCTCTCAGGCGGACCGTGATGTGATCATGTGCGAGTCCCTTCATGCCAAAGCGGCGGGTGATCTCGGACGAGAGCCTGGTGCCAACGGCGCGATCGGTGTTGCGCACATTGTAGGCGAGCTGCATTTTTTCGCGGTCGTCGAGGCCGGTGCGGGCATCGCGGAGCATGCGCATGTCGAGGCTGTCGGGAACCTCGTTGCGTCCCTCGACCACCGAGTGGCGCGGGAATCCGCCGGAATCCGCCTGAAGGAGCAGGGGATTGAGATCGAGATCGTCAAGGTCCTCGCTGCCGCGGCCCACCTGCCTTAGAAGGTCGGTGCGGCCGATGATCTCGTCGAGAGAGCGCACCCCGAGCGAGGCAAGGATGTGGCGCACGTCCTCGGCAATGAACGAGAAGAGATTGACCACCTTCTCCGGCGTACCTTCGAACCTCTCGCGCAACGCGGGCTTCTGCGAGCAGATTCCGACCGGGCAGGTGTTGGAATGGCACTGGCGAACCAGCAGACACCCCATGGCGACCAGCGAGGCCGTCCCGACACCGTACTCCTCGGCGCCGAGCATGGCGGCAATGACGACGTCGCGGCCGGTGCGGATACCGCCGTCCGTGCGCAGGCGCACCGTGTGGCGCAGGCGATTGAGGGTGAGCACCTGGTTGGTTTCTGCCAGACCCATCTCCCAGGGCGCGCCCGTATAGCGGATGCTGGTCTGCGGACTGGCTCCGGTGCCGCCGACGTGGCCGGAGATGAGGATGACATCCGCCTTGGCCTTGGCGACTCCGGCGGCAACCGTTCCCACCCCCGCCTGGCTGACAAGCTTGACGCACACCCGGGCGACGGGGTTGATCTGCTTGAGGTCGTAGATCAGCTGGGAGAGATCCTCGATCGAGTAGATGTCGTGGTGCGGCGGTGGCGAGATGAGCGACACCCCCGGCGTTGCGTGGCGCAGACTGGCAATCATGTCCGTCACCTTGAAGCCCGGCAGCTGTCCGCCTTCTCCGGGTTTCGCGCCCTGGGCGATCTTGATCTCGATTTCCCGGCAATGGGTGAGGTATTCCGCCGTCACGCCGAAGCGTCCCGAGGCGATCTGCTTGATCGGGGAGTTCGCGTTGTCGCCGTTGGGCCGTGTCCTGAAACGCTCGGGACTTTCACCGCCTTCACCGGAATCCGACAGCGCGCCGATGCGGTTCATGGCGATGGAGAGAGTCTCGTGCGCTTCCGGTGACAGGGCGCCAAGCGACATGCCGGGAGTGACGAATCGCTTGCGGATCTCGGTAATGGACTCCACGTCATCGATGTCGACAGGGTCCTTGCGATCATCAAACTCCAGGAGGTCGCGCAGGCTGAAGGGTTCCCGTGCGTGGAGCCCTTCCGCGTAGCGGCGGTAGAGCTGCCAGCTGTCGCTTGCCACGGCGTTCTGCAGGGTGTGGATCAGCCGGCCCTCCCAGGCATGGGCCTCACCGCCCTGGCGAAAGCGGTAGAGACCGCCGATCGGCAGCGTTTGTGCCGCCATGCCATGGACCTCGTGGTGGAGCTTGAGGGTGCGTTTCTGGATGCCGCTCAATCCAATTCCCGAGATCTTGGCCGGCATGCCGGGAAAGAACTCGGCGACCAGGGTCCTCGAGAGACCGATGGCCTCGAAGTTGTAGCCGCCCCGATAGGACGAGATGACGGCGATTCCCATCTTGGACATGATTTTCAGGAGACCGTCGTCGACCGCCTTCACGTAGCGGGCAACGCACTCGGCCCGGCTGTAGCCGCCAAAGAGACCGCGCCCATGGAGTGCCCGAATGCTCTCCTCGGCAAGGTAGGCATTCACCGTTGTCGATCCGACGCCGATGAGCACGGCAAAGTGGTGCACGTCGAGGCACTCGGCCGAGCGTACGTTGAGTGACACGAAGGTCCGCAGCGACTGGCGCACGAGGTGACTGTGCACGGCGCCGGCGGCGAGAATCATCGGCATGGCGGCCCGGTCCGGACCACTCATCTCGTCGGTCAGGATGATGTGTTCGCAGCCGCCGCGGACCGCATCCTCGGTCTCCCGGCGAATGCGCGTGATGGCGTCGCCCAACACGTCGGGATCATCCCCTTCCGCCGGAAAGGTGCAGTCGACCACCACTGCGCCCTTCCCGAGATGGCGTCGCATCGCGGAGAAACGAGCATTGTCGAGAACCGGCGAGGCGAGTTGCAGGATACGGGTCTGGCTTTCGTCCTGATCGAGAATGTTGGATAGATTGCCAAGCCTCGTGACGAGGGTCATGACCCGGCGTTCGCGCAGCGAATCGATGGGTGGATTGGTGACCTGGCTGAAGTTCTGGCGAAAGAAGTGATGCAGGCCGCGGTAGTGGCCTGACAGCACCGCAAGCGGCGTGTCGTCGCCCATGGAGCCCACGGCCTCCTTCGCTTCCTCGACCATGGGGCGCAGGATGAGTTCCAGGTCCTCGAACGAGAATCCGGCGGCGTGCTGACGCCATCGCAGCTCGGCGTCTCCGCCATGGGCCATCGCCCCGTCGCCGCCGCACTGGAGGTCGTCGAGATGGGTGATGTTGCCGATCCACCGCGCGTAGGGCTGATTGGCGGCCAGGTGTTCCTTGATGTCGGCATCCGTGAAGAGCCGTCCCCCGGCCAGGTCGACGGCAATCATGGCGCCTGGCCCGAGGCGGCCGCAGTAGTCGAGATTGTGCTCGGGCACCGGGATCATGCCGGTCTCGGAGCCGACGATGAGCAGGCCGTCCCGGGTCAGCGAGTAACGCATGGGGCGCAGGCCGTTGCGGTCCATGCCGGCGATGACCCAGCGGCCGTCCGACGCCGCGATGGCCGCCGGACCGTCCCAGGGCTCCATCACCGTGTTGCAGTAGAGGTAGAGTGCACGCACTTCCTGCGACAGCCGCGCATTGTGTTCCCAGGCTTCCGGAATCAGCATGGTCTTCGCCAGCGGCACCGAACGTCCGGCGCGCACCAGGAGCTCGAAGACTGAATCGAGCGCTGCCGAATCGGAGGCGCCGGACGCGATGACCGGCTTGATGACGTCGAGATGCTCGGCAAAGGCATCATGGCCGATGCGCGCTTCGTGACTCTTCATCCAGTTGACATTGCCGCGCAGCGAGTTGATCTCGCCATTGTGGGCGAGCATGCGGAAGGGCTGGGCGAGATCCCATGTCGGGAAGGTGTTGGTGGAGTAGCGCTGGTGGAAGACGATGAAGCTGGAAACGAAGCGGTCGTCGGAGAGATCCGGATAGAAGTTGGACAGTTGCTCGGCGACGAACATGCCCTTGTAGACAATCGAACGGCACGACAGCGAACAGACGTAGAATCCGGTCACCCCTGCCTCGCGCACGCGGGCCTCGATCTTGCGGCGGATGATGTAGAGATCGTTCTCGAAACGGTCCTCGGCGAGGGTGTCTTCGCTGGCGATCATGATCTGCTCGATCTCCGGGCGTGCCGCGCTGGCGCGCTCGCCGATCACCGTGCTGTCAATGGGGACCTGGCGCCAGCCGAAGATGCGGTACCCGAACTTGAGGATCTCGGATTCGACGATCGCCCGGCAGGCTTCCTGGTTCGCAAGGTTGGTGCGCGGCAGGAAGATCATGCCGACCGCCAGGCGGCCGTTTCCCGGTTCATGTCCCGTGCGCTCGATGTGCTCCCTGAAGAAACCCTGGGGGATCTGGACCTGGACTCCGGCGCCGTCACCGGTCTTGCCATCGGCGCTGACCGCGCCGCGATGCCACACTGCCTTGAGGGCGGCAATGCCCGCTTCCACCACCCTGCGTCCGGGGGTGCCATCGATGGCGGCCACGAATCCGACACCGCAGGAATCGTGCTCGAAGGAGGGATCGTAGAGTCCGTATCGTTCGAGGCGGGACCGTTCGACAGTCCGGCAGGGGTCGCTCATGGTCCGCTCAGCTTCTGGTGAATGGAATCGGCCGCCTGCCTCGCGTCGCGGATTGCCCACACCACCAGGGATGCACCGCGTGCGATGTCGCCGGCGGCCCACACTCCTGGCACGCTGGTCCTGCCCGAGAGGCCGGCAGTCTTCACGGTGCCGTCGGTTTCGGTTTCGAGGTCGTCGAGTGCGAACATCTCTGCGACCGGCTCGGGATCGAACCCCAGGGCCTTGAGCACAAGTGTTGCCTCAACACCGAAGCCGGTGCCTTCGACCGGCAGTGGCTGGCGGCGGCCGTCGCTGTCGGCGTTGCCGAGGCGCATGCGCGACGCCCTCACCGTGGCCACCCGGTCATCGCCGGCAAAGGCTTCCGGGGCGGACAGAAACTCGAAGATGACTCCTTCCTCGATGGCGTAGCTCACTTCCCTCTGGCTGCCGGGCATGTTGTCCCGATCACGGCGGTAGAGACAGGTGACGGCCCGGGCGCCCTGGCGCACGGCCGTGCGCACGCAGTCCATCGCCGTGTCGCCACCGCCGACGACAACGACGCGGTGTCCGGCGGCATCGGGACCAGCGACGTCCATGCCGAGGCCGCGGCGGTTGCTGGCGATGAGGTAATCGAGGGCGGGGACGATGCCATCGAGGCCGACCCCGGGAGCCTGGATGTCGCGCGCCTTGTAGACGCCGGTGGCGAGCAACACGGCATCGTGGCGGGTGCGCAGGTCGGTGAAGGAAAGGTCGCGTCCGATGTCGGCTCCCTGATGGAAGATGACGCCGCCTTCGAGAAGCAGGTCAACGCGACGCGAGACCACGTGCTTTTCAAGCTTGAAGTCGGGGATGCCATACATCAGCAGGCCGCCAGCCCGGTCGTGCCGGTCATAGATCTCGACCCGGTACCCATGGCGCCGGAGCCTGTCGGCTGCCGCGAGTCCGGCGGGTCCGGCGCCGACGATGCCCACGGACTGGCCGCGTTCGCGCGCCGGTTCGGGGCCACGCACCCAACCGTTGTCGAAGGCCGTTTCGGTGACGAAGCGTTCGATGGTGCCGATGGTCACCGACTCGAATCCCTTCTCGATCACGCAGTTGCCCTCGCAAAGCCGGTCATGGGGACAGATGCGGCCACAGATTTCCGGGAACGTGTTGGTGGCCGAGGCGATGGCATACGCCTCCTCGAGCCGGCCCTCGGCGGTCAGTGCCAGCCAGTCCGGGATGTTGTTGCTGAGCGGGCAGTGAATCTGGCAGAACGGGACACCACACTGCGAACAGCGCGAGGACTGGGTGACGGCGCTATCGGGAATGAACTCGTCGTAGATTTCGCGAAAGTCGTGGCGGCGCTCCCCGGCGAGACGCCTGTAGGGCCGCTGTTGCGGCACGTCGACGAAGGAAAGAAGGGTCATGACGCCTGATGCGGGAAGATAGGTCAGCTACTATGCCATAATTTTGCACCGCAGTCACCTGTTCTTTTCCGGTCAGGACACCAGGAGCGTGCAGCATGCCGATTATAGTCAGTCTTGCTGACCTTTATGAAGTCCTTGTTCTTCCATATGCTGAACCATGCCTGGCAGGAACCCCATGATCTTGATGTTGCGGTGGGCACGCCATGCATGATCCGGGGTCACCGTTCCCGACGCACGATGGATCGAGCATGACCGGCACCATCAATCCGTGGCCGCTTCAGGTGTGTGCGCCATGACGTGGCTGCAGCTGGTCGTGCTCGCCCTGGTCCAGGGCATCACGGAATTCCTTCCGGTGAGTTCGTCAGGTCATCTGGTTCTCGCTTCGAACGTGCTGGACTGGCCGGACCAGGGGCTGAAGATCGACATTGCCGTCCACGGCGGCACCCTGCTGGCGGTCATCATGTATTTCCGCAAGGAGATTGTCCGCCTCTTGAGGGGCAGGGAGGTTGCCGACCGCCGTCTCCTGGCTCTCATCATCCTGGCGACAGTGCCGGCGGGCGGAGCGGGTTTCGTGCTCCATGCCACGGGTACGGACATGCTGCGGGATCCGGCGCTCATTGCCTGGACGACCCTTGGGTTCGGGCTTCTGCTCCTCGTGGCCGACAGGCTCGTCGGGGCTGCGCGCCCGCTCGAAGACCTCACGTGGCGTGGCGCGGTGGTGATCGGCCTTTTCCAGGTGGCCGCTCTTGTCCCCGGAACGAGCCGCGCCGGGATCACCATCACGGCAGCCCGGTTTCTCGGTTACCGCCGGTCGGACTGCGCCACCTTCTCGATGCTGCTCTCCATTCCGGTGATCGGTGCCGCCGTACTGCTGTCGGCCGGCGACATGATCGCATCGGGCGACACGTCCCTGACAGGTCCGTCTCTGGTTGCGGCGATCCTCTCGTTCGGCGCCGCTCTCATCACCATCCGCCTCTTCATGGCGTGGCTGGCCCGGGCCTCCTTCACCCCTTTCGTCATCTACCGCGTGCTTCTCGCCGTCCTGCTTCTGGCCTGGCTCCACCTGTAGTCCTGGCCGTTCCGCAGCAGGTCGAGGCCGTGCCTGATGACGGGGACGGTTTGGCATGACTCCCGAATCGCCGATTCCGGACAGTGGTTCGCTGATGTTCCTGTGACCGAATCCCGCGTCACCGGCTTCCACTCCTGATATCGCGGCAGCCGGTTCGATCTCAAGCGGACCCTTGCTCCGGAGCGCCGCCGCCACGGCGATAGAGGGCGAGATAGGACGGCACCACCAGTTCGGGGGTGGTTGCCTCGATGCCGAGGTCTTTCAGGGTGGCGGCGTCCGGGGCCACCACGTTGTCGGATTCGAGAAGCAGGGCCTGATCGTGCGTGAGCGGCGGCTGCGGCAGGAGTTGGAGGAGGCGTCCCGTGAGGCGTGCCGCGACGAAGGGCAGCGGCAGGAGCAGGACACGTCGGCGGGTCTCGCGGCGTATGAACTCCATGAGATGGCGGAAGGTCGAGACCACGGGGCCGCCGAGTTCGAAGGTTCGTCCCCGGGCATCGTCATCGCCGAGCGCGGCGACGATCGCTGCCGCGACATCGTCGACATAGACAGGCTGGAACCGTGTCGCACCGCCGCCGAAAAGAGGGATGACCGGAGAGCGGGCTGCCAGGCGGCCGAACAGGTTGAAGAAGCCGTCTTCCGGTCCGAAGACGATACTCGGCCGGAGGATGACCGCATGGGGCATGGCTGCCCTCACCGCCTTCTCCCCGGATGCCTTCGAGCGGGCATAGGAGGATGGCGCACGGTCCGAGGCGCCGATGGCCGAGACATGGACCATGGAACGCACCCCTGCTGCCGCGGCCGCCCGGGCGATGTCGTCGGCGCTCCCGGCGTGCAGTCTGGCAAAGGTGCGCTGGCCCCTTTCGTGAAGAATACCGACCAGGTTGACGACTGCGTCGGCCCCTTCGATGCGCTCGCTGACCTGACGTGGGTCGGTGATATCGGTGGCGACGGCAACGATCTGCCCGACATCTCCGGCTGTCTGCAGAAAGGCGGCCCTGCCTGGCCGGCGCACGGCAATGATGACCCGCCAGCCGCTGGCGGCCAGCCTGCGGACGGCATAGCGCCCGATGAACCCGGAACCGCCGAAGACAACAACCGTCCCAACTGCCATGAAAACCTCCAGCAACACCGGCTGCGGATGATTGAGCCTCGAGGGCAAGGCGTCAATTGCCCAGGAGGGTGTTGCCACTTGACAGGTTTCCCCTGCGCCCACTAGGAGAGGCGTCGTGCCCAGGTGGCGGAATTGGTAGACGCGCAGGTTTCAGGTACCTGTGGGGGAGACCCCGTGGAAGTTCGAGTCTTCTCCTGGGCACCAGCGCCACCCGACCTTGTTCCTTCGGGCAGGTGCGGTTAGCCTTGGCATACTCAGATCGCCCGTCAATCCGGCGCCTCTCCGGGTTCGCAGGTGTGGCGGGTCAGCCTTCTTCCACCCCGGCTTTCACATGGCCAACCTTCTTTATCAGGGAGATCTTCCCTCCGGTCTTGATCTCGGGGCCACGGTCGCTGTCGACTCCGAAACCATGGGCCTCAAGCCCTTCCGCGACCGTCTGTGCCTCATCCAGCTTTCCAGCGGTGACGGCAATGCCCATCTCGTGCAGTTTTCCAGGGGCGATCTTGCAGCGCCGCGATTGCGCGCGCTCCTGACGGATCCGGACACCCTGAAGATCTTTCACTTTGCCCGGTTCGACCTTGCGGCAATCCGCCACCACATGGGCGTCGTCGTGTCGCCCGTCTACTGCACCAAGATTGCTTCCCGTCTGGTGCGGACCTTCGCCGAGCGTCACGGTCTCAAGGATCTGTGCAAGGAACTCCTCGGAGTCGACATCTCCAAGCAGATGCAGAGCAGCGACTGGGGGGCGGGGGAACTTTCGAACCGGCAGCTTGACTATGCTGCTGCGGATGTTCTCCACCTCCATCGGCTGAAGGCGGAACTCGACCGCCGCCTGGAGCGCGAGGGACGCACGGAACTGGCCGAGGCCCTGTTCCGCTTTCTCCCGACCCGCGCCGAACTCGATCTTCTGGGCTGGAACGATCCGGATATCATGGACCACTGATCCGATGGCCCACCCGCCTGCACGCGGCCTCGCTCCCGAAGACGTCCTGCCGCATCCCCGGCACCGCTCCCTGCTGCGCTACACGCGCATTGTCCGCCTTCTGCGTTGGCTGTTGCCGCTGTGTGCCCTTGCCCTGGCGGCCTTTCTGCTGATGTGGCCGACCTTCAACATCATCGAGTTGCCCGATGTGATCCCGATCAGCGGACTTGAACAACCGACGGCCGAGCGCTCGACCATGACCAATGTCAGGTTCCTTGGAACGGACAACGATGGCCGACCCTTCACGATTAACGCCGAAAGGGCCTGGCATGATTCGGAGAGGGGTGAAACGGTGTTTCTCGAGGGCGTGAGCGGTTCCATTACGGTCGGCGAAGGGGAATGGACGTCCTTGCGGGCCGACAGCGGCTATTTTGAACAGAAGAGCCAGGTGCTCACTCTTGAATCCTCCGTTCAGGTCACGTCCAGCAGTGGATATCGCCTGGAAAGCGAGCGCGTTCTCATCGACCTGGAGAAGGGCATGGCGCGAAGTGATGCCATGGTCAAGGGCACCGGTCCGTCGGGAGATCTCGAGGCGGAGGGTTTCGAGGTCAGCGACCACGGCGGGAAGTTCACATTTTCCGGTGACGTTGAAATTCTTCTCAATCCGGAGGATTGACAGGTTTCCATGCCGCGTTGGAGGATCAGCATCAGGATCGCGGCCAAGAATTCCTTGAAGCGCCAGCGGTCAATCGGGTAGGATGCACAGGATGGGGATACATTCACAGGTGGTATTGATGAACAATCTCCACTATACCTCGTGGAAGCTTTCCAGTGCGGGGTGTCCGTGACCATGTATCGCGCGTTCTGGACACTACTCTCCGGCGTTCAACTCAAGAGCCTGCCATGAACAAACTCGCGAGTTTCGTGGTCATTGGTGTTCTTGGTCTTCTCCCGGTGTTGCCGGCAACGGCACAGATGTTCTCGATCAGCGACTACAACAGCGGTGAGCCGATCGAGGTGTCGGCTGACAGCCTCGATGTCGATTCGGAGTCGCGGGATGTCACATTGAACGGCAGCGTCCAGGTCATGCAGGGCGAGTTGACCGTACGCGCCGATACGATGGTCGTGCATTACCAGGACGACGGAAACGGCAATCGGGTCGAGTCCATCCGGGCGAACGGCGATGTCGTGGTTCTCACCGACGACGGGACAGCGCATGGCGATGCGGGTCTGTGGTCGGTGGCGGCGGGTGTGGTCGTCCTTGAGGAGAATGTGCGACTGGTGAACGATGATGCCGTCCTGACGGGCACCAAGGTGACGCTTGACCTGAAGAATGGCCAGGTCAACATCGTTGGCGGAGAGGAAAGGGTGAACATTCTGCTGAGCGCTGTTGAAGAAGGCGATCAGTGAGCGCGACCCATGAGAGCGGACCTGTCCTGGTCAGTCACAACCGGGGTCTTGTCGCCTCCAACCTGACCAAGAGCTATCGCAAGCGTCCCATTGTCCGCAATGTCAGTCTGAACGTGCATGCCGGCGAGGTCGTGGGCCTCCTCGGATTGAATGGCGCGGGCAAGACGACCTGCTTCTACCTTCTCACGGGCCTGGTGGCAGCCGATGCCGGCACGATCATGCTCGATGGCCACGACGTCACGGGATTGCCGATGTACCGGAGGGCGCGCCTCGGCATCGGCTACCTGCCGCAGGAAGCCTCGATCTTCCGTGGCCTGTCGGTCGAGGCCAACATCAGGGCCGCTCTCGAGGTTGTCGAGGACGACTACGATGTCCGTGAGACCATGCTCGACTTGCTTCTCGCCGAGTTCTCGATATCACACCTGCGCCGCACCCCGGCCGTGGCTCTTTCGGGGGGAGAGAGACGGCGCGTTGAAATCGCCCGCGCCCTTGCCTCGCGCCCCTCCATCATGCTGCTGGACGAACCGCTTGCCGGGATCGACCCGATAGCACTCGGCGACATCCGAGAACTGGTGGCCCAAATCAAGGACAGCGGAATTGGCGTGCTCATCACCGACCACAACGTGCGCGAGACCTTCGGCATCGTCGATCGCGCCTACATCCTCCACGAGGGCGCCATCCTCATGGAGGGCCCGCCCGAGGACGTGGCCGCCCACAGCATCGTTCGCGAGGTCTATCTCGGCGACCAGTTCCGCCTCTAGGCATCGTGGATTGACCGGCCCTGATTGGGCCTGCGCACAGCTTTGCGGCTCATCTGCCGACGTTGTTGTCCATCCAGGCTCGCTGGCGTGCCCTCGCGTCAGAATCGGATCAACAGGCAGTCTCATCGACCGGCTCGACACCACGTGTCGGCAGCCCTGAGTCAACTACACATGGCAGGAGGCTCACCTTGGTTTGGCCGGCTTCCGGACCACATGCGCCCGAATGACATGCGATTCGTCGGCAGCCGGAGATCGCCTTCAGGCCATAACCTGAAGGTCGCAGGTTCAAATCCTGCCCCAGCAATCAAAACCCACATTATCCCAACAGGCTGCTCCACGGAGATCGACACCGAACAAGTATCCACTCACCGCCAAGTGAACACATTGTGAGCACCCATTTCGCGACCATTCAGCCTGGCCAGCGGATCAGGGCCACGCCCGCGCTCAGGCAGGGGTGCTCAAGGCGGCGAGGAGATGGGATTGCGGTACGCGCCCCGGCCCGCCGCTGGATCCGGCGGTGGTGTGGGGGTCGGCGCATGGGAGTCATGGATCACGGCATCGCAAGGCGGGCGCTTGAAGAGGCTGAATTAGGGCTGGGGCCAGGATGCCTGCTGTTCGAAGCGAGGTTCGGGGATGGCAAGTCTCCACGGTCATGTGTGCGCAAAGCTGGGAGTCATTCACCCATTCGTCGCCCATCCCCTTCGCCAGGCGGCATCCACCGTTGCCCCGGAAGACCCTGCGATCAGGCTTGGATGTCGTCTTGAATCGACTTGATACCGGACATCCTGCTCTCAGCGATCGCCACGCTTGCCGTACGGAGAACGTTCTTCACACAGGGAAGGAACAGATCCTCCGCCTGAGCCATGATTCCTGACTCTCACGACTCCCCCACTTCTTTCGCTGCGTAACAGCCTCTTCTGAAGACGTTTGATGGCTTGCTCCTGAAGGACGTTCTTGGGTGTTTTCGTGCCAGGTGAAGCATACCGTCGCAATCTGTTACATGTTCCAGCAGCCACCTGGGGATCGTATGGTGCTGTTGCGGCTTGAGCGCTTTCGCACCGCGTTCTCGGCCTGCCGACCGAGCAGGACCCGTCCTGTCGGTCACAGGATCGGTTGTGTCCGATTCACTCATGCAATCTCTCGTCATGCGGCGGGAGGCCACAGGCCTCGATGAAATTCCCGAACGGCGACGACGGCATCGGCGGCGAGGCCCACGGGATCGAGCTCGGGGTGATCGATGCGCATCTGTCGGACATAGGCCTGGGCCCCCTGGGCCGTCGGAGCCTCGAAATTGGCTTGCAGATCGTCGAGCGCCGTGCGGATCGCGCGGAGGTCGTCAGCAAACCGGTCCCGGACCTGCGCGGCGGCAGCCGATGGTCCGCCAGCATCGTTGTGCAGGAGTACGAACGCCATGTCGTACCAATCCTTGGGTACTCGTCTTGAGCGTGCGGCCGCTGCCTTGGCAAGCAGGAATCCAGCCAGACCCGCAACGTTCACTTGGATGTTGTAAGGGACGCCGCCGATCCGGGCGCCAAGGCCGCGCACTTCGGTGTCGCGGGATGCGAAGCCTGTTCCACGTAGATTGATCGCTCCGAGATTCTCGCATTCTTCGAACCTGATCGTCGCCGATGCCGGCTCATTGTGAAGATCGGCCAGGAGCTCGAACTTCACTACGGTCCGCACCGCAGCCGCGTCTGCCGTCCAACGCCAGACGCGGCCATCCTCGGGAACGAATTCCGCATTGTGAAGCGCACGCTCCAGCCGTGCGGCATTTGCGGCGCCATAGGCGATTTCAAGATCGACCTGTCCGTCCACGTCGGTGGTCCCGGCGTGTTGGAATTCGCTGTCGGAGCAGAGTAACTCCGGTACCAGCCCCCCGAGCACGACGAACTCCGGCCGCGCGCCGTAGTGGTGGACGATGCGCACGAGCGCCGTTTCGGCCGCTTCCCGTGCGGCCCGGGAGCGGGGCGGCAGATCATCGGCCACGGATCACGCCCCGGAGATGTTCAGCGGCTTCTTCGCCTCTCACGCCGACGACGCGCAGGTCGGCGTATACGCGAGGCCACGGTGCGAGGCTGAGGCCGTTCTTCACCACGGCAAGCAATCTGGCTGTAACCGTGGGGAATGGTCGAAGGGTGAGACGCCCGCCTTCAATCGGTCGCAGATCCGCCTTCGCGGCGACCTCCTCAAGTCCTGCGATCGTCTTCCTGTCGACATAGACCTCGCCGGTCGTAACCGTGGCGAGATATGGGGCGAACACCGATGCCGCCACTGTGCTCGTGGCTGCCCACGAGATACCTGCGTTGCTCCATCGCTGGCCGGTCTCCGCCAGAGCCGTCGCCGGGTCGCGCCACGTCACACCGACCGTGAGAGCGGTCTGTGGCATCATCGAAACAGCCGCAGCTGCGTATGCATCCAGCAGCCGGTCCTGATCGGGTATTCGGCGTGCGGAGTTGCGTCCACGACGTGCTTGGGCATCTATGAGCCCGAGTTCGGTGAGAGTTCTCAGGGCGTTTGTGGCGCTTCCGGCGGAAAGCCCTGTGGTCTCCTGCATGGTGCTGACGGTGGCGCGGCCGCCGCAGAGCAATGCCTCCGCGATGGCGAGGACGGCAGGTGTCCAGCGAGGCGGTTTCTGAGGCGCCTTGATGGGATGGCCACTCTTGGAAACGATCAGGAAGTCCAGCACGATCTCCGCCGCACCGGTCTCGTCCACCCAACCGATCCCCGCGGCGGAGAGTGCCTTGCGTGCGCCGGGCGACATGTGGCGAGCGGCCACGACGTCGGGGTGCTCCTTGCGGCCGACGAGCAACTCGTGTGCCTGGCGCAATCCACCCTCGTTCAGCCACTCAATCGTGATAGGCTTCCCGTTGAGTTCGAGGTCGATCACACGACCATCCTCGCGGCGCCGCCGAATCTGGACGGTAGGAGGGAGCACGGCCGTGATCGCGGCTTCGGATCGATGGGTAGTACTGTTCCTTGACACGTCAATCACCGAAAGAGAAATCCTCAATAGAAGAGGATACATCACATTGTGAATGATGTATAGATTTGTGTGAGCATTTGATGCCGGTTACCAGGCAGCGGCCCGAGGTTCTACCAAGAAGGCCTGCGCTACCGTTCACCGCAGAACGCCACGGACGCACATTGGAGGATCAGGGTCCGCACTATTCCGCCGTCACGAGATCGCTGGCGATACTGTCGCCGGTGCGGTCTGCGGAGGCCTTGACGGTGTCGCGGGCGAGGCGGGCGTAGCGGGTGGTCGTGTAGACCCGCCCATAAACCCCACAGTGTGAGCGAGACGGTTACGGTTCATTACCGATTTCATCCGCTTGCTGGAGCCCGAGCAACGATGCTCGAGCAGCGTTCGCATCGGGGTGAAGCGATTGTAGTGGTCGCTGATTCAGAGGGGCGGCGGTACCACCTGCCTCTCTGGATGACGGCACCGGACGCCGCTCACTGGGACCTGTGCGATCGTCCGCGACTTTCCCGTTCGGCCTTGGCCGACCTGCGTGATCTCGTAACGGCACTCTCTGCCGATCCGGCATCAAGGCAGAGAGGAGATCGCGATGGGATATCCCCAACGGGAAGGGGCGCAGAGGACATTCAGGTTCGAGCCGCAGGTGCGGATCGGACTCCCGCACGGTGCGAGGCAGGAGGCGGTGGCGGTTCTGGCGGCGCTGATTGCGGCGGTGATGGGAGATGCCAACCAGGCCGCGGACGAGGCAGGCCGTGATGAGTAACGTCGCGATGCTCACCGCGGCTCACCTCGAACGAGCCGCCTATGTCTATGTCCGCCAGTCCTCGGAGACACAGGTTCACACCCATGTGGAACGTCAGCGCCTTCAGTACGCCTTGTCGGATCATGCCAGGGACCTCGGCTTCCGTGACATTGAGGTGATCGACGACGACCTGGGGATATCCGGGGCGGGTGTTCACCGCCCGGGCTTCGACGCGCTTCTCGAGGCCGTCTGCAAGGGTCGGGTCGGACTTGTATTGTCGATCGAGGCGTCGCGATTGTCTCGCAATGGCCGTGAGTGGCATACCTTGCTGGACTTCTGCGCCATCGTCGGTTGTCTGGTCGGTGACCGGGAGCGGCTCTATGATCCGGCGCTGATAGACGACCGCATGTACCTGGGACTGAAGGGCCAGTTCAACGAGATGGAACTGGCGCTGTTCCGCCAGCGTTCCCTGGAGAGCCGGCTGGCGATGGCGCAACGCGGCGAGTTGTGGACCACACTGCCGGCGGGCTACGAGAAGGTCGAACGTCATCGCATCGAGATGACGCCGGACCAGCGTCAGCGTGATGCGATCGACCTGGTGTTCCGCAAGTTCCGCGAGCTTGGCAGCATCCGGCAGGTGTTTTTCTGGTTTCATCGCAACGCCGTCGAACTGCCGGTGAGGACACCCGGGGAGGGTCTGGTCTGGAGGGTTCCGGCCTCCTCGAGGCGTCTTGCACAGTTTCTCACCAACCCGATCTATGCCGGCGTGTTGGGTCCCTGTTTAGTTCGATAGGAGCCCGTGGATTTTTCCCACATTGGGCGAGTGGTGGATTGGCCGGGATGGTGGTCGAGCGCGGGAAGGGCGGCTGTTGCAGCGTGGGCCCGGGCCTTTAGTGTTGGTCTTTCCATAGAGAGGAGGCCCGCGCGGGACGACACCCCCGCCGGGCCTGTGGCCAGTGCAGCTTCGTTACGCGACGGGGCTCACCGGCGAGGACTACGTTAGGGCCGAGGCGTGGCGCGATGCAAGGCTTGATCGCTGCCCGAACCACCCGCATGGCGGATGTTCCCTGGCACGCCACGGCACCTACGCGCGCAAGAGTCCGCGCGGTGCGAAGGTTGCTCGCTGGTATTGCCCGGAGAGTCACACGACGTTCAGCCTTCTGCCGGACTGCCTGGCGGCGCGGCTGCCGGGGACGCTGGACGATCTGGAAGCGGTTGTGGTGGCGGCCGAGGGCGCGCGCAGTCTGGAAGAGGCGGCGAACGTGGTGCGCCCGGACGCCATCGAGCTTCCCGGGGCGCTGCGCTGGGTGCGCCGCCGGGTGCGTCTCGTTCACGACACTCTGTCACGGGTCATCGGCCTGATCCCCGACCGGCTGGCGGGCTGTGCGGCGACCATGGTGGCGGTTCGCGAGCGTCTCGGGGGCGACTGCGCCCTGAAGAGGCTGCGCGCACTGGTCTCGGCGCAGCTGCGGACACTGCCCGCTCCGTTGGGCTTCCAGGCCGGTGGAATCGAGGTGGCTGATCACAAGCCCGCGTTCCAACACTCGATGGGGCCTGATCCCCCTGGTGCGGCGGCATAGCGTCAGGGTCCGAGGGGCAAAGAGCCCTGCAAGGCGAGGACCGTGACATGACAGAACCCACTGATGATCTCCGCCAGGCGGTCGCACTCTTCCGATACGGCGTGATCGCCGACCTGGTGCACCTACCGGTGGGCACGCCGGGCACCGGCGTCCTGCTGCGCGCCAAGGCCGCCCGGAGCTACGTCATTCCGGGAAGCATGCGGACCCGGGTGGCCGCCGAGACCATGCGCGGCTGGATCAAGGACTACCGGCGCGGCGGCTTCGAGGCGCTTCACCCGAAGCCGCGCGGCGACCGCGGCAAGCCCCGGCGCCTGCCTGGCGAGGTCGCCGAGCGTCTTATCGCGCTGAAGAATGATCATCCGCACTGGTCGGTGCGCCTCATCATCAAGACGGCGCGCGCCGAAGGCATCGACCATCCCCTGGCGCCGTCGACCGTGCACCGGCTTCTCTCCGCCGAGGGGCTGTTCGACAGGATGCCGCCGCACGACGGCGCCGACCGCCGCCGCTTCGCCTTCCGCGAGGCCGGCGAGCTGTGGATGTCCGACGTCATGCACGGCCCCAAGGTCCGCCTCGGCCGGACCCGGCGCAAGACCTACCTCATCGCCTTCATCGACGACGCCACGCGCGTCGTCCCCTTCGCCGCCTTCGCCATGGCCGAGAACGCCGCGGCCTTCCTGCCGGTGTTCAGGAACGCTCTGATCCGGCGTGGTCTGGTGCAGCGACTCTACGTCGACAATGGCGCCGCCTACCGGTCGCGCCATCTCGCCGTCATCTGCGCCAGGCTGGGCGTGGCGCTGATCCACGCCAGACCCTTCCAGCCTGCGGGCAAGGGCAAGATAGAACGCTTCTTCAGGACAGTACGCGCCGCCTGGCTCAGCCGCGTCGACGCCGCCGATCAGGACACCCTGGAGAGCCTGAACCGCAGCCTGTGGGCGTGGATCGAGGGCGAGTATCACCACACCCCGCACCGCGGCCTGGAGGGCCGCACGCCCCTCGAACAGTGGGCCCTGGTCTCGGCCGGCGTCCGCTACCCCGACGCCACCCTGGATCTCGACGACATCTTCCTCTTCGAGGCCAGACGCCGCGTCCACAAGGACCGCACCGTCAGCCTCAACGGACGCGTCTACGAGGTCGATGCCCTGCTCGTCGGCCACAAGGTCACCCTGCGCTACGATCCCGAGGCGCCGCCCGGGAGGCCCCTCGACGTGGTCCACGACGGCAAGCCCGCCGGCAAGGCAACACGCCTCGACGCCTACGCCAACACCGCCGTCAGGCGCACCTGGGCGACCAAGGAGATCCAGGCCGACCAGCCGCCGCCGGAGCCGCCGCCCTCGCCGCTCACCCTGCGCAACCTCACGGACAGGAAGGAGGACGAGTGATGTACCGCAAGCACTTCGCCTTCACACGCCTGCCCTTCGAGACCCCGGCCGAGACCGACGAGCTCTTCGACTCCGCGGCACGCCGCGAGGCCGAGGCCCGCCTCGGCCATCTCGTCGACCTGCGCGGCATCGGCTTGCTCACCGGCGAGGTGGGATCCGGCAAGACCACCGTCTGCCGACACCTCACCGCAGGCCTCCACCCCGGCCTCTATCGCGTCCACTACGTCTCGCTGACCACCGGCAACGTGCTCGACATCTACAAGGAGATCGCATGGGAACTCGGCCTGCCCATCGAGCGCTCCCGCGCCACCGCACGCCAGGCCATCCGCAACGAGATCTCCCGTCTGGTGACGGAAGCCAAACAGCTGCCGGTGCTGATCATCGACGAGGCCCATCATCTGCGCAACGACGTGCTCGAGGACCTCCGCCTCTTGACCAACTTCGCCATGGACGCCGAGCAGCGCCTGTGTCTCATCCTGGTCGGCCTCACCGAACTCAGACGCCGCCTCGCCATGGCCATGCACGAATCCCTCGCCCAGCGCCTCGTCGTCAGACACCATCTCGCCGGCCTCGACCGCGACGAGGTCGAGGCCTATGTCACCCACCGCCTGCGCCTCGCCGGATGCGAGCTGCCGCTGTTCGAGGCCGCCGCCGTCGAGGCCCTGTTCCAGAGCACCCGCGGCCTGCCGAGACAGATCAACCGCATCGCCCACTACGCCCTGTCGGCCGCCGCCCTCGACAAGGCGAAGACGGTCACCGCCGAACACCTGCAGAACGCCCTCGACGAGCTGCAGCCATGAACGGCTTCCCGACCCGCACCCCGGTCGAACTCGAGGAGCGGCCGCGCCAGCTGCAGTGGCTCATCGACACCCTGTGGGGCGACGAGGCCGTCGGCATCGTCGGTGGCGAGCCCAAGTGTGGCAAGTCCCTGCTGGCCCTCGATCTCGCCGTCGCCGTCGCCGCCGGCGTCCCCTGCCTGCGCCACTTCGCCACGGTCCGCTCCGGCCCCGTCCTGCTGTTCTGTGCCGAGGACGCAGCCCACCTCGTGCGGCGCCGGCTCGAGGGAATCTCCCGCGCCGCCGGCACACCCTTCGAGACCCTCGACATCGCCGTCATCGACGTCGACACCCTGCGCCTCGACGAGGCGGGCGACCGGCGCCGCCTGCGCAAGACCGTGCAGCGCATCCAACCACGCCTCCTTATCCTCGATCCCCTGGTCCGCCTGCACGGCGTCGACGAGAACGCCGCCGCCGACGTCGCCCCCATCCTCGGCGTCCTGCGCGACATCCAGAGACGCTTCCACACCGCCGTGCTCGTCGTCCACCACGCCCGCAAGAGCGGGGCCACACGCCCCGGCCAGGCCCTGCGGGGAAGCAGCGAACTGCACGCCTGGGGCGACAGCAATCTCTACCTTCGCCGACGCGACCGGCAGACCCTCATGACCGTCGAGCATCGCGCCGCACGCGGCCTCGACGACATCGAGATCGAACTCGTCACCGATACGCCAGAACCCTTCTTGCGCCTGCGTCAGCCGCCTCCGGCCGGCGAAGACCCGCAGCCCCAAACCCCCGAACGGCGCATCCTCCAGGCCCTCGCCCAGGCCGATGCAGCGCTCTCCCAGCGCCAGATCCGACAGCATGCCGCAACCCGCCACAAGACCGTCGGCGCCGTCCTCCACAAGCTCGTCCGGCAGGGATGCGTCCGGCACGACGCCGAGGGCCGCTACAGCCTCGTCGCACGCCATCCCGAATAAACCGCGCCCGACGCCGCAGCGGTTCCCGGTTCCCGCCGCTCGCCCCTGGGGGTTCGAGGCGGAACCGCCTTCGGGAACCGCCCCCAGCCGATCGCCTGGCGATCGGCCCATCACCAAAAGCTCCGCTTGCCGCCATGGATGCGCCCGCTCGGGAGGTCGTCCGACACCCCGCCGGAACGTCATCGAAACGGTCCGCCAATCCGGGAAATCTACCCGCCAGTCGCACGAAACAATCCGGGAAACTCGCGGTCAATCAATGTGCGAGACAACACGGCGCCTATGCCTATGGCCGTCGACGCCAGGAGACGGTGCTCGACAAGGGCCGCAAGCTCGTGCGACGCGGGATCGTCCGTCGCGATCCGCAGGATTGGATGGTCTTGCTTCGCGACCACCACGATGGCTACATCACGTGGGATCAGTTCGAGAGGAACCAGGAGCTTCTTGCGGAGAACATGACCAAGGTCAGGGGCGCGGTGCGCGTCGATGCGGCGGTGGGTGTGGCCGTGATGGACGCCCTGCAGCCCGTTGGCATCGAAGCGGCGCTGGTGGCCCTCAAGGAGCGCGAACACGACGATGGAGCGGCCCTCCGTCTGGCGCGCTCGGCGCTGGCTGAGGCACGCTATCAGGCCGAGCGCGCCGAGGCGCAGTTCAATGCGGTGGAACCGGCCAACCAGAACGTGTTCCACAACCTGGCCCGCAAGTGGGAGGAGTGCCTGTCCCGGGTCCGGGACTGTGAAGCCCGCATTCAGGCTCTCGAGGCGTCAACGGAGCGACAGCAGGCCCTGACACCCGAAGAGCACCATGCCTACCTTGCCCTGGGCGAGGACCTGCCGCGTGTCTGGAACCATGAGAAGACGTCACCGCAGCTGCGCAAGCGTCTCCTTCGGGCGGTCCTGGTCGAGATCATCGCGACGATCAAGGGCCGCGAGATCCATCTGCTGCTGCACTGGAAGGGTGGAGACCACACGCACCTGGTCGTGCCTCGCAATCGGATCGGTGAGCATCGCTGGACCACCGATGCCGAGACCGGGGAACTGATCCGTGATCTGGCGCGCATGCTGCCCGACGAGTTGATCGCCGGACTTCTCAATCGCCTGGGCAAGAAGACGGGCAAGGGCAACAGCTGGACCAAGAGCCGGGTCTGCAGCTTCCGCTCCACGCGCGGTATTGCCGTGTATCGCGACGGTGAACGTCAGGAACGTGGCGAACTGATCCTGTCGGAGGCCGCCGAACGGCTGGACGTCGATCCCGTCGTCATCCGTCGTCTTATCCGCTCGGGCATCCTCGCCGCCCGGCAGGCCTGCAAGGGCGCACCCTGGATCATCAGGGAAGAGGCGCTCGCCTGCACCGAAGTGCTCAACGCACTATCGCAACGGCGCCCGTTGACACCGGACCCGAATCAAACAAGCTTTGATTTCCAATGACATAGCGAGATAGGGATTGTGAACATGTCTTCGTCTGAACCTGCGTGTGTCCCGACAGTTTGCCGATCATCGGCAAGCCCTCACCGAGCGCCAGCGCTCGCGAGGCGAAGCGGCGGCGCAGGTCGTGAATACGCACGTCTTTGAGGTCGGCGAGCGCTCGGATGCGTCGCCACGGGTGTTGAAGGTCGGTGAGATGTCTGCCGGGCTTTTTGCCCGCGATCACCCAGGGGTTGTCATCGTCGCGGGGCAGGGACTGGAGTAGCCGCAAGGTCGAGGTTGATAGCGGTGCCACCCTTGCGCCCGTTTTCCTGTCCGGCAGGTGCGGTTCGCCCGCCTTGAGATCAACATGGCGGCCGTACTCGTAGACCGTGCTCGGGCGGCGGGACTGGTCCTGGCGTCCTGACTTGATGGTGGGTCTGCCGGTCTGGCACCCCGCCATCGGCGCTGTTCGCGGTGCTCGGCATTGTCATCGTCTGGTTCATCGTCCGGCGCCGGCGGTCTCAGGACATCGTGCGCCGGTGGGGACTGGGACCCCGCCCTTTGCAGGGTGCTCGCGAGCGGTCTCGACCGTCACAGGTCCGAACCTTCGTTAGTGGCAGACGGTCTGGCCGGCTCACCCGATGCCCTGATGCGAGAGAACAGGGGTGGCGCCATCATTATCGGCGAGGCAAAGAGCAGCCACTACCGGGGCCGGGTGACATCTTACGAGCTCTACCAAGCCACGCTCTATCTTGGCATGGCGCACCGGCTTTACCGCCGTCCGGTCCGTGCCATCCTGCTTTGCGGTTGTGGGCGCCTGATCCCTCTCGACTTCGACGAGGAACTTGACCGCCGCCTGCTGGCGCTGATCCCCCAATGCCGGCGGGAGATGGGCTGACCCTGGAGAGGACAGGAGCCCGGGATCTCGACCGAGACACCCGCCGTCAGGCTCATAACCTGAAGGTCGCAGGTTCAAATCCTGCCCCCGCAACCAAAAAACGCCGCTAAATCAGTTCATTAGCGGCGTTTTTCTTTGGCCCATTTGTTATTCTACCAAATTGGGAATCTATTGGGAATCACGGGAAAGTAACCTCGGGACCACTCCAGGCACGCCCAGACCACGAAATCGGCATAGAAGACAGTTCCTTGTGGCATAGGCTGTGGTTTGGTAAGGCGGTGCGATGCTCACTTGGGGGGACTCCCCATCATTTGTAAAGTGCCTTTGGCGGCTCTTGTGTCCGCCGGATTGATGCATGGGTTCTCAGGCCGCATGGCGTTGCCTGGGATGATCGGGTGCGAAGAAGGTCTGGCTTTCGAGCATGGCGCAGGCGACGGCAATCAGCCGGTCGGCGACGGACCGCAGGGCGCGGGCATGGCCGTGGCCGCGGGCCCGCAGGGCGGCATACTTTGCTTTGCTGATCGGATCGCGCGCTGCACGGCGACGCGTGCCCAGTGATAGACGGCGTCGCGTAGGCGATTGTGAGCGGCCAGTCGGCGGACGATGATCGTGCTCTTGCCCGAGCGCCGAGTGACGGGAGCGGTGCCGCACAGGCAACGCAAGGCGTGGTAGTCTCTGCGCCGCAGGGGATCGAAGGCTTCTGCGAGCAGTGTGGCGAGGACGATCTTGCCGACTCCGGGAAGGGAAGCCAGGATCGCCACGTCACGCTGCACTTCTATCCCCGGCGTGTCGCGTGGGTTCTCCATCGCAGTTGCCAGGGCTTTGGTCAGCCGTTCCATCTTGGCATGGGCCTGGGCCAGCTGCCGACGCACCAGAGCGAGACGCTCGGCGACAGTGTCGATGTGGGCGGCGGCGGCCTCGGCGGTTCCCGGTGCGACCGGGATCGTGGGCTCGCGCAGCCTGCGCAGCACCTCTTCGGCATCGATGCATCGCACGCGATGGTGCTTGAGCAGGCGTGCGACGGTGTCCTTTCTGACGCGGCGAGCCTTTCGGGGCGTGGGAGCGAGTTGCCACAGGTCAAGGACCCACGCTTTGGCAGGATCGCTGTCCACGGTCAGGATCTGAGGGTAGTAGCGCCACAGCTGCTGACGCACTCGGTTGGCCAGGCGTGTTCGCTCGGTGGTGAGTTCGTCGGCGATGCGTGTCCATTCCCGGAGCTCGACCACCTCGGGTTCGACCGGATCGAGGCGCCGGAAGAAGCGGCGGTCTGTCCGCAAGGCATCGGCAAGCACCCGAGCGTCGCGACGGTCATCCTTGGCGCCGGCCGGCGAGAAGCGGTCCCGGAAGCGGTCGAGCTGCTTGGGATTGAGGGAATGCACGACGAATCCGCGCTCCATCAGGGCCTCGACCACCGGCCCGTGCGGCACTTCAAGCGCTACCGCGATTGCGCCCGACGCCGCCCCGGCCTGCTGGAGGAGCCACGCCGCCATCTCGGCGAGTCCTACGCCTGTGTGTTCGAAGGACCGCTCGCCTTGCACGCGGCCTTCAACGTCCACGATGCAGACGTGGTGAACTTCCGATCCCCAGTCCACACCGGCAAACCATTCGATCCTGTCCATCGTATCCTTACCTGTCTGGTTCATGACCAGGCCGCCGCGATGCTCGCCAAACCCTGTACTGGCGCTCGGAGGCGCGAACTCCCCACGGGGCGTCCATCGCGGCCAACGGTCGGGGCACGGGTCCCCCCAGGTGCTCGAGGCGCAGGGGGCGTGTGGTTGCTCCCGACCGATTGGCCTACTCCACCCGAGCCGGGCGAAGAAACGATGGTAGGGGAGACCCTCCGACCACGCTTCCCTCCGCTTGCCCCTCCGCGCTACGCGCTCCGGGCCAAGCGGAGGGAATGTAGCTCCGGTATAGATGTGCAAAGGCATGACCAAGACAGGTACAGGGGCGAGCGCATGATGCAGGAGTCGGTCGACCTGACCAAAGTACAAGGCCGGACACGGACGGTAGCGGTTACCACACCAGACGGCTGGTTCGCCGGGCGGGCCGGGCGGGCCGGGCAGCCGGGCGGGTGGCGCCATGGAGGAAACTTTGGCACGCATACTCTATCCGAGCTCAGAGAAGCTCAGGTTTCTACTTGAAAGTATCCATAACCGGGAAGTGGCGCTGCCCGACTTCCAGCGCGATTTCGTCTGGGACCCACGTGCCACCGAGGAGCTGATCGAGAGCATCCTCCAGAACTACCCGGCTGGTAGCCTGCTTCGCATCAAGAATAGGGGCGATTTCCTCTTCGCACCGCGCGAGGTTGCTGGCGCACCTGCACTCGGCGGTCATTCTCCCTCGTACCTTGTGCTGGATGGGCAGCAACGCCTCACGTCGCTCTACCAAGCGCTCTATGGGACGGGGAACCACCGCTATTTCATAAGTCTGTGCGGGCTGCTCGATGGCGAAGATCTCGACGATTGCGTTTTCTACTTGCGCAAGCAACGGGCAGAGTGTCGGTTCGGTACGATGGAAAAGCAGGCGAGTGAGCTCGTCTTTCCGCTTGAGGTGGTCTTCGGGCATTCCCACGGATTTGAGAGGTGGCTTGACCACGTGCTTGAGCAGCGCGAGGAGACCAAGGACGCAAGCAAGGAGCTCAAGGAAAAGCTGCGCAAACTCCGCGAGACATGGATCAAGAATATCGAGGACTACGAGTTCCCAATGGTAACCTTGGTTGAGGACACCGAGGCCGAAGCCGTCTGCACGATCTTCGAGACCCTGAACCGAACCGGGGTAAAGCTCTCCGTTTTCGACCTGCTGACGGCACGATTTTGGCCTGAGGACGTGCGGCTTCGCGATCTCTGGGATGAGGCGCAGACCGAACACCCCATCCTCTCAGAGTTCGGCGTGGACCCGTACTACATTTTGCAAACGATCGCGATCTTCACCGCAAAGGCAGCGCCGTCGTGCAAGCGGGGTGACGTGCTCAAGATGGAGGTCGGGCAGATCCAGGCAGGATGGAAGCCCGTGGTTCGCGGTGTGGCATTTATGCTGCAGATGCTACGGGACGACTGCGGTGTCGTTCTTCCTGGGTGGTTGCCGTACAACCCCATCTTGATACCGGCAGGCGCGGTGTTCGCCAAGCACGAAGACGCCAAGGGGCCGCAAGTGGCAGCCATCCGCGACAAGATGAAACGTTGGTTCTGGTGCTCCGTGTTTGGTCAAGCCTATGAGAATGCGCCGAATTCACAGGCTGTGAAGGACGTTACCGAGTTGACTTCTTGGTTCGACGGCGGACCCGAGCCGGAGTCAGTGCGAAACTTCTCGTTTGAGCCGGACGTTCTCCGTGAGACAACGCCCCGGCAGCGAGCCGTCTATCGCGGGTGCATCGCGCTCATCCTGCGCAGCGACGCGCGAGACTTTCACTCTGGAACCCGCATAACCGCTAGCATGGTTCTCGAGAAGAAGATCGACGACCACCATGTCTTTCCGAGGGGCTATCTGGCCGAGTCCGGTGAGGAGGTGGCGGCAACGATTCGAGACTGTGTGCTGAATCGAACCCTCATCGACAAGGAGACAAATATTCGGATCAACAAGAAGGCACCCGCAGAGTATCTGCGCGAGATGGAAGCCGAGCTCAATGCTGAGGGACTTGCGGAGGTCCTGGAGTCGCACTTGCTACCCGGTGGAAGTGGTTCCTCTCTCCACGAGGGCCGGTTCTGCGATTTCTTGGATGAGCGTCAGCAGCGGTTTGCTGAGAGGATCGAGGAGGTGACGAAGTAGATAGAAGTAGCTGTGATTTGGCAGTCCGTACTCCCACTAGGTGTTGGGGAAACCACCGATACTTCTTTAGGAACGTATGCGCCGATGCCATATTAATGCCGGTGGAGCGGCATGACTCAAATGGCACTCCACAAGCCCGACCGGTTCATAGCTGATTTGCGGCAGACTCTTGGCTAGGGCCGCAAACGCATAGGATTGCTCATCGATGCTGGTGCTCCAATCGCTCTGTGAGTTGATGAAGAATGAAAACTGGACCGAGATTGACAGCCACTCATTCCTGAAGTTGAGCGCCTCACTCAAGCAGTCGTGGCTGGCGGTCGTATTCCCGTGTCGCCAACGGGCAGAACCTTGCGCACGTAGGCCATTGTCCGATTCTCGATGAGCGATAGAACTCAGGAGGAGCACTTGCCCTATATCGATGTCCGTCCCGACGCCGGCATCGTCCGAAGCCCGCTCGACGAGATCAAGGCGATCCAAACGCTCTTGGCTGACGTGTACAAGGATGCCGGGGATGGACGTACGCTGTTCCGGGAACTTGTTCAGAACGCCGACGATGCATGCGCCCGCCGTCTCGCGTTTACGGTACTGGAGCGCGGTTGGCCTAATGCCCGAAACAGTCTGCTTCGCGGCCCAGCACTTCTCGTGGCGAATGACGGCGCGTTTCCGGACAAGGATCGCGAAGCGCTGCACAAGGCCATCGGTGGATCCAAGGAGGATGATGTCGACAAAATTGGCACTTTCGGCATTGGGCTGAAGAGTGTCTTCCATATCTGTGAGGCGTTTCTCTACATCGGTGCAAAGGACTCGGAGTGGCGGGCTGGCGTCTTGAATCCCTGGGTAGGCACTGGCGAGAATGAAGGAGTAGACCCCCTTCATCCCGACTGGGATGACATGAGTGCGGAAGAGGCGGACCGGCTTCGCTCCATCATCAGAGTTCTGCTTGGACCGATTACCGATGGCCTCCTGCTCTGGATTCCCCTTCGGACGCGCAATCATCTCAAT
Organism: Alphaproteobacteria bacterium; assembly: GCA_965221115.1. Taxonomy (GTDB): domain Bacteria; phylum Pseudomonadota; class Alphaproteobacteria; order SP197; family SP197; genus SP197. The sequence continues at coordinate 256,685 of CBDCRU010000002.1, read as the reverse complement.
CGAGGAGCAGGGAGTCGCCCATACGGGTTGGGTGAGAACTGTCCGAAACTGGACGATCTCCGCTCTTGGTTCAGGCGTTCCGAGCCCGCAATACTCCTGCTGGCGCAGTGCGGACATCTGCAAACCATCGAAACGAATTTCGCGATCGTGCCGGAGAGCGTGCCAAACCGCGATAAGCTGATGCATGTCGAGCGCCATTCGATGGGCTGGGTCGGCCGACATCTTGATGACAGTCCACCGGCTCGCCACCAGCCATTTCACGGCGAGATTGCATCGGAGGGATCAAGCTGGAACGCCGTGGGAATCGACGCTATCGGAAGTCCAGACTTGCATGACCTCCGGTCGCGAGACGATTGGCCACAATCGTCGCAGTGGCGGAACGGCCAGTACTCCACGATCCCACGAAAAGCGCTTGCTCACGCTGCGATAACGGTGCTGCGGCCCCTCGTCCCCGTTGCCGAGCTAAAGGGGATGCGGCTGCGTTGGGCCGTGTTCCTGCCGCTGGACGACGTTCCCGAGCCCGTTTCTAGTGCGATCGTCGAAAGGGACGGTCTCTCGCCAGCCTGGGAGATCATCTTGCACGGCTATTTTTGGCCTTCGCAGGATCGCAGGTCCATTCCCGGCGTCACCGACGGATCCGGCGATACCGCAGTCCATAGCGACATGCACATGCGCACCCGATGGAACAGTACGCTCTGCGAACAGTTGCTGCTTCCTCTGCTGCCGAGCACGCTCGCCAAAGCCGTTGTCGGTGTCGACCAAAGTGCAGCACGAAGTCTGCTGGAGCCGGTCGCGCGCTCAACCATGGTCACGAAGCGTCTCGCGTTCATCACGAACCGGCACTGGCTTCTGCCGACTATCGCGTCCGACGGAGTTCGATGGACAGCTTTGGTCGCCAAAGCGTACTCGGTGCTATCCATCCCGAAATGGAATCAAGCACCGCACGCCGTTCGCAGACAGTTTGTCGCTGATTGCGATAGAGGCGCGGATGATGTGGTATTCATTGACCACGACGCCCCGCGCTTAGCAGGCGAACTTGACGAATGGACCGCCGACTGCCTCCAACGTCTCCTGAAGAGTATCCCAGTCGAGGAGTTCTTGTCCCCGCAATCTCTGCGGTGGATCGGGCATTTTATCCGCCATGTGCTTGGTCCGGACGCCTCTACCGAAGACATTCGCGCGGCCGCCATCTCCCATTGGCTGGTGCAGAGCTTTGCCCACGGTGTGCTTTCCCACACCATCAGCCGTTCCACTTCGCGAGAATCGCGCGACGAGTTGCGGGATTCATGGAGAGGTCTATGCGAGGCATTGCCCACGGCCTGGCTGTTGGAGACACCGGTGGAGAGCTTGCATGCGGTTGTCGAGCTCGCCGTCGAAGACGCAATTGGCAGCGGATTGTTTCTGGTCCCATTCGGACGGCGTCGAAGTGACGCTCCACCGGCCTCGAAGTTTGACCAACAGCGACTGGATGCTGCGCTGTCTGCCGTGGGACGACGCCTGGAAGCAGGGAACGAATCGGATCGATTACGGCACTCACGCCTTCTCCTCGCCGAGACATTGCTAACCGTACGACATGAACGTTCTATGGGCGTTCATCTCCTTCGACTGCCGTTACTCCGAGCCATCAGGCTGCCGGATGATCGGGAAGAAGCCTGGTCAATCTTCAATCTCCGCCATCAGATCGATAATTGCCGAGTATTCGCCAGCCCGCTTTCGGATGACCAAGGTGCAGATGGATTTCGATCACAACGCCTCAGCGACCCGAAGCAGGCCGTCACGGAACTTGCAGACGCTCTCGGCGAATCCGTTTGGCTGGCAAATGGAGACGCACTGGCGGCGATAGCAGATGCGCCGTTACCCACGCCAAAGGCATTGGCCACTGCCGTCCTCGAAGCCAAGCAGTTTGCTGAACCTGCCCGTCGAACACGCCTCCTCAACCGACTCACGACGAACATCTCGAACGACGACAATGTTCGCTTAGCTGCCCGTGCGCTCCTCGCCGGGTGTACCGCCAATGTGGTCGCAGCCGACGCGCAACTCTTTCACGGCCGTGCTGCAGGTGGGCAAGCCTTGCGTATCCTCCTACGGCTGCTCGACCAATCATGGCGCGCCGTTGAAGGCAACTGGGTAGAGTCGATTTCGAGCGACCTCGCGAATGCCCTTTCTGTCAGTCGCACCGATCTCGAAGTACTACATCGCCTTCTCGACGAATGCTTGGCGCAATGCGTCGACTGGTCATCGCTCACCCACGGTGAGGCGCTTCATCTGCTCAAACACTTGTACAGCCCGGAACCGGAGGCTCAACGACGTTGGAGCGCGATCCCGCTGCATCGCGATGTCTACGGGAACCGTGCGGCATTCAGTCCCCACGCTCGCCGTTCCACGGGAAGCAGGGCGAAAATGCGCCTGCCGCTAGAGTTCGGATCGGAAGTACGTCTCCTCAATCCGGATTCCGAGGTCGCGCATCTCTATGTGTTCGTTCCCGAAATGGACGACGACGGCATTCTCCAACTGATGCTGGAGGACGCCCGCCCGTGGCGTTTCGCAGATCGCATCCTGCAGAGCGTTCGTTCCGCCGACGGCCAAGTCACGCTGCCGCGCGCTCTGGGCCTGCGCGAACTATTGAGACGGAGGCGTTGGCTGCCCCACCGAGATCATGGTGGTCTTGCACCGGATGCGGTGCTCGTCGCCCCAAAGGAAGTGCTCCACGCCGTCGCTGAACTCGCCAAGTATGACTCTTTCGGCGACAAGCGCCTTCCAAACGTGGTCGATTCCTCGATTTGGCCAGCAGCGGAGCCGGTGGTTCGCGAGATTCTCGGACGCTTGGGCCGGGAGCGCCAGCTACAACGCCTTATCGATGCCTTGGATTCCGATCGTGTCGCCCAGGCGAATGGCGGCTCCTGGCTTGTCTTTCCAGACCCGATGCAGGTCAATGTTTCATTGGTCGCCCGCGCACTTGAAACGACCCTAGCCGCTCACCATCCCGGCTGGAAGCTCGTCCACACCGTCAAGCATGCCTTGGAATCCAGCCCTACCGGATCCCGAGAGCCTTGGGCTCTGCTCGTGAGTTTGGTCAAAGCGCTCTGCGGGTCTGTCCCAGTGCGATGTCAGATCGAAATGCTTGCCTACCTCGCCATGTCCAGACCGCCGAAAGACTCTGACGGCGGGGTCGTTTTCCGCACCCTCTTGAGCCGCTTTGCGGAGAGGGAGGATTTCTTCACGCAGGTTCTGCCAAAACTTGAGCTACCGACGCAAGACGGAAACTGGCACGCGAGTCAAGATGTTGCGAGAACCGAAATCGGTGTTGGCCGCCGGCATCTGCTGATCTCCGAGTTGCGACCTATTCTATGCGTGGCTGGCGACAATCCGGTACCTCTGATGAACCAAGTCGAGAGCGACTTGAATGAGTCTCCGCTCGAAACCTTGGAGAAGTACTTCCAACCTTGGCATGGTCGGCTCCCGCATGGCGCTGTCGGCGCGTTCCTCAGTTTGTTCGGAAGTGGCTTGCGCGGTGTCATCGAGACACTCGCCCAACAATGGCTTGGTGAAGATGTCAGCATCGACGGCGTTCGCAGCAAACTCGTAAGTCCGGAGGGCCATAGCCCGTGTGCAGACGTCAGTGTCTGGATCTCCCCACGGGTCGCGCATGGCGACCGCGTGAGTGCGGTCAACGTTCTCGGATCGCGGGTCGACATGGAAGCTCACCACGATGACGAAACCTTGTTCGCCATCGACCCCCACCGATATTCACAGTCGCGGTATGTGCTCGCGCCGCTAGGCGAATTCTGGGAGATCACTCTGCGTGACGTGGAACCGCAGAGCCGTTCTAGCTCCGAACTCATACGCCTGCTCGGCGGTACCGTGGAGAGATGGGCATCCCAGTACCTTGAACTGGATCGCGAGAGGGTATCCGTCTGGTGGTCCCAATGGGGTAAGCACTCCCAAGCGGACCTTGGTCCTGTACTCGCCTCAATCAAGGCGCATCTGCCACTGACGCTTCAACAGCTCGACGTGAAAGAGAGCGAACCGCTCCGCAACGCCCTGAGGGAGGCCGAACAGTCACAAAGGAAGCGAGAGCAGGCGCCCTCTCACGAGACGCTTGAGATCGAGAGAAAGGCCGTCGACGGCTTGGCCAACCTAATCGAAGCACCTCATCATCAGACCTTCCTATGGCAGCGGGTCAACGAACTGATGCGCCGCTACGGCTACGGACCCGAGAGCGTTCTGCTGGAACTCGCACAGAATGCCGACGATGCACTTGCGCAGGCTGCCCAGATCAAGGGTGGCCCCCTTCCGTCCGCCACCCGCCAACTATTGATTCAGGTCCACGATCAAGATGGACCCACGATGGACGTCACGCATTGGGGTCGTCCAATTAACGACAATGGTGGGCCGGCCTTCCCGCCTGGACGTGAGCGTCAGTGGGATCAGGATCTCTATTTCATGATGCTCATGAATCTCAGCGGAAAACCCGGCGAGACACCCGGCGAGTCCCCGTCGTCCTCGACGACAGGTCGCTTTGGCCTCGGCTTCAAGTCCGTCCACCTCGTTTCTTCATCCCCGTCCGTGATCAGCGACTTCATCGCGTTTTCCATCGCCGGCGCATTGCTTCCACGGGAACAGGCTATTCCGGACGAAGCGGACTCGAAGATGATTGACGGCCGTCGACCGACCCGGGTTCGCCTGCCACTCCGGCAGGACATCCCAGCGCCGGCTCTGATCCGGCAGCTCTTTAGCCGTTTCGCTTACGCAAGAGTTTTTTTGCCGGTCTTCGCACGGCACCTGCAGAAGGTAACTGTTGAAGGTGGCCCCTTCCCGGGAGTGCATGTCTTTGACAGCAAGCCTATCAAAGGCGCGCCTGGATGGTCTCTCGGCGCCACGACGGAGCTGCCCAGCCATGTGGGCCGTTGGCAAATCCTTCGTTTGCGACCCGTGGATGCGGGACGGGAAGACATGGGCACCGCCGCCTTGGCCGTCGGTATTCGAGACGGCGTCCCAACAGCCTTCCGTACGGACGTGCCATTCCTATGGAACGTCACGCCAACAAGCGAAGCCTGGGCTTGTGGATATGTCGTCAATGGACCCTTCAAACTCGACCCCGGGCGAACCCATGTGTCCCTCGATGACAACATGACCCTTCGTTCGGCCCAATGCCTTGGAGAGGCGCTTGCACAGGCTCTGATCAAGCTGCACGACGCGTTGATAAACCGCACGGAGGCGGAAAGTGGTCGACCGATTGAGGGGGACGGACGAGATTTCCTGTCCTCGCTCTGGAAAATCCTAGCCTCCGGCATCTACAATCCGGACAAGCTGCGCCGAACGTTTCTGTTAAAATTGCATGGCGCCGGCTCCGGAATATCTGCTTGGATGACCACCCGTTCAGTCGTGCCAACCGGTCTTCCTGCACCGTTTTCGCCTTTCCTTCCCCCACTCAATTCAGGCTCGTCCTGGGAAGTCGCAGTCAACGGTCTGGATAATCCGAATTTGTGCGCCGCTCTCGACAAAGTGAACGACGCAGACTTTCTGGAATTGATGGACAGCTGCAGCGTCGTCTCGGAGGAAACCGACCGACTCCTTTGCCCACTGCTCAATCCTACCGGCATGGAGGCGAACGGCTCCCGTTCAACCCCGCTTCGACCGTGCGACCTGCTGGCCGGCCTAGCTGATCGATGGAACTATCGGCTAATGCCCACGCGGCTGCACGCGCTACGACCTCTCTCCCAAGCTTCGCCTTGGAACCTGCTTACCAGTGATCCACACGGTGCAGCCTGGCGGGGAGAGGTTCAGGCCCGAGCAGCAGACGGTAGCTACCAGCCATTGCGGATGTTGCTGCTCCGCAAGACTTCCGAACTCGGAAATGACGTCGACAGAGACCTTGAGGACGAATTCCTACGGTCTGCCTTCGCTCCCGACGCTCGGATTCTCGATACGGCTTACATCCAACGCAGCGAAGATTGGACCATTTTCCGGTGGCTTCGAATGCAGCACAGGATCGATGCTGCCGAAATTGCAGACTGGTACATGGACCTTGAGAACGGTCAACACCCCGCGGCAGTTCGCTATCTCTTGTATGGGGAGTTGCAGGATCGCGTGCTTTCTCGTCTCATCCCCATCAAGGCCCGCCCGCCGTGGCTCCGAAACTACGATGATGTCCGGAGCTTGCTCGAAGACTTCTGCGATGAATCCTGGCGTCGCGAGAGACTCTTGGGTGCTTTGTTCCCTGACCGTCAACATACTCCGGAAGAGCCGACTCCTGTTCAGCCCGACCCTCGGACATTTTTCCAGCAGCTACTGGAATGGTGGGATGATGCCGCCGTGCGTAACGAAGTAATCGCTGCTTATGAGAAACGCGCTTGGCCGGAGTGGTTGCGTCGAGAAGACATTTCTGCCTGCCTGCAGGCCGGGTCGGTCGATCATTGGCTCGCCCTGCTCGTTCTGGGTGCATGCCAAAGCCTTGGTCGAACCCAGGATCATCAACACCGACGCTTCCTCGAATTGGCCCAAGAGAACGGATGGTGGGACACATTCAAAGATCCGGATGACATCGGCGCCTGGATGCAAATGCTGCGCGCTTGGCAGGACGAGGCGATGGACAAATTGACCTATCCCCGCTGGATGTCCCTGTTTCCAGCGATCTATCAACTTAGCCGGTATAGGGAAGTCTACGTTCGTCTGCTCAAGTCAGCCGAACTGCGACCTGAGGGCATGTACCAGATCACTCAGCTGCTTGCGCCCCGTGTGGACAAAGCGCTTACGGGCGCAGGAACACAGTTCGATGCTCCCCCCGCACCATTGAACATGGGTCTCCACTGGGTGCTGCGTGAACTCGTGCGTCTGAGAGTTCTTGAAAGCGAACACCTGTTCCCAGACTGCTGGGTGCCTTCGGAACTCGTGCTGAATCTCCTTCGGCCGCTCGGGCTAATCCTTGATGAAGGTGCAACCAATTCAGATAAGGCGCACGATGTGTTCGACTTTCTCGCATCCGAGTTGGAAACGGAAAGCCCCAATCTTCATCTTGGATTCGACATACCGCTTCGCCATGTGGACTCAAACGGGGAACTGCGGCGCCGCTTCGGCTTGGAGCAATCATGACACTCTTCGACAGTGACGCAGCAGTGCGCCATCCCCGCTTCGGGCGTGGCCAAGTCGTGCTGAGCCGCGGCGACAGCGTTGTCGTCCGATTCGACCATGGGATAGAGGAATGCTTGGTTGCCGACCTCCAATTGGTAGAGGGTCTGGCGGAGCGCATGGCCGCCCAACGGCTCGACCCCGCTCTGCATGTCGTGACGAGAGTCCTCGCCGAATGCATACGTTCCGTCAACGATGCCTGGGGCGTCTTTTCCCGATCGCGCATCGCCTTGCTGCCCCACCAACTTTGGGTTTGCAAGCGTGTTCTCGAAACCTGGCCGACGCGATGGCTGGTAGCGGACGACGTAGGGCTCGGTAAGACAATAGAGGCCGGTCTCATCCTCACGCCGCTACTCTCGTCAGCCCGGGTGCGACGGCTACTCATTCTCGCGCCAGCCAGCCTGGTCGAACAGTGGCAGGTGCGACTGAGGGAGATGTTCGACATCCGGATCTCGAATTACGTTCCAGCCGCAGATACGGAAGCCTCTGACTACTGGAATACTCAAGACCGGATCATCGCGTCCGCACATACGTTGCGTCTCGACACGGACAATCGCTGGAGGCGTCTACTCGAGGCCAAGCCTTGGGACCTTGTACTTGTCGATGAAGCCCATCACATGAACGTGGATGAGCGAGGTCAACGTACGCTTTCCTACCAGCTGCTGGAACATCTCGAGGAACGGGGAAAAACTCAGTCGCTCGTTCTGTTTACGGGTACGCCGCATCGGGGCAAGGACGTCGGATTCCTGTCACTGCTCAAGCTGCTTCGTCCCAAAGACTTCGATCCCGAACAGCCGCTCGAAGACCAGCTCGAACGGCTCCGCACCGTCATGATCCGAAACAACAAACAATCCGTCACGGACATGTCCGGCCAGCCGCTCTTTACCCCCGTGCGGTCGCGACGAGAAACCTACGCGTATTCTCCGCAAGAGGCGCACTTCTACGAGCAGCTCACACAATTCATCATGACCGGCAAGGCGTACGCGGCCAGCCTTGGGTTCCAAGACCGGCGCATGGTCATTCTGATCCTGATCACGATGCAGAAGCTGGCATCGAGTTCCGTCGCGGCTGTACGTCGGGCTCTTGCTCGCCGACTGGCCCGACTTCGGTTGGCAAAGACCAAACTCGATGACTCGCGTGAGGCTCTGGCCCGCCTTCAAGAATTGCGGGATGAGGACGACCCGGCGAATCTGGATGAGATCAGTCGCCTGGAAGAACGGATCGCGGAGTATCTGAGTGGGGTCGACCTCAATCCAGACGAGATTCCCGCCTTGGAGGAACTGCTCGTTGCAGCAAACGAGGTCACCGAAGAAACGAAGATTGAGCGTATCCTCGCCGTGGTGGACGAGTCCTTCCCCGAAGAGTCCGTGCTCTTTTTTACCGAATACAAAGCGACTCAGGCGCTCCTCATGAGCGCACTGCACAAGCGCTACGGCGACGGATGCGTGACGTTTATCAACGGCGACGGATTTGTTGAAGATGTGCGGGACTCGTCCGGCAACAGCTTGGACCGCAAGGAGGACCGCCGTCATGCAGCGGCACGATTCAACCGGGGCGAGGTTCGCTTCCTCGTATCCACGGAAGCGGCTGGTGAGGGCGTCGATCTTCAAGGGTGTTGCAGTGCCTTGATTCATGTGGACTTGCCGTGGAACCCCATGCGTCTGCATCAGCGCGTCGGTCGCCTTAGCCGCTACGGCCAGAGCGAGCCCGTCGACGTCATCACCGTGCGGAATCCCGACACGGTAGAGAGCCGGATCTGGGACCTGCTGGACGAGAAGCTGGCCCGAATCAACCTAGCGTTCCAAAGCGCTATGGACGATCCCGAGGACATTCGCCAGCTCGTGATTGGGATGGCATCGCCCGGCATGTTTACCAAGGTGTTTGCGGGCGCCGATGTCACCGTCGGTGACCAAACACTCGACGACTGGTTCGATACCGAGACCGCGACATTCGGCGGTGAGGACGCAGTAAACACCGTCCGCAGCCTCGTCGGTCATGTCGCGCGTTTCGACTTCGGAACAGTAGCCACTCAAATCCCTCAGGTGGATTTGCCCCACCTCGTGCCATTCTTCAAAGCCATTCTCGCCGTCCGGGGTAGGCGGCCCGAGCAAGCCGACGACATTCGCTTGCGTTTCCGTCCGCCGGACGAGTGGAAGGACGATTTCGCAATCGCCGTCGTTGATCGCTACGATCTGCTCTTCGCCCGAGAACCGCAACCGAGCGTCGCAGAGGATATCGCTGGCGTCGGGCTACGTGTCGTTGATCGAGCCGTGAGCGATGCCCTTGACCTGAGCGCGGCCTTCGCCGCAATCAAGGGACTGGACGCGCCGATATTCGTGTTCACTGTTCGTGATCGCATTACCGGATCCGACAGCTCCGTTCGCGCGGTCCTTGTGGCCGCTCAGGCGAGCGGAGATGGTGCATGGGATTTGATCCGCGATTGGGAATTGATACAGCGCCTGAATCCCTTCGCTGACAGACCCCGCAGTCTTGCGTTTACCGATGCCCGTCCGACGCATGACGTTGTCGACCTGATGGGCGACGCTCACGCACACGTCGTTTCGCAAATCGAGGCTCTCGAACTCCCGTTTGAGCTACCGGTTGTCGAGAGCCTCGCTTGTCTCGTGCCCGGTGGAGCAGCGGCGCCTGAATCGGGACAAGTCGATTGAGGGCGGCTGGCATCCTCCGTGCTCTGATCGAAACGCCTCCACTTGAACATTCGTCTTGGCGGCGTGATCGGATTTTGCCCAATCTACACCGGCGTTGCATTACGACAGCATTGCAACTAAATTTCTGACAAACGAACAGGAGACACCGACCGATGCGGGGCCTTCCCAAGCGCATCATGGAGTACGCTCAGGCTCTTCCGGAGGCCACGCCGCTGTGTCCGGGCACCCTGCTTCACCTCGGCCACCGCGCGGCGATCGACCAGGCGCTGTCGCGTCTGGCCCGATCGGGCGAGCTGATGCGGATCTGCCAAGGTGTCTATATGCGTCCCGTCGAGACCCGATTCGGCTGGCGGGCGCCCCGCCTCGGCAACGTGCTCGCCGCCCTGTCGGCGTTGTGGGGCGAAACCATCGTGCCCTGCGGCGGCGCGGCCGCCAACCGCCTCGGTCTGACGACGCAGAATCCGGTTCGCGCGGTCTATCTCACCTCCGGTCCCAACCGTCGTCTGCACTTCGGATCGTCCGTCGTGGAGTTGCGCCATGCGCCACGTTGGCAACTAGTGGCTCCGCACCGCAAGGCCGGCGATGTCATCCGCGCCTTGGCATGGCTAGGTCCGGAAGAGGTCGAGGACGGGCTGGAAGCGGTCCTGCCGACGCTTCGCGACGAGGATCGCGACGAGCTCTCCGCCGCTCGGGCCACGATGCCGAACTGGATGGCGCAAACTGTGAGCGCCCGCCTGTCGCATGGCTGAGACGCGATATGAGGACCTCTCGGCCGACGACCGACGCGATGCCCTGGAGGTTGTGGAGCGCGGCAGTAGCCACAAGGCGCACCTGCTGGAAAAGGACATCTGGGTCGTTGCGACGCTCGATGCCCTGTTCGACGGCCCCTTTGCCCAGCACCTGACCTTCAAGGGCGGTACTTCTCTGTCGAAGGTGTGGCGTGCGATCCGGCGTTTCTCCGAGGATGTCGACATCACCTACGACATCCGCGCCTTCGCGCCGGACCTGGTTTCAGGTGCCGGCGACGAAGCGCTTCCTCCAAACCGCAGCCAGGAGAAGCGCTGGACGCGAGCAATCCGCGCCCGTCTGGCCGAGTGGGTTCAGGATCAGGCGTACCCGGTCGTCGAGGCCGGGCTCGCCCGTGCCGGGTTCACCGCAGCGCTTCGTGTCGAGGCGGACCGCCTTTACATCGGCTACCAGCCGCTGTTCGATGACACCGGATTGGTGCGCCCGGAAGTCATGGTCGAGTTCGGCGCCCGCTCCACGGGAGAACCGCACATGATCCGTCCGGTCGCTTGCGACGCCGCGGCGCACTTGCCAGAGCTGGCGTTCCCCGAGGCGAATCCCGCCGTCCTGTTGGCCGAGCGGACCTTTTGGGAGAAAGCGACCGCGATCCATGTTTTCTGCCGTCAGGAACGGCGCCGGGGCGAACGGCTGTCCCGGCACTGGCACGACCTCGCGCGCCTCGATGAGGCCGGCGTTGCTGCGAAGGCATTGGCCGACCGCTCGCTCGGGCTCTCGGTCGCCCGCCACAAGGCAAAATTCTTCTCCGAGAACGACGCCTCTGGCGCGCGGATCGACTACGAGGCAGCGGTTTCGGGTCAACTGCAACTCGTGCCCGCCGGCGCCGCACATTCGGTGCTCGCCGACGACTACGTACGGATGCTGGCCGATGGCATGCTGCTCGATGATACTGAACCGTTCGATGCGCTGATGGAGCGGTGCGCCGCGATCGAGACGCGCGCCAATTCCGCGGGATCGCGGAGCCGCTGATGGCCGTGTTCGCGTTTCTCGAAGAACTCGCCGCCGAGTACGAACGGTGTTCCCGAAGCTTCGGCAAGATCCGCGGCGAGGACATACCTGTGACCAAAGGGCGCGTGCATGAGCAAGCAGCGATTAACCAACCAGCGCAACACAGTGAGGATTCTCCTACATGAAGACCGTCCGGGACGCGTGCACGCCCCAGCCAAATGCCCTTTCAATCAGGCTGAGCGACCAGATCGAGCATCTCGACCAATTGATTGGTGCCGAAGGCGATGGAGAGGCGTTCTTCGAGCGCACGCACCTTACCCAAGGTATGCTCGATTTGGTGAGCGAGGGGATCGCGCGCCTAGCCGGCGCCTCTTCGCAGACCGTATTCCACCTCAAACAGGCCATGGGAGGGGGAAAAACGCACCTGCTCGTCGGGTTTGGTTTGCTCGCCAAACACCCCTCCCTGAGAAAACGGCACTGCGCAGGCACGTCGCACATCAACGCATTCGAAAGCGCCGCCATCGCTGCTTTCAACGGGAGGAACAACCCCGACCACTTCTTTTGGGGGGAACTCGCCCACCAACTAGATAAGGGCGACGCATTCCGAGATTTTTGGACGGCGGGCCCTAGGGCTCCGGACGAGAAGGACTGGCTCGCGCTGCTCGACGGTGAGCACCCGGTCCTCATCCTCCTCGACGAGATGCCGCCCTATTTCCACTATCTGGCCACTCAAAAGGTGGGCGACGGCACCGTCGCGGACATCGCGACCCGCGCCTTCGCTAACCTGCTCACCGCAGCCGGCAAGATGCGCAACGTGTGCGTTGTCGTCTCGGATCTGGCCGCCGCCTACGACACCGGAGGCTCGCTGATCAACCGCGCGCTCAATGATGCCCGCAACGAACTCGGACGACAGGAACGTGCGATTACACCGGTCGACCTCGCTGCCAACGAGATTTACGACATTCTGCGCAAGAACCTATTCGCAGGCCTGCCGACCGATGCGGAGATATCAGACATCGCGAGCGCCTACGGCGTCAAACTCAGCGAGGCAGCTAAGGCGAAGACCGCGTACCGCGGCGCCGAAGCGATCGCCGATGAAATCGCCGCCACCTATCCCTTCCACCCACGGCTCAAGAACCTGGTGGCCTTGTTCAAGGAAAACGAGGAGTTCAAACAGACCCGAGGACTGCTCGAACTGGTCTCCCGCTTGCTCAAGTCCGTGTGGGAGCGCAAGGACAACGACGTCTTTCTGATTGGCCCGCAGCACTTCGACCTGTCGATTGCGGAAGTGCGTGACAAGCTGACCGAAATCTCCGGAATGCGCGACGTAATCGCCAAGGACCTGTGGGATTCCCAGCATTCAGCACATGCGCAAGTTATCGACCTCGAGGCGGGCAAAGATACTGCCACTCAAGTGGGCTCGCTGCTCCTAACCGCCAGCCTGTCCACGGCGGTCAACGCAGTCAAGGGACTCACCCGCGAGGAAATGATCGAATGCCTCGTCTCCCCACTACGCGAACCGTCGGAGTTCCGTGGGGCGTTCGAGGAGCTAGAACGGTTCGCGTGGTACCTGCACCACACACCGGAAGACCGTGCCTACTTTGACCGACAAGAGAACCTCACCAAGCTCCTCCAGAGCCTCGCCAGCGACGCACCCGAGAATCAGATCGACGAACTCATCCGCCATCGCCTCGAGGCGATGTTCAAACCGACGCGCAAGTCCTGCTACGAGGAAGTCCTTCCGCTGCCACGTCTCGGCGATGTCGCCGACCGGTTACAACGCGGTCGAGTATTGGCGATTGTGAGTCCCGACTCCAAGATTCCACCGGACGAGGTTCAACGTTTCTTCGACGGTCTGAGCCAGAAGAACAACCTGTGCGTACTCACGGGCGACAAGACAGCGATGGGCAGCGTTGAGAGCGCCGCGCGGCAGCTCTATGCCGCACAGAAGGCCGACACGCGAATCCCAGAGGGACACTCACAGCGCACAGAACTCGAGGGCAAGCAGGCCGCCTATGAACAGGATTTCAACGCCACTCTCCTCGGGCTATTCGACAAGGTGCTCTTCCCCATACAGCGCCCTGGAAAGGACCCAATACTCGCGGACAAGCCCCTCGATACGACCCGCGATACCAGCACGCCATTCGACGGCGAAGAGCAAATTCAAAGGACGCTAACCTCGCACCCGATCAAGCTCTATCTCGATGTCGACAAAGAGTTCGACGCGATCCGAGACAAGGCAGAGGATCTCCTCTGGCCCGAAAACCAGGACGAAACGCGCTGGGCTGACGCCGCAGACCGTTACGCAGAACAGCCAGCGATGATCTGGTTGCCGCCTAGAGGCCTCGACGCACTTAAGACTGCCGCGTGCAATCAGGGACTGTGGGAGGACCTCGACAACGGATACGTCACGAAGAAGCCCAAGAAGAAGCGCACGTCTGCACAAATCGTGCCCGAGACCGAACTGGGCGACGAGGGCCGTGTCCGCCTGCGGGTGAACACGCAGCATGCCGGTTCCGCGCCCCGCATCCACTTCGCGGAAGACTCAACCGTCTCCGATTCGAGTCCGATCCTCAAAGAGAACCCGTTCTCGACTACGGCGCTCCGCGTCGCCTTCCTGGTGTGTGATCTTTCGGGACAATTCGAGACCGGCGACCCGGTGGTCTGGGAAAACGAGCTTGTGCTGCGCAGCAATATGACAAACGACGCCGGCAAACGACTCGTCGAACTATTCGTCGCACCACGCGGCGAAATTCGCTACACGCTAGACGCCAGCGAACCACGCGACGGCATGCCGTACGCCGGGCCAATCACCATAGGCGACGGCGAAGTGCTGCTGCGCGCCTTCGCAACTGCAGACGGCCTCGAGGCAAAGCGCGACTTCAAATTCCAGCCCACCGGCAAGAAAGGCGTTCACCTCGACCCGACTAAGCCCGCGCGCTTGGTCTCGCGAACGGCTCACAAGCTCGACTCACGTGACCTGACGTACGAAGGACTTAAGGAGGCTCAGGACAAGTCGGTCGAGTTCGAGGGCGTAGGGCTCACCGTGGGCCAAGGCGCGGAGATCGCATCCATCATGATTGGTCAAGTGCGGGTGGATGCGCAGTTCCTCGCCCAGTTGCTCGGCAACGTGCGCGACAAGTTCCCGCCCGAAGCACCGGTCAACATGACCTTCCAGAAGGCCTACTTCGCATCAGGGCACGATCTCGAACAGTTCTGTCAAAAGATCGGGCTCAAGATAACCCAGGGGAACGTGGAGCAGTGATCAAGAAGGACGAAACCGTCGACTTCGGAGCACCGGCGACGTTTGGCGCACACGTTTTCCGCGTCGAGATTCCGCAAGACCGCGCCTCCGACGTCCTCATCGTCGAGGACTATGGGTACGGTGGATGCGAAGGCGGTATCCCTCGCGACGAGGAGCGCGTGCTCCTTGAGCGCCGAGTCTGGTCCAAGATTGCCGACGTCGCAAGACGCGAGTTCAACGACCGCCTCAAAGCGGCAAAACAGCGCACAGGTCGATGGCACGGCGGGACCAATCTGGTCGAACGCCTGCTCGGGCGCGAACTCTGCGTGCTCGCCTGGGCGGCGGAACGCGCAAGCGAAAAAGAACTGCCAGTTATCGGCAACAAGTGGGCAGCGCTGCGGCCGGAGGAACGGTGGTGGCTGTTCATGGTGACGGTTGCCGAGGCCGGCTTGCCCGACGACCATCAACGCGGCTGGCGCCGTGCGCTCCACTTGGCGCTCGCCGACGGCGAAGCACCCCCACGGTCCAAACGCCCGCGACGACCGGTCGAGCCAGGCCTCTTTGAACTCCCGCTCGTCGAGAACCAAGAATGAGCCAAGCCGCCATTGGCTCTCAGCGCTCAGTCACCGCATTCGCGCTGAAGGATGCCCCGGCACTGATAGAGTGTCTCCTCCCTGTACAGAAACTCTCAGCCGAGTCGTACAAGGAACAGATGGCGGGAAACGGCAAGACTCTGACTGCGCTCGGCTCCTACTGGAAGGGTAGAAAACCGCTGATCCTGGCTAAGGCCTGTGTGCTCGGCTGCCTCCTCCCCGCCACTGCCAATCCGAAGCGGGACCTCGAAATCTTCGAGATGCTCATGGGCATGGACGATCTCTCTTTCGCGGCCCGCGCTAAGCGCAAACCCAGACCAAAGGAGATCATTGCCGAGCTCTCCCTTGCACGCATTGAGGACTACTTCAAAGTTTCTCCTCAGGGCGTACTCCCGCAGTCGGCCCCGGTGGACTGGTCGAACCCCGCCTACGCAGACGTCAAGGTCGCTTGGCGTTCCGACCTGCCAGAACTCGAGCGCCGGTGGCTCGAAGCGCAAATGCTGCCTTCCTCGGCCTATCGTGAGCGCGTCGACAAGAGTCGCCGACCCGAGGAGGTTCCGAACGTCCACGAGCACATCTGGGAACAAGTGAACGCGCATCTGGGCACGGAGACGCATTCATTCCCGGAGCTGATCGAGCAGCTCGGCACAATGCGCTTCGGGCATCGGCCAAAGGTGGCGGACCCATTCTGTGGCTCCGGTCAGATCCCATTCGAGGCCGCACGCCTCGGCTGCGACGTCTACGCCTCAGACCTAAACCCTGTCGCCTGCATGCTCACGTGGGGTTCTTTTCGCATCGTTGGGGGCTCGACCGAGGCCCGTGAAAGCCTCAGGCACGACCAGAAAACATTAGCTGACAACGTGCAGGCGGAGATTAACCGTCTCGGCGTTGAGGACGACGGGCGTGGCTGGCTGGCTAGGGCTTTTTTGTACTGCGTGGAAGTGAAGTGCCCGCAAACCGGTTGGAGCGTCCCGCTGCTGCCCAGCCGCATCGTGAGCAAGACCTACCGCGTCATCGCCGAACTCGTTCCGGAACCCGATAGCAAGCAGTACGGCATCATTATCCGTTCCGGCGCCACCAACGATGAACTCAGAGAAGCGGAAGGCGGGACCGTGGGTCGCGATGGGCGCTACGGAGAAGCATTCCTCATCCACAACGTTAAGGGCAAGACATACAAAACCAACCTCACGACGCTGCGCGGAGACATCCGACAGCCCGACGGCACCGTCGTCAACCAAATCCGACAGTGGGCAAGGGATGACTTCGTGCCACGCCCCGACGATCTCCTGCAAGAGCGACTCTACTGCATTCAATGGATGCGTCCGAAAGACGATACCAAGCGATTGGAGTACCAATTCCGTGGGGTGACCGAATCTGACCTCGAACGCGAGCGGATCGTCCAACGCTACGTCGCCGAACACCTGCCCGAGTGGCAGGATAAGGGCTGGATACCCAACATGCGCATAGAGGAGGGTGGCCCGCCGCGGTACCAAGGGCGCGATCTACTCCGGTCGCGTGGCTGGACCCACTGGCAGCATCTCTTCAACCCTCGACAATTGCTCCTGGGAGCGTTGCTCAATCGCTTTAGCAGTGCACCGCTGAAGTTGGGGCTGACCCAGGCGCTGAACTGCAACTCTCGAATCAGCCCTTGGGATAACAGCGACAGGCACCGTGAGGGCGTACGAGGGGTCTTTAACAATCAAGCGCTTAGCACACTGTTCAACTATGGATGTCGTGGAACACGCTATGCACTCGACCTCACCCAAGCAGGCTACAAGCAGTTTGAAATCTCTGACGATGTAAGGAGCGAAATCGCTTGCACCCCGGCAGAGACGATTTCCGTTCCTTCGGATGTTCTTATCACCGATCCACCCTACGGCGACGCGGTGAAGTACGAGGAAATCCTCGACTTCTTCATCGCCTGGCTACGGCGTAAACCTCCGCCGGAATTCGCTGAATGGATCTGGGACAGCCGGAGAGCGCTCGCTATCCAGGGCCAGGACGAGAATTTTCGCCGTGGCATGGTGAGCGCCTACCGACGCATGACCGGCTGCATGCCGCAGCACGGCATCCAAATCATCATGTTCACCCACCAATCGGGCGCCATTTGGGCGGACATGGCGAATATCGTTTGGGCGGCGGGGCTCCAGGTCACGGCTGCCTGGTACGTCGTTACGGAGACCGACAGCGCGCTGCGCGACGGGAGCAACGTCAAGGGTACCGTGCTGCTCGTCTGCCGCAAGAGGGCGGGGGAGCACAGGATCACGCGCGACGACCTCGCTTGGGAGATTCAGGAGGAGGTAGAGGGACAGGTGAAGGCTCTGACCGGGCTCAATCAAGACGCGCGTGGCCTCTACCGCGACGAAAACGTATTTGAGGACGCGGACATACAGATGGCCGGTTACGCGGCTGCACTGCGCGCACTTACTCGCTACGCCCGAATCGACGGGCGCGACATGGCGAGCGAGGCAGTCCGCCCACGTTTGAAGAACCAGACCACCTTCGTCGACGATCTCATCGCCTTTGCGGTCAACACCGCGAACCAATCTCTCGTACCGCGGGGCATCGAGGACGCGGTCTGGAAGAAGCTCTCCGGAGCGGAGCGCTTCTACCTCAAAATGCTCGACCTGGAAGCACGCGGGGCAAAGACGCTCGACAACTTTCAGAACTTCGCCAAGGCCTTCAAAGTCCGCGACTTCTACGCGTTGATGGGCGACCGGCACGCCAACCGCGCGCGTCTAAAGGCTGCTTCCGAATTCGGCCGCTCTGAGATGGGCGAAAGCTCTGAATTGCACGGCTCGGTGCTTCGCGCCGTGCTCTACGCGCTCATGGAGCTCGAGGCCGACGTAGATGCCACCGAGGTGCTCGTACACCTCACCCACAACGTGGCCGACTACTACGGAGACCTGACGCAGCGCGAACGAGCCATTGCGCTAGTGTCATGTCAACGATGATATGTCGTATTGTTTGTGCTAGACTGTCCGCCCTTTCGGGACGGAGGTCGGAGCATGAAGCGCTACGTGGTGACCCTGGACGAGGCGGAACGGGAAGAACTTTCGGAGATCACGACCAAGGGTTCGCACCTGTCGCAGAAGGTGATCAACGCCCTGATCCTGCTCAACTGCGACGAGGGCACGTTCAACGAACACCAGGTGACCGGGGAGGCCATCGCCGGGATTCTGCGCATCAGCATGCGCAAGGTCGACCGGGTGAAGAAGCGTTTCGTGGAAGAGGGGCTGGAGGCGGCATTGGGTGGCCGGCAGGGACGCCGTCCGACCTACATGCGAAAGGCCGACGGCGCCTTCGAGGCGCGCCTGGTGGCCCTGAGCTGTGGCGAACCGCCCGAGGGTCACGCGCAATGGTCATTGCGGCTGCTGGCCGACCGCGTCGTCGAACTTGGCTACATCGATGCCGTGTCACACGAGACGGTGCGGCGGGTTCTAAAAAAAACCGTCTCAAGCCATGGCAGCGGATCGGGTGGGTGATTCCTCCTCAAGGCAACGCCGACTTCGCCGCGGCGATGGAGAAGGTGCTCGATGTCTATCGCCGCCCCTATGATGCCGCCTTCCCCGTGGTCTGCATGGACGAAACACCCCGGCAGCTGATCGGCGAAACACGCCAACCGGTCGCCATGGCGCCGGGACGGCAGGCGCGTGAAGACTACGAGTATCGACGCTGCGGCACCTGCAACGTCTTCATGGCCACGGAACCCCTGGCCGGCCGGCGCATGACAAAGGTGACCGAACGCAAGACCAAGATCGACTGGGCGCGGTTCCTGGCCGACATCGCCGGGTGCTACCGGGACGCCACCACCATCACCCTGGTGATGGACAATCTCAACACCCATCGACCCGGCGCCCTCTACGAGGCCTACCCGCCGGACGAGGCCAAGGCCTTGTGGGACCGCTTCGAGTTCGTCTACACCCCCAGGCACGGCAGTTGGCTGAACGTGGCCGAGGTGGAACTCAACGTCATGATCCGCCAGTGCCTGAACCGCCGCATCGACTGCATCGAGGTGCTACGCCGGGAAGTCGCCGCCTGGCAGGCTTCCCGAGACCGCATCCAGGCCAAGGTGGACTGGCAGTTCACCACCCACGATGCTCGCGTGAAACTCAAACGTCTCTATCCGACATTTGACGAATGACAGGACACTAGCCGATTACCTTGCAGGACACCTCGAGACGATTCGGCCCAACGAGGCGAGCGCGGCACGCGTTCTCGCCGAGGCTTTGCGCCACCAGCGCGTCGGCTGAAATGGACAGGCTCCGTCGCTTCTCCTCACGCGGGCAACGGCTCGACCACGCATTCCTGAACGAACGGCTACGTGGCGCGAAGTCGTACCGCCGCATCGCCGGCTACTTCCGCAGTTCTATCTTCGAACTCGTCGGCGAGGAAATCGCGCAGATCCCCTGCGTACAAGTCGTGTGCAACAGCGAGTTGGATGCCGCCGACGTCCTCGTCGCACGGCACGCACGAGAGACAGCCCTCAAAGAGCGCTGGTATGAGGCGGTGCCCGAGGTCGAGGCGCTGCTGCACCGCGAGCGCTACCGGCGCCTGCACGAACTACTCACCAGCGGACGAGTCGAGATCCGCGTGGTGCCCAAGGACCGTGTTTTCATTCACGGCAAAGCTGGCGTGATCGAACAAGCTGACGGGTCCGCGACCTGCTTCCTCGGCTCGATCAACGAGACCAAAAGCGCCTTCGCGCAAAATTACGAGATTCTGTGGGAGGACCCGTCGCCTGAGGGAGTCACATGGGTGGAGGAAGAATTCGCGGCACTCTGGGCCGACGCCCACCCTCTGCCAAGCGCCATAGTTGAAGAGATTGAGCGCATTGCCGACCGCGTCGAGATCCGATTCGAGGACACCGATGCGCAAGAGTTGCCCGCAGCAGCGCTCGCCGAGGCGCCCATCTACCGCGGCGGTGAGCAACTTCAGCCCTGGCAGCGCTCATTCGTCACTACGCTGCTCGAACACCGCGAGACCTACGACAAGGCGCGACTGCTGCTCGCGGATGAGGTCGGCGTCGGCAAAACGCTTTCACTGGCAGCCTCAGCGCTCGTTTCGTGTCTGCTCGAGGACGGTCCCGTGCTCATTCTCTGTCCTGCGACGCTTACCTTGCAGTGGCAGATCGAACGCAGTGGCAGATCGAACTCGCTGACAAGCTCGGCATCCCGAGCGCGGTCTGGTCGTCGCCGAAGAAACTGTGGCTGGACCACCGCGGTCACGAGATCCGGGGGCGCGGGACGGAGGACATCGCGCGCTGCCCGGCGCAGATCGCCATCGTGTCCACGGGGCTCATCTTCCACGCTTCAGACGAACGCGCGCACCTGCTCAATCGAAAGTACGGAACGGTCATCCTCGACGAGGCGCACCGGGCGCGGCGCCGCGGAGGGCTGGGCAAGCGAGACAAGGCGCCCAACAACCTGCTCGACTTCATGTTCCAGGTTGCGCGCCGCACGCGACACCTGCTGCTCGGCACCGCAACGCCTATCCAAACGGATGTTGACGAGCTCTGGGACCTGTTACGCGTCCTCAACACAGGTGCTGAATTCGTGCTCGGACGCGAAGACTTCGGGCGTTGGGCGCGCACCGAACAAGCGCTGCCGCTCATCAAGGGAGAGGTAAATCTGTCCGAGGAGCGCGATGCGTGGGAATGGATACGAAACCCGCTACCGCCTGCTGCTGAGAACCAAATGTACTCGGTTCTACGATTGCAACTCGAATTGTCCGAAAAGCAGTTCTTCTCCAATCGCGGCTTCGGCTCACTCGGTTTCATTGAGAAGCAGGCACTGGCAGAGGCGCTCGACGCTGACTTTTTCCAAGAACAGAACCCCGTCGTGCGCCACACGGTGCTGCGCCGCCGCCGCACGCTCGAGGAAGCGGGGCTACTGGAACGCATCGGCGTCGACGTGCACCCCGATCCCAATGCTGTGCCTGGCACCTACCGTGGCGTGAACTTCGAAGGATTGGGACTCGTCACCAACCACCCTTTCGACGTGGCCTACCGCGCTGCGGAAGCCTTCACCGACGCGCTTCGCGATCGCTCCAAGGCGGCAGGGTTCATGAAGACCTTGCTGCTTCAGCGGCTATGCTCCAGCTTCGCCTCCGGGCGCGCAACTGCCGAGAAATTGCGCCGGCGCGAAGCGCTTGATGACGAGGAAACGCCACGCCAGATTGAAGGCGTCCTCGATCACATGACACCCGAAGAAAGGAGCCACCTCGAGACGATCGTCGAAGAACTTTCCCGCCCCGAAGCCCGCGACCCCAAGTCTGCGGCAGTTCAGTACTTTCTTACGAAGTATCCGAGCGAGGGCAAGACCTGGCTTGAGCACGGCTGCATCATTTTCAGCCAGTACTACGATACGGTGCGCACGCTGGCACTCGCGCTCGCGACGGCGTTACCGGGGGAGACCGTCGCAATTTACGCTGGCGTAGGCAAGAGCGGCATTCACAGAGGCAGCGACTTCGCCTCAGTGGAGCGCGACGAGATCAAACGCGCGGTGCGCCGGCACGAAATCCGCCTCCTCGTCGCGACGGACGCCGCCTGCGAAGGACTCAATCTGCAGACACTGGGCACGATGATCAACGTGGACCTGCCGTGGAATCCTTCGCGACTCGAGCAACGCCTTGGGCGTATCAAACGTTTCGGTCAGCGACGCCAAAGCGTAGACATGCTGAACCTCGTCTACCACGACACCCAGGACGAGGAGATCTATGCCGTGCTCTCGCGGCGCATGAAGGATCGATACGATATCTTCGGCAGCCTACCAGACACCATCGACGACGAGTGGATCGAGAACGTCGAACACCTCGAGAAAATGATGGACCAGTACATGCACCTACGCGAGCACGCACGCGACGCGTTCGAGATCCGCTACGAGCGTCAAGTCGATCCGGACAAAGACCGGTGGGAACTCTGTTCTCGTGTGCTTGCTCGTCGAGATATTTTGCAGAAGCTGTCTAATCCATGGTGACCTAGGTCTGGGGTCTACCCTGCTTGCGTTCAGCTGGGAATCGCATGGGAATCGTCTGCAATCCACTTCCGGGTGCTCAAGACCGCTCATGGCCTGATTGACGTTCGAACGACGCTGGCAGGTGAAAAGACGCTGCTGCCCGGTCTAAGGCCGCAAGTCCGGCCCAGCTAGGGAAGGAGCAAATTGTGTAGCGACAAGAACAGGTTATGGAACTAGAAATGCCGGATGGCGTTGAGTGTTCGGAAGGTCAAGACTGAGCCGGGCGAGATTCCCCAAACTAACCTTCAGGTGGAACACCAGATAGCTGTCGCTTGTTCGTCTCCGGCTCCGGCCGCTCCTGCGAGAAGTGGATGGGCGACTACGCCATCGCCTACTCGGACGGGAATATCGCCGCGAGGAAGCGCAGGATCGCCGCATCGGCGCCGTGCGCGCGGAGGTCGTCGTGGCCGGCGCCGGCGATGTGGCCGAGCGATTCGTAGCGGTCCTTCATCAGCCAGCGCACCGGCAGGATCGGGTAGGCGCGGGCGCCGACATCGACGGCCGAGGTGAACGGCGCCTCCAGGATCACCGCCCCGACCTCGTGCTCGACCGCCATCTTGACCGCGACCCCTGTGCCCAGCGATTCGCCGTACAGCGCGATCCGGCGCGCCGGCACGCCGCGGCCGCGCAGATAGGCGATCGCCGCGCGCCCATCGGCATACATGGGACGGCTCCAGCGCCGCGATCGCCTCCAGCATGGCCATCATGCGGCGCGGCCCGTCCGCACCGGTGCCGCAGGTGCGGCGCATGCCCCGGCCGTAGCGTTGCAGGAACAGCACGCACGCCGCCTCGGCGGAGCGGCGGAAGGGGGATCGGTCTGGGTAGCGGCAGGGGGACCGCGGAGGGAGCTCAGACTGGAGGGCGGAATGCGTTGGCCGCGGCATAACCGGCGCTGGCTAATGCTCTGGTGATGTTCCTATGCGGCTACTCAACCGATGACCGTGAAATTCAACCGCTCGGTCTCGGGGGATGACCTGCTGTTCACCGTCGAAATGGCCCTGCGGAAGGCGAGCAGGCTATGGCCCAAGAGGCACCTGCCGGACTATCACAACCGGCTGAACCCGGTTGCCAAGGCCGTGGCGTACCGCATCGAACACTACGGGATGCGCTGCTTTGGGAAGTCGCCGGGTGAGCATCTCCTGGGCAAGCGCATCATCGCGCTCGGCCGCGCGCCGCAGGTCCGGTTCGGGAGAGGCGTTCCGCGACGCGTACATGCGCGGCATCACAGTCGCGAGGGTGTATCGGAGTGAATAGCAATCGACCCTTGTATCATCCACGCACGACACCACACGGAGCAGTGGAACGAGGTCGCCCCGATGCGAGTCGAGGCGGTTCGTTCTAGTGGCATTTGTCCGAGTCGCGTCGAGGGCCTGTGGACGGCCGATGCGGGCGTGGTTGACGGCACGGCATCTAGCCCCTAGATGGAAAGCGATGTGAATAAACGGAGAACATTTGGTGCCAAAGAAACTGACCGTCACGTGGCAGAAGTGCAAGAACGAGGGCGACCGCGTCTCGCACTGGTGCAAGCTGATGAACTTGGAGTTACCACTCAACCGCGACGTTGATGGAGTCTACGTCATTTGGCGTGGTGGAGATGATCGCGCCGTGATTGACGTCGGACAGGGCAACATCTCACAAAGACTTGGAGTGCACCGCAAGGATAAAGACATTGCACAACTCCATAATGATGGCGTACCAGTCTATGCGACATGGGCAGAAGTACCGGAATCATCCCTTGATGGGGTTGAGTCCTTTCTGGCCGATCATTATGGATTGCGGGGCGGGCGGCGGAGATATCCGGATGCGGACCCGATAGAGGTGAATCTTCCGGGCAAATAGCCATCGACTGCCGATTCTCACCAACGTAGCCGGTGAGTCTCACCCAACGTAGCCACCCAATATCACCATGGTAGCCACCCCGGAGCGGAGCGACGCGAACGCGTCGTTGGTCAGTGTGTATCCTTTCATGTTTGTGGTGCCTGCGACAGCCCTTCCGAAGGGATTTTCTGCGAGCCGGTTGGGCATGGCGCGCCCGCGACGCGTGACCCCTCACGCGTCGTAGCGGCGCGGGCGCACCATGCTTCCCTTGGGCTGTGGGAAAACGCAGGCGCGCCGTAGGGTTGAAGGCTGGACTGCTACCGGTCTGTGGATGCCGCATGACATATGTGGCAAGAAGATCGTGGAGACGGCGTAAATTAAAATTGGCAATAAAGCTCGGGTAAAGAGCGCGGTTGGCGGAGCGCAGCAGATCGCGCTGTGGGAGCGGTGTCTCGGAAGCGTGAGCGATATCCTAGTAGAATACGACTATACAAACAAGGACTACAAGAGCACCGCTTACAACTGCTGTTCCAAGATGGGGCGACCTTAAATGCCAAGCGAGTATTCTCCATTTGACAAAGACATCAAGGACCTGGAGTCAGAAGACTTGAGTGTACTAAGGTCAGTCAATGAAGGGTGGTACGTCGAGTACAAGCGAGAAGCCACAACAGCGTCGGCAATGGCAAAAGCCCTGTCCGCCTTTGCAAACACATACGGGGGGTGGCTATTCTTTGGAATTGATGAAGCGCATAACAATGTATCTGTTGCGGGTGATTTTGTCGGGATACCGGAACAATCTACTGAAATGGTATTGCAACAACTTCGGCAAGCAGCTTCAACTTCCCTAAACCCAACACCCTTCTTTCGTACCAAAGTCGTATCCGGTCCATGCTCCATCATCAATCTCGCTCTAGGTTCATCAATCATAGTAGTACAAATTCCGTGCAGCCTAACGGCACCACATGTACACAAGGATGGGCGGATTTACAGGCGCGTAGCGGATGGCTCTGAGCCCAAACCCGAAACAGATCGATTTGTGCTTGATCAACTTTGGCGTCGCGGAGACGTTATAAGAAAGTCCGCTCGAAAGTGGATTAGGCGTGACCCTGAGTTCTCCAAACTGGAGGAGAAGAGCCCCTATTTGCGTCTTCTCCTTTGTGTCGATCCTTGGCAGCAGAAGGATCCATGGCTAGACGCTTCTCTTTCGGATATCAGAGAAGTATTTCACAAAAATGAGACAGGTTTCGCAACTATGCCGTTTGAGACGGTTTACTCATCATCGGAAGGGATTGTCGCACGGCAACTGGGGAAAAATGATCCGCAGAATTTGGGCTTGACATGGAAGACAAGAAGGGACCTGTCGTGTGATATTTTGTTACCTCTACCGTTCTACGATGTTGGAAGTCCGGAGAAGTTAATTCCGATACTGGATAGATATGACCATATTAGCAAGTTCGTTCAGTTGCTATATTCCCAAGGATCAGGCTATTCGGATCCGATGGTAGTTGATTTGAACTTGGTGCTACAGGCTCATATCGCAGTGGTTTCGAAATATAACCAGCTACTTGCGTTGGCGACTGACGAGCGTGCATTCTACTTCAAAGCAAGATTGTTGAATTGCTGGCGGACAATACCCTTTATGGATGTCGTACAAGTGTTGAACATATTTGAGACTCATGGGGTGCCCATGGTTTTGGAAGATACGCTCACGGCACCAGATGGATTCGATCCGGGTTCTTTTGCATATATCGCACCGCCAACGTCTGATGACGCGATTCCACGAGAAATTAACTCCAGTATAGTTCAGGGAATTTGTGCATTCATACGAACTGCCATGGCCTTTGGGGTTCCTACACTTGTGAGTGAAGGATTTGGTGAGGAGGATGCCCAGTTGTATCAAGACTACTTCAGTGCGGGAAATCGGGCGAAGGGGAATGGTGAAACAAAGGGTAATGCCTGATTTGTAATTGTCCGGAGGACATCCATAAAGCGGTAGTATGTTGACTAAGTTTTACAAGACGGTGCCGCGGGCGCAAGATCGTACGGCATGGGACCATGCTTGCTTGCAGGCCAGTGGCTTCGGAGATACCGGCGTCGTTCAGCGGACGAGAACGTTCGATTCGAAGAGACAAACACCGTGTCGAACAAGGGGCCGACGCTCTTGCCCTCCTGGCGCGCGTGTGGGTCTGGCCTCTGGAACGCGGTGACCGGGGGGCGCAGTGACGGTATGCGGGAGGTCGCCAGAAGGATCTCGTTGGTTGCAGAGGCCGGGTTGTTTGGAACATTCTCACTCACTGTCTGTAGAGCTCGTTCAAATACGAAACGATATACGTGGATGAGACGGCCGACGGTTGCATGGAGTGACGCCCGCTCTCCAATTGGATCGCCTATTGCGATGCCCGGTGATCGCATCCGGCGCCGCTCGGGCGAACATCGGCAGAAGCCTAGTGAAGCAAGATACCATTGGATATAATGGATATGTAGGTCTGCCCTTGCCCACATCCACAGGCGCAGTTGCAACAGAGAGATTGTTCAAAGGGGGTCCTGACGGCCTGAGAAACAAGTGGAATACGCACTATAGTAGCTGCCAGACTGTCCGAATTGACGAGGCCACCTCAGGGTCCGGCATACGGGAGCGCCAAAACATGGGAAGGTTGATCAGGATGGCCTACTCGGTAGTGCAGTATCACGTTGCAGTTGCGCGGACACGGCTGGCTAGCTCGGCCCTATCTGATAGAGGAAATAACGAATGAGCGCGATCGAGGATACAAAGAGGTACTTGGAGGGTAGAATTGGCGCTGTTGAAATGGCATGCGCCATCGTGTTGCGAGCAACCATGAAGGTGGACAAGTCTGCTCTAGATGCAGCGCTCACACAGCTGAACAAGATGGCTCCGAAGGACGCAGATCCAGAATTCAAACGGGGCTTCGAAGAAGGCGTAGACCAGATAAGAAAGAGAGTTGCTCGGGTGGAGATGGTACCTCCAGGCAGTCCATTCCCTCCCGCCTCCAGCAACTAGTGTAGTGTAACAGAATACACTTTACAGTAAACATGAGCCATGACACAACAGTCACGAGGAAGGAGACTGTGTCATGGCCAATCATCATACACGTCGGGTGCCTGAGCTGTCCGACGATGAACTCCAGGAGCTGCAGGGATGGCTGAGGCGTTCCAGGACGTCGCAGGCTCTGGCGTTGCGGGCCCGCATTGTGCTGGCCTGCGCCGAAGGAGTGAGCGACACGGCGGTGGCCGAGAGGCTGGGAATGACGCGGGTCACGGTGGGCAAGTGGCGTCACCGCTTTCTCGAGAAGGGCTGTGACGGCCTTCTCGACGAGCCGCGTCCGGGTGCACCCAGAAGGATCAGCGACGAGGACGTGGAGCGGGTGATCACGACCACCCTGGAATCGATGCCACGCGGGGCGACGCACTGGAGCACGCGCTCCATGGGCCGGGCCGTCGGGCTGAGCCCGATGGCGGTGAGCCGCATCTGGCGGGCCTTTGCCCTGCAGCCCCATCGTCACGAGACCTTCAAGCTGTCGCGCGACCCCCTGTTCATCGAGAAGGTCCGCGACATCGTCGGTCTCTACATGGCGCCACCCGAACGGGCGGTCGTCCTGTGCGTCGACGAGAAGTCCCAGATCCAGGCCCTCGAGCGCACACAGCCGATCCTGCCCCTGCGTCCGGGCCTGCCGGAGCGCCAGACCCACGACTATCGGCGCCACGGCACCACGTCGCTCTTCGCCGCCCTCGACATCGCCACGGGCGAGGTGATCGGCCGCTGCTACCGCCGGCATCGCGCCGTCGAGTTCCGCAAGTTCCTCAGCGTCATCGACAAGGCTGTGCCCCGGGATCTCGATGTTCACCTCGTGCTCGACAACTACGGCACACACAAGACCGCACTGATCCACAACTGGCTGGCCCGCCGCCAACGCTTCCACCTCCACTTCACACCCACCAGCGCCTCATGGCTCAACCAGGTCGAACGCTGGTTCGCCGAGATCACGCGCCAGCAGATCCGCCGCGGGTCCTGGACCAGCACCCAGGCCCTCGAAACCGCCATCAAGGAATATCTCGACGTCTACAACGAGCAGCCCAGGCCCTTCATCTGGACCAAGAGCGCAGACCAGATCCTCGAAACCATACAACGTTACTGTCAATCAATTAACGATACAGAACACTAGCCCGACTTGCTCAGTGCGCCGTGGAAAGGCGCACTGAGAATCGGTGGCTACCATCGTGAGATTCCGCAACTTTGTCGCGTATCGGCGGAGTTCTGTGACAGTGAGTCATCAATCAGACCGACTCGGGCGCGGGTTTCCGGGTGCGTGACGAGAGCCGAACGTGCGTCGCGCCCTCGTGGAGTGCTTTGTGGGTGAACGGGCGTCCTGGCGGGTATTGCCGGGCGAACGAGGCTCCGGGGCAATTGGGATGGAATCGTAGGCAGCGAGCGGGTCACATGCTTCTATGGGAGCTGATAGACGGTGGAGAGAAGATCGGCCGCCTCGTCCCGGGTGAAGGGAACGTCAAATGCCCTGGGATCGAGAGTTGGGTCGGCGTGAGCCAGGTTGACGAAAGCGCGAAGGTCTCGACGGACGGGTTCCGGCAGTGCGACTTGTGCATCCTCGGGCAGAAGCTGCGCCAGCCGGAAAACGTCATTGCGATGCTTCCTGATGTCCTTTCGGTTGACGTTCGCACCTTCCTCGGACCGAGCGGGGAGGTCAAGAACTGCGCGGGCCTTGAACGGTATGAGCAGGGTCTCGTCGATGATCGTGACGCCTTCGACCTGGCGCTCTGCGGCCTGAAGCGCCTCAAAACAGGCATCGTCCAGCAGGATTGCCGAAAGGCTGACGATGTCCTGGTCTACCGGTACCCGCGTGTAGATCGCGCCTTCGGGCAGGTCGAGGTTCACGGGGCGCCGCGCAAAGAGCTCGATCATGAAGGGGAAGCTCCGGTCGGTCGGACGGTGGAATCGGTAGAATTCCCTTCGCCCGTCGCTGCGTTCGCGGGCTTGATATCCGCCTGCGTCGAGGAACGCCTGGAGGGCTCTTCCGAAATCGGCGTCCACCACTTCGACGCAGAGCACCATGTCGATGTCCCTGGTCGCCCTGAAATCGAGACCCGCCGCGTCGAACAGCAGATCGCAAGCGGTACCGCCGATGATGGCGTACTGGCCCTCGTGGGCCGCGAAGTGTTCTCGAAACTTGTCGATTCCGGTTACCACGGCATTCCGTCCAACAGGCGTTCCACCGCCATGGAAACGCGTTCATCGCGGTGATCGCGGAACTGCGCGTAGAGCGACAGCGGATCCACGATATGCGCGGTAGACAAGGCGGCGGGGTCATATGACCAGGTTTCCACGATATGGGAAGCTCGATCCCCGTCGGTTTCCACCAGCTCATGGGTCCGGGCGACAATTTTCCAATCTTTGGCTGCGACCGCGAAAGCCGGCAGCGGCGGCGGGGACAGGTCTGTGAGATCAGCGAGCGCGCTGTCGCCTGCGTGTTTCAAAGGCGGAGGGGGGTAAGCGTCTCGAATGAACTTCACGGTGCGCACAGGGCTGCGGAGCAGGTCGTGCGCGGCATCGAACAGTTGCCTGCCCTCGGCCTGGAACCGGATATGCCGCTCCTTGCCGTGTCTTTCGGTATGGGCCAGCCCGGCACCGACCAGATCGTCGAACGCGCGGCCGATCGACATGGCCGAGTAGTGCAGCTGTGCCGCTACGAGGGATGGGGCTGTCGCGGTCTCGTCGAGGCGCAGGAGGCGATGGAACAATACCGCTTGAGCCGCCGGCGAGAGGCCGGCTGCGCGACGTGGCTTCGGCGTGCGGAAGCGTTCGCGCAAGTCCATCGCGAGGTCGGGGATGTAGAGCTGCTTGCCGGGCACGACGAACGGAACCCCTTGTCCGATGAGGCGCGAGCGGTTGTGCGCGCTCAGCCAGGGAGCGACGAAGACGACGATCGCGTCAACGGCGGGGCGGACCAGGGCGACATGCTTGGCGATGTCGGACGGTGTGGCGGCGTTATCGACGGTCGCGAGGAAGATGCACCGCCTTCCAGCTACGTGGCCTTCAAGAAGGTTGTACATCCGAGAAAGAAACGAGGGGAGGCCGGCCGCGCCGTCGAGCGCAGCGACCCTTGCGGGTTCGTGAAGAGTATCCTCGAGATAGCGCTGGAGCGCGGCGGCGACAGGCATTGCCAGCATTCCGCGGTTGGTTACTAACGTGTCGATGCATGCTAACACTATCAATGTTAGTGTGCAACGATGCCGTTACTGATTTGTCGGTTCACTGCGCAATGCCCTCCCGGGCCGCGGCGCGAATAACGTCGCGATGAAGCCGGTGGAAATTGCGCGTGTTCAGACGGCCCGCAGCGGGCAGGCACCTGCGACGGCTACGGCGCCTGGGTCTCGCACATCAACGCCTGGATACGATCTGCGATCTTCTGCGCGGGCTCGCGAAGCTGGGCGATGGTCCAGTCGGCGGCGTATCCCTGGGTCACGTCGTTGGGCCGGGCGTGGTTGACCAGCCGCTTGGTGAGCGACGGGGGCAGCATCAGCTCGTGCTCGGCAACGGTGATGAAGGAATTGCGCAGGCCGTGGAACCAGAACTTGGCCCCGCCGGCCTTGCCGATGCGGGCGTAGAGGTGGTGCGGGTCCTGGACATGGCCGGTCACGCTGGTGGGCGACGGGAACACCCACTCGCGGGCACCCTCGGGCAGATCCGCGGCCGCGGTCCGGCGGCGTTCGAGAATAGCCGCGAGCTGATCGGTAATCGGTAGCTCCAGGGGCACGCCGGTCTTGGTCTCCTCGACTCGGAAGGTGAGCGCGTCCATGTCGACCCGCTCCCATCGGAGCGTCAGCACCTCGTCCCGGCGCATGCCGGTGTAGAGACCGAACCAGAGGGCGTCGCGGAACGCCGGGTTGTTGACTTCGGCCTCGATGCCAGCACGCCAGCACGGCAGCACCTCCGCCGGCGCCGAAATCTTCCGCCGCGCCTTGCGATGGAACTTGCCGCCGCCGGCAAGCCACAGATCGACCGGGTTGCGCAGCCCGTCATGGTCGACGCAGGGCCGGCGGTAGATCGAGCGCAACAGGGACATCGCCCGGTTTGCGGCCGACCAGCCGTGGTCGGCCGTGATGCCGTTGAACCGGGCCTCGACGTCCGCGCGCCCGATGGCGTCGAGCGGGCGGGGGAGCCAGTCGCCGAGATACCGGTTGGCCTCGTAGCGGTAGAGCTCGTTGGTCCGCTTCGAGCGGTTGGGGTTCGCCGCCATGTACTGCTCGAAGGTATCAGCGAGCGTTGGCATGCCCCGGGCCTCGGCGCGGTCTCCGGCCGGATCGTCTCCGCCGGCAATCTTGCCGAGGAGCTCCTGCGCCTTCCGCCGCGCCTGGTCGGCGGTGACCGGCCCGTAGCGGCCGATCACGACGCGCTTGTTGAGCGCCTTCCTGCCGCCGTCGCCGCTCCGGTAGTTGACGATGAAGGCCTTGGTCCCGGACGGATGGATGCGGACGCCGAAACCCGTGAGCTTCGCGTCCCACGCGATCCACGACTTCTCGCCCGGCTTCAGGGCATCGACGGTCCGCTTGGTGAGGTTCGCGCGCACCCTCGCGGTGCGTTTTCCGGTGCTGGTGTCCATGGGAGGACATGAGCGACCGTCAGGTTTACGGTCAACACCACAGTCAACACCAGAAAAGAACTCGGTGGCCGCGCGTGGACGCGTTTGGCCCTTTTGAGGGCCGGGAGAACCTATTCTAACATATTGAAATATAGCTGTTTAGTCCGCTCTACTGTCCGGTCTGGCCGCGTATGGCCGCAACATAAACACGAGTCTCATAACCTGAAGGTTGCAGGTTCAAATCCTACCCCCGCAACCACTTGAAGGAGGACGTGCCCCGGTCGTGACGTCGAGTGTATTCGCTCGGGAAGTGCTTGAGCACCTGGGGAAGACGGAGCGTAGGTGCCAGTATTGCACTTGATGGATGCGAGCGGAGACAACGCAATCACCGGCGGTGCGGCGCTTTCTCCTCAAGCTCGTCCTGGCGCTCCCGAGTCTGCGCGGCGAGCCGGGGAAGCCCCTTCGCCGTCAGGTCGCGAACGAACTCCGACGGTGTGAAGGGCGGATTGCTGTACGCCTCCCGAAGGACGCGCAGCACTTCAAGCGCTTCGGAGGGATAGAGATCGAACGTCCGGGACAAGAACCCGTCGGCGTCGATCGCTTCGATGTCGAAGCGTTCGAGGACCTCGGCCGGAAAGTCGGCCAGGTTGTCGGTGACGACATACCGTGCGCCGCAGCGGATCGCCGCCGCCAGGACGTGGCGGTCGTGGGCATCGGGAAGGTCGAGCGTCCCGATCAAAGGCTCGAATCCGGTGACCACCGCCTCAGGAAAATGCTCGCGCATGGCACGACGCTGGGAGCGGACACTTGGTGCGAGATGCGGCTTCCGCTCGAGGAGGCTCTGGGTCCACTCTTCGAGAATCCGTTCGGTCCATCGCGCGCGGAACAATCCGGCGTGGTGGAAGCGCAAGAGAATGTCCCTTTTGCGGAAGGGAAACAGGATGTTGGCATCCAGCAGGGCGACACGAGGGTCGGCGAGCTGCGTCAAGACGCATCGAACTCCTGGCCGAGACGGGCAAGATCGTCGAGCGCTGCACGGCGCGTGACGTCTCGACGGTCGATGTAGGCCATCAGATCGGCGTGCATGACGCGGCGGTGCGAACCGACCGAGACGAACGGGATCTTGCCCGTCTTGAGCAGCTTGCTGAGGTGGGGGCGCGAGACGCCCAGAATGTGGGCAGCTTGCTGCGTGGTCAACACCGCGCCGGCGGGAACCAGCGAGACCGTTTGGCCTGACGCGACACCGCCCAGAAGATCGATCACAAGGTCGGCGATCGCCGGTGCTAGGCGAACGGACTGGCCGTCCTCACGATGAATGGCGAGGACGCCGTTTCCGCCACGTGCGTTGGCAAGTGCTGCTACGGCTTGCGCAGCGCAAGCCATCTCTTCCTGCGTCGGAAGACGGTGTCCGAGGTCCACCGCCCCGGTAGCGTTGCTCATCCTGATCTTCCTCTCCCGCGATGGCCTAGGTCCTCGACCGCTGCTCGCCGGCCTGTACTCAAGCGTAATATCGAAAATATCAGAAACAAGTGTAACAGCAAGACCGATTCAGCCAATCAAGCGGCGGCCCCGACTGTCTGGCGAAGTCGGCATTCAGGCCAGCGCACAGCCGCCTTGTGTCTGCGCCGCAATCAGATTTCCGTCGAGGATCCTTACAATATGCGTTGCTACCTTCTGGATTATCCTGGGCAATGTGGATGTTCGGGGCGGTCGTCTACGGAACTGGGGCTGGAACTGCCTCCGCACACACCCGACCTCCTTCCCACTCAAGGCTGGTTGTCTCCTCTCGGCGAAGCGGGGCATGTGCATGGCGAGGACGCGGAGGGGGCTCGTGGATTCGGACCGCCTGGCCAGACCTCGAACATGACCATCGGTTTCGGAGACTGTTGGAAGTCGTGCGAGCGAATGGAGGTAATCTGACCTGAACGGCTCCCGCGTTGTGGATCGATTTCTGCGGACGCCACCAAACCGGCCGCAGCGGTCCGGGACGGTCCAAGGAGCGAGCCGCCTGGAATCCCGAAGAGACGGATTCCGTGCTACCTCTACGAGCACCTCGGTCCCCTTTCGGCTCGGAGCCGTAAACAACGGGCGGACAGCGGGGACCGCGTCTCGATATGCGGTCCAAGAGCGTTGCGCCCGACGCGGCACTAGGTGTTGAGGTTACGGTTCAACTATTGGCCTGAGCATGAACGCACACACCCAAAAGCTCACAGGACTGTTTCTTGGTGCAGGGGCGTCCTACGAAATTGGCATGCCGCTCGTCCCGGGATTAACCGAGGAAATCTGCAATTGGCTGACACCGGAGAAACTTCGGGCGCTCAATGTAAACTGGCGTTCTCTAGGAGGCGGCTATCAGGATCGAGTGCTCGATGACTTCATTTCCGTTCTTGAAAGACCGGATCAACTCTATGAGAGCTTGCTCGGATATCTTGAAGTTCAATTCACTCGTTCGTCGCCGGACTCGCAGGAATATCATGGCCTGTATTCTTGGCTGGTGGACCTCGTGTACCATCTTCTCTATTGGCGGCACATAAACAATGTCGATTTTATTAAGCGGAATAGCGCATACTACGATGGCATATCTGCCTTTGCGGACTCCAATAGGCCTCTCTGGGTCTTTTCGCTGAACCACGATGTCATTGTCGAATGTTTGTGCCACAAGCACGGGATACCCTTGAATTCTGGCTTTGCCAGAGAAGTCGTACACCTCCCCAGAAGAGACAGCCAGGGTAGGATCATAGGCGAGCTGAGGGCGGAAGTGCTCCCCGGTCAGCACCTCGAATCATCGGGAATGCCATTTTTCACGCACGGTGCGCGTGGCGTCAATCTTCTAAAGATCCATGGCGCGCTCGATATCTTCGCCTTTCGAGATGGCAAGGACCTTCTGAAACTCTCGCCAGTGGAAGACAACATCGATGGACCGCTCGAAGCACTGCGGTCAGCCAACCAAGAGCTCGTTTATCGGCCCAATGTACCAATTCGAGCCACGAATGAGATTGCATATGCCGATCGAGCGGGCGAATTGCAATTTTTTCGTCGATCGCTGTTGGCGGGCGCTTTCAAGTTCAGTTCGCGACACACTCAGGTTCTGCCAACGCAATTGCTTCAACATTTCCGATCATACATCAATTACGTCAGCAGGCTTGTATGTATCGGGTACGGATTCTCAGACGAGCACATCAACCGGATAATGCGGGACTGGCCGGAATTCGACCGCGACCGGCGATTGGAGATTGTCGATCCGAGTGTCACAGACGCACCCAATTCCTTTCTGCACATTGCACCACAGGTGACGTTGCAGAAATACGCCGCCACTGATTATTTCGACGAAGAGGCAGGAATTGTACGTTCAAGGGATGCAATCAACCACAAAAGGTTCGTACCCTTGATTCGGCAGAATAAGCAGGAAACCATGTCGGATTTCTTGCAGTTTGGTCGGGAGAGGCAACTAGGAAAGCTCTCGGAGGTGATCGATAGTCTGCCGATGCGGGACGGTAACATCGATGTGAACACTCTTGGAATGCCGTTGGAAGAATTTGTGCAGAGAGAAGTAAGAGGGTTTTCGACACCCGACGAGTTGCTTGACGCCTTTCTGAACAGTCGCGAAAGAGCGGGGTAAGCTGAGCGGCGTCCGTGGACCGCAATGCAGTCCCGATGGCCCCGGCGATGTCGGGACAGCTCCGGCGCACGAGCGCATTGGCCGCACGCAGGGCGTTTTGGCCATATGGCGGACGACCGCCAGGCACCCGGCCTCCTGCTCGCCATCGGCGAAGATCCGGTTCCCACGCCGATGGCCATGCTATCGATTGCCGTGATCATCGGGATCATCAATGATCGCGGTCGCCAGCAGGAAACGGTTGGCGTCGAAACCGCCGTCGCGCCCGGCCGCGGCGTCAGCGTGTTGTTCTTCTCCGTCGGGTCCAGGCGGATCTGCAGAACGCCTCGCTCGAGGGTCGCCCGGCATCCGTTGTGTCATGGTCGTCGTCTTTCCTGTCCATCCGCCCGGCGGACCGTTACCATAGATGTGGCGTCCGCCCTTCGCCACGCCGGGAGGCCCGATGTCGCTGACCCTGTCCCCGCTGTCACCGGCCCTTGGCGTCGAGGTCGCCGGCGTCAACCCCGCCTGGCCGATCGACGGCGGGACGGCGGCTGCCTTGCGCAATGCGTTCCGGGAGCACCATCTGCTGCTGTTGCGCGGCCAGGAAATCGACGTGGACGCCCAGATACGGTTCGCGACGCTGTTCGGTCCCGTCTCGCACCGCGGCGCTTACATGAAGGGCCGCGATTTCAGCCACGTCTCCAACGTGCGCGAGGGCGGCATCCTGGGCTCAGGCGTCCTGCGCTTCCATTCGGACCATACCTTCTTCCGTCATCCACTCAGGGCCATTTGTCTTTACGCCATCGAGATTCCGCCGTCGGGCGGCGACACGCTGTTTGCCAACGCGGCGGCGGCCTACTCCAACCTTCCCGACGAGCTGAGGCAACGTATTGCGGGCCGCCGGTCGCTCCAGCTCTTCGACTACAGCGGCGACTACAACCGCCGCGTCCTCGAGCGCGACGCCGCGCCCGATGCGCCGCGCTGCTGGCATCCGCTGACCATAGAAGACAGTGCGGGCCGCACAGTGCTCTTCATGCACGCCCACACAACCGCGGCCGTTGACGGCCTGGGCAACGCCGACACCGGCGCGCTGATCGAGGAGCTGGTGGCCTACATCGCTGATCCCGCCGTCGGTTATCGCCACGCCTGGCGGCCGGGCGACTTGATCGTCTGGAACAACATCACGCTGCAACACGCCCGCACCGACTTCGACGCGCGCGCCCGCCGCACCCTGCGCCGCATCCCGATCGCCGTCAGCGAGGCCGAGGCGTGGGACGAGACGGCGACGGCGGCCTGACGGGCACTTGGGGCCGAGGGCATACGGGAGGAACCATGGCCGAACCCATCGCCGACGCCCGGGCCACCCAGGAAGGCAAGTCCCCTTGAGTGGCGGGCGATTCGCCGGCAGGTCCGTGATCGTCACCGGGGCGGCGGGCGGCATCGGGCGGGCGACGGTGTTGCGCCTGGCGTCCGAAGGCGCCTCGGTCCTTGCCGTCGACGTCAAGGAGCGGGAGCTTTGCGAGACCGCCGCCATGGCCGGCGGGCAGGCTTTGCGCACGCTCGTCGCCGATGTCGCCGACCGCGCCCAGCCAGAGCGCATCGTGAAGGCGGCCCTCGACGCCTACGGCAGGCTCGACCATCTCGTCAACAATGCCGGCATCGGCGGCCGGGGCGGCGGTGTGGCCGAAGCGGGCGATGCGGACTGGGACGGCGTCCTCGACGTGAACCTCGGTTCGGTCTTTCGCTTGTCGCGTGCCGCGCTCGGGCGCCTGCCGCGGCCCGGCGGCAGGATCGTCCAGATCGCCTCCGTCTTCGGTCTCGTCGGCTTCCCCGGCTCCGCCGCCTATGCCGCCGCCAAGGGCGCGGTCGCCCAACTCACGCGCCAGATGGCCGCCGACCACGCCGCCGCCGGCATCAACATCAACGCCATCGCCCCCGGGGTGATCGACACGCCGATGACGGCGCGGAACATCCGGACGGACGCATGGTACCGGCAGGCCATGATCCGCAACACGCCCATGGGCGTCGGAAGCCCCGACGACGTCGCGGGCGTTGTGGCCTTTCTCCTGAGCGACGACGCCCGCTACATCAACGGCCAGGTCATTGTCGTCGACGGCGGCTGGCTGGCCACGCGATACCTGCCCAAGGATCACTGAAGCGACCGGGATCCAACCGCTCCCGGAGCGACCTTTGGTGGCTTGATCGGGGTCGCCGACGGCCGCGCTTTCATCGAGGCCGTCGAAGCGCACCCTGCCGGAGGCTCTGAACCGCAGGGGAGAACTGTTGCTTGAGCCTCCGAAGCCCGCTCCCGTTGCGGGCCTCCGGATTTCGAACGTGACCGCAACGACAGTCAACACATGATCGCATCGATCAGGGTCCGGGATTCCGGGTTGGACAGCAGGGCAAGCCGCGGTCCGTGTCGCCATGACCAGGCTGGCGTGGGAGGGTCCCCTTGTCGGACGGGCAGACAATCCCTATATTCCGGACCACGAAACGCGGGCGAGGTCCATGTCCGCGACCGGGTATGTTGGTAGTGGTCCCCGGTGACGATGAGCGGATCATCAATGAAGATTTCCATCACAGGTCATCAGACAGACATCAGTGAAGCGTTGCGCCATCATGTGGAGCAGGCTCTCGGCAGCGCCATCGACAAGTACTTTGCCGATTCGAAGAGCGCTCACGTGACATTCTCGCGCGAGGCGCTGTCTCACCGGGTGCACATCTCTGTCCATGTCGGACACGACATCAATGCCGAGGGGCAGGGCGATGCGCAGACGGCGTCTGCCGCGTTCGGCGAGGCTATGGAACATGTCGCAAAGCAGCTCCGGCGCAACAAGCGGAAACTGCGCGAACATCACTGACATGGCCAACGCCGTGCCGAGCCGGATCGGGTGACGGGATGGAGATCTCCTCGCTGGTGACGCCTGATTGTGTGGTCCCGCGCCTGCGGTCGGCCAGCAAGAAGCAGGTACTCCAGGAATTGGCGCGCCACGCA
Source organism: Alphaproteobacteria bacterium (assembly GCA_965221115.1). Classification (GTDB taxonomy): domain Bacteria; phylum Pseudomonadota; class Alphaproteobacteria; order SP197; family SP197; genus SP197. Next base: position 218,259 of record CBDCRU010000002.1, on the reverse strand, counting down.
TCGCGTGTCGCCGGCACCGACGAGCGGGTCATCTTCGACGCCCTTCTCGAACGTGAAAGACTGGGCTCGACGGGTGTGGGGCTGGGCATCGCCATTCCCCATGCCAAGCTGCCCGGACTGCCGGGCCTCCATGGTGTCTTCGCGCGGGCGACCTCGCCGATCGACTTCGATTCCGTGGATGAGCAGCCGGTCGATCTCGTGTTCCTGCTGCTGGCCCCGGAAGATGCCGGTGCGGACCACCTCAAGGCCCTCGCGAGGGTGTCGCGTCTGCTTCGCAACCACGACATCTGCCAGAAACTCCGGGGTGCTGACAGTCAGGAGGCCATCTATGCCCTCCTGACCGAAGAGGAGACGGGCCATCCGGACTGAACCGTCGTGCTGATTCACGGCACCTCAGTCGAGATCGACGGTGCCGGTATCCTGTTGCGCGGTCCACCGGGAAGCGGCAAGAGCGATCTTGCCCTTCGTCTGATCAGCGAACGCGAGGCGCGGCTGGTGGCTGACGACCAGGTCGAGGTCAGCATGCGGGACGGACGCCTGATGGCCCGGGCGCCGGAATCTCTGGCGGGCATGATCGAAGTGCGGGGACTGGGCATTGCCAGGCTCGACCACCATCCGTCCTGGGCTCTCCACCTGGTCATCGAACTCTGCGATACCGTGGCCAGGTTTCCCTCGCCCAGCCAGACAGTGATTATCGGGCATCCGCTGCCGGCCTGCCGACTTCGTGCAACCGAAGCCTCCGCCGTGGCCAAGGTGATGCTGGCGGTGAAGGCGCTCCAGGGCACGGTGTCCATCGACGGTGGTCTTGGCTGCTGAATGCAGGGCCTCAAGAACGCGGAGATGCCGATAGTCATCGCCGTCGCCACGAGCTGGGGCCTGGGTTTTCCCACGATCGTGGCGTCTCGATGCAGGACATCCGCAACCGCAGGCTGAAGGCTTTCGCCGCCCGGCGGAGAGACCTCCGATCCTCGGGGCCATTGGCGACGGCGTCGCTTTCGCGAGGGCGAGTTGTGCCGCCTTGCACGAAGCGCGAAAGTGGCATGGGCGCGACGATGCGGCCGGAAGGAGACTGTCTGTCATGTTCGAGGAACTGGGGCTGGGGGAACTGACGCCGCTCACGGCCTCTGTGCTGCTGGGCATTGTGCTCGGCGGCGCCTATGGCGCGCTAGCGCAGCGCAGCGCCTTGTGCCTGCGCCGCAGCCTGGCCGGAAAGTGGCGCGACTGCCTGCCGGCGCTGGGCGTTTGGACGATGGCGCTGGCGTGTGCGATCGCCGGAACCCGGCTGGCGGTTGCCGTCGGCCTGATTTCGTTCGAGGCGCACCGGTTTCTCGCGTCCGACCTGCCGGTCGCTTCCGCGCTGACGGGCGGTGCGTTGTTCGGGGCCGGCATGGTGCTGGCCGGCGGCTGCGTTTCGCGCCTGACGGTGCTGATCGGCACCGGCAATCTTCGCGCCCTGTTCGTCCTGCTCGTCTTTGCCGTCACGGCCCATGCGACGATGAAGGGTGTGCTGGCGCCGGTGCGCGAGGCGCTCGGCGCGGCAACCGTTCCCGGCGGAGATGCGGCCGCACTCACAGTGCTGCCCGGCGGAGAAGTCTGGCCGCTGGCCCTGGCGGCCGCCGCAGCGCTCTTCGCGCTCCGCTCCGGCGCGCCGATCTCTCGCCTGGCCATGGGAGGTGCGATCGGGCTGCTGGTTCCACTCGGCTGGGCCGGCACGGGGTTCCTTCTGCAGGACGATTTCGACCCGATTCCCCTGCAGTCGCTGGGTTTCACCGGACCGATGGCCGACACGCTGTTCTGGACCGTGGCGGCAACGGCCATTCCGGCCGGCTTCGGCACCGGCCTGGCTGCGGGCGTCGTTGGCGGAAGCCTGATCGCGGCGCTGACGTGCGGCGACTTCCGCTGGCTGAGCCTGGAAGGGCCGGGGCAGACCGGCCGCTACCTCGCCGGCGCCGTGATGATGGGGGTCGGCGGCGTGCTGGCGGGCGGCTGCACGGTCGGCGCCGGTCTTTCCGGCGTCTCGACCGCGAGCCTTGCCGCCCTGCTGGCGTTGGCCGCCATGGCGGTCTCGGCGAAAGCCGTCTGGGCGATGCTCGACGAACGGTAGCGCGGGACAGCCGGCGCCCGGAGCGGTTCGCAGGCGATCCGTTCTACCCGAACATGTCCCCGGTGATGGCGTCGTACCAGCCGAGCGACTCCTCATAGGTCGCCTTGCGTGTCTCCTCGCTTTCCCCGGTCTGGGATATGAAGCCGTCGGTCTTGGCGATCTTCTCGTCGGTCCCTTCGTAGGAGGCCCCGACCTTGACGCCGTCATCGGTGCCGATGAGCGACCAGCAGGTGTTCGAGAAGCGCGCCGGAAACACCGTCGATCCGGTAAGCGCCCCGCGCACCGCCATGGCGCACACCTTCGCCTGGCTGTTGGCCGAGAACCCCGACTTCGGCATGTCGCCCTGCAGCGAGGCGTCCCCCAGCACATGAATGTTGGCGTCCGCCCGGCTTTCCATGGTGTGCGGTACCACCGGCGCCCAGCCGGACTCGTCGGTGAGCCCCGCCAATGCCGCGATGCGCCCCGCCTGCTGCGCGGGAATGACGTTGCAGACATCCACCGTCATTGCCTCGCCGTCCACCACCACCTCCATGGTCGCGGGACGCACCTCGACCATGTCGCCGCCGAAATCAGGGCCGATGCGCTCGATCATGCCGGGATAGTGGCGCTGCCAGCCGTCCTCGAACAGGCCCTGCTTGGAGAACTTCTCCTTGGGATCGACGATCAGGATTTTCGCCGTCGGATTGGCCTGTTTCAGAACATGGGCCACCATGGAAATCCGTTCATAGGGTCCCGGTGGGCAGCGGAACGGGTTCGGCGGCGCGACCATGCAATAGGTGCCGCCCTGCGGCATGGCCTCGATCTGCGCCTTGAGAAGCTGGGTCTGCGAGCCGGCCTTGTAAGCGTGCGGCATGCGGTTCTGCTGCGACAGGTCCCACCCCGGGACGGACCCCGGCCGGAAGTCGATACCCGGCGACAGGATGAGGCGGTCGTAGTCTAGGCTGGCCCCGCCCGCGAGCTCCACGCTCTGCTCGTCGCGGTCGACGGAGACCGCCCAGTCGTGGACGACGTTGATCCCATGCCTTGCGGCCAGTGCGCCATAGCTGTGCCCGATCGAGGCGAAGTCGCGAAAGCCGCCCAGGTAGAGGTTCGAGAAGAAGCAGGAGTAGTACGCGCGGCTCGGTTCCACGAGCGTCACATCCAAGGCGCCTTCCGAGTCCTTGGCAATGTAGCGCGCCGCCGTCGCGCCGCCCGCGCCGCCGCCCACGACCACGACACGTGGACGGCCCTGTGCGAGTATCGCCGGTGCCGACAGCGCCGTTGTCGCCGCGGCCGTGGATGCAAGGAAGCGGCGCCGGCTCAGGCCGCTGTTTTCATTTCTCAGGTTCATGTCGTGTTCCCTCCGGTTCACGGATCGTCTTCCGCATCGCGAAAATACGCGGCGAGAGCGGCGATTTCCTCGTCCGACAGACGCCCGGCCACGAGCTGCATGGCCGGATGCACCCGCTTTCCCCGCTTGTAGGCGTGCAAGGCTATCACGAAGTCGTCGAATGGCCATCCCGTTATCGAAGGGATGCCCTGGTCGGAACCGTCCGTCCGGTGGCAGGTGGTGCATTCGCCTGCGAGATAGGCCCCGTACTCGGGGTCTCCCCGGACGGTGAGGATCTGCGGGTCGAGGCCGTATTCCTCGGGCGTGGCGGTCGGCTCCGCCAGCGGAAGATCGGCGCGGGAACTGGAAAAGCCGCGCAGCCATGCCAGCAGGTCTGCCCTGTCGCCGGCTTCCGCCATGCCTCGGAAACTCATGCGCGAACCGGGCACGAGAGCGGTCGGGTCCGACAGAAAGGCGTCAAGCGTCGCCTCGGTCCAGACCAGGCCGCCTGCCCCCGCAGCCTTCATCGCCGCGGAGTAGCGAAAATCCGCGAGCCAACCGGCCGCACGGCCGAAGACATCATTGAGCTCCGGGCCGATCCGGTGTTTCGCGCCTTGACCCACCTGGTGGCAGCGCTTGCATTCAAGGAAGAGCGCCTTGCCGCGTTCGGCGTCGGCGCTCCATGCATCGAGGGCCGGGGGAAAGACCAGCAGTGTCACGACAAGCAGCCTGAATGTGGCGAATGCCGCAAGACCGGTGGTCCGGGACCGACGTCGCACGGTGGTCCTAACCGACGTCAATCTCTTTGCGAATGCTGTAGATCGAGCCGTCGTCATCGATCCAACCGAACTCCAGAAGGCCCGACTCCGGAACGGACATTTCGAACTGAATGTAGGGATCGGCCGACACCGCCGGTTGCAGATCGACGGAAAGCGCCACCTCGCCGTTGTAGTGAACCGCGAAGCGATTGATGATCTGGCGGGGCACGAGCTCTCCGTCGCTGCCATGGCGTAGCCCCGTATGCATCGGATGGGTAATCCGGGCCTTGACCGTGAAGGGGACTCCCGCCACCACCGACTTCGGTAGCCTCACGCGCGGCTTGGGTTCCGCCATCGCCCGTTCCTCACGCGCAGCCGCCGACCGTCACCGCGATCGCCTGGGAGGCTTGGCGAAATGTGCCGTCCGCCATCTCCGCCACGGCGATCACCTTCTGACTCCCGGCCAACCGGATGCGGATCGTGGCCGCGGGCGGCACCAGCCTTCCGAATGTGAAAACGGCGACGCCGGGATTCGGGTTGCCGTCGGCGAACAGGGCGATGCGCCTGGCACCCTCGGCAGCGATCCGAACCGGCACGGAGCCGCCGTTGTCGGCAATCTCCGGCGCCTCGAGAAACACGCCGCCTTTCTGGGTCGTCGCCCCTCCCGTGAATTCGGCGACCGCCTGCTCAACGCCGTTCGAAGCCCCGGCCAGACCGACAGGAACCAGCGACGCCGCGGCGGCGGCGCCAAGCCGCAACACATCCCTGCGCGTCGGAGCGATGATGCAGCCTCCTCCAGTTCGCCGGATACCCGGCGATATGGCTCTCCATGGCGACGCCTGTCAAGCCCCTGCAGCCCCAGGATTCGGCCTTCGGCATGATGACGGAGAGTATCGGCGCAAAGCGGTTTGCCGCCGTCGTCGTCGATGGTCTTCCAGATTCGCTGGCCTTCGTGCTGAGAGTGAATGAAGTAGCGTCTGGTGCCCGCGGGCTCCAAAGCACTTCAGTTCGGTATCGCGCACATCCAGGATGACCTTCCTTGGTTTGAGCGTATCGACCCTGTATTGGGTGAGGTGTAGTGTGGCCATAATCGTTCCTCCGGTGTTCTGTGACATTGGGGGAAGAAGGACATCGCCCTTCCGTCCGCAGTTGCAGAAACGAGAGGAATTACGTGCGTTGTATCAGTTGATTAGCACCACAGGTGCGGCCTCTCGTGTCATGGGTGACAGGCCCTGCACAAGGGGGGAGTTGAAGACGTGACACGCTGCAATCAGGCAGGTGCCGCATGATCGGGGTGGTTCTTGTGACCCACGGCCGGCTGGCCGACGAGTTTGTCGCCGCCATCAGGCATATCGTGGGTGACCAGGAGAACATGACGGCGATCTCGATCGGGCCCGACGACGACATGAAGCAGCGCCGTGCCGACATCGTCGAGGCGGTCGCCGGTGTCGATACCGGTTCGGGCGTCATCATCCTCACGGACATGTTCGGCGGCACGCCGTCCAATCTCGCAATCTCGGTCATGAACCCCGGAAAGGTGGAGGTCATCGCCGGCGTCAACCTGCCGATGCTGGTCCGATTGGCGTCGGTCCGCCAGAACGCCACGGTCGAAGAGGCCGTTGCCGCCGCACAGGAAGCGGCACGGCGCTACATCAACGTGGCCAGCAGCCTCCTCAAGACCGAATCGTGACAGCCGGTTCCTCTTCTGCGGTGATGCGCCGCTGTTTCACCATTGTCAACGAACGGGGATTGCATGCCCGGGCGGCGGCGCGCTTTGTTGCGGCACTCGACTCCTTCAGCGCCACCGTCGACGTGGAAAAGGACGGCATGAGAGTGTCCGGCAGGTCCATCATGGGCCTCATGATGCTGGCCGCCGCCATTGGCACGACCATCGAGGTGGAGGCCCGCGGCGACGATGCCGGGGCTGCTCTCGATGCCCTCGGGACACTCGTCGGGAACCGGTTTGATGAATAGGAAAGGCGGTCTGCAGCTGGCCGGACTGGGAATTGCACCGGGCATCGCCATCGGGCCGGCCTATGTCGCCGAGAGCGGTGCCCTCGAGGTGCCGGTCCATGAGATCGCAAGGGGCGAGGTGGCGGCGGAAATCGACCGGTTCCACGATGCCGTGGCCCGCGGGCGCGAGCAACTCGCCGTCCTCTCCCAGAAGGCGCGGACACTGCACGGAAGCGCTGCCGAGGAACTCGAGTACCTGCTGGTCGCGCACAGCCGGATGCTGGAAGGATCGCGGTTGGTCCGGGGTGTCGAGGAGAGGGTCCGCGACCAGCGCCTCAATGCGGAGGCCGCGGTTTCCCAGGAAGTCGGCGATATCGTCCGGGCCTTCGAGGACATGAATGACAGCTATCTCGCCGAACGCAGCAAGGACGTGCGCGATGTCGGCAAACGCCTGTTGCACAATCTGATGGCCGCCCCCTACCGCGCCCTCACCGATCTTGCCCCGGGGACCGTTGTGGTGGCCGACGAACTCACGCCGGCCGACACCGCGCTCCTCGATCCGCGCCGTGTTGCGGGGTTCGTGACGGCGTCGGGCGGCGCCCAGGACCACACCGGCATCCTGGCCCGATCCCTTGGTTTGCCAGCCGTGGTCGCCACCGGAGAACTGCTCGCAAATGTGGCGAGCGGTGATCGCGTGATAGTCGACGGCGGCACCGGCACCGTGGTCATCAATCCTGATGCCGACGCCGAGCGGGCTTTCGAGAAACGCCGCGGCGAACTCCGCCTGCAGGCCCGCAAGCTCCGCCGCCTGCGTGATGTCCCTGCGGTCTCGCGAGATCAGGTCCGCATCGGCCTTCTGGCCAACGTGGAACTCGCCAGTGAAATTGATCCCGCCCTCGACCACGGCGCCGAGGGCATAGGTCTCTTCCGCACCGAGTACCTCTTTCTCAACCGCGACACCATTCCCGACGAGGACGAACAGTACGTTCACCTCGCCAACGTCGTCGAGCGCATGGCTGGCCGCACCGTGACCATCCGGACCCTGGACGCCGGCAACGACAAGCTGCCCTATTCCCTCGGCGAACCGGTTGGCGCCGGCGCCAATCCCGCCATGGGACTGCGGGCCATTCGCCTGTCGCTCAAGTTTGGCGATCTCCTGGAGAACCAGCTCGCCGCCATCCTGCGCGCCGGCGCCCATGGCAGGGTGCGCATCCTCCTGCCGATGATCTCGACGACCTCGGAAGTGCGCCAGGTCCGCAAGGTAAGGGACAGGGTGGCCGAACGGCTGACGAGGGCGGGCGTGGCCATTGCCGACCCGTTGCCTCCGGTCGGCATCATGATCGAGATTCCCGGTGCCGCGCTGGCGGCTGATTCCCTGGCCGGGGTCAGCGACTTTTTCTCGATCGGCACCAATGACCTCACCATGTACACGCTCGCCATCGACCGCGGCGACGACCAGGTGGCCCACCTCTACAATCCGCTTCATCCGGCAGTGTTGCGGCTCATCCAGTTCACCACCGCTGCCGCCGAACGCGCCGGTATCGGCGTCAATGTGTGCGGCGAAATGGCAGGGGACGAGAGAATGACAGCGATTCTCGTCGGACTGGGTATCCGCGAACTTTCCATGGCCTCGTCCGGGGTGCCGCGGGTGAAGCAGCGCATCCGCAGCCTCGACATCACCGAGGCGGTGCGGCGGACCGAGGCGATCATGGAACAGAACGACGCCGGCATGGTGGCAAGCCTGCTCGATGACTTCAACGCGCTCGCCTGAGGCGGTGGACGGCTCCGCAGGTCTCTGGTAAGCGATGCGCCCGCTCGGCTGGAAGAGATGGCATTGTCATGAATAGGGACAGGGATTACCGGGTGGCCGACATTGGTCAGGCTGCCTGGGGGCGCAAGGAGATCAACATCGCCGAAGGCGAAATGCCGGGCCTGATGGCGCTGCGCAGGTCGTACGGCGACACCAGGCCCCTGGACGGCGCCCGCATCACCGGGTGTCTCCACATGACCATCCAGACCGCGGTGCTGATCGAGACGTTGTGCCACCTGGGCGCCGAGATCCGCTGGTCATCGTGCAATGTCTTTTCGACTCAGGACCACGCCGCCGCGGCGATGGCAGAAGCCGGAGTGCCCGTCTTCGCCTGGAAGGGCGAAACGGAAGAGGAGTACTGGTGGTGCATTGACCGCACGGTGGAGGGACCCGACGGCTGGACACCCAACATGCTGCTTGACGATGGCGGCGATCTGACCGCGGTGATGCATGGCAAGTACGCCGGCATGCTCGAAGACATCCACGGGGTCAGCGAGGAGACGACCACAGGCGTTGCCCGCCTCCACCAGATGGCGTCGGCGGGCGAACTCGCGATGCCGGCTTTCGATGTCAACAGTTCGGTGACCAAGTCGAAGTTCGACAATGTCTACGGGGCTCGCGAGAGCCTGGTGGACGGCATCCGTCGCGCCACGGACGTCATGCTGGCAGGCAAGGTCGCCGTGGTGGCCGGCTACGGTGGCGTCGGAAAGGGCTCGGCCCAGTCGCTCCAGGGAGCCGGGGCCCGCGTCGTGGTGACCGAGGTCGATCCCATTTGCGCCCTGCAGGCTGCCATGGACGGCTTCCAGGTCGTGTCCATGGACGCAGCCGCGAAGGAGGCGGACATCTTCGTGACGGCGACGGGCAACGTCGGCGTCATCACCATGGATCACATGCGGGCGATGAAGGACCGTGCGATTGTCTGCAACATCGGACACTTCGACAACGAGATCGACGTTCAGTCGCTGCGCAATCTCCGGTGGACCAACATCAAGCCCCAGGTCGACGAGATTGCCTTTCCCGACGGCAAGAAGATCATCCTTCTGGCCGAGGGGAGACTGGTCAATCTGGGCTGCGCCACGGGCCACCCGAGCTTCGTCATGAGCGCCAGCTTCACCAATCAGGTCCTTGCCCAGATCGAATTGTGGTCCGAGCGCGGCAACGGCACCTACGGGGTCGGTGTGCATGTCCTTCCCAGGCACCTCGACGAGCAGGTGGCACGGCTCCATCTCGACAAGGTGGGGGCGCATCTGACGACCCTCACACCAGCTCAGGCGGACTACATCGGAGTCGATCAGGCCGGTCCCTTCAAGACGGACGACTACCGTTACTGATGGTGCGGCTCAGGAACCGGGCACGCCTTTCGTCGTCGAGTACTCGAAGCGAAGCGGCTTGTCGGGCCACACCAGGGAATGGATGTCATGGGCAGCCATGGCGGCTTCGCTGAAACCGGAGAGAATCAGTTTCAGCTTGCCCGGATAGGTGACGATATCACCGATGGCATGGATGCCCGGAGTCGACGTGGCGCATGTCGCCGGATCGACGCTGATGAGGTTCCTCTCCAGGTTGAGCCCCCAGCCGGCAATGGGTCCCAGTTCCATCCTGAGACCGTAGAAGGCCAGAAGAAGATCCGCTTCGAGACTCTTCGTGCGGCCGTCGAGGTCGGCCACGACGACTTTCTCGAGGCGTCCCTCGCTGCCCTCGAGTCCGTGAAGCTGCCAGGGCACCACCCGTTCGACTTCGCCGGATTCGACGAGCGCCTCGAAGCGGCGCACCGTCTCGGGCGCCGCCCGGAAACGGTTGCGGCGGTGAACCACCTGGATACGTGCGGCGATGCCGTTGAGGGCCAGCACCCAGTCGAGGGCGGAATCGCCGCCACCGGCGATCACGATGTTCTTGCCCCTGTGGTCTTCCTTGCGTGTCACGAGATAGGCGACGGATCCCTTTTCCTCGAAGGCCTCGATACCGGCAATCGGTGGCCGGTTGGGTCCGAAAGCGCCACACCCGGCGGCTATGACGACAGCCTTGCAGGTGATGGCCGTGTCGGCGGAGGTGGTGACGGTGAAGGCGCCGGCCTCGCCGTCGAGACGGACAACCTGCTGATCGAGGTGGTAGACCGGCGAGAAGGGGGCGGCCTGGCGTTCGAGCCGGTCGATCAGGTCCCGGGCCTCGACCACGGTGAGGGCCGGGATGTCGTAGATCGGCTTTTCCGGATAAAGCGCCGTGCACTGGCCACCGATGGCATCGAGGGTGTCAACCACATGACACTGCATGTCGAGCATTCCCGCCTCGAACACCTCAAAGAGACCCACGGGCCCGGCTCCGACAATGACGATGTCGGTCTCGTGCGATGTGTGCATGGCCGGTATCCTGTCCACAGGTCCCATAAGGCTTACCCGAAGGCGACGGGAGGTAACAACCTGGTTGGGGATTGTCCATGAGCGCCTTGCGCGAGAGCGAGATCAGGGAGTTCCTGCGACGCTGCGGCTGGGACGCTGCGCGGCGCCGGCCGATTCCAGGCGACGCCTCCTTCCGCCGCTACGAGCGCCTCGAAGGGCCCAGGGGCCGGGCCGTGCTCATGGATGCGTCGCCGGATCATGAGGATGTCAGGCCCTTCGTGCGCATCGCCCGGCACCTCATCTCTGTCGGCCTTTCCGCCCCGGCCATCCTGGCCAGGGATGTCACGAGGGGCTTTCTTCTCCTCGAGGATCTTGGCGACGATCTCTACAACCGCATTCTCGATGAGGGGGCCGACGAGCGACTTCTCTATCGTGCTGCCGTGGAAGCGCTGGTTGAGCTCCACAGGGAACCGGTTCCCGAAGACCTTCCCCCCTACAGCGACGACCTCTTTCTCTTCGAGGTCTCGCTCGTGACCGACTGGTTCATGCCGCTCGCCGGTCTCGAGATCAGCCGCGCCGGCCGCGATGATTTCCTGTCCCTGTGGCGCGACCTCCTGCCGCTGGCGCGCAGCGTGCCCGCTTGTGTGGTCCTCAGGGACTACCACGCCGACAACCTCCTGTGGCTGCCGGAGCGTGACGGTGTGGCGCGGGTGGGCCAGCTCGACTTCCAGGATGCGGTTGCCGGTCCGGTGACCTACGACATCGTCTCGCTGCTCAAGGACGTCAGGAGGGGGATCTCTCCGGAGACCGTGGAGATGTGCAGGGCCCATTACCTCAGCCTGATGCCGCATATCGATCCCGGGGTCTTCGCCACATCCGCGACGATCATGACGGCCCAGCGCAATCTGAAGATCGCCGGCATCTTCAGCCGCCTGCTGGGCCGCGACGGCAAGACGGCCTACCAGAGGTTCATGCCGAGGACCTGGGCGCTGGTCACCGACAGCCTCGGCTGTCACCACCTGGCGCCACTGGCGGCATGGCTCGACCGCTGGATCCCGCCGCAGGCGCGGCGAGGCGTGGCATGACGGCCCCGAAACGGGCCATGATCCTTGCCGCCGGGCGCGGCGAGCGCATGCGGCCTCTGACCGACCACATGCCCAAGCCCGTCATTCCCGTCGCCGGACGATCCGCGCTTGACCGCATGCTGGACAGGTTGGCCGGGTTCGAACGTGTGGTGGTCAACGCCTGGCATCTTGCCGGGAAGGTCGAGGCAGCGGTGGCCGCCCGGCGTGACCCGCCGGTGGTGGTGGTGCGCGAGGAGCACGTTCTCGGCACCGGTGGCGGGGTGGCGAACGCCCTTGGACTCCTCGGTGACGAGCCCTTTCTTGTCGCCAACGGCGATGTCTTCCTCCGCGAATCGCCTGGCCACCCGGTCCTGGAGACCCTGGCCGGAGCATGGGATGGCGACAACACGGATGCCCTGTTGCTGCTGGTGGAAAGGGAGCGCGCCCGTGGCTACCGCTATGCGGGAGACTTCGCCATGACGGACGGGAACCGTCTTCTCGCCCGGGGCGGGCGCGACTCCGCGCCCTATGTCTACGCCAGCCTGCAGATTGTTCATCCCCGGCTCCTCGAGGGAGCGCCCGAAGGCGCCTTCTCCTTCACTCTCCTGTGGGACCGGGCAGCCCGGCACGGGAGGCTCCGCGGCGTCGTGTGGGGCGGCGGCTGGATGACCGTCGATACCGTCGACAACCTTGCCGCTGCCAACGAGTGGCTTGCCAATCAAGGGCCAAAAGTTCACCCGATCAGTCGCAGCAGTGGATGATCGGAGCCTGGTCTTCCCTCCCGGCAATGTAACACTGCAACAGTTTCCTGCACGATCAAGTGCGAGGAGTCGTTGCAGGTCCCCTCCGTATCCGCGGCGTCTCTGGTTCGGAGCAACGCTCCGAATTCAGAACGTGTCGCTGCGTCCCGAATTCGGGTCAGCGACGAGCAGAGGTCCTTCGATTACACTGGAGCTTCAGTTTGCATCCTGAGGAGAAAGTCGCGCATGACGCTGGAAGCGAGAGTGTGGAGGGTCGATTCTGATCGACCCGAGCAACTCAAGTCAGTTCAACTTGAAGAAGAGAAGCGCCTTGAGGACTGGTTGTGTGACGACATCAGTTTGCTCAGTGACAAGTTGTTGGTCATCGGTCGCCAGATCAGCATGAGCGGAGGAACACTCGACCTGCTGGCTGTGGACGAGAATGCGAACCTGGTGATCGCGGAACTCAAGCGACACAAAACGCCACGCAATGTGGTGGCACAAACCCTCGACTACGCGTCATGCATTCAGGACTTCGGGCGCGAGGACGTGGAGCGTCATGCGCGGAAATTCCTGAAGAAAGACTTCGACAAAGCCTTCACGGAGCATTTCGGCCATGAGGTGCCGGAGACCGTAAACGGACGGCATCGCATGTACATTGTGGCCTCGTCACTCGACTCCGCAACGCGGAGGATCGTCGAGTATCTGTCCAGAGTGCATGGTGTGGACATAAACGCGGTGACCTTCTCGTACTTCAACACGGAGCAAGGAGAGTTTGTTGCGCGTTCAACGCTCCTGGACGATGACGAGGTGGAGAGACGTGCAGAGGTTCGGGCCACCAAGCGACGTCCTGCCGCCAGCGAGGAGGAACTGCGGAACGTGGCCGAAGAAAACGGTGTAGGTGAACTCTGGGACGCGGCAATTCATGGTTTCAGTCGATTTGCCAAAAAACTCCGCTCACAATCCACGTTGAGTTTCAACAAGCCGCTCGACGGAGGAAGTCGAGCTGTGCTGTCGATTTTCCCTGGCGAGAGTTCGGATGATCGTGGACTTGCGGTAACAGTCGTGTTCGACCACCTGTCGCGCAGTTTCGGCGTCGACGAGAGTCAGGTCAGGCAGATTTGTGGCACCGCTTCAAAGACAGAATTCGCTGGCTCCTACAGTAGTGACGACAACAACTTCTACCTAGACATGGAGAGGCTAAAGGCCCTGCTCAGCCTGTTGGACGAATAACTTCTTGATGTCTGACGTCCTGTCGGCGACAGCCCAGGAGTGCACCCCCTCTTCTGGTGGTGCGGTTGGATGGACGGTGAACGCCGAGCCCCATTGCGCCATCCGAGGGGGGTGCTTTTCCACGGCAAGGCCGAACTGTGTGGCGCCGATAAAGAGATCGGAGCGCCGCGCAGACCTGGCTGGACTACAGCGACAAGCTGACATCATTGCCAGTGACATGTTCTCGTAATGCGGCGTCGGCAAGTGACCACTCCATGTCAATTGGGATCGTGAAGTTCCCACTTGGAGCGTAGGGTCGCCCTCCGTGTCGGCGTTTGGGTGTTGGACTCGACGGAGATTCTATGGGGCGACTCGGTGATCGGCGAGATATTCGGTCGGCCCGGCGCGGGAGGCTCCGCGGTGTCGTGTGGGGCGGCGGCTGGATGACGGTCGATACCGTCGACAACCTTGCGGCGGCCGGCGACTGGCTTGCCGCGCCGGACAGGAATCATGAACAGGTGGTTTGACCGGTCCGCTTGACGGGCACCGTCGCGCTTCTAGATTGGTGACTGGTGCGTCAACACGAAACATAACCCGGCGCACGTCGCGGAAGGGAACACCCATGACCATTCGTCACGTCACCGATGATTCGTTCGAGGAGGACGTCCTCCAGGCGCCTGGACCCGTGCTGGTCGACTTCTGGGCCGAGTGGTGCGGTCCGTGCAAGCAGATCGCGCCGGCGCTCGAGGACCTTGCCCAGCGCTACCAGGACAAGGTCCAGGTGGTGAAGGTCAACATCGACGAGAATCCGTCCACACCGTCACGCTACGGTGTGCGCGGCATTCCCACGATCATGATGTTCAAGGCCGGAGAAGTGGCCGCCGTCAAAGTGGGCGCGCTGCCGAAGAGCCGGCTCTTCGAGTGGGTCGACAGTTCCATGTGAGACGGCGTCGGCTGCAGGCAGGGCCGGGCCATGACCTCACATTCGGATTTTCCGGATGTACGGTGGATTGACGTCCTGATTCCCGACATGTGGGGGATCCCCCGTGGCAAGCGCCTGGACGCATCGGCCATGGAGAAGGTCCTGACGACGGGAATCGTTCTCCCCGGGTCCACCTACGCGATGGACATGCAGGGCAACAATGTCGAAAGCACCGGCGTGGGTTTCGCCGACGGCGATCCCGACTATCCCTGCCAAGCCGTTGCCGAAACCCTGGCCCCGGTGCCGTGGCTGGGCCCGGATCATGTCCAGGTCATGCTGTCGATGAGCGATGCTGCCGACCGGCCGTGGTGGCTCGATCCGCGTCACATCGTCCAACGCATGGCCACGTCTCTCGGCGCTCTGGGGTACCGGGCAAGGGTCGCCTTCGAACTCGAGTTCTACCTGGTCGAACGCGACAGGGACGGCACGCTGCAACCGGCGCCACCGCCCGGCAGCAGCCAGCGTCCGTCCGAGACCCAGGTCTACCTGATGGATGACGTCGAGGCCTATGGTTCGGTTCTGGGCGACATGGTGACGACATGCCGCAGGCAGAACATTCCGGCGGACGTCATCACCATGGAGTACGCGCCGGCACAGTTCGAGATCAATCTTCATTACGGCGACGATCCCCTGACCGCCTGCGATCACGCCTTTCTGATGAAGCGCGCCGTCAAGGCGGTCGCCAGGTCGCACGGCATGACAGCGACATTCATGGCGCGGCCATTCGGGGGTCTCTCCGCCAGCGGCACGCACGTCCACATTTCGCTCCTTGACGACGAGGGACGCAATGTCTTCGACGACGGCAGCGACGAGGGAAGCGATATCATGCGCCACGCCGTTGCCGGTCTCGCGGCCACGATGGCCGAGGCGATGCCGATCTGGGCGCCTGGCGCCAACTCCTACAGGCGCCTGGCCCCTGGGGGCTGGGTGTCGTTGGCGGCAAGCTGGGGCTACAACAACCGGGACATGTCCCTGCGCATTCCCGGTGGCGCCGCCTCGGGACGCAGGATCGAACACCGCGCCGCCGGTGCCGATGCCAACCCCTACCTCGTCCTGGCGGCGATCCTTGCCGGTCTCAACCACGGCCTTTCGAACAGGCTGGATCCGGGTCCGCCCGCCAGCGCTGACCCGGCCGCCCTGCCGGTGCTCTGGGTCGATGCGCTTCGTTCCTTCGATCAGGCGGAGGTTCTGCCCGGTTACTTCACGCCGGAGTGGTGGAAGGTCTACAGCGCCCTTGCATGGTCGGAGTTCCACACCTTCAACGGCAACGTCACGACGCTGGAGCACGATCGCTTCCTCACCCTCGTGTGATCCCTCCGGTCAGCTGTTGGCGCCGAGAACCCGTCCGGCGAGATAGAGTGAACCACACACCAGGACACGTGACATCTCTGTGGGAGAATCCGAAAGGCAGGAGATGGCGTCTTCGATGCCCGGAGCTACCGTTGCTGTCACGCCTTCTGCTTCGAGAACGGCGCGGGTTGCCGTGGCGTCGAGGGTGTTCTTTTCGCCCGGAATGGAGACGGCGACGGCATGCCGGATGAAGGGAGCGAGCGGACGGATGAAACCCGCCGGGTCCTTCGTGTTCATCATGCCGATGACCACGTCGAGGGGACGGTCATGCCATGTGCGCGCCATGTCGGCGAGGACGGCGCCGGCTGCCGGATTGTGGCCGCCGTCGAGCCACAGTTCCTTCCCGCGGCCCAGCCGGTCCACCAGGCGTCCCGATTCCAGGCGCTGCAGTCGTGCCGGCCACCGGGCCTGCAGCATGCCTGCCGCGAGGGCCCCGTCATCGGGCGCGAGGTGGCCGGTGAGACCAAGGGCGACGACGGCGGTCGCCGCGTTGGCGAGTTGGTGATGGCCGGCCAGTGCCGGCGCCGGCAGGACCGTCCGCCTGCCCCCGGGGGATGTCACCTCGAAGCGGCCGCCGGTTTCTACATGAAAGGTGAAATCGCGGTCCGCCACGATGGCCGGGGCCCCCAGCGCGCCGGCCCGGTCAAGAAGCACCTCCATGGCTTCGCCTTCCTGGGGAGCGATGACGACGGGAACACCGCTCTTGATGATCCCCGCCTTCTCGCCCGCGATGGCGGCAAGCGTGGTGCCGAGAAACTGCTGATGATCCAGTGACACCGGCGTGATGATCGTGACCAGCGGCTTGTCGATGACATTGGTGGCATCGAGCCTGCCGCCGAGTCCGGTCTCGAGAAGCAGGATGTCCGCCTGTTCCCGGGCAAATGCCAGGTAGGCGGCGGCGGTGGTGATCTCGAAGAAGGTGATCGGCTCGCCGCGGTTGGCAACCTCGCATTCCTCGAGCAGGGCCATGAGCCGATCCTCCTCGATCAGGTGACCGGCTGTCTCGATTCTCTCGTGGAAGCGCACGAGATGCGGGGAGGTGTAGACGTGGACCGCATGTCCGGCGGCCATGAGCGCAGACCGCATGTAGGCGATGACCGATCCCTTGCCATTGGTTCCGGCCACGTGGACAACGGGGGGCAGACACCGGTGCGGCTCGCCCAGGTGTTCGAGGAGTCGGTGGAGGCGGTCGAGTGAAAGGTCGATGAGCTTGGGATGAAGCTGCATCAACCTTTCGAGAACGACATCACTTCCCGTCTGGGAGGTGTTCGGCATCGTTCACCGCCGGCTGCAGAAGCTGCCGGGATGTCGCCGGCATGAGGTGACTGAGCAGAATGGCGATGGTGGAACGCATCTTCGAACGCGTCACCACCATGTCGAGCATGCCGTGATCGAGGAGATACTCCGAGCGCTGGAATCCGTCCGGCAGCTCTTCCCTGATGGTCTCGCGGATGACCCGTGCCCCGGCGAATCCGATGATGGCGCCGGGCTCGGCGATGGAGACGTCGCCAAGCATGGCAAAGGAGGCGGTTACGCCTCCGGTCGTCGGATTGGTGAGGACGCTGATGTAGGGAAGGCCGGCATCCTTGACCTGGGCAATCGCGGTTGTCGTGCGCGCCATCTGCATCAGCGACAGGATGCCTTCCTGCATGCGCGCACCTCCCGAAGCGGAGAAGATGACGAGGGCACGGCTCTCGTCGACGGAGATTCTCGCGGCCTCGACGATGGCTTCTCCCAATCCCATTCCCATGGAGCCGCCCATGAAGTCGAAATTGAAGACGGCGACGATGGCAGGCCGGCCGTCGATCATGCCGCGGGCGACGACGATGGCCTCGTGCTGGCCGGTCTTCCCCTGGGCTTCCTTCAACCGGTCCGAATAGCGCTTCCTGTCTCGAAAGCGCAACGGATCGGTGGCTACGCCGGGGAGGTCAACATCGCTCCATGTGTCCTCGTCAAGGATGTCCTGCAGGCGGTCGCGTGGCGCGATGCGCATGTGGTAGCCGCAGCGCGGACAGACATTCAGCGAGTCCTCGAGATCACGGCCGAACACCATCTGGTCACAGCTCGGGCACTTGTCCCACAGCGTTTCCTCGCTCGGTGTCCTGCCGACAAGGTCGCGGATCTTCGGCAGGGTGAGATTCGACAGCCAGTTCATGCACGCGCCTTGCGGACATCGTGCGAGATCGATTCGCACAACGTCAGGGCATTGTCGATGGAGGCGTCGGTCCCCTTGCCGTTGTCGAGGCCGTCGGCCACGGCCTGGCAGAACGCCGAGCCGACAACCACCGCGTCGGCGATACGGGCGACGCCGGCCGCCTGTTCGCCGTTGCGGATTCCGAACCCGACTGCGACAGGCAGGTCCGTGTGACGACGCAAGCGGTCGACCGCGGACGCGATGGTCTGACTGTTTGCCGCGCGGGTGCCGGTGATGCCGGTGATCGAGACGTAGTAGACGAATCCCGAAGCATGCGCCAGGACGTCCGGCAGGCGCTTCGAGTCGGTGGTCGGTGTCGCGAGGCGTATCCAGTTGAGGCCGGCCTCCAAGGCCGGAAGACAGAGCTCCCGGTCTTCCTCGCTCGGCAGGTCGACGAGAATGAGGCCGTCAACACCGGCCTCGACTGCATCCTTGAGGAAGGCGTCGTTCCCATAGGAATAGATGGGGTTGTAGTACCCCATGAGAACGATGGGCGTGTCGTCATCATGGCGACGGACCTGGCGCACGAGGTCGATGGTGCCGGCCAGGGTCATGCCGGCCTTGAGCGCCCGCTGCGAGGAGGCCTGGATGACCGGTCCGTCCGCCATGGGATCGGTAAAGGGCATGCCGATCTCGATGAGGTCGGCGCCGGCTCCGGGCAGACCGGCGACAAGACGCGCCGAGAGATCCGGATCGGGATCCCCCGCCGTCACGAAGGCGGCCAGTCCGGCCCGCTGTTGCCTTGCCAGATCGGCAAAGCGCCTGTCGATGCGGGTGTCGGTCACAGGTCCACTCCCAGGGTCCGGGCGACGGTGAACACGTCCTTGTCGCCCCTGCCGCACATGTTCATGCAGATGATGTGATCGTCGGGGAGCGCCGGCGCAATCTTCATGACATGGGCGAGCGCATGGGCGGGCTCGAGAGCCGGAATGATTCCCTCGAGTCGGGAACACAGGCGGAAGGCCTCGAGAGCCTCGTCGTCCGTGGCCGACACGTAACTGACCCGCCCCTGGTCCGCCAGCCACGCGTGTTCGGGGCCGATTCCCGGGTAGTCGAGGCCCGCCGAAATCGAATGGGCCTCGACGATCTGGCCGTCATCGTCCTGCAGGAGGTAGGTCCGGTTGCCGTGCAGGACACCGGGCCGGCCGCCGGTGATTGATGCCGCGTGCTCGCCACTCTCGATACCGCGTCCGGCGGCCTCCACACCGATGATGTCGACGGTCCGGTCATCGAGAAACGGATGAAAGAGGCCCATGGCGTTCGATCCGCCGCCGATACAGGCGACAACCGTGTCGGGAAGGCGGCCTTCCACGGCCATCAACTGCTCCTTCGCCTCGCGTCCGATAATCGCCTGGAACTCGCGCACGAGTTCCGGATAGGGGTGAGGACCGGCCACGGTGCCGATGATGTAGAAGGTTGAATCGACGTTGGTGACCCAATCGCGCAAGGCCTCGTTGAGGGCGTCCTTGAGGCTGCGGGAACCGGACGTCACATGACGGACCTCGGCGCCAAGGAGCTTCATGCGAAAGACATTGGGGGCCTGGCGTTCGACGTCCTTGGTCCCCATGTAGACGACGCAGGGAAGGTTGAAGCGGGCGCACACCGTCGCCGTCGCCACGCCGTGCTGGCCCGCGCCGGTTTCGGCGATGATGCGGGTCTTGCCCATGCGTTGGGCCAGAAGGATCTGGCCGACCGTGTTGTTGATCTTGTGGGAACCGGTGTGATTGAGTTCGTCGCGCTTGAAGTAGATGCGGGCGCCGCCAAGATGCTGCGTCAGCCGTTCGGCGAAGTAGAGCGGACTGGGCCTGCCGATGTAGTCCTTTCCCAGACTGTGGAATGCGGCCCAGAACTCCGGGTCGTTGCGAGCCTCCTGCCAGGTCCGGTTCAGGTCCAGAATGAGCGGCATCAGCGTTTCGGCGACATAGCGGCCGCCAAACATGCCGAAGTGGCCGTCCTGATCCGGACCCTGGGCGTAGGAATTGTCCGTCATCGTTGGTCTGTCCGGGCGCGAACCTGGCACAATGGATATCAGATAACCCGGGCCTGCTCCATAAACTCGGCGATGCGTGAGGCAGACTTGTGTCCGGGCGATGTCTCGACGCCGGAAGACACATCGACCATGGTGGCGCCGCTCGCCTCCACGGCCCGGCAGAGGTTGCCGGCGTCGAGACCGCCTGAGAGGATCCACGGCGACCGCGGCCGGATGCTGGTCAGCAGCGTCCAGTCGAAGGCTGTCGCGTTGCCTCCGGGACGCGTCGCACCCCTTGGCGGCATGGCGTCGAACATGACCATGTCGGCCACGGTGTCGAAGGACGGCAGGGGTTCCAGGTCAACGGCCGTCGCCACGCGAATGACCTTCATCACCCGGACACCGAAACGCGCGCGGACGTGGGCGAGTCGGCGGGCATCCTCGCTGCCGTGAAACTGGATGGTATCGAGTCCTGCTGCCGCGATCATGGCGCCAAGACTGTCATCGCCGGCATCGACAGCGACGCCGACCTTCCGGATGCCTTCTGGCACGTGGCGTGCCAGGGCGGCGACGTCCCCGAGGGACACGTTCCGCGGGCTCCTGTCGAAGAAGATGAATCCGACCATGCGCGCGCCGTGGCGCACCGCCGCATCGAGGGCAGACCGCTCTCTCAGGCCGCAGATCTTGACGCCGACGGCCAAGGGTCAGGACCTGCTCATGTCGGCGACGGTCCGTGCCGCAGCCGCGGCCGGATCCGGGGCCCGGGTGATCGGGCGCCCGACGACAATGTAGGACGCGCCGGCGGCCACAGCGTCGCCGGGGGACATGGTGCGTTTCTGGTCGTCACACCCGTTGCCTCCGGGGCGGATGCCGGGGGTGACGACAAGGAACCCGGGTCCGCAAAGGCGGCGCACGTCGGCGACTTCGCGGGGTGAACACACCACGCCGTCGACACCCGTGTCGAGGGCGAGTTCGGTCAGGCGCAACACCTGGTCACGAACGTTGCCACGGCCGCCGGTCACCTCGACGTCATCGTCATCCATGCTCGTCAACACGGTGACGGCGAGAATCTTCGGCCGGGCATCTCCCGCCGGGGCCACGGCCTCCATGGCGGCGCACATCATGTCGGGCCCGCCGGTTGCGTGGACCGTCGTCATGAAAGGGGCCAGGGGCAGGAGGGCGCGCAATCCTCCGGCCACGGTCGCCGGGATGTCATTCAGCTTGAGATCAAGAAAGATTCGGGCCTCTTCGCCGGCGACCGCCTGGATACCTGACACGCCGTGGGCATAGAAGAACTCCATGCCGAACTTGAAGGCCCCGACATGGCCCTCCAGACAGGAGACGAGTGACGACGCCCTTTCCGTGCAGGTGGTGTCGATGGCACAGACGAGGCGTTTTCTGGGGTCAGCCGCTTGCACCCTACCCTCCGCCGCGTTGTCGTGGGACGAGTGTCTTGTAGGGCGCACGGGACAACAGCGCAAGACGGTTCCGCAGGCCGGCCCTGTCAGTCTCCGGCAACCCTCGCCAGCAACCAGCGCGCGGTGCCGAGATCGAGGTGCCCGCCACCCGAGTTCTTGAAAAGCGTGATGTCGTCCGCATTTCGCCTGCCGCCGACCGTCCCCCGCGAGAGATCGAAGAGATCACCGGCAACATCATCCTCGGTGATGATGCCGGCCTCCAGCGGCTGCGAGATGTCGCCGACGCGATCCAGCGTGAACATGCGGGAATCCATGTAGATCCTGGCGCGCCGCACGCAGTCGTCGTCGCTTTCGCGCATGTGTGTCTGGTAGCTTCCGACAAGGTCGAGATGCGCGCCCCTGGCGAGCCAAGCGCCACGGATCAGGGGCTCGGTGGCCATGGTGGCACAGCTGATGACGTCGGCCTTTCGCGCCGCTTCCTCGAGGTCGTCGGTCGCCTCTACCGTGAGGGAGTCGATGGCAAGACGCCGGGCCAGGGCCTCGGCCCGTTCCGGTGTGCGGTTCCAGATGCGGGCGATTTCCAGGGAAGGGCGTACGGCCTTCATGGCCATGATGAGGTGCGGCGCCATGGCGCCGGCCCCCACCATGAGCATGGTGCGGACATCCTCGCGGGCAAGAAAGCTGGCGCCTGTGGCCGAATCTGCGGCTGTCTTGCGCAGTGTCAGCGCGATACCGTCGATGAGGGCGAGCGGTTTGCCGTCCTTGCCATCGAAGAGCGCATAGACTCCCTGCACCGAGGGCAGCCCCGTGCCCGTGTACTCGTTGTCGGGAAACACCGTGACGAGCTTGATTCCCACCGCTTCGTCACGCTGCCAGGCGGGAAGGGCCAGAAACACGTTGTCGGTCCCCGACGGCCCCGGCTGTGAGAGATGGATGTCGCGCACCTCGTCGATGTCCTCGAGGTGAAAGCGCTTGAACCCCTCGACGAGCGCAGCGTAGTCCGCCAGTTCATGGACTTCACTGCCGGTGATGAAGCGGACCATCGCCGGGTGTCCGTTCAGACGGTCACCGGAGGCGAGTCCTGCGGCTGCCGGTCGAGTTCCGACTTCAGCACGTCGCGCTCCCGGGTCACCGAGGCAAGGTTTGTTTCGAGATGCTTCACGCGGCGCTTGCGCTCACCCGACAACCGGCGGGACGGATGGCCGCGCATCCACACGAAGAGGCCGCCGAAGATGGCCCCGGCGGCAAAGGACACGAGGACGACAAGGAAGACGGGCGCCGTCACGATCCGCGGGTAGGGGAACAGGGAGACCTCCATCTCCGTACGGTTGGCCAGCACGAAGACGACAATGGCGAGAGCGAGAAGGGCGCCAGTAATCCCGACAATGAGCATGAGGGGATTGCGCATGGCGGCTGGTTCAGTCCTGCGCGTCCCTTGCATTGAGGCGGTCGCGCAGGGGTTTGCCGGTCTTGAAGAAGGGCGCGCGCTTGGCCTTCACGTCGACTTTCTCGCCGGTTCGCGGATTGCGTCCGATCCGCGCCCGCCTCTCGCGGGCCGCGAAGGAACCGAAACCGCGCAGTTCGACGCGCCGTCCGGACTCCAGGGACCGGGCGATTTCATCGAAGATCGTGACGACGAGGCTCTCGGCCTCGTACATCTTGAGATAGGGATAACGCGCGGCAACGAGCGCGATGAGGTCAGATCTCGTCATCAAGGGTGTCCCGTATTCCGGCCACGGAGTCTGGTGCCGGTATCATTCGACTGTCAATGATCTCCATGGGGCGGGCGCTCGTCAGGCGCCCGCCCCATGAGGCAAGGATTCAGGCTGTCGGATCCGTAAACCACCAGCGTTCCATCAGGCGGCCTCCGTCAAGACCCCAGTTGCTGCCGATGTTGGGTCCGTGGGACAGCGCAGTCGATGCGGCGTCGACGTTGTTGGCATAGGCCATCACCATGGCTCCACCCTCCATGGCCACGATCTGCTGCATTTCGCGGTACATTTCGCGACGCAGCGGCTCGTCAAGCTCGGCGCGGGCCGCGATCAGCAGTTCGTTGAACCGATCGTGTTTCCAGAAGGTGTCGTTCCAGGGCGCATCCGCCGAATAGGCGGTGGAGAACATCCAGTCTTCGGTGGGACGGCCTCCCCAGTAGCAGGTGCACCAGGCCTTGTTCATCCAGACATCGGCCCAGTAGCCGTCGGCCGACTCGCGCACGACGTCGATCGTGATGCCGGCCGGCGCCGCGTGTTCCCTGTAGAGGACGGCCGTGTCGACGGCGCCGACGAAGGCCGCCTCGGATGTCGACAACTCCACCGTGAGACTGTCGAGGCCGGACTGCTTGAGATACCACTTCGCCTTGTCGAGATCGTAAGAGGCATGCTCGATGTCATCGGCAAAGTAGCGGTTGGCCGGGGTGATCGGCGAATCCTGGCCGACCAGTCCATAGCCGCGCAGGACCTTGTCGACGATGTCTTGGCGATCCATCGCATGCTTGAGAGCGAGGCGGACATTGTTGTCATCAAAGGGTGCCATGTCCGTGCGCATGGGCAGGGTGTAGTGCAGCGTGCCCGTGGCCTCGACAAGGTCAACGGCAGGATGCTGCGCCAGGAGATGAGCCGTCTTGGTGTCAACCCGGTCGATGACGTCGACCTGACCCGACATGATGGCGTTCTGGCGCGAGGCCGGGTCGGCGATGGTCGTCATCTCGACGGCGTCGAACCAGCCGTAGCCGGTCTTCCAGTAGTTCGGATGGCGCTCGAGGCTGGCGCGTACGCCGGGTTCAAACTCGACAATCCGATAGCTGCCACAGCCGGTGCCGGACAGTGGATCGGCAATGTTCCCCTCACCGTCGCTTGGCTGGATGCCAAGATGGTAGTCACTCATGATGTAGGGGTAGTCGGCATTGCCTTCCGTGAGCTCGATGACGACCGTATCGCCATCGACGCGCATGTCCGCCACCTGCTCGAACAGGCTCGATACCGCCGAGACCGAATCCTCGCCGCGGTGGTAGTTGAGGCTGGCGACGATGTCGTCGGGCGTGACGGTCTTGCCGTTGTGGAACTCGACGCCCTGGCGAATCCTGAATGTCCAGGTCTTGGCATCGGGCGTGGCGTCCCACTCCGCGGCCAGTTCGGGTGCGAGCTGGTTGGTTTCGTCGACGGCCGTGAGATAGTTGAAGAGACCGCCCATGCCCATGTTCGACACGAAACCGTTCTCGAACGTCGCCGGATCAAGGGAATCAGTCGTCGAACCGTGACCAAGACCGATTTTCAGCGTGCCGCCGCGTTGCGGTTCGGACGCTTTCGCCGCGCCGGCTCCCAGCAGGGATGGACCGGCAAAGGCAGCCGCCCCGGCCCCAACCGCACCACCCAGCACGGTGCGCCGTGACGCGCCTTTTTTGTGCATTGTCTTTTCCATGTTTCGCTCGTGACCTCCCGTGGTCTTTCCAGTGATGAACCATTGGCATAGCGCCGGACTGTATCGCCATGATGACAGAATACCGGGATTCTTTCCACACGATGATTCGGCCCCGTCAGGGTGTCGTGGGGGGTCGTGTCCGTGGGCCAGGCGGGAGTGCCCGCAGACACCTCATCCATGTTCTGTGGTGTCCTGAAATCGCCTTTCAGGGATCGGCTACATCCATTCAGCATCTGCTCCCCGACCCGGACTCGTCATCGGAAGCCAGTCAAAGCGCTTCAGGGCTTTCCCCGAAATCCCGTTGTTCGTGATGACCTCGTCGAGCCAAGCAACGGCGTTCTCCATCATGTGCTCGAGGACGGCATGCCGTCCCAGGGTAAAGTACGGAACTCCAGTCCTCCGGACGCCCGAACAGGCGAACCCGTAGTTTGCGCCGACAAGACGTAGCATACACGCGTCAAATGGACATATAGGACATTTAATCTTAAAAGTATCTTACTTTTGTCCTATAGTTGTCTCTATAAAAGTGGCTGTTAGTAGCAATATAGCTTATTCGCCACACCACTAACGGCTACGTGACATGGAAAACGAAACGATTAACCCGCAACGCCTTCTCCGCTTGCGCAAGCAACGCGGCCTCACGCGGGCCAAGCTTGGCGAACGCTCCAGGGTCAATGCGCGCACGATCCAGCGGATCGAAAACAGCGGGCAGCCATACAAGGCCCATGCCACCACCCTCGAGAGGCTCGCAGATGCCTTGGGTGTCGAGAAAGGTGAACTCACCAATCCTGCTCCTTTCGAATTGAGGGAACAGGAGAAGGCAGGACGCGTTTCAATCAGTGCTGGCGTCTCACCAGGGGTACGACTCGCCTATGACATGGTGAAGCGCCGTTATGGCGTTGGCCCGGACTTGATTATCAACAATGCACCGCTCCTCTTCACCCTCCACGCCGAAGCGAGTCTCGCTCGTCGTCAAGCCATGCTGCAAGAGGTCAACGAAGCGCTCGGCATGATGAAAGAGCGTGCCTACAAAACGGGGCTGCTCGGTTTCCTCGAAACAGCGGAGGTCGACAAGGCGTCTTCTGCAGAAGCGGAATCGATCAGAAAGGCCGACTTGTTTGGCGAATGGTTGCTCGATGACTTTTGGAAGCGGCGAGGCGGATCCGGGCTCAAACCCTTCAACAAGACCACGGACAATCCGTTCGCCAACTATCTGCGTGACCAAGTCGACGAACTGGACAACGCCGGCATTGTCTATGTCGAACAAGAAGAACTCGGTTTTCTTTATCGCGGTGGTGGTGGCCAGCGCCTCCCTGACTACGAGATTTGCCGGGACGAACTCGAAAGCCTGACTGGCGGCTCACGGTCGGCCTTGAGAGCCCTGACATTCGGCGATGTGCGGCTTGCCGACATCCCGACGGAATTGATGGAGGACGAACGTACCGAAGAGCGTGTCGCATGGTTGGAGGCTCGCGACCCCGGGCGTGACCTGTCGCAGATGCCCCTGAATGACGACAACGACGATGACGAAGGGAGCGAACAATGAAGGGCACAACCTTCACGCGCCACGGCGCCATCCGCATGCAGCAGCGTGGGAGGCGGCATCGCGACATCGAAATCATCCGGGGGTGCGGAACACAAGTTGAAGACGAGGTCTGGATGTTGCTTGACCGGGATGCCACCGCGGTCATCCGGGAACTCAAGCAGTACATCCGGGACGTGGAGCGTCTCAAGAACTCGAAACTCGTCGAACGGGACGGTCGGGTTCATACGGTCTACACGCCTCGAGCCGGCAATCGGAAGCGCACCTTGCGACGTGCCCGTGAGCGAGGTGCGTGAATGGCGGCTGACAACCCTCGGCAGGTTGTTGACGCACTGAAGTCGTTCAAAGGTCTGCCGAGACTCGTGGCCCGAGGAATCTCCGGGGCGTTGGTCAATCTCCCCTTGAGTGTGAACAGAAGACCGCAGAAAACCAATGCCTCGTCGGCAACAGTCGCACCAACCCTGCTTCACCATGGGATGATTGATGTCACAACAGACGGCTGGATTTTCGACCGTGACGCATATCCGCCAACAAGCCATACCAAGAACTGAGATGGCCTCATTCGCCAGATGCATGGCGTGCTTGGTTTGTGGTTCTGGACTCCGACGGGGGTGCTGACTTGCTGGCGGGTTTCTCTCCGGACTGCCCTGACGTCGCTGTTCGGCCGGCGAATCCTGAACCTTCACCCTTGAGGTACAGGCAACCGTTGGATGAGCGGACGGATTCGACCCCGGCACTCAAGGGGCCGGGTGTACTCTTTTCCGAGTCGGTGCGGACCCTCAGGCCAGATGACCTCACAGATCCGGGATCAGTTTGACGGCAGCGATGACAAGACCGGCAAGTGCGACCATCCGCCAGGTGACTCTTGCTTCAAGGACAGCGATGTCTGACTTGAGATCAGACTTGAGAGCAGTGAGATCAGCCTTGGTTGTCAGGTTCTCGTAGTCGGCACGGCTTGCCGAGAGCAGTTCTTCGGCAACGGCTTCGGCCTGTTCCTGGCTGAATCCGCCAGTCTGCAGGCGGCGTGCAGCGGCGAGGGTGTCAAATGTTTCCATGAATGACAGAGGTAATGCCGACCGGCGCGTTGTGCAATCAGATGCGCTCACCCTCAAGAGTTCGATCCGTTTCCGCGCGGATTGCCGCAATGATGACGAACTGGTTGCGTTCTCTTCACAAGGGCAGGAACCATCAGCCGGTTCAGGTGACCATGGAGACGCTCTTGACGTCGTGCCGAAGAGTACGGACGCATCAAGAGTTCGACCGGCGGCTTGTCATTCGACATTCATGACCTGGAGACCATGATTCAACCGGCGCAACTGACTTTGGCTGCCAAGTGGATGGAGTGAAGGCGGCGGTGTGCGCATGCACTTCACTCATGTTCCGCGGCATTGGCATTCTGGATACCTTGGAGTTCAAGAGATCATGGTCCGGTGCTCAGACATGGCGCAAAGGCAAGGGCCATCAACTGTCGGGCACAGCCATGTTCTGCACGCGGAGAGAAAGTCAGCCTAGGAGGTGCTGACGACGGGAAGCTGAAAGTTGATCTCCTGCCGGGAACCGGGCCGTTGATCCGGATTCATGCGTAGGGGTTTCGTCCTGGCTGGCGGGGCCCCGTGCATGAATTCATCGAGGTCCCCTTCGACTGCTGCAAGGCCGGTACCGCCCGTTCGGCTTGCCGGACGGCGAGCGAGGCGGCGCAGATGATTCAGCACCTGCTCCTTGACCCGGATATCGTCATCGGCAGCCAGTCGAAACGCCTCAGGAACTTCCCGGGGATCCTGTTGTTCGTCACGACCTGATCGAGCCGGGAAACGGCGTTTTCCATCATGTGCCCGAGAATGGCATGCCGTCCCAGGGTGAAGGAGCGACGGGATGACAGTTCGATGTGCTGCCGGACTTGTTCGGTTTCCCGCATTCCCCGGGCCGGGGCAGGCGAAGACCTCAGACAGGCTTCAGGGGAATGTCGTCCGGTCGTGCCGGTGATTGGGTGGGGGGACTGGTGGAGCCGAGGGGAATCGAACCCCTGACCTCTTGAATGCCATTCAAGCGCTCTCCCGTCTGAGCTACGGCCCCAGGTTATGGAATCGGTTGTTCGTGCAACCTATGGACAGGCGGCCACGGGTGCAAGACCGACATCTCCTCAATCCTCGATCTCGGGATCCTCCTCGCCCTCGACATCGTCATCGGTCTCGAGGGTTACATCCGCATCATCGTTATCGTCGACAACGTCATCCTCTGGCGTATCGGGCGGCGGATCGTCACCTTCCAGGGCGATGATCGTCCCGCATTGGGGGCAGTACGGAGGAGACCGGTTGAAATCGTAGAATTTGGCCGGGCAAGCCGTGCAGCTATGCTTGGTGCCCCATTCGGCCCTGGGCATGGTATCGATCCCCGATCGCAGTGATCATTCAAGGCGGCAAGCCGGATATAGACTCAGTGCTGATCTGTCAAAGGGAAGGTTGCGCATGGCGTGGTCCGGATTGACGATGGGCACGAGCCCATCGATACCGGGTGCCGGAGAAAGATGTCATGAACCACCCGACTCGGGCAGTGATCGCCCGTCCCCTGGCCCCGTTCACGGGCACCGCGCGCGTTCCCGGAGACAAGTCCATCTCGCACAGGACGCTCATTCTCGGGGCACTGACGGTCGGCGAAACCACGGTCGAGGGACTGCTCGAGGGCGAGGATGTCCTGGCGACAGCTTCGGCGTTGCGACTGATGGGCGCCCATGTCGAACGCGATGCGTGCGGCGTGTGGCGTATCAACGGGTGCGGCGTTTCGGGACTGAAGGAAGCTGATGATGTTCTTGATCTGGGGAATGCCGGCACCGGTGTGCGACTGCTGTGCGGGGTTGCGGCGGGACACCCCTTCACCACGTTCCTGTCTGGCGACAGGTCGCTTTCGCGCCGGCCCATGGGTCGTGTCATCGAGCCCCTGGAGGAAATGGGAGCCCGGTTTCTCGGCCGCAGCGGCGGCCGCCTTCCCCTTGCCGTGACAGGCGGCGATCCCCTGTTGCCTCTTCATCATGAACTCCGGGTGCCGTCGGCGCAGGTCAAGTCGGCGGTGCTGCTGGCGGGCCTTCATGCACCGGGAACCACCACGGTGGTCGAGAGGACGCCGCTTCGCGATCACACCGAGCGTCTGTTGCGCGCCTTCGGGGCCTCCCTCGAGATCGTGCCTGGCGAGAACGGCCAGCGGTCGATCAGCATTGCCGGACATCCGGAACTTGTGCCCGTGGACGTCCATGTTCCGGGAGATCCTTCATCGGCCGCCTTCCTCGTCGGCCTCGGCGCAGCGCTGCCCGGTGCGACGCTGACCGTCAGGCATGTCGGCATCAATCCGACACGGACAGGGTTCTTCGAGACCCTGAAAGACATGGGGGCGAATCTGACCTTCACCGATCGCCGCGAAATGGCGGGCGAGCCCGTGGCCGACATCACCGTCGAGGGTACGGTCCTCAAGGGAATTGAGGTGCCTGCGGAGCGGGCTCCCTCCATGATCGACGAATACCCTGTACTGGCGGTCATTGCGGCGACGGCCGAGGGTCCCACGGTCATGCGGGGCCTCGGCGAACTCCGGGTCAAGGAAAGCGACCGACTCGCCGCCGCTGCCGCCGGTCTTGAGGCCAATGGCGTCAGGGTTGACGAGGAGAGGACCGGGCTGGTGGTGCATGGCGTGGCCGGTCGGCCTCCGGGGGGAGGTGGCGTCACCGTCGACCTCGATCACCGGATTGCCATGGCCTTCCTTGTGATGGGACTCCTGTCGCGCGACGGCGTGGCGATCGACGATGCGGGCGCCATGGACACCAGTTTTCCGGGATTCACCCGTCTCCTCGAGGGGCTGGGCGCGGAGTTTGGCGAATGGACGGGGTGATCGTGATCGCCGTCGACGGACCTGTCGCCGCCGGCAAGGGAACACTCGCGCGCGAACTGGCGGCACGCACAGGCTTGCGTCATCTTGACAGCGGCATGATCTACCGGGCCGTGGCCGCCCTCGTTCTCGAGGCCGGCGATGATTCCGGAGACGTGCAGGCGTGCAGGCGAAGGGCGGAGTGTCTGGTCGTGGCGGATCTCGAGCGTCCGGGACTGCGTGATCAGAAGATCGGTTCCATGGCCTCGCGCGTCGCTGCCCACCGCGACGTGCGTGAAGCTCTGGTGGAGTTCCAGCGCCGCTTCGGCAGGACGCCGCCGGGGGCGGTCATCGACGGGCGCGACATCGGCACAGTTGTCTTTCCCGATGCCGATGTGAAGTTCTTCTTGACGGCTGACG
This sequence comes from Alphaproteobacteria bacterium, assembly GCA_965221115.1. GTDB lineage: Bacteria > Pseudomonadota > Alphaproteobacteria > SP197 > SP197 > SP197. The sequence goes on along the minus strand of CBDCRU010000002.1, from coordinate 187,831 downwards.
TCCGAGCGCGGGCCGCAAGGCGTCACCGGGAACTGGTCTCCATGGGCGAGACGGCCGACTTTGGCAACGTGCTGCAGGAACTCTCCGAAAGGGACCGCCGCGACAGTGAACGGGCCTGGGCGCCATTGCGCCAGGCTGACGACGCTGTCGTCATCGACACCACCAAGCTTGATGCCGCGGCGGCGGCGGAAAAGGCGCTCGACATCGTCCGCCACCGCCTTGGTGCCGCGTCCGTTTTGAGTTGAAGATGGCTCCGGCTGACGCTATATGGACGCCGCCACATGCGGCTCGACCGGTGTGGCGGCCTCCGTCTCGCTGCGGCGAAATCCCACAACGGAGGCACAGGAAGCGCACGCACCAGCTTCCGGAAATCCAAGGAAAAACAGCACCATGACGAACGACTCGAGCACGGCGCCCGACGCGCCCGCCTCCACCACGCCCCAAGGGGAAGAGAACTTTGCGGATCTCTTCAACGAGTTCCTTGAACGCGTCAACATCGTCGAAGGAGCGGTCACGAGCGGAACCGTTCTCGACATCCAGGGCGACCTGGTGCTGATCGATGTCGGACTCAAGGCCGAAGGACGGGTGCCGCTTCGCGAATTCAACACGGCCGGAGGCGAGCCTTCCGTGGCCGTCGGCGACAAGGTCGAGGTCTTCGTCGAGCGTCTGGAGAACAACCAGGGCGAAACGGTTCTTTCCCGGGAAAAGGCCCAGCGAGAGGAAGTCTGGAACCAGCTCGAGGCGGCCTTTGCGACCGGCGACCGCGTCAAGGGATACATATACCAGCGGGTCAAGGGCGGCTTCACCATCAATCTCGGCGGCGCCTTCGCCTTTCTCCCCGGCAGCCAGATCGACATCCGCCCGGTTCGCGACGTGACACCGCTCATGGGCGAGGAGCACGAATTCCGCATCCTCAAGATGGACCGCAGGCGCAGCAACATCGTGGTGTCCCGGCGTTCGGTTCTTGAGGATGAGCGAGCCGACCAGCGCGCCGAACTGATCGCCGGTCTCGCCGAAGGCCAGGTGCTCGAGGGCGTGGTCAAGAACATCACTGACTACGGCGCCTTCGTCGATCTCGGGGGACTCGACGGACTGCTCCACGTGACGGACATGTCCTGGCGGCGCATCAATCACCCCACCGAGGCCGTCGCCATCGGCCAGACCGTGCGCGTCCAGGTGATTCGCTTCAACCCGGAAAACCAGCGCATTTCACTGGGCATGAAGCAGCTTGAGACGGATCCCTGGGAGGGCGTGGGCGCCAAGTACCCGGTCGGCACCAGGTTCACGGGGCGCATCACCAACATCACGGACTACGGCGCCTTCGTGGAGCTTGAACCCGGTGTCGAGGGCCTCGTCCACGTCTCGGAAATGAGCTGGACCCGCAAGAACGTTCATCCCGGCAAGATCGCCTCGACCAGCCAGGAGGTCGAGGTCGAGATTCTTGATGTGGATGCCGGCAAGCGCCGCATCAGCCTTGGCATCAAGCAGACCCAGAGCAATCCCTGGGAGATCTTCCTGCTCGAACACCCGGTCGGCAGCGAGGTCGAGGGCGAGGTGCGCAACATCACCGAGTTCGGTCTCTTCATCAACATCGGCGGCGACCTCGACGGCATGGTTCACATGTCCGATCTTTCCTGGCAACAGAACGCCGACGAGGAGATCGCGAAGTACCACAAGGGCGATCTGGTCAAGGCCAAGGTTCTCGACGTCGATGTCGACAAGGAACGCATCAGTCTCGGGATCAAGCAGCTTGAACCCGACCCCTATGCCGATGCCATGGGTGGCATCTCGCGTGGATCCGTCGTCACCTGCACGGTGGCCCGGGTGGTGGACGGTGGTGTCGAGGTGCTGATCAACGGACTCGTTCCGGGCATGGTTCGCAAGGCCGAGCTGGCCCGCGACCGCAGCGATCAGCGACCGGACCGCTTTGCGCCCGGAGACAGGCTGGATGCCAAGGTGACCAACATCGACAAGGCATCCCGCCGCGTCTCCCTTTCCGTCAAGGCCCTGGAAATCGAGGAAGAAAAGAAGGCGATGGAGGCGTATGGTTCAACGGACAGCGGCGCCACCCTGGGTGATATCCTTGGTGCGGCCCTGTCGGCCCGCAATGCAGACACCGACGACGGCGAGGAAGTCCAGGCCAGCGAGGAAGCCCCGGCCAGCGAGGAAGCCCCGGCCAGCGAGGAAGTCCAGGCCAGCGAGGAAGTCCAGGCCAGCGAGGAAGTCCAGGCCAGCGAGGAAGTCCAGACCAGCGACGAAGCCCCGGCCGGCGACGAAGGCCAAGCGAGCGAGGATAACAAGGAGTCCGGATCCTGAGCCAGACTGCCGCTACAAGCCAGAGGTCCATCGTTTCGAGGCTCCTTGAGGGGCCTCCCCTGGTGATGGACGGAGCCACGGGCTCGGAGCTCCAGCGGCGCGGCGTCTATCTCTCATACGGGGTCAGCAGTTCTGGCGTGCTCGGCTCATGGTCGGCGACGGCCATGCGGGACGCACCCGACATCGTGCGCGCTGTGCACGAGGACTATCTTGCCATCGGATGCGACATCATCATCACGAACAGCTTCTGGACGAATACCGTCAAGCTGGGACTGGTGGGTCTCGAGGACAAAGCGGAGGTCTACACGCGCCTCGCCGGTGATATCGCGGTCGAGGCGCGGGACCGGCTCAGCCCCGGTGCCTGGGTTGCCGGCGGCATGGCTCCACCCCACGGCGGCATGCCCGGGGTTCCGGTTGACCGCGATGACCTGCCCCGGGAATTCGCCATGCAGGCACGCCATCTTGCGGCCGCCGGCGTGGACCTGATCCTTGTCGAGTATGTCGGCTGGATCGAGGACTGCGTCAATGCCGTGGATGCTGTCAGCAGCACCGGACTGCCGGTGATGCTGGGCCTGCGCCACGTGACCATGAACGGCACCATGCAGCATGGCGAGAGCTTTTCTGACCTCGTCGCGGAACTCGGCAACCGCGATGTCTCAGCGATCCTGCTCATGTGTTCGTTGCCCGAAGAGATCGACGCCTCGCTCCCCGGTTTGCTGAAAGCGTTCGACGGACCTGTCGGGGCCTATCCCAACATCGGGTACGAGTTTTCCGACGAGGACGTCGCCGCAGGGGGCCACTTTCACAGCCTCGACACCACCAGCTGCTCCCCCGAACGCCTTGCCGCCCACGCACGAGGCTGGCTTGACGCCGGTGCGCGCATCGTCGGCGGCTGCTGCGCCACCACGCCCGATCACATCCAGGCGATCCGCGATCTCGTTCCCCGGTGAGTCGTGGCGCCGGCCTCTTGGGTTCAGGCTGCCGCGAAGGGCTCGACGCCGTGGCGCTCAAGGAGTGCCGCCATGGCCGGACGCGACTGGATGCGCCTGACGATGGCGCCGACGTGCTTCTCGCGGGCGATCATGACGTGACAGTCCCAGTGCATCGTGGCCTGGACGAGAAGAAGAATGTCAGCTGTCGAGAAGCGTTCCCCCACCAGCCATGTCCGGCCGGCCACGCTGGCATCGATCTGCCGCCACAGGTCATCGGCATTGCGCCGCGCCGCCTGGCGCACGCCATCGACGCCTTCAGGCGCCGTCGTGTACCAGTCCGCGTGGTACTCGTTGGCCACCGTCGGGTGAACCGCGGAACCCAGCCAGACCATCCACTGGTACCACCACGCCCGTTCCCGGCTCCCCGTCGACGGGGCAAGAGCCGCCTCCTCGTGCCTGTCGGCCAAATGCATGGCGATGGCGGAACCCTCGTAGATGACGAGGTCGCCGTCGACGAGCGTCGGAACCAGGCGTCAGGACGGAGTTCGAGATACGCCGGATCCGTTGAGCGTCCGTCGGGAAGCGTCACCGTCTCGAAAGGAACGCCGATCTCGTCGAGCGTGCCTTCGGGGACCATGGACATGGTGAAGGGTTTGCCATAGAGGCGGTACATGTTGAGATCTCCTGTTCGTCCGGAGGGCCCAGACATTGCCGATCATTGACGCCAATGGAACCGGGATCTACGTCGAATGTCACGGAGATCCCGACGGAACGCCCATTCTACTCGTCAGGGGCCTTGGATCCCAGATCATTCACTGGCCCGACGCGATGATCGGCTGTTTCGTGGACCATGGCATGCGCGTCATCGTGCCCGACAACCGTGACGCCGGACTGTCGCAGAAACTCGATGAACTCGAAACGATCCCTGCCGACGAGGCCCTTCGTCGCGAGGCCGAGGGCCTTCCCGTCGAGGCGCCCTACTCCATCGGGGACATCGCCTCTGACCATGTCGGTGTCCTTGATCACTTCGGCTTTTCCCGTGCCCACATCTTTGGTGTTTCCATGGGCGGCATGATCGTGCAGACCATGGCCGTCACACACCCCGAGAGGGTGATCACCATGACCTCGGTCATGTCGTCGTCCGGCAATCCGGAGCTTCCGCCAATGGCGCCCGAGGTGCAGCGCCTGCTGCTCGCCTCTCCCGACGATCCCGATGACCGTGACTCGGTCATCGACTTCACGCTCGCCTGTGACCGGGTCTGGGGGAGTCCAGGGTATCCCTTCGACGAGAATGAGAGAGCGAACCTCATCGGCCGGGCGTTCGACCGCTGCTACACGCCTTCGGGAGTTCTTCGCCAGTATCTCGCCGTGCGCCAGGACGGCTCACGGGTCGAGCGCCTGCGGACGATTGGCGTCCCTAGCCTGGTCATCCACGGCACCGATGACACGCTGCTGTCGGTTGAACACGGGCGCGATACCGCGGCCAACATTCCCGGTTGCGTCATCATCGAGATCCCCGGAATGGGCCATGATCTTGAAGGCGAACTCGGCCCGATGATCGCCGGGTTCACGGCGCATCACGCGCGGACAAGGGGGGAGTGACTGATCAGGTGGTGCCCAGGGGCGGAATCGAACCACCGACACCATGATTTTCAGTCATGTGCTCTACCAACTGAGCTACCTGGGCACCTTCGGGGGCGTCTTCATAGAGAATTCACTGGGCATTGTCCATCATGTTCACCCGTCTTCCTCAGGGGTTTCGGCGCCGTCGGCGTCTGTGGACAAGGGGTCCGCCGGCTCGCCTTGGATCACGTAGGGCGGCGCAGCGCCGATCCAGTGTGCCAGGTCCTTCATGCCGCAGCGGCGGGAGCAGAACGGTGCATGACGCGCGTTCGTCGGCCGGGCGCACACGGGACATCGCCGGTTGCTCATGGCGCGGGCGCCAGGCCATGGCCGGCAAGCAGGCCCGCCGTCTCGTAGAGGCCGAGTCCGACAACATTGCTGTAGGAACCGTTCAGCCGGCGCACGAATGCCGCCGCCCTTCCCTGGATGGCGTAGGCTCCGGCCTTGCCATGCCAGTCGCCGCCGGCGAGATAGGAATCGATTTCGTCAACAGAGAGACGCTTGAAGGCGACTCGGGTGACGACAAGGCGCGAGCGTGTGGTGCCGGAGACGAAGAGGCAGATTCCGCCGTATACCATGTGACTGCGACCGGACAGCCGCTCGAGGCACAGCCGAGCCTCCTCGGCGTTCGCCGGTTTGGGCAGGATGCGCCGGCCGCAGGCCACCACCGTATCGGCGGCGAGGATTGCGGCGCCGGGACGCAGACGGGCGACGGCGAGAGCCTTCTCCCGGGAAAGCCGGGCCGCCAGCTGCCGCGGCAGTTCTCCCCTGCGCGGCGCCTCCGGGATATCGGCCGGTACGGTCTCGTCTGGAACCACACCGATCTGTGCCAGGAGTTCAAGTCGGCGAGGCGAGGCCGAGGCCAGAATGAAGGGCATGTCAGGACGCCTGGTCGATGTTGTCACGTCTTCAGATGGCCGACAGCGAGGTCGGGGGAAAGCGCTCGCCGATACGCTGTCGTATGTGGTCGCGCACGCCCCGGAAGGCATCGAGGATCATGTTCCTGTTACCCTCGATGGCAACCGGATCGAATGTCATCCAGTACTCCACGTCGAGGGCGGCATAGCGGGTGAGTTCGACGGCACGATGCTGCGCCTCGGGTGACATGGTGATCACCAGGTCGAAACTCCCGGCGCCGTCATCGATGTCATCGAAGGTCTTGGGCCGGTGGCCGGACATGTCGATGCCGATTTCCGCCATGACCTCGATCATGAAGGGGTTGGCGTCCCCGGTCGGGCGTACGCCGACCGAATCGATGAAGATGCTGTGACCATAGAGGCTTTTCATGAGTCCTTCGGCCATGGGGGACCGCACGGCATTGTAGTTGCATGCGAAGAGCACGGCACCCGGCGTATCGGCCATGCCGTCAGCTCCGGATATGAAGCACGCAGAGCAGGGTAAAGAGCCGTCTCGATGTCTCCATGTCGATCGTCACGCGCTTGTCGAGGGTTTCGCGCAGCAGTACCGCGCCCTCGTCGTGGAGACTGCGGCGCCCCATGTCGAGCGCTTCGATACGCGATGGAGGTGCACTCTTGATCGCCTCGAAGTAGCTCTCGCACACCGTGAAATAGTCCTTCACGATCCGCCGAAAGGACTTGATCGGCATGGTGACTTCTCCGAGAGGCCGGTCCTTCTCGTCATCAATTCCGAACACCAGGCTGCGGCCGTCCCTGACCGCAAGACACACGCGATAAGGTCCCGGTGGCAGACCCTCCGGCTCGAAGTGATTGGACTCCAGGAGATCGTAGATGGCCACGGCCATCTCGTGTTCGACTTCGGCGCTGCGCCGCACCACCAACCGGTCATCGAGCTGGATATCGCTGATCCGGAAGCGGATGTCGCCGTCCCCGGCCGTCATGACCGGAACAAGACGAAGGTCATGGGCGCCATCCGGTTCTGTGGCATGTCACGGTCATGCACCATCATGGCTCACACTATCGGCAGTTCCGCCGCCGGTTCAATCGGTCGGCCCGGCTTGCAAGTTCCGGAATGCCGCGCAATTGTGATGCCATGTCGGCAGTGGCGGACAACCTCTCCCATGTGGTGGGTGACACTCATCCGCCGCTTCGGCATGTGACCATTCCGGCCCTGCTGCACGAGACGGCCCGGCGATATGCCTCCCGTGATGCGCTGGTGGTGCCCCGTGACGGTCATCGGCTAAGCTACAGCGATCTCGTCCGCGAGGTCGACGCTATTGCCGCCGGCTTTCTCGAACTCGGTATTGGAAAGGGTGACCGTGTCGGGATCTGGTCGCCCAACCGGCTCGAATGGGTGCTCACTCAGTTTGCCACGGCACGGATCGGCGCCATTCTCGTCAACATCAATCCCGCCTACCGTCTCGCGGAACTGGAGTTCGCGCTCAACAAGGTGGCATGCAAGGCACTGGTCACGGCTGCGAGCTTCAAGTCGTCCGACTATCTTGGGATGACGCGGACACTTGCTCCGGAGCTTGTCCGCTGCCAACCGGGATTCCTGGTGTCGGCAAGACTTCCGCACCTGAAGGTGATCATTGCGATGAGCGAGGATCCCGGACCGGGTATCTTGCGCTTTGCCGACGTGTCCGATCGGGCGAGTCCTTCCGGAATCCTTGACCTCGACAGGCTGACGCGGTCTCTGGACCCTTCCGATCCCATCAACATCCAGTTCACTTCCGGGACTACGGGAGCCCCGAAAGGCGCCACGCTCACCCACGACAACATCGTCAACAACGCACGCTTCGTTGCGGACCGGATCAAGCTCACCGAGCATGACCGGCTCTGCATTCCGGTACCGCTCTATCACTGCTTCGGTATGGTGATGGGCGTACTCGGCTGTGTCGTCCAGGGATCGGCCATGGTCTTTCCCGGAGAGGGATTCGAAGCCGTCGAGACGCTCGAGGCCGTGTCACGCGAGCGCTGCACGGCCCTTTACGGGGTTCCCACGATGTTCATCGCCATGCTCGACGAACTGGCCCGCGGCGCTTATGACCTTTCCGCCATGCGTACCGGGATCATGGCGGGCGCTTCCTGCCCCATCGAGGTCATGCGTCGCGTGATCGATGAGATGAACATGCCCGACATCACGATCTGCTACGGCATGACCGAAACGTCCCCGGTGTCATTCCAGAGTCATGTCTTCGATCCTCTCGAAAAGCGTGTCGCCACCGTCGGGCGCATTCACCCTCACGTTGAAGCAAGAATTGTCGACGAGTCCGGCGAAACCGTTGCCGTGGGAGAGAAGGGGGAACTTCTGACCCGCGGCTATTCGGTGATGAAAGGCTACTGGAATGACGATGCCAGGACGAGGGAAGCCATCGTCGACGGCTGGATGCACACCGGTGATCTCGCCACCCTCGACGACGAGGGGTTCTGTGCCATCGTAGGGCGGGTCAAGGACATGATCATACGCGGTGGCGAGAACATCTATCCCCGCGAGATCGAGGAGTTCCTCCACCGCCATCCGTCCATCAGCCAGGCCCAGGTGTTCGGTATTCCCGACACCCGCTACGGCGAACAGGTCTGCGCCTGGGTGATTCCCGAGGGGGATGCAGATCTTCGGGGCGAGGACGTGATCGATTTCTGCACCGGCCAGATCGCGCATTTCAAGGTGCCGCGCCACGTCCGCATCGTCGAGACCTTGCCGATGACCGTGACCGGCAAGCCACAGAAGTTCGTCATGCGTGACTGGATGATCGAGCACGGCTATGTGGATGCTCACGGCGCTACGGAACGTGCATGTACGAACCCGGACTGAGTTTCGGCCTTCCCGATGACGTCGAGAGCCTCCGGGAAACCGTCGGACGCTTTGCCCGAGAGCGTGTTGCACCCGGTGCCGCGGCCTTTGACAGCGACGGCGGATTTCCCCGCACTCTGTGGCGCGAAATGGGCGAACTCGGGCTGCTCGGAATCACCGTGGAGGAAGACTGGGGCGGTGCCGCCATGGGATACCTTGCCCACGTCGTTGCCCTCGAGGAACTCTCCCGGGCCTCGGCGTCCGTCGCGCTTTCCTACGGCGCCCACTCCAATCTCTGTGTCAACCAGATCCGGCGGCACGGCACACGGAAACAGAAGGAGCGCTACCTGCCGGGTCTCGTCTCCGGAGAAACCGTCGGCGCCCTGGCGATGAGCGAGACCGAGGCCGGGTCCGATGTCGTCTCGATGCGCCTCGCCGCCCGCAGGCGCAACGACGGATACGTTCTCAACGGCGCCAAGATGTGGATCACCAACGGTCCCGATGCCGACTGTCTCGTCGTCTATGCAAAGACCGATTTCGAGGTTGGCTCGCGTGGCATCACCGCCTTCATCGTCGAGCGGGGCTTCAGAGGCTTCTCGAGCGGACCACCCCTCGAGAAGCTCGGAATGCGAGGATCGAAGACCTCGGAACTCGTCTTCGACGACTGCAAGGTGCCTTTCGACAACGTTCTCGGAGAGGAAAACGGAGGTGTCGCCGTTCTCATGTCGGGACTCGACTACGAGCGGATCGTGCTGGCCGGAGGTCCCCTGGGAATCATGGCCGCATGCCTCGACACCGTGGTTCCCTACGTTCACCAGAGACGACAGTTCGACAGGCCGATCGGCACGTTCCAGCTCGTCCAGGCGAAGCTCGCCGACATGCTGACAACCCTGAGCGCCTGCAGGGCCTACGTCTATGCCGTTGCGGCAGCCGCGGACCGTGGTGAAACGAGCCGCGAGGATGCCGCCGGCTGCATTCTCTATGCCTCGGAAAGGGCGACGTCGATGGCGATTGACGCCATCCAGCTTCTCGGCGGCAACGGCTACATCGAGGAGTTCCCGGCGGGGCGGCTGCTGCGCGACGCCAAGCTCTACGAGATCGGCGCCGGAACGTCGGAGATCCGGCGCATGCTGATCGGCCGGGAACTCTTCACCCGGACCGCGCCGTGAGCGTTCTCGGGTCTGCCGTTGATGCCACCGGCGCGGACTATTGCCGCAACCGGGAGCGCATGCTGCGTTTGATCGACGAGACGGAACGCCATGCTGCGACCATCATGGAGGGGGGACCGGCGCAGGCGCGGCGGCGTCATCTGGAGCGCGGCAAACTGCTGCCCAGGGAGCGGGTCCGGCGCCTTCTCGATCCAGGGTCCCCCTTTCTCGAGATCGGTCTCTTCGCAGCCCACGGTCTCTACGATTCCGATGTTCCGTCCGCCGGGATCATCACCGGCATCGGCCTCGTCGAAGGCACGCAGTGCATGATCGTGTGCAACGATGCCACGGTGAAGGGCGGCACCTACTACCCGCTCACCGTCAAGAAGCATCTGAGAGCCCAGGAGATCGCCCGCGAGAACCACCTTCCCTGCCTCTACCTCGTGGATTCCGGTGGCGCCAACCTGCCGAACCAGGACGAGGTGTTCCCCGATCGCGACCACTTCGGGCGCATCTTCTACAACCAGGCGACCATGTCGGCCGCCGGAATTCCACAGATCGCCGTGGTCATGGGATCATGCACGGCCGGTGGCGCCTATGTTCCCGCGATGTCGGACGAGAGCATCATTGTCGCCGGGCAGGGCACGGTCTTTCTGGGTGGCCCGCCCCTGGTCAAGGCAGCAACCGGAGAGGATGTTTCCGCCGAGGAGCTCGGCGGGGCCGACCTCCATGCCCGCCGCTCCGGCGTGGTGGACCACCAGGCGGCCGATGACATCGAGGCTCTCGAGAGGGCACGCGCCATTGTCGCGTCTCTCAACCGTCCGACGAGCGAAGGACCCGTGAGGCGCCCTTCCGAAGCGCCGCTCCACGACCCTGAGGAGATTCCGGGTTTCATCCCCGGGGATCTGCGCCAGCCGCTCGATATCCGCGCCGTCATTGCCCGCATCGTCGACGGATCCCGGTTCGACGAGTTCAAGGCCCTCTACGGCACCACGCTGGTGTGCGGGTTTGCCCATATCGAGGGCATTCCCGTCGGCATCATCGGCAACAACGGGATCCTGTTCAGCGAATCGTCCCTCAAGGGAACTCACTTCATCGAACTGTGCGCCGGACGGCGGATACCCATCGTCTTCCTGCAGAACATCACCGGGTTCATGGTGGGGAAGAGCTACGAGGCCCGGGGAATCGCCAGGGACGGGGCCAAGCTCGTCACCGCGGTCGCCACCGCCGGCGTTCCCCGCATCACCATGATCATCGGAGGCTCCTTCGGCGCCGGGAACTACGGCATGTGCGGACGCGCCTTTTCCCCGCGGTTCCTGTGGATGTGGCCCAACGCACGGATCTCCGTGATGGGAGGCGAGCAGGCGGCCAGCGTTCTCGGCACGGTGCGCCGGGAGGCCATGGAGCGGCGCGGGGAGGACTGGCCGGCGGAGGAGGAAGAAGCCTACAGGAAGACCATCGTCGACCGTTTCGAAGCGGAGGGTCATCCGCTCCATGCCAGTGCCCGGCTGTGGGACGATGGCATCATCGACCCCAGGAAGAGCCGCGAGGTTCTCGCCCTGTCTCTTTCGGCGGCTCTCAACGCGCCGGTCGGCGAGACCCGGTTCGGCCTCTTCCGCATGTAGGGGGCAGGGGTGTTCACAAGGCTCCTCGTGGCCAACCGCGGCGAGATCGCCTGCCGCATCATGAAGACGGCACGGCGTCTCGGCCTTCACTCCATTGCCGTCTACACCGACCCGGACCGCGGCCAGCGACACGTGGCAGAAGCCGATGAGGCCTGGAGCATCGGTGAGAAGGATGGCTATCTCGACATCGGTCGGCTGATCGCTGTTGCCCGCGATTCCGGTGCCGAGGCCCTGCATCCGGGCTACGGCTTTCTTTCCGAGAATCCGGCGCTGGCCGAGGCCTGCGAGGACACTGGACTGGTCTTCGTCGGTCCTCCCGCAAGAGCCAGCCGCATCATGGGCCTCAAGGATTCCGCCAGGGCCGTCATGGTGGCAGCCGGCGTCCCTGTCTCCGAGGGTCATGCGGAGGAGTCGCCGGATGATACAGGTCTTCTCGACCAGGCTCGCGGCATCGGTTTTCCGGTGATCATCAAGGCGGTTGCCGGTGGCGGTGGACGCGGACTGCGCCGGGTGGAGACCGAGGGGCACTTTCCCGAGGCGCTGCGCTCGGCGCGCCGCGAGGCCGAGGCTGCCTTCGGCGACGGACGGATGCTCATCGAGCGTTTCATGGCCGCTTCGCGCCACGTGGAGGTCCAGGTGCTGGCGGATTCCCATGGCACGGTTCTTCATCTTCCCGAACGCGACTGCTCGGTGCAGCGCCGCTGGCAGAAACTCATCGAGGAATCCCCGGCGCCCGGTCTCCCGGCCGGGTTGCGCGAAGCGATGGGCGAGGCGGCCGTGGCCGCTGCCCGTGCGGTCGACTACCGGGGTGCGGGAACCGTCGAGTTCATCGTCGCCGACGGATCGTTCTCGTTCCTCGAGATGAACACCCGCCTGCAGGTGGAGCACCCGGTGACCGAGATGATCACGGGAATCGATCTCGTCGAATGGCAGCTCAGAATTGCCGCCGGAGAGGCACTGGCCTGGCGCCAGGACGCCATCCGCCCTCATGGACACGCCATCGAGGCGCGCCTGTGTGCCGAGGACCCGTCGCGGGATTTCCTGCCCTCCACCGGCCGTATCCACCACCTGCGCATGCCCCGGGAATCGGACCGCCTGAGGATTGATTCAGGCATCCGCGACGGTGTCACGGTGAGCCGTCACTACGACTCCCTCATGGCCAAGGTCATTGCCCGCGGTGATGATCGCGCTGAGGCCATCTCGCGCCTCGGGGAGGCGCTGCATTCGGTCAGCATTCTGGGTGTCGCCACCAACACCGGGTTTCTGAAGGGTGTCCTCAAGGATCCGGAGTTCCGCGAGGGCGCGGTCGACACCGGGTTTCTCGAGAGGCTCACCCGACAGCCTCAAGCCGCGCCCGGGGCCGTCATCGCCGCTGCCGCCATGCATTTCAGCGGCGCACTTGATCAGGACCCTGCCGGCGATCCCTGGATGTCTCTGCCCGGCTGGCGCCTGTGGGGCAACGAGTCCGGAATCATGGAACTCATCATCGACGGGACGGCGCACGATATCGCCGTCACGGTCCTTGGCAAGGACAGCTGCCGCATCGGTGATGACATTTTTCGGGTCGTGGAACGCACCGGTGCCAGCCTCACCCTGGAGGCCGGATCGAGGATCCTGCATCTCGACCTCGTGGTGGCGGGCGAGGACGTTCTTGTCGCCTGGCAGGGATGCAGCCATGTCGTCAGGCGGCGGCGCCACCAAGCAACGGCAGGCACCGGCGCCGGGGCGTCGGGCGACGTGACGGCGCCATTGCCGGGGACCGTGGCCGCCGTCAGCATTGCCGAAGGCGACACGTTCCGCCGCGGCGACGTTCTCGTCGTCCTGGAGGCGATGAAGGTGGAGATTGCCATCCGTGCCGAAGGCGCCGGCACCGCTCGGACCGTCACCGTCCAGCCCGGCGACCGTGTCGAGGAAGGTGCCACGCTCGTGAAGGTTGCTGCTCTGCCGGCCAACCCCGACCCTGCCGTCGGGTAGCACGCCACTCGTGTGAACGTGCGGGGAATCCATCCGGCAATTCATGCCCGTTTGCGTCTCGCCCACCGGATGCAACGGTTCCATGACGATCACGCCATGCGCGTCCGGCGACGGCGCCGGAGAAGACTTCATGTCCAGAGCCTCTTCCAGACGAGTCGTGCAGCCACTGGATCGTCCGAACGAAGGGGAGAGTTGCGATTTATACGGAAATTATGTAGAATTAGTTTGAACAGATAAACTTGAGTAAGATATTTATAGATGGACCCCAGACAGAATCCCTATTCCCCCGGTGCCGGTACCCCTCCTCCCGAACTTGCGGGACGCGACGAACTGATCGAGCGCGCCGCCGTGGCACTTGATCGCATCCGTGCGGGAAAGCCGGCACGGAGCGTTGTTCTCTACGGATTGCGCGGTGTGGGCAAGACCGTCCTTCTCAACCGAATCCGCCTGGATGCCGAGGCACGCGGCATTGCCAGCGTCAGAATGGAGGCTCCGGAGGAGCGGTCGTTGCCAGCCCTCCTCATTCCTTCGTTGCGGGCAGCTCTTCTGCGCTTGAGTCGCGGCGAGGTGCTGAAGGACAATGTGCTGCGGGCGATGCGGGCGCTGGCGGGCTTCACGAGAGCTCTCAGGGTCAGGTATGGAGATATCGAAGTCAGCATCGATGCCGACCCGGAAACCGGACTGGCCGACAGCAGCGATCTTGACCTCGACCTTGCCGATCTCCTGGCGGCCCTCGGCAAGGCGGCGGGAGATCGGGATACTGCGCTCGTGTTCTTCATTGACGAGCTGCAATACGTGCCTGAAGACCAGTTGGCTTCGCTGGTCGCCGCGCTCCACGGCACCAGCCAGGAGCAATTGCCAATCACCATGGTGGCAGCGGGACTGCCTCAACTTGCCGGCCGGACCGGCAACGCCAAGTCCTATGCGGAACGCTTGTTTGACTTTGCACCGGTCGGCCGCCTCGACGATGTCGACGCCCGGAATGCCCTCATCGTGCCTGCCTCCAGGGAGGGTGTCACGTTCAGTACGCAAGCGGTGTCGGAGGTTTTGCGCGAGACGAATGGATTTCCCTACTTCCTTCAGGAGTGGGGCAAGCACAGTTGGAATGTCGCCGGCACTTCCCTGATTGGATTCGGTGACGCGAAACATGCAACGACCGAGGCTCTCGCCGAACTCGACGCAGGCTTCTTTCGAGTGCGTTTCGATCGGTTGACGCCGACCCAGAAGCACTACCTTCGCGCCATGGCGGAACTTGGACCTGGCCCCCACCGATCCGGCGATATCGCTCGCGTTCTCGACCGGACGGTCACCACCGTTGCTCCTGTTCGAAACGCACTCATCGCCAAGGGCATGATCTACAGCCCCAGCCACGGCGACACGGCCTTCACCGTACCACTCTTCGACGGATTCATGAGGCGCACCATGCCTCGGATACGAGAGACGTGATGTCCCGATGGAGTTTATCCAGATTTATCATGATTGAGTAAGTTTGGGTAAAATCCCCATAGATGGGTCACGGATATCGCAGTGTCACCGGATTTGGTCCAGTTCATGTCGCGCCAGAACCCGCAACCCTCGCCTTTGCGCAATACCGGTGGAACTCGCATGCCCATTCTGACTCTGGCAATGGAGTCCGACTCTTCGGGACAGGGCTCCACCAGCAGGTGAAAGCCCATCGGCCGTCGTTCTCCAGCACGAGCTGCGTTTCCACCGTGTGCACGTCCGATCCGGCACGTCGTGCGCCCGTCGGAATCGCTCAGCATTGGCCTGACTGCCGTCATACTTCTCCGAACATTGCCTGTATCGTGTCGATCGTGATGAACATCCGTTCCGAACGGTCTTCAAAGCTCCGGAATCCCAGGCGCTGGTAGAACGCCATTCGACGCGCGTAGACTTCCTCGTCTCCGTCGCCAATGACATCCAGAACGACCAACTTCAGGCCGACTTCGCCAGTGACGTTCGGTGCACGCCCCGGTGCGTCGATTGCAAGGTCCGAACCGAGCCTCCTGCCTTGCTGGCGTCTGTCCACCGCGATCATCGAGAGGTAGAGCGCCGGGAATACTCCCGGCCCTGGGGGCTCGCGAAGGTGGTGACGCCGGCGAGGGCAAGGACGTCGATGACGGCGCCGTTGCCGGTGACCGTGGCCGCCGCCGGTGTCGCCGAAGTCGACACGTTCCGCCGCAGGGACGTTCTCATCGTCCTGGAAGCGATGAATGTTGAGATTGCCATTCGGGACGAAGGCGCCGGCGCCGCTCGGACCATCACCGTCCAACCCGACGACCGTGTCGAGGAAGGGGTCATGCTGATGACGGTCGCAGTTCCGCCGCCCGACCCCGTCCCTGCTGGCAGTCAGGATTCTTTTCGTGCGAACGTGCCGGAATTCATCCGTCCGGCACGGTGGTGGCCTTCGACTTTGGCGAGGCCTCTTCGAAGGGCGACTTTCCTGTCGTTCCGGATACGATGAGGATCGAACTGGCGGTCAGGGCGTCACACGATGTCACCCGCGGATCGCGTCGGGAGCGGAGATGAAGCAGGCGATGACGATCACCATCTGGCACAATCCGCGCTGCAGCAAGTCGCGGCGGGCACTGGAGATCCTGAATGACCTCGGGCTCAGGCCCAGGATCGTCGAGTACCTGAAGACACCGCCGAACCCGGAGGAACTGCGCGACGTGCTCGGTCGGCTCGCCATGGGGCCGCGCGACCTGATGCGGACCCGCGAGGCGCCCTGGCGCGACCTCGGATTCGACGACGCGGATCTTTCCGACGACGTCCTGATCCGGGCCATGCACGAGCATCCCGTGCTGATCGAGCGTCCTGTCGTGATTGCAGGCGACAGGGCGGTTCTCGGACGGCCGCCGGAACGAGTCCTCGATCTCGTGGGCGATCAGTGACCGTCGCCGTGAAGTGCCTGCCAGACCCTCAACGGGGTTGCCGGCATATCGAAGCGCGTGATTCCCCGGGCTGAAAGCGCGTCCAGGACAGCGTTGGTGACAGCGGCGGGCGCGGCGAACGTGCCGACCTCGCCGACCCCCTTGGCACCGAGCGTATTGACTGTCGCCCGACAGGCGATGCGTTCGCTGACGAATGACGGGACACTGTCTGCCCGTGGCATCGCGTAGTCCAGGAAACTGCCGGTCAGCAACTGGCCGCTGGCCGGGTCGTAGCGGATGGCCTCCATCAGAGCCTGGCCGGCTCCCTGGACGATCCCGCCGTGAATCTGACCTTCGACGATCATTGGATTGATCTCGACGCCGACATCGTCCACGGCGACATAGCGCTCGAGCGTCACCTCACCCGTCGCCGGATCGATCTCCACTTCGGCGACATGGGCGCCGAACGGCCAGGTAAAGTCCGGAGGATCGTAGAACCCCGTCTCGTCGAGGCCGGGTTCCAGGTCATTCTTGCCGAAACCCGCCGCCTGGTAGGCGGCACAGGCGACGTCGCCAAAGGCGAGCGAGCGGTCGGTTCCGGCAATGGTGAAGCGGCCGTCTTCCAGTTCGATGTCGTCTGCCGACGCCTCGAGCATCCAGGCGGCAATGTCCCGCGCCTTGGCCGTGACCCTGTCGCAGGCAAGGGCGATCGCCGGGCCGCAGACGACCGCCGAGCGCGAGGCGAAGGTGCCCATGCCCCGCTGCACGCGGCGGGTGTCGCCGAAGACCACCTCGATGGCCTCGAAGGGAAGGCCGGTGCGCTCGACCACCAGCTGTGCGAAGGCCGTCTCGTGGCCCTGGCCATGATTGTGGGACCCGACGTAGAGGGTTGCCGCCCCGGAAGGATGCACCTGAAGGCGCGCACTCTCCCAGTTGCCGACCAGGGCGCCTGCCGCCAGGTTGTCAGCCGAGGAACAGCCGCCGCAGGCGGCCGCATGAAGCGCCATGCCGAATCCCCTCAGATGCCCCCGGTGCTTCGCCTCGTCACGACGCGCCCGGAATCCGGCCTGGTCCGCTGCCTCGAGGGCGCGCTGCAGGAGTTGCGGGGCATCGGCGTCCTGCAGTGTCGTGCCGAGTGCCGTGGTGAAGGGCATGTGCCGCGGCTCGATCAGGTTGCGGCGGCGCAGGTCCGCGGCATCGAGTCCGAGTGTGCGCGCCGCGTGATCAATGATGCGCTCGGTCATGTAGACGGCTTCCGAGCGTCCCGCCCCGCGGTAGGCGTCGATGGGCGCCGAATGGGTCAGCACGGCACGCACCCTCACGTGGGCCGAGGCGAAGCGGTAGGGGCCGGGAATGGAGTAGGTGCAGTAGATGGTCGGCACCGCGTGTGCATGCTGGCTGAGATAGGCTCCCATGTTCGCCGTGATCTCGATGTCGAGCGCCAGGAACCTGAAGTCCGTATCGAGGGCCATCCTGACCCGGGCGACATGATCGCGGGCTCCGGCATCGGCCTGGAAGGCCTCGTTCCTCTCCGAGGTCCAGGCGATGTCGCGTTGCAGCCGGCGCGCTGCCCAGGCGAGCGCGATGTCTTCGGGATAGGAATAGGACTTCATGCCGAATCCGCCGCCGACATCCTCGGCCACGACATCGACCCGTGTTTCCGGCATGGAAAGGGCGGCTGCGATGGCCCGCTGCAGTTCATGGGGAAGCTGGTTCGAGACGTGGCAGGTCAGCCGGTCGGTGCCGGCGTCGTAGCGCGCTACGGCAAGCCGCGGTTCCATGGGCATGGCCGTGATGCGCTGGTTGACGAGGTCGAGGCTCACCCGGTGTGCGGCGCCGGCGAAGGCACGCGCCACCGCCGAGGCATCGCCATTGGTCCAGTCAAGGCTGACGTTGGAGGGACAGGCATCCCACACCGCCGGCGCCCCCGGGGCGGTTGCCTCTTCGAGGGTGGCCGCTGCCGGCATGTCGTGGAAGTCGATGGCAAGGCTCTCGGCACCGTCCCGGGCTGCTGCGTCACTGGTGGCGACCACCATGGCGCAGGGCTGGCCGACATAGCGAACCCGTCTGTCAGCCAGCGCATGCATGGCGGGAAAGAAGGAGGCGCTGCCGTCGGCATTGGGGAGATTCCAGGAAGCCGACAGGGGAGCGACGCCGTCGGCCGCCATGTCGGCCGCCGTCAGCACGGCGACGACGCCTGGCTGGGCCAGCGCACCGTCCAGGTCGGTGATGGTCATCGCGGCATGGGCCAGGGGTGAGCGTACGAAGACGGCGGTGAGAACGTCCGCTGGCGGACGATCACCGGTGTAGCGGCCCCGGCCGGTCAGAAATCGCCTGTCTTCCCTGCGCAGACAGGAAGCGCCGATCGATTGGCGTATCATGGTCCATCCCACATAGCGCGCCAGGATGACAAAGGAAACCAAATCGACCTACCTTGGCGTTTGGGAAGCGGGAAGTGGGAACCATGATCGGACACGGTCTCATTCTTCGCGGCGGCACGGTCATGGACGGGAGCGGCCGCAGCGGCTTTCGCGCCGACGTCGCCATCGACGATGACCGGATTGCAGCTGTCGGAGACCTTTCCGGCAGGGTGGCCGACACCGACATCGATGTCACCGGCCGGGTGGTGGCCCCCGGGTTCATCGATGTTCACACCCATGACGACCGCATGGTGCGTGATGCCGGCGACATGACCCCCAAGGTCAGCCAGGGCGTGACGACGGTGGTGGCGGGAAACTGCGGAATCTCGCTCGCTCCCCTGGTGGCGGGCGAGCGCCCCATGGAGCCCTTTGACCTCATCGGCCTCCAGGATGACTTCCGCTATCCCACGTACCAGGCCCTCTTCGACGAACTCGACCGCGCGCCTGCGGCCTGCAACGCCGCTTTCCTGGTGGGCCACGCGACGCTGCGCCTAGCCGCCATGGATGATGTCCTGCGCCCCGCCACCGGGCCCGAGATCGAGACCATGAAGGGAGCGCTTGACGAAGCAATGGCGGCTGGCGCCATCGGTCTCTCGACGGGGCTCGAGTACCCGCCGGCGCGTTGCTGCGAGACAGCTGAGGTGGTGGAGCTCGCGTCCAGGGCTGCTGCGGCCGGTGGCGTCTATGCAACCCACATGAGGAGTTATGCCGGCGAGGCGAAGGAAGCGTTCGACGAGGCCGTTCACATCGGCCGGAAAGCGGACATCCCGGTCATCGTCTCGCACTTTCACTGTCACGAGCACGACAACCCGGAACTGGCCGGCGAAGCGCTTTCGTGGTTTGAGCGGAGCCGCAGGCAAGGTGTCCGGATCATCGCCGATGCCTACCCCTACGAGGCTTCGAGCACGTCCATCCTGCCGGAGTTCGTCGAGCGCCGTACCCGGGTGCTGGTCACCTGGTCGAAGCCTCACCCGGACATGGGTGGACGCTATCTCGACGAGATCGCAGACGACTGGGATGTCGATGTGCTGACCGCCGCACGCCGTCTTGCACCGGGTGGAGCGATCTACTTCGGGCGCGACGAGCGCAATGTCGAACGTCTCATGGCCCATCCCGACATTCTCATCGGTTCGGATGGCATTCCCCTTGCTCCGCACCCCCACCCACGGTTGTGGGGCACCTTTCCACATGTCCTGGGTCACTACGTCCGGGAAATCGGCCTGACCGGCCTCGAGGCCGCCATTCACCGCATGACCGGCGCCTCGGCCGAATGGTTCGGTCTTGAGGGACGCGGTCGCGTGGCTGCCGGCGCATGGGCCGACCTCGTGGTCTTCGACCCGGCCGCCATCGCCTCCCGGGCGACCTACATGGACCCCGAACAACCCTCCGCCGGGATCGGGCATGTCTTCGTCAACGGAATCGAGGTGTGGAGTGGCGGCGGCCACACCGGTAAACGTCCAGGCCGCATCGTTGGCCGCGGGAAGAATGGAGGATCACGATCATGACGCGGATCGTTTCACGATTTCCAAAACGGGTGACGAAGCATGACACCGTGTGGATTCCCATGCCGGACGGTGTCAGGCTTGCTGCCACCATCTGGCTGCCGGATGACACCGAAGTTCATCCGGTGCCCGCGGTTCTCGAGTTCATCCCCTACAGGCGGCGTGACTTCACGGCTGCAGGAGACTCGCTCCACCATCCCTGGCTGGCCGGTCACGGCTATGCGGCAGTGCGTTGCGATCTGCGGGGTAACGGCGATTCGGAAGGTCTCTTCGATGACGAGTACTCGGCGCAGGAACTCGACGACGGATACCACGTTCTCGCATGGCTGGCGGCCCAGCCCTGGTGCACCGGCGCAACGGGCATGATGGGAATCAGCTGGGGCGGCTTCAACTGCCTGCAGGTGGCGGCCTTGAGACCGCCCTCGCTGAAGGCCGTCTACTCCGTCGCCTCGACGGATGATCGCTATGCCGACGACATCCATTTCATGGGCGGTTGTCTGCTCAACGACAATCTCAACTGGGGTACGACCATGACGACCTTCGCCATGCGTCCGCCCGACCCCGCTGTCGTTGGCGCGGACTGGCGTCGCATCTGGCTCGAACGTCTCGACAACGCGCCGAACCTGGTGGCGAAGTGGCTGCGCCACCAGCGGCGGGACGGCCAGTGGAAGCACGGCTCCGTCATCGAGGACTACGACGCCATCGAAGCCGCCGTCTACATGGTCGGTGGCTGGGCCGACGGCTACACCAACGCCATCTTTCGCGTGGCGGCCGGCCTGAAGGCACCGTTCCGGGGCCTCGTCGGTCCGTGGACCCACGCCTATCCCTGGAAGGCAAAACCCGGTCCCGAGATCGACGGTCTGAAGGACCTTGTCCGCTGGTGGGACCACTGGCTCAAGGGAAGCGACACCGGCATGATGGATGAGCCGCGCCTGCGCTGCTGGATGCAGGATACGGTGGCGCCACAGACCTCATACGACCATCGTCCCGGCCGCTGGGTGGCGGCCGACGCCTGGCCGGACCCCGCCATCACCGGCAAGACTTTCCATCTCGCCCGAAACAGTCTGGCGGGGCGTCCGGGCAGCCCTGAAACGCTTGTGTGCGCCTCGGAGGTCCTCGCCGGCATCACGCACGGCGACTGGTGCCCCTACGGTTTCGATGCCGAAATGCCATCCGACCAGCGCGAGGAGGATGGCCGCAGCCTTGCCTTCGATACACCCGTCCTCGGTCGGCGCATGGAGATACTCGGAGCGCCGGTTGTCGATCTGGAACTCATCTGCAACGTGCCACAGGCGCAGCTCTATGTGCGTCTCAACGATGTGGCGCCGGACGGGGCCTCAACACGTGTGACCTACGGGGTTCTCAACCTCTCGCACCGCAACGGCCACGAGGCGCCCGAGCCGCTGGAACCAGGCGTCGCGACAAGGGTCCGCGTCCAGCTCAACGACTGCGGCCATGTCTTTCCCCCGGGCCATCGCATCCGCCTTGCACTCGAGACGGGCTCGTGGCCGCTGGTGTGGCCGTCGCCGGCACCCGCAGCTGTCTCGGTTGTCACCGCGTCAAGCACGCTCACGCTTCCAGTGAGGCCGAGGCGCGCGTCCGACCGGAAACTGCCATCCCTGGGCCGGGGCGCGACCGCACCGCCTCTGGCGGTGACGACGATGAAGCCCTACCACCGGTCCCGATCCATGGCGCGCGACTACGTCACCGGCGAGACCCGGATCGACATGGTGAAGGATCGCGGTCATATCCGGATTGAGGAGACCGGCACCGAGTATTCCGGTGGCGGTCGCGAGACATATGTCATCAGGGATGGCGATCTGCTGTCGGCACGGGCCCGGGTCGACTACGCCATCACGCTGTCGAGGGAGCCGGACTGGAAGACCAGGCTCGATACCCGCTTCGTCCTCACCGCCACGAGGGAGGCCTTTCTTCTTTCGGCCCATGCAGAAGCCCACGACGGCGATGAGCGCATCTGGTCGAGGAGCTGGGAGGACACCATTCCGCGCGATGGCGTGTGAACCTGGCCGCTCCGCAACACGTGTCACTACGGCGGTGAGCGGCTTCCGCACAGAAGTGCGGAAGCCGCTCTGCACCGGATATCAGGCTTCAGACCACATGAATGACTGAAGCTGCCAGATGTAACCGTTTGGCGTGATCACCGGATCAAGGCCTTCCCGGTAGAGAATACCCCTGGGCGGGAACATCAGCCAGACATAGGCACCTGTATCCTCCATGATTTCCTGCATGCGGATGTACATGTCGTGCCGCTTGGCGGAGTCAATCTCCGCCAGTCCCGCAGCATAGAGCTCGTCGAACTCCGGATCGGACCAGCGTTCCCAGTTCCACACGCCGACCTGGTCGGAAATGAACCACTGGGCCATCTGGCTGGGATCGGGCGAGTCGAGGTAAGCCATGATCCAGAGTTCCAGATCCTTCCATTCGTCACCCTCTGCTTCGAGGCCCAGGTTCCAGAACGGTCCGGCGTCCACAGGCACGACCTCGACCTCGATTCCGATTTCCGCGAGATTGGCCTGGATGATGGTGGCCGCCGCAAGTCGGTCCTGAAGGTTCATCGTCTTCAGCGTCACCTTCAGTCCTTCGGCGCCGGCCTCGGCCATCAGGGCGCGGGCGGCATCGAGATCCTGCTCCATGAACTTGCCTTCGGTGCGATGGCCAATGAGGCCCGGAGGCACAATGCCGAACGCCCGGGTGCCGACCCCTGCCCAGGCACCTTCAAGAACCGTATCGACATCAACCGCATGCTGAATTGCTCGGCGCACACGGATGTCCTGAAGATTGGGGTGATCGACATTGAGGCCCATCCAGTACCACTGGGTCCCTGGAAAGGCGCGGAGAATCCCGCCCTCGGGAGGGCTCTCCAGCAAGCGTGGAATGGCATCGGTCGCCACGAGGGTAATGTCGATCTCGCCAGCCTCGAAGGCGATCTCGGCGGTTTTCTCGTCAGCGATGATGATCAGCTGCACGTTCTCGATTCCAGGCGCCGTCCCACCCCAGTTCGGATTGGGTTCCAGGCTGATGCTCTGCTTCAGGACCCATTCGGAGACGCGATAGGGGCCGCAGTAGAAGTTGAAAATTCCGTCGAACTTGCCGCCGACCGCCTCGACTGCAACCTTCGAGAGGATGGAACCGGTTCCGTCACAGAGCCAGGTCAGCCAAATCGGAGCGAAGGGCTGATTGAGGTGAATGATTCCCGTATGGCTTCCGGTGACCTCGACATGATCCAGCGAGACCGCCTTGTCCTTCCACTCCGAGACCTGCATGCGTTCAAGCGAGAACTTCACATCTTCGGCATTGAGTTCGCCGATTACCTCGTGAGAGGTGCCGTCGTACCACATGATGCCCTTCTTCAACTCGAACGCGATGGTTTGCGGGTCCGGCTGGCTGAGGCTTTCCACGAATTCGCTCGGTTCCCAGTCCCACGAGGTCAGGCTGTTTGTGTATTTCGCCAGGCGCGCCATGCAGGCGTACTGCAGGAACATCTCGTAGCCGCCGATCATGTAGCCCGGGTCGGTTGACGAGACCGTCCTGTCGGCGCGAACCCGCAAGGGCCGGCCCGACTGCGCCCAGGCGCTCGATGGATCGAGCAAGCGGTCAACAAGGCCGGCAGCAGCCACCGAAGCAGCCGATGCCTGCAACATGTTGCGCCGGGAAAGTTTGGATGAAGCCATCGTCGTGCCTCCCTGCACTTGTATGAAATGACGCGCAATCGTTTCAGGATGGCCGGACACGGTCAAGCCGCTCGACGGTGCGCCATGGCGTTGTCATGAAGGGTGACCCGGCGAATCAACAACGAGAGATGCAACGTCAGTCTCTTACTTCGGTCTTTGGTTCGTTCCGCCGGGACCGGCGTTGAGGGAGCGGCTCTCGGTTGAGCCGTGAGGACACCATCCCTCGCGATGGCGTGTGAACTTGACCGTCCCCGGTCGTTGAGGGAATGATCATTCCTTCAACAAGAGGCGTTCCGAGGAGGACCCATGACATTACCCACCATGACACGCCGCGGCATGCTCCAGGCAACAGCCGGTTCCGCTGCTGCGGCTGCTTTCGTTGACGGACTGCTTGATCCGGGCACGGCCTGGGCGCAGTCGGGCAGACCACTCAGGTTGCGCTCCAACCGGGCCATCCTGTCGACGGACCCCGGCTACATGATCGGCGGTTTCGAGATGGTGCTGCAGTATGCGTGCCTTGCGCGTCTGGCCAAGTACACCAACAGCGGTGACACGTGGGACTGGGAGCCGAGCGAGTTCGTCGAGTCCCTGGACCAGCCCGATGCGCAGACGATCACCTTCGAGTTGAAGAAGGGAATCATGTGGTACGACGGGAACAGCCACGAGGCGATCGGCGAACTCGACGCCGAGGACGTCAAGTACTCGCTGGAGCGCATGAAGGTTTCCGAGTGGAAGGACAAGGCGGTGGCTCTCGATCGCGTTGAGGTCACCGGCAGTCATTCCGGAATCATCCATCTCAACCAGCCCTTTGCGCCCATCTGGCTGACGTGGCTGTGCGACGGGACCGGCGCGATTCTCTCGAAGACGGCGGTTGAAGCGGCCGGCGGCAAGTACGACGGCATGTTCAACTTCTATTGCGGCTACTACCGCGTCTCGGAGTGGTTGCAGAAGCAGAGCTTCACGCTGGAGCCGAACCCGAACTGGCCCGGCACGCCTCCGGCAATCTCCGATGTCAAATTCGTCATCATCGATGACGAGAAGACCGCTGAGATCGCCTTTGAAGCGGGCGAGATCGATATCACCCACATCGCTGTCGATGCCATTCCGCGTCTCATGGAATCACCGCCCGAAGACGGCGTCGTGAAAGCCTTTTCGGGCACACAGTGGTACTGGATGGGTCTCAACACCGAGCACCCGAACCTCCAGGACATCCGGGTGCGCCGCGCCATCCAGCACGCGGTGGATGTCGACACCATCCTCGAGGGCGCGTGGGCCAATGCGGGAACCCGTGCCTACGGCATCGTGCCTCCGGGGCTCATCGGCCACCGCACCGAGGGCAAGTTCGCCAAGCCCGATCTCGAGGCGGCCCGTGCGCTCATCGCCGAGGCCGGCGCCGAGGGGACCAAGCTCACGCTCAAGACCATCAACCTGCAGGACCGGATGGCGGCGGCCACCATCATCCAGGCCAACCTCGCGGACATCGGCCTCGAGGTGGACGTCATTCCGATGGATGCCGGACCCTTCTGGAACCTGGGTCTCGAGGTCGAGGGCGACGAGTGGAAGGACCTCGAACTGTGGATCATGTCCTATCTCGATTCTCCCGATCCCAGCCAGATGACCCAGTGGTTCATCTCGGATCAGGTCGGCGTGTGGAACTGGGAGCGCTGGAGCGACGAGGAGTTCGACCAGTTGTTCCAGGATGGTCTCTCCGAAACGGATCCGGCCAGGCGCCACGACATGTACGTCCGCATGCAGGAGATCATGGAGGACACGGGCGGCTACGTGTGGCTCATGTTCCCGCCCAACGGCGTCATGTACCGCAAGGGGCTGGAACCCGTCATCACGCCCAACGGATACATCTGGCAGACCCAGCACTTCAACTGGGCCTGAACCACTGCACCCTGCCGGCCGTTCGAGGCCGGCAGGGTGCGATTCCAGCGGCCAGGTCGGTCCGGCACGGCGACTCTCCTCGGCCTGACTGCTCGAATCGCGTCTGGCCTGCCTTGAACGGACGAGCCAAGCAAGAAAATTCGAGTACTGGGTTCGAATTTTCTTGTTTTGTGTTATCATTCTTCCATGCACTACCTTCCTCGTCCCCGGGAACTGGAGGCAGTCAGGGCCGGTTTGCGCCGCGCGCCCGTTACGGCGCTTCTGGGGCCCCGCCAGTGCGGCAAGACCACGCTGGCGCGGGAACTGGAGGCGGAGCACTACTTCGACCTTGAGGATCCGAGGAGCCTGGTCCG
Organism: Alphaproteobacteria bacterium; assembly: GCA_965221115.1. Lineage (GTDB taxonomy): Bacteria > Pseudomonadota > Alphaproteobacteria > SP197 > SP197 > SP197. The sequence goes on along the minus strand of CBDCRU010000002.1, from coordinate 161,772 downwards.
GCTGAACGAACCGCAAACAGCCCTGGAGGGCCTGACCGGTACTGTCGTGATCGACGAAGTGCAGCGCAAGCCGGATATCTTTCCCCTGCTCCGTGTCCTCGCGGACCGGCACCACCAGACTGCACGATACCTGCTGCTTGGCAGTGCCTCGCCGAACCTGGTGAAGGAGGTTTCCGAGAGTCTCGCCGGTCGGGTCGCGTATCACGATCTTGGCCCATTGACGGTCGACGAGACCGGTGTTCCCGAATGGCGCCGTCTTTGGCTCCGCGGCGGGTTCCCCAGGAGCTATCTTGCCGACGATGACACGGAGTCGGCCCTGTGGCGCGACGACTTCATACGCAGTCACCTGGAGCGTGACATTCCAGCCCTTGGCATCTTCGTTCCGGCAGAAACCCTGCGGCGATTCTGGGTGATGGTGAGCCACTATCATGGGCAGGTGCTGAACTTCTCCGAGCTTGGCCGGTCATTCGGTGTTTCCGATCACACGGTCCGCCGTTACCTCGAGATTCTGAGTGGGACCTACATGATCAGGCTGGTGCCCCCGTGGTACGCGAACATCGGCAAGCGGCTGGTGAAGGCGCCCAAGCTCTACGTACGCGACAGCGGCCTTCTTCACTCCCTGCACACCATCGCCACACCCCGGCAGCTGGAGTCCCACCCGAAGCTCGGTGCATCATGGGAGGGCTTCGCCATGGAGCAGGCCATCCGTCTGTTGGACGTGTCCCGTCCACACTTCTGGCGCACGCACACCGGCGCGGAACTCGACCTTGTCTGGCAGGCCCGCGGGGCGCTGTGGGGGATGGAGTTCAAGTACCAGGATGCGCCCGCAATGACGAGGAGCATGCACGCGGTGCTGCGTGATCTGCCGATTCAGCATCTTTGGATCGTCTATCCCGGCCACGAGGGTTATCGGCTTGACGAGAAGGTCACCGTGCTGCCCGTCACCGGATTTTCCGACATCGCGTTCGACTTTCGCACGAATACGAGAACCGGTGCTTCGGACGCCTGACCGGGAGGTTGCAGTGTCCGGCCGAGAGGGTGTTGCTGGCGCCACATGAGTGGCCACCTCCCCTGCCGGAATCTTCCGGGACGGCTTTCCTGGCAGGCCCGTAACGATCGGATCGCTCGTGTCGGCCTTACCACTTGGCGATGAGCTGGGTTCCGGCTTCGGGAGCGGCCGGGAAGGACGCGGTCAGGATCTCGGCGAGGGCATCCCGGCCAATTCGGTGGGCCGGATCGTGGAAGAGGTTGTGGTGTTCGTCCGGATCGGCTTCGAGATCGAAGAGTTCGCCCCAGTCTGCTTCGCCCAGGGGATAGAGAGTGAGGCGCAGGCCGTTGGTGACGATGGAATGGTTGTAGAGGTGCTGGTCGATTCGTGGATGGAACTCGAGGAAACGCGCCTTGCGGTCGAGGGAACGGCCCTCGAAGAGGGGCGTCAGGGACATTCCGTCGAGACGGGCCGGCAGGGCGATGCCGGCCAGATCAAGCAGTGTCGGCATGATGTCGAGGTGACTCGACGGCGCCCTGGTGGTGCCACCTGCAGGAATGCCCGGTCCCGCCATGATGAAACTCACCCGGGTGAGATCGCGCCAGGGTGGCGGTCCCTTGTGCAGCAATCCGTGATGACCGAGAAACTCTCCGTGGTCGGAGGTGAAGATGACCACCGTGTCATCGGCGAGGCCGAGGCGGGCGAGCGTGGCCAGGATCCGGCCGAAGGCGTGATCCACCTGGGATTCCATCCCCCGCGTCAGGCCGATCGCCCGGGCGAGGCTGGCATCCGACATGTCCGACGCGAGGGTCATCCCTCCCTGTTCCACGGCCGCGGCCGCATTGTCGATCCAGTCGGTTGCAAGATGCCGGCTGATGTAGTCCGGCATGCGTTCGAGCTCTCCCGGGTCATGCCGGGGCAGGGGGCCGGGATCATGGAGATCCGCCCATGGCCGTGGCGGGCTGAACGGATGATGGGGGTCGGGTGTCGAGACGAACATCATGAAGGGCGGCCGGGCGCGCTCGAGAAGGGCGATCGCCCTGTCGGCGATCCACGTGTTGTAGTGAAGCGCATCCGGCACTGCCGAAACCCAGGCCTCGGCAAGATCGTCAAGCGGACCCTCGAGGGCGGCGGCGGGCTGGAAGAGCGGCACGGCCTGCGGATGTTCCCTCTTCAACCAGGCGGCGTAGTGGCCGCCTTCGGTGACGAGCAGGGATTCGCCGATCACGAAGTCCACCATGCCGTAGCCGAAATAGGGTCCGGTCCAGTCCGCGTGGTCGTCCGATGTCCAGAAGGCAACCGATTCGGGATAGCCACAATCCTTGTGAGCAAGAATCGGCTGCAGGTGAAGCTTGCCCACGGCGTGGGTGTCGTAGCCGGCGCCTGAGAGAAGGGCGGGCAGAAAGTGGAGCCCCTCCTTGAGAGTGCGTCCGTTGGTCGTCATGCCGTGGTGCCGGGGATAGAGCCCCGTGATCATGGTGCCGCGGCTCGGGCAGCAGATCTGGTTGGGAGTCAGGTGGTTGTCGAAGCGCAGGCCGCGCGCTGCCAGGGCATCGAGATGGGGGGTCGATGCGGTGGTCTCGCCATAGCATCCCAGACTGTCGGCACGCTGCTGGTCGGTGCACAGGAAAAGAATGTTCGGACGCATCGATCCTGCCTCAGTAGGGTCCGGGCACGATCCTTGATCCGTCGGCAAAGCGTCCCGGGCGGAAGCGATGCAGGTCGTGTCCGGGACTGCGTCCGGTGACGAGATCGGCCATGATGCGCCCGACGGCAGGGCCGATGCCGAAGCCGTGGCCACTGAATCCGGTGGCCACAAAGAGCCCCGGTACCGGCAGTTCCCCGAGAATGGGAACGGCGTCGGGCGTGACATCGATCATGCCGGCCCAGGCCTCGGCCAGTCCTGCCCTTGCAAGGGCAGGCGCCCTCCGGGGCAGGCGTTCCTCCAGGCGCCGGATGACGAGAGGCGATGGTGGAGGATTGAGGACGCGCTGGCGCTCAAAGGGAGACTCCTCGTCAGCCGACCAACGCCGGGCGAGACCCCAGCCCCCTGGATATCCGGCGGGGGCTGCCGGGCGCAGCCTGACGTCACGGGCGGACTTGCGCAGCAGGGGCACAAACCGCTTGGCGTGCCGGAAGGACGGCGGTCCGACGTAGTGTTCGGCGACATCTCCGGTGGAGACCGTGTAGCCCCCGTCAGCGCGACGCCGCGTGGCCAGCCCGGGAACCGACATGTTGAGCGGCAGGATATCCTCCGACGGAGAGGTCCGCGCCGCCGTGGAGCGCACCACCAGCTGGGCGAGGTCGATGCCGCAATTTGCGGCAAATCCGGATGACCACGCGCCGCCGGCAAGGAGCAGGCGGTCGCAGGCAACACGGCCCTTTTCCGTGACGACGCCGGCGATGCGTCCACCCTCGATGTCGGGAACCCGTGCTGCGCACTCCTCGATGACGGTCACACCGCGGTCCCGAAGGGCGTGCGCCCAGGCCGGCACCGCACGCTCGGGTTCGGCACGGCCATCCGATGTGGTCATCATGCCGCCGACGAAGCTGCCGCCCATGGCGGCAAACCGGTTCTCGATCTCGCGGGCGCTGAGGAGGACCGTGTCGAGCTGGTGTTCCCGGGCGATGGCATGCCACGCCTCCATGCCGGCGACCGCCTCTTCGTTCTCCACCAGCTTGACACACGCCGATTGTGTGAACGCGAGGTCCGTGTAGCCTGTGGTCGCCGCCAGGCCGCGCCAGATTCGGTTCGACTCCATCATGATCGGGAGTTCCGCGGCATCGCGGCCCTGCTGGCGCACCCAGCCCCAGTTCCTGCTCGACTGCTCTCCGGCAATCCTCCCCTTCTCGACTACAAGAACCCTGTCGCCGCGTTCGGCGAGGAACCAGGCGCTGGCAATGCCGGCGATGCCGCCACCGATGACCACGACATCGACGCGTTCGGGGAGCGGATCCCGGAAGGTCACGGGACTTTGGCGGCTGAGCATGGGCATTATCCGGCCTCCCGGGCGCAACGGATGCAGAGGGCAACGGTGGGGTCGAAATCAAGACGGGCCCCGGCAATCTCCTCGCCGCACTCGGTGCACAGGCCCCAGGTGCCGTCGGCTAGGCGCTCGAGGGCAGCCTCGATCCGCTGGCGCTCGGCACGACGTCGCCGTTCCTGTGCCGCGGCCATCGCCTGGACCTGCAGGGCATCCATGCGCGACAGCCGGCCGATCCGGGACTGATCGAGCATCACTGGATCGCGTTCACTGGCCGTGGCCGCCTGATCATCATCGATCCGGACGAGCCGGTCCTTCAGAAGGCGTTCGATTCCTGCAGCGTCATGCATGGCGGGCCGGAGTCTACAGGCAAGGTCTGGAGATTGAACAGCGACACCGTTGATGTATATCTCCAAGAGTGCACACCACCTTCACGAGAGACATCATGGCCGCGATTACTTCTCTTCCGGTCACCGGCTTCCAGGATGATCCGGAACGATCCCAGACGATGTCTGCATCCTACTACCACGATCCGACGATCTACGAGCGTGAGAAACGCCGGGTCTTCCATGCCACCTGGCAGTATGTCGGGCATGTCTCGATGGTGCCGGACAACGGCAGTTACATCGTGCGCGACATCGTCGATCAGAGCGTGATCGTGCTGCGCGACGCGAAGGGCGAGATCAAGACCTTTTTCAACGTCTGCCAGCACCGCGCCCACCGCCTGCTTGAGGGAGAGGGTCGTCTTGGTCCGATCATCACCTGCCCCTATCACAACTGGGCGTATGATCAGAGCGGCGCCCTGCGCACGGCGCGGGGTAGTGAACGCATGGCCGGCTTCGATGCCTCGGCGTACCACCTCGAGGAGGTCCCTGTCGGCGAGATGCTGGGTTTTCTCTTCGTCAACCTCGATGGCAACGCACCGCCCTTCGGCCTTGTGACGGCAGCGCTCGAAGCCGAGATCGCGTCCTTCTCTCCGATGGCGGCGGAACTGAAGTGCGCCGATCGCAGCGAGTACCCTCTCAAGGCCAACTGGAAGAACTCGGTGGAGAACTATGACGAGTGCTTCCATTGCCCGAACCAGCACCGTTCGCTGATCGAGGAAGCGATTGACTGGGAGAGCTATCGCATCGCCACCCATGATCATCACCACGCCCACTATTCGGTTGAGAAGAACGTGGGCTACCGGTCGGTAACAAGAGGGGCGGCGAAACCGGAGAGCTTTGCCAGCTGGCTATTGTGGCCCAACTGGGTGTGTGAGGCCTATCCGGGGGGCAACCTCACCGTGTTCCACCATGTTCCCCTGGGGCCCGAGGAAACAGTGCAGCGCTGCGAGTGGTACTTCCCGCAGTCGACTCCGACCGCCGAAGAGCAGGAGGTCATCGACTTCGTGCACGAGGTGCGCCTTGAGGACATTCCGCTGTGCGAGAGCGTGCAGCAGGGACTGCACTCTCTTGGCTACCGTCAGGGCCGGTTCATCGTCGACCCTGAGCGCAGCCAGTACAGCGAGCATGCAGTACACGATTTTCAGGCGAAATGGCTGAGCGCCATGGGTGATCCCTGAGCTACCGGGAGGTGTGCGCCCCCGGACCGGAATGCCGGTTCAGGCAGGCTCCACCCACGTCGCCAGCGGCCCTCGGTCACCCTCGCGCCAGCGCACCCGCACCCGCTGGTTGGACTCCAGCATCGGAATTCCGGCTCTCGTGAGAATGCGTCCGGGAAGGAAGATGTCACGGTCACTGTCGTCTGGAACGATGAAGCCGAAACCTCTGTTGCTGTCGAAGAACTTCACGGTGCCGTCGGTCTCGTGCTCGTCGCCATAGGAGCCCTGCCATTCACGCGGCCCCCTGCCTCGATCACGGGGAGGCATCTGTTCCGCCGTCGACACGTCGACCTTGTGAAGGTTGGAAACCTGGAATCCCCGCTCCGTGCGGATGATGTCACACTCGATGGTGGCACCGTTGGGGATGTCACTCAGGCCGGCCTGGGTCACGGCGGAGGCATGGATAAACACATCAGGTTCGTCGGGATTGACCTGAACGAAACCGAATCCCTTTGTCGAATTGTACCACTTGACAGTGGCCGAGACGTTGAGACGGCTGCCCGGGGATTCCGATTCATACTCGTCAGACATGCGCATTGTTCCAGTGTTGCAATGTGTCCGCTCCCGTTCTGTTGGTGGTCACGGGACTCCTCATCGGGCAGGACAGGCTTCCGGCAGGCAAGCCATTACATCTCCGATTGCCACGGACTTCCCCCATGGTGAACCAAATTCTGTAACAGACAAGTAAAAAGTTTGGCTGTGCCTGCGTTCGCACGTGCCTACTAGAGCATTCGTCACACGGGGTACAGCCCGCAGTAGCCCCGGTCATGTGATCCCCGACGCTTGCACTTCGCGGGTCTTTGGTCCACATGGAGCAGGAAATCCTGCTCTGCCGGGCCTCCGGAAGGGCGGAACGTGGCAACTACAAGGGAGTCCTGAATGTCGAAAGAGGATTTGATAGAAGCTGATGGCGTCGTGACGGAGGTTCTTCCCGACGCCCATTTCCGGGTAGAACTCGACAACGGCCACAAGGTGATGGCCTACACGTCAGGCCGCATGCGCAAGGCCAGGATCCGTGTGTTGACGGGTGACCGCGTCACGGTCGAGATGACGCCCTACGATCTCACGAAGGCGCGCATCAATTTCCGTCACAAGGACGAAAACAGTACGGCACGCGTGCCCGGGGCCAACCCTCGAAGGTTCCCCCGCAATCGCCGTCGCTGACGGCTCAGGCAGTCAGCAGGGCTGCATACCAGAAGGCAAAGTTGGCCATCGACGGTTCCAGTGCCGAGAACCGGCCCGGAACGGCGTCAGGTGACCCCATGCCGCCTTGTTGCCTTTCGAGGACGTCGATGTCCTCGTCCATGGCTTCATCCATGCGCTGATAGTAGTGCCGGGCAGCGTGTTTGAACCCCGGCGCCGCGCGCGTCTCCTCGGGAAAGCACACGGACATGACGGCACGGCATGAGTCCGCTCCCCGGGGCCAGGCTTCCAGCATCCACATCGCTTCCCTGCCGGCGGCAAACGTCATGTTCGGATAGATCCACGTGTAGCGCGTGCCCGAGAGGTGGCGCCCGCCGAGCTTCGGCATCGGGTCGAGAGCGTGTTGCTGGTCGTCGGACTTCAGGGCCCCGGTTCCCGATGTCGTGCCGAACTGGGAAGTGAAGTTGCCGGCCGCCGCATCCGGTGGATCGGGTTCATCGTAGATGGCGCCGAAGGTCTGCCGGTGGACGCTGCCCAGGTGGTAGTACTCGTTGAAGACCTCCAGGAACAATTTCCAGTTGCAGGCAATGTCTCGCTCCAGGCGGCGCGTGGTGACGAGTCGATCGAGGGGCCAGGGCGCATGCACTGCCTCGAAGTCACCGAGCCAGTCGTCGATCGGGCAGGGCGCCGCGTCGAGGCTGACGAAGACGAATCCCGCCCGCTCCGCCACGTGGTAGGCATGGAGACCGTGGTCCGCCATGTCGAAGCCGGAGGCCGTCTCCATGCGGGGTGCCGCCACCAGGCGGCCGTCGAGGGTGTAGGTCCAGGCATGAAACGGGCAGACGATGCGGGCGAGACGGCATGATTCGCCAACGAGTTCCGTGCCGCGGTGGCGGCAGGAATTGGCGAAGGCATGGAGTGTTCCCATCCTGTCCCTGGTGATGAGGACCGGTACGCCGGCGACATCAACCGGAGCACATGAACCGGCGAGCGGCCAGCGGTCGCTGCGGCCGCAACCCACCCATCCGCTGCGGAACAGCCGGTCGCGTTCCAGCGCCAACACATCCGGATCGGTGTAGACCGCCGGAGGCAGTGTCGGCGAGCGGCTGGCAGGCGGGGTCACGCGCCGGAGATCGGCGATGATCGCGGGTCGGGGACCCTCCATGCGAATTGCCTCCCTTGAGTCGGCCGGCGGTGTCCGCATCATGGCGGCATCACCTCAAGGAAGGGACGTTACCCATGAAGATCGCCGGGATCGAGACGTTCGTTGTGGGCAATCCACCGCCGCACTTCGGTGGCCGCTTCTTCGTCTTCGTCAAGCTGGTGACCGACGACGGCATCGTCGGCTACGGAGAAGTCTATGCGGCCAGTTTCTCGCCCCACGTGGTGGCGGCCATGGTGGAGGACATCGCCATGCGGCATGTCATCGGCGAGAATCCCTTCAACATCGAAACCATGTGGCGACGGATGTATGGCGGCGGCTACAGCATGCGCCCCGAGATCTCCCTGCTGGCGGTCATGTCGGGCCTTGAGATCGCCTGCTGGGACATCATCGGCAAGGCGACGTCGAAGCCGGTCTACATGCTGCTTGGCGGCAAGGTGCACGAGCGGTTGCGCAGCTACACCTACCTTTATCCGGCCGACGGTGATGAAGAAGAGGCCGTCTACACCGATCCGGATGTCGCCGCCGAACAGGCCGCCGCCTACGTGCGCGAAGGGTTCACCGCGGTGAAGTTCGACCCCGCCGGCCCCTACAGCGTCTTCGATCCGCGCCAGCCTTCCCTGGAGCGAATGGAGCTTTCGGAAGCCTTCGTGAGGGCGTTGCGCGAGGCCGTGGGCACGAAGGCCGACCTGCTCTTCGGCACTCATGGACAGTTCACCCCATCGGGGGCCATCCGGCTCGCCCGGCGGCTCGAAGCCTACGATCCGCTCTGGTTCGAGGAGCCGGTGGCCGCAGAAATGCCGGAGGAGATGGCCCGTGTGGCCCGCTCGACGACCATTCCGATCGCCACCGGCGAGCGGTTGGCGACGAAACACGAGTTCGCCCGCGTGCTGGCAACCGGTGCGGCATCGATCCTGCAGATGGCGCTCGGTCGGGTGGGAGGCCTCCTGGAAGCAAAGAAGATCGCCGGCATGGCAGAGGCGCATTACGCCCAGATCGCGCCCCATCTCTACTGCGGGCCGATCGAGGGTGCGGCCAACGTCCAGATTGCCACCGCAACGCCCAACTTCCTGATACTCGAGAGCATCCGCCGCTGGGGCGGTTTCCACGCCAGAATCCTCAAGACCCCGATGCGCTGGGAGGAAGGCCATGTCATCCCGCCGGACGCACCCGGTATAGGCGTCGAACTCGACGAGGACGTGGCGCGCGCTCACCCCTACACCGACGACCATCTCCACCTCGAACCGGAGACCGTGCCGCTTTGATCCTGTGTGAGCCGCATGCCTCCTCACTCTTTCTGTCGGCGCAGGCTCCAGACGGCATGTGAGGCAAGTGTCGCAAGAATGACCAATCCACCCACAAGTGTGGTGCCGGCGGGTTCTTCCCCGATCACCGCCCACACGAGGATGGGTGCCAGGACCGCCTCCAGCAGGAAGAGGAGCAGGACTTCCGGGGCCGGAAGGTAGCGGGCGCCGATGAACTGCAGGGCGAAGGCAAGGGGGAGCATGATGAGCCCCATGATGGCGATGAGGCGGGCATCTCCGGCGCCGACCGCCACCGGCAGGGAGACAGCCATGGCGATGGCCGCCGTGACGAGACCGCCGATGGCGAGGGTCGGAACCATGTCCGTCATCCTGTGTTTGCGGATGAGGGCGAAGGTCAGGCCCGAGAGCACTGCCACGACGAGGGCGGAAAGATCGCCCTCCAGGGAGGAGCCGGTGCCGGCCTTCCCGGAGACGATGATCAGCAGCCCGGCAAATGTCCCGATCATCGCGACGATGGTGTAGACCGGCAGCCTTTCGCGCATGAGGAGCCAGGAAAACGCCGCGCCAAACATGCTGCCGGTGGCGATGATCAGCAGTGTGCTGGCAGCGGAGGTATGGGTAATGGCCCAGACAAAGGCGATGGTGCCGATACCGAAGAGGGTGCCGATCACGAGACCTGGAACACCGGGCGCCAGCATGACCTCCAGGGACCTGCGACGGTAGAATGCGATGAGCCCGATGACGAGTCCGGCGGCGGACAGGAGCCCACGCCAGAAGGCGAGTGTCCAGGGATCGGTGTCGATCAGCCGGATCAGCAGGACATCGGGCGTGATCACCAACATGGCCAGCGTGGTGATCGCCAGGCCCCGGGCGCGTTCGCTCACTGCATTCTCCTCAAGGTGATCCGTCCTGCGCTATGGAGCCATGGCACGTCACGGGTATAGGGTGCATGCTCCGTACCCGAAAGGTGTGCGGGTTTGCACACCACCAGGCTGCCCGGGGTGAAGGATGAGTTCGGACGTCATCAAGGCCATCCCCCTGGCAAGCCTGACCGCGATCATCTGCGGCATGACCGTCATCGCCATGATCGCCGGATTCAACTCGCCGCTCTTCTCCACGCGTCTTGATGCCATGGGATACAGCGACGAGCTGATCGGTATCAACGCCGCTGCCAACGCGGTCGGCCCCTTCCTCATGGCGCCGCTGGCCGCACTGGTCCTGGCGCGCTGGGGCCTGGCGCGGGCCATGATCGTGGCCGGCCTCCTCGAGGGCCTGCTCTACCTTGCCTGCATCCTGGTTCCCGGATTCACCGGCTGGACCGCCATCCGCCTGATCATGGGAGCTGTCGGTCTGGCGTCGTGGGTTGCCGGCGAGGTGTGGATCACGTCCGCCGCGCCCGATGCTTTCAGGGGACGGATCCTCGCCATCTACAATTCCTGTTTCGGTCTGGGCGTGGCAATCGGTCCGGCAATTCTCGCATGGGCGGGGCATACCGGAAATCTGCCCTTCATCCTCGCGGCCCTGCTGATGGCGACGGCAACCGTGCCTGTCATTCTCGCCCGGCGCCTGGCGCCGGTCATGCAGGGAGACCACACACGCCCCTCGATCCGCGCCCTCTTGAAGCCGATGCGCCAGACGCCGCTGCCCATGCTGCTCAACCTCTCCTACGCCCTCACCTTCATGGCCCTGTGGACCTTTCTCCCGGTCTATGCCGTCGACACGCACTACGATGTGGAACGCGCCTATCACCAGCTGTCCTTCTGCGCTGCCGGGGCGGTCGCCCTGCAGCTGCCGATCGGCTGGCTGGTCGACCGGGGCGACCGGCGCCTCGTCGGTCTCCTGCTTCTGCTCGTTGCCGTTGTCGGCTTCGCCTGCCTCGAACTGGTGGTGCGCCTGCCGTGGATCGACTACCTCTTCTTCTTCCTCATCGGCGGCCTGACCAGCGGCCTCTATGTCGTGGCCCTGGCCATGATCGGCAGTTTCTACCGAGGCGCGGCGCTGGCGTCGGCGATCACCATCTTCACGCTGATGTGGAGCCTCGGGAGTCTCGCCGGCCCGCCTGTCGTCGGCATCATCAACGGAATCCTCGGACCATCGGGTCTGGTTGTCGCCCTTGTCCTCTTCTGTGCCGTCTTCGTGCCCGTCGCCACCCGGGAGTGGTGGCGACACAGGGCTCCATCTCCCTCCGGCGCGCCATGAGGGGACTGTTTCCCGCCGTCCTCGCCGTGGCGCTTGCCTTCGGCGGATGCGCCGGAGCGACGACACCGGTCGTTGTCGAGCTCTTCACGTCCGAGGGCTGCAGTTCCTGTCCCCCGGCCGACGAGCATCTCTTCGAACTCCGCCGTCGCGACGGCATCCTCGCCCTTGGCTGGCATGTCGACTACTGGGACTGGCTGGGCTGGCGCGACAGGTTCGCCAATCCCGAGTTCAGCGCCCGCCAGCGCGTCTATGCCCGGCGTCTCGGCACACCCGTCTACACGCCCCAGCTGGTGGTCTCCGGAACACACCAGGCGATCGGATCGGCGAAACAGGCGATCGACACCGCCATCCGCCAGGCTCGGTCCACCGGAAGGCCAGGTGTCGTCATCACCGCCAACTGGAAGGAAGAGGGCCTCCTGGAGATCACCCTTGGCGAGGGCTCGGCAGACAATTCCCACCTGGTTCACATCGTGCGCTTTGTGGACGAGGCGAAGACCAAGGTCGAAGCCGGCGAGAATGCCGGGCGCATCCTGCGCCACGCCAACATCGTCGAGACGTGGCAGACCGTAGGGAGGTGGGACGGCTCGCCCGCGGTCATCATCGTCCCCGCCGTTCCCACCAGCAATCACGCCGTCCTTGTCCAGACGCCCGGTCAGGGCGCGATCATCGGCGCCCTTGAGGTGCCGGCGCCCTGATCCTCGGCCCTTCCCCGATTGTCGCCGTCCCGATGTGACAATTCGAATCGCGGACCTTCAGGCGATGAGGATCAAGGTCGATGCGGCACCCCATTTGCGACGGGTGCAGCGTTCCGGGGTGGGGCTCTTCGGCGTCCAGGCTTCCCCTTCTTGCTCATCGTGACACCGGCCACACGCCGTCCGGCCCGGTCTTTGCCGCACCCGAACCGGGCTTGTCGTTGGAGCTTCGCGATCAGGAGAACCTGTTACCCGCCGCCACGGGACTGGTCTCGCAGGAATGAACGACGGGAAGCTCCCAAGATTGACCTCGGCACGCCCATGAGTATCAATCAGTGCCCCAATCGGTGTTCAAGACAGACGCCGGCATACATTCGAGAGCAAGGGAAGACCATGAGCGACGATACCACCGCCGATGGCGTGCCGATTCGACTGCGGCGCGGTCGCAGCCTGCCTGTTTGGCCAGGGGAATTCAGCGGGCTGCAGGCCTCGCCTTTCGTCCCGTTCTACGAGGATCGCATCGGACCCAAGGCCTCGTTTTCGGTCTACAGCGGTCACATGTCGCCGGGATACCTGAACGAGGACGTGGAGGCCGAGTACTGGCACCTGCGCCGTCAGGCCACGTTGTTCGACGTGCCCGAACATGCCATCGAGTTCGTCGGTCCGGACGCCGCCCGCTTTCTCGACCGCCTGATGCCGCGCCGCATCGCGTCGCTGAAAGTCGGGCGTTGCTGCTATGGCCTGATGTGCTACGCCGATGGCGGCATCCTGATGGACGGGGTGCTGGTGCGCCTGGCCGAGGACCACTTTCGCTACGTGCTGGCGGACGGCGAGATCTTCGCCTGGCTCAAGGCACACCAGCCGGGATTCGACGTCGAGATCATCGACACGAGGGACTGGGTGCTGCAGGTTCAGGGACCACGCTCCCTCGAGGTGCTGGCAGCCCTGTGCGACGGCGATGCGCCCGATCCCTTTCCCTATTTCGGCGTGGCCCGGGTCACGATGGCGGGCCAGCCCCTGCTCGTGACCCGTACCGGCTGGACGAGCGAGGTGGGGTTCGAGATCTACGTGCCCGAGGACGCCGACCACGGTGCGCTGTGGGGTCACCTGACAGGCGTGGGTGGCAGACACGGCATGCGCTTTGCCGCCATGGCATGCATGAACGTCCGTCGCATCGAGGCCGGCATCCTCAACAACGGCACCGACATGTCTCCCGCCATGACGCCCTACGCGGCGGGTCTGGGCCGCTTCATCCATCTGGAAAAGGAGGGGTTCATAGGTCGCGAGGCCCTGCTGGCGGCCGACAGGCGGCCTCGGCTGATGGGCCTGAAGGCCCACGGCAAGGTTCATGAAGGCATGGCGATCGAGATCGACGGTCAACCGGCCGGCCGGTTGACCGCAACTGCCTTCTCGCCCTACCTGGGGCACTACATCGCCTACGCGCTCTTCGAGAAGGCCGGGGACTGGATCGGTCGCCAGGTGACCTGCGGTGACGACCGGGTGCCGGGCGAAACCCTGGAGCTTCCCTTCTACGATCCCGAGAAACTCATCCCGCGGGGCAAGATCAACGCACAGGTCTGAGCTGGCGCCGAAGGCGAGGGAGGCAAGGGTCTCCTTCAACACGGGCTCGAAGCCGGCGTCGTTCATCCTCTCGTGCAACTGGTTGGACAGGGCATCAACCCCGAGGCCGATCGCGGTGATCTTGTGCGGCACATTGGTCATGAGTGAAACGAGAGCGTCAGGCGCGCTGGCGACCTGCGCCTCGGTTGCTGTTCTGCTCTTCTCGCCGAGAACGCAAACGGCCGTGCTTACCGGCGATACGTCGAGGTCGATCAACGCATCCAGTCGTGGCGCTGTCCTTCAGAGGGTTGCGGCGAGCCTTGCTGCAGGGGCCCCTGGACACCGTCAGACGAGCAAGGGCCACGACGCCTGGACCTCCGACGTCGCTACAAGTGCCAGCGGTGAAGACAAGCGCCGAACCCCAGTACGGTATCCTCCGCACAGCCGGACATCTTCAAATGCCTTCCCAGTGCCCTTAGCCCGACTTCCGCAACTCGGGGGTCGTGAGGATGCTAACTCATTGAATAGTCTTGATCGGCCCTCCGAAGGTCGGCACTACACGGGACCGAACGGAGAGGCGGCCCCGCTCGTCGTCAGGCGGAGATCCGCGGCGCAGGCTGTTGCGGCAGGGTCATGCCGAGCTGGTGCAGCAGTAGCTGGTGCTCCTTGTTCGGTCGAGTGTGGCGCGGCAGCACGAGGTGCCGGCCGTCGGTGGTGGGCAGATGGACGTCCACCATCTGGATGGTGGCGAAGGCCTCGAGGATGGCGCGCGGGGTGAGGCCCGAGGCGCGCGGCCGGGCGAGGTTCTTCAGGGTCACCAGCAGACAGTAGGCGATGAACGAGACGAAGATGTGCGCCTCGATGCGCTCCTCGCGTTGATGGAAGATGGGGCGGATTGCGAGGTCGTGCTTGAGTTCCTTGAATGCCTGCTCGATCTCGACGAGCTTCATGTACAGATGCCACAGCGTGGCGGGGTCTTCGGCGACCATGTTGGATCGCAGCAGGTAACGGCCCTCGCGGCGGCGGACCCGGCGCAGCCGGTCGCGCCGCAGGCGGAATGAGAAGCCGTTGGCGGCGAGTTCCCTGTCGGTCCCGGGCACGGCGATGTCGACCAGGCTCCAGGCCCGGCCCGCCTCCTTCCTGGCGCCGCCGAGCTTGAGCAACAACTGATCCCGGCTGTTCGACTGTCCCTGCAACTCGACCAGTCGACGCCACAGTCTCTTCAGCCGGCGCCGGCGCATGCCGCGTTCCTTCACCTGTCGCCCCTCGCTGTGCACCAGGACGTAGAGTTCGCCATCCTCGACCAGAAGCTTGACGTTCACCGACTGGCGCACCTCCTGCCAGGGCAGGCCCAGGAACACCTTCTCGAGCCGCGTCAGCCGGCCCTTGGGCGTGCCCACCAGGTAGCGCACCGGCGCATCGCCCTCGCGCATCGCGGCCAGCGTCTCCTCGGTGGGGATGCCGCGGTCCATGATCCACACCCGGTCGGAGCGGCCATACTGATCCTCGATCTTCTCGAGGAACGCCGCCAGCGTGGCGTCGTCGGAGGTGTTCCCCGGCATCACCTCATAGGCCAGCGGAAAGCCCTCCGGCGTGACGATCAGCGCAATCACCACCTGCACGCAGTCGGGCCGCTTGTCCCGGCTGTAGCCGAAGCGGCGCTTGTCATCGAACGCAGGATCGCTCTCGAAGTAGGTCGAGGTCAGGTCATAGAGCAACACGTCGAAGCGCGCCTCGAACAGGGTCGCCCAGCGGTCGCGCAAGAACGAGAAGAAGTCCTGCTTGTGCGCCAGAAGCTTGTCGAGACAGCGATAGAGCGTGTCGTCGGCGATCGCCCGCTCGCTGCCCAGAAGATCGCGAAGCGCGCTGTGCTCGTACCAGTGACGGTGAAGCCGCCACTCGCTGCCCGGGTCGATCAGCCGGTAGCAGACCTGGATCTTCAGGATGTCCAGCCACCGCGTGCCTTGCCGGCTCGGCGGCAGACGCTCATCCCAGAAGCGGTCCAGGTCCAGGCGATCCCACAAGGATAGCGCCAGCCAGCACGCTCCCCACTGGCGCGGGTCGTGAAGCGCCACCTGCGCAAGGTTGATCTTCACCACTTCGCAGGCCAGTGCCGGCGCCTCCCGGTCTTCGGGAAACAGCGCCATCTGCCGCGATCGTGACTTGCCCTCCACCACCTCGATCGAGCGGCACCACGCCGCGCGCTGGCTGTCGTTGATCTCGCCGAGATAGAGCACCTGACGCTGAACAACCCGGCCGCCGTGGACCCGGACGTTCTCCACCACGCTCCAGTAGCGGTGCTCCTTGCCGTCCTTGAAGCGTCTCTTGCAGCGCACGAACATGGGCGCAGAGTCCGGATCTTCGCCAGCCCAATCAAGGGGGTAGGTCGGCACTACACGCCGTTCCGGAGAGACAACGCACGGAAAACCGCCGCTTCTCGGGCCGGAAAACCGTCAAATCAGTCGAATCGCGCGACGAGTTGCGGAAGTCGGGTTAGGCTGTTGTGGATCGCATGTGGGAGGCTAGGTCGTGACACTGGATGAAACGATTGCTGCAGGCACCACCATCGTGCTCGATGGCGCGACAGGCACGGAAATCGCGCGGCTGGGAGGCAGGATGAACGACGCGGCATGGTGCGCGGAGGCGAACTTGACGCATCCCGACATCGTGTGCACGGTCCACGAGGAGTACATCCGCGCTGGAGCCGACGTGATCACCGCCAACACCTTCGCGACCTGTCGCCATGTTCTCGCGGGTGCAGGTCTGGACCAGCAGACCGAGGCGATCAACCAGCGAGCGATCGAGCTGGCATGCGAGGCGCGTGCCAACGCGGCGCCCGGACGACCGGTCTGGGTGGCGGGTTCCATGTCGAACATGATGGCCTGGATCGAAGGCACGATAAGCCCCGACCCTCGCTACCTGCCCAGTCGTGAAGAAGAAGCCGCCAACTACCGCGAGGTGGCCGACATCTTTGCCGAAGCGGGCGCTGATATCCTGCTTTTGGAGATGATGTCGGACATCGATCGCGCCAGCCTGTGTCTTGAGGCAGCGCTGACGACAGGCTTGCCGGTGTGGGTCGGCGTCAGCTGCAGTCTCTTGCCGGACGGCTCCCTGATTGGCTGGGACATCTCTCGCGAGGAGCAAGGCCGGCTGGCGGACGATCACAAGCCCAGGACCCAGCTGCCGCTGCCCGAGATTATCGCCGGACTCACGGCGATAGGTGGCGATGTCTACGGTATCATGCACAGTTCGATCGAAGCGACGGGACCTGGCCTCGAGGCTCTGCGCGAACTCTGGGACGGCCCCATCATGACCTATCCCGAAACGCTTCTCTTCGATCCGGCAATCAGCCGAAGCGCTCTGGCGGCTACCGCTACCCCCGAGGAGTTCGCGGCCGCCTGCCGTGGCTGGGCTGATTCAGGTGTCCAAGTCATCGGTGGCTGCTGCGGCACCACCATCGAACACATTCGTGCCCTGGTTGCCGCCCTGGGAGTGATTGGGGAAGCCGCCTGAAGGACACGGCGCGTTTGTCCCTCGAACGCCCTCTAATGCGCCTGGCACCGCGCCGGATGATGCTCTCCGTTGGAGCGTCATCCTCTGTTCTCACGCGCTGGGCGTGACGGCTTGTTTCGAATATCGTTCCGGCCAGGTGACGAATCAGGTCAGGTCCGCAGGAGGCGAGCGCGGAGTATCGAACTGCCTGGGCGCTCGGCCGGCA
This sequence comes from Alphaproteobacteria bacterium, assembly GCA_965221115.1. Taxonomy (GTDB): domain Bacteria; phylum Pseudomonadota; class Alphaproteobacteria; order SP197; family SP197; genus SP197. The sequence continues at coordinate 144,458 of CBDCRU010000002.1, read as the reverse complement.
TGGTCCGGAACAGGAGGAAATCGCCGTTCCGATTGACGACCTCTCCTGTATCGCGGTGTGGGACGGGCCTCGATATCGGTCATCACGAGCGGGACGGAACGCCTGCGCCGGATCCAGATTGCCGTTCCACGTCACTCGCGTCTCACGACCACGAATGATTCGTCGACGAACCAGAGCCCGCCATGACGTGCGACAACTTCGGCCGTCGCGTCGAGGTACGCGCCGTCGGACATGGCGTTGGTCACGCGCTCGTCGTCGATCTGGGCGACGTACACCGCGGCATTCCATGCCGCCAGTCGTGTCGAAGTCCCGATGTTATCGGCGACCTCGTTGGGCATGACGTGCAGGGAGTAGCGGAAGAAGCTGCTCGACTTGCCGTCAATGCCGAACTCGCGTTCCGGAAAGTTGGTCTTGAGCCGGGAGCGCAACTCCTGCATGAGCACCGGTCCCGGGGTCTGGAACGGTTCCTCCGAAGGCCAGATCTTGCGGATGACCTCCATACCCGGGTCCTGTCCCGTCGACTGGATGGCGATCATGCGCCCTCCCTTCGCAAGTGAAGCGGCGAGGGGCTCAAGTACGAACCGCACTTTGAATTGGGCCGTGTGGCGTGCGCGATACGGCTGCGCCGCGATAACCAGGTCGTAACCTTCGGGCGGCTCATCCGGCCTGGGAATGACCGAATCGAGCATGAACCTGTGGTCGGAACGGTAGAGAACGATCACGGACGGTTCGGCGTAAACAGGGTTGCCGGTCCTGGGACTCGTGCGCACTTCCCACCAGTCGGCCAGAACCGGGCGGAGATCGGCGATCTGCCGGTCGAACTCGTGCGCGGTGTGTCCATCGAGCGCGACCTCACGCCAGTTGAGGTTCTGTCGTGCCTCGCTCCCGGTCGGCGACAACCATGGCGCCTCGCGATAGTGCATGTTGGTGAGCGCCACGACGGTCTGCGGATGCTCGGAGAATCGATCGGGAAGCTTGTCCAGGGTGAGTCTCACGTCCTCAAGGCTGATCTCCTTTCCGACGACGAGAAACGGCACGGTGGGGAAGCATCCGTGAAGCCGCCGGAGCACACTGGCCATCACGGTGCCGTCGCCGGTCCCGGCGTCGAACACCCGCAGTGCCGGAGGTTCGGGAGCGAGCTCGGAAAGCTCTGCGCCGATGCGCTCGCCGATCGCCCACTTTTCACTGCATGTGGTGACGAAAAGCAGGTACTTCTCTCGGTTGTCGAAGAAGCGGAATGGACGTGCGCCGGTTGTCGTGTTCATCAGGTCTTCACGCTATGACGCATCGGAAGGTGCGTGCGGATCACCCAGCTCATCTTGCTGCACGCTTCGACTCGGTGCGAGACGCGTCGTTCCGCAGGCGGCGGTCGTCGGGAAGGAACGACCACCATCTGGCCGCATCTACGCTTGATCGGACAGTCGCCGCGCGGGACCGTCGGACAGTCCTGCTTGATCAGGGGACAAAGGTCCTCGGTGATCCATTCCGCGCGCCGTCCTCGGCTGCATGACGAGCCATTCGCCGACGGGCGCCCGCTCGCCGGTCTCGTTGCCGACGGACCAGCGCAGGGCATTCAAATTGCCGGCTTGGTCCCTGGCCAGGGCATTATCCTCAATTGTCGGGGACGACATCTGTCGAGTTGACCTTTCTGCTGCGTAAGCGAATGGGGCCATCGCCGCCGGAAGCGGCTCAATAGACGGTATCGGCAACGACCACAAGAACGCTCCCGTATTGACGCTTTCCGGTTGTCGCTTCCAGTTCACGGTGACAGGACGCTTGCTGCGCCGGTCGCACTTCTACACCGCCGGCGGCGGAGACCATCGCTACCACCCGGTTCGAGATCACGGTCCGCGCGCCGAGGTCGTTGCATCCGAAGCGGCAACGGGCCATAAGCGCGGTGTCAGGATGAACCTCCACTTCAGGCACCGAAGGCAGACGGGTCCCCCCAAGGGGAACAGGAGGTAACTTCTGCATCGTGGCCGCAGAGTTGCAGTTTCCGCCATGTCTCACCCACCGATAGGCGTGCCGCACCGCAGCGAGGAGGCCATGAACCGGAAGGCTGCGAGACCCGCCCTGCGTCACGGCGAATTCATCGTGCTGGTCGCGCTTCTGATGTCGGTCGTCCAGCTCGCAACCAGCGCGATGTTGCCGGCGCTGCCCGCGATTGGCGACGACCTGGGCGCGACGAGGCGCAACGATGTTCAGTTCGTCGTCACTGCACTGTTCCTCGGTCTTGGCGCGGGCCAGATCGTGTTCGGTCCGCTGTCCGATCGCATCGGACGCAAGCCCGCCATCCATGCCGGCCTCGTCCTGTTCATGGCTGGCTGTCTGATGAGCATCTTCGCGCCCACCTTCGAGACAATGATCGCCGGCCGCGTGCTGCAGGGCTTTGGGGCTGCGGGACCGCGCATCGTGGTCATGGCTCTGGTGCGCGATCAGTACGAAGGACGCCGGATGGCGCGGCTGATGTCGTTTGCGATGGCCGTGTTCATCCTTGTTCCCACCGTCGCCCCGGCACTGGGCCAGACGATCCTGTGGTTGGGAAGCTGGCGCGCCATCTTCGCCGTCTTCCTCACCATCGCCGCGGTCGCCTTCGTGTGGCTCGCGCTGCGCCAGCCCGAGACCCTTCCTGTCGAGCGCCGGCGCCCGCTCTCGCCGCGCGACGTTGGCGCCGCCATCCTGGAAGTGCTCAGGCTCCGGACCGCGCTGGGATACACGCTGGCCACTGGCTGCGCCTTCGCGCCACTCATCGCTTACCTGAGTTCGGCCCAGCAGATCTTCCAGGAAGCCTACGGGACCGGCGCGCTGTTCCCACTCTACTTCGGGGTGCTGGCGCTGGCCTTCGGCAGCGCCTCGCTGGCCAATGGCCGACTCGTGATGAAGCACGGAATGCGCCGGCTCTCAAAGGTGGCGGCGGCGTCTGTCACCTTGGTCTCGGTCGCCGCGTGGCCGCTGGCCTTCGCCACCGGAGGGCTTCCGCCGCTGTGGCTGTTCATGGCCTACCTGATCCTCGTCTTCCTCGGTGTCGGTCTCATGTTCGGCAATCTCAACGCGCTCGCCATGGGGCCGCTGGGCCACATCGCCGGTGTGGGCGCGGCGGTGGTCGCCTCGCTTGCCACTCTCATCTCGGTCCCTCTCGGGACGCTCGTGGGCCAGAGCTTCGATGGCACCGTGCACGTCCAGATCGCCGCTTTCGCGGTGTTCGGTGCCGCGTCCTTCACCGCCATGCGATGGGCCGAGGGAAGAAGAACTGCACGAGCCTGAGACTAGGATACTCCCGGAAAGGAGCAGTGACTGCGGGAGGCGGCTGTTCCGTCGTTCGACTGCGTGGGGCGCAAGGCCGCATTTGATGGAGAGCAGGCCTCGGAACTCCGGGTGACAGCCGCCGCCGCGCACCACCGGGAGCAGGTCGAACCGGCGCGCTTCGATGGGCCGAGGGTTCCCCGATCCACCGACCCGCCGGCGTCCATAGACGGTTCCTGTGCCCCTGCAGCGCTCGGCGCCAGCGCAATCGATGGAGGCCGGGCGCTCCGCCTCCGATCGATTGCCATTTTCCTCATCGTATGCGACCGAATGTGACGTACCTGCCCGCTAGTGTCTCTCCACAATGCCAATGGGGAGAGAGACATGCTGACCGCCTACGAAACAAAACTGCTCACCTCGTATCTCGCCAACATCGCCTCGGGCCTGACAAACCGGGATCCTGAGGCACGGGCGCTGATCGACTGGGTCGGCGATCGGGACCACAGCATCGGATCGGGAGCCGGAAGACGGGGTGGCAGACGCCGCCGCGGGCAGGGCCTCGACGAGGCGGACGTTACCACGAGGACATTGCGCCGCGTCGCGGAAGATCTGCGAAGGGAATGTGCGAGCAGTCGGGCGAGACGGGACCGTACCACCCTGCGCCTGAGGCAGCTCGGGATCACGGTCGGACTGAACAGAACGGATCTCGAGATTCTCGAACTGCTGCTGCGTTACGAGACCCACACGGCCTTCGAGTCCATGATCGACGACATCTTCGAGTCTCCTGGTCCGCGCATGAGCGTGCTCAATCAGCGCGCATGGACGGTGCCCCTGACGCTCGGATTGAGAGCTCGAACGATTCAGTCCCGCTTGCAAGGCGGCGCACCCCTGGTTCGCTCAGGCCTCGTCTCGATCGACGTTGACGGCGATCTTGTCATCCCGTCCCGTCTCTGCCGCCTTGTCACCGTGCCCGGCGGCGAGCATATCGATGTCACCGGTCTGCTGCTCGACGTCGCACCATCGGCTGAACTCGAATGGACCGACTTCAGCCATGTCACCTGTGATCGCGACCATGTCGAGAAACTCCTGAGTGGAGCCCTCTCCAGCGGCGCGTCGGGAGTGAACGTGCTTCTCTACGGGCCTCCCGGCACCGGCAAGACGGAATTCTGCAAGGCACTCGCGGCCCGGCTCGGCGTTACGCTCTACAGTGTCGGTGAAGCCGACGATGACGGCGACGAGCCTTCGCGCCGGGAGAGACTCCAGGAACTCAAGCTGGCGCAACGCCTGATTGCCAACGACGGCCGTTCTCTCCTCATGTTCGACGAGATGGACGACCTGCTCGAAGACTCCTTCGGCAACATCGGACTGTTCGGATCCCTGCGGTCCTCCCGTTCCCGGGAGGCTGCCTCGAAGGTCTTCATGCACCGGCTGCTCGAGCAGGCACCGGCTCCGACACTGTGGACCATAAACGACACGGACGGGGTCAGTCCCGCTATCCTGCGGCGCATGATGTTTGCCCTTGAACTGCGCCCTCCGACAACGGCCGTACGGGCCCGGGTCTGGGCGCGGCAACTCGACCGTCACGACATCGCTGCCGCACCGGAAGAGGTGTCGGCACTGGCCTCGGAGTTCGACGCCACCCCCGGCATTGCGGCTGGCGCCACCGCAGCCGCCCGCCTCGCCGGAGGCGACATCGCCGCGGTGCGCACGGGGGTTCGCAGCCTGGCCCGTCTCCTCTCCTGCGACAGGCCGCCCCAGCGGGCCCCGGCCGGATTCGATCCTGCTCTCATCCGGGCCGACACCGACCCGTCGGTCCTTGCGGAGCGTCTCGCGGCGGAGAAGCGCCGGCGGTTTTCCCTCTGCCTTCAGGGGCCTCCGGGAACGGGCAAGAGCGCCTACATCCGCTACCTCGCAGAGAGACTCGGCCTTGAGGTCGTGCAGAAGCGGGCCTCCGATCTCGTGTCCATGTGGTTAGGCGAAACCGAGAAGACTATCGCCCGGGCCTTCGCTGAGGCACGCGACACGGGCGCATTCCTGGTCTTTGACGAGGCGGATTCCCTTCTCGCGGACCGGCGTTTCGCTCACCGCAGCTGGGAGGTGAGCCAGGTCAACGAGATGCTGACCTGGATGGAAAGCCATTCCTTGCCCTTCGCCTGCACGACCAATTTCGCAGACCGTCTCGATCCAGCGACTTTGCGCCGCTTCGTCTTCAAGGTGAAGCTCGACTATCTCACCCCCGAAATGGCCGACGTGGCGTTCCGCAACTTTTTCGATCTGGCGCCACCGACCTCTCTCCTGGATCTGGCGGCCCTCACGCCCGGCGACTTTGCCGTGGTGCGCAGCCGGGGCGAGATCCTGGGTGTCCTGCACGATGCGGAAGCCCTTGTGGAGATGCTGCGCGCCGAGTGCGCAGCCAAGCCGGAACGTCCGTATCCCATCGGTTTCGGCCGTAGCAGTTCTGCATGACGCCACCGCGCCTTATGGTGCCAAGGCACAAAACTGCAGGATTGGCGGAAGGTTGGACGGATGCGGTACGAGCGCCTGAAGGACATCATGCACCTCGCCATCCGGCTCCAGGGGTCGCGTGCTGGCGTGACACTCAAGGAGATTGAGGAAGACCTGTCAGTCAGCCGCCGGACTGCCGAGCGGATGCGCGATGCCGTCGAATGGGCCTTCGGGCCGCTGGAAGTCGTGCCTGCCGACGACACGAGGTTGCACTGGCGACTGCAATCGGCAGCGCTGCGTCATCTGGTGCGTGTAACCGCCGAGGAAATGTCGGCGCTTGGCACCGCCGCCGCAGCCCTCGAACGGACCGGCTTGCGGGAACAGGCGGCCAGGCTGACGGAGATCGACACCAAGCTGCGCGCCGCTCGGGGCAATGCAACCCTGGAGGGACGAGAGGCCGACCTCGAAGCCCTGCTGCAGGTCGAAGGTCTGGCCATGCGGCCAGCCCCGAGGCAGCCGGTCGATGCCGATCTTCTTGCGCTCCTGCGTGAGGCGCTCCTGACACGCCGCATGATCGGATACAGCTATCGTGCGCGCTCGACCGGCGAGACCAGCGAACAACGTGTGGAGCCCTGCGGCCTGATCTACGGCAACCGCGCGTTCCTTGTCGCCCGGAAAGACCGCTCCGAAGAACCGCGGCTCTGGCGCCTCAGCGGCATCAGCGATGCCAGGCTGCTTGAAGAACCGTTCCAACGCGATCCGGCATTCGATCTGCAGCGCTATGCCCGTCGCTCCTTCGGCACTTTCCAGGAAAAGCCCGTCCGGGTCGTGCTGCACTTCAACGCTGCCGCCGCGCCCGACGCACTGGCGTTTCTCTTTCATCCGGATCAGACCGTGGAGGAGAACCCGGACGGCACGGTCTCGGTGCGCTTCGAGGCTGGCGGTCTCGACGAGATCTGTTGGCATCTCGTGACCTGGGGCGAGACAGTCACCGTCGAGAAGCCCGTGCGCCTCCGCCGACGGCTTGCCAACATGTGTGCCACGCTTGCATCGCATCATCAGGAAAGCTGACAGGACGGCTCGGATCAGGGAGCGGTCGTGGCGCAGTCGCAGTTCGGGTCCCTTGAAAAGTAAGGGCGGAACGCAACAGGCCGGGACGGTGGTGTACGCCGACACATGACTGGAGCCGGGAATTGATCCACCCTGGCGTCGCCCGACTTTCCGGCATTCAGGCAGATGGCGACATGTGCTGTACGGAAACGCCGGACACCAGACTCTTGCACCACCTCAAGGAGCACGGTCCATTCGGACGAGCGCACCAGTTGCGCCGTTGCGTCGAAGTCCGAGCTACATGGTCGTGAAACCGGCGGGTCATCGGACGTGCAACCCCATGCTCAAGCGCTCTTCCGCCTCGAATCCGAGCGACTCGTAGAACCCCCGAACCGCGGTGTTCGTCGCTCGTATCTGGAGATTGACCTTGATGCAGCCCACCGCGCGCAAGGCTGCAATGGCATGGCGAACAAGGTTCGTGCCGATGCCGCGCCGCCGGTACTCGGGCGAGACTGCCACTTTGTACAACCAGCCCCGATGCCCGTCGTATGTCGCCATGACAGTGCCGATGATGCACTCCGCGTCATCGGCTACGAAGAGCAGATCATCCGCCACCAGGAACTTTGCGTCGAACACCTTTGCCGGCGCGTTGTGCGGCGGATCATCGGGGAATACTCGTTCCCACAGCGCGATGACTTTGGCGCGGTCGTCAAGGGTAGAGGGGCGAATGTTCAATGACTCGTTCTCCGTTGTGGATGGCAAATCTTGCATGGCGAGTTGTCGGTCGTCGACCGGAGGGGAACGGCGTCCGTTCCGCCCCTGACCGCTGAGACAGCGAGCACAAGCCCGGTCATGGAGCGATGGAGCTTCGTGAGGCGCCGCCCATGCCGGGCGGGGCCGCGATCCGGCCTTCGTCGTTTTGCGGCGTGGCGTCGCCGCGAACCTGCGCGCGCGTGATACAATCAGCCTCATTGGGTTTTCGGAGACAAGAGTACGATGAACAAGGTGGAAAGAGGGCTGCGGCATGATGTGGTTGAACGCTGTCGCGAACTGAATTCGAGCGGCATCAACCAGGGAACGTCCGGCAACATTTCGGTCCGCTACGGCACCCGCATGCTGATATCGCCATCGGCGATTCCATACGACACGATGGAGCCCGAGATGATCGCGTCGGTGTCACTGGAGGACGAGAGCGGCGCCTGGGAAGGCCCGCTCAGGCCGTCGACGGAGTGGCCCTTCCACCACAGGATCCTGCGCGAACGTCCCGATGCCAACGCTGTTGTGCATGCGCATCCGGCCTACTGCACGACCCTTGCTATCGCGCACAAGGAGATTCCGGCCTGCCACTACATGGTCGCCAGCTTCGGCGGGAACAACGTGCGCTGTGCCGACTATGTGCGATTCGGCACCGATGAACTGTCCCGGCAGGCTGTCGCTGCCCTGAAGGACCGTACTGCCTGTCTGCTGGCCAACCACGGCATGATCACGATCGGCGACACGCTCGCCAAGGCGATGTGGCGGGCCGTCGAACTCGAGACGATCGCGAAGCAGTACTATCTCAGCCTGCAGATCGGCGGGCCGATGTTGCTGAGCGATGCCGAGGTGGATGAAACCCTGGCGGCCTTTGCAGGATACGGCGTCCAGGACGATGCCGGCCGCGTGGAGACCGGTGGTGCGCGATCCCCGCGCAGGGCGCGCAAGAAGGCTGCTTGATCCAGAAGGGCGGGATCGCGACGGCGCCAGGGACGTCAGCTCTGTCGAGGTGACGACGTGTTCCACCTTGCTCTGGTGCCTGTGGCGCGGGACTGGGGATCGTCGCGCCGTTACCGGAAACGGCTGACGTTCCGGGGCATCCCTCTGGTTGGGTGCTGCCGCGGACCCGGGACCGGATCTGGCCACCCGTCAACAGCATCAGCGACGCCCCTTGAGGTCCGGAGAGGGCGCTGACGGTCAGGGTGCGACCGCCTTCGCCATCGTGTCGCTCATGCGCTTGGCGAAACGGGCCGGATCCTGTGGCAGTTCGCCCTCCTGGATCAGCGCCTGATCGAGAAGCAGGTGGGCCATGTCCTCGATCTGGTGGCTCGAACCCTCGCTTCGCGTTCGCTCGACGAGCGAGCGGATCAGGGCATGGCCCGGGTTGATCTCGAGAATGCGCTTTCCGGCCATGGCGTCCTGACCGGTGGACTGCAGGATTTTCTGCAGACGCATGCTCATTTCACCCTCGTCGACCACCAGGCAGCAGGCCGAGTCGGTGAGGCGCTTCGATTCGCGCACGTCCGTGACCTTGTTCTCGAGAGCGAGTTTGATCATGGCGATGAGCGGCGTGATGTCGCCGGTCTCCTCCTCCTTGTCGGCGGTCCCGGCGTCGTCTCCGGCGATGGCTGCAAGATCGATGTCGCCGCGCGCGACATTGACGAGCGTCTTTTCCTCGTACCGGTCGACCGACATGGTCCAGAATTCGTCCACCGGGTGATCGAGCAGGAGCACTTCGACACCCTTCGCCCGGAAGGCCTCAAGCATGGGATTGGACCGCATGGTCTCGAGCCTGTCTCCGATCAGCAGATAGATGGAGTCCTGGCCTTCCTTCATGGCGGCGAGGTAGTCGTCGAGGCTGACCCAGCCGTCGCGTGTCGTTGAGCGGAAGCGCAGCAGCGGGAGGAGCGTGTCGCGGCGCTGGTGGTCCTCATAGACACCTTCCTTGAGGACGGCGCCGAAGGTCTCCCAGAAGGCGTGATAGGACTCGGCGTCCTTCTTGGCCTTCTTGCCGAGCTCGGACAGCACCCGCTTGACGACCGCTCTCGAAATCCTCTCGACCACCGGGTTTCTCTGCAGCACTTCGCGGCTGACGTTGAGAGGCAGGTCCTCGGAATCGACGATGCCCCGCAGGAACCGCAGCCACGGCGGAATCAACCCCTCGCATTCATCGGTGATGAAGACCTTGCGGACATAGAGCTTGACACCGTGCTGGCGCTTGGGATCGAAGAGGTCGTAGGGCGCCGAGGTGGGAATGAAAAGCAGGTTCGTGTAGGCGATGACGCCTTCCGCCCTGTTGTGGAGCGTCAGCCAGGGTTCGTCGAAGCCATGGCTGACATGGCGGTAGAACTCGGTGTACTCATCCTCGGCGATGGCGGACTTGGCCCGTGTCCACAGGGCCGCGGCCTCGTTGACCTGGCGCGATTCGCCCCCGGCGGCGACCCACACCGGCAATCCGATATGACCGGAGTAGGTCTTGATGATGGTCTCGAGACGATGCCTGTCGGCAAACTCCTTCGAGTCCTTCTTCAGTTTCAGGGTGATGGCTGTGCCGCGCGGCGTGTCGGCCGGCGCTTCTGCCACGTCGAAACCCGTCCGGCCGTCCGATGTCCAGGTCCAGGCTTCCCCGGATCCGGCCTTTCTGGACGTGACGGTCACCGATCCGGCAACCATGAAGACGGCATAGAACCCGACACCGAACTGGCCGATCATGCTGATGTCGGAACGTTCCTTCTTCGCCTTTTCCTTCTCGGCTTCGGCCAGTTGCTGGGCGAACTTCGCGGTGCCAGAACCGGCGATGGTGCCAAGATTGGCGACCAGCTCGTCCCGGCTCATGCCGATGCCGTTGTCGGTGACCGTGATCCGCGAGTTCTTGTCGTCGAGCGACACGGTGATGGAGAGGTCGGGATCGTCCCCTATCAGCGAATCGTCGAGCTGGGCCTCATAGCGCAGTCTGTCGCAGGCATCCGACGCGTTGGAGATCAGCTCCCTCAGGAACACCTCGCGCTTCGAATAGAGAGAGTTGACAACAATATCGAGGATACGGTTGACCTCGGCCTGAAACTCGTGATGGGCGCCGGTCTGCGTTTCGGCCATGTTGGATGCCTCACTCTAGCCTTGGCCTGATGTAGGCCACGATTCCCGCACTTCAAGGCCGCCGGCACCATTCGGGACGTGCGCCGGCCCACTTGAGGCGTCGGGCGCCACGCCTTTTCAGGAAGGATGAATTGTGGCGCGGAACGCCGTCGCGATATCGGCCACCAGGGGGCCGAAGGCGCGCCGTTCCTCCAGGTTCGGGAAGACGTTGCGCACGGTCTCTTCAATTCCGGCCAACGGTCCGGGGACCCGGCGTCCGGTGACATCCAGGGCCCTCATGGCAATGGGTGCGAGACTGGCGAGCGCGAGGTCGAGGCATTCACTGGCGCGCTGCAGCTTGGTCCAGGCGAGGAACACCGGGCTCGCCACGTCATTCTGCCCGAACCCTCCCGACTCGCTGCCCGGCAGCAGGGTGGCCTGGGCGTGATACCGTGCCTCTTCCTCGTAGCCGGTCTGCGCCATGGGCAGGCATCCCATGTATCCGCGCCGGATGCCGCCTTCCCGGTCGGGGTCGATCAGCTGATCGGGCAACAGGGAGACACGGCCGTCAAGAAGCTTGGCGCCGTGGCGTTCGGCAAGGACACAGAGATTGGCGCATGTCGCTGTCAAGGCATCCATGGCGAGAACGGCGTGGGGATTGTGGTATCCGCCGGTCGACACGAACTGTCCGAAGGGATGGTCCTCGTCGCTTTCGTCGATCCACACCGGATTGTCGGTCACGGCCCGGAGGGATTCACTGGCCACGTCACGCGCCAGGTCGACGGCACGCCTCGCCTGACCGAGCATGCGTGGCGCGATGCGGTAGCTCACCGGTGCCTGGTAGGGTCGGCGGCTGCCGCCATGGCCGCCGTCGATGAGTGTCCGCATGGTCCTCAAGGCCCAGGCGTCGCAGGGGTTGTTCCAGTAGTCCTCCAGAGCCCCGGCGAGGTGGCCGAGAGGCGCGTTGAACGCCTCGAACGACAGTGCGATGACCCGGGCTGCGAGATCGAGACGGGCTTCGGCCGTCAGCGCGGCATCGGTGACAAGACCGGTCGCCGAAGGCGATCCGTTGACGAGGCACATGACATCCTTGACATCGGCTCCGACCGACTCGACGAGGGGCGCGAAGAGGTGACTGAGCGAGAGAATCTCGCCGGCGCCCCCCTGGCCCCGCGCCGGGATCACGGGCAGGCTCTCCTGCGAGAGCATGGCCGCGACACCCTGGGCAATCTCAGGAGAGACGGCCGCATGGCCTTCGATGAAGTTGGTGAGGCGCGCGAGGATGATGAGACGCACCACGCGGTCGGGCAGGGGATCGCCCCACGATGCCGCAGCGCCGGTCGGCGACATGCGGGCATGGCTGCTGCGATCTTCCGGCCTGATCTTCTGTTTCGCCATCTGGCCGGCACCGGTCGTGACCCCGTAGATAGTGACATCGGGGTCATGCTCAAGGATGCGCGTCAGCCTTTCGCGGCCGGCCTCCATGGCGGCCAGGGCCTCGGCGCCGATCTCCACACTTTCCTGGCCCCAGGCCACGCGCCGGGCGTTTTCCAGAGTGAGGTCGCCGCGGCTGGCAATGATGATGGTCATGGTTTCGGCGCCTATCGCATGACGAAGGGGTTGTCCATCGGCTCATCCGATGTGTTGATCCAAACGGTCTTGGGCCGGGTATAGTCGTAGATCGCCTGCGCACCCGATTCGCGCCCGTAGCCGGAGTCCTTGAAACCGCCGAATTCCGCGATGGGCGATACCACGCGGTAGGTGTTGACCCACACGATTCCGGCGCGAATCCGTTTCTGGACACGCAGGGCACGGGCAAGGTCCCGCGTGAAGACCCCGGCCGCCAGCCCGTAGCGCGTGTCGTTGGCCATGGCGACCACCTCGTCTTCCTCGCTGAAGCGCAGCACCGAGAGCACCGGCCCGAACATCTCCGTGTCGACGATTTCCATGGACTGGTCCGGGCAGGACACGATGGTCGGCTCGAAGTACCACCCGGCATCGGGATGGTCCGGGCGCTTGCCGCCGGTGAGCAGGGTGCCTCCTTCCTCCACGGCGCGGGCCACCTGGCGCTCGCACCCCTCGAGCTGAGCCATGGTGCAGAGCGGCCCCATCTGGGTCTCTTCGGCCAGGGGGTCGCCGATGCGGATGTCACCGGCCCGTGCCACCAGATGGTCGATGAAGGCATCGTGGATCGATTCGTGGAGGTAAATTCGGCTGCCGGCGACACAACTCTGTCCACTGGCGCCGAAGATGCCGGCCAGGGAACCGTTGATCGCGCTCTCGATGTCGGCATCGCCGAACACGATGACGGGGGACTTGCCTCCCAGTTCAAGCGAGACCTCGGCGAAATTGTCGGCGGAGTTCCTGACAACATGACGGGCCGTCGAAGGTCCGCCCGTGAAGCTGATGCGCGCCACCAGGGGGTGGGTGGTGAGCGTGCGTCCACACGGCTCGCCATGGCCGGTGACGACGTTGACCACGCCGGGCGGGAACCCGGCCTCGATGGTGAGTTCGGCGAACTCCAGCATGGCGGCCGAGGCATGTTCGCTGGCCTTCAGGACAACGGTATTGCCTGCGGCAAGCGCCGGTCCGATCTTCACCGCAACGAGGAAGAGCTGGCTGTTCCACGGCACGACGGCGGCCACCACTCCCAGGGGTTCACGCGTGGTGATGGTGAGCATGTCATGACGGTCGATGGGCAGGGTCTCGCCGGTCACCTTGTCGGCAAGGCCCGCATAGAAATGAAAGAACTCGGCGATGTAGCGCGCCTGCCAGCGCGTCTCCTTGAACATCTTTCCGGTGTCGATGCACTCGGTCCGGCCCAGGTCCTCCGAGTGCTCGGCCAGCAGACCGGCAAGATTGCGCAGCAGACGGCCCCGCTGGGTCGGCAGCATGGTCGCCCAGGGACCGCTGGTGAAGGCGCGATGCGCCGCCTGGACGGCCCGGTCGACATCATCCGCGGTGGCGGCGGCAACCGTGGCCCAGGCCTTGCCGGTCGCCGGATTGATGCTGTCGAAGGTGCCGCCGTCTCCGGAATCGACCCATGCGCCGTCGATCAGCATGCGGTAGTGCCTGAGTTCTTCCATGGTCCCCGGTCCCGTTCCTTGAACATCGGTCATTCAACACAGGCTTGCACACGGAACGCAACTCCCCACAGTGTCACCCGCCACACCAGGGGAGATCAGTGAAGATGACGACGACGAAACAGGTGATCGGCGGGCCGCTCTCGATCGGCGGGCGGGTACTGTCGCTTTCCCGCGCCATCCGGGCCGGGGATTTCGTGTTCCTGACTGGCCAGGTCCCCCTCGAGGACGGAAAGCCGATGACCCATGGCACCATCGAGGAACAGACCCGGGTCGTCATCGAGGCGATCCGCGAGACCCTGGCGGAAGCGGGTTGCGATCTCGGCGACGTGGTGAAGGCCATGGTGTGGCTGTCGGATCGTGCCGATTTTCCCGGATTCAACGCCGTCTATGCGGAGTACTTTCCCGAGGAGCCGCCGGCCCGCTCGGCGTTGATTTCCGAGTTTCTGGTCGATGTTCGCGTCGAGATCGAGGTCATCGCGTTCAGGCCGCTCGACGCGACATCCTGAGTCGCGCCGGGAGGCAATTCTCGCCTATGATGGCGCCAGCCGGATGCAGTTCGAGACCATGAAGATCTACCCCACTATCGAAATCATGGGAGGCAAGGCGGTCAATCGCGTGGATGGCCGCCACGAAACTCCCGAACCCTTTGATCTCTCCCCGGAGGATGCCGCCCGCAAGTTCGCCGACGCCGGCGCGGATTGCCTTCATGTGGTGGATGTCGACGGGACGCTCCAGGGCGGCCGGCACAACGCCGAGCAGATCTGCCGGATCATCGACAGCGTGGCCATTCCGGTCCAGGTCGCGGGCGGCATCCGCTCCATCGGGTCCGTGCACTGGTGGTTCGAGCACGGCGCCTGGCGCGTGGGCCTGGGGACCGCGGCGGTCAAGGACCGGCACCTCGTCACCGACGCCTGCACGGCCTACCCCGACCGTATCATCGCCACCGTGGCGGCGCGCAATGGCATGGTGGTCATCGAGGGGTGGCGCGAGGAAACCGCCTTCCTGGCGACGGAGATGGCGAAGAGCCTGGTGGAGGCCGGTGTTTCGGAAATCGTCTTTGTCGATCTCGACCGCGACAAGGATCCCAGGGACTACAGCCTTGCCCGGACCATGCGCATGGGCGAGGTGCTCGATGTGCCGGTGATCTCCAGCGGCACGGTCACCAGCATCGACGATGTCTCGATGCTGAAGTACCTGCCGAACATCGGCGGCTGCATCATCGGCAGGGCCCTCTTCCTGGGCCGCCTCGATCTTGCCGAGGCCATCGGCACCGCCCGTGCTGCCTATACGCCGGCACGGCTGATCTGATGGCTGGAATTGATGTCGAGCGGCGCGGAAAGCTACTCGAAGTCACGATCGACCGGCCGAAGGTCAACGCCATCGACCGCGCCACGAGCCGCCTCATGGGGGAGGCCTTCGTCGCCTTTCGTGATGATCCCGACCTCAGGGTGGCGATTCTCACGGCGTCCGGAGACCGCCTGTTTTCGGCCGGCTGGGACCTCAAGGCTCTCGAGAGCGGCGATCAGCAGCTCGACAACTGGTGGGAAACGGAGGACGCCTCGCTTGGCGGATTCGCCGGCATCACGGAGATGTGGAATCTCGACAAGCCGGTGATCGCCGCCCTCAACGGCCATGCCATCGGCGGCGGGTTCGAGATTGCGCTCGCCTGCGACCTCGTCATTGCTGCCGACCACGTGGAGTTTGCCCTGCCTGAACTCCCCCTTGGCATTGTCCCGGATGCCGGAGCGCTGCAGCGTCTGCCACGACGCCTGCCCACCAATGTCGCCATGGAAATGCTGCTGCTCGGCCGCCGGATGAAGGCCGGCGAGGCACGGTGCCTGGGACTGGTGAACGCTGTCGTCCCGGCCGCCCAGCTCATGGCGAAGGCCCGGCACTGGGGCGAACGCCTCGCCGCCGGCGCGCCACTGGCGCTGGGCGCGGTCAAGGAGGTGCTGAGGGCCATCGAGGGAGAGACCGTCGAGGGCGCCTTCAGGACCATGCGTTCGGCCGATCTTCCCCTCTACCGGCGGATGCTGACCTCCGATGACGCACGGGAAGGCATCAGTGCCTTCGTTGAACGGCGTCAGCCGGTCTTCCTGGGCAGATGACGATGGGCCGGCCACAGCCACAGGACGTCTCGACCGTCACCTGCCTTGGCGCCGGGCCGATCGGCGCCGGGTGGGCGGCGTTCTTCCTGGCCACGGGTCATGACGTGACGTCCTGGATTCTCGAGGCGGAGGAGGAAGAGAAACTCCGCTCCCTGGTGGCGACGGCCTGGAGCGCCCTGGAGCAACTCGGCACCGCGGATGGCGCATCGCCCGGGCAGCTGCATGTCACCACCGATCTCGCGGCCGCGGTCGCCGGGACCGACTTCGTGCAGGAGAGCGTTCCGGAGATTCTCGAGGTGAAACAGGCGGTCTATTCCGATCTGGGCCGCCTGGCGCCACCGGATGTCGTGCTCTGTTCCTCGACTTCCGGTCTTTCCATGAGTGACATCCAGGCGCTCTGTCCGTCACCGGAACGCACGGTCACCGGCCACCCCTTCAATCCGCCCTACCTCATGCCGCTGGTCGAGATCGTCGCCGGCCGCCGGACGGATCCGGACGTGGTGTCCTGGACGGAGGCGTTCTTCCGCCACGTCGGCAAGGCCCCCCTCGTCATGGAACGCGAGGTTCCCGGGTTCATCGCCACGCGACTGCAGGAGGCGATCTGGCGTGAGGCCCTGCACATGATTGCGGCCGGGGAAGCGACGGTGGAGCAGATCGACACGGCGGTGACCAACGGTCCCGGACCGCGCTGGGCCCTCATGGGGCCGTGCATGGTGTTCCATGTCGGCGGTGGCGAGGGCGGCATGGCCTATTGCCTGGAGCAGTTCGGACCGGCGCTCAAGTTTCCGTGGAGCCGCCTCGATGCGCCTGAACTCACCGACGACCTTGCCCGCCGCCTCATCAACGGCTGTGACGCGGCCGCCCCGGGAGAGGATTTCCGGACGCTGTCGGCGAAGATGAACCAAGGACTTGTCGGAGTTCTGAAAGCCCGCCGCGCGGCCGGTTTCTGACCATTCAGCCAACTCAACGACCTGGAGGACCATCCATGAATACGGACGTCATCATCACCTGTGCCGTCACCGGCGCCGGGGACACGGTTTCGCGAAGCGACAAGGTTCCGGTGACCCCGCGCCAGATCGCCGATGCGGCGATCGAGGCGGCCCATGCAGGCGCCGCGGTGACTCATGTCCACGTTCGTGATCCCGAGACCGGCAAGGGCTCGCGCGATCCCGATCTGTTCGAGGAGACCGTCAACCTGATCAGGCAGGATGGCGTCGACGTGATTCTCAACCTGACAGCGGGCATGGGCGGCGACTTCAATCTTGATGACGACAATCCGTCCCGCCCCGGTCCCGGCAGTGACATCGTCGGCCCCGTCGAGCGGCTTCGCCATGTCGATCGCCTGCGCCCGGAGATCTGCTCTCTCGATTGCGGCACCATCAACTTCGGCGACGGCAACGAGACCTATGTCAACCCGGCCTCGTGGTGCCGCGCCATGGCGTCGCGCATTCGCGAGATGGGTGTCAAGCCGGAGATCGAGGTATTCGATCTCGGCCAGGTCCGTCTCGCCTGCGCCATGTACGACGAGGGACTCATCGAGGATCCGCCCCTCTTCCAGGTCTGCCTCGGCATTCCCTGGGGTGCGGGGGCCGACACGCGCTCCATGATGACCATGGCGGACAGCCTGCCCCAGGGGGCCAACTGGGCAGGATTCGGCATCAGCCGCATGCAGATGCCCATGGTCGCCCAGGCCATGCTGCTGGGCGGCAATGTGCGGGTCGGTCTCGAGGACAACCTCTATCTGAAGCGCGGAGTGCTGGCGAGCAACGGCCAGCTTGTCGAGAAGGCGGCCGGGATCATCGAGATGATGGGCGGACGGGTTGTCGGCGCCGCCGAAGCGCGCCAGAAACTCGGACTCGCTGCGGCCTGAGGCCCGGGCGAGGGACGCCACGGCGCCCCTCGCCATCGCGATATCACCGGAATTGATCCTCGCGTAGTATCCGGTGTCAACGACAAGGGAAAGGCGCCATGAAATTCAGTCTTTCGATCGATCTTGCCCGCGACAACCCGTCGGTCGACATGCGGGATGTCGCCCGCCACGCCATGGACATGGTGCAGATGGCCGATTCGGCGGGGTTCGAGATCGTCTGGGCTGCCGAACACCATGCGATCGAGATGACGATCGCGCCCAACCCCTTCCAGCTGCTGGCGTGGTTCGGCGCCAACACCGACCAGATCCGCCTCGGCATCGCTGTGGTCCAGGCCCCCTACTGGCATCCGATCAAGGTGGCCGGAGAGGTCGGCCTGCTCGATCTTATGTCGGGTGGACGAGTGGAGTTCGGCATCGGCCGTGGCGCCTATCAGCGTGAATTCGACCGCATGATGGGAGGCATGGACCAGCACAAGGGGGTTGCCTACATGCAGGAGATGCTGCCGGTGCTCAAGGGCCTGTGGGCCGGCGACCACGAGCACCGCGGCGAATACTGGTCCTTCCCTTCAGCGACCGCCTGTCCCAAGCCGCTGCAGAAACCCCATCCTCCCCTGTGGGTCGCAGCGCGCCATCCTTCGACCTACGACTGGGCCCTCTCCCAGGGGTGCAACATCATGTCCTGGGCGCTGACCCGTCCCTTCAGCGAGGTCGAGAAGTACAGGCAGCAGTTCGAAGATGCGCTGGCGCGGGTTCCGGAGATCCCGCGGCCGCGCTTCCTGACCATGCGCCATGCCGCCGTCTACCAGGACCCCGAGCGCGGCTGGCAGCCCTTTGTCGAGGCGGTGCAGAGGAGCGGTGTGCAGTTCGAGAACCTGTTCAAGCAGCTGGGCGAGGTGAAGAACGGCTTTGTCGAGGCGGTCGATCTTGCCTCGCTCGACAATGTCACCGAATACGATCCCGAAATGCTGCGCACCAACCTCGTCTTCGGCACGCCCGACGAGGTGATCGCCAAGCTGCGCCGCTACGAGGCCCTTGGCGTTGACAATTTCCTCTATCGCGTGACCGGTCCGACGTTCGATCTGCAGAAGTCCTCGTTGCGCCTGTTCATCGACGAGGTGATGCCGGCTTTTCCGAATTCACGCGCCTTCATGAAGGCGGCGGAATAGGAGGTCCGGCCTTGCGATTCGGCGGCAGTTTGCCCACCTAACGGACCAGCACCAGACCAAGAGACCAGGAAGGCGGCGATCATGGCATTCATCATCCCGGGGGGAGAGTCACAGGTTGAGGCAGAGGCCGGAGGCGAGGTCAAGGACGTGACCACGGCGACGTTCCAGCAGGATGTCCTTCTGGCGTCCCGCGACAAACCGGTCATCGTCGACCTGTGGGCGCCCTGGTGCGGGCCGTGCAAGCAGATCGCACCCGTTCTCGAGAAGGTGGTCCGGGCAGCTGCCGGCAAGGTCGCTCTGGTGAAGATCAACATCGACGAGGAGCCGCAGATCGCCCAGGCCCTGAGGGTGCAGTCGATTCCGGCGGTGTTCGCCTTTGATCAGGGGCAGCCGGTGGACGGTTTCGTCGGGGTCCAGCCGGAGAGCCAGATCAAGGCCTTTGTCGAACGCCTGGTTGGCGACATAGGGCCGAGCGCCGTGGAACAGGCCCTGGCCCAGGCGGACGAAGCCCTGGAAGGAGGTTCCGCGGAGCAGGCGGCAGCCATCTATCGCCAGGTCCTGACGCGCGAGAGCGACAATGTCGATGCGGCCGCCGGACTGTGCCGTTCTCTCATTGCCCTGGGACGCACAGGCGAGGTGACGGACCTTCTCGACAGCTTTGACGACGCCATTGCCGAGGACGAGCGCATCAAGGGTGTCAGGGCCCAGATGGAACTCCTGGGGAGCGCCACCGGCGACATGGCGGCTCTCGAGGCGAGAGTCGCGGCAGACGACAGGGACTTCGAGGCGCGGCTCGAACTGGCGCGGGCTCTCGCCGCCATCGACCGGCGCGAAGACGCGGTCGATCAGCTGATCGCCATCATCGCCCTCAAGAGGGACTGGAATGACGAGGCGGCGCGCAAGGAGCTCCTGAAGTTCTTCGAAGCCTGGGGCCCGACCGATCAGGCGGCCATCGACGGCCGCCGCAAGCTGTCATCGGCCTGGTTCAGCTAGGGTGCCGGTCGTGGCGTGATGGCGGGCCTGCCGTACTACCGCACCATCGACGGACTGCCGTCGACCATTCCTGTCTTTCCCCTGCCCGGGGCCCTCCTGTTGCCGCGCGGCACCCTGCCGCTCAACATCTTCGAACCGCGATACGTTTCCATGGTCGAGGATGCTCTCAAGTCCGACGACCGCGTCATCGGCATGATCCAGCCTGACGAGGAGGCCGACGATATCGGATCGGCCCATTGCTTTGCCATCGGATGTGCCGGACGCATCATCCAGTTCACCGAAACCGACGACGGCCGCTACCTGATCACGCTGATCGGACTGGCGCGCTACCGCGTGGCGCGCGAACTCGCCCTTGCGGCCGGCGCCTACCGTCAGGTCGAAGCCGACTACTCCGCCTTCGCCGACGACATGAAGCCCGTCTCCGCCACCGACCTGATCGAGCGCACCACCCTCATCACCCACCTCAAGGAGTTCTTTCACAAGAAGCAGATCGAGGCGGACTGGGATGCGATCGGGAAGGCGAATGACGAAACCCTCGTGACGGCGCTCTCCATGGTCTGCCCATTCAGTCCCCTGGAGAAACAGGCCCTGCTCGAAGCCGAGGACTTTCTCGAGCGCGCCCGTATCCTCACCACCCTGCTCGAGATCGGCAGCCGGGAAGACGACGACAGCCCCGTCCGCCAGTAACATAAGGAACGAGGACGGGTGCGCCCTTGGGAGACCGACTTCGTGTGAAGAATCCCGGATCAGCAGGTAGAGCATCGCCAACCTCTCGTCGTCCGAATCTGGACTATCTGACATCCAGTTGGTATATTCCAATGTCATATCTTTGTTATTGGAGGCGCTTATGTCCAGAACGGCCAAACTCTTCTGGTCGGGCCGCTCTCAGGCGGTGCGGCTTCCCAAGGAATTCCGGATGAAGGGCGCCGAAGTCCGCATCCGCAGGCAGGGCGCAGCAGTAATTCTTGAACCCGTTGCGTCGGACTGGGAGTGGCTCGATGCCGTGGCAGGCGAATTCTCGAGTGATTTCTTCGCCGCAGGCCGCAACCAGCCGGAATTGCCATCGCGAACGCAACTCGACAGCGTTTTCGACTGATGCGCTACCTGTTCGACACCAACGCCTGCATTGCCTTGCTCAACGACACATCGCCGCCGCTTCGTAAGCGCCTGCGACGCCTCGCGCCCACGGATTTCGGACTGCCTGCCCCGGTCGCCTATGAGCTCTACTACGGAGCCCACAAGAGCCAACATGCAGACCGCAATCTCGGGTTGCTGGACCGACTGGAGTTCGAGATCGTTCCATTCGATGCTGGCGATGCACGCGCAGCAGGCGCGGTGCGCAACGAGCTTGAAGTGAAAGGGCTTCCGATTGGCCCTTATGACTTGTTGATCGCCGGGCAGGCCCGCGCCCGCAATCTGGTGCTGGTCACCGCCAACAGCCGGGAGTTCGAACGCGTCGAGGGACTCGTTTGCGAGGACTGGACTCTTTCCGGCGCAGACCCGTAACGCCGCAACCGACCCGACCAGACAGTGACCGCCCGCCAGTTCGGCTTCCATCGTGCTGCGCTGCCGGCCATTGGCGACACACCTCTCATGCGGACGCGCCGCGAGGACGTCGAGCTCATTCCCGACCCGATGTGGCAGGGTATTGCCATGGCCTCCCTTCGCCATTGCGGCGAGGCGGCCGAGTCGAGTAGAAATCTTCGAACCACGGCTGACTGATGGAAACAGGCAGACTGCGCATCCGGTGGGGCTCGTTCAAAGTCCACCTGTCTCGCGGGATGCATGTCTGGAGTGATGGAGACTAAGTTGGACATCACGAGACGTACTTGGGAGGGGCCAACGCGATGAGTGAAACCGACGTCGATCCCCGGCTTCTCGAGATCCTGGTCTGTCCGCTGACCAAGGGACCGCTCACCCTGGATCGCGAGCGCCAGGAACTGGTGAGTGCCGAAGCGGGCCTCGCCTACCCCATCCGGGATGGCATCCCGATCATGCTGGTCGATGAGGCGCGCCGCCTCGACGGAGAGGAGACGTGAAGGGCGAGGCTCATGCCAGCCGCCACCGGCCTGTCGAGATCCGCGTGAAGTCGCAGCAGAAGGCTCTCGAGATCGACTTTGATGACGGCACCACTGTCACGTTGCCGGCCGAACTGCTACGTGTCGAAAGTCCCTCGGCCGAGGTCCAGGGTCATGGCGCGGGCCAGAGGAAGACCGTTCCCGGCCGCCGCCATGTCGGCATCATGTCGGTAGAGCCCGTCGGCAACTACGCCATACGCATCACGTTCGACGATCTGCACGATACCGGCATCTACTCGTGGAACTATCTCCACGAACTCGGCTGCAACCAGGAGAGTGTCTGGCAGGCCTACCTCGACCGCCTGGATGCCGAGGGCCTGTCGCGGGACCCCTGATCTTGCCGTTCAGTCAGAGCGCCAGCGAGGCGGCCATGGCAACCAGGAAGCTCTCCACCTCAGCCCTTGCCCGTTGGGAGTCTCCGGAGGTGATGGCATCCGCAATCTTCGACAGGCGGTCGTGAAAATGCTTGCGGACAATGTTGGCCACCGGGGCCTGGTCGCTCCCTCCGTCGAACTTGTTCGCACGGCGGGCGGCCACGATCTGATCGAAGGTCCAGCACAGGAATTCGTTGCCCGCCTCGACGTAGTAGAGGCGTGAGAACCCGTAGATGTCCTCCTTGAACTGAAGCCAGGTCGGTGCCGCCAGGATGCGTTCCAGCGCTGCCTCGAGTTCCTTGCAGAATTGTGGCGTCGGCGCCTCGGCGGCACGTGCTGCGACCGACGGCTCGATGAGCAGCCGCGCCTCCAGGGTCTCGTGGAAGCCGTGGGAGCGCTCGGGCGTCATGTGGACCGCAGCGTCCGCCAGTTCGATGAGCTGGGGCGCACGCTCAGACAGGTAGGTGCCGCTGCCGATCTTGCGTTCGACCAGTCCTTCCTTCTGGAGCATGAGAAGTGCGTCGCGCACCTGGGTGCGAGAGGCTCCGCGCATCTCGGCCAGCTTGCGCTCGTTGGGCAGTCTCTGGCCCGGTAGGATGTCGCCCGAGCGCAGGAGATCGCGGATCTCGCGATACACGCGGTCGGTCACATCAAACGCAATCGACACGGCGGTTCCTTTCGAATGGGTCATCCGGTCGCGCGACCCTCTACGCTTTCCGGACAGGGTCGCGTCATGTTCACGTGGTGACGAACACGGGGTTTGACAAATGGTTGTGCATCTGCACCAATTGGTCAACCGATTTCCATACTAGGAAAATTCGGTCGACCAATGCCTGGTCAGCAGGCTGTCAGAACACATGGAGGAAACGATGAACACATCGCGGCGAGGAGCCCTTGTCAAAGCGACCAAGCTGGTCACCGCATCGTCGGTCGCCCTTGCGATCAGTACCACGGTCGCGGCGGCCGACTTTTCGTGGGACCAGCTCTCGGGAGAGTCGATCACGGTCATGATGCCGGAACACCCCGTTACCGACGGTGTGCGTGTGGTGCTCGACCAGTTTGAGGCCGACACCGGGATCGACGTCAACCTGCAGACCATGGCCGAAGATCTCTACTTCGACCGCATGGAAGTGGCACTGCGCGGCTCGGGCGGCAACTCGCAGATGGACGTCTACTTCCTGCCGATGGATTCCACCGCCTACACCCAGCACACCAATGGCCTCGTCCATTCCCTGCAGGACTTCATCGACAGCCCCGATCTCACGGCTGGCGACTACAATCTGGATGACATCCCGGCAGGTTTCCTTGATGCAACGAAGTACGACATCGACGGTCGTTGGGAGTACCACGGCATCCCGGCATCGTTCGAGACCTACATCCTGTTCGCCAACATGGATCACGTGAACCAGTATCTTGATGGCCAGATGCCGACAACGATGGCAGAACTGATCGCTGCGGCGCGCGAGGTGAAGGAAGAAAGCGGGGGCGCCATTGCGGGCGCCGTGCTGCGCGGTATCCGGTCGGACACGCTGATCGATACCGTTACCGGCTTCGTGAACAACTCGGTCGGTGCGGCGGACCGCTCCGCTCCCCACAACGTCTGGTTCGAGGGTGACTGGTCGAAGCCGAGGATGGACGATCCCGATATCGTGCGGGGTCTTGCGAACTACGCGGAACTGATGAAGGCCGGCCCGGTCAATATCCAGGCCATGGACTGGCCCGATGCCTCACAGTTCTTCATGGCGGGCGGTGCGGCGTTCTTCATTGACGCAAGCCTTTTCGCGCCCGGCTTCGAGAACCCGGACGACAGCCTTGTTGCCGGCAAGATCGGCTACTCGGTCATCCCCGTCGACAACGCCGAGGGCGAGCCCTACACGGCCCACTGGCAATGGGGTTTCGGAATTCCGCAGAACGCGGCGTCGCCCGAGGCCGGCTGGCTCTTCATCCAGTACATGTCGAACACAGACAACGCGACCGCCATCGGCAAGCTGCACGGCGGTGCTCCTCGTCTGTCGACGTGGCAGGATTCCGAGTACGCGGCGAGCTTCCCGCAGTCATATGTCGATGCCGTGGCAGCGGCCATGCCGAACTCGCAGACCTCGGTTGTTCAGCGTGCCGGCTGGAGCGAGTTCGCGCTGCGCATCATTGATGTGATTCAGGACATCTACGGCGGTGCGGACCCTGCCGAGGCCGGCGCCTCGGCTCAGGCCGACTTCCAGACGATGCTCGCCAACTGAATGAACTTCGCCCCGGATGGCAATCCGTTGCCGTCCGGGGCATCTTTCCGGTCCGGAGAGCGCCATGACGTCTGCCCTCAGGTTCCTTGGCAGCGCGTCGGCCTTCTGGTTCGTTCTGCCCTGCCTTCTGGTTCTGGCGTTCACGTCGGTCTACCCCGTCGGGTTCGGACTGGCGGTGTCATTCACCAACTGGAACTGGGGCAACCAGCTCGAGTTTGTTGGCTGGGCCAACTATGCCAATCTTCTCGCCGACGCTGAATTCTGGAGCGTCATGAAGAACACGGTGGCGTTCGCCGTCTGGGCGACCGCCATCGAGGTCGCGCTGGGATTCTACCTCGCGGTGCAGGTCGACAAACTGGCCATCCGGACGGATCTCATCCGCGCCGTCATCATGTTGCCGCTCATGGTATCCGGAATCGTCGTCGCCCTGATGTCGAAGGTCATGTTCGATCCCTTCCTCGGGATCATCAACCACCTGATTGGTGCGTTCGGCCTCGGTCCCTCGGCCTTCTATGGCGCCGCCGACACGGCCATGGCGTCCATCGTCGCGGTCGACGTCTGGTGGCAGACCGCCTTCGTCTTCATCATCATGCTTGCCGGATTGCGAAGCCTGCCGGCGGAGCCGGTCGAGGCTGCCCGTGTCGAGGGTGCGAGCGAGTTCACCATCTTCTGGTCCATCAAGCTGCCTATGCTGCGCTCGCTGCTGATCACCGTCGTCATCATCCGCGCCATCGACACCCTGAAGGTCTTCGACATCGTCTTCGGCACGACCGGTGGCGGACCGGCCCTGGCAACCGAAGTCGTGCAGACCTTCGTCTACCGCACCGCCTACAGCTATCAGCAGATCGGCAAGGCGATGGCGACGATGATCCTGTTCTCGCTCCTGATTCTCGTCATTTCCCTGGCGTTGCAGGCGCTGCAGCGGCACGGCGAACGCGACGCATGACGGCGCGCACCGCCCTGCTGTTCCGCGGCGGTCCGGGAGCAGGACTCTCCCAGGCTTGGGCCTATGTCTTCACCGGCGCCATGGTCCTGTTCAGCCTGTTCCCGGTCTACTGGGTGCTGACGGTCTCGCTCAAGTCCAGGCGCGACGGCCTTGCCAGCCCTCCGCTCTGGATCTTCGATCCGACGACGGCCAACTACCTCAAGCTCTGGGGCCACGAGACGTTCAAGTACACGTTCCTGAATTCCGTCATCATCACGGCCATCGGCGTGGCCCTGTCGCTCGCCATCGCCATTCCGACCGCCTATGCCATCGTCCGGATGAAGATCAGGGGCAGGAACCTCGTCGGCGTCTGGCTGATCCTCGCCTACATGCTTCCCGAGTTTCTCTTCGTCATTCCGATGTTCTCGCTCTACCAGTGGACCGGGCTCTATGACACCCATGTCGGTCTTGCCCTCATGTACCAGGTGCATGTCCTGCCGCTGTCGATCTGGCTCCTGAGTTCGTTCTTTCGCGAGATCAATCCGGCCATCGACGAGGCCGCGCGCATCGAGGGTGCCTCCAACTGGCAGATCCTGACGAGGATCTACGTGCCCTGCACCCTGCCCGGGATGGCCGCCACGGCCGTCCTGAATGCCATCTGGATCTGGAACGAACTTGCCATCGCACTGGGCCTGACATTCTCCAGGGCCGAGACGGTCACGCTTGGCGTGACGAGCTTCCGTGGCTACGCGGCACTCGACTGGGGGGCGATGACAGCCGCGTCGATCGTTGCCATCGTGCCGATGCTGCTGTTCGCGGTCGCTGCACAGAAACACATCGTCAAGGGGCTGTCCCTTGGCGCAGTCAAGGGCTGAACCATGCCGTTCAAGGAATCCGATATCCCTCAGTTCACAACGGTCTTCGGACGCAACCTTCTTTGCGAAGCAGCGAACTTCGTACGCCCGCCCATGTTGGTCGTGACGATGGAGGACCTCTG
This sequence comes from Alphaproteobacteria bacterium, assembly GCA_965221115.1. Taxonomy (GTDB): domain Bacteria; phylum Pseudomonadota; class Alphaproteobacteria; order SP197; family SP197; genus SP197. The sequence continues at coordinate 118,058 of CBDCRU010000002.1, read as the reverse complement.
GCCCCACTTTCGCGACTCCCTGCCGGACGATGCCGTGCCCTACATGGTGCGTTCCATGGAACGTGACGCGCTGGAATCCGATCTCGAGACGCTTGCCAATGTTGCCTCGATCGTCGGTCTGGGAGGTGGTCAGGCGATCGATGCCGCCAAGTACTTCGCCTGGCGTCTCAACCTGCCGCTCTTCCAGTTTCCGACGTCGCTTTCCGTCGATGCCGTCTTCGGACATCGCGCGGGGGTCCGGGAAAACAGCGTCGTCAGGTATGTCGGATGGGGTGTTCCGCAAACCGTCTACATCGACCTCGATATCATCGAATCCGCACCCCGAGCGCTCAACATCGCCGGCATGGGCGATGTCTTGTGCTTCGTCACAGGCGTCATGGACTGGCGCCACGCCGAGGCCCGGGGCAAGTGCGAGCCACGCTGGCCCTACGATGAGAGTCTCGCCGCCATCTCGCTTGCGAAGGCCGAGACGGCGCTGGCCGAACTTGATGAAATCAGGAAGCTCTCGCCGCGTGGCATCCGGATTCTGGTCGACGGCCTGAGATGGGGTGGGGCCTCCTACCACGGTGCGGGCTGGAATCCGCGCCACATCGAGGGCGTCGAGCACTACATCTTCTATGCCCTCGAATCGGGAACGGGGAAGTCGTTCCTGCATGGCCAGGCGGTATGTCTGGGGCTCGTGCTCGGCGCGATGATGCACGGCCAGCGTGTTGATGAACTGCTCGGCGCGGTGGCCCGTCTCGGCCTCGATATTCGCCCCGCAGCCATGAACGTGACGTGGTGCGACGTCTTCGAAGCCGTGCGTGGACTGAGAACCTTCGTGGAGCGTGAAGGTCTCGCCTACGGCATCGCCAACGACTTCGACGTGACTGAAGGGTTCCTGGCCGCTGCACGAGACAGGATTGAGGGAGCCTTTGTCGCATGAACACACGACGACGCGGAACGGCTGACCCGGAATGTGTCGCGGCCCGGCGGCTCGCAGAACTCGGCCATGTCATTCCCCCGGTACCCACACCTGTCGGGAACTTCGATCTGGGTTCCATCGACGGCACGACGCTCTATCTGTCGGGCCAGGGACCGGTTCTGGAATGCGGCCGCCTGGCAACCGGCAAGGTCGGGCTTGATGTTCCAGTCCATGAGGCGTTCCACCATGCACAACGAACCGGCCTCGTGCTGATCGCCGCGATGAAGGAAATCCTCGGCTCGCTCGAACATGTCGTGGGGATCCGCCGCGTCTTCGGCATGGTCAATGCCGGACCCGACTTCGTTGATCACCCGGCGGTCATCGACGGTTGTTCCAACCTGTTTTGCGATGTCTTCGGCGAACGGGGAAGGCATGCGCGCACGGCCGTTGGCATGGAATCCCTGCCCGGCAACATCACCGTCGAGATTGATGCGATCGTTTCGATTTCTCCGGACTGGAACACAATCCGATGAGAGATATCCGGTTTCTGGACGTTGCGAAGAGTTACGGCGATGTCGAAGTCATCTCCGGCCTCAACCTCTACGTCCGCGAGGGAGAATTCATGGTGCTGGTTGGTCCTTCGGGTTGCGCCAAGTCGACCACGCTGCGGATGATCGCGGGTCTCGAGTCCATTTCGTCGGGAGACCTGATGATCGGCGGCGAACGCGCCAACCACCTGTCACCCGCCCAGCGCAACATCTCGATGGTGTTCCAGTCCTACGCGCTGTTCCCAAACATGTCGGTGCGCGACAATCTTTCCTTCGGGCTGAAAATCAGGAAAACCGATCCCGCCACCGTCAAGGCCGAGGTTGCGCGCGTCGCCGACACGCTGGGTCTCGGCGAGTTGCTCGGCCGCAAACCCCGTCAGCTCTCAGGTGGCCAGGCGCAACGCGTTGCCCTGGGACGCGCCATGATTCGCAGGCCGGATGCGTTCCTCTTCGACGAACCGCTGTCCAATCTCGATGCGGAACTCAGGGTTCAGATGCGTGGAGAAATCTCCGAGATGCAGCGCCAGCTGACGACGACGACGGTCTACGTGACCCATGACCAGGTCGAAGCGATGACGATGGGTGACCGGATCGCGGTGATGAACCAGGGCCGGATCATGCAGGTCGGTGTTCCCACCGAACTCTACGAACGGCCCGCGAACACCTTCGTGGCAGGTTTCATCGGTAGTCCGCGCATGAACCTCCTCGACGCGAAGGATCTCTTGGGCGATGCCGCAGCGGCGGTCGATCGCAGTCGTGGATCAACGCTCGGAATCCGCCCTGAGCACCTCATGGTCGGGTTGACCGAAGGCGCAGTCCCGATCGGTGAGGCACGCGTCAACAGGATCGAGGAACTCGGCCACGAGGCGCTTGTTCATCTCAGCAATGCCTGTGGTGCGCACCTGACCGTTCGGACCAGCAGTGACATACGCGGTACGGTCCGCGCCGGCGAGACGCTGTCGCTAGCACTCCGACCGGACCGGCTGCATTTCTTCGACAGCACGACCGGAGAACGGCTGCCATGACAGACGATCCCTTCGCCCGTTGGCATCTCACCCCAGTCATCAACGTTTCCGGAACGATGACGCGCATCGGCGCATCGAGAGTTTCCAGGGACGTGCGTGCGAGCGTCGACCGAATCCTCGCTTCCTTCGTCGACATGGACGAACTGCAGTCGCGCGCAGGCGCCGTCATCGCACGCGTGACCGGTGCCGAGGCGGGGTGTATCGCCTCGTGCTCCGCGGCCGCCATGACGCAGACGGTCGCTGCGTGTCTCACGGGTGCAGATCTTGCCAGGATCGAGACGCTGCCTTCCGTCACCGGTGAGCGGCGTGTCCTGCTGCCCATGGGGCACATGGTGAACTATGGCGCGCCGATCGATCAGGCGATCCGCCTTGCCGGAGCCGAGGTCGTTCCCGTCGGCACCGCTGCGGCCTGCGAAACCTGGCACCTCGCTGACGCTCTGACCGCAGGTGCGGCAGCGGCCATGTACGTCGTCTCGCACCATACCGTGCGCGAAAACGAACTTCCCATGGATGTCTTCATCGATCTGTGCCGCGAGCATGGAGTCCCGGTGATCGTCGATATGGCTTCGGAGTACGACCTGACCGGACCCCTCGAACTCGGTGCGTCCGCCGTGATCCACTCCGGCCACAAATTCCTGTCGGGAGTCACCAGCGCCGTCGTTGCGGGGACCCCCGATCTCATTCGCGCCACCTATCTTCAGCACCGCGGAATCGGACGGACGATGAAAGCGGGCAAGGAGAGCGTCGTCGGCGCCATGGCAGCGCTCGAGTTGTGGGAGAAACGCGATCATGACGCTGTCCGGCGGGCCGAGGAGGCGCGGGTGGCCCTCTGGATGCGCGAACTCGCGGACCTGCCCGGCGTCGCCATCACCAGCCATGCCGACTGGACCGGCAACCCGATCACGCGGGCCCGCATCACCATCGCGCCCCGGAAGTCGGGTTTTCATGCCTGGGAACTGGCCGCCCGGCTTGCCGCCCGGTCTCCCAGCATCGTGGTCCGCGACGATCTCGTCGAGCGGCAGGAACTCTACTTCGATCCCTGCAATCTGACCGACGCGGAGGCCGCTGCGATCGCCGTCGCCATCCGGGAAGAAGTCGACCTCTTCCGGGCACGGGGCGATGGCTGTCGCCAAAGCTGGAGCGATGTCAAGCGCGCCCGCGAGGCGGCGATCCTGAGCTGGCGGGGGAACCGTGATGTCGCCCTGTAACAAGGACACGCGTATCAACGGCGCCGCCCACCGCACAGCTCGTGGCGATGGCCGCCGGTCCCGAAGATCGGGACGGTCGTTCGTTCCTCATTGTCGGAGACACCACGGAGCCGTCTGACCAGCCGGCATGGCACCAGCACGGGAGAGACCAGTTTGCCCCACGATCACGCCCAGGACCTTGCCTACGGCTTTCCGACCGTGTTCGGTCGCGGTCTGCTGGACGAGTTCCGCCATTTCGTCAATCCGCCCTTCCTCGTGGTCACGATGGACGACCTCTGGCCGCTGTTCTCCCTTCACTTTGCCGGTGCGGACTGCAGGCCCTACTTCTGCGGGTCGATCGAACAGGCCGACCTCGACCGGGAGGCCGCGAATCTCGGCGAAGTGCGGGCCATCGTCGGGCTTGGCGGAGGTCAGGCCCTGGACGTCGCCAAGTATTTCTCGTGGCGCCTGAACCTGCCTCTCTTCCAGGCACCCACGGCCCTTTCGGTGAATGCCGTCTACGGCCAGCGCTCGGGCGTCCGGCTCGACGGGCGGGTTGTCTATCGCGGCTGGGCCGTGCCGCAGGCCATTTACATAGACTACGACGTTCTTGCCAGCTGCCCTCCGGCGCTGAACTGGTCGGGAATTGGCGACATTCTCTGTTTTCACACCGGGGTTCTGGACTGGCGCTATGCCGAGAGGGAAGGGAAGATCGAGGAAAAGTGGCGGTTCGACGAGAACCTGGCGAGGCAGTCCCTGGCGAAGGTCAGGACGGTCGTCGAGAACGTCGACAACATCCGCGCCATGAACGACCGCGGCATTGACGCACTGGCCGACGGCCTGAAATGGGGCACGAGCTATCACGGTTCGGGGTGGTGTCCCCGACACATCGAGGGAACTGACCACTTCCTTTTCTACACGCTGGAAAAACTGACAGGGAAGAAGTTCCTCCACGGTCAGCCCGTATGCCTCGGCGTCATCGTCGGCTCGATGCTTCACGATGACGGAGCAGAGGAGATGCTCGATATCATCTCGCGCATCGGACTCGACATTCGCCCCGAAGCGATGGGCTTGACGTGGGATCAGCTCGAGGAGGGTCTGATGACGATGCAGTCCTATGTCAACCAGGTCGGACTCTGGCATTCCATAGCCCACGATGCCGTTCTGACGGCCGGTTTCATCGCCGACCTGAAAGACCGCCTGGCCCGGGCCTACGCGCATCGTGACCGGTAGCGTGCACCGAGTGCTGCGCAAGGCAGGCGACCTCACGGTTCCGCGGGACTTTCCCTTCCGAGCCAGGCCGGATCGAACTCCGGCTCCGGCATTCCCCTGGATTCACCACGGAGCACGAACGCATCGCCGTGGGGCGATCTCGGACCGTCGTCATTGTCCCGAGCCGCACTGGTCGCAAGGAGCAGTGAGCCGTCGTCGCCTCCGAAGGCGCAGGACGTGACGTTGCTGGCGGGAAGCGCGATCATCTCCGCTGTCGTTCCCCCGGGCTCGCGGACGCTGATGCAGCTGCCCTGCCAATGGGCGCAGTAGAGGCGCCCGTCCCGGTCGGTGGTCATGCCGTCGGGCATGCCCGCGTCGGACGGAACGGCCGCGAACAGCTTACGGCCGACGGGCCGTCCCCCGGCATCGAGCGTGTAGCGGAGAATGCGGCCACTCACGGTGTCGGCGAAGTACGCATCCCTGCCATCCGGAGAGAACGCCGGGCCGTTGGCGACGACAAAGCCCCGGTCGATGCACTCGATGCCAGCGGCGCTCACGCGGTGAAGCGACCCGATCGGCTCGACTTCTTCGGCATCCGAAATCCCAAGCCAGAGAGCTCCGTCGGGAGCGACCTTGCCGTCGTTGAAGCAGGTGCCTGCGGCGGGCCGGAGCGGTGCCGGCAGTGGAGTCGTGACCCCGCTAGCGGGATCGAGGCGCAGGAACTGCGTCGCCGTCACAAGAAGCACGAAACCGTCCTTCAGGCGTACGAGACACGCGAGGTTCTCGGCGTACCCGCTCGCGATCACCAGGTCGTTTCCACTTTGCGGATCGAAGCGGTGCACCTCGCGCCCGTGAAGATCGAGCCACAGGAACACACCGGAAGCCGGAAGCCACAGAGGCGCCTCTCCGAGATGGGCCGCGGCGGCAATGTGGCGGGTGATCCCGAATGGCATCGTCAAGAGCCCCCTTTCGTGTCATCCATTGCGCTTTACTCGCCGCATACAGTCTCATAGCATGACAGTATGCAAAAGAGCGATCATGGGTTGGCTCCGATCACGCCGATTCGCAGACGCCTGGTCACCGACGAAGTCATCGACCGGCTTATCATCGCGATCGCCATCGGCGCGTTTCCACCCGGGCACCGTCTCGTCGAGGAGAGTCTCGCCGCCGAGTTCGGGGTGAGCCGTGTTCCGGTCCGCGAGGCCATGCGAGAGCTCTGGTTGCAGGGGATCCTGAGTTCCTCTCCGGGACGAGGCTGGAAGGTCGCCGCCTTCGATGATCGCCAGGTTCGGGAAGTGTGCAGTGTGCGCATCGCGCTTGAGACGATGCTGCTTGCCAAGGCGATACCCCCATTGCGCGCCGATCCCTCCCGTTTCGCGGAGATCGACAGAGCCCTCGAAGCGATACGCAAAGGCGCTGCGGAAGGAAACGTCGAGCAGGTCCAGCGCGCCGATGTCGATTTTCACCGCGCCGCCTTGTCTGTGGCCGGACACTCACTGGGCCTCGGCATCTGGGAGGGAATCTCGCGCCAGGTTCTCATCATCTTCGGACTCGAAATCCGCAGTCATCCGGATCTCGACGCCGTCGTCGTGCAGCACGAGGAACTTCGCCGATTCCTGGCCGTGGGTGATCCCTCGGATCTTGCATCGGTGCTGCGCGAACACATCGCCGGCTGGTGGTCGTCCCTGGAAGACCAGCCGGAGCACCACAACAAATCAGATAACCGGGAGATGAATCATGTTTCGATCGCTTGAATGGAAACTGGCTGCGGCGCTTGTCCTTGCCGCGGGCACGCAGGCTTCGGCGCAGGAGGTCCGGCTCTTCAGCTTCGAAGGCTACTCCGAACCGGAATGGGTGGAGCCCTTCACCGAGGCCACAGGCTGCGAGGTGAACGTGGCCTACACCGGGTCGGTGGACGAAATGTTCGCCAAGATGGTGGGAAGTGATGGCGCCGACTACGACCTTGTCTCGATCGATACCTCGATCGTCGAGCGCTACCTCAACCAGGGCCTGATCATTCCCTTCGACATGTCCCAGATACCCAACACCGCGAACCTGCTTCCCTCGTTCAGTTCGGTGGCGGAAGTCATGAGCGGCGGTGAAACCTACGGAGTCCCCATTGCCTGGGGCTCGCTCGGTCTCATCTATGACAAGGAAGCGTTTCCGGAAGGGGTCGATTCATGGGAAGCCCTGTGGAGCCCGGAGAACGCGGGACACGTGCTCGCCCTCGATGACGCCAACAACAACGTGACCAACGCGGCAATCGTTCTCGGACTCGCGGATCCATTCAACCTCAGCGACGCCGACTTCGATGCCGTCAAGATGAAGCTGATCGAGCAGAAGCAGTACCTCATCAGCTACTACGCCGGCTTCGAGGAAGGCGTGAACATGTGGGATTCGAGTGAGGCAACGCTGATGTTCTCGATGGGCGAGTTCCAGACCGTCGAACTCGCCAATCGCGGCTATGATGTGGTGTACTCGATTCCGGAAGAGGGAGGCATCGGCTGGCTTGACACGTGGGCCCTCTCCAAGGGAGTGCAAGACTCCGAGTGCGCCCATCAGTGGGTCAATCATTACCTCAATGGCGAGACGGGCCCGGCCATGACCGCAAAGAACGGATACGGGAACACGACGAACGAGAGTCCCGGACTGGATTACGCGGACAAGTTGGTGTGGCTCCGCCCGGTTGAGGATTTCGACCGCCGGGTGAGTGTCTGGAACGAAGTCAAGGCCGCTCAGTAACAGACGGAACGACGGGCATGCCGTGCGGGATGCCCGTCGTCTTTCATCGTGTCCGGGCCGGTTGATTCGGGTCTGGCCTCAACCGTACAACGTGTCCATGGTCCTCTCGGAACCCGGCGTTCCGGCTGCCGAGCGGGCGACCCGCACGTCGGCACGAGGTGCTGCAAGTGAAGATCACGAATATCGCGTGTCATGTCCTGGTCGCCGACGACGTCAATCCGGGTCTGACGTCCTCGGCCCAGGACAGCCTGCTTGTTGTCGTCACCACTGACGAAGGCCTCGAAGGTTACGGCGAAAGCGATCTCAACCCGTGGATCGGGCGTGCCTGCATCGAGGCTTCCGGTACCCACACAATGGGGCTCGGTATGGCGGAACTGCTGAAGGGCAAGGATCCCCGCAACATCGAGGCGCTCTGGGACCATGTCTACACGATGACAGCGATGAACGGTCGCCGTGGCGCGGTGATCCACGCCCTCGGTGCCGTCGAGATGGCACTCCGGGATCTCGCCGGAAAGATCGCGGGTGAGCCGTTGTGGAAGCTTCTCGGCGAACCTCGCCCGACTCCGCTTGTTCCCTATGCGTCCCTGCAGCCGGCCGGCAGCAGCTTTGAGGCCTACCGTGACGCGCTCTGCGAATCGGCCGAGAACGCAAAGAAGCTCGGCTTCAAGGCCGTCAAGGCCGAGTGCACCATGGCCGGCCCTTACGCTCACGACGGTATGAACGAGAGCTACGATCGCCACACGGAAGTCGTGGCGGCGGTGCGCCGGACACTCGGACCGGACATGACGCTGATGGTGGACGTGCAGTACCTGTGGCGCGATGCCGAGACGGCATGGTCGGTCCTGCGCGACTGGCAGGAGTTTGATCTCTACTTCGTCGAGACGCCGATCTGGCCCGACTTCCTCGACGAGCATGCCAGGCTGGCGGCCCGGGCACCCTTCCGGATCGCCTCGGGGGAATGGCTTTCGACCCGTTGGGAATTCGAGGATCTGATCGAGCGCGGCCGGATCGGAGTCGTCCAGCCGGACGTCGGGCGGGTTGGCGGCGTGGGCGAGGCACGTGCGGTATGTGCAATGGCGGCCGAAAGGAATCTGCCGGTGGTCCCGCACTGCTGGAAGACGGGTGTGTCACTGTCCGCCACCGCCCATCTTGCCTTCGCAACCCCGGGGATCGCCTTTGTCGAGTTTCTTCCCCCGCAGCTGTGTATCGAAAAGCTCCGCCGTGAACTTGCCACGGAGGACCTGATTCTGGAGAACGGCGAAATCCTCCCTCCCACACGACCGGGTCTCGGGGTGGAGATCAACTGGGACGCCGTGCGCGCCTATGGTCGGCCCTGATACCGACAACAGTTACGAGGTGGCAGGCGACAGGACGCCACTTCTGCGAATCCGCGGGCTGGGTGTCCGCTTCCAGGATTTCGAGGCTATCCGTCCCCTCGACCTTGACGTCCTGAACGGCGAGTTCCTGACCGTGCTCGGCCCCTCGGGGTCGGGGAAAACCACGCTGCTGCGCACGATTGCCGGGTTTCAGCAACCCACGGCCGGACGCCTTGAGTTCGACGGGCGTGACATCTCCGAAACGCCGATCAACCGCCGTCCCTTCAACACCGTCTTCCAGGACTATGCACTCTTCCCCCACATGACGGTGCAGGAAAATGTCGCGTTCGGCTTGCGGGTGCGGGGCATTGCCCGCGCGGCGCGCGATGCGCGCGTCAAGGATGCACTCGGGATAGTCGAACTCGAAGATCTCGGCAATCGCTATCCGGCACAACTGAGTGGCGGACAGCAGCAGAGAACCGCGCTCGCACGCGCCATGATCTGCGAACCGCGTCTCATCCTCCTCGACGAGCCGCTCGCCGCGCTCGATGCGACGTTGCGGCGCCAGATGCAGAAGTTCCTGAAAGTCGTGCAGAGGCGAAGCGGCATCACATTCGTCTTCGTCACTCACGATCAGTCCGAGGCCATCACGGTGTCCGACCGCATCTGCGTGATGCGGTCCGGAAGCATCGAGCAGATCGGCACGCCCAGGGATCTCTACTACCGGCCGCGCAGCCGCTTCGTTGCCGCGTTCTTCGGAGCCAGCAACATCCTCGAGCCATGCCGCATCGAAAGCACCGGGGAGGCCACGACAGTGGTTTCGACCCCCTTCGGCACGATGAGTGTCGGCGGTCCTCCGCCGCGGATCCGGGAAGGGCTCGCGCTGGCAGTGCGTCCCGAAGCGCTCGTTCCGGCCACAGGCGATGCCTGCAACCGGATCGAGTGCGAGGTGGTCTCGGTCTCCTTCGTCGGATCGGAGACAATCACCGAACTCAGGCATCCTCAGGGACGCCATGTCCTGACGATGAAGACACGCAGCAATCCCTCGGCCCGACACCCCGATGTCGGTTCACGCCTTGAAGTCGGTTTCGATGCCGCCGCCTGCGCGCTGGTCACGGGGGCACAAGAGTGACGCGAAAGCGCATGTCCGGTTATGTGCCGGGCGCAATTGCGCTCTGGGCCATCTGCATCCTCTTCATCCTGGTCCCGCTGGCGAGTTTCCTCGCCTACAGCTTTCTGCCGGTCGTCGACAACGCCATCGTCTACGAGCCGACACTCGACAATTTCGCCAATCTCTTTTCCAACTCCTCCTATCGGACCACGTTCCTGCGGACGATGCTGCTGGCCTTCGAGGTCTCGGTCTTCAACTTCGTACTCGGCTACGTCACGGCGTACTTCATCTGGCGGCGCCCTCCTGCCTGGCGGAACGTTCTCGTCATTGCCCTCGCGATCCCGCTTCTGATGAGCTACATCATCAAGATCTATGCAATGCGTGGCGTGCTCGGAACGAACGGTCTTCTGAACAGCGCATTGCTCGTATTCGGCCTGGCCGACGAGCCGGTGAGTGCCTTGCTCTTCAACCTGACGGCCGTACGCATCACACTTAGCGTCGTTCTCCTGCCCTTCATGGTACTGCCGATCTGTGTCGCACTGGAGCGCATCACTCCGCAGGTCCTGCAGGCTGCGGCTGATCTTGGCGCCAGCGAGATCCAGACATTCCGCTGGGTCATCCTGCCGCTCAGCCTTCCGGGTGCCATCGTGGGGGCGATGTTCACCTTCGTCCTCGCCAGCGGCGACTTTCTTGCGCCGGAACTCGTGGGCGGGATCGAAGGGTTCACGTTCGGAAGGCTGGTGTTCAGCCAGTTCGGACTTGCCTTCAACTGGCCGCTGGGGGCCGCACTGTCGGTCCTGTTGCTGGTGGTCGCGCTCGCAGTGATCTCCGTCGCGCGCCGGCTCTCGAATCCGCGCTGGCAGTCATGATGCGCAACCGGTTCATCGACCTCCCTCTCGCCGCGGTCGCGGTGCTGGTCTACGTGTCGCTCTATCTGCCGATCCTGCTCGTCTTCCTTCTCTCCTTCTTCTCGATGCGGCGCGGCAAGGTGAACTGGGACTCCTTTTCCCTGTCATGGTACGCGAAGCTCCTCGAGACCGATGCACTCGGCGAGGCTCTGTGGAACTCGCTCCTTGTCGGCAGTCTCGCGGTGGTGGCGGCCGCCACCTTCGCGACCTCCGCCGCGATCCTCGTCAGGTCCCGGCCCGACAGGCATTCAGCGCGGCTTCTCGAATACGTGATCTTCCTGCCTTTCCTGCTGCCGCCCATCATCACGGGCCTCTCGCTGCTCATCTACTTCCGGGAAGCGGGGGTCGGCCGCGGCATTGTCACGATCACCGTCGGCCACACGCTCTTCGTTTCGGCCATCATCTACCGCATCGTGCTGACACGCCTGAACGCCCTCAGCCGAAACCTCGTGGAGGCGGCCCAGGACCTGGGCGCCACCCGCATCCAGACCTTTCGCTTCATCATTCTGCCGAACCTGCGCATGCCGCTGCTGACCGGCGGGTTGCTCGCCTTTGCCCTGTCCTTCGACGAGACGATGATCACCCTGTTTCTCAGTGGAACGGACGCTACCTTGCCGGTACGCCTCTATGCGATGATGCGGGTCGGTTTCACCCCGGCGATCAACGCCCTCGTCACCCTCATACTCGGGTTTTCGATTCTCCTGACGATCGCGGTGGCCCTGGCGTGGCGTCGGAACGCCGATCCCGCAAGGAAGACTATTCGTGAACGGAGAACGTGACATGAAACGCTTCGAGGAACAGGTGGCGCTCGTCACCGGCGCCGCGCGGGGCATCGGCCTTGCAATCGCTGCACGTCTGCTGGCCGAGGGCGGACACGTCTTCCTCGCCGACATTGATGACGACGAGGTGCGACGGGCCATCGACCGGCTGCCGTCCGGCAATGCGGCCCGCGCAACCCCCGTCACCCTGGACATCACCGACCAGGCTGCCTGCCAGCGCATGTTCGCCAGCATCGACGAGGAGCACGGACGTCTCGACGTGCTCGTCAACAATGCCGCGATTCTCGACATCAGTCCGATCGGGGACCTGACGATCGAGCGTTTCCGCGAGGTGACGCGAGTCAATCTCGACGGTGCGCTGGTCTGTACGCTCGCCGCCCTGCCGCTCATGGAGCGAAACGGGGGACGCATCCTGATGACGGCGAGCATCATGGGCCTTTTCGGCTCCCCCGACGCCGTTCCCTACAGCAGCGCCAAGGGAGGCATCGTGAACATGGTCCGTGCGCTTGCCTGCGATCTGGCGCCCCGGGGGATCGCCGTCAACGCCATCGCCCCGGGCTTCATCGACACCCGCATGGCCCGCCTTCCCGACGGCGGCCACGAGCACGATACCGAGTACTTCAAGACGGTGTATCTGGAGTATCGCAAGATCCCGCTCGGCCGAACCGGCTGCCCGGAAGACCTCGCCGGGCCGGCGGCCTTTCTCGTCTCGTCCGACGCTGCCTACATCACCGGCCAGATCCTCGTGGTGGACGGTGGCGTTACCGCCACGTTCTGACGCAAGAGGCATGCGCCGCGTCCTTGCCGACGGCCCGATCCGCGCTGGAGGGCGACGGCGTCGAACCGCAATGCAAACCATAGCAAGACGGGAGGCAACCCATGTGCGACGAGAGAACGATCCGTGACACGGAGGACCGGTTGCGCCGTCCGGGAGGGCTGACCCGGCGTGAACTCGGGGCGGTTTCGGTCGGCGCGGGAGTTGCCATGCACCTGCCGCGGGCCGCGGCCGCGCCTGAGGTGACGGCCGGGAATGTCGAGGTGCCGACTCCCGACGGCACGGCGGACTGCCATTTTGTGCATCCGTCGAGCGGCTCCCATCCGGGTGTGCTGATCTGGCCCGATGCGCTGGGCCTCAGGCCTGCATTCGAGCAGATGGCGCGGCGGCTGGCCGAATCGGGCTATGCGGTGCTCGTCGTCAATCCCTACTACCGCACCGAGCGGGTGCCATTCCTGCCGGAGGGCGCCTCGTTCCGGGACGAGGAAGTGCGCGAGAAGATCTTTCCCCTGATGCGCTCGCTGACCCCCGAGAGGACCGTGACGGACGCGGCGGCCTTCGTCGGCTTCCTCGACAGCCGGGATGCGGTAGCGCGCGACCGCAAGATAGGGACGGCGGGATATTGCATGGGCGGCTCCATGACCATGCGTACCGCAGCGGCGTTTCCCGACAGGATCGGCGCCGGCGCCTCGTTCCACGGCGGCAGGCTCGTGACCGACAGGCCCGACAGCCCCCACCGGCTCGTCGGGAGCATGCGTGCGCACTATCTGTTCGCGATCGCGGAGAACGACGACGCGGACGACCCCGACGCCAAGACCGCGCTGCGGGCGGCATTCGATGCGGCGGGACTACCGGCGGAGATCGAGGTCTATGCCGGTACGCTGCACGGCTGGTGCCCACCCGATTCCCCCGTGTACGACGAAGCGCAGGCGGAGCGGGCCTGGAGCCGGATGCTGGCGCTGTTCGACACCGCGCTCGCCTGAGGCGGCGGCTCAGCGGAACGGGAGACTTCTGGCGGCGAGGCCGGCGATGAGCGCTGCGAGCACTGCCCAGCCCTGCCAGGCGCCCATGGTGAACAGCGTCACCGCCGACGCCGCGAGCCAGAGCGCCGGTGCGACGCACAGAAGCGCTGTCCACGGGCTGCGTGCGGCGAAGGCCAGCAGGCCGAGCGTGGCGATGGCGGTCGGATCGGGTGCGATCGCAAAGACCTCGGCCTGGCCCCATGGCCGTCCGTCGAGCGGCGCCAGAAGCGGCCAGGCGAACAGCGCCGCAGCAAGCAGGGCCGCGCCGAACCGGACGTTCCGACGCCGCTCCAGGGCGAACCGGCCCGAGAGTCCGAGCGCCGCAAGCAGGGCAGCCTCCGCATAGAAACCCCAGGCGAGCGTTGGCGCGGCCCAATTGACCGCGCCGTAGCGCAGCACCATGAACTGCCAGCCAGCCCAAAACCAGGCCGCGCCGAGCGCCGGGCCGAGCCACCGCCCGGACGGCCGCCGGCCCGAGAAAAGGCCGAGGGCGAGCAGCCCGCCCGCCGCCAGCAACACAGGCTGGGCCGGCCAGAGGGCCTCGTTCTCCAGCGCAAACAGCCGCCAATAGACACGCGGCTCGAACAGCAGCAGGTCCTCCAGCGACCAGGACCCGTTCATGGCGGGCGGCTAATCCAGCCCCTGCGGGCTAGAGGTCGCGCACATGCGCCGCCATGCGTCGGCGCATGGCAGCATCCGGCATGGGGCCAAAGGCGGCGGACTTGTTTTCGATCAGGTGGTCCACCCGCCGGGTCGCGGGGATAGTGATCGTGACTGCCGGATGGGAGAGGATGAATTTGAGCAGGAATTGCGGCCATGTGGACACACCGATCTCCTCGGCCCAGCCGGGCATGCGCCGGCCTGCCAGCCGGTCCGGCAGCCGGCCGCGCTGGAACGGCCGGTTGCAGATGACCGCGATGCCGAGCTCCCGCGCGAGCGGCAGCAAGCGGCGTTCCGCCTCCCGGTCCACAATGTTGTAGGTGAGCTGGACGAAATCGGGCGGTTGGCGGCGCATGACGTCCTCCAGCTCGGCGTGCCGGCGGCCGTGGGACGTGGTGACGCCGGTGTAGCGAAGCGCGCCGGCCTCCTTCATGGCGGCGAGCGTGTCGAGGTTCGCTTCCCAATCGATCAGGTTGTGGACCTGGAGCAGGTCAAAGTGCCCGACGCCCCAGCGCCGGGCGGTCTCCGCGATCTGCACGGGCGCATCCGCCGCGCGGGTCCAGACCTTGTCGGCCGAGAAGAGACCCGCCGGGCGGCCGAGTTTCGCGAACGCATCGCCAATCACCTCTTGCGAGGACCCGTACATGGGCGACGAATCGATCATGCCGCCGCCCGCCTCGAAGAAGGCGGCCATCACGTCGCGGCATTCGGCGCGCAGCAGCGAGTCCTTGCCGACGTTGAAGGTGATCCAGCTTCCGAGCCCGATCGCCGGGACGGGCTCGCCGGTCGCCGGAACGGGTTTCGAGAGTTCCCCGCCAGCCGCCGCGCCCAGAGCGTGCACTGCGAGCGCCGCGCCTGCGCCGGCCAGGACCGTTCGCCGGGTCGCGCGCATTGAGGTCTCCTTCCCTTCATGTCTGCCGCGAGAGTAGCGCCGGGCCCGGGGTCGGCCAAGCGGCTGGCGGGGCCGACGGCTTGCGTGGCAGAGTGCTGGCGGTTCCGGAAATCCGAGGCGAAGGGAGGAAAAGTGCATGAACCGGTCGGTTGCGCTCGTCACCGGTGTCGGCCCCGACGGGGGCACGGGCGCCGAAATCGCCAGGCGGTTCGCCGATGGCGGCTACCTGACCGCGATGCTCGCCCGCGATGCCGGGCGACTGGCCGCGCTGGAGGCTGATATCGACAACGCCACCGCCTTTCCCTGCGATGTCGGAGATCTCGCCGCGCTCAAGGCGACCATCACGGCCGTGCGCGAGCAATTGGGTCCTCCGGCGATTGTCGTGCACAACGCGCTCAGGAGCACGCGCGGGCCCTTTCTGGAGCAGGACCCGGAAGACCTCGAGCGCAATTTTCGTGTGAATGCGACGGCGCTGCTGCATCTCGCCCGCGAGACGATTCCGGGTATGCTGGAGGCGGGCGGCGGTGCGCTGCTCGTCACCGGCAACACCTCGGCCATGCGCGGCAAGGCGCATTGGGGCTACTTCGCATCCACCAAGGCCGCGCAGCGTATTCTGGCGGAATCCATTGCCCGGGAGTTCGGTCCGCAGGGCATCCATGTCGCCTATTTCATCATCGATGCTGCCATCGACACACCGCGCACGCGGCCCTTCATCGCGCCGGATGCGCCGGACGAGTTCTTCGCCAGGCCCGCAGCCATTGCCGAGGAGATGTATCGCGTCGCCCACCAGGATCGCTCGACCTGGTCCTTCACCGTCGAGCTCCGCCCCTTCGGCGAGTTCTGGTAAGCCTACGCGACCGCGATATCGGTCTCGGAGAAGTCGTTGCCCTTGAACAGCAGTGGCTCGCCCGGAACGGGTCGCTTGCTGAACCGTGTGTCGTTCGGCGCCGCCGAAGAGTCCGATTCTCCAGCCCTGGTGTGGCTTCGCCATGCCGCACCCGGGAGGACAGTCTTTCAGGAAGGGGGAATGTGGCATGAAGCGTTTCGAGGGAAAGGTGGCGCTCGTCACCGGCGCGGCACGAGGCATCGGCCTTGCCATTGCGACACGCTTGCTGGCAGAGGGCGCACACGTCATCCTGGCCGACATTGATGGTGACGAAGCGGAACGGGCCATTGACCGGTTGCCGGCCGACGACGTGACCCGCGCGAGCGCCGTCACTCTGGACATCACCGATCAGGTTGCCTGCCAGCGGCGATTCGCCAGCATCGACGAGGAGCACGGACGTCTCGACGTACTCGTCAACAATGCCGCGATCCTCGACATCAGCCCGATCGCGGATCTGACGATCGAGCGTTTTCGCGAGGTCATGCGAGTCAATCTCGACGGTGCGCTGACCTGCACGCTCGCCGCCCTTCCGCTCATGGAGCGAAGCGGAGGACGCATTCTCATGACGGCGAGCATCATGGGTCTCGTCGGCTCCCCGGACTCCCTTCCCTACAGCAGCGCCAAGGGAGGACTCGTGAACATGGTCCGTGCGCTGGCCTGCGATCTGGCACCCCGGGGGATCACGGTGAACGCCATCGCCCCGGGTTTCATCGATACCCGCATGGCGCTGCGCTCCGACGGCAGCAACGCGCACGATTCCGAGTTTTTCAGGATGGTGTATCTGGAACACCGCAAGATTCCGCTCGGTCGGGCCGGCTCACCGGAGGATCTCGCCGGGCCAGCGGCCTTTCTCGTCTCGTCCGACGCCGCCTACATCACAGGCCAGATCCTCACGGTGGATGGCGGGTCACCGCCACGTTCTGACAGAAGCGGAATGCGCTGCGCTCCTGCCGGAAAGCCGTGGGGCGGCCACCAAGCCAGGGCATTCGAGACGATTGCAGACAGTCGGTCGTGATCGGGGCGACGGCCCTGCTCACAACGGAAAATCACCTGTTTCCGGCCTTCGATCAGGCCGCCGGCGTCATGTTCTCTCGGGGAAGGAAGATGGTGTAGCGCTCGCGGATGGCGGCATCGGTCGCTTCCGGAATGTGGGCCGGATAGTACGAGGAGAGCAGCGTGTTCTTGCGTCCGATCGCCTTCGAGATGAGATCGGGGCGGTCGTTCTCAAGCCATTCCTTCGGGCTCGAGCGGTCGCCGACCGTCGGGTAGACGTACTCGGTCTGCATCAGCCTCAGGGTCTGGTCGGCGCCGAGATAGTGGCCGGGACCCCCGAGACACACCTCCTTCATCGTATCGAGCGCCATGGTCTCGTCATTGACCTCGATGCCGCGCACGCAACGCATGCAGGCGCCGATGACGTCGTTGTCGACGAAGAGCGCCTCGAGGCAGTGCGACAGCAGAGAGGAATGCATGCCAACGCTCTCGTAGACGAGATTGAGCCCGGAGAGCCCGGCCATGACATTGGCGAGGCCCCGTTCGTACCCGGCCTGCATGTCCATCTCCTTGGAATCGGACATCGCGCAGGCCGACCCTCCCGGAAGATCGTAGTAGCGTGCCATCTGTCCGCAGGCGGCGGTGAGCAGACCCTGTTCGGGTGAACCACCCGACATGGCGCCGGTGCGCAGGTCGGAGACAAAGGGCCAGGTGCCGAAGATGGCCGGATGACCTGGGGAGAGCGCGTTGACGTAGACGAGGCCCGCCAGGCATTCGGCCACTGCCTGCACGACCGCGCCGGCAAGGGGTGCGGGCGCAGTGGCGCCGGCCTGGCCGGCGGAGAGCAGCAGGACCGGCATGCCACCCCGAATCAGGGTCTCCATCACCAGGCAGCTCTCGGTGGCGAACTTCATCGGCGGCACGACGAAGCAGTTCGAGTTCGAGACGAAGGGCCGTCGCCGCCAGGTCTCCTCGGATCCGGCGACCATGTGGAGCATGTCGAGCCCCTCGGCGGCGTAGTCCGCCAGGGTGAAGGACGTGCCGACATGCTTGGTGGTGCCCGAGATGCAGGCGTAGAGCGTGTTGAGGTCCATGTCCCGCGGCTCGACCGTGTCGCGCGGCGTCAGGGTGCGCTGGAAGAAATGGATGTTGTCCAGGGAATCGACGATGCGCGCCGAATCATAGAGGTCCTGGACAACCGGCTCGCGGTTCTCGCGCGATGTCGGGTCGTAGACGAAGACGGCGGCACCGGCGGTGCCGAAGTGCACGCGGTACCCTCCCGGGCGGATGTCATGGAGCGGATCCTGGCCACAGAGTGTGAAATCGCGTGCCGCGATGGCAACCATGTCCTCGACGAGGGCACGGGGGAAGCGGATGCGGCCATCGTCGCCGGCGATGGCGCCGGCGCCCGTGAGAATCTCGACACCGCTTGGAGGAGCGTCGATCAGGCCGATTTCCTCGAGGGCGGTAAGGGCCGTGTCGTTGATCTTCTCCATGTCGGCGTCGCTGAGCGGCCGGTAGGTGCCGCCTTCGAGACCGGGTCTCACCGGCCTCATGTTGTCGGGCAAGGGCGCGGCGCGCGCCGCCTTGCGGGCGGCACGGCCTCCACCACGGCGGCTGCGCCGGGTTGAGGTGTCGGCAGAATCGCGGTCGGTCATGGCCTGGTCCCTACTACATGCGTACGCGCTCGGACTTGGGGTCGTACATGGGTTTGAGGGAGGCGCGGGCGGCGGTTCTCGTCCCGGCGACCTCGATTTCGTAAGAGGACGCAAGGAGACCGTCGGCATTCTCGCCTGCTTCAAGCGGAACGTAGCCCATGCCGATGGCGCCACCGAGGTGGTGACCGTAGTTGCCGGACGTCAGGTAGCTCACGATGCGCCCGTCCCGCATGATCGGCTCGTTGTGGTAGAGCAGGGGCTCGGGGTCCTCGAGCATGAACTGCACCATGCGCCGTTCCAGTCCCTCGTCCTTCTTCCTGAGGACGGCATCGCGGCCGATGAAGTCGGGTTTCTGCACGCGCACAGCAAATCCCAGGCCCGCCTCGAGCACATGATCCTCGTCCGTGATGTCGTGGCCGAAATGCCGGAAGGCCTTCTCGATGCGGCAGCTGTCGAGGACATGGAGGCCGGCGAGACGCAGGTCGAAGGGCCGGCCCGCCTCCTCGAGCGTCTCGAAGACATGGGCCGCCATCTCGGTGCTGACATAGAGTTCCCAGCCGAGCTCGCCGACGTAGCTCACCCGGTGGGCGCGGCAGATGGCGTAGCCGATCTCGATGTCCCGCATGGTTCCGAAGGGGTGGTGATCGTTTGAAAGATCCGCCGAGGAGCAGGCGTTGAGCACCTCGCGCGATCGCGGGCCCATGAGACAGAGGACTGCTTCCCCGGCCGTGACGTCAGTGTAGACAACGTGCGCGTCGTCCGGCGTGTGACGATTCAGCCACGCGAGGTCCCGCATCAGGGTTGCTCCCGGGGTGACGATGAGAAAGGCGGTTTCGGAGAGCCGCGTGACGGTACAGTCGCACTCGATCCCGCCGCGGTGGTTGAGGAACTGGGTGTAGACGAGACGTCCCGTCTCGACATCGATCTCGTTGGCGCAGATACGGTTGAGCACCGCCGCAGCGTCCGCACCCTCGGCCCGGATCTTGCCGAACGAGGTCATGTCGAAGAGACCGACGCCCGTCCTTACCGCGAGATGTTCATCGCGTGCGCAGCCGAACCAGTTCTGCCGCTTCCACGTGTAACGGTACTCGGGCTCCATGCCGTCGCTGGCGAACCAGTTGGCCCGTTCCCAGCCGGCCACGACGCCGAAACAGGCGCCGCGAGCTTTCAGATGATCGTGGATCGGCGACCGGCGCACGCCGCGGGCGGTCTCAGGCTGGCGGTAGGGGAAGTGATCGGCATAGAGCAGGCCGAGCGACTCGCTCACCCTGTGCCTGAGATAGGTCCGGTTCTTCTGGAAGGGCTGGACGCGGCGGATGTCGACGTCCCACAGGTCGAAGGGGGGCTCGCCGTCCTCGATCCACTGCGCCAGGGCCATGCCGGCGCCTCCCGACGACACGATGCCGATGGAGTTGTAGCCGCAGGCGACGAAGTAGCCTCTCAGTTCCGGCGCTTCGCCCAGATAGTAGCTGTTGTCCGGCGTGAAGCTCTCCGGTCCGTTGAAGAAGGTGTGGATGCCGGCCTCCGCCAGCATCGGCATGCGGTTGATCGCCTTTTCGAGAACGGGTTCGAAATGGGCGATGTCCTCGGGCAGCTGGTCGAAGCAGAAATCCTCCGGGATGCCCTCCATGCCCCATGGCTTGGCGTCCGGCTCGAAGGCGCCGAGCATCATCTTGCCCGCGTCTTCCTTGTAGTAGGCCCACTCGTCCGGCACCCGGAGAACCGGCAGCCGGCCGAGTCCTTCAACCGGTTCGGTGACGATGTAGAAGTGCTCGCAGGCGTGAAGCGGGATGTTGACACCGGAGAGCGCCCCGAGGTCGCGCGCCCACATGCCGGCGCAGTTCACCACGATGTCGCTGGCGATGTGTCCCTTGTCGCCCTCCGATTCCCATGAGACTCCCGTCACCCGCCCGTTCGTCCGGTGGACGTCCGTCACCTTCACGCCCTCGGCGATGGTCACACCTTGCTGGCGGGCGCCGGCGGCCAGGGCAAGGGCGATGTTGGCAGGGTCGCACTGACCGTCCAGGGGAAGATGGACGGCGCCGACGACATCCTCGACGTTGAGCCATGGATAGAGATCCCCCGCTTCGCCGGGCGAGATCTCGTTGACCTCGATGCCGAAGGCTCGGGCGAGCGAGGCCGTGCGGGTGATCTCCTCGAGGCGCTCGCTGGTGAGAGCCACGGTGATGGAGCCGTTCTGGCGCATGCCGGTGGCGACACCGGTCTCCTCCTCGAGCCGGACATAGAGGTCCGCCGAATACTTCGCCAGCCGCGTCATGTTCTGACCCGACCGTAGTTGGCCGACCAGCCCTGCGGCATGCCACGTAGTGCCCGAGGTCAGCTGCTGTCTCTCGAGGAGAATGACGTCCTGCCAGCCGAGCTTGGCGAGATGGTAGGCAACCGATGAGCCCGACACGCCACCACCGATGATGACGGCGCGGGCCTTGCGCGGAAGGTCCTTCATGGTCCTGGATCCTTCAGTGAGAGGTTGTCGGGATCGAAGAGAGGCTGATCGGGCTCTACGGTGGCCGGGTAGCGGCGGCCGTACATCTCGATCTCCAGGCGGGTGCCGGGTTCGGCGCAGTCGCGTCTCACCATGCCGAGCGCGATGGATTTCCCGATGCGGTGTCCCCAGCCGCCGGAGGTGGTTTCTCCCACCATGGCGTCATCCTTCCAGATGGTGGACATGTAGGGGGCATCGTAGGCGCCCGCCTCGACGGTCATGGTGGCGAACCGTTTCGTCACCCCCTGCTGGCGCTGGTTTTCCAGGGCCGGCTTGCCCTTGAAGGAGTCCTTGTCCCACTTCACGAAGCGCTCGAGGCCGCCCTCGAGAATGGTGTAGTCTGTCGACAGGTCCGCCTTCCAGGCACGGTAGCCCTTCTCCAGGCGCAGGCTGTTGAGGGCGAACATGCCGAAGGGTCGAAGACCGTGGTGCTCGCCGGCCTCAAGCAGCGCACCATAGACTGCGGGCGTGTCGGCGTTCTCGCTGTGGATCTCCCAGCCAAGGGCGCCGGCATAGGAAACCCGGATCAGCAGCACGCGGGCGCCGGCTATGGTCGTCTCCTGCCAGGTGAGCCAAGGCAGGGCGAGATCGGCATCGCAGATCTCGCCGATGAGGGCGCGGGCATGGGGGCCGGAGACGATCTGGCAGCACCGGCGGCCCGTCTGGTTTTCCAGCGTCACGGACGACCGTGCCGGCAGGTGCTTCACCAGCCAGTCGCGGTCGTGCCACTGTGCGGCGCCCGCACTGATGAGGTACATCTCGTCTTCGTCGAGACGGATGATCGAGAGTTCGGTGATGATTCGCCCGGCATCGTCGGCGAAATAGCCCAGTCCCAGGCGGCCGACACGCGGCACGCCGCCCGTGATCATCTGCCGCAGCCAGTCCCTTGCCCCCTTCCCCTTCAGATGGAACCAGGAGAAGCCTGCGAGATCGAGAACGCCCACCGCGTCACGCACGGCGAGGCATTCCTCGCGGACCCGCGGAAACCACGGACCATCGCGCTCCCAGGTCTGTGTCGCCTCCTCGGACGTGTCGTCGCCGGGAAGGGCAAACCAGTTGGCGCGCTCCCATCCGCCATAGGCCCCCATCTGGCCCCCCATGGCCCGGATCCTGTCGTGGACCGGCGAGAGGCGCTTGTCGCGCCCGGCGGGCCAGGCGTGATGCGGAAAGTGCATGGCATACTCGTGGCCGTAGACCTCGATGCCCTTGGCGATGGCGTGGTCCCGGTCTGCGTAGCCGGTGAAGCGGCGCGGGTCGCAGGACCACATGTCCCATTCGGTGGCGCCCTCGATCACCCACTCGGTGAGCACCTTGCCGGCGCCGCCCGCCTGGGCGATGCCGAAGGTGAAGACGCAGGCCTCGAAGGCGTCCGGCACGCCCGGCATCGGACCGATCAGGGGATTGCCGTCCGGCGCATAGGGGATCGGTCCGTTAATGGTCCGGCTGACGCCGCCCTCGGCGAGCAGCGGCACCCGCGCCATGGCGTCCTCGATGTACCACGCGAGGCGTTCGAGGTCCTCGGGGTAGAGCATGAAGGAGAAGTCCTCGGGCATGGGATCGTCGTCGCTCACCCAGTGGGCCCGGCAGTTTCTCTCGTAGGGGCCAAGATTGAGGCCGGACTTCTCCTGGCGCAGGTAGTAGCTGCTGTCGACGTCACGCAACAAGGGAAGCTTGCGTCCGGTCCGTTCCGTGTAGGCCTTCAGTTCGGGGATGTCCCCGGTGAGCATGTACTGGTGCGCCATGGCGACGACCGGCACCTCGCGGCCGAACATGGCGCCGACCTCGCTCGCGCGATAGCCGGCGGCATTCACCACGTACTGGCAGCGGATGTCTCCCTGCGCGGTCTCCACTACCCATTCACTGTCGCGCCGCACCCCGGTGACCGGGCAGAACCGCACGACGGTGGCGCCGAGGTCCCGTGCGCCCTTGGCGAGGGCCTGGGTCAGCTGGGCCGGATCGATGTCGCCGTCGTAAGGGTCATAGAGACCGCCGGCGAGATCGTGGGTCTCGAGATAGGGATAGAGCTCCTTCAGCTCGTCGTTCGTGCAGGTCCTGACATCCATGCCCTGGTAGCGGCCCATGCCAACCACCCTCTCGAACTCCAGCATGCGGTTCTCGGAGTGCGCCAGGCGGATCGATCCCGTCACGTGATAGTTCATCGGGTAGTCGACCGCCTCGGCGAGGCCGCGGTAGAACTCGGCCGAGTAGCGCTGCATGTTCATGACCGACCAGCTGGCCGAGAAGGTCGGCACGTTGCCGGCGGCATGCCAGGTCGAACCGGCGGTCAGTTCGTTCTTCTCCAGCAGCACGCAGTCAGTCCAGCCGGCGCGTGCCAGGTGGTAGAGGCACGAGGCCCCCACGGCGCCCCCGCCGATGATCACCACCCGTGCGGTCCCAGGTAAGTCCGCCATCACTGCCCCATCGTCACTCGCGCCAGCCGGCAGTCTATCGACGGAAGCCGTACACCGACAAGCGCTTCCGAAGCCTGTGTCACCGGTTCACCGAATGTGTCTCCGTGCGCAGGTGTCGGAACGGAGTGTCAGATTCACCCTCACCCATACCCCGGTTCAGACGAACGGCATCACGCCTTCGGCCGCTGCGGCCTCGTTCAGACGCCGGTCCAGGCTAGCAAGTGCGCAGCCTTCGCAGATCGCGAGTGCCAGATAACTCGCATCGTAGGCCGTGAGACGATGGGTGCGAGCCAAGGCCATGACATCGCGGTCATCGGAGTCATCTGTGCAGCGGATGCGAAGACGGCGCAGCCGCGCCATGGACGTGTCGACGTGGCGTCTGTCGATCCGGCCCCGGCGTTCAGCCGACAACAGGAGATTACGCATCTCGTGCCAGAACAACCCTGGTACTCCTGCGGTTTCCGTTACCAGCCGATCCAGGGCAAGGTCAGCCAACACAGATTCCTCGTCGGGCAGCACCCATTGGGCTGCCAGCGAAGCGTCGGGTACGAACACCATCAGTAGGCGTGTCCTTCATGGCGCCACGACAGGATTTCGGCAGTGGTCACCGGTTTCTGTTTCGCCCGATCCCGGCGCATCGTTGCAACGAGCGCGGCATGCTGGCTCTCTTCGGTGACCCTTGTCACATGGGCAATCGGTGTTGAGCCCCGGCAGATCACCAGATCCTCACCCGCTTCCACTTCAGCCAACAGCGCAGAAAGGTGAGTTTTCGCTTCGCCGATTTTCACGCGTCGTGTCATGATCTTCCTGCCCCTTGTCCGAATCGGATCCAAGAGCGGCCGCCTCGGATACGGTGGATGCCCGATCCGAAAGACTAGCACGGGAATCGACTTGGTCAAGCGCTTGGTCAACCGGGGTACCGGAACTTCCAGCTGATCACACAGGCGGAGGCCATGTACAAGGCATGAGGTTCATCGCCGTCAATGGCAATCGACAATCCAACGCTTTGAGCGTGGAATCGTTCCTTGAGGCTCAAAGTGGGAACAAGAAGTGAGAACACTTCAGCCCCGATTGACAGCAGACGGCTTCGGATCTGTTTGGCCAAACGACGGCATGACAGGGTC
The DNA here is from genome assembly GCA_965221115.1 of Alphaproteobacteria bacterium. Classification (GTDB taxonomy): domain Bacteria; phylum Pseudomonadota; class Alphaproteobacteria; order SP197; family SP197; genus SP197. The sequence continues at coordinate 93,402 of CBDCRU010000002.1, read as the reverse complement.
GCCCGGTGGCGTGTCGGAATGGACGGTGCCGCGCGCCGCACGGTATTCTGACGTGGACCAGTCCACTGACCGGGGAGCGCCATGACCGGGACGCCGGGCGCCAGGGAACTGAATCTCAGGTATTCCTCGCCTGAACCGGAGTTCGCGTTTTCCCTGGAAGAGTATCGAGGGCGTCTGGAGAACACGCGCCGGGCGATGGAGGGGGCCGGGATCGACCTTCTCTACCTGACCGCTCCCGAGAGCCGCTACTACATCAGCGGGTTTTGTTCCGACTGGTACCAGGCCCAGAGTCCAAAGGGATGGGACCCGCTGAGCGGGGTTGCGATCAGAGCCGACAGTGACCGCTTCATCACGTTCGAGCGCGACGTCAACGAGGTGCTGGTCCGCCTGACGGCGGTCGGCGGTGACGTGCGCATTCGCGCCGGTTCCGACGGGCGTCCCATGCATCGTTTCATCCTCGATCACCTTCAGGATGCGGGATGGCTCGGCGGAACGGTCGGACTCGAACTCTTCAACTACCGTCCCAGCCCCGGCGTTTCCCGCATGTTCGAGGCGGCCATCGAGGATGCCGGAATGAGGGTCGTCGACGGCACCGACCTCCTGCGCTCATTGCGCTCCGTGAAGTCACCTCAGGAACTATCCTACGTGCGCACGGCGGCGAGGATCGGCGATGTCGGCATGCGTGCGGCCATGGATCACATGCGACCCGGCATGACCGAACTCGACGTTTACGCCGAAATGGTCCATGCGATGGCAAGGGCAGGTGGCGAGCATTCAGGCAAGACGCCAAGCGTCGCCTCGGGCCAGAGAACGCTGGCGACGGATGCTCAGACATCACGCCGCATGATTATGCCCGGCGATATCGTCAACATCGATATCTGCGGTTGCTACAACCGCTACCACACGAACTACGCCCGCACCTTCTCCATGGGCGAGCCGGACCGCCTGGTGGCCGGGCGTGTTGCCACTTCGGCTGGGGCCTTCGACGTCCTTGCCGACGTGATCCGTCCCGACGTTCCCGTTGCCGACGTCACCGGCGCCCTCAAGGCCTACTACGAGGAGGCGGGCATCTGGGAGGATCGATGGTGGGTCGGCGGCTACGAGATGGGTATCTCATTCCAGCCCGATTGGGTCGGGCCGTGGGTTTACGATCCCGATGTCGATTCCGAGGGGCGGCTCTTCTGCCCGGGGACCGTCGTCAACTACGAGAGCGATTTCTTCCTCCCCCAATCAGCCGGCCTTTCCCTCATCATCGACACGATGGCCTTTTCCGTGACCGGCGCGGAACTTCTGCACACCGCACCCCGGGATCTCATCGTCATCGCCTGACCGGTACGGCCCGATCAGGCTACGCCCTCGGCGACCAGCTTCTCGAACCGCTGAATGCAGTGTTCCCAGTGGGGTGACATGACGGCGCCTGAGTCCATGACGGGCGAGGCGAGGCCCTCCTGCATGCCCTCGATCATCCGGATGTCCTCGGCGTTGATGCGTCGGTTGAGATCCATCCAGCTCTCTACGGCCTCGGGCTTGGGATCGACATAGCCCCAGACATAGAGATCGAAGCGTTCGTGCGTGAGGTCCGCGGCGAGGGGCGCCGTGAGAATCGAGATCACAAGGTCACCGTAGAATCCGAGAGCGAAGTTGGGAAAGAGAACGAGATAGAGCGCACTGGAATCGAGTTGCTTGCGCGTCGAAGCCGCCTTCTGTTCCTGCTTGCTGACGGCCGCCCGCGAGCCTTCGATGCTGACCGCGGAACCGACGAGCAGACCGTCACTGATGGCAAAGTGCGTATCGAGGGGCTGCCCGCCACACGATTGCGTGTGAACGAAGGGGACGTGGTAGGGCTCGATGTAGTTCTCGACTACGATCTTCCAGTTGCCGCGGACCTTGCCGAAATCGATGGTGCCGATGTGCCTGAGGCTGGTGAGATCCCATCCCTCGGCGCGAAAGTCCCAGTCCCTGACCCTCTTCTCGATGGGTGCGACAGCCTGCTGGAAACACTCAGCCGTGCCATCCAGGTTGACCACGATCCAGTCGTGCCAGCAGGCGGTGCGGACCGGCACGAGACCGAAGGCCTCTTTGTCGAAGCCGGCCACAGACGGATTCCGGTAGCCACCGAAATGTGGCGTGGTGCGCAGCGTGCCGTCGAGATCGTAGGACCATCCATGGTAGGGGCAGGTGAGAGCCGTGCGTCTGCGGCAGGCGCTGTCCACGAGCTTGCGGCCGCGATGCCGGCATGTGTTGTGGAACGTGCGCACGGCGCCATCCCGGTCGCGCACGACGATGAGCGGGACGCCGGCGACGGTGACCGGCATGACATCTCCGGGTTCGGGGACATCGTGGAGGTGGCCGACAAAGACCCAGTGGCGGGGAAACAGGCGCTCGCATTCGTGGCGGAAAAACTCCGGCGACGTGAAGGCAGACCGGGGGAGGCCCCGCGCCGGACCCTCGGCGGGGGCGAGACGGGCGATCTCGTCCGGCCTGAGGGGACTCCTGGACATGTTGTCAGTCTTCCATCAATGCGAGTTGCGCGGCGACGATATCGCTCTCCGGATCTCCGAGGCGATCGGCGATCGTGAAATGGTTGTGATCGTCGGCAACCAGTATTCGTGCCGGGTAGTCGCGGTCCCGCCACACCTTCTCCATGGCTCGTGCCTGGCGGTGATACTCGTCCGATTCAAGGGAGCCCAGGGAAATGAGGAGAGGTGTCGAAACCGGGTAGTCCATGAGTATGGGGCTGTTCCTTCGTGCCTCGCCGGCATCCATTCCCAGTACCTCGTTGAGATAGCAAAGGCGTATGGGTTCGAGGTCGAAAAGGCCGGACATGGCATGGCCGCTCCTGACGACATCCCGGGCGATACCCGGATTGAACCGCGGCCAGTCCGTCGCCAGCAGCATCGCCACCAGGTGCCCTCCGGCCGAGTGACCGGAGATATGAATGCGGTCGCGGTCGATGCCGATTTCCGCGGCGTTGTTCCAGAGCCAGGCCACCGAGGTCCGGTTCTGCCGCACGATCTCGTCCATACTGGCATCAGGGGCAAGGGCGTAGTTGACGACAACGGTGGTGATTCCATGGCGCACGAACCCCCGGGCCACGTAACTGAAGTCCGACTTGTCGAGCGACTGCCAGTAGCCGCCGTGAATGAACAGATTGACCGGTGCCTTCATCTGCGTCGCTGGAAAGATGTCGAGTATCTCCGCCGGGTGCTGGCCGTAGGCGATGTCGGTTCTGCACGACAGGGTGTGGCGGGTCTCCTCGCTGGTCTTCGCCCAAGTCCTGAACCAGGTCTGGAACTCGGGAACCCGCAGCCGGTTGTTGTACTGCAGGTCGAGGTCCTCCCTGGTGTAGTCCCCGAATATCACGTCGCGTCCTGCATCCATCGCCCTCGTCCGGTGCTTCCCGGATGATCCTAGCGAGGCGGGATTTTGCCGACAAGGAACCGCGTCCGGATCCCGTGATGCCGGACCGGCGACGGCGACCTGGTCTCCCCGTCTGTTTGACATTTGTCCCGGGCCGCCTTCGAATGGAACGGGGAAATCAGTGCAGATTGACCTTGCAGCAAGAACAAGAGGAGGAACTCCATGAGATCTCGTTTCTTAGCAGTACTGGCATCGGTCGGCGCCCTGGCTGTGGCCGGCGGGGGACATGCCCTGGGGGACACGATCACCTTTGGCGCGCCCCTTTGCCTGACCGGGGACCAGGCTCCCCTGGACACGCCAGGCTTTCGGGGTGCGCAGGTTGCCATCAAGGCCCTCAATGACCAGGGCGGATTGCTCGGCCAGCAGGTGGAGATGATCGCCATCGACGGCAAGACCGATCCGGTCACGGTCGGCAACGCGGCTGTTGAACTCATCGACGGTGGCGCCGACTTCATTCTGGCGCCCTGCGATTTCGACTTCGGTGGGCCGGCGAGTCGCGCGGCACAGGAGGCGGGGCTGGTTGGCCTGTCGCTCTGTGCATCGGACCCGCTCTACAGTTCCTGGTCGCTGGGAGACAAGCAGTTCACCCTGTCGATGTGGAACACGACCATGGGGGCGACAGCCGCCGAATATGCCATCAATGAGCGCGGTTGGAAGAACGCCTATGTCGTGACGGACCAGTTCATTGCCTACACCGTGTCGCTCTCCAAGTACTTCGTCGAGCATTTCAAGGCTCTGGGCGGCAACATCCTGGCGGAGGACACGTACAACAACGGTGACAACGACTTCTCGGCCCAGCTTGCGCGCCTGCAGGCGCTCGACGAGAAGCCGGATGTCATCTTCATCTCGTCCTACGGGCAGGATATCGGATTCATCATCCGGTCCCTGCGCGAAGTCGGCTATGATGCACCGGTGCTTGGCGGGGATTCCTACGACGATCCGGCGATGATCCAGTCACTTGGCCCGCTTGGCAACGACATCTACTTCGTGACCCATACCTTCATGAGCTCCGATGCCCATCCGGAAATGGAGCAGTTCATCGGACTCTTCGAGGGCATGTTCAACGAGCCGCCGGACACCTCCTTCGTGGCGACCGGCTGGGATGCTGTGATGCTTCTTGCCCAGGCTGCGGAGATTGCAGGCACGACGGATGGCGCGGCGGTCGCGCAGGCGCTGGAGGAGAACGTGTTCCATCTTCTCACCGGCGACCTGACATACCGCAATGCCGCTGAAGGCCATGCTCCGGACAAGGCGGCGGTGCTCGTCGAGGTCAAGGATGCGTCGACGCATTTCCTTGGCTGGCGGACACCGTCCAACGTACCGGCACCGTAAGAATCGCCTGAACCACCCTGCCGGCGCGGACACCTCCGCGCCGGCAGGAACCGCAGTATTCCGGAGCGCCATGGCCCCACTTGAAGCGGCGTCCGTCACGGTCGAGTTTGCTGGCCTGCGCGCACTCGACGACGTGTCGCTCACCCTTGGACCCGGGGAGATACTCGGGCTCATCGGGCCGAATGGATCCGGCAAGACAACCCTGGTCAACGCCATGACCGGTCAGGTTCCCGTGGCCGGCGGCACGATTTCCCTGGGGGACACCGTCCTGACCGGACGGACGCCCCGCGAGATCGCCCATGCCGGAGTGTCCCGGACCTTCCAGATCGGCAGGCATTTCGACAACCTGACCATTCTCGAAAACGTCGCGACGGCCGCCCTCGGAAAGGGCGCTCCGGTGCGTGTGGCCCTTGATCGCGCCACCGCGCTGATCGAGGAGTTTGGACTCGGCAAGCGTCTCGACGATCTGGCCGAGGTGCTCAGTTACGGCGAGAAGCGCCGCGTGGAAATCGCGCGGGCGCTGGCCGGCGAACCGCACTACCTCCTGCTCGACGAGCCCGCCGCGGGCATGAACGAGGAGGAGACCGAGTCGCTGGTCGAGATCCTCGCCATGCTGCCGAAGGCCCGCGGGCTGGGCCTCCTTATCATCGATCACGACATGGGCCTGATCATGCGCGTGTGCGAGCGTCTGCATGTGTTGGCGTCCGGTCGCACCATTGCCGAGGGAGACCGCCGGACGGTCCGTGACGACCCGGCGGTCATCGAGGCCTATCTCGGCAGCGGCAGCGGTCATGCTTGACATCGAATCCCTTGAGGTCAGCTACGGTGCCGTGCGCGCGGTGCGTGGCGTGTCGCTCGGCGTCCGCAAGGGCGAACTCGTGACCCTTCTCGGCGCCAATGGCGCGGGAAAGTCCTCGACATTGATGGCGATCGCCGGAGCGGTGAGGGCCACTGCCGGCCGGGTCCGGCTGGATGGCGCGGACGTGAGCGGGTCCACACCGGAAGCCATGGTCCGGCGTGGCGTGGTAGCCGTGCCGGAAACCCGCGACGTGTTTCCTGACCTGACGGTGGCGCAGAACCTGCAACTCGGCGCGTTCACGCGTCGGCGTGACCAGGCCGGCGTGACCCACGATCGCGAGACGCACTTCGCCCACTTTCCCATTCTTGCAGAGCGGCAGCACCTGCCGGCGGGAAACCTGTCGGGTGGCGAACAGCAGATGCTGGTCATAGCGCGGGCGCTCATGTCGCGTCCGTCCGTCCTGCTCCTGGACGAGCCGTCGCTCGGCCTGGCGCCGATCGTGGTGGACCAGATCTTCGACATGATCAGCAGCCTGAAGGACTCCGGCCTGACCATCCTCCTCGTCGAACAGAACGCGGCAAAGGCCCTCGCGGTCAGCGATCGCGCCTACGTCATGCGGCTCGGGCGCATTGAGGCGGAAGGTCCGGCCTCCGAGATCGCCGCCGCGACGGAACTGAAGTCCCTCTACCTGGGCGCCGAGTCATGAATCCGGTGCAATTCGTGCTGGATGTCCTGAGCCTCGGCGGGGCCTACGCGTTGATGGCGCTCGGCCTCGTCATCGTCTACGGCATTCTCCGCCTCGTGAACTTCGCCTATGGCGAGCTGATCATGGTCAGCGGCTACACCATGTTCCTCGTCAGCGGATCGGGTTTCCCCTGGCTCGTGATGGCGGGGTGCGGCGTCATCATGGCAATCGCGGCAGGGATTGCGACGGACTATCTCGCATTCCGTCCCGTGCGCGCCAAGTCCGTCACGGCTGTTTTGATCACGTCCTTCGCCTTCTCGACCCTGCTGCAGAACGCCGCGCTCCTCTTCATCTCGCCAAGGCCCCGCGCGGTGCCGCTGCCGGAACTCTTCTCGCGCACCGTCGAATTCGCCGGCGTCATCACGCCGGTCCGCAACCTCATCACGATCGCCGTCGCGGTGATCATGCTGGCGATCTTCTCCTGGCTCATGCGGTCGACGGCGCTCGGCATCGCCATGCGGGCAGCCGCCACCAACTTCCGGATGGCGCGGATGATGGGGATCCCCGCCAATCTCATCATCTCGGCGGCCTTTGCGATTTCCGGTCTGCTGGCGGGAACCGTTGCCATCCTGTGGATCGGCCGGATCGGCACCGTCGTGCCGGGAATCGGCCTTGAGCCCCTCCTCATTGCCTTCATCGCAACGGTCATCGGCGGCATGCGCAGCCTGCCGGGTGCCGTGGTCGGCGGATTTCTGCTGGCGCTCATCGACACGACGTTGAACTACACTCTTCCCCAGGATCTTCTCAAGTTCCGCGACGCTTTCACCTTCTCGCTGGTCATCCTGATCCTGCTGTGGCGGCCGGAAGGAATCGTGCGTGGGCCGGCATCGGGTCAGCGAACATGATGACACGACGAAACTGGCTGACGTTCGTTCTCCTTGGCGGGGTGATCGTCCTCGTCGCCTTGGCTGCGGAACTCGTCGGCGACCGGCTTCTCCTGCGTATCACGACCAATCTCTGCATCTCGATGGTGCTCGTGGTCGGCCTGCAGATCTTCATGGGGAATTCCGGCATTCTCTCCTTTGCCCATGTCGGGTTCATGGGGGTCGGTGCCTATACTTCGGCGGTCCTCACCATCCCGGTGCAGATGAAGGGGATGGCGCTGCCGAATCTCTATCCGTTCCTTGCCGACGTGGAGATGCTGCCTGTCGTCGGCATGGCGCTGGCGGGGCTGGCTGCGGCCCTCATTGCGGCACTGGCCGTCTACCCGCTCATGCGTCTGTCCGACGCCGCAGCCGTCATCACGTCCTTTGCACTCTTCGTCGTGCTGCACACGATCATGTACCACTGGAGCGATGTCACCAACGGTCCGCGTACCCTCTTCGGGATACCGGGAGGAACGACGCTGCCGCTTGCTGCAGGCGTCGCGATCGCCGCCGTGCTTGTCGCCCTCATCTTCAAGGAATCGCGGGTGGGCAGGCTTCTCCGTGCGAGCCGGGATGACGAAATCGCGGCAGCCTCGCTCGGAGCGCACATTCCGAGACTGCGCTGGCAGGCCTTCATCGTCTCGGCCCTGCTTGCCGGAATCGGCGGTGCACTATGGGGCCATTTCATCACCTCCTTCTCGCCCAAGCAGTTGTGGCTGAAGGAGACCTTCGTGATTCTCGCCATGCTGGTCATCGGAGGACCGAGAACGGTGACTGGTGCCGTGGTCGGCGTGCTGATCGTCACAGCGAGTTTCGAGGGCTTGCGATCGCTCGAAGGAGCCATCAACCGCGCCAACATCCTCTCCGAACCCCTCGTGGGAATGACCGAACTGACACTTGCCGTGGCGATGATTGCCGTGCTTGCCCTGCGTCCGGGCGGACTGTGCCCATCCCGCGAGGTCGGCTATTACCTGTTCCGCCGCCGCGCCCGGGGCCCCTGAGTCGACCCGGCGGCCCGCCTCGACAGGCCGCGCGGACGGATGTAAGTGTGGCGTTGAACCGCGGACGTGGAGGGTGACGGAGATGACCGGGTCAGAGATGTTCAGGGGCGACCACGCCATCACGGCGACCGATCTCCAGGCCTTTCCCGAAGAAATCACCTATGCCGGCGTCACGAGTTTCCTCAGACGCCCCTATCGCAAGGAGCTCGATGGCGTCGATGTCGCGGTGCTCGGCATCCCCTTCGACACCGCTACGACCAATCGTCCGGGCACGCGCTTCGGTCCCCGCGGCATCCGTGCCGCATCGACCGGGCTGGCCTTCGAAAGGCGGGTCTATGGCTGGGACTTTCACCCCGTGGCCGAAATGAGGATCGCCGATCACGGGGATCTTCCTTTCGACTTCTCCATACCGGCCACAATTCCGGAGGCGATCGAGAACTATGTCGCGTGGATGCTGGAACAGGACGTCATGGTGCTGTCGCTGGGCGGCGATCACTTCATCACGTGGCCCTTGTTGAGGGCCCACGCCAAGCGCCACGGTCGACCGCTGTCGCTCATTCATTTCGACGCCCATTCCGACACCTGGCCCGATGAGCACGAGGACGGCGTCAATCACGGCACCATGTTCTGGCACGCCGTGCGCCAGGGCTTTGTCGATCCCGCGACGTCGGTGCAGATCGGACTGAGAACGCCCAATCCCGACACCATGGGATTCAACATCTTCGATGCTCCTTTCGTGCACCGTCACGGCACCGATGCGGTCATCGAGGAGGTGCGCCGCATCGTCGGCGACAGGAAGGCCTATCTCACCTTCGACATCGACTGCCTCGATCCGGCCTTTGCTCCGGGGACGGGGACACCGGTCATCGGCGGCCTCACATCCCACCAGGCCCGCGAAATCCTGCGCGGGCTGTCGGGACTCGCGATCATCGGCGCCGACCTCGTGGAGGTGGCGCCGATCTACGACGTCGGGGAGATCACGGCGCTCGCCGGGGCCACGTTGGCCCAGGACTTCCTCTGCCTCATGGCGCGCTCGCCGGTGTTCCAGTCGTCATCCGGCTGAAACGGGGTTCCTCATCCCATCGCCAGCATGTCATGCGCGTCGATGCCGGCGACCACGACCGGCTTCTTCATGGCATCGCGGCGGAAGGGTTCGCCGAGTTCCTGATTGAGCAGCACCTCGATGAAGGTGGTGACGCCGTCCCGCTGGGCAGCGCAGCCCTGCCTGATGGCATCCGCGAGTTCCTCCATGGTCGCCACCTGGACGCCCTTGAGACCGCATCCTTCGGCCACTCTGGCATAGGAGAGCCCGGGGTTGAGTTCCGTGCCGACGAAGTTGTTGTCGTACCACAGTGTCGTGTTGCGCTTTTCGGCACCCCACTGGTAGTTGCGGAAGACCACCATGGTGACGGCGGGCCAGTCCTCCCGGCCGCATGACGTCATCTCGTTCATGGAGATGCCGAAGGCGCCGTCTCCTGCAAAGCCGACGACCGGCACATCGGGACAGCCGATCTTGGCCCCGAGAATGGCCGGGAAACCATACCCGCAGGGTCCGAAGAGGCCGGGGGAGAGGTACTTCCTGCCCTCCTCGAAGGTAGGATAGGCGTTGCCGACGGCGCAGTTGTTGCCGATATCGGTGGAGATGATGGCGTCCGCAGGCAGACCCGCCTGAATCGCCCGCCAGGCCATGCGTGCGGACATTCTCTGGGGTTCGCGTGTCCGCGCGTCGGCGTTCCACGAGGTTCCCGGGTCGTCGTCCTCATGGTCCATGCCGGCGAGTTCCTGCAGCCATGCTGAGCGAGTCTGGTGAATCAGCGCCTTCCTCTCGTCGCGGCCCTTCGATCCGGCGGCGGGCGAAAGATGGTCGAGGATGCCGCGTGCCACGATCCCGGCATCGCCGCAGATGCCCACGCTGACCTTCTTGGTGAGTCCGATACGATCGGGATTCATGTCGACCTGGATGACGGCAGCAGCTTGTGGCCAGTAGTCGATGCCGTAGGCCGGCAGCGTGGAAAAGGGATTGAGGCGTGTTCCGAGAGCCAGCACGACATCGGCCCGGGCGATGAGTTCCATCGCCGCCCGCGAACCGTTGTAGCCAAGGGGCCCGACGGCAAGCGGATGGGACCCCGGAAAGCTGTCGTTGTGCTGGTAACCCGAACAGACCGGAGCAGAGAGGCGTTCGGCCAGACGGACGCAATCGTCGATGGCCCCGCCGATGACGACGCCGGCGCCTGAGAGGATCACCGGGAATCTCGCCTGAGACAGGAGGCGCGCCGCCTCGGTGATCGACCTTTCGCCGCCGCCCTGGCGCTCGAGTTCCACCGTGGCCGGAAGCTCGATGTCGACCTCGGCGGTCCAGATGTCGCGCGGCACGTTGATCTGGGCGGGCGCCGAACGCCGCAACGCCTGTTCGATCACCCGGTTGAGAACCTCGGCAATGCGCGCCGGGTCACGTACCTCTTCCTGGTAGCAGACCATGTCCTCGAAGAGAGCCATCTGCGGCACTTCCTGGAAGCCGCCCTGGCCGATCGTCCGATTGGCTGCCTGGGGGGTCACGAGGAGCATGGGCGTGTGGTTCCAGTAGGCCGTCTTCACGGGTGTGACGAGATTGGTGATGCCGGGGCCGTTCTGGCCGATGCACATCGCGACCTCGCCGCTGGCACGGGTGAAGCCGTCGCACATGAATCCCGCATTCGACTCGTGGGCCACGTCCCAGAAGATGATTCCGGCCCTGGGGAAGAGATCGGAGATCGGCATGAACGCGGACCCGATGATGCCGAAGCAGTGGCGGATGCCGTGTCTCTGCAGCACTTTCACGAAGGCTTCTTCCGTGGTCATTTTCATGGCGTGCCAACCTTTCCCGGAGTGTCAGGGACGTTGTAGACCGCAAGGGAAGAGAACCGCAAGATGATGGCCACCGGCGGAGGGACCTACCAGCCATGACGGGACACGTGCTGGCGCTCAACTGCGGGTCGTCATCTGTCCGCTTTGCCGTCTTCGGGGATGATCTCGTGTCCCTGTTCCGGGGCCAGGTGGAGAACATCGCCGAAGGACTCGAGCCGAGGTTGCTGCTCGACGTCAGGCCCGGCGAGCCCCTGCCGCACGGTCTCGCCGGCCATGGACCCATCATCGAACATCTTCTCGACAGGGTCATCCTGCCCCGGACCGGAGGCCTCGCGGTGGCCGGCCACCGCGTGGTTCATGGCGGAACGCGGTTTTCCGGACCAGCGCTCATCGACGATGTGGTTGCCAGCGACATCGAGGCGCTGTCAGCCCTGGCGCCCTCTCACCAGCCGCACAACCTTGCCGGGATCAGGGCACTGGAGAAGACGTTGCCCCGGTTGCCCCAGGTCGCGTGCTTCGATACCGCCTTCCACCGCACCATTCCCGAGGTGCGCCAGCTGATGGCGCTGCCGGAGCGCTTCGCGGCCGAAGGGTTGCGACGGTTCGGATTCCATGGCCTTTCCTATCAGTCCATCGTCGCCCGGCTGCCCGATGTCGCCGGCGGCGCGATCCCGCCGAAGACGGTGATCTGCCATCTCGGCAACGGATGCAGCCTCGCCGGTCTCATCGACGGCGCCTCGGTCTTCACGTCGATGGGATTCACGCCTCTCGACGGGCTGATGATGGGACGGCGGCCTGGCAGGCTCGATCCGGGCGCTGTGCTGTGGCTCGTTGCGCGCCACGATGGCGATGCCGGGGCCGTTGACCGCCTGTTCAATCGTGAGTCGGGATTGATCGGGGTCTCGGGTCTCTCGCCGGACATGCGGACGCTTCTGGCAAGCAGGGATGAGAGGGCGGCACGTGCTGTCGCCATGTTCGTCGACCGGCTGGTCCTCGAGATCGGCTCGGCGGTGGCGGCCACCGGCGGCCTCGACGCCCTCGTCTTCACCGGAGGCATCGGCGAGAACGCGGCGCCGGTGAGAGCGGCGGTGGTGGAGGCTCTGGGCTGGCTCGGTCTCGATCTTGATGAGGCGGCCAACGGGCGCCATGCGCCCACCATCACCCGTGGCCACCCCTCGGCCCACGTCATCGCCACGGACGAGGAACGCGTCATCGCCGCGGACGCCCTCGAGTGCCTCGGGCGCGAGGCGCTTCCTTCCTCCTGCCGCCAGGAGGAAAGGCAGGATCAGCCGGGATAGGCCTCCTCATCCTTGTATGGGAACCACCAGAAGTCCGCGGGCTTGTTCTCGTGGTCGATCATGGTGAGCTTGGTGTGGCGGAACTGGTCGATTCCCTCGCTGCCGAGCTGGCGGCCGGTTCCCGACATCTTGCACCCGCCAAAGGGCCCGGCATCGTTGTCGAGAAGGGCCGTGGCGTTGATCCACGTCATGCCCGCCTCGATCTCGTTGATGGACCGCATGGTCTCGGCGAGATCATTCGTGAAGACGAAGGAGCCGAGCCCGTAGCGCGAGTTGTTGGCGTGTTCGAGGGCCTCGTCGAAACTGCCGACCCGGCAGACGGGCATCACCGGTCCGAAGCTCTCGTTGTTCATGATCTCCATATCCGGCGTGCAGTCGGTGAGGATGGTCGCGTCGCAGTAGTAGCCGCGGTTGAAACCTTCCGGTCGACCGCCACCGGTGACCACCGTCGCACCTTCGTCGATGGCCCGTGCGAGCATGCCTTCATAGCGGTCCCGTTCCCGCTGGGCGGCCATCGGTCCCATGTCCACCTTCTCGAGACCGTTGCCGATGCGCAGCTGGCGCGTCAGACGCGTGACCTCGTCGACGAAGCGGTCGTGCACGGCATCATGGACATAGAAACGCTCGGCGGCAGCGCACACCTGTCCGCAATTGAGATAGGCGCCGAACACCGCGCCCTGGGTGGCCATGGCCATGTCGGCCGACGGCATGACCAGGAACGGGTCGTTGCCGCTTGCTTCCACGAGACAGCGCTTGAATGTGGACGCACAGGTCTGGGCGACGGCCTGTCCGGCGGGGATCGACCCGGTAAAGGCGACTCCGTCGACCCCGTCATGCCCGACCAGGGCCTTGCCCGTCTCGACGGCTCCGGTGAGGCACTGCACCAGACCGGTCGGCATGTGGTCGAAGCACTCCATCATCATGAGCGAGGAGAAACTGGTCAGTTCCGATGGCTTGAGAATGACCGCATTGCCGGCGCCGAGCGCGGCTCCGGCTTCCCAGCCAAAGAGCACATAGGGGAAATTGAAGGGAAGGATGATGCCGACCACGCCCAGAGGCGACTTGGTGACGACGTGAAAGTCCCCGTCGACCACCGGACCGACAACGCGACCGGCCTCGTGACGCGAAACCTCCGCGTAGTAGTTGAAGGCGGTCGCGGTCCATTCCACCTCATCCGCCGATTCCTTGTAGGGCTTGCCCATTTCCCGGGTCAGGGCCTCGGCGAGACGCGGTGTGCTGTCGCGCAGCCTGCGCGCCACCTCGTGAAGCTCTTCGGAACGCTTGAGGCCGTTCATGCGGTTCCACTCTTTCTGGGCGCGCCGGGCGATGGCGACTGCCTCGTCGACCTCGCTGACCGTGGCGAAGGCCAGTTCGCCATTGACCGATTCTGTCGCCGGATCGATGGCGTCGAACCCGTCGCTCGACTCGCTGCGGCGCCAATGGCCATCCATGTACACCTGCCCCGAAAGGTCCCTGAACGTGTCCGTCACCGTCATGATCTCTTTCCCCATGGTCTGATCTGGTGCCATTGTAGGAATCATCCCCGACCCCTCAAGTCTCCTGTGGAGGTGGCATGGATCCAGGACTACGGCCGCTCAACGGCTATGCGGACAGGATGTCGGTGCGCCCCGGGGAGACCATCCGCTTCCATGTGAGCTGCGACGGCCCCGCCACCTACCGCGCCGGCATCGTCCGTCTCCACTCGGCGGACGACAACCCCGCAGGCGCCCCCTTCAGGAGCGTTCCCGTCGAGACACCGGTCGACGGCCTCCACGAAGGCAGCGCGCACGTCATCCATGCCGGGTCCCATGCGGTCGTTCCGGCCTCGCCACACCTCGTTCCGGCGGGCGCATTCACGCTCCAGGTACTGGCCATGCCGACCACGCCGGAGAAGGGACGTCAGGGCATCATCGGCACCTGGTCCGAGAGTGACCACACCGGTGCCAGCCTCATCGTCGGCGACGACGGCGCCGCGGGCCTGGTGGCCGGGAACGGGCACGCCAGCGTTGTTGCCACCACGGGCGAGGCCATGGTGGCGGGCGCCTGGTATCGCATCGCCGCAACCCTCGATCCGGAATCGGGCACGATGTGTCTGTTCCAGCAGGCGCTCGACACCGGTCGCCCGGTGCTGCGCCGGGTCGCTCTGTCGTTCCCGCCGGTGCTGCGGGAAACCCGCTGGGTGATGGCCGCCTGGCATCGCGATGCCGGGGATGGCCGCGGCTATCACGCAGGCTGCTACAACGGCCGGATCGAGGCGCCGCGGGTGGCGTGCCGCGCCTTCACGCCCGACGAGGTCGTCATCGCCGGAGTCCGTCCGGCGGCACCGTCCGTCCGCAACGCAATTCTGGCCGCCTGGGACTTCTCGCGCGGGATCGACACGCTCGCATTCGAGGACGTGTCCGGTCACGGTCACCACGGGACACTCGTTCACCTTCCCGAGCGCGCCGTGACCGGCGCCACATGGAGTGGTCGCGAGATGTCCTGGCGCCACCGGCCCGAAGACTATGCCGCGATCCACTTTCACGACGACGATATCCACGATGCCGGGTGGCCTGAAAGCCACGTCTGGCAGGTGCCCGAAGGCACCCCGAGCGCGATCCACGCGCTCCATGTCACGGCGGGGGATGCAGAGGACTTCATTCCCTTCGCCGTCGTGCCGCCCCGTGGCCGGAGGACCTCGGATATCTGCTTCCTCATGCCCACCGCCACCTACATGGCCTATGCCAATTCGGGCCGGCACTTCCGCAACGACACCGTCGAGATGAAGCAGTTCCGTGCCACCATCATGACGCGCGACGACTGCTTCCTGCAGGCTCACTCGGAGTACGGGCTTTCGACCTACGATACCCATTCAGACGGCAGCGGCGTCAGTTTCTCGTCACGCCTGCGCCCGGTGCTCAACCTTCGGCCGAAGGGGCGCGTGTGGGGACTCGTGGCCGATACCCACATCACGTCCTGGCTGGAACAGGCGAGCGACGGCTTCGACGTCGTCACCGACGAGGAACTCGATTTCGAGGGGCTGGCCGTGCTCGAAGGCTATTGCGTCGTCGTCACCGGCAGCCACCCCGAGTACCACACCGCAGTCATGCTCGATGCCCTGGAGGCCTGGCTCGCCCGGGGCGGACGGCTGATCTACACCGGCGCCAACGGGTTCTACTGGCGCATCGCCTTGAGGCAGGATCTTCCCGGAGTCCTGGAGTGCCGCAAGACCGAGGGCGGCACCCGGTCCTGGGTGTCGCGCGCGGGCGAGTCCTTCATGAGCCTCACCGGAGAGTACGGTGGCCTGTGGCGCCGCAGCGGGCGTCCGCCACAGCGGCTTGCCGGCATCGGCTTCACGGCCCAGGGCTTCGATCGGTCCACCTGGTACCGGCGCACCCCTGCCGCCGATGATCCCCGTGCCGCCTTCATCTTCGCCGGCATCGACGACGAGATCATCGGCGATGCCGGACTTGTCGGTGGCGGCGCCGCCGGCCTCGAGATCGACCGCGCCGATGCCCGTCTCGGCACGCCTCCCCATGCCCTCATCGTCGCCCGGTCGGAAGAGCATGCCGCCGGCATGCTGGTGGTGCTCGAGGAACTCACCTCCAACCAGCCGGTAATCGCCGACGATCATCCCCTGGTGCGCGCCGACATGACCTTCTTCGAGCACCCGGGAGGCGGGGCGGTATTCTCCGCCGGGTCCATCGCCTTCGGCTCGGCCCTGCCGGTCAACGGTTACGACAATCCGGTTGCCCGCCTTCTCGGCAACGTCCTCGAACGATTCCGAGACCCGGAACCCTTCGCGATGCCGGAGCCCGCGCTGCCCCGCGCCGAACCCGGCGGGTGATCAACCCACACCCAATTGAGGGCAACACCCGAGGCGAACCGGATCAACGAGGTCGTGGAGTCGCGCGCCGAACGCACGGCTCCGTGTCTGCCATCAGTCCTTGGCAGTTTGTGCCTCTTTCTCCAGCGCAATGCCAAGTTCCCTGGCGGCTCCTTCAAGAAGGAGGCGGTGCATCCGGTCGATCGACATGCCCTTGTGATGGATGAGGACGCGAAAGCCGAGACCGTCAGCCAGGGACACGAAGCGGGCCGCCACATCATCAGGCGAGGAACCGGTTGTGAATTCTCCGTTTTCGATACCTCTTTCGACGACCGACCGGATCTGCCCTGCCCAGCGCTCCCAGAGTTCCGAACCCAGAATGGCGAAATCCGGGTCCCTGTTGCAGAGGGAGAAAAACTCGAGCCACAGCGAGTTGATGGCCTCGAAGGGTTCCCTTGTCAGCATGCGGCAAAGGCTCTCGACATCCTGCCAGGCCGTGCTGTCGTCCTGCAGATAGGATTCGTAGGAGGCAAGGGATTCCTCGAGTTTCCATCGGAAGGTCTCGCGGACGAGATTGTTGCGGCTCCGAAAATAGTGCTGGATCATTCCGATGGACACGCGGGCCTCGTCCGCGATGTCGACGAGTCGTGCGTGGTGGACACCCTTTCTGCTGATGACCCGGCTCGCGGCCAACAGTATTTCGCCGCGGCGTTGCCTTGCCAGATCGCCGAAGGTCCCGGGATCGTTGGCTTTCTCGCGCTCCCCTTGCTCAGAAACGTGCAGCACGCCTCTCTCCTGATCCCCACATCCCACCTCCCTTGTCGAAGGGAGCGGGACAGGTCCACTTCATCGACAACCTATCGACAGGGTGGCAATATCACAATATTATTTCTGGCTCATGTGTCGGGTTGCCACGTGGTGATGTTTCCCGGCACAACACTACAGGGAGGATCGTCATGTCAGATGACAAAGGTATCATCAGGACAGTCTCGTCGTTCGGTTCACCCATCTCCCGCCGTCGTCTCCTTCACGCATCGGCCCAGGCAGCCGTCGGATTGAGTGTTGTTCCGTCGCTCGCCTCGACCAGCCTCGCAGACGAAGCCATTGGCGGTGACATCGACTATTTCTGGTACGAGGGTTACGACATGCTGGGGCTTGCACCCATGGACGCCTGGATGGAAGAGGCCGGGGTCACGATGCGGTCCTCGTACATTTCGGCCAACGCCGATGTCATTGCCAAGCTCCGGCGTCCCGGAGGTGTCACATGGGATTTGATCGGAACGTTCAACGGCCTCGCACGCCGGCTTGAAGATCTGGTGATTCCCATCAGTCAGGACCAGGTTCCGCTATCGCACAAGATTCATCCGACCTTTGCCGATGAACGGTTCTTCAAGAACGAGAACGGCGACTGGATTCTTGTCCCCTTCACATGGGGTCGTTCCGTGACGAACTATCTGCCGGATCGCATCGATCCGCCGCAGTCATGGTTCGATCTCCTGAAGGATGAATACAGAGGCCATGTCGGTTGGGGCGGCGGTCCCGATGGCGGCATGGTGATCGCGGGCCGAACACTCGGAATAGAGAGCACGCCGCTCTACAACCGGCAGGAGTTCGACGAAGTCATGAACTTCATGCGGAAGATGCGTGATCAGGTGCCGGCGGTCGGCATGTCTTTCGGGGATGTGGCCGAGCTGATGGCGTCCGGTGACATCTGGTGCACCTACAACGGTTGGGAGCCCGTCTCGGCATGGGCCAACGATCGTGGCGCCAATGCGGCGAATGTCGAACCGAAGGAAGGCGGAATCGGCTGGGTCGAGGCCTTTGCGATTCCCGAGATTTCCGACAACAAGGCGACCGCTCTGGCGTTCATCAACAAGGTACTCGAGCCTGAAGTCCAGGCGGCGATCGGCTCCAACATCCAGGTGGCGGTCGTCAACATGGATGCCGTGCCGTTGATGGATGAGAAGTCCGCCAGTCTTTATGACTACGGCGATCTTGACAATGCATTGGCACGCAGCCCACTGACCCCATGGCCACCGGACGAAACAACCGACGAGGTTGTGGGCTATCTGGAATGGTTGAGTGAATGGGCGAAACTGAAGGCCGGCGGATAGTTGGCGCTCCCTCGTTGCCCGGGGGACAATACGGTGCGGGGAGAACCTGGGTTCTCCTCGCACCCGGTTTCATTGCCCTTGCGCTGACGTTCGTTGCACCGCTCCTGCTGTTCGGGGCCTATGCCTTTGCCCGCGGCGGGCTGTTTACGGTTACCTGGGACTTCACTCTCGACAACTTCGTGACCGTCCTGACGGACCCCTTCGTCGGACTGCTGATTGTTCGCTCACTCGTCACGGGATTCATCGTGGCGGGCATCTGCCTCGTGGTCGCCCTGCCGCTGGCGTTCTACCTCAGGTTCCGGGCAGGCCGCCTCGAGACGCCGCTGTTCGTGTTGCTGGTCGTGGCCCTGTTCGTGAGCTACCTCGCCAGGATCTACGCGTGGCGGGCACTCTTTACCTCGAGCGGAGTGTTTACCGTCTTCATCGAATCACTGGGAGTCACCGAGCCTCCGCAACTGCTCTTCACGCGCACGCTGGTGGTCATCGCCCTCGTGCATATCTATCTGCCCTTCGTCACGCTGGCGATCTACGCGGCAATGCGAAATCTTCCTCGCACCGTGCTTGAAGTCGCCGAGGACCTTGGGGCAACCGGACTCATGAGCTGGCGCCGTGTCATTCTCCCCCTGATGGCCTCGACATCGCTCGCTCCCTTCATGTTCACCCTTGGTCTTGCCGCGAGCGACTTTGCGACGCCTCAGCTTCTTGGTGGAACGAAGGGCACACTGGTTGGCGTTCTCGTGCAGCAGCAGTTTGCGGAAGCGGGCAACTTTCCGATGGGAGCCGCGATGTCCCTCGTGCTCCTCGCCGTCTTCGTGCTGTTGTACTTCGCCTTGACGTCGCTCCTGTTCGCGACCCGGCTCCATCGCGTTTCGGTACGTCTCTAGGCGACAGAGCGAGGAGGCGGAAAGATGGGAAGAAAACCGTCACTGGCAAGCCGCATCCTTGCGGGGGTGTTTGTCACGGCCGTCTTCGTATTCCTGTTCGCGCCGGTGCTGATCGTCGTCGTGTTCTCGTTCCAGGGGCCACCGAGGCTCGGACCGCCGCTCGAGGACATCGGGCTGCACTGGTACCGGAGCATGTTCAACAACACCGTCTACATGGACGCATTCGGGAACACGATCGTTCTGGCAGCCATCAGCATGGTCATCGCACTGGTCATGGGAACGATGACGGCACTCGGGCTCAGGCGGGCTGGCCGCAGGCTCGGCGCCCTGGGCAACGTCCTGTTCTTCATGCCGCTGGCGACGCCGTCGTTGTTCGTCGGTCTGGCGCTTCTTGCCTATTTCGATACCGTGGGTGTTCCCCTCTCCCACGGCACGGTGGCGGTTGCCCATTTCCTGTGGGTCTTTCCCTACTTCCTGATCGTGGCTCGATCCGGACTGGACCGGCTCGACCCGCAGTACGAGGAGGTGGGCGCCGATCTTGGCCTGGCCCCGATGGGTCAGTTCAGGCTCATCGTTCTGCCGCTCACCTTCCCCATCCTGATCGGTGGGGCGGTTCTGGCCTTCGCACTGTCGACGGATGAGTTTGTCCGCACGCTGTTCACCATCGGTCCCGACAGTACAATTCCCATCGTGTTGTGGGGACAGTTCCGGCGAGGCAGCGATCCGACGGTCAATGCGCTGGCCACGATTCTCCTCGTGATCAGCATCACCGCAGCCGTCGGGGCTCTCGGACTCGTCGGTGCGCGCTTCAACCGTTTCGCAAGGACCTCCGGACGTGTCCGCAAGAGAGGTGCGCGATGACGCAGCAGAATTCGGGAGGGCGGCTCCTTGTCACGGATGTCCGCAAGCGCTTCTCGGAGGTCGTCGCCCTTGACGGCGTCAGCCTGGAGTTCCGGGAGGGAGAGTTCGTCACCCTCCTGGGTCCCAGCGGTTGCGGCAAGACCACACTCCTTCGCATCGTCGCCGGATTCGACTGGCCGGATCATGGCACCGTAGTGCTCGACGGCGAAGACATCACCCGGCTTCCTCCCTACCATCGACCTGTCAACACGGTCTTCCAGAAGCCGGTGCTCCTGCCTCACCTGGATGTCTTCGAGAACATCGCCTTCGGCTTGCGGTCAAGGCGGATGCCCGAAGACCAGATCCACGAGACGGTGACGGGCATGCTTGAAGTCGTGCGCCTTGCAGGATTTGAAAGGAGACGCTCGGACGAACTCAGTGGCGGTCAGGCGCAACGCGTCAACCTTGCCAGAGCGCTCGTCAATCAGCCCCGTGTCCTGCTGCTGGATGAACCGTTGTCGGCTCTCGATCTTCAGGTCCGCATGGAGATGCAGGCGGAACTGAAACGCATTCACAGGGAGACCGGAGTCACCTTTCTCTACGTCACTCACGACCAGCAGGAAGCGATGGCGATGTCCGATCGCATCGCTGTCATGGATGAAGGGATGATCCGGCAAAGCGGCACGCCGATGGACGTCTATCATGCTCCGAACTGTTACTTCGTGGCCAGTTTCGTCGGCAATGCCAACGTCCTCCCGGTGATCGTGGACAGCGATGACGACACCGGAAACCGCGTGCGTGTCACGGACACCGACGTCTCGGTACTCGTCGGTGAAGTCCCCGAAGACGTGCGGGCCGGCTGGATCAGCATGCGGCCCGAAACTCTCCGCCTGACATCTCCCGACGAAGCCGGGATCACGGGCAGGGTCACCGACAGGAGCTTTCTCGGGGCCCATGTCATATGGCGTGTCGACGTCGGACCGCATGAGATTCGCGTACAGGGAGATGTTGGCGCGGATGAGGTGGCCCGGTCCGGTGATCTTGTCGGTATCAGGCCTGACCCCAGGTGGGTGCGGTTCCTCAAGGATTGATGCCCGGTATCCGGAAGAGCCGCGACGATCAACACCCGGGAGGAAACAATGGGCAATCGTGCCGTGAGGGTGGTCCTGTTACGTCGTGGGGAGGATAGCCGGTGACGGGTGATGCGGCCGGGAGAAACTCGAGACACCGAACCGGAGGGGGCGAGCGACATGTCCAATGATCCCACCTTGCTGGACCGATACCGCCTGATGGTGACCATGCGGGCCTTCGAGGAAGCCTGCGCCGAGGGCATTGTGACCGGGGAACTGCGCGGCGAGCTTCATCTGGCCGACGGTCAGGAGGCGGTGGCGGCAGGAATGGTGGGTGCCTTGCGCCCCGACGACTGGATGGTGAGTACGCATCGCGGCCACCAGCATGCCATATCAAAGGGTGTCCCCCTCGAAGAGATGATGGCCGAGGTCTACGAGCGCGTGACGGGCCTGAGCCGGGGCAAGGGCGGACATGTTCATCTCTTTGACATGGAACGCAGGTTCTCTGTGACGGGGATTGTCGGATCCTCGTTGCCGGTTGCGCTCGGGCACGCCTATGCGTGTCGCCTGGAAAACTCCGACAGCATTGCAGTCGGAATCACCGGCGACGGGGGCACCAACACCGGACAATTCCATGAAACGATGAACATGGCCGCCATTTGGCGACTTCCCCTGGTCATTCTGGTCGAAAACAACCACTACGCCATCTCGGTACCGGCCAAGGAGGTGATCGCCGGAAGGGGAATCGCCGAACGCGCCGAAGCCTACGGTGCGTGGGGACGCCGTGTTGACGGCACCGACGTCGACGAGGTTGCCGTCGCGTTCGCGGAGGCCGTCGAGCATGCGCGTGGTGGCAGAGGACCGGCACTGCTGGAGGCCGTGTGCTTCCGGTTCCGCGGCCACTACGAGGGCGACATCGACCACTACCGGAGAACTGTGGCGAAGCGCCGCATGCGCGAAGAGGGTGATCCCCTGACGATAGTCCGCCGCCGCCTCGTTGATCGCGGCGAGGCCTGCGAAACCGAGATTGCGGACGTGGAAAGCGATGCCCGGAACCGGATTCGCGACATCCTGAAGAGGGTCAGGGAGGCTCCCGGCCCGGATGCGGCTGAAGCGTTCAGGGATGTCTTTGCGGAGGTGTTGGCATGAGTGAAAACGGGGCCGGGCGGCAGCAAAACATTTCGCAGCTGATTGCGGAGACGATCGGAATCGAGATGGAACGGGATCCGGGTATCGTCTTCCTCGGAGAGGATATCGGTTACTCGGGTGGAACGTTCGGGGCCAGCCGCGACCTCCACCGGCGTTTCGGGGAATGGCGCGTCCGCGACACGCCGATTTCCGAGATGGGGTTCGCGGGCATGGCCGTCGGTCTGGCCATGAGTGGGTGGCGGCCGCTCGTCGAGATCATGTTCGTGGACTTCATCGGTGTGTGCCTCGAGCCGGTCTACAACGCCATCGCCAAGAACCGCTACATGTCGGGAGGTCGTGTCGCCATGCCGGTGACGATCCGGGCAGCCGGTGGCTGTATCGGCGTTGCGGCGCAGCACTCCCAGACCCTGTGGGGCATGCTCGCCCATCTGCCGGGACTCAAGGTGGTGGCGCCGAGCAATCCGTATGATTACCGGGGGTTGCTGGCGGCATCGATCGAGTCGGAGGATCCGGTGATCGTCATCGAGCACAAGGACGCCTATCTCCGAAAGACGACGGAGTTTCCGCTTGGCACCGAGATCCCGCTCGGGCGCTACACCGTCGCGCTCGGCGAGGCGAATGTCGTTCGCCGGGGCGGAGACCTGACGCTTGCCACCCTGAGCACCATGGTCGAGAAGAGTCTTGTCGCAGCCGACGTCCTGCAGGACGAGGGAGTCGGGGTCGAGGTCATCGACCTGCGCTCGGTTGTGCCGCTCGACGACGCCACGGTCACCGAATCCGTTGCCAGAACCGGCCGGCTGCTCGTCGTCGACGAGGATTACCTGAGTTTCGGGTTGTCCGGCGAGCTTGTGACGCGTGTCGTCGAGAACCTCGGACCGTCCGCGATCAAGGGAGTGACCCGCCTCGCAAATCCCGACCTGCCGATCCCGGCGGCCCTCTCCCTCGAGCGCGAGGTGATCCCGAACGAGGACAGGATCCTCCAGGCGGCCCGGGCGACCGTCGAGAGCGGATGACGCATGGCGCTCCCGGCAACCATCATGCACAGTGTTCCCGTGAAGCGGCGCACTCAGGGTGGGCCCGGACGTGAAACCCCGGATGGCCGGTCATGACGCTTGCCGGAAAAACGATCGTCGTCACTGGCGCGGGGAGCGGCATCGGTCTCGCCGCAACGCGGCGGTTCGCTGCCGACGGTGCGACGGTCGTCATGGCGGATGTCAGGGATGCCAGCGAGGCGGCCGCCCGGCTCGCCGGAGCCGGAAACGACGTGCGGTTCGTTCGTACGGATGTCAGCCGGGAGGCGGAAGTCCAAGCTCTGATCGACGGCGTCGTATCCTCGAACGGCGGGGTGGATGTCCTTGTCAACAATGCCGGCATCGTGCTGGCGCGGACGGTTCCGGACACGACCCTGGACGAATGGGACCGGCTCCTCGATGTTAACCTCAAGGGTGTCTTCCTGTGTTCGAGGGCGGTGATTCCGGTGATGCGACAACGGCGCCGCGGGGTGATCGTCAACGTGGCGTCAGAGCAGGGGCTGGTCGGCACCGCCACGAACGCGGCCTATACCGCAACGAAGGGCGGCGTCATCCAGCTCACGAAGTCGATGGCGATCGATCACGGAGAGGAGGGGATCCGGATCAACTGCGTGGCGCCGGGTCCGGTGAAGACGCCCATGATCGACACGTTCCTGGCAAGTGTGGAAGACCCGCAGGAGGAGCTCAGGGGCTTTGTTGACGCCACGATCCTGAAACGCCTTGGCCGTCCGGAGGAGATCGCCAACGTCATCGCGTTTCTGGCATCGGACGAGTCGTCCTACATGGCGGGGTCCGTCGTCGTCGTGGACGGCGGACTGACCGCAATGTGACCCATGAACGCACACGGGATCCGAAGCGATGATCGGTGAGAAGACGAAGGCCGTAGAACTCTTCTGGCAGGAATGCCGAAAGGTCTTCGACATCGAGACATCCGGGTATCATGCATATTCGCTGGCTGACCCGCGATACCTGGATCCGTCCGTTCCGAACCTGGACCTGTCGGATCACCCGCGCCTCATCAGAAACCGCCAGAAGAACGGCACGGCCCACCTCGAGATCGATTTCTCAATCAACGGGATCCCGCGTCGC
Source organism: Alphaproteobacteria bacterium (assembly GCA_965221115.1). Classification (GTDB taxonomy): domain Bacteria; phylum Pseudomonadota; class Alphaproteobacteria; order SP197; family SP197; genus SP197. The sequence continues at coordinate 69,115 of CBDCRU010000002.1, read as the reverse complement.
GAAGTCGGCGACTACTGGCTCATCGTGGACTTTGACGGTGCGCCCCTCTACCTGGTCCGGATCAACGAAGTCCTTGTTTTCCGGTTCAGCGATGTCCCGCAATCCTGGGCCGAGGTGGAGGGAGAAGGCGATTGCAGCCTGGCGTGGTGGCGCGATGCCCATCGGGATTACTTCACTCGCCAGTGCACTTTCTGGGGTGTCCCGTGGCAGGAAGACATACGGGTCGTTTGTGAGCGCTGGGACCTTGTGGCCAGTGCCGGCGGGGACCGCGTGCAGACCTGATCGCGAGACAAGGTCGTGTCGCGAGTGGGCCGCTCAAGCGTCACCCGATGGACTCCCGACGTTCAGCCGTAGCATGCTCGACTGATCCGGTTTAGTCTGGCTTTCTACAGACCCGAAAGGTCCCGTTCACCAAGAGGGGGGAATTGAGATGACAAGATCCATGAAGGTCGAGGAGTTCAAGGAACGACTCGCCAATGCGGAGATCACCCGCCGCGATGCGTCTGCGGTTCTGGCGTCGGCCGGCGTCGGCATGGCCACGATGACGTTCGGGCCAGGCATGGCGCGGGCACAGTCCGATTTAGCCATCGATCACTCGCTCAACGTCTTCGAGTGGGGCGGCTACGACCTGCCCGAGTTCTATACGACCTATGTCGACAAGTACGAGTTGCAGCCTGCCTTCGTGCTCTTCGGCGAAGAGGAGGAGGCACTCCAGAAGCTGCGCGGCGGCTTCAACGCGGACGTGGGACATCCCTGCACCTACAGTACCCGACGCTGGCGCGACGCCGGTGTGCTCGATCCGATCGACACGTCCCGGCTCACCAACTACGCCGATGTCTTTCCGAGCCTGAAGACGCTGCCCGGCAGCCAGGACGAGACCGGACAGGACTGGTTCATTCCCGCCGACTGGGGCAACTCCTCGGTGCTGTTCCGCCACGATCTTGCACCGGAGTATGTCGACACCGCGACCGAGAAGAACGAGTCCTGGGCCATCCTGTTCGACGAGAAGTACGCAGGCCGTCTCGGTATCTTCGATTCCGTCGATGGCGTCATGGCTGTGGTTGGGTCCGTGATCGGAGCAGAAGATGTCTTCAACATGACCGAGGAAGAACTCGAAGAAGCCACCAAGCTGCTGCGCAAGCAACGCGAGGTTCTGCGCTTCTACTGGACCGATCAGAGTAGCGTCGAACAGGCGCTGGCTGCCGGTGAACTTGTGGCGTCCTATGCCTGGAACAGTGCGGTGGTCGAGCTCAAGAACCAGGGCGTCGAAGTCACCTACATGAACCCGAAGGAGGGGATCTGGACCTGGGTGTGCGGGCTGGTTCTGCTCGCCGATGGTCCAGGGGACCGGGACAAGGCCTACGAGTTCATCGATGCGTGGATTGCGCCGGCCTCCGGCAAGAACCTGATCGAAATGTATGGCTACGGCCACTCGAACACCAAGTCGTTCGAACTGGTCGATCCGGCCACCCTGGATGCCCTCGGCATCTCCGATCCCGATACGATGATGGCCACCAGCCGCTTCTTTGGCGAGATCGAACCCGAGGTTCGCGAGAAGTACATCAATCTGTTCGACGAGATCAAAGCCGGCTTCTGAGCCGGTCCCGTCGCTGATTCCGGAACGGGCCGGCTGACGCCGGCCCGTTCCCGTTCCGCTCAGCAACTGTTGAACGATCACGACAAGGACGTTGCCCGGCCGTTTGACGATGTCATGGGACGCTGTCGCTCCAGCGCGCCCTCTGCCACACCCGGAGGGCGACATGGCTTGTGCGTCCGTCAGGTCTGCCGGATTCACCCATGTCGGCGAACACTCTTCCTGCGGTGGCAGGAATTCCAGACTTGAGCAACGGTCACCACCGAAGCGCGGATGTGGCCGGACGTTGCCAGTGTTTTCGGAGCCTTCGCGCCCGATGACAAGCCGGGTCTGCGACCCCGTTCACGTTGAATTCGCCACAAGAGACAGTCACAATCGCATCTCTCATCCTCATTATGGAGAACAACATGAAGGCCAGAGAAATCGCGGATCTTTACAAGAGTGGGCAGATCTCGCGTCGTGATTTCAACAGGTTTGCATCCGCCCTGGGTGTCGGTCTTGTGACCGTTCCGATGGCCCGAAACGCCACCGCTGCCGGCGCACCCATCTATTTCGGCTGGGCCGGTTACGACAACGAAGGATTCATCGGTTCCTATCTCGAAAAGCACGAGACGCCGCCCGAATATGCATTCTGGGGATCAGAGGACGAAGCGTTCCAGAAAATGCGCGCCGGCGGCTTCCAGCCGGACGTCATGGCGCCTTGTACCTATGAACTGTTCAAGTGGAATGATGCCGGCCTTCTCGCTCCGCTGGATCCGGAACGCCTGGTGCACCTTCCCGACATGTTCCCCAGTCTCGATGACATCGAAGGATCGATCATTGACGGTCAGCGCTACTTCATGCCGATTGACTGGGGCAACTCCACGATCATCTATCGCCGCGATCTGGTCGGCGAGAAATGGCGCGACGAAAACGTCTCCTGAGAGATTTTCTATACGGACGAGTTCCGCAATCGTCTGGGTTTCTACGATTCCGCCGGCGCGATCGTCGAGATTTCCGCTCTGGTACTCGGCTACGACAACATCTTCACGCTGACCGACGAACAGCTGGTCGAAGTGCGCAAGATGGTTGCCATCCAGCGCGACAACATGCGGATGTACTGGGGCGACCAGACGGAAGCCGTACAGGCCCTGGCGTCTGGCGAACTGGTCGCAAGCTATGGGTGGAACGATGCCTACGTGACCCTGAAGTCCCAGGGTTTCGACGTAGGCCTGGGGATACCCAAGGAGGGCATCTTCACGTGGTGTTGCGGTCTGGTCATGCATGCAGAAACCGAACTTGTCGATGAGTCCTATGACCTGATCAACGCCTTCGCGAGTCCGGAAGCCGGTGCCTTCGAGATCTCGAACTGGGGCTATGGTCACGCCAACATGAAGGCGTTCGATTTGGTTGCCGATGACGTTCTCGAGGAGCTGGGGCTTTCGACGCCCGAGAATCTGCTGGGCAACGGAATCTTCTTCCAGGCCCTGGCTCCCGATATCGAGGAAAAGTACATCCGGCTGTGGGATGAGGTGCGCGCCGGCTCCTGACGGGATCCGTACCGCGACATTTGGGGTGAGTCCGGCACATCTTCCTGCCGGGCTCACTTCTCCGGCAAACCCTCCTCTACACGGGTAGAGTAGGAGGCCGGTCACCGTCATTCTCCCCGTTCACTCCTCGGGCGATGCTGCACAGAGGAACTGACTTCGGGGCGGTGGCGCCGACCGGCGCCTCTTCAACTCCCGATGACATGTAAGTCTGGTGCAAGTAAACGAATTGAGTGGACGCCCCTCCCGGCGACGTCGCGATGTGCCATGTTGGCGGTGTCGTAAACGCCAAGAGAGGGTAGGGGCGTCCATGGAACAGATTCAGACATCCTGACCTGATCTCATGAGTTCGGTCGCACCGCAACGGTTGAATCTCGGGGTCTTCGCGGTCGGCAATGGCGGGCTGGCGGTGCGCACACACCGTATCGAACTGGTGGCGCGCGGCTCCACCTCCTGCACCGAGCCCTGCAACCTCGCGAGTTTTCGTCGCGTCGTTCGACCACATCAACGGCGGCAGGGCGGGATGGAATCTGGTTACCGTCGGCACCTCGGCTTCCGCCAAGAACGTGGGAGTGGAATTGGGCGCGCACGACGAGCACCGCGAGACCGCCTCGGATTGCGTCGAGGCCATGCAAGGACTCCGGGACGGCTGGGAACCGGAGCCACGGTGATAAGCGCGGAGTCCGGGGCGAAGGCGATGCTTGACACCCTCGTGGGCTGCTTCGACGACTCCGCTGGCTCCTGCATCATGACCAACCGCATCGGTCAAGACGCCTCGTCGTCCCCCCTCGACAATCCGATTCCCGGCACCTCTCCTGACCTTGGACGTGCAAGGGTGCGGGTGCATGATGCTCACCCCCGAGTACCGCGCAACGCCCATGCTTCGCGACCTCCTCAACAGCTTCGAGTTCTCCCGGGACTACCTCATCTCCTGCGGTACGACGGAGCGGATCGCCGCCACGATGCAGGAGTGGCTCGGGGGCAGCGTCTGCTACGGGGTCGTCATCGCTCTCGCTCACGTCCCCGAGGCGTTGGACGATGTCACCAAGGGCGTGTGCTGCCGGCGCCGTGCGCGCGGGCTCTTTCGCGAGGCGTACTCCAGGACAACCCTGCGCGATCACTTCGGGCTTCCCGTGCCGCCAGCCGCTACGCGCGTGACTCATGATCCGGGGAGCGTACGATGGGCACGTTGCCCGAACGGCATGGGTGAATGATGGAGAGGGGTAAGTGATGGGAAGAGTTCTTGTGAATGGTGGCGCAGGTCGGGGTCATGTCCACTTGGTCGGCAGCGCGCCGTTCACTTTCGCGGAGGAGATGTTTCGCACCTCCATGGCGCATCTTGGCCGTCATCTGAAGCGGCTTCCGGATGGCGAAGTCGGCGAACGAGACCACTGGATCCGCTGGCAGTATCGCCGCATTGGCCAAAGTCCCCAGATGAGGGTTCGGGAGTCGGGCAGTAGCGATGCGTTGCAGCCGCCCTACACGATCCCACGCTACGAGATCATGGAGGGCATCGTCTCCGCGGACGAGATAGTGCTCCCCAATCTCGGCTACGGTGATGCGGCAATCGCATCTTTCGCCATCTTTCGCAGACTGAGTGAGGAAGGCGACATCCCCGGGGACGTGCGCTTTCAGGTTGGCTTGCCCACCCCGTTGTCGGTTGCCGCGTTCTACACCGAGCCCGAATCGCAACAGCTTTTCGAGGAAGCGTATGGCTGCGCCCTCGGTCGGGAGCTGGACAAGATCCTGGAAGCGGTTCCGGCGTCGAGGCTTTCGATTCAATGGGAACTGGTGTGCGAGTTCGCAATGCTCGAAGGACTGAGGGAACACCGTTTGGGCGATGATCTGCTCGACCGGATCAACCAGCGAACAGCCGATCTGGTCGATCTCATCCCGCCGGAGGTCGAGGCCGGCATCCATCTCTGCTACGGCGACTCGGGACACAAGCACTTCTGTGAGCCTGCGGATACCGGTCATCTGGTCGATGTCGCCAACGGAGTGTCGGCTCGGGCGCTTCGTTCGATCGAGTGGATCCACATGCCGGTCCCCAGGGAGCGGGACGACCACGCCTATTTTGCACCGCTTTCCAATCTCGACCTTCAACCGGGTTGCCGGCTCTACCTGGGGCTGGTGCACATGACCGGCGGGATCGAGGGCACGAGGCGCCGGATCGCCGCTGCCGAGAAGATTGTGGATGGCTTCGGTATCGCCACGGAATGCGGCCTCGGCCGCCGGGCGGCGGACACCATTCCCGATCTGCTCAGACAGCACGCCGACCTCGCCGGATCGCGGGTCGGGAGTTGAGTGCCTGCTTCGGGCGCGGTTCCTCGTGCTCGGCGTCATGAGCGCCGGCGATGCCCTGCCGGCCAACGGCTACGCCAACCCGTTCACACGCCTTCTCGGCACTGCCCTCGAACCGGAGCCCGCGTGGTTCCCGCCGAACCTGGTGGATGATGACCGGAGTTGTCAGATGCCGGGAGCAAGGACCGCCACGAGCGTGCCGATGGCGATGGCCGGAGCGAAGGGCATGCCGCGGTGCCGGCGTCCGGTGAGGAAGAGCGCCAGGGCGATGAGAGCGCCGCAGAGTGCCGTGGCGCACAGGAAGGGGACGAGGCCGTCGAACCCCGTCCAGCAGGAAACAGCCGCCATCAGTTTCGCGTCACCGGCTCCGAGCCATCCGAACCATGCGAGAGCAAGGCCGATGACGAGCATGCCGCCGCCGCAGGCAAGGTGCCAGGCGATATCCTGATCATCGCCAAGGACGACGGCGAGGGGTGAGGTGACGGCGATCGCCAGGACAACGGGATCGGGGATCCTCTGCCGGCGCAGGTCCTCGACCGCCGCAATCGCGACGAGGATCACCGGCACAAGGGCGACGCCGTTCACTCCTCGTCCTCCCCGCACAACGGATGATCATGCTGTCGTCCGGCATGTCGGGCCGCGCATCTGCGGTACCAGGCGCCCGAATGAGCGCCTTGTTCCGGACACTGCATGAACGAGATGGACGGCATGTCGTTCAGAGATGAACGCGTGGCCGGCCTGAATCAGGGTGCAATGCGTGCATGGGCCCGCTTTCAGTCCACAGGCTCGACACAGCGAGGATCATCGTTGGTGGCCTTGTTCACCAGTGGACTCACCCGATGAAGGGTCATCGTGTCCTGCGGAGAGGGACCGAGAGACATGTCGTCTCCCGCAAGCCATGGCTCATATGACTCGAACGGCAGGATCACCGGCATGCGGTGGTGTATCCGCGATATGTCCGTGTTGGCTGCCGTCGTCAGGATGGTGCAGGTCTCCAGCGCGTCGCCCTCCTCCAAGTCGGCCAGCGCTCCTGTCAGCGCCAGACCGGCCGGCACCCTCCAGCGCTCCCACAGGCCGGCGAAGCAGAAGAGCATCCATGTTCCCTGGCAAGGTTATTTGTGGGTGTCCAGGATGATGTTTCCTGTGCTTGTCCACATGCGATCTGGCGTTCCACTTTGCCAATGTGTGTGCCCTGTGACCGGGGAGACATGCAGTTCGTGATCCCTGCAGCATGATCGGGCTGTCTTCTATTGATCGCGGTAACGTGACCGTTGGGCGTGGCCACAGGGCCGTCCAGCGCCTTCAGGGATGGTAACGTGACCGCGTTCAATGGGGTTCCAGGTGTCATGTGTCCCGTCCGTAGCCGCACGGCAGCTCGATCTCCTCGAGGGCTTCGATCTCGGCCTCGACGATGATCTGCAGGCGTTCTCCGTAGGCCGTGTCGCGGAGGGAGTCCGGAAGCCTGTCGAGACAGTCTCGATAATGCTCCTGCAACGCACCGAGCTCGGCCACGGCATCGCGCCAGCGCTGCGCGCGGGAGCGGCGGTCGCGGGGCTTTCGGGTGTGGACGGGAGGGATGCCGGCCTTGCGGCGTTCCCGGTACCGGCGCTGCTTCTCGGCAGGCGTGAGGGCCATGAGGGGGTCTCCTTCGTTCAGTCGCTGATCACGCCGGTGACCGTGCTGGCGCTTCAGGCAACCAGCAGCGCTGTTCCCGCAGCAGGGTGTTCGCCAGCACGATGAGCTTGCGCATCACGGCGACGATCGCGACCTTGTGGGCCTTGCCGGCGGCCTTGAGGCGTTCGAACACGATTCTGAGGTCCGCGTTGAAGCGTGCCGCCGCTGTTGCGGCCATGAACAGGAGATCGCGTGGCCTTCGGCGCCCGCCGCGGATGTGCCGGGCGCCGTGATGCTCTCCGCTGTCGTCGGCAACCGGCGCCACCCCGATCAACGATGCCGCCTGGCGACGGTCGAGACCGCCGAGTTCGGGCATCCAGCAAAGAAGGGCGGCGGCGGTCACCGGACCGACGCCGGGGATCGAGGTCAGGATGCTGTACCGCAGGGCCTGGTCGGGATCACGGGTGATCACGGCTTCGATCGCCGCATCCAACACGGCGATCTGATCATCGAGACCGGCCACCGAGGCTCGTGTGACGGTCTCGCCCTCGCCGTCCACCTCACCCGCCATCTGCCTCAGCATGGTTCGCGCATCGACATGCGCGGCACGCGACACCAGGAGATCCTCCAGGCGGTTGAGGAAGGCATCCTGAGGGGCCACGGGCTCAAGGTCCCCCAGCACCGTCCCGAGCCTGGCCAGCATCACGGCGTCGACGCGGTCGGTCTTCGCCAGATGGCCCAGCGCCTCGGCGAAGCGCCGGGCCCGCAACGGGTTGACCAGGACGACCTCGAAGCCCCGGTCATGAAGACACTGGTGAACCCTGCGGTGGTAGCGGCCCGTCGCCTCCATCACCACCCGGCTCACCTCGAGCCCCCGAAGCCACGCGCCCAGCTCCCGCCAGCTCGTGGCGTCGTTCGCAAAACGACGCTCCTGGCCCGCCGCATAGATGTCCAGACTGGCCTTGCTGACATCGATCCCTGCCACTACCTTGTCCATCGTCCCTTGCTCCTCGCCTTGTGATGATACGGTCCAAGCCCAGGCATCCATTCAGGACGCGAGGGACGCCAAGGAAGGTCGGCCGACCAAGCTCTCTTGCGGCTCTACAAAGCCAAGGCCAAAACGGTCCGACCGACCTCCGCGGGGATTGTGAGATCCCCACACCCCGCTCCCCTGTGCGTGCTCGCGCGGGGGAGCGGAATCTCCCTGGAACCATAGACCGGATGGCTCTCCCACAGCCGCGGTTGTCCACAATCTCCCGACCTCAACTGCTGTGGATAACTTCATAAACACAGGAATGAAACCTGGTCATACAAGGCCATCCTCCTTCATCGTGATCAGCTAGGGCTGCCTCGCCTTGCGCTCCCCCGTCCACTCGTAGAACCCGTCGGCCGGGATCAGGCAGCGGCGCGACCGCCAGGCCGAGCGGAATGACGGTTTCGTCCGCACCGTTTCCGAGCGGGCGTTGATCAACCTGTAGCCGATGTTGGGTTCCTTCGCCCACGAGGGGATCAGGCCCCAGCGCGTCATGGCGAGTCGCCGCCCGCCATCTTCGGCGCGCACGGTCGCGACCTGCTGTCCCGGCGCCACGTTGTAGCGCGGCGCCAGGTTCGCCGGTGATCCGATGAGGTCGAGCAACTCGTGGAGATCGCGCAAGCTGAAACGCTGTGTGAAGCGGCCGCACATGTCACCACCTTGGCACAGTTGCCGGGAACCTGCATCTCGCGTTCACTGATGCAAGGCATTCGCCCGCGCGATCTCCGATGCAGGGGTGATGACGTTTGTGCGCCCGGGTGGCGCGGGCTAACATCCACGGCATTCTGGAAGCGGCCACATGGAGAGCCGCTCCATTCATTGAGGAGGATACCGGAACCATGAAAGTCAGAAAATGGATGCTGCGCTGTGCGGCGGCCGTTGCCACGGCGGGCCTCATATGTCCCGCGGCAGCGGAAGGAACCTACGGGGGCACGTTGGTGGCGGCGTTCTCGGCCGACCCGGGAGGATTCGATCCGGCCCGCGGCCCGAGCGGCATGTCGCACGTGGTGATCGAGCAGGTCTATTCGACCCTGCTCAACCTGGACGAGAATGCCCAGCCCTATGCCGGGATCGCCGAATCCTGGTCCCAGGCGGATGATGGACTGTCGTGGACGTTCACCCTGCGCGAGGGCCTGACGTTCCACAACGGCGAGGCGCTGACCGCCGAGGATGTCGTCTTCTCGTTCGAGCGCATCCTCGCCCCCGACTCGGGCTATGCCTACAGTTCACAGATCGAGACCATTGCGGAAGTCGTGGCGGTGGACGACCTGACGGTCGAGTTCCGGCTCAACCGGGTGACGGGACCGTTCGAGATCTACATGGCCTTCCCTGGTTCATCGATCGTGCCGAAGGATCTCGTGGAATCGGACTGGGATCTCAATGCCCATCCGGTCGGCAGCGGACCCTTCAAGTTCGTTTCCTACACGCCCCGCGATTCGATCGTCTTCGAGAAGAACGCGGACTACTACGAGGAAGGACGGCCCTATTTCGATGGCATGGTCTACCGGATCATCTCGGACCCGACGGCGCTTTCCAACGGCTTGAAGTCCGGCGAGATTCACTTCTCCAACGAGGTGCCGCCCAAGGACTGGAGCGCCATTGTCTCTCAGGACAACATGGTCGATGCGGCGATCGAGGGATCCCGCTACTTCTGGATGGTGCCGAACCATACCCGTGAGCCTTTGGGCAATCCTCTCGTGCGGCGGGCCATTGCCCACGCCCTCAACCGGGCGGCGATCGTGCAGGGTGCGTTCTACGGCCAGGCGACAGCCATCGTCGGCGGGGTGATTCCCGAGTGGAACTGGGGCTATGCAGGACTCTCCGAGTTCGCACCCCAAGGCGACATTGAAAAGGCGAAGGCGCTGATGGCCGAGGCCGGGATTGCGGAAGGAACGCCGCTCTCGCTCACCATGGTGTCGTCATGGCCTCCGATGATGTCGATGGCGCCAATCATCCAGGCCAACCTGGCACAGATCGGCTTCAGTGCGACGATCGACACCATGGAGGTGCCGCGCTACTGGGACGAGGTCTGGGGTCCCTCCAACTTCGATCTCACCGTGATGTACTGGCTGTCACCCCTGGCGGATCCGGATGACTTCGTGACCAACACCTACGCCACGACATCCGCCGTCAACGTGCAGCTCGGCGGTTCGCAGGAGATGGACGATCTCATGCTGGCAGCCAAGTCGGCCGTCACCGTCGAGGAGCGCAAGGCGCTCTATCTCGAGCAGCAGCAACTCTCTCTCGAGACCATGGACGTCATTCCCGTGGTGAACGGCTGGGTCCTGACGGCCCACAGCGACAGCCTGAAGAACTTCAAGCCGATGCGGACCGGGTTTCTCAAGACCCTGAAGGACGCCTGGCTGGAGTAACAGCAAACCCCGCGCTCCGGTGCCGGCTCATGCGAGCCGGCACCGGGTGCACCTGACGATGCTGGCGCTTGTCTTCTGGAGGCTTGCCTCCTTCATTCCGACGCTGATCGTGGCGTCGGCCATCCTGTTCGTCGCTGTCAACGTCGTTCCCGGTTCAGCGGCGCTGTCGGCGCTTGGCATCCACGCCACACCCCAGGCACTCAAGCGTTTCGAGCACCAGCACGGCCTCGACCGTCCCCTCGCCGTCCAGTACGTGGAGTGGGCCGGCAAGGCGCTGCAGGGTGATTTCGGCACCTCGTTCCAGAATGCCGTACCTGTCGGCCCGGAGGTGAGGAAGCGGATCCCCGTCACCCTGCAGCTGGCGGGCATGGCCTTCGTGGTGGCCATCGTGCTCGCGATTCCCCTGGGCGTGGTGGCGGGATTCCGCCACCAGACCGGCGCCGACGGAGTGGTGACGACACTGGCCACTCTCTTCGGCTCTACGCCGAACTTCTGGCTCGCCACGCTGCTGATCTGGTTCTTCTCGCTGCAGCTGGGCTGGTTGCCCACCGGCGGCTACATTCCGTTTGCCGAGGATCCGGCAGGCAATCTCGAGCGCATGCTGCTGCCGTGCATCGCCCTTGGGGTCGTCTCCTCAGGCCTCCTCATCCGCATCATGCGCACCGCGGTCATCGAGGTGATGTCCTCGAACTTCATCGAGACGGCGCGCTCCAAGGGCGTCGGCGATCTGCGCCTCGTCAGCTTTCACGTGCTGCGCAACGCCTTCATACCGTTCTTTACCGTCAGTGCCGTCGAGTTCGGATTCCTGGTCGGCAGCGTCGTCATCATCGAGGACGTTTTCCGCATTCCGGGAATCGGTTCCCTCGTCCTTGTGGGGATCATCAACCGCGACTATCCGGTGCTCCTGGCGGCGGCCATGACGGTCACCGTCATCGTTCTCGTCGTCAATCTCATCGTCGATCTGGCGGCCCAGGTGATTGACCCGCGCCAGGTCCGCACCGGACACGGATCATGATCCGGCGGCTGAACTGGCGGCGCTACGGTCTCGTCGCCGTGACCCTGCCGGTGGTGGCGATCGTGTTCCTGGCAGCCGCCCTTGCCCCCGTCATCGCCCCTTACGATCCCTTCGAACTCGATGTTCTCATGATGCTGCACGGTCCCGGAGCAGACCATCTCCTGGGCACAGACGAACTGGGACGCGACATCCTGTCGCGGGTCATTCACGCTTCGCGTGTTTCCATCGTCGTCGGTCTTGTCGCTGTCGCCATCGGCGCTACCGGCGGCACCCTCATCGGGGTTCTCGCGGCCCACTTCGGCGGTGCTGTCGACTCCGTCCTGATGCGCTTCATGGAGATTGTCTTCTGCTTTCCGGCGATCCTCCTGGCCGTCATCCTCATGGCCAACCTGGGGACGTCTGTCCTCAACGCGATGCTCGCCATCGGCATCATCTTCATCCCCGGCTTCGCGCGGCTGACCCGGGCCGTGGCCCAGACGGTGCAGCGCCAGTCCTTCCTCGAGGCGGCGATCTGCCTCGGGATGGGGCCGGTGCGCCTCATCACCCGCGAAATCCTGCCCAATGTCATCGGCCCGGTTCTGGTCGAGGCCGCCGTCGCCTTCTCCTATGCCGTGCTTCTCGAATCGGCGCTGTCGTTTCTCGGTCTGGGCGCCCAGCCTCCGGAGCCGTCATGGGGCAACATGATCAACACCGGTCGCGGATTCATCGACCAGGCGCCGTGGATCAGCCTGGCGCCCGGCGCCGCGCTCTTCGTCACGGTGTTCAGTTTCAATCTCCTGGGAGACGGGTTGCGCGACGTGCTCGACCCGAAACTCCATGACTGAATCCGGCCAGGCAGACGATCGCCTTCTCGAGGTCGAAGGCCTCACCATCGTGCTCCGGCACCGCCGCCGGCCACCGGCGGCCATCGCCCGCGACGTGTCGCTCCACGTGAATGCCGGCGAGATCGTTGGCCTCATCGGCGAATCGGGCAGCGGCAAGACCATGACCGCCAAGTCGCTGATCGGTCTGCTTCCCGATCGCATGGAAGTGGTCTCCGGCCGCGTCCGGTTCCGCGGGCGCGACCTTCTCGAAGGCGGGGACCCGGGACGTGTGCGCGGCCGGGACATCGCCCTCATTCCCCAGGATGCCCTCCATGCGCTCAATCCGGTGAAGACGATCGGCTGGCAGGTTGGCGAGCCGCTGAAGGTGCATGGCAGATTGCGCCAGCGGCGCATCGCAACCGTTGTCGGGGATCTTCTTGAGCGCGTGCACATTCCCGATGCGAGGCGCCGTGCCGCCGATTACCCGCACCAGTTCTCCGGCGGCATGCAGCAGAGGGCCCTGACGGCCATGGCGCTTTCGATGGAGCCGCCGCTCATTCTTGCAGACGAACCGACAACGGCGCTCGATGTCACCATCCAGGCGGAGATCATCGATCTCATCGGCGAGTTGCGGGATGCCACGGGGGCCAGTTTTCTCTTCATCTCCCACGATCTGGCGCTGGTCTCCAGTTTCTGCGACAGGATCTACGTCATGTATGCCGGGGAGATCGTCGAGAGCGGGACGACGGACGCCATCTTCAGTCACACTCGCCATCCCTATACGCGGGCGCTCATCGGCGCCGCACCGCGCCTTGCCGGCAATCCGGAGAGGCTGCCGACGATCCCGGGAAGAATCCCCCGGCCCCACGAGGAAATCCTCGGATGCCGGTTCCGCGAGAGGTGCCCCGAGGCCGGTGCCGCGTGCGGGGAGGCACCGCGCCTCGAGACGGCGGGCGCTGATCACGCGTTTCGCTGCTGGTACGCCTGAGGCGATGCTTCTCGTCGCGGAGAATCTCTCCAGGACCTTCCGTGGCCGCGGCCTGCTGCGCCGGGGCGGCGACGTGCGGGCCCTGAACGATGTCTCCTTCAGCCTGGCGGAAAACCAGACCCTGGGCATCGTCGGCGAATCGGGGTCCGGCAAGTCGACGCTGTTGCGCGTCATCCTGCGCCTCACGCCCTATGATTCGGGGAGTGTCGCGTTCGACGGTGCCGAGGTCGCCTCGCTCTCCGGCACCGCCCTGAAGGATCTGCGGCGGCGTGTCCAGCCGGTCTTCCAGGATCCCTATGCGACGTTCAATCCGCGGTTCTCCATCGGCTCGTCGATCGGCTTGGGTTTCGAACTCCTGGGAGAGCACCGGCGTCAGGACATCCGGGAGGAGGTGAGGCGGCTTCTCGACGATGTCGGTCTCGATCCCGATCTCGAGCGGGCCCTGCCGCACGAACTCTCCGGAGGCCAGCGGCAGCGTGCCGCCATCGCCCGGGCGCTGGCCGTCAGGCCGGATCTTCTGCTCCTCGATGAGCCGACGTCCGCTCTCGACGTGTCGGTCCAGGCACAGGTCCTGAACCTCTTCAAGGATCTTCGCCGGCGCTACGGCTTTTCCCTCATTCTCGTGACCCACGATCTCCCGGTCGTCGGCTTCATGTGCGACCATCTCCTCGTCATGAAGTCGGGAGAAGTGGTCGAAAGGGGCGCGACAGCGACCGTGATCGGCAAACCGGTGTCGCCGTACACCCGCACGCTGATCGATTCGGCGCCCGAGGTTTCGGGGACGAAGATGCAACCGGTAGCGAGGCCATGATGAGCGGCATCAGCAACGATATCATCGCCGCGGCCGAGGCCGTGCTCGGCGTGGACTACAGCGAGTCGGAACGCGCGCTGATGCGCGACAACCTCGCGCCGCAGATCGAGAACGCCAGAAGACGCAGGGCGCTCGTCTTTGCCAACGATCTCGGACCCGCCACCCGGTTCGATCCGCGGTTGCCAGGATTCCGGGCGCCGCCGCCCGGGCCTCCCCCCGTCTGGCGGAACCGCGATGTGCAACCGCTTCCCGAATCGGACGAGGACATCGCCTTTGCCCCGGTTCACACGCTCTCAGGGTGGATCCGGTCGGGCGCCCTCACCAGCCGTCGGCTTGTCGGAATCTGTCTTGACCGGATCGAGCGTCTGGCCGGACGCCTCGAGTGTTTCGTCACGGTCACGGGCGAGAGGGCACTCGCCGAGGCCGATGCCATGGATGCCATGACGCGTGCCGGCCACTGGCAGGGGCCGCTTCACGGCATTCCCTATGCGCTGAAGGATCTCTTCGATGCGCGGGAGACCCGGACGACCTGGGGAGCCGAGCCTTTCCAGGAACGGATCGCGGACGGCGATGCCGCAGTGGTGACGAGACTGCGCCAGGCTGGCGCCGTTCTGCTCGGCAAGTCGACCGTCGGCGCCCTCGCCTATGGCGACATCTGGTTCGGCGGCAAGACCCGCAATCCCTGGAACCTCAACGAGGGAGCGAGCGGATCGAGTGCCGGTTCGGCAGCGGCGACCGCGGCCGGACTGTGCGCCTTTTCAATCGGCACGGAGACCCTGGGCTCCATCACCTCGCCCTCGGAACGCTGCGGAACGACGGGGCTGAGACCCACCTTCGGGCGCGTGTCGCGCACCGGCGGGATGGCGCTCTGCTGGTCCCTCGACAAGGTGGGGCCGATCTGCCGCACGGTCGAGGACACCGGCTTCGTCCTGGCAGCCATCAACGGCGGCGATGCGTCGGATCCGGGCTCCATCGACATGCCGTTCAACCACGATGCGACACGGCCTCCGGAGGGTTTGCGTCTTGGCTGGTTGCCGGAAGCCTACGAGGACGACGACGTGACGAATGTCGACCGCCAGGCGCTGGAGGCCGTGCGCTCGCTCTTCCCCTCGATTCGCGAGGTGAACCTGCCTGACCTTCCCTACGACACCCTGATTGCGGTGCTCTATGCGGAAGCCGCTGCGGCTTTCGAGAACCTCACGCTCGATAACATCGATGACACCCTGACGCGCCAGGACGAGGGGGCCTGGCCGAATGCCTTCCGCAAGGCACGATTCCTGTCGGCGGTGGATCACGTGCAGTTCGACCGTCTGCGCCGCCTGGTGATGGAGGCACTCGACGGGCTGTTCACGGAGGTCGACGTCCTCGTCGGTCCGTTCTCCACCGGTCCGATGCTGGTGGCGAGCAACTTCACCGGCCATCCCTGTCTGCACTTGAGGTGCGGTTTCGAGGATCTGGCGACCCGCTCGGAGCTTTCGCTGGCCGAAGGGCGGCTCGAACTCGGCCATGCGACGTCATCGGAACGCACTTTCACCGTGCCCCGCGGTCTTTCGCTGTGGGCCGGGCTCTTCCGCGAATCACACCTTCTTCATGTCGGTCAATCCCTGGAATGCCTGTTCGATGTCCACCACCGCCGGCCGACCCTTGCCACCTGAGACGGCGCCCCTGGTGCTGGCTTCCGCGAGTGCGGGGAGACGGCAACTGCTGCACGACGCAGGCGTGCGCTTCCGGGTCGTGCCGCCTTCCGTCGACGAGCCCGCGCTGCGCCAGGGGCTCGAAGCCCGCGCCATGCCGCTTGCTGACATGGCCCTGGTCCTGGCACGCGAGAAGGCTCTTTCCGTCAGCCGGGAGGAGCCCGGTTCCCTTGTTCTCGGAGCTGACCAGATGCTCGAATGCGACGGGCGCCGCCTCGACAAGGCAAAGGACATGGCCGAGGCCCGCCGGCATCTCGAGGTCCTCCAGGGCCGCACCCACAGGCTCGTGACCGCCACCGTACTGGTGGCCGACGGCGAACCGGGCTGGCATCACACGGAGACGTCCATGCTGACGATGCGCTCCCTTGATGACGACTCGCTGACGGCCTATATCGCCGCTGCCGGAGAGCGCATTCTCGCAAGCGTTGGCTGCTACCAGGTCGAGGGGCGCGGGATCAGGCTGTTCGAACGGATAGAGGGCGATTGGCATGCCATCATCGGGCTGCCGCTCGTCGCCGTTCTCAACGAACTGACGGCGAGGGGAGCGCTCGACCCGTGGGACTGACCGGAAGTGCACGTGTCGCCGGAGTCATGGGCTGGCCGGTGGCCCATTCACGATCCCCCCTGCTTCATGGCCATTGGCTCGAATCTCTTGGTATCGACGGCGTCTACGTGCCCCTTGCCGTGCCGCCGCACCGTTTCGAGGCCGCCTTCCGGGCCTTGCCGTTTCTCGGCTTCAGGGGCTGCAACGTGACGTTGCCGCACAAGGAGAAGGCCCTGGCACTCGCCGACAGCGTCGACGATCTCAGCCGGCGGATCGGCGCTGCCAACACGATTGTCATCGGCGATGACGGCTCTCTCGCGGCGACCAACACGGATGCCTTCGGGTTCCTCGAGAACCTGAAGAGCCGGGCCCCCGGGTGGCGGGCGGACCGGCCGGTCCTGGTGCTGGGAGCCGGTGGGTCGGCTCGCGCCGTCGTCGTCGCCCTCCTCGATGCAGGCGCCCGGGGAGTGCGCGTTGCCAACCGGACCCTTGAGCGCGCCACGGCGCTCGGCGAGCGGTTCGGGCCTTCGGTGACGGCTGTGCCCTGGGAGGATCGGGCCGCGGCTGCCGACGGCGTTGGCCTGGTGGTCAACACCACCCAGCTCGGCATGACCGGACAACCGGCGCTCGATTTCGCACTCGACTGCCTGGACGGCGAGGCGGTGGTCTGTGATCTCGTCTACGCGCCGCTCGTCACGGATCTCCTGCACCGCGCCCGCCAGCGCGGGCATGTCACGGTCGATGGCCTCGGCATGCTGCTCCACCAGGCGCGGCCCGGATTTGCCGCATGGTTCGGCGTCGATCCGCCGGTGACAGAAGCCCTTCGCTCCGTCGTGTCACAGGGACTGTGATGCGGCCATTCCCATAGGACGTTGCGGGGGCTTCCTCTCCAGGGCGTCCCGCGGGTACCTGCGATCATCCGGATTTGCCAGGAGGGTTCAGGTTTTCTCAGCTGACACACACCACGCCGCGAGGTGGCTCGAAAGTCCCAGGCCCGAGGAAGCGCCAGTCAGCCGGAGGGTACCCGCAGCTGGTTCCGGCCCCCGGGTGTGTCCATGGCGAACAAGTCATCGAGCGCATAGATCGTCTTCTGCGGTATCCGTTCGACGGGGTAGTAGCGGTCGATGATGTCAAGTGCGGCGTCAACGTCCGTGAGGTTGAGGTAACGCAGGAGAAAGCGCACATCGTCGATGTCGTGGAATTCGCTTCCTATGCGCATGGCCATGCACTTCATGGCCAGAAGGTATTCCGGAACTGCCGTGAGGACCCTCAGGTTCGGCAACTCCAGGCAAGGGTGGAATTCTCCCCGTTCGCTCAAGTATTCCTTGACTGCGTCGTTGAGCCAGTCGGTCCCGAAGTTGATACGCCGCGCTGCCTCCCTCACCTCACTTGCCGGGTGAAAGAAGGCGCCCACATCCTTCGTCGTCGGACGCGCATCGAAGACGAGACACATGACCGCGCCGCCGACCAGGTAGACCTCTCCGACGATGCCGGTGCGTGCGAGTTCGGCATTCAGCCGGTCAAAGAGACACCGGATATCCCCTTTGGAAAGCTCCTCCATCAGACGCGCCCTCCGACGGACGTATCGATGAAGATGTTTCGGCGCCGGAACACTGCCGGCGATTGTGTCAGGAGATGCAACCGCAAGCTCACAAGATCCGTGCCGAACCAGGGCCGATCCAGTGGGGGAACACGCCCCGTCCACTCCGGGGACGGCACGCCTTGTGTCATGGCTGCAAACTCGATCATCGCCGCCACGTAATTTGCCTCGAAGGGTGGCAGGCTGACTCCCGGCGGATTGCGAAGGCCATGCGTGATCTGCCGTCCACTGAGGCCGGCCAAGAGGTCATGAAGTGCGGCAAGGGTGAAAGATCTCCTGTCGGGGTCCTCTGCCAGCGCCTCCACGCATTCCCGGAACCGCACATCGACGGGTGGAAACAGCTGAAGCAGCACCCAGTCAGACATACCCATGCCCGCCTGGATGGCCCGGGTGCGGATCAGCGATTTCTCCGCAGGACTGACGCGGATTTGAAGCTGCTCGGTCTTCGCCATGGCGCGCATCCTGGACCTGTGACAGAGCATTGTCAATACATTGTCATGACATATGTTGGCGGAGACAGCAGGCCGCTCCGCCCGGTTCCCGATTTCGGCCTTCGCCTGTCCGGGCCGAACGGCCCGATGATGTGTCATCCGGACTTGTTGCCATGCCCCGAATCCTGCAGGCTCGGATGGTGACGGGATCGGGGATCAGGAACGTGTTCGTGCTCGGCCTGACAGGTTCGATCGGCATGGGAAAGTCCGCCGTTGCCGGCATGTTCGCCCGCTGTGGCGCCTTCATCCACGATGCCGATCTGTGTGTGCACCGGCTCTACGGCCCAGGCGGCGCCGCTGTCGGGCCTGTCGGCAGCGCCTTTCCCGGTGTCGTGACCGGCGAGGGAAGGGGAGCCCGCATCGACCGTCAGCGCCTTGGCGCCTGTGTCATCGGTGATGCAGGAGCGCTCGCCCGCCTTGAATCGCTGGTCCATCCCCTGGTGCGCCAGGACCAGGCCCGCTTCCTGAGGCGCGCCACGCGGATTGGCCGCCGCCTCGTGGTGTTCGATGTGCCGCTTCTCTTCGAGACCGGCGGTGAATCGCGGGTCGATGCCACCTGCGTGGTGCATGCGCCGCCGTTCATCCAGGCCGCGCGGGTGCTGCGCCGTCCCGGCATGACCCGGACGATCCTCGAGGACATCCGCCGCCGCCAGATGCCGGACCGGGAAAAGCTGCGCCGGGCGGACCATGTCGTGATGACCGGCCTTGCCAAGGGCCATACCAGGGCCCGCGTCATCAGCCTGTGGCGCGATCTCTCGGCCCGCCAGGGGAGAATTTGGCCACCATAGGACGCGGTTAACCGGTGCCTGTTGATGAGCGCGCCCTGAGCGTGTCGATTTCCGGGCGCCATCGGAATACGATGGCGGCCTCTGCCCCGTCGATCGTCATGCGCGAGATCGTACTCGATACGGAAACCACCGGCCTTGACATCATGGAAGGTCACAGGCTCGTCGAGATCGGCTGTGTCGAACTCGTGGACCGGGCGGTGACCGGGCGCACGTGGAACACCTTCCTCAATCCCCGGCGCTGCAACCATGCGGAAGCCTTCGACATCCACCGGCTGCCCGACGCCTTCCTCAGAAAGCAGCCGCTGTTCAGGGAACGGGCGAAGGACCTGATGGGCTTTCTCGCCTCCAGCCGCCTTGTCATGCACAATGCGGCGTTCGATCTCGCTTTCCTCAACAACGAACTGGTACTGGAAGGCATGGAGCCGATCCGTGGCTCCAGGGCCGTCGACACACTCAGCATGGCGCGCAGCACCTTCCCTGGAAAAGCCAACGATCTAGGCGCCCTCGCACAGCGCCTCGGCATCGAGATCGTCCCCGGGCGCACCCATCGCGCGCTGTCTGACGCCAGGCTGCTGGCCGACGTCTACATCGCACTCCTCAAGCACCGGGAATGCCATGCGTGAAGTTGTCCTCGACACCGAGACCACAGGGCTCGATCACGCGGCCGGTCATCGCGTCGTCGAGATCGGCTGTGTCGAACTCATGAACCACGTTCCCACGGGACGTTCCTGGAGCACCTATCTCAATCCCGGGCGCGACAGCGAGGAAGCGGCTCTCGCCGTTCACGGATTGACAGCCGCCTTCCTGGCCGAACAACCCACGTTTCGGGACAAGGCGGAAGAGTTCCTGGAGTTCCTGGCGGACAGCCGTCTTGTCATCCACAACGCCGAGTTCGATCTGGGGTTTCTCAACAGCGAACTCGAGCGCTGCGGTCGGGGTCCGATTGACTCCGGCCGCGCCATCGACACCCTGACCCTGGCGCGGCGGAAGTATCCCGGCGAACAGAACAGCCTCGATGCCCTGACAAGGCGATTCCGCATTGACGCCTCGACGCGCCAGGATGCCCACGGTGCCCTCGTCGACGCACGACTGCTGGCGGAGGTCTATCTCGAACTGGTGGGCGGCCGCCAGTCGGTCCTCGACTTCGCCGCCCCCGAAGGTTCCCTCCTCACCGCGGCGACCGGCGATTCTCCCCGCACGTTCCGCCCTTCCCGCCCCCACGAGGCCACGGAGGAAGAGATTGCCCGCCACAAGGCCTTCCTCCTCGAACACGTCAAGGATCCGATCTGGCTGCGCTCATGACACTCTTTGTTGCGCACCGCTCTTCCATGGTGATGCCGGAAAGGCCGAAGCCCTCGTGTCCTTGAGGACGCGCTCGGGCGCCGGGACCGGCCCTGTTGCCGCAAGAAGCGTCTTGCGGCAAGCGGTCCCGCGCATAGGGGGCGCATTGAAGACAAGGCTCGGACGGGCCGATCTAAATGCAGTCCCCGGGTTGCCCGAGTCCTGGACACGATTTATGCCCACTCACGTGTTCTGACTGTATCGGATGAGAGTGATGCGATGAACATAATCGATGCGGTGAAGCTCAAGGAACAGTGCCTGGCGCTGCTCGACAATCTCGACAACGACGGCCTGATCATCACCAGGCGCGGCGGGCCCGTTGCCCGCCTGCTCCCGCTGGAGCACCACGACGGCGAGCTGATCGGCAGTCTGCGTGACAAGATCGTTGTCCGGGACGATATCCTCTCCGCCAGGGTCGATTGGGACGCGGATGCCCGATCATGACACGCATATCCTCATCTTTTCCCTTGGCGGACGCCGGCATGCGCATCCGAATTGATCGGTGAAGGCTTTCACCAACGTGCCGGCGAAACAGCTGGAAGTGGAGAGAGTTTGCCGGAGGCTGGATCCCCCTTTACTGTCCGGGCGCATCGCCACAGCACGGAGTCAGGAACAATGGAGAGGTCCGGACGTTTCAGTGACGTCGTGACGACGTCCGATGAACTGCGGGAGATCGTGGGCGACATCTATCCGGCTGCGGTGACCAAGGTAATCGATCACCTTGACGCCTACTGCATCGATTTCATCCGCCACGCGCCATTCTTCGTCATCGGTTCGGGAGGCGGTCCGCGCGACGTCGATGTCTCGCCGAAGGGAGACCCTGCAGGCTTCGTGAGGGTCATCGACCGCGCGACCCTCGCCATCCCCGACAGACCGGGCAACGCCCGCATGGATACCTTCCTCAATGTGATCGAGAACCCCAGGGTGGCCCTCATCTTCCTGGTTCCCGGGCGCAAGGACACGCTGAGGGTGGCCGGTCGCGCCGAGATCGTGGCCGACGAGGCCCTGCGCCGCTCCATGACCGAACAGGGGAAGGTGCCCCGTCTCGTCATGGTCGTTCATGTCGAACGCGCCTTCTTCCATTGCACGAAGTGCATGGTTCGCTCGAACCTGTGGAAGCCAGAGGCATGGCCGGACACCTCCGGAATGCAGAGTTTCGGTGCGGCGATCGTGGCCCAGGCGAAACTCAAGGAGACGGCGGCCGAGGCCGATGCCTACATGAAGAGCGCCGAACAGAACAGGCTCTACTGATACCCGGCCCTCTCCGATCAGGCCCTGTCGGCAAGGCCGAGGCTGAACTTCACCTGATTCGCTCGGGTTCGCAGAGCGGCGACCGGAAACGTGGTGATTGGAGCCGCACCGAGTCCGGAAGCCAAAGCCGCGTACAGGCCTCCGGACCTTGAAGCTGGCGCGCCGGTCATCAAGAAAGTCGCGGTCATGGGCCTTGAGGGGAATCGGCGTGGAGCCGATGCTCAATGAATGTGCCTCGAGGACTTCTTCAGCTGGTGCGCTTCATGTCACTGCCGCACCCGAATTCGCGAGTCCTCCACGATCCAGAGCCGACCGGCGAGCGTGGTGCCAGTCAACACATTGAGAAGCCGGCTTCCAATCCGCAAGACATGATCACGGGACTGGGTGCTTGGGCGAAACACGATGAGTCCGGGATAGGTGTCGGGTGGGTAGGTCCGAATGTCTGCGGAGTCCATGTCGAGCGTCACGATCGCCCGACCCTCGCGAACACAGACCGACGCAATATCCGAGTCCCGAGCACCTGCGAGGTTCTGGTCGAGAATTGTCACCGCGTCATGCCCAGCCTCTCGGAACATGCTCGCCAACTCAACGGGCAAATTCTCATCCATCTTGAACTGCACACCGGTGTTCCTACTTCTGGAGCGCAACCACTCGTTCGTTGGCCAATGCCGCGGCATAGCAGAGCGCAGCACGCACAGCCTCTCGAGAAACCGATGGATAGCTCGCCACGATGTCGTCAACATCCAGACCGGAGGCCAGATTGTCGAGTACGGTCGTCACCAGAACCCGAGTGCCGGAGAAACACGCCTTGCCGTGACAAATCTCGGGATCCACGGTGATGTGGTCGCGCCAGTTCATGAATTCCTCTCGCCCCTCATGACATTTCGCGACAAGATCGCCAGCATGAGGTGTTGCCTCCAAGTTTCGGAACCCCCTGACAGGTAGACTCGCCGCTGTCCACGTTGTTGATTCATGGTGCTTTCGTCAGTGTTCGGCACATGATGCCGGCCATCGCCCCTGTGCAGGGTCCACGGTGTTCCGGAAGGTCGGAAGGAAACAGCCGGTATCGTACCGGGACTTCGTCTGCTCTACCGTACCCGGCAGAGCCCGATCGCGGCTTCGTGGTCATGACGATCCGTCGCGCCGCTGTTTCTTGCGGACGCCCACATCACGGCGTCGATACGGGTGCGCAGATCATCAGGGGACGAGAACGGTGGATCCGGTCGTGCGCCGTTCCTCCATGAGTTCGTGGGCCTTTGCGATGTCGGCAAGGTCGAAGGTCTGGCCGATGGTGACCTTCACCTTTCCGCTTCCCACCATGTCGAAGACGCGTCGGGCGCTGGCTTCGAGTTCGAGGCGCGTTGCCGTGTAGTCGTCGAGTATTGGCCGGGTCACGAAGATCGACCCCCTGGCCGCGAGCAGCAGCACGCGGAAGGGTTCCGGCTCGCCCGAGGACTGACCAAACGAGACGAGGGTGCCGCGCCGGGCGAGGCACGCAAGACTGGATTCGAAAGTCGTCCTGCCAATCGAATCGAACACCACCGGAACGCCCTCGCCGCCAGTCTCGTCCCTCACCACGTCTTCGAGCGTGTCCGTGCCCCATACGACGGGGACGTGACAGCCGTTCATGCGTGCTAGGCGCGCCTTGGCGTCAGTGGAGACGGTTCCGATCACCCGGGCGCCGAGTGCTCTCGCCCACTGGCAGGCAATGAGGCCGACACCGCCTGCCGCCGCATGGATGACGATGGTCTGGCCGCGGCGTACGGGAACGCAGCGCTCCAGCAGGCACTCGACCGTCATCGCCTTGGTCATCATGGCGGCGGCGACGGTCTCGTCGATCTCCTCTGGCAGCCGCACCACCCGGGACGCATCGGCGTTCATCACCCCGGCACAGTTCCCCGGACCGGTGAGGACGGCGACACGATCGCCTTCGACGAGATGCCCGACACCAGCGCCGAGCGCCTCCACCACGCCTGCCGACTCCGAGCCGGGCGTGACGGGAAGATCGACGGGATAGAAGCCCCTGCGTTCGTAGATGTCGTAGAAGTTGAGCGCGATTGCGGTGTTGCGCACCCGCACCTCGCCGGCGCCGGGAGGGTCAAGGGCGATGTCGGCGAATTCCAGGACCTCGGGGCCACCGCAGCGCGCAAGGCGCACGGCCCTTGTGGTTGCGCTCACGGGAGGAGAACCGTCGAGCCCGTCGTCCGGCGTCCCTCGAGATCGCGATGGGCGCGCTCGACGTCGTCGAGCGCATACCTCTGGTTGACCTCGATCTGCACCTTGCCCGAGCCGACCATGGAAAAGAGGCGCCTTGCCGAAAGATCGAGATCCTCGCGGCTGGCAATATAGTTGGCGAGGCCGGGCCGGGTATAGTAGAGCGAGCCGCCGGCGGCGAGGCGCGCCGGATTGAAGCTCTCGACCGGCCCCGAGGACTGACCGAAGGAGACCAGGGTGCCGCGCGGCGCCAGGACCGCAAGCGACGCATCGAAGGTGTCCCTGCCGATCGAATCGTAGACGACCGGAACACCCTTGCCGCTGGTGATGTCCATCACCCTTTCGGCAATGTCCTCGCTGGACGTGACGATCGGATGGTCGCATCCGTGGGCAGCCGCGAGAGCGGCCTTTTCCGCCGTGGACACGGTTCCGATTACCCGGGCGCCCAGCGCTCTCGCCCACTGGCAGGCGATGAGGCCGACACCGCCGGCAGCGGCGTGAAAGAGAATGGTCTGCCCTTCCTCGACGGGGAATGTCCGCATGAGCAGGTACTCCGCCGTCATGCCCTTCAGCATCATGGCGGCGGCGGTCTCGTCCGATACGCCGTCGGGAATCCCGACCAGGCGGTCTGCCGGCATGATGCGCTCGCCGGCGTAGGCGCCGGCGGTCATCGGGTAGGCGACCCTGTCACCCACTCCAAAGTCCGTGACGCCGGGACCGAGCGCCTCGACGATGCCTGCGGCCTCCATGCCCAGGGTCGCCGGCAAGGAGAGGGGATAGAGTCCGGAACGCTGATAGGTGTCGATGAAGTTGAGGCCAATCGCGGTGTGGCGGACCAGGACCTCGCCCGCCCCTGGCCTGCCGGTGTCGACCGTCTCGAGGGTCAGGACCTCGGGGCCACCGACCTTATGGATACGCACGGCACGTGTCATCGGTTTCTCCTTTGATTCCCTGGTGAAGTCCGCGAGGTGGTGGCGTCAGTGGACGGAATCACGGACCAGCGGGCAAGTGGAGCAGTGGATGCCGCCACCGTTGAGATAGACCTTGTCGTAGTCGATCTCGATGATCTCGATGTTCATCGAGGCGAGAGTGTCGGCTGTCCGGTTGGAGATGCCGCGCGGCATGACGACGCGGCCGGGCCGAACCGCAAGGCAGTTGATGATGGAGTGGTCGTCCTGGGCCGTGATCTCGACGGTGCGGATTCCGAGCTCCTTCAGTTTCTCGAGAAAGGCATAGGGAAGCATGTCGGGATCGATGATGGCGACGTCGACGTCGATCATCGTCATGGCGCCGTCGATGTGGATGGAATAGCCGGTGAGATCGACGCGCAGCAATTCGACGCCCTGCCAGGCCAGCACTTCCTCGACCTGGCGCGCGCCCTCTTCATTGACGCAGATGGACCGGCCGATGACGGCCGTGCGGTGATTGAGCCAGGCGAAACTGCCGCCCTCCACCATGCCCGTGCCGTGGATGGTGCGCAGGATCGGCATACCAAGATTGGCGATCGTCTTCGTGACATGGGCCTCCTCGCCGCGGCGGATCGAGCGCGCCAGGCGGCAGATCACGCTGCCTCCCTTGATGGCGAACGACGAATCGCGGGTGTAGATGGACTTCAGGCCATCGGGTTCGATGCTGTCCAGAAAGACCACCTCGACACCCTCGTTCTGCAACGTGCGGACCAGACCGTCGTGCTGTGCGCGGAATTCGTCCCAGTCGGGAACCGTGTCGCTCTGGAAGTACCAGCCTCTGTCGAGGTCCCCGAACGAACCGATCTCCTCGATCCGCCGGTTGCGGTCGACAATCTCCATTTCAGCGCCGGGACGGTGCATGAGGCAGACGCGCAGGGTACCGACATCGTTGTCGCATCCCCAATGCCGGCCCCACACGGCGCTCTGCCCGGCCTCGCTTTCGAAGGCAGGCTCAGGCTGGGAGCCGAAGAGCTTGATGGTCTGGCCGTAGATGCTCGTCATGGTGCCGGTCCGGTTCTTCTGGAGTGCATGGGTCTTTCTCACCCGCCGACCGGCTCCGGGTCAAGTGTCGCAAGCGAAGGTGCGTGCGCGGGACAAACCACACTACGGGCGTGTCGCGACAATTGATGAGTTGCCGAGAAGTCCCCTTCTCTGGAATGATCCCCCTGTTCTGAAGACGGGGGAGACGGTCTGACATGCGGTACGAAGCACCGCGAACACTCGCTGACGCCACCGGAATGCTGGCATCGTGCCAGGGCGTGGCACGGGTCCTAGCCGGCGGCACCGATCTTCTCGTCGCCCTGCGTTCCGGTCTGGTGGAGCCGGAACTCGTCGTCGACATCAAGCGTATCCCGGGGATGGAGGATATCGTCGCCGAGGACGGCGGCTGGCGCATCGGTGCCGCGGTTCCGGGGGCGGTCCTGTCGCACCATGACGGCGTGCGCCGTCAGTGGCCTGGCGTTGTCGAGGCCGTGGAACTGATCGGTTCGACGCAGATCCAGGGACGCGCCACCATGGTCGGGAATCTCTGCAACGCCTCGCCGGCGGCCGACAGCGTGCCGGCGATGATGGCGGCCGGCGCCCTGGCGCGCATTGCCGGACCGGACGGGCGCGAGCGCGATGTTCCGGTCGGCGATGTGGCGACCGGACCCGGAGTCACCTCGCTCGCTCCGGGCGAGGTGGTGTCGTCAGTCTTCCTGCCGGAGGCCCCGGCGCGGTCCGCGGACGCCTACCTCAGACTCATTCCGCGGACCGAGATGGACATTGCCGTGGTCGGCGCTGCAGTCAGCCTGATGCTGGATGACGGCGGTCGCTGCACCGCCGCGAAGGTGGTGCTCGGCGCCGTCGGCCCCCGGGCGCTGGTGGTGGAGGACGGCGCCGCGGCCATCATCGGCACGTCTCTCGATGACGAAGCCCTGGCGGCACTCGAGGCGGCGGCCTCGGCGGCTGCGCAGCCGATCGACGACAAGCGCGGTACCGTGCCCTACCGCAGGAAAGTGGCCGGAGTGCTTGCCCGCCGGGCGGCGCGCATCGCCGGCACGCGAGCCGGAGAAAGATCATGAGCCTTCAGCATGTCACGACAACCGTGAACGGCGATGCGGCGGAGTTCCTGTGCGATGCCACGGAGACCCTGCTCGATGCCTTGCGCGAACGCCTCGGCCTCACCGGATCGAAGGAAGGATGCGCATCGGGTGACTGTGGCGCCTGTTCGGTGATGCTCGACGGCCGCCTGGTGTGTGCCTGCCTGGTGCTGGCGGCGGAAGCGGACGGCCGCGAGGTCGAGACCATCGAAGGCATGGCCGGAACCGGCGAACTCCATCCCCTGCAGACGAAGTTCCTCGAACTCGGAGCGCTGCAGTGCGGCGTCTGCACGCCGGGGTTCCTCGTTGCCGCGAAGGCCCTGCTGGAGGAAAACCCCGATCCCGACGAGACCGAGGTGCGCTACTGGCTCGCCGGCAACCTGTGCCGCTGCACCGGATACGACAAGATCATTCGCGCGGTGCTGGAAACCGCGGCAGACCTGAGGGGACAGTGATCCATGGCACTCGAATTCACCACCCGCACGACATTCGACAAGGTCGGAACCCGTCCGCCCCGCCCCGACGGCACCGACAAGGTCACCGGCCGGGCGCTCTATGGAGCCGATCTCGCCGGCGCCGGCATGCTCGTCGGCAAGGTGCTGCGCAGTCCCCATGCCCACGCCCGCATCCTTGCCATTGACACCTCCAGGGCCCAGGCCCTTCCCGGCGTCAAGGCGGTCGTCACCCGCGACGACTTTCCGGGCATCGGCCCGGACGGAACGGTGAAGGGAGAGGTCGAGGAGAACGTCTGGGACGTGGCCCGCAACGTCATGGCCCGGGACAAGGCGCTCTACGAGGGCCATGCGGTCGCCGCCGTGGCGGCGACATCGACGTCGGTTGCCCGCCAGGCGCTCAAGCTCATCGACGTCACCTGGCAGGTGCTTCCCCATGTCACGGATGTCGACGAGGCCATGGAACCGGGTGCGCCCCTGGTGCATGAAGACATGATCACGGCCGGCATGGATCCGGCACCCGAAGAGCCATCCAACATCGCCGAATACACCAGGATCGAAATGGGCGACATCGAAGCCGGATTCGCCGCTGCCGACGTCATCGTCGAGCAGACATTCAGGACCGAGGCTGCGCATCAGGGCTATATCGAGCCCCATGCCTGTGTGGCTTCGGCTTCCGAGGACGGCGTCGCCGAGTTGTGGTGCTGCACCCAGGGCCACTTCTCCGTGCGCGACATGTGCGCCAACATCCTGGGCATGGATCTCGCGAACCTGCGCGTGACATCCTCGGAGATCGGCGGCGGGTTCGGCGGCAAGACCACCGTCTTTCTCGAGCCCGTGGCCCTCCTCCTGTCGCGCAAGTCCGGCCGTCCGGTCAAGATGACGATGAGCCGCGACGAGGTCTTCCGGGCGTCCGGGCCCACGTCTTCGACGAGCATCACGGCGAAGATTGGCGCAACCCGCGATGGACGGGTCACCGCCTGCGATGCCTCCTTCAGGTACCAGGGAGGCGCATTCCCCGGTTCTCCGGTGAGCTACGGAGCCGTGTGCGGCATGGCTCCCTATGATTGCCCGAACGTGGTTCTCGACTGCTATGACGTGGTGGTGAACCGTCCCAAGGCCGCCGCCTATCGCGCGCCGGGCGCACCGATGGCTTCGTTCGCCATCGAGTCCCTTCTCGATGACATCGCCTGCAAGCTCGACATCGATCCTGTCGAACTGCGCCTCAGGAACGCGGTGAAGGAAGGCTCGAGTTCCGTCTACGGTCCGACGTTCGGAGCCATCGGATTCGTGGAATGCCTCGAGGCGGCGCGGGATCATCCCTCGCTCGAGACCGCTCCCGGGGCCAACCAGGCGAGGGGCATCGCTGCCGGTTTCTGGCCGAACTACGGTGGCCAGACCAGCGTGACGGTCAACGTCAACAACGACGGCACCGTTCTGGTGTCGCTGGGCACGCCCGACATCGGCGGCAGCCGCGCCAGCATGTGCCTGATGGCTGCCGAGGAACTCCAGATTCCCTACGAGAGGGTGAAGGCGATCATCGCCGACACCAGTTCGCTCGGGCACAACGACACCACCGGCGGCAGCCGGGTCACCCATTCGGCCGGACTCGCCACCATCGAGGCATCGCGCAAGGTCATCGACACCATGAAGGAGCGCGCCGCTGCCGTGTGGGACATCGACGTCGACGCCGTGGTCTGGGACCAGGGGTGCGTGCGTCCCTCGGGCGCCAATGCCGGCGATCACGAACCGCTGACCTTCGAAGCGATTGCCGCCATGGCGCCTTCCACCGGCGGACCGATCGCCGGCCATGCGGAAATCAACGCCGAGGGCGCCGGGGCGAGCTTTGCCGTGCATGTCTGCGACCTGGAGGTGGATCCGGAAACCGGACGGGTCACCGTCCTCAACTACCTGGCGGTCCAGGATGCGGGCAAGGCCATCCATCCCGACTATGTCGAGGGCCAGTACCAGGGCGGAGTCGCCCAGGGCATCGGCTGGGCTCTCAACGAGGAGTACATCTACGGCAGCGACGGTGTGCTGCAGAACCCGGGCTTTCTCGATTACCGCATTCCCGTTGCCTCGGATCTGCCGATGATCGACACCGTCATCGTCGAGGTGCCCAATCCCGGTCATCCCTACGGCGTGCGCGGTGTCGGTGAAACGCCGATCGTGCCGCCCCTTGCGGCGGTGGCCAATGCCGTGTCGCGTGCCATCGGCCGGCGCATGACCGAGACCCCGATGTCGCCTCCGCGCATTGTCGCGGCCATCGACGGGTCGCCATGATCGACGTCCGGCTCGGCGCGACGCTGCGGTCCATGGCGGGTGGACGACAGTCGTTTCCGGTCGAAGCCGGCACGGTCGGGCAGGTGCTCGAGCGTCTCCAGGGCGCCTATCCCGAGCTCTCGGCGGTACTCGATCGGGGCGTCGCGGTTGCCATCGACGGCCGCATCTACCGCGATTCGCTGCTGCAGCGCGTGCCCGACGGCGCGGAGGTCTATCTCATGCCGCGTGTCGCCGGAGGATAGTCATGGCGGTCCTTGATCCTGCAACCCCGGGAGGAGAGGAACAGGTGGAGGAGTTTCGCAAGGATGGCGTCGTCTGTCTTCGCGGTGTCTTCTCGGAGTGGGTCGACATGCTCCGCCTCGGGATCGAGAAGAACCTCGACGAGCCGGGAGAGGACGCCAAGCTCTACCACGACGAGGCCGGCAGGCTGTTCATGAGCGACTACTGCAACTGGCAGAGAATACCGGAATACGAGACCTTCGTGCGGCACGGGCCCGGCGCCCGGATCGCGGCCGATCTCATGGGTTCCGCGACCGCCCGTTTCTTCCACGAACACGTGCTCGTCAAGGAGGCCGGAGCCGATCTCGGGACGCCGTGGCACCACGACCAGCCCTACTATTGCGTTGACGGCCGGCAGAACGTTTCCATGTGGGTGCCGGTGGATCCGGTGGCGCGTGACACCAGCCCGGAGTTCATTGCCGGTTCGCACAACTGGCAGCGCACCTTCACACCCGAACGGTTCAACGGCCAGCCGCTCTACGGAGACGACGATGACCACGAGCCGCTGCCTGACATCGACGCCGACCGTTCGGCCTTCGACATCCGCGGCTTCAAACTTGAGCCGGGCGATGCCATCTGCTTCCACTTCCTGACGGTCCATGGCGCACCGGCCAACCGTTCCCTCGTGACCCCGAGGCGGGCCATCTCCATGAGATGGATCGGCGACGATGCACGCTTTGCGGTGCGGCCCGGTCCGACATCCCCGCCCTTCCGGGGCGTCTCCCTCGATCCGGGAACCGAAATGATCGCGCCCGAGTTTCCTCTCTGCTGGCCCGGGGCGTCGTGCGTCGTCTGACCACGGGCCTGCGCCGGACCCGTCTCTTCACCCCCGATGCAAGCGATACCGCTGCGGCCGTCGGCAATGCCGGGGTCGACGTGGCGGCGACGGTGACCCTGATTCTCTGGGTGGAAGAGGTGTGCGGCGACCTCCTGCACCCGGCGCTCGAGGACGGCGAGGCATCGGTTGGCGCCCGAGTGGCCGTCGATCACACAGGTCCCGCCTGGACGGCAAGGCCGGTCGCGGTCGAAGCCAGGATCACGGCGGTCGACGGGCGCAGGGTCACCTTTGCCGTGACCGCCCGCCAGGACGGCCGCGAGGTGATGACGGGGGAGCACCAAAGGGTCGTCGTGTCCCTGGCGCGGTTCCTCGAGGGCGCCTCCCACTCCACTCCGGTAGCGGCACCTGCGGCAGGGGAACGTGTCTCCTTCTGGTTCGACGTCATCTCTCCCTGGTCCTACCTCGCCTCGCTCACCATTGGCCGGTTGGCGCGGCGCCGGGGGGTCGGCGTCGACTGGCGGCCGGTCCACCTCGCTAGTCTCATGGTTGCGGTCGATGGCATGAGACCCATGGAACAAAGTCCGCAGCGTCGCGCCTGGTACCTCCAGGACATCGAGGACCACATGGCCGCAGCGGGACTGCCCTACCATCCGCATGACGGGCAGCCGATGAGGCCTTCGCGGGCGCTGCGCTGCATGGCCCATGCCGCCGACTCAAGCCTTGCCGAACCCTTCGTGGAACAGGTGATGCGCGCCTACTGGGCCGAGGGCGCGGACATCACCGATCCGGACGTACTCCAGGAGATGGCGGACCGGGTGGGTCTCGGTCCCCGGTCCATGGCGGACATCGCCGCCGATCCCCACTACAAGGCGGTCATTGGCGCCAACACCCGCGAGGCCGTCGAGGCTGGCCTCTTCGGCGTCCCCGCCTTCATCTTCCGCGGCAAGCTCTATTTCGGCAGCGACCACATGGACATGCTTGATACGGCCATGGCGTCGCCAAGGGAGACGTCGTGAGGGAAACCCGGAAGAATCACCAGGGTTCCAGGCCAGGTTCAGCCCGAACAAGGAGAACCGGCTAAAGTCACCCGGATTGGAAGTCGCGACAGCGGCGCCCGCGGCAATCAGGCAACCGTGCTCACGGCGCCTGTGCCGTCAGCCATCAGTGGACCCGCGCACCCTCGTGCGAACCAAAGGGACCGGGAATCCGGTGTCCAGTTGGATCACCCGAAGGCCTGCGGCGTGCCCCCGTCTTTGCCGGCCTTGCGTTCCCGCGTGACCTCATCCGCCCAGGCGTGTGCCGAGTCGTGATCGAGCGCGAGCATGTCCTGCAAGCGATCGAGCGCATCAAGCGCTTCGTTGTGACCGGAATGGACGCCTGCCGCCGCCGAGCGGATGGCGCGGCGCAATGCACCGGACTTCGACGTGTTCCAGTGTGTTGCGAGCTTTTCCAGCTGCCGCGCCGTGTCGACGTCGAGCGAGCAGGTCAACTTGATGGTCGTGGTGGCCATGGGATGAGCTTATGGCCACCTGCCTGTGCATGGTCAACTCCGGTGCATGGAACCACCGCGCTCTCGGGCCTTACCCCGGCGTGCGAGAATGATTCCGGCAAGGGCGACAAGCATCATGCCGATGGCCACCATGACGGTCGGGACATCGCCGAAGACGAGGTAGCCCAGGATCACCGCCACCAGGAGGGACGAGTACTCGAAGGGAACGACGAAGCTCGCCTCTCCCTTGCGGTAGGCGAAGATGATGAGGAAGTGGGCGGAACCGGCGAGCAGACCGGCGAGAACGATGAGCCAGAGGTTGATTCCCTCGGCCATCTGCCAGGTGCCGGGGACGACCAGGACCGGCACGAGCCCGGTCAGGGCAAAGGCGACGGTGGTGTAGAAGGAGGTCACCGGCGCTGGTTCGGTCGTTCCCAGGCGTCGCGCCAGAAGCACCGTGAAGGCCACGCAAACGGCGGCGGCGACGCCCCACAGCGCCGCCGGCCGGAAAGCGTCGCTGCCGGGCTGCACGATGACGAGGGCCCCCGCGAATCCGACGGAGATCGCCAGCCAGCGGATCAGCGAGACCCTTTCGCCCAGGAAGATGCCGCTCAGGACCGCCACGATGAAGGGAGACGAATAGGTGACGGCGGCGGCGTCCGCGATCGGGAGTTCCAGGATGGCCCTCAGGTAGAAGGTGTAGGCCAGCGCCATGGCCATTCCGCGGCAGGCCTGTCCCCAAGGGCGGCGGGTCCTGAGATAACGCCAGGTACGGCTGACGGAGAGCGCGACAAGGACCGGCACGAACGCGACGCAGCTTCTCAGCAGGATGAAACTGAAGGGATCAATGGCCTGCGTCACCATCTTGGCGAGGACGTCGCAGACGGTGAGCAGGCAGACACCGGCGATCACCGAGGCAATGGCAAGTCCGGGCTGGTCATTCATGGCAAACCACGGTGCCGATGGGAGAAGGCGGTTTACCCTGCCTTGACTTTGCGGACAATTGCGGGTGTTGTGCTGCAGCCGAAGTTGAGGGAGCGGCGTGGAGAAGACAGTTTCCCGGTTCCAGACGACCAGTCTTGACGACCTGAAATCGTTCCTGATCGAGTCCGAAGTGAGGTTCCTGCTTCCTTCCTATGTCGACATGCACGGTGTGTCGAAGTCGAAGATGGTGCCCATGAGCCACTTCGACCGGGCCATGACGGGTTCGGAACTGTGCACCGGTGCGGCAGTGGACGGCGTGCCTCAGGACATCAGCGACGAGGAAGTCGCGGCCCACCCGGACCCCGCCTCATGCACGATCCAGCCGTGGATGCCCGATGTCGCCTGGTTCGCCAGCAATCTCTTCTGCGAGGGAAAACCCTTCGAGCCGTGCAGCCGGAACATTCTAGGCCGTGTCGTCGAGGAGGCCGGATCCCTCGGTCTCGGCATGAATCTGGGTGTCGAGACGGAGTTCTTCGTGTTCCGCGACGACGGCTCGCAGTGCCAGCCGATGAGCCCGCGGCACAATCTCGACAAGCCCGCCTATGACACCTCGCGGCTGCTGGACAACATCGGCTGGATGGGCGAACTCGTCGACGCCATGAATGGATTGGGCTGGGACGTCTACAGCTTCGATCACGAAGACGGCATCGGCCAGTTCGAGATCGACTTTTCCTATGCCGACGTCATGACCATGGCCGACCGTGTCGTCTTCTTCCGCCGCATGGCAGGCGAATTCGCGAGGCGCCATGGCGGCTTTGCCTCGTTCATGCCCAAGCCCTTCGGCGACTACGCCGGAAGCGGCGCGCATTTCAACATGTCGCTCTACGACACGGCGACCGGCGCCAATATGTTTGTGGCGGACGACGATCCCAGGGGCTGCGGCCTCTCGGCGCCGGGTTATCACTTCGTTGCCGGACTGCTGCGCCACCTGCCCGCCATATCGGCCGTGGTGGCGCCGACCGTCAACAGCTACAAGCGCCTCATCCTCAAGGGCAGCAATTCGGGGTTCACCTGGGCGCCCGTCTTCTGTTCGTACGGCAACAACAACCGTACCAACACCATCCGCATCCCCGGTGGCGGAGGGCGCGTCGAACTGCGCCTCGCCGATTCCTCGGGCAACCCCTATCTCGGCGCCGCCATGGTCCTGGCGGCCGGCCTCGAGGGCATCCGCGAGGAACTCGATCCGGGTGAACCGCACCGCGAGAATCTCTACGTCACCACCGAAGACGAGCGCCGGAGGGCCGGCGTCGCCACCCTGCCGCGCACGCTCGGCGAGGCTCTAGATGCCTTCGCCGCGAGTGACCTGGCGAAGAGGACGTTCGGTGACACCATGTTCGGGGCCTGGCTCGCCTACAAGCGGGACGAGTGGCTGGCCTACCTCAACCATGTCAGCGAGTGGGAGCGTGACCGTTACCTGCGCTTCTTCTGACATCCGCGGCCCGGCGGCCGGCTGATCCGAGGAGGGCCGGAAAGGGAGCATCCAACACTGGAAGGAGAGTTCAATCACATGACTCCTGAAGAACTTCAAGCGGCGGTCGAATGGTCGACAGCGATCAGTGCCGAAGCGTACTACTGGTGGGCGATCGGTCTCATGGTCGCCATTCACGCAGGGTTCCTGATGTACGAGATGGGAGCCTCGCGGGTGAAGAACACGCTGGCGTCAGGCTGCAAGAACATTCTCGCCTTCGCCTTCATCATTCCGACGATGTTCATGTTCGGCTGGTGGGTCTACCTCGCCTTCCCGCACGGCATCGTCCCCAACATGGACTACGGATTGTTCGGGGAACCGTGGAACGAGTACATGGGTCCCAATCTTGAGGACAACATCACCGGTGTCATCTGGGGAGCCTTCGTGCTCTTCTCGGCCACCACCGCCTCAATTATGTCCGGGTCCGTCATCGAACGCATCCGCCTTGGATCGTTCATCATCCTCGCCGTAGTGCTGGGCTCGTTTGCCTGGCTGATTGGCGCCTCGTGGGGATGGCATCCGGAAGGCTGGCTCGTGACCGAGTTCGGCTACCATGATGTCGGTGCATCCGGCGTGGTGCACATCATCTCCGGCTTCTTCGCGCTCGGCGTGCTGATCAACCTCGGTCCACGTATCGGCAAGTTCGGTCCCAATGGCGAGATCAACAATCTCCAGGGCCACAGCGTGCCGATGACGATTGCCGGCCTGATGATCATCATCATCGGCTTCGTCGGCTTCATGGGCGCCTGCCTGCTCTACAACGGCACGGGCCAGTGGGGGAACATCTACGGCGGTCCGACGACGCTTTCGGCGTGGTCGTTCAACCTGCTGATGAGTTTCGGTGGCGGAATCATCGGTGCCTACGCGGTCACCCGTGATCCCTTCTGGATGATGTCGGGCGCGCTCGGCGGTATCTTTGCTGCCGCTGCCGGGCTCGATCTCTACTATCCGCCACTGGCGTTCGCCCTCGGCTTTGCCGGCGGTGTCCTGATCCCCTATGGCCAGCGCTTCCTCGAGAAGCTGCGCATCGACGATGCCGTCGGCGCCGTGTCGGTGCACGGTTTCTGCGGAATCCTCGGTGTCCTTGCCTGCGGCATCTTCCTCGACGGCTATCCGGCCGTCTCGGAGTCCATACCGGGCATCACCTTCTGGGGTCAGCTTGTCGGTTGTGTGGTCATGGTGCTCATTGGCTTCGTGCCGGGCTACGTGGTGTCGCTCATCCTCAAGATGTTCGGCATCCTGCGTGCAAGCGACGAAATCCAGCAGGTCGGCATGGATCTGGAGATTCCGTCTCCTGCCTATCCCGAGCAGATCACCTCACACCTCCACTGGCGCGGCTGAGCTGCGTTCAGGGCAGATAACCTGAAAGGAGAAAACCATGTTTGGTGGAAGCCCAATCGAGTCTTGGGAAGGAGCCACCGCGATCTACAGTTATGCCGGATCCGGAGGTGTTCATCTCTTCCTGTGGATTTCAGTTCTCCTGTGTGTCGGCACGGTCGTCGCGTCGATCATCGCGGAGAATCGAGCAGAGGCAGAAGCAAAGCGTCTGGTCGAGGAACAGAAGTAGTCTGATGTGCGAAGGGCAGCCGGCTCCGGCCGGCTGCCCTTCAGTTTCTACATGACGCCGACGAGGCGCACGGCGTCGTAGACCGCGGCGTGAATGTTGCGGCTCTCGACGGCATCGCCGAGGCGGAAGAGCTGGAAGGTTCCCCCGGGGTTCCTGCAGACCTCCTGGGGCCGGCGCCGGATCAGCGCCCCATAGTCCACCTCTCCGCGATTGAC
Organism: Alphaproteobacteria bacterium; assembly: GCA_965221115.1. Classification (GTDB taxonomy): domain Bacteria; phylum Pseudomonadota; class Alphaproteobacteria; order SP197; family SP197; genus SP197. The sequence goes on along the minus strand of CBDCRU010000002.1, from coordinate 32,571 downwards.
CGACAGGTCACGCAGCTCGAAATAGAGATCATCGGCGGGAAGGGTGCCGTGCTCGATCACCACCTGATCGACCAGGCGTTCGCCGATGTCGCTCTCGGTAAACTCGCTGAACAGCGTCGCCCGCAGGCGGTTGCCGCTCGCCTCAAGCTTCGAGACCCTGGTGTTGATGGTGATGGTGACGTCGTGCTCCTGGAAGAACTCGGCGTAGGGCGCGTGGGTGAGCGCTCCCAGTTCGGGCGCGAATGTGCGTTCCGGCGAGACGATCTCCACCCTTGATCCGGCGTCGGCCGCCAGCCAGGCGGCCTGCATGCCCGGCTGATGGCCGTTGTCGTCGAAGACCAGGACGTCGGCCGCCGGAGCGACGGTTCCGGAAAGCAGGTCCCAGGAACTGACGGCAAGGCCGGTACCCTCGTCGAGGATCTCCTTGTTGGGCACGCCGCCGGTACAGATGAGAACGACATCGGGGTCGAGGGCGAGCACGTCGTCCGCACCCGCCAGCATGTTGCAGCGCACGTCGATACCCAGTCGCGTCAGGCGTGAGAGGCGCCAGTCGACGATGCCGATCAGGTCCTTGCGGTTGGGCGTGCGCGCCGCCAGGAGAACCTGGCCGCCAGGCCGGTTCGCCGCTTCCAGGACGACCACGTCATGGCCGCGTTCTCCGGCGACGCGGGCGGCTTCGAGGCCTGCCGGTCCGGCGCCCACCACGACGATGCGCCGCGCCGGTCCGGAACGCGGTTCCACCAGCTGCGGCAGCGAGGTTTCGCGGCCGGTCGAGGGATTGTGGACACAGAGCGCGCCGGTTCCCGCATAGACGCTTTCGAGGCAGTAGGTGGCGCCAACACAGGGCCGGATGTCGTCCTCGCGCCCCTCGATGATGCGGTTGACGATATGGGGATCGGCGATGTGGGCCCGGGTCATGCCCACCATGTCGAGCTGGCCGGTGGCGATGGCGTGACGCGCCGTGGCGATGTCGGCGATCTTGTTGGCGTGGAACACCGGAAACCGGGTCTCGGTGCGGATGTCGCCGGCGAAGTCGAGATGGGGCGACGCCGGCATGCCGGCTACCGGAATGATGTCGGTCAGCGCCCGGTCGTGGTCGATATGGCCCTTGATGACGTTCAGGAAATCGATCTTGCCGGTGGCGATGAACCTCCGGGCGATCTCGAGGCCTGTCGCGCGCTCGTAGCCCTTGCGCCAGTTCTCGTCCAGGGACATGCGGATGCCGACGATGAAGTCGGGGCCGACGGCGCCGCGCACCTCGTCGAGCACCGCCATGGCGAAGCGCAGGCGGTTGTCGAGACTGCCGCCCCACTGATCACGGCGCCGGTTGGTGGCGGGAGACCAGAACTGGTCCATCAGGTGGCCGTAGGCCTCGAACTCGATTCCGTCGAGGCCCGCCTCGGCCATGCGAGCGGCGGCCAGTCCGTAGTCCCGGACGACCCTCTCGATGTCCCAGTCCTCCATCTCCTTGGGAAAGGCGCGATGGGCCGGTTCGCGCACCATCGAGGGCGCCAGGACGGGGAGCCAGTGCTCCTTGTTCCAGTTGGTCCGCCGTCCGAGATGGGTGAGCTGGATCATCACCGCCGCGCCGTGGTCGTGGCAGGCGTCGGCAAGCCGGCGCAGGCCTCTTACCACCTCGTCCTTCCACGCCTGGACGTTCATGAAGGCCTGGGCGGAATCCCTCGAGACCACGGTGGAGCCGGCGATCATGGTGAGCGCGATACCGCCCCTGGCCTTCTCCTCGTGGTAGCGCACGTAGCGCTCTCCCACGAGACCGTCCTCGGTGTAGCCCGGTTCATGCGCCGTCGACATGATCCGGTTCTTCAACGTGAGATGCTTCAGGCGGTAGGGCTGCAGCAAGGGGTCATTGGGACCAATATCGTTGACTGAACGGCTCACGCCACCAGCCTCCGATCCGTTTCACGGATCATCGGAGTGCCTGACGGCAACGCTCCCTCCCCGTGCAGATGCGCCTGTCCCCGACGCCTGATGTTGCGGGCCGCGTTCAGGTCCGCATGATCCGCATGGCCACAGGCCACGCATTTGAGTGTCGCTTGAGACGGACGCGAGGCGGCGTCCACCGTGCCGCATTCGGCACACGTCTGGCTGGTATGCGCCGCGTTCACCGCGATGAGGCGCGGTGCCTTGTAGCCGAGCATCACCCGCAGGTCGCCCCACCCGGTCGCGAGGATGGCGCGGTTGAGGCCGGACTTCTGACGCACGCCGGTTCCCGGCTCCTCGACGGTTCCTTTCGCACTCCGGGTCATGCCCCGGGTGTTGAGGTCTTCCACGACGACCGTTCCCCTCGCCAGCTTGCGGGAGACGTGGTGCTGCCAGTTGCGCCGCTTCATGGCCATCCTGCGCATCGCCCGGGCATGGCGGCGGCGCGTGCGCTCACGCCGCCTGCTGCCCTTGCGCTGGCGCGACATCCTGCGTTGCAACCGCTTGCACCGCGCTTCAAGGCGGCCCACGTCCGGCGCATGGATGATCTCGCCATCGCTGGTGGCCACCTGGCCTGCATTCATGTCGATGCCGGTCACAGTGCCGTCGTCAGGGCGCTCGACAGCCGCCACCTTGTAGCAGACGGTCGCATACCACTTGCCGTTGACCTGCTTGATGACGGCGCGGACCGGCTCGCCCTCGGGGTAGGGGTTGCCTCCCCTGCGGCGCAGCGTCATCGGCCCGATCTTCGGGACGTGGAGCTTGCCGTCACGGATGCGGATGCTGTCCGGGAGCGTCACGCTGTCATTCCCGCGCCGCTTGAACTTCGGGCGGCCACCCTGTCCCCTGAAGTATTGCTGCCATGCGTCCGCCTGGTGCTTGAGCGCGTAGCGCACAGGCGCACACGGCATCTCCTGCAACCACGGCGTGACGCGTCGAAGCTGGATGAAGGCCTTGCCGAGCGTGAAGAACGACGTGGATGGCGGTTTGGCGTCGAACATGCGCGCCATCGTGTAGAGTTGCTCCTGCTGGTCAAGCATGGCGTTCCAGACGAAGCGGCATGCGCCCGCGACGGCAGCCAGCTTGCGCGCCTTCTCCCGGGTTCCAGGAAGCAGTCGATAGACAACCTGTCGATATTCGGTATCGTCCACCATGCGCGGTCGGCCCTCCATTGGCCGTTTGGTGGGGCGGGGCAGGCGACCCCAAACCACACGCGCATCATCCCGTAACATCGTCATTCAGTCAAGGATTTAATCCCCGGATTTAATCCCCGGGTCAGTCATGGGACGGGATCCGTGAAACCCGTCATGCATAGCACACTTGGCGAAGCGGTTGATCTGCCGGGAAGTCCTGTTCCAGATGAAGCGGGACACCCCTCCCACGGCAGCTGACGCCGCGCGTCATTCAGCCAGCCGTATGCACCGTTTCCAGGAACGTGGGAGCCGTCATGACCGCAGCGTGCAAGCGCAACGTTCTTTTGTGCGCATCGGGCCTGTTCTCCATCGCGATAGGGACTGCCGCAGGCGTATCCGGCGGCTTTCAGCCGATGGTACGCGTTTGAATGCTGTTTCGACTCTCATGATTGATTTTCGGCGGCAGAGATGTATTATGATTTTCGACTTACTCTTGTGATGTAGGATATTTTTCGACTCCAATGAGCGTATTTCGACCGATGGAACTGAATTGCGAAACACCCCTGGCGTTTCAGGAGCGCCTTGTTCCGAACGACACAAGACTGGCCGGTTGGGCTGCACTGGTTCATGGTCTCAGGATCGCGGCCCCGGTCCGGGCGACGAGCGCCGTCGCTGGCGGTTACATCAAGGGCAGCCGGCGCCAAGAAAACGACTGGACCGTTTTCGACAAGCGCTACTGGCCTGGCCACCGTGTCACGGATCACATCAGTTTCGCCCTTCGCCATGAGTGGTTTGACCCGCTCGTGGCAAAGCGTGTGTTCGACGCCGTGGACCCGAACACGATCTCGGCCTTCGTGCGCGATGCACCCACCGGGACGGTCACTCGCCGGCTCTGGTTCTTCTATGAGAGCATGACGGGCCGGCGGCTGCCGATCGACGACGCGCCGGTCGTGACGGCCGTCGATGCTCTCGATTCCGGGCGTTACGTGACCGGCAATGCCGTGCTGTCGAAGCGTCACCGCGTGCGGGACAACCTGCTTGGCGCGGGCGGCCATTGCCCGGTCATGCGCCGCACCAAGGCTCTCGAAGACTATCGGGAACGCCGTCTAGCCGCCAAGGCGGCAGAAATCGTGGGCCGGACCAGCGGACAACTGATCTCCCGAGCCACCAGCTTTCTCTTGCTGGCAGATAGCCGTGCCAGCTTTGCGATCGAAGGCGAGCGCCCGCCGCGCAGCCGGCTTGAGCGTTGGGGTCGTGCGATTCTCCAGGCCGGCAAGAATCGACTGACACTCGATGAAATCGACCGTCTGCACGGTGTCCTGATCGAGGACACCCGCTTTATCCAGGCCGGCTTGCGTCCGGACGGTGTGTTCCTCGGCGAGCGCGATCATGATGGCGATCCCCTGCCGGAATTCATCGGTGCTCGGCCGGCAGATCTGCCTGCCCTGATGGATGGCCTGCTCGCGGCCGATGAACGGATGACTGCGAGCGCGATCGATCCGGTGCTGCAAGCAACCGCCACGGCGTTCGGCTTCGTCTACATTCACCCCTATCAGGATGGAAACGGCCGCCTGCACCGCTGCCTGATCCATCATGTTCTGGCGGAACGGGACTTCACGCCGCCGGGCATGGTCTTTCCAGTTTCCGCCGTGATGCGGGACCGGATCGATGATTATCGCCAGACGCTGCAGGGCCATTCCGGGCCGCTGATGTCGTTCATCAACTGGCGGTCGACAATCGATAGGAATGTCGAGGTTCTCAACGATACCACCGATCTCTACCGGTATTTTGACTGCACGGCTGAAGCCGAGTTCCTCTACGCCTGTGTCGCCCGCACGGTCGATCACGACCTGCCGGAAGAGATAGAACACCTGCGCCGCCACGACGAAGCGCAAGGGCGCATCATGGAGACGGTGGAAATGCCCGATCGACTGGCGCAGGACCTGATCATGTTTATCCGGCAGAACGACGGCAAACTGCCAAAAGGGCGGCGCGAAAAGGAGTTCTCAGCTCTGAGTGATGAAGAAGCGGCGCGCATCGAGGCCATATGCGAAGAGGTCTTTGGCGATGATTGACGCGAGCGAGCCTGCATCCCGATGAGAGACGGCCACTGCCTGCGACATGCCTGTCAATCGGAGAAGAGCTTCGACCGAAGTTCACCATCCGCAATGTAGCGAGCCATCTGTCGATCGATCGCACGCAGTGTGCCGATCGCTACCTGAGAGTGCATCGAAACAACCTCAAAGCCGGAATCACCGAGAATCCTCAGCACCTCTCCTGAAGCCAGCCGCCGGAGCCACGGCGTTCCCTTCCTTGCCGTGCCCGGTTTCTTCACCCAGACTTGTGCGTCAATTCCGGGGAAGAGGGAGTGCTATGGGAGGAAGGCTGGACGGGAAGGCTGCACTCGTCACCGGGGGCGGACGCGGTATCGGAGCCGGCATCGCCAGGGTTTTCGCAAGCGAGGGCGCACGGGTCGTGATCGCAACGCGCACCGTCGGCCGCGGAGAGGCGGTTGCGCGCCAGATCTCGAGGGCTGGCGGAGAGGCCTCGGCGATGGAGACCGATGTCGCCGATGCTGAGCAGGTCAAGGCCATGATCAAAGAGGCCCGGAAACGCCTCGGCGCGATCGACATCGTTGCCCACAACGCAGGCGTTTTCCCGTCATCGACGATCGCCAGGATGAAGGAAGCCGAGTGGGACCACGTGCTCGATACGAACCTCAAGAGCCTCTTCCTGATCGCGAAGGCCGTTCTCCCCCACATGGTCCGCCGCCGTTACGGACGGATCGTCGTAACCTCATCGATCTCGGGCCCGCGGGTGGCCATGCCCGGGTGGAGCCACTACTGCGCCTCGAAGGCCGGTGTGAACGGCTTCATCAAGGCGGCGGCCCTGGAAGTCGCCAAAAAGGGCGTCACGATCAACGCCGTCGAGCCCGGCAACATCCTGATCCGCCGCCCCGGTTCGCGCGAAGCGCGCGAGCATGAGGACGCGATGGTGCCCGCCATTCCCATGGGCGAACTCGGCGTGCCGGAAGATATCGCCTATGCGGCGCTCTACCTCGTCAGCGACGAAGCACGTTACGTGACCGGCCAGACCATCATCGTCGACGGCGGCCAGATTCTCCCTGAAAGCCAGTCCGGCGTGCTCTAGCCCGGCAACCGTCGCGGTGATACTCGCCGTGGATCGAATTCCGGAGAGAGGGTCACGGGCCAATACGTCGCGGCCGTGACGTCCCGGTCGTTTCGAGTTCTTCATCCAGCGCCCACCTGGCCGGTGCTGTCACCGGACTGTCACAAACCGGCACTATGGTCCCAGGGGTTCCTTCAATCCGGGTTGGGGCGGTGGCGCGCATTGCGGTCAACGGTCTTGGGCGTATCGGCAAGCTCTTTCTACGGGCGCTCGACGCCGCCGGACGCCTGGACGAGGTTGTGCTGGGGAATGATCGCGCGGGCGATGCCGCCTCTCACGCGCATCTCCTGGAGTTCGACACCGTGCACGGGCGCATGAACGCCCGGATCGACCACCGGGAGGGCGCAGTCGTGGTCAACGGCCACGACATCGAGATTGCCGGGACCGGGCGCATCGAAGACCTGCCGCTGACGGAGCACGGTATCGATCTCGTCGTGGACTGCACGGGCCGCTTCAGGACGATGCGGGCTCTCCAGCCCTATTTCGACGCCGGCGTCGCCAAGGTCGCGGTGTCGGCGCCCGTCAAGGAGGAAGGGGCGCTCAACCTCATCTACGGAGTCAACCAAGCGCTCTACGATCCAGAACGACACGACGTGGTGACGGCGGCGAGCTGCACCACCAACTGTCTGGCGCCCGTCGTCAGGGTGCTGCACGAGGAAATCGGCATCCGGCACGGCTCGATCACGACAATCCACAATGTCACCAACAGCCAGACCATCGTCGACCGGCCGCACCGCGACCTGCGCCGGGCGCGCTCCGCGCTCAACGCGCTCGTTCCGACGACCACGAGTTCGGCAACGGCCATCGGCCTCATCTATCCCGAGCTTGCGGGGCGGCTGAACGGCCATGCGGTGCGGGTGCCGCTGCTGAACGCCTCGCTGACGGACTGCGTCTTCGAGTTGGTACGGGATACGGACGTCGAGGAGATCAACACGCTGTTCGCCAGGTGGGCCGCCGGGCCGCTCGAGGGAATTCTCGGTTACGAGGCGCGGCCGCTGGTCTCGACGGACTTCCTGAATGACCCGCGCTCGGCCGTGGTGGACGGTCCGGCGACCATGGTCGTCGACGGCACGCAGGCCAAGGTCTATGCCTGGTACGACAGTGAATGGGGCTACAGTTGCCGTCTGGCAGACGTCGTGGGTCTCGTGTCGGACAGCCTGGAGTGACCGTGGAACCGCCGGCGAGGCACGGTGCGGTCGCCGCCTACATCGCCGTTACCGCAGCCTACTGGACTTTCATGCTGACCGACGGCGCGCTCCGCATGCTGATTCTGCTGCACTTCCACACGCTCGGCTTCTCTCCCGTTCAGCTGGCCTATCTCTTTCTGCTCTATGAGTTCATGGGCATCGTCACCAACCTGTCGGCAGGCTGGGTCGCGGCCCGCTTCGGGCTCACCTCCACGCTCTATGTCGGGCTCGGCCTTCAGATCGTTGCCCTGGCGGCCCTGACGCAGCTCGACCCGGCCTGGACGACGGCGCTTTCGGTTGCCTTCGTGATGGCGGCGCAGGGCCTCTCCGGGATCGCCAAGGACCTCTCCAAGATGAGCGCCAAGAGCGCCGTCAGGATTCTCGCTCCGCAGGAGCAGGGTGCGCTGTTCCGCTGGACGGCAACGCTGACGGGCTCGAAAAACGCAGTGAAGGGCCTGGGCTTCCTCCTGGGCGCTGCCCTGCTGGCGCTGGCGGGCTTCGAGGCGGCGCTCTTCGGCATGGCGATGGTGCTGGCGGTCATTCTCGCAGCCGTCATGGCCTGCATGCCGGCTGGCCTGCCGGGCGGCGACCGGAAGGCGGCGTTCCGCGAGGTGTTTTCGAGGAGCCCGCTGGTGAACCGGTTGTCCGCGGCGCGTCTCTTCCTCTTCGGTGCGCGCGATGTGTGGTTCGTCGTGGCGCTTCCCGTCTACTTCTACACCGTGCTGTCGGACGGGACGCCCGAATCGGATCGCGCCGCCTTCTTTCTCGTCGGCGGTTTCATGGCGCTCTGGATCATCGGTTACGGAGCCGTGCAGGTGCTGGCCCCGAAGCTGCTCAACGCGCGGGAAAAGAGCGTGGGCGACGCCATTCGGCTGGCGCGGTTCTGGGTCGGCGTGCTGACCCTGATTCCGGCCCTGCTGGCGGTGGTTGCCGCCGCCATGGAAGGGACGGCGCTGACGGCTCTCCTGGTCGCGGTTCTGCTCGCCTTCGGCGTCGTGTTCGCCCTCAGCTCCTCGCTCCACTCCTATCTGATCCTGGCGCTCAGCCGCGCCGAACGGGTGACCATGGATGTCGGCTTCTACTACATGTCCAACGCTGCCGGACGCCTTGTCGGCACGCTGCTCTCCGGCCTCAGCTTCCAGGCGGGAGGCCTCGTCGCAAGCCTCGCGGTGGCAGCGGGCATGGCGGCGACGAGCTGGCTGTTCGCCGGCACGCTCGCCCGCCGCGCCAGCATCGGGGGGGACCGGGGGAGTGAAGCCGACGCGCGGAATTGAGCTGCTGGTATCCAGTCGCGCGTTCCAGACGTTGTAGCGTTCGGCAGGGCGCGCCGTCCGGCACGTGAAGCTGTGTGCGGAGGGTATCGATCAAGGGCGTTACCGCGGCCAGGCCGATACGACGTTTCCCGGGTTCCTGCTTCAACCCGGAACGCAAAGGGTGTCGACGGCGTGAGGAAGGATAGTCGGTTCGGGCCGACATCGGCTGCCGACATGCCGCATCCCTGAAACAGGCAGGGATTCCGCTTGACGAGTTCTGCGAACGTTTGCGAGGTTGATCGGCATGACAAAGATGATCGTAGTCTTGGGAGCTTGGCGCTTGGACCGGTAACGGAATCCAAACCGAGACCCTGTGCGCCTCCGACCACAATCGGGGGCGTTTTTTTTGCCTGATCTGACGCTTGTCCTGTGAATTGGGACGGAAAGACACAAATGACTCAGAACACTCCGACTGCACCAAGGTTCTTTACGTTGATTGTGCTGAGTGGCCTGTCTGTCCTCTCGCTCAACCTGTTCTTGCCGTCGCTGTCGAACATCGCAGCGGACCTTGCGGCGCCCTACGCCCTCGTGAACCTGGCCATTGCAGGTTACGCCGGCGCAACGGCAGCCCTGCAGTTGGTCGTCGGTCCGTTGTCTGACCGCTTTGGGCGACGGCCGGTGATGCTGGCCGCGCTGATCGTTTTCTGCCTCGCCTCCCTGGGCTGCTTGCTGGCCAGAGACGTTTGGACATTCCTGGCGTTTCGCATGATTCAGGCCTCGATCATTGCCGGCTATACGGTGTCGCTTGCTGTCGTCAGGGATACCGCCGGAGTGCAGCGCGCGGCGAGTTTGATCGGCTATCTGGCCATGGCCTGGGCCATCGCTCCCATGCTGGGACCCATGCTCGGCGGCCTCCTGGACGAGCTCTTTGGCTGGCGCGCCAGCTTCTGGGCTTTCTCGGGCTTCGGCATGTTTGTCCTGGCCCTTTGCTGGATCGATCTGCGCGAGACCAACCAATCTCCATCGGAGACGCTGACAAAACAGTTCCGGGCTTATCCAGAACTGCTGCGATCTCACCGCTTCTGGGGCTATGCGCTCTGCATGGCCTTCTCGATCGGCGGATTCTACGCCTTTCTCGGCGGTGCACCCTTGGTCGCCAGCACGCTGTTTGATGTGCCTCCTTCGCTGCTTGGCGTGTACATCGGGAGCATCACGGCAGGATTTGTGTTTGGCAGTTTCCTTTCCGGGCGCTTCGCCGCGCGATACACGCTTGCCACGATGATGCTGGCCGGGCGGATCGTCGCTTGCCTCGGCTTGATCCTCGGGCTGTTGATTCTGGCGTCAGGAGTCTTGCATGAGCTGACCCTGTTCGGTGCTTGCATCTGCGTCGGCATTGGCAACGGCATCACCATGCCGAGCAGCAGTTCCGGTGCCATGTCGGTACGACCAACCCTGGCCGGAAGCGCCTCGGGCCTCTCGGGTGCGTTGACCGTGGCAGGGGGAGCGGTGTTGTCGGCGGCCACGGGAGCCATCCTGACGGCGCACAATGCGGCCTATGGGCTGCTCGGCATGATGCTCTTGTCGTCAGCTCTGAGTTTGGCAGCCGCACTCTACGTGCTTTGGCTGGATCGATCGGAAACACGGATGTGCCAATCGTGCCCCTGACTCACCGGAGCGTTGTCGTAAGCGGATAGACGCACAAGCAGCGCGAAACTGTCGACGATCACCTGGGCAGCCCCTCGTCATCATGGAGCATGTCGCCGTGTTCGACAGACGGAAGTCCGGGGCCCATGAGTTTCGCGCAACGTCCTGCAATGGTGCGGAGTTCCGCGGCTCGGACTTCCATGCTGCGGCGGAGCTGCTCACGTTCCAGGCGTTCACGCAGTGCGACGGTGATCGCGCCCGTCATGGTCTCACCGGTCAGTTTGGCGAGTTCCCTGGCCAGCAAGCACGTCTCGTCGTTCTTGATGTTGAGGCCCATCCACCACCTCGGCAGAGCAATTGACCGTACAATATGGATGGCCGGTGGCCGCTTCAACGCCGGGCCACGGAATCTGTCGCCAGCACATGATCTGTCCGGTCAGGCGTCTCGGTGACAAGTGTCCTTGATGAGCGGCGCGGCACATCGTCGCTTGGTAGGCACCGTGCTATGTTGGAGCGTGCCCCTGCAGGGCCAATCGTGACCGGTCACCGCCTCCGAAGGGGCGCTCTCCCAACTGCAACCGATGGATTAGTTTTCAATTGGCCGATGCATAACCTTGCAATCAGCCGAGCTTCGAACTTACAATTGGCCGATGTCGAATCCGGTCTTCTACCCCCGGTCCGTCGAGCGCCGGCTTGTCGAAGCGCTCGAGGATTCACCGGTCGTGCTGATACACGGCCCGCGTCAGTGCGGCAAGACCACGCTTGCTCAATTCACCTGCGCGCCCAACTACCTGGCCTGGGACAGCGCGAGGCTCGCACGGGGATACTCCCGGGGCGACCGGGATTACACGTACCTCAGCTTCGACGATCCGGTCACGAGAGACGGCGCCCGGGCCGACCCGACGGGCTTTGTCGCGACATTGCCGGAGCGCGTCATCCTCGACGAGGTCCAACGCGTTCCCGAACTGTTTGAGGCGATGAAGATATCCGTCGACCGTCAGCGGGTGCCGGGACGTTTCCTGCTTACGGGCTCCACCAATGTCTTTCTTGTTCCGCGATTGTCGGATTCGCTGGCGGGACGCATGGAAATCGTGCCGTTGCATCCCCTGACGCAATATGAGCTTGCGCTTCGTTCAGATCCGTCCCGTCCCGATGCGGACTTCCTGAACGCTCTCTTCGGCGACGGTTTCCCGGTGTTCCAATGCGAACGTCTCGGAAGGCACCTCGTCGAGAGGATCGTTGCGGGCGGCTATCCCGCGGCATTGGAGCGCCCGACAGCGAGGCGCTCGGCAAACTGGTATCGCGACTATGTGGAGGCGCTCGTCCAGCGCGACGTCAGGGACATGACGCGAGTTCGCTCGCTCGACGTCCTGCCGCGGCTCCTGCGCGCCGCAACCGCGCAGACCGCCCAGCTCTTCAACCTCAGCAGCCTGGCCTCGCCTTTCGAACTCAGTCGGCCCTCGGTCGGGGACTACGTCACGCTTCTTGAGAGGCTTTTCCTGCTGGAACGCCTCCCTGCCTGGCACGGCAACCGACTGAAGCGACTGGTCAAGAGTCCGAAGTTGCATCTCGCCGATACCGGCCTCGCCGCGGCCCTGCTCGGCGCCGACGCCAAGGCTCTGATGGCAGATCGAACCCTTCTGGGGCAATTCCTGGAAACGTTTGCGTTTCGGGAATTGCGAAGACAGGCGAGTTGGCAGGACACACCGATCGAGTTCTTCCATTTTCGGGACAAGGACGGCGCCGAAACGGATATCGTGTTGGAGCAGGCGTCCGGCGCCGTCGCCGGCGTGGAAATCAAGGCGGCCGCGTCGGTGAACCCGGGCGACTTTCGAGGATTGCGCAAACTCAGGAAGGCCGCCGGTGACCGCTTCGTGCGCGGTGTCGTGCTCTATGACGGCGAGACCGGCGTTCCCTTCGGCGATCGTTTTCATGCAGTGCCGATGTCGCGGTTGTGGAGAATTCCGTAGGCGCACGGGTTGTCCGGTCAGGGGTCTCGGTGACAACCGCCCTTGTTGAGCGGTGCTGCACATCGTCGGATGAAAGGCGCCATGCTAGGTTGGACCGCGCCTCTGCAGGGTCACCGAAGACCTCAGGGCTGACGGGAGAGAGGCCGGACGATGCCGGATACACGTACGATCGGGGTCCTGCCGGTCAATGACACGACCAATGGCTGGAGCCGCATTCTCGGGCCGCGGACACCGCGCGCTGCGCTTGCCGGGGATGTGGTGGCCGACTGGGTGGTCGTGGGAGCGGGATGGGCCGGGCTGGCGGCGGCGCGGCGCCTCGCTGAAAACAGGCCGGATGACAGCATCGTCCTTCTCGATGCCGGCGAGGCGGGGGAGAACGCGTCGGGGCGCAACAGCGGCTTTGCCATCGACCTTCCCCACAACGTCGGCGATTCTCTGGCCGAACTCGAGGGCAGCCATCGCTTCATGGCCCTGGCGCGCGCCGCCATCGATCACCTCGACGAGGCGGTCCGGGGCCACGGCATCGCCTGCGACTGGAGCCGGCGGGGCAAGTACCACACCGCCCGTTCGGAGCGCGGAAGAGGGGAGATTCTCGAGCCCTTCGCCCGGGAACTCGAGGCACTGGGCGAGCCCTTCCGCTGGCTGGACCGGGATGCGCTTGCGGGCGAGGTCGGCACGCCGGCGTTCCATGCGGCGGTCTATACGCCGGGCTGCGTGCTTTTCAATCCGGCGGCGCTGACCCGCGGTCTGGCCGAGCACCTTCCCGAGGGGGTCCGCCTCCACGAGAACACGCCCGTCACATCGATGACCTTGCGAAACGGGGTGGAACTCGCGACCCCGGGAGGCAACGTGCGGGCGGCGCGCATGATTCTCGCCACCAACGGCTTTGCCGGCGAGTTCGGGTTCTTCCGGCGCCATCTCGTGCCGATCGCCGCCCATGCCAGCCTGACGCGGCCCCTGAACGAGGCAGAGCGCCTGGCGCTCGGAGGCGAGGACGACTGGGGAATCACGCCGGCCAACGCCATTGCCGGCATCACCATGCGTTTCACCCGGGATCACCGGATCCTGATTCGCCAGGGCTTTCGCTACGCACCGGAGTTCCGGGTCACGAGAGCCGAGCAGATGACGGCACGGCGGGACCACGATGCCCTTTTCCAGGCCCGGTTCCCCATGCTCGGCGACGTGACGATGGAGCACACCTGGACAGGGTTCATATGCCTGTCACGCAACGGTGCTCCGGGCTTTGGCCAGGTCGCCGGCAATGTCTGGGCCGCTGTCTGCCAGAATGCGGTCGGCGTCACCAAGGGCACCATCGGCGGGCTGCTCGCTGCCGACATGGCGTGCGGGCGCGAGAACGACCTCATCTCCTACATGGAGAGTCTCGGGAGTCCCCAGCCGCTTCCTCCTGCTTTCCTCACGCGTCTTGGCGTCAAGCTGCGCCTGGCCAAGGAAGTCTGGTTCAACCGGCACGAGAGATAGGGGCCGGCCTCTCACTCGATGCTCTCGAGGAGCATCCCGACGCTCGCGTACTCGCTCGTCGACGGCTCGAAGAGAGCCTGAAGGCGCGTCCAGCGTTCGCGGGCGCCGTCGGCATCGCCGCTCAACGCCGCTGCAAGGCCGGTGACGTAGAGGGCATGGGGGTTGTCGGGCCGGACCTCGAGTACCCGTTCCATGTCGGCCAGAACGGTGGCGGAGACACCGGTCGTGCGGTCGACGGGTGCGGCGACCGCTGCCGCGAAGCCGTCCACGAGACCGGTGTCGCCGGGCGCCAGTTCGAGGGCCCGCTCATAGGCCTGGCGGGCCTTCGGCCAGTCTTCCAGAACGGTGTAGGAGTGGGCGAGGCGCTTCCACCCCTCGAGGTCGTCCGGCTCGTCCTCGAGACGACGGGCAAGGCCTTCAACCATGCCGGTAATCATCTCCTGGGTGCCGTCGACGGAATCACCTGCCATCTCCCCGGCGTCCGCCATGTGACGGCGCAGTTCGCCGATCCATGGCGCGTCCACGGGTGAATCGGCGAGAAGGTCGCGCCAGACCACCAGCGCGCGCGCCGTGTCGCCGGCCTGCGCCAGGGCAACGCCGCCATAGAAGCGCGCCACCGGCTGGTCGGCGTCGATGCCAAGGGATTGCGCGAAAAGGAGCCGTGCTGCAGGGGTCACCAGTCCGTCGTGGGCGAGCACGATGAATTCACCCTGCCGGGCGAGGTGCTCGGCGTTGCCGGGATCGAGGACAGCCGCCTCGGCCATGGCGAGTGCCGCCTCGTCATAGCGCCGGGAAAGACCCTGGGCATTGGCGATCCAGATCCAGGCCTCGATGTCCGTCGGTTCCTCCTCCAGGCGGCTGCGGGCGCGCTCCATGAGACCGGCGAGTTCGGGGTCGGTGGTGGCGACGCCGCGTTCGGCAAGGGGCCGGTCGGCGAGATGCGGCGATCCGATTGCCGCATAGATGGCGATCGCTCCGGCGACGACGGCGAAAGATGCTGCGACGACCAGGCCTCGCCGTCGCAGGCTGCCGCCCGGCGAGAGAATGGGCAGCGCCATCAGGACCAGGGCTGCCGCAATGACGTTGGCGAGCGCCAGATGGATCATGGCGCATCCCCGGTCCCGACGCTCCGGTTGCGGCGCAGGGCAAAGAAGACCACCAGGGCGCCGCCAACGAGCGCCACCAGCGGTGCCCCCCAGAGCAACACCGTATCACCGCGCAACGGTGGCCTGAGAAGGACGTAGTCGCCGTAGCGTTCGACAATCCAGGCGATGGCCGCCTCGTCGCTGTCCCCGGCCTCGATACGCTGGCGCAGGATCACCCTCAGGTCGCGCGCCAGAGGCGCATCGGAATCTTCGATCGACTGGTTCTGGCAAACCAGGCAGCGCAGTTCGCGCCCCAGATCGCGGGCACGCGCCTCCATGGCCGAATCGGCGAGGATCTCGTCGGGCTCCACGGCATGGAGAGATTCCGGCGCGGCGATGATGAGCAAACCGGGGAGAACGAGGGCACGCAGCATGGCGCGCCAGCCGCCTGCGAGAATCCGGTGCCGGCGACGCCCGGTCATGAGGGTCCCCCTCTCCGGCGGACGAGACCGATGGCGCCTCCTGCCGCCATCAGCAAGGCGCCGCCCCAGATCCACGGAACCAGGGGGTTGTGGTAGAGGCGCACGACATGGGCCCCGTCACCGACGGCGTCGCCGATGACGACGTAGAGATCGGCGAAGAGAGTGGTGTGAATGGCGGCTTCCGTCGTCTGCGTCGCCTGGACGAGGTAGGCGCGCCGTTCCGGTTCGAGGCGTGTGACGTGGCGGCCGTCTGCCGTCACCAGGAATGTCCCGCGCTCGGCATCGTAGTTGGGTCCCGCAACCATCTCTGCCCCCTCGAAGACGAGCGTGTACCCGGCGATCTCCTGGCGGTCGCCCGCCGCCATGGTGCGGATGATCTCCGTCTGCCAGGCCGACGACGCTGTCACGCCGGCGACAAACACGGCCAGACCGAGGTGGGCGAGATTCATCGCATGGGATGCCGCCGGCAGTTGCCGGGCACGCTGCCAGCTCTGCCGCAGGGGACATCTGAAGATCCTGATTCGCTCCCCGTACTCGAGGATCACCGACCCGGCGATCCAGACCGAAAGCGCGATGCCGAAGGCCGGGAGAGGCGATGTCTCGAGTGTCCACCACCACACGACGCCCAGGGTCGCGACCGAGACCAGCACCAGCAGCTTGAGGCGCGACAGCACGCCGGCGAGGTCGGCCCGTTTCCAGGGCGCCATCATGCCGAGGGCAACGAGGATGAGAAGCGGAACCATGAGGGGGACGAAGACGATCTCGTAGTAGGGCGGTCCGACGGACACGGTGGCGCCGCCGAGGACATCGAGGAGCAGGGGATAGAGGGTCCCGGTGAGCACCGTGAAGCAGCCTGCGGCGAGGAAGAGGTTGTTGAGGACCAACGCCCCCTCGCGGCTCACCGGAGCGAAGAGGCCGCCCGGCCGAAGCGACGGCGCCCGCATGGCATAGAGCGCCAGGGCGCCGCCGATGGCGGCCGTCAGGATGGCGAGAATGAAGACGCCGCGCGCCGGATCGACAGCGAAGGCATGGACGGAGGTGAGGACGCCGGAGCGCACCAGGAACGTGCCGAGCAGGCTGAGCGAGAATGCGAGGATCGCCAGCAGGATGGTCCAGCTCTTCAGGGCCTCCCGCTTCCCGGTCACGATCGTGGAGTGGAGGAGGGCGGTGGCTGCCAGCCACGGCATGAAGGAGGCATTCTCCACCGGATCCCAGAACCACCATCCGCCCCATCCGAGTTCGTAGTAGGCCCACCAGCTTCCCAGCGCGATTCCCATGGTGAGAAAGGTCCATGAAGCGAGCGTGAAGGGGCGCACCCACTGGGCCCAGCGCCGGTCGACCCTGCCCTCGATGAGGGCCGCCACAGCAAAGGCGAAGGTCACCGAAAGGCCGACATAGCCGAGATAGAGAAACGGCGGATGGAACGCGAGGCCGGGGTCCTGGAGGATGGGGTTGAGGTCGCGCCCGTCCACGGGCGGCGGGTCGAGGCGCTCGAAGGGATTGGAGGTGAAGAGGGAAAACGCGAGGAAGCCGGCGGCGATGAGGCCGAGGACGCCGAGAACCCTTGCCTTCGTATCCAGCGGCAGGCCGCCGCCGCGAAGGGCGACCGCGAGGGAAAAGATGGCGAGCATCAGGACCCACAGCACGAGGGATCCCTCGTGATTGCCCCACACGCCGGTCACCTTGTAGAGCATTGGCTTGAGGGAATGGGAGTTCTCGAAGACGTTGGCGAGAGAGAAGTCCGAGTGGATGTAGGCAAGGGTGAGGGCGGCGAAGGCGATCATCGTCATGGCCGCCTGGGCGAGCGCGGTGCCGGTCGCCAGCCTCATCCACGCCTCATGGCCGCGGGCCGCACCGGCAAGCGGCAGCGTCCCCTGAAGGAGGGCAAGGAGGAGCGCCAGGATCAGTGCAAAGTGACCGGTTTCAGCAATCAAGGCGCCACGTTGCCTGTCAACGCAGTTTCTTCAGGTAGAGATAGTAGGCGCCGTCGCCCCCGTGCTGCGGTCTGGCCGGGGCGAGGGCGACGATGCGGCGGCGCATGGAGGGCTCGTTCAGCCATTCGGGCACCAGGCGGCGGAGAACGCCGGTGCGCTCCTCGAGCGGACCCCTTTGTCCCTTGCCGGTGATCAGGAGGACGACCCGGTGGCCCTGTTCCTGGGAGCGGGCGAGAAAGGCCTGAAGTTCGGCATGGGCCTCGCGTTGGGTGAATCCATGGAGATCGAGGCGATTCTCGATGGTGAGCTGGCCGCGCCTGAACCGATCCGCCTGGCGGCGGTCGAGCCCGTCTACGACACCGGGAGCAAGCGGCCTCGCAACCGCCTTGCGGGGTGTGCTCCTTGTCGGTTGCCAGTGGCGGGTGGTGACGGCCGGCCGGGGCGGTTCCGCCGGCGGATCGGCGACCGGCGACCGGTCCTTCATCGGTGTCACCGAACGCGTCACCCGGCTCCACAGGGCGTTGTCATCATCGCGGTTCATGCCAGCCTCCTGGCGAGATAACGCCAGAACTCCCACAGGGTCCTCTCCTTGGGGCACAGGGGTCCCGGCCTGTAGTGATCGCTCCTGAGGTTGCGGGCGATCGATTCGACGATTCGCCTGTCCTCGAGATTTACGGCATCGAATGTCCTTTTGATGTCATCCCGGAAGGCGGCATATCCGGCGTCATCCGCCGGGACCATGGATCGTGCCGCGGTCACGCCCCACAGCACCCTGACGCGATCGACGCCCTCGGGCTGCAATGACATCCAGAAGCCGCGCTCCAGGCTGGTGGAGACCACGTGAGAAGGATAAATGTGCATGAGGGGAAAGCGCCGGCGGGCCTCGGCGCTGGCATCAGGCCGGGTCTTCGCCGCCGGTCGGGTGGTGTCCATCCAGTGGATGTTCCAGTCCGCTTCTCCCGGCTCGCAGTGCACGCCCTGGGTCGGGGTGTAGGGTTGCAGGGTTTCCCGGTGACTGGAGAAGAGGTGGTAGCTCTCCGTGAAGTTCTCGGCGAGCGTCTTCCAGTTGCAGGCCCAGATCTCGTTGGCGCGCCACACCATGACGTGGTCAGCCGGATACCATGGGGCGATCCGCGACGACAGGCTGCCAAGCCTCGACGACAGCGGCGCCACGTCATCATCGAGCGTGACGTAGATCCACCCCTCCCAGATGTCGGTCCGCGCTCGCGGCAGCGAAATGGACGAAAGATCGACCCTGTCTCCGCTGAACGGCGCTCCAAGCAGGCCCCCCGTGAGATCGTAGGTCCAGGCGTGGTAGGGGCAGACGATCCGGTCGGCGTGACCGCACCCCTCGAGAAGTCCGGCGCCGCGGTGGCGGCAGATGGTGACCAGGGCGGCAAGGGAGACGTCCCGCTGGCGGATCACGGCCACGGGGGTGTCGACGATACGGTGGGTGATGTAGTCGCCGGGCTCCGGAATCTCGTCCAGGCGGCCGACGCAGACCCAGTCTCCGAGGAACAGCCGTCGGGTCTCGAGGGCAGCGAAGTCCGGATCGACGTAGGCCTCGCGGGGCAAGGTCACGGCATCCGAAAAAGGCCGTGCGGCGGCACTGGTGACAGAGGCCAGAAGGTCGTCGATTCCGGGCATGAAGGCGCGCCTCCGACGGCTGTCACGTCTCCTTCACAAGAACAATGTGAAGGTGTCGCGGCCCGTGCACGCCGGTCTGGATGGTCTGTTCGATGTCACCGGTACGGCTGACGCCGGTGATCATGTTGACGGTACGGGGCAGGGACCCTGCCGAGGCACGGCCGGAGGCTCTCAGCCGGTCCCAGACGTCCTCGGCGGCGCCGACTATATCGCTTTCCTTCAGGACGGCAACATGCGTTTCGGGGAGAAAGTTCATCGTGGAAGGGCTGTCGGGGCCCGAGGCCATGATGAGCGTGCCTGTTTCGGCGACCGCGCAGAAGGCCCGGTTGACCCCGCAGTGATCGCTGTCGACGGGTTTGCGCCGTTCGGCGGTGATCGCCGTCGCTGCCCAGTCCATGGTCGCGAGATCGTCATGGGGAGCGACGGCGACGTGTGCAGGAAGATTGCGCTGGCGCAGGTAGCGGGACACCTCCGACGGCACGTCGGCGAGGTTCGTCACACGCACCACGCTCGCCTGCACGGCCTCGGCCTTGCGGGTGAAGACGTCGACGAGATCGGCACCCGGAGTGAGCGCGCACTCGGGTTGCAGATTGCGCCGGTGCTCCCTGAGCCGTGCCGCTGCATCGTCATCCCGGCCGGCCGGGCGCGCCTCGCGGATGCGCGACAGGATGAACTGGCGGGCATCACTCATGGACGTTTGCCTGCTTCCCACCGGCTCTGGAAGGTGGCGCCGGCCGGGCTCGCAAGGTCTCTCGTGCGTGTCCACGCCCGCGTGAAGGGCAGATGCGGCAGGTGTCCCCGGCGGCGTCCCATGGCGGCGAGGATGCGTGTCGTCAGCGACGTGAGCGGGCGATAGAGCCATGGCCGGGAGGCGATCGCGGACCACAGCTGAAGTCCGGTGCGCATGACCGGCGGTGATGCGCCGCGCTGCGCCTCCTCGTCGCGCAGGCGGCGCAGGATACCGGGCACGGGGATCCTCATCGGGCAGACTTCCTCGCAGCGTCCGCACAACGACGAGGCGTTGGGGAGGTGCGAGGTCCGCGCGAGTCCGGCGAGGGACGGTGTCAGCGCCGCGCCGATCGGACCGGAGTAGGGAGAGCCGTAGGCATGCCCGCCAACCTTGGCATAGACCGGGCAGGCATTGAGACAGCACCCGCAACGGATGCAGCGCAGGAGATCGCGGTTCGGCCCGCCAAGGAGACCCGTGCGCCCGTTGTCGACCAGGACGACGTGAAAAGCCTCGGGACCGTCATGATCCTCGTGGCGCCGGGGTCCGGCGGAGAAGGTCGTGTAGGACGTCATGTCCTGGCCGGTCGCCGAACGGGCAAGCAGGCGCAACAGGGTGGAGGCGTCCTCGAGGGTCGGGACGATCTTCTCGATCCCTGCCAGCACCACGTGGACACCTGAGAGAAGCTGGGTGAGGTCGCCGTTGCCCTCGTTGGTCACGATCACCGTCTGGCCGGTTTCGGCGATCAGGAAGTTGGCGCCGGTGATTCCGACGTCGGCCGCCAGGAAGCGGCCGCGCAGCATCTGCCTCGCATCGGCGAGAAGGCCGTCGAGGTCGTCGGCTTCGCGGTCGGGGAGGTCCTCGTGATGGTGGTTGAAGAGGGCGCTGATCTGGCGCCGGTTCTTGTGAATGGCGGGGGCGATGATGTGGCTGGGAGCCTCGCCGGCGAGCTGCACGATGTATTCGCCAAGATCGGTCTCCACCGCCTCGATGCCGGCCTGTTCGAGCCAGGCATTGAGACCGATCTCCTCGCTCACCATGGTCTTGCCCTTGGTGACGGTCGATGCCCCGGCGTCCCGGCAGATCTTCAGCACGATCCGGCGTGCCTCGGCGTCGTCACGCGCCCAGTGGACACGGCCCCCCGAAGCCTTGACGGCCTCCTCGAAGGCGACGAGATAGGTATCGAGGTGATCGAGGACGTGGTTCTTGATGCCGACCGCTTCGTCGACAAGGGCGTCGAACTCCGGAAGCGAGTCCCGGGCCCGGGCCCGCCGCGCCAGGAAGTTGCCCCTGAGCTTGGCGAGATTGGCCTGCAGCTGGTCATCCGCGAGCGCCTCGTCGGCGCCTTCGCGAAACCGTTCGCTTGCAAGCCGGTGGAGCGTCACGGCTTCGCCTCGCCGATGGCAGGTCCTGCCGTGTCATTCGCCAGCACCTCCGCCACGTGACGCACCTTCATGCGCGAACCCTGGCGGCGCAGAATCCCGGCAATGTTGAGCAGGCAACCGAGATCGGCCGAGAGAACCGTATCGGCGCCCGTTTCCTCGAGACTCGCCGCCTTGTCCCTCGCCATGGCGGTGGAGATGGCGGGGTACTTGACGCAGAAGGTGCCACCGAATCCGCAACAGACCTCCCGGTCCTTCGCCTCCTTGAGGACCGCGCCCTCGACGGCCGCGAGCAGGGTCCTCGGGGCCTCCCGGGTGCCGGACTCGCGCAGGCACGAGCATGAATCGTGCCAGGTGACCGTCCCTTCGAAGCGGCTTCCCGTCATCGTGACGCCCCGGACCTCGACGAGAAATCGGGTGAGTTCGAAGGTGCGCTGGCTGAGGGCACGGGCACGCTCCTCGTCACGGGTTCCGGCAAAGAGGGTGGGGTAGTGCCGCATCACCATGCCGGCGCACGAGCCCGAGGGCGCCACCACGTAGTCATGGTCTTCCAGCGCATCGAGCATGGTCCGGGCGACCTTCATGGCAAGGTGCCGCTCGCCTGAATTGTAGGCCGGCTGCCCGCAGCACGATTGCGCCGGGACCTCGACCTCGCACCCGGCATCCTCGAGCAGGCGCACCGCGGCAAATCCGACCGACGGACGGAAGAGATCGACGAGACAGGTGACGAGAAGCGCCACGCGGGGTCGGGTCGGCGTCATGGTTCGGCAGAGGCCATCAGCGAGACCGCGATGGTCGCCGGCAGCAGGACCCAGGCACGTCCTGACGATTTCATGGCGCCGGCCATCCGGGCAGCCCAGTCGCCTGCGCCGAAGAAGATGTCGCCGCGCACCGCGCCGGTAATGGCGCTGCCGGTGTCCTGGGCGATCATGAGGCGCTGCCACGGCGCGCCGTCGGGCAGGGTCGTCTCCAGCCAAAGAGGCACCCCGTAGGCGAAGAAGGCGTCGTCCACGGCGAGACTGCGCCCTGGCGTCAGGGGTACTCCCTGGGCCCCCACCGGTCCCTCGCCCTCGAGCTCGCGGAAGAAGACATAGCTGCGGTTGAGAGCGAGGAGGCCGGCCGCCTCGTCCGGACGGGAGGCAAGCCAGGCCCGGATCGACGCCATGGAGATGTCGTCGGCCGCGATCTCGCCGCGCCGGATGAGTTCCTTGCCGATCGACGTATAGGGGTGGCCGTTGCCACCGGCGTATCCGAGAAGGACCTCGCTGCCGTCCTCGAGGCGCACCCTGCCGCTTCCCTGGACATGCAGGAAGAAGGCATCGACAGGGTCGTCGACCCAGAGGAGCTCGAGACCCATGCCGTCAAGGGCGCCGGCATCGATGGCGGCGCGGTCGGGAAGCGGCGACAGACCGTCCGGCTTCCGGTAGATCGGCCAGAGCCAGGGCCCGGTCCTTGTCCTTGAACCCGCGAGGAGGGGTTCGAAGTACCCGGTGAAGAGGCTTCCGCCGGACCCGGTCACGCGCCAGGGCCGGAACCAGGTCTCGAAGAAGGCCTTCGCGCCGCTGCCGGCGGTGTTGCGGGCCAACCGGCATCGTTCCTGCCACAGTGACACGGTCGCCATGGCGGGCTTGCGACCAAGGGGGATGTCCGGGTCCTGCCGTTCGATGGCCTCACAGGAGATCACGAAGGCGGCAAAGGCCTCCGCGTGGTCGTCCTCGTTCCAGCCCGGGATGTCGGCAAAGTGCGCATCCTGGAGGCCGAAGGCCGAAGGGCGCTCTCGGCCGTGGTCACACCCGGTCGCGGCGAGCATGAGACCAAGGAGCGCCGGAATGGCCAGCCGGCATAAGCCCGCCACGTCAGGCGGGGCTGCGGGTGGCGACCAGCAGCCAGTTGGGATCGCGTGCACGGGTGTCGCGGGAGAATGTCCAGATATCCGTCACCTCGATGGTGCTCGTCGGATCTCCGGCGATGATGCGGTTCTCGCTGTCCTTGACCACGTCGATCTGGTTGGAGCGGAAGCGCACCGTGACGCTTGCCTGGCGGCCGCTCATGACGGCTTCAATGGCTTCGCAGTCGACGATGGCCACCAATTCGATCTGCCGCATCGTGCCGTGCTGGTCGCGATCGTCAATGGCCTGGCTGAAACTGCGATGGACCTCGTCGTCGAGGAACCCCCGGACAGGTTCGAGATCGCCCTTGTGGAAGGCATCGAGGATCATGCCGAACGCCTGGCGCGCCCCGGCGTGGAACTCGTCCACGTTGAAGCCGCGATCGGCGCGCCTGATCCTGTC
Organism: Alphaproteobacteria bacterium; assembly: GCA_965221115.1. GTDB lineage: Bacteria > Pseudomonadota > Alphaproteobacteria > SP197 > SP197 > SP197. Next base: position 9,227 of record CBDCRU010000002.1, on the reverse strand, counting down.
GAGACCCTGGGCGAGGGGATCTCCCGAACCGTCGGCCTCGGCGTCGTCCTTTTCCTCGCGCCTGAAGGGCAGTACGGTTCCCTGATCATCGTTGTCGGCGACCGGACCGGGCATCGGCGCTGGCGGCGGCTGTTCGTTCCCGGTTCGCCGCCCAAGGACATTGAACAGTTTGAAGAAGATCACTGCCGCCAGCACGGCGAAGATCAGAATGTCCACGAGTCCGCCCGCCACGTCGAATCGTCGTCCGGCAACATGCGCGATGCCGCCTCCCTCGCAATCTAGTCCCTTGCTGCGCCGGGGTCGAGTCGCCAGTGGCGCGATCGGGCCAACACCCCTATAGATGAACGCCATGCCCATCCTTCTCCTCGCCCTCTTCATCGGCCTTCCCCTCGTCGAGGTGTGGCTGCTCGTCGAGGTCGGCGGTTTCGTCGGCGCCTGGTGGACGGTCGCGCTTTGTGTCGCGACGGCCGTTGCCGGCGCGGCCATCGTGCGCCACCAGGGCCGATCGACGCTCGAAAGGGTGCGCACCACCCTGCGCCAGGGTGGATTGCCGCTGGGCGACATGTTCGCCGGCGCCTGCATTCTCGTCGCCGGCGTGATGCTTCTGGTCCCGGGTTTCTTCAGCGACGCGGCGGGGTTCCTGCTCCTCCTGCCCCCGTTCCGCGCCATCCTCGCCCTTGCTCTCGGCCGCTTCATCCACGTCGCCGCCGCGCAGTCGCGTCCCGGCAGCCGCACCATCGAAGGCGAGTGGGAGCCCGTCGACGACCCCCCGAAGGGCCGCCTCGACCGTTCCTGAATTCCACGATCCGAAATGAACGTGGCCGCTTGCCCCGACCCTTGCCGATGACGGAGAGTGACGGGAAGCCGAAGCGAGGGAATGCCGTCATGCAGCTGGAAGGTTCGTGCCACTGCGGCGCCATCCGGTTCCGCGTCCGTTCCGCCCACCCCTATCCCTTCAACCTCTGCTACTGCAGCATCTGTCGAAAGACCGGCGGCGGCGGGGGCTACGCGATCAACCTCGGCGCGGACTACGAGAGTCTGGAGGTCGAGGGGGAAGAGCATCGCAGCGTCTATAACGCGGTGATGCGCGAGGAGATCAGTCCGGCCCAGCGCAGCTTCTGCGCTCTTTGCGGCACATCGCTGTGGCTGTGGGATCCGCGCTGGCCGGACCTCGTGCATCCCCTTGCCTCCGCCATCGACACTGAGCTCCCCGTCCCTCCCGAACGCACTCACCTGATGCTCGCGGACAAGCCCTCCTGGGTCGAAGCCCGCATCGGGCCGAGGGACCGGCAGTTCGACGGCTACCCGGAGGAATCGCTGGCCGCGTGGCACGAGCGCCTGGGCCTCTCCCGCCCCGACTGACGCCTCCTGGATCGCTCGGCCCTTCCGGGAAGAGGCCGGACCCTGCGCCGCAGTCGTGGCCTGTCACGCGTCCGTCAAAGTCGGACGCGCTCTCATGACTTCCGAAAACCGCAGACTGCATGGATTCCTAAAGCAGAGCAGTCCTTGACATTCGACAAGAGAACTACAAAACTAGTTATATGGATATGAAGCAACATGATCACGGGCCGTTCCTTGCTGCCTTGGTGCTGGAGGAAGCGGCACAGGGATTCGCTGCCTGCGGCTCCGAGCCGAGGCTCATGGTGCTGCGGCTGCTGGTGCGCGCCGGCGTCAACGGGCTGACCGTGGGCGAGATACAGGAGCGCACGGCCATCCCGGCCTCCACTCTGGCTCACCATCTGGGATTTCTCGCTGCGGGCGGACTGGTTGATCAGGAGCGCCGAGGCCGCACTGTCATCAACCGCGCCGCCTATCGACGCATCGAAGCCCTCGCCGCCTTCCTGCTGGAAGCGTGCTGCGCCGACGCCAGGCCCTCGCCCGAGGCTCTTGCCGCATGGGCTGCGCTGGAAGGACAGGCGAAGTGACCGCGCTCGTTCTTCGCAGTGTCCACGTCCTCCACACGGGCGCGCGGGGCTCGCTGTCCGCCTGGACGTTGATCCTCCTCATCCCAGTTGCGGTCGCGCTGCTGGATGCGGCGAACGTCGTGGACATCCTCCTCATCGCTGCCGAAGCGTTTGCCGGAACCCTGCCCTACATTGCCGCAGCCGTCGTGCTCATTGCGGCCCTGAAGGCGACAGGGGCCACTGCGCTCGTCCCCCACGCCTTCGAAGGCCGCGAGACGCGCATGATCGTGCTCGCGGCGCTCATCGGCGGGCTCGCGCCATTCTGCTCGTGCGAGGTCATTCCTCTTGTCGCCGGACTGCTTGCCGTGGGCGTTCCTCTCTCGGCGATCATGGCGTTCTGGCTGTCATCGCCGCTCATCGATCCCTCCAGCATGCTCATCACCGCCGGCGCGCTCGGCTGGGACTTCGCGGTGGGCAAGGCCGCTGCGGCGGTGGCGCTCGGGCTCTTCGGTGGCTTCGGGGCGCGCCTGCTCGTCTCGCGCGGCGCCTTCGCCGAACCGCTCCGCCCAGGCGCGGGCGGGGGAAGCTGCGGAACCTCCAGCGGGTTGGAAGAGGGTGAACCGGTCTGGCGCTTCTGGCGGGAGCCGGCCCGGCGGGCCGCATTCCGCACCGAAGGGACCGCGAATGCGTGCTTCCTCGTGAAATGGCTCGTGCTGGCCTATCTGATCGAGGGCCTGCTCGTCACCTACGTGCCGGCCGAGATGATCGCCGGCGTCGTCGGCGGGGAAGGACTGTGGCCTATCGTGATGGGCGCGCTGGTGGGTGCGCCCGCCTACCTCAACGGCTACGCCGCGCCCGCGCTCGTCTCCGGCCTCATGGAGCAGGGCATGGGTCCGGGCGCCGCCATGGCGTTCATGGTGGCAGGCGCGGTGAGCTGCATCCCGGCCATGGTAGCCGTGTGGTCGATCGTGCGCCGGCAGGTGTTCGCCGCCTACCTCTGCTTCGGCATCGCCGGCGCGATCCTGAGCGGGCTCTTGTTCGCAGCCTTCATCTCGTGACCGCCGTGAGCGCTCCCGGCAAGAGCTTGGCCATGATCGCTCCATCGACGACCATGTCGATGCCGGTGATGAACGACGCCTTGTCCGAGAGCAGAAACAGGCAGGCGTGGGCGATATCCTCCGGCTGAACAAGGCGGTCCAAGGAGGTGTGCGCGATCGTAGCGTCGGCGCGGTCGGCGCATGAATTCTGCAGGCCGCAATTCAGGGGTCGCGCCGCAGACACGATTCCTGACGGTCATGACGTTCTGCCCGCCGGCTGGGTTCCTGTTCTCGCTTGCCGGGAAAACAGATCTGGTATATATGTCCAGCTATAGATTGGAGGCCGACCGTGACCAACGCAGCACAGCAAAGGGCGACCAGGAACTACCGAGCGCGTCTGGAACAGCGTGGCTTCAAGCGGTTTGAGGTCATGGCGCTCGAAACCGACCGGGAAATGCTGCGCACACTTGCGCGTCGCCTGGCCGAAGATGGGCCGGAGGCGGATCGGGCACGAGCTGCGGTCAAGGCGCTGGTTGCGGATGGTCCGCGAAAGCCTGGCGGGATTCTGGCAGCGCTCCGCCGCTCGCCGTTGGTCGGTGCCGATCTCGACCTGTCGCGGCCGCGGATTGAAGGACGCAGGGTCGATCTTTGACGCGATATCTCCTCGACACCAACATCATCAGCAACGCTGTCAAGCCGCAACCATCCGAGCACCTGATCGAGTGGATGGCCGGCCAGCGCGACGAAGACCTGTTTGTTTCCTCACTGACTGTTGCCGAGATTCGGCGCGGCATTCTCGAAATGCCCAGCGGCAGGAAGAGGGACGGCCTCGAAGCCTGGTTTGCAGGCGGAGAAGGACCTCAAGCGCTCTTTGCGGGGCGCATACTGTCATTTGACGACAAGGCCGGTCTGATCTGGGCCCGCTTGATGGCCGAAGGCAAGGCGGAGGGTCGCCCGCGCAGCGCTCTCGACATGATCCTCGCAGCTGTGGCGGAGGTGAACGACTGCGTGGTTGTGACGGATAACGAACGCGATTTCCGAGGGCTTCAGATCGTCAACCCCTTGCGGTAGCTGGCGAAGGACGAAGAGTCTTGGTGTCAGGTCGCGAGGTCTCCGCACTCACGGAAACGACGTCACATGGCGAGGCTGCCTTCGATACTGGCAGCATCCTCTTGGTCTTCAGTGATTTCCAGGTGCTTGCGTTCCTCCAGGGAGAGCGTCGAGTTCGTCGTCAGGGCAGATGTGTCGGCAGTGCGTCGCGGAGCGGCCGGATGTGCTCGATCTCGATGCCGCAGCAACCTCCCACCACCTGCACGCCGGCCTCGACGCAACCCGTGGCCCACGCCACGAAATCGTCCGGCGAGACCGGTGTCGCCGCGTTCCTGTCGCGGTAGGTGTCGACATAGTCCATGCGCTCGGCCTCGGGATAGACGCAGATTGGCCCCTTCCACCTGTCGCGCACGACGTCGAGAGCCGCGTCGGTCGCACTGATGGCCGAGTGGAAGAGGCAGACCACGTCGCCGCCAAGCGCCATCACCTCGTCGAAACCTTCGGCGATGGTCTGGGGCGATGTGTAGCCGAGCCTGGGCGTCTCATCGCCCTTGTCCTGCCTGACCATGAAACCGGGCCACACGGGCAGGCCAGTCGCCAGACAGGCCTCGACAACCCACTTGCGATGAATATTGCCGCCGGTCGATTCGGCGATCAGGAAGTCGACTCCGGCCTCGGCCAGTATCTCGGCCTGCTGGTGGAGATTTGCCTGGGCCTGGGCCTCGGAGGTCTCGCTGCGGCGCGCTTCGTAATCTCCCTCGCTGGCGACCCTCAGGCCGAAATTCGCCACGGAACCGGCAATCAGAACCGGACGGTCCCCCGCCTTCCTGTCGCGGGCGTCCTCGGCCAGCATGACGGCGCGCAGGTTGAGTTCGACAACCTTGTCGCCGAGACCGATGGGCTCAAGGTTGTGGCGTGCCGATGCGTAGGTGTTGGTGGTGATGATGTCGACTCCGGCAGCGATGTACTCTTCGTGCATGCGGCGCACGGTGAAGGGATGGGTCTCCAGCGCCGCTGCCGCCCAGGCCAGCCCGGACATGGGCACACCCATGCTCTGGAGCCTGGTACCGATGGCGCCGTCGAGCAGGATGACCTCGCGCCGTGCCATGCGCCCTTCAAGATTCGCGTACGCGCTCACACTGCCCTCCCAGGGTTGAGTTCGGGCTCGAACACTACATCACCGGGACTTCCGGCTGAAAGCGTGTTTCACCAATTGCGGGCATCAATGCGGACACCCTGAAGGGAAGCGTGCGGCCCACCGGGCAGCGCCCCGCACCCCTTGGGATTGAAGTGCGTCACCCCCAACCCCGCACAACCCATGTCGCCCTCCAGCCGACAATCGGCTATGAACGGGCTCTTGCCTCAACGGGGAGCATCCATGCATGGCTGAGGAAACCGCTGCCGCGGAACGGGTACAGGCCAAGCTTCGGCTGCACACGCAGTTCCTGCAGGATCTCTCTTTCGAGAGCCCGCGGGGTGCGGCGAGCGTTGCCGCGGCGGCTGACAACAAGCCCGAGGTCGAGGTCAACCTCAACATCGACTCGCGCCAGCTCCAGGAGGCGTTCTACGAGGTCGCGTTGAGGATCACGGTCAATGCGACAAAGGATGAGGAGCCCTGGTTCCTGGTCGAGCTCGACTACCGGGGTGTGTTCTCGATGGCCGATGTCGATGACCAGGCACGGGCGCCGATGCTCCTGATCGAGGGCCCGAGGATGCTCTTCCCCTTCGCTAGGCGAATCATTGCCGATGTCGTGCGCGATGGCGGATTCCCGCCGCTCCTCATGGAGCCGGTCGACTTCGTCGGACTCTTTCGCCAGCACGCCCTCGCCCGGCAGGAGCAGGCCAAGGAAACCGAGAACGACTGACCCGCTCGTCAGGGCAGGCGGTCGCCGCGCACCGGAACGCCGAGATCACGCGCCAGAATCTCGTGCATGTGAACGGCACCCTGGAGGCGGCCTTCATCCTCGCACACGAGGAAGGTGAAGCGGTTTTCTTCCATCAGCCGCAGGGCATCGAACATCAGCGCATCGCTTGCGATCGCCATGGGCGAGGCGGTCATGATGGAGTCCGCGATGAGGGCGTCAAAGCCGGTGCGGTCGGCAAGCGCCCGGCGGATGTCGCCATCGGAGATGACGCCGACCGAGCCGACCGGCGGCAGGGTGGCGGGGTCCGCCTCGCAGACCACGGCAAAGCCGCGGGCGCCGGTCGTGATGACATCGAGAACCTCCCAGATCGAGGAGGTGGGCTTCACCCAGGGCAGTGTGGAGGCTTCCAGCATGACGTCGCGCACCGTCATCAGGCCGCGGCCGAGAAGGCCTCCCGGATGAAGGCCACGGAACTGTTCGGGAGTGAACCCGCGAATGGTGAGGCTGGCGATCATCAGCGCATCGCAGAGCGACAGCGTGGTGGTCGAAGACGAGGTGGGCGCCAGGCGGTGCAGTCCGGCCTCGTCGGTGACCCTGGTCTCGATCACCCAGTCGCTGTGCTCGGCGAGGAGACAGTCCCTGAAGGCCGTGATGGTGGCAATGCGCACACCGAAATCCTTCAGGTAGGGGGTGAGGATGCGCAGTTCGTCGGTCGCGCCCGAATGGGTGAGCAGCACGGCGAGAGTCGCGTCTCGCGCCTGCCCGAGATCGCCGTGAAGCGCTTCCTGGGGATGGATGAAGGCGGCGCGATGGCCGGTCGACACCAGGCTGGCGACGAATTTCGTGCCGATATGACCGGATTTTCCGACACCGAGCACCACCGTGCGGCTCTCGGCCGCGCCGAGCGCCTCGGCGGTGGCAAGGAAGTCGGGTCCGAGGGCGCCTGCCGCCGCATCGAGGCACGACGCCGCTTCGCTCAGAACCTCACGCGCCGCATCAAGCGGTGTGGTGAGGGAGGCGGGGTCCAAGGTGTGCCTGGAGATGTCGTCCATGACCGCAACCACACTCCCGGGAACCCTGAGAAGACGACAGTATAGACGCCACGAAATCGCGGGCCAATCGAGCGGCGCGAGGCCAACGCCCCAGCCATGGAGCACGGCGTCTGGCGCGCCTATAGTGGGCCCCGGTTCGCGATGATGACGGAGGCGTCATGGCAGACTACGTCGCCACATTCTCCTACCAGGCAGCGGTATCCCATGCGCCGCAGTTTGCTCCCAGGACATACCGTCACTTCACCGTGACCCCGGCCACCGGCGCGATCGGTGCGGTCATCGAGGGCATCGATCTGGCGGACGCCTCCGACGAGGCGATCGGTGAACTCGAACAGGCGCTCATCGATCACATCGCCCTCATGGTTCGCGACCAGGATCTCGAACCATCGGACCAGGTAGCTCTGGCGCGACGTCTCGGAACGCCGTTTCCGTGGCCCTACGCGAAGAAGATGGAGGGCTATCCGGAGATCACCGAACTCATCCAGGCGCCTCAGGACAAGTATGCCTTCGGCGGCAGCTGGCATTCGGATTCATGCAACTTCGAGCGTCCGCCAAAGTACACCATGGCCTACGCCATCGCCTGTCCGCCGGTTGGAGGGGACACGGCCTTCTCCAACCAGTACCTCGCCTGGGAAACGCTGGATGAAGCGCTGAAGACCGAACTCGCTTGCGTCCGCTGTGTCAATTCCTCGGCGCTGGGGTATGGCACCAGTGCGATCGACGAGGAAGTGATGAGCAACACGGCGACGCCCATTTTCTATTCCGAAGACCTGTTCAACGAGGTCCTGCACCCGATCTGCCGCACGCACCCGGTCACGGGCCGCAAGGCGCTCTACACCAATGACGCCTTCACCGCCCGCTTCGAGGGAAGGTCACAGCAGGAGAGCCTGCCGTTGCTGCGCCGTCTCTGGAGGCACTCCATCACTCCCGAATTCACCTGCCGCCTGAGCTGGAAACCGAAGTCCCTGGCGATCTGGGACAACCGCTGCTGCCTCCACTACGCCCATAGCGACTACCCGGGCCACCGCCGCCACCTGAGACGCATCGTCATCGAAGGCGAACGACCCTGTTAAAAATCTTGCACGTGGGTCACGTACCCCGAGGAATGTTCGTGTAGAACAACCCTTCATAGAGGAAGGCCGATGCGACCGACGCGCAGTCGCGCTCGCTCGCTCCTGCTCGCTTCATGGCGGAACGCCACCGGCCCCGCACGGTACTCACGATCCGTTCGAACACAGCCTCGGCCTCGGCCTGGTCTAGCAGGAACCGTCCATGACTGCTCAGCAGGTTGGTCTTGTTCGCGTAGCGCCCGAAGCGCCCGCAGGTCATCGCGAGATCGCGCCGCTCCAGCGCCACCAATGGCGAAGGCATCAGATCGTAAGCCGGGCTCAGGCCCCACCGGTGCCCCCAGGCGATCATCGCATGATTGCGGGGATGGTCGTCCGTGTTGGAGACCGCCGCGCTGAAGCACATCCGGGCGAACAGTTCGCGCAGATCGTCTTCGGGCCTGGCGCTTGCACGGCGGATCTCGTCGGCGAGCAGGAGATAGGACCAGTCCCGGTAGTTTTCGAGATTGTTGCCGACTTGCATCAACGTCATGGCGCTCACCATCCGGTGCCGGCGATAGCCTGCCTCCGTGCGATCCCGGTCGAACCGGCGCACCAGCAAGACGTCACGTCCACCTACGGTTGCGACACGGCTGTGCGCGACATCCAGGCCACAGGCCCGCGCAAGTTCGAGCATGCCATGCTCGATGCGCGGATGGTTCCAGCGGTCGTCATTGCGGCCGAACTTGGCGATCCAAAGATTGTCATCGTCCTCCACCACAGCCTTGGGACGGGCGCCACCCATCGAGGTGCCGAGCAGCAGCAGTTCCTCGGCACGAACCCTGGCAGATCCCCCTTGGGCCGGATCCTGCTCGAAGATCGCATCGGCCGCGTGCTGGAGTCTTGCGAGGTCCAGCGTTCGATTGAACCGGCGGCGCGTCTCGGGAGGCGCTGCATCGGTCCCGAAGCCCAGAGCACCGGCACGATCGTCCGGTCCCTGCATCAGGTAGTCGAACTCGGCAAGATCCTCCAGGCCGGCGTTGCGCTCGATTACTCGCCGTCCCCAGTAATCCGGCATCGAATCCCGGATGGCGCCGAAGAACCCGTCCATACGGGCCGTCTCGTAGATTCTCCCGGAGAGACGCAGTTCGACCGGATCGAGCTCGACCGCATCGGCCCGTGCCCGGTAGGTCCGGCCGTACACGAACCGGCCGACCCCACCGGCTCCATCGTCAGTCCAGCGGAATCGGCCGGCGGTCACGAATTCCGTCGT